>NZ_JAUSVF010000001.1:2610000-3810000 GCF_030814475.1 Pararhizobium capsulatum DSM 1112 | reverse complement strand
AGCCATGAGCAGGTTGAAGGTTGGGTAACACCAACTGGAGGACCGAACCCGCATCTGTTGCAATAGATTGGGATGACTTGTGGCTAGGGGTGAAAGGCCAATCAAACTCGGAAATAGCTGGTTCTCCGCGAAAACTATTTAGGTAGTGCGTCGACCGAATACCCTCGGGGGTAGAGCACTGGATGGGCTATGGGGACTCACCGTCTTACTGATCCTAACCAAACTCCGAATACCGAGGAGTACTAGTCGGCAGACACACGGCGGGTGCTAACGTCCGTCGTGAAGAGGGCAACAACCCTGACCTCCAGCTAAGGTCCCCAAGTCATGGCTAAGTGGGAAAGGATGTGAGGATCCCAAAACAACCAGGATGTTGGCTTAGAAGCAGCCATCATTTAAAGAAAGCGTAACAGCTCACTGGTCTAAATAAGGGTCTTTGCGCCGAAAATGTAACGGGGCTAAAGCCATGCACCGAAGCTGAGGATAGCGATCTTCTCACGAAGACGCTGTGGTAGCGGAGCGTTCCGTAAGCCTGTGAAGGGATACCTGTGAGGGGTCCTGGAGGTATCGGAAGTGCGAATGTTGACATGAGTAACGATAAAGGGGGTGAGAGACCCCCTCGCCGAAAGACCAAGGGTTCCTGCTTAAAGTTAATCTGAGCAGGGTTAGCCGGCCCCTAAGATGAGGCAGAAATGCGTAGTCGATGGGAACCACGTTAATATTCGTGGGCCTGGTGGTAGTGACGGATTGCGTAACTTGTTCGGACTTATTGGATTGTCCGGGCGGGGAAGCGGTTCCAGGAAATAGCTCCACCGTATAGACCGTACCCGAAACCGACACAGGTGGTCAGGTAGAGTATACCAAGGCGCTTGAGAGAACTATGCTGAAGGAACTCGGCAAATTGCACGCGTAACTTCGGAAGAAGCGTGACCCTGTCGTACGCAAGTATGTCAGGGTGGCACAGACCAGGGGGTAGCGACTGTTTATCAAAAACACAGGGCTCTGCGAAGTTGCAAAACGACGTATAGGGCCTGACGCCTGCCCGGTGCTGGAAGGTTAAGAGGAGAGGTGCAAGCTTTGAATCGAAGCCCCAGTAAACGGCGGCCGTAACTATAACGGTCCTAAGGTAGCGAAATTCCTTGTCGGGTAAGTTCCGACCTGCACGAATGGCGTAACGACTTCCCCGCTGTCTCCAGCATAGACTCAGTGAAATTGAATTCCCCGTGAAGATGCGGGGTTCCTGCGGTCAGACGGAAAGACCCCGTGCACCTTTACTATAGCTTTACACTGGCATTCGTGTCGGCATGTGTAGGATAGGTGGTAGGCTTTGAAGCTTGGACGCCAGTTCAGGTGGAGCCATCCTTGAAATACCACCCTTATCGTCATGGATGTCTAACCGCGGTCCGTTATCCGGATCCGGGACAGTGTATGGTGGGTAGTTTGACTGGGGCGGTCGCCTCCGAAAGAGTAACGGAGGCGCGCGATGGTGGGCTCAGACCGGTCGGAAATCGGTCGTCGAGTGCAATGGCATAAGCCCGCCTGACTGCGAGACTGACAAGTCGAGCAGAGACGAAAGTCGGTCATAGTGATCCGGTGGTCCCGTGTGGAAGGGCCATCGCTCAACGGATAAAAGGTACGCCGGGGATAACAGGCTGATGACCCCCAAGAGTCCATATCGACGGGGTTGTTTGGCACCTCGATGTCGGCTCATCGCATCCTGGGGCTGGAGCAGGTCCCAAGGGTTTGGCTGTTCGCCAATTAAAGCGGTACGTGAGCTGGGTTCAGAACGTCGTGAGACAGTTCGGTCCCTATCTGCCGTGGGTGTAGGAATATTGACAGGATCTGTCCCTAGTACGAGAGGACCGGGATGGACATATCTCTGGTGGACCTGTTGTGGCGCCAGCCGCATAGCAGGGTAGCTATATATGGAATGGATAACCGCTGAAGGCATCTAAGCGGGAAACCAACCTGAAAACGAGTATTCCCTTGAGAACCGTGGAAGACTACCACGTTGATAGGCCGGGTGTGGAAGTGCAGTAATGCATGAAGCTTACCGGTACTAATCGTTCGATTGGCTTGATCGTTCCCATTGCTTGTGTTCATCACTCGGCAAACGCAAAGCGTTTGTCCGATACTCGGCGAAGACGAAGTCTTCGTCCGACTGAACCATAAGCCATCAAAAAAAGACGTGTTCACATAAGACAAATGAAGCAAAAGCGATAAACCGCAGGCGGTTTACGCAGGCTTCAACCAGCTTCTCAAATATCGGTTTTACCCGCATCTGCGGTGTGAAAATCGCTCTGGCCCAAAGTCGCCTCCTCGTGAGATGACCGTATGGCCGTCCGATGTCCCCTGTGAGCGCCAAGCGAACAGGACAAGGAGTATCGGACAAGCAAAGAGCGAGATTTACACCTGCATTGCAGGTGTAAATCTTGCCCTTTGCCGACCTGGTGGTTATTGCGGGGTGGCCGCACCCGTTCCCATTCCGAACACGGCCGTGAAACGCCCCAGCGCCAATGGTACTTCGTCTTAAGACGCGGGAGAGTAGGTCGCTGCCAGGTCTGCAAAAGGCAAGAATAAACCGATAACATGCGCCCGATGCCGTAAGGCTGAGGATAAGCTGCATGTTCAACAAAAAACCATATCTTCTCTCAACAAACGCCGGCCCAAGCCGAAACAACGGGCCGCCCTCAAGCGGCCTTTTTGCTTCGGTAAATTAAACCGCATAAACAGACGAAATGTTGGTCAATCGAGCTTTTGCAATAAGCAAAAGCGCCGATAAAAGAACTCAAACGAGATTTTGGCTTTGCCAAAACTCGGCAGAAGCGACCAAAGGGTCGCAGCAATCTTTTTGCCAAAGGCAAAAAATTGGCGCGGGGTGGAGCAGCCCGGTAGCTCGTCAGGCTCATAACCTGAAGGCCGCAGGTTCAAATCCTGCCCCCGCAACCACTGAGACTTGCAAATTCGCCCGGGCAAGTCGTTTTACAGAAAGCTCCTCGACATAACCGTCGAGGAGCTTTTTTTGTTTCTGCTCCGGTAATCCCCCCGTTTTTAACGTAAGCGTCCGGCGAATAGATTTTATGCCTGCTTACGGTTTTGAGCCTCGATTCGAACCTGTTCTTTAGCCATGATGCGTTCGATCGTTTCCGGGTCACAATGATCCGCGACCAGGAAGCTTCGTAGTCCGCCCTTCCAGCTCCGGGCATCGCGCAGGAGTTCCTCTATGCATTCGATGCCGCGATCTGTAAATCCGGTTATGCCATCTTCGGACCCGTCTTCTATGTGGATCATCTCGCCGTAGTCGATGTTGTCGGAATTGTACGTGATCTCTTCGAGCAGCTCCATATCCTCGTCGATGAGGTCCGCGACGGCTTTGATCGTGTATACGCGGGTCGAGCGTGCCATCAGGCGGCCTCGCATCGGGCTTTTGCTGGTGTCCAATTCCAGGGCAACAGGTCTTCAAGTCGGTCCTTGGGGTGATCCTGGATCCGGATCAGGACATCTGTCAGATAGACCTCCGGATTATGGCCGTGCAATTTGACCGTTTCGATGATGGTCAGGATGTTGGCGATGCGATCGCCACCCTTGTCCGAGCCTGCGAATAACCAGATGCTATGACCATTCCTCCTTGCGATGTCATTCGTTGAGCGCAGCATAGCCTGGTGCCATTTCGGCCGATGGGGAGGATGGATTCGTCATGACTGACTACGATGCATATATTGGGTTGGACGTCCACAAAGACTCGATCTCCGTTGCCATTGCAGACGCTGGCCGTTCTGGCGAGGTCCGTCTATTCGGAGCGATTCCGAACGAGCCAGACGCGATCTCCAAACTTGTAAAGAAACTTTCGAGCAGGCACGGACGGGTAGAGTTTGTTTACGAGGCAGGGCCGTGTGGATACAACGTCTTTCGGCAAATTGAGGCGTTGGGGTTTGTTTGCCGGGTAGTCGCGCCAAGCCATACCCCTGTCCGACCGGGCAATCGGCAGAAGAACGACACTCGCGACGCCATGATGCTTGCAAGGCTGTTGCGCGCCGGAGAACTTACCTTCGTTTGGGTTCCTGATGTCGTGCACGAGGCGATGCGTGACCTAGTGCGAGCCCGGTCTGTCGCGTCTCACGATGCGCGGAAAGCACGAACATTGATCCAACTGTTTTTGTTAAAGCATGACCTCCGGTATTCAGCCAAGTCATGGACTTCGAGGCATAGAACCTGGCTACGCAACCGACATTTCCAACATCATGCACAGCAGATCGCGTTTCAAAGCTATCTAAATCGACTGGAACAGGCCGAGGCCCGCAAAAAGGAGTTGGAGGATCAGATCGCTGTCATTTCTCAAACATGGTCCCTGGCACGTACAGTGATGAACCTGCAGGCCTTCAAAGGCATAGGCTTGGTCATTGCCGCAACACTGGTCGCCGAGGTCGGAATATTTTCTCGCTTCGACAGTCCCCGGAAGCTCATGGCATACCTTGGACTGGTCCCTGGAGAGCACTCAAGCGGCGGTTCCGTTCGACCACGCGGGATAACGAAGACAGGCAACTCGGCCCTTCGCGCCTTGCTCTTCGAAGCTGCCTGGTCCTACCGCGTTCAGGCCAAGGTTGGGAACTGGATGCATAAGCGACGCCCGGACGTCCCGCAGGCCATTAATGACATCGCCTGGAAAGCACAGGTGCGGCTGAGCTCTCGATACCGCAAATTGGTCGGATCAGGTAAAAAGAGCAACGTGGCCATCACCGCGGTCGCTCGCGAGCTTGTCGGCTTCCTATGGGATGTTGCTCGCAAAACGGAAGTCGAAACAATGTCACCTGCTGCTTGAGAGCTAGCCCATAATCAGCGATCGGGAATGGTCAGAGCGTCGGGAGCGGAGAAGGAATCCTCGGGCAAAAATTTGGACGGGTTTATCCTATGTCCGTAGCCAGATCGAGGCAGCCTTCCGACGCATCGTCACCATTGGGTAGCCAATCCCAGGACAAGAGTTTGAGCAACCGTCGAGTATTCCTGGCGCTCTGACCCATCCCGACCGTGACGCAATGCTATACGCTGCCTGCGTGGTGGGTGGCGCTTTAAAGTGCGTCCCAATACTTGATAATGGTCATAAGAATTTTTCCTTCCAATTCCAAGTGGACGCATGGCTCGTTCAGCTATGTTGTTATCGATTTCGACACGGCCATCGTCGATGTAAACGCTCAAGGCTGTCCATCGCGAGAGGGCGTATCGCATTGCTTCGGCCAGCTTCTGCTTCTGTGGCAGCATCGGAAGCGTCGCCTCGATCCAGGCCTTCAACTCTCCCAGCTGGCATGTTGTTGGCGCAGGGTACGCCGCTCGTCAGCCGACATGCCGCGGATACGGTTCTCGATATCGTAGAGCGCTCCGATCCGCGACAACGCTTCCTCAGCGATCGGAGACGGCTTCAGCTTGATCACGTCATGGAACTTGCGGCGCACATGCGCCATGCAGGCGGCCTCGACGATCTGGTTGCCGTAGAGCTTCTTGTAACCCCCATAGCCATCGGCATGCATCACACCGCTGAAGTTTGCGAGGTGGTCGGCCGGATGCATGCCCTTGCGGTCAGGGCTATAGTAATAAGCGATGGCACCGGGAGTGGCGGCTCGATAGCCACTGCCGTCGAAGACATAGACCCAGACCCTGCCGGTTTTTGTCTTGCCCCGTCCGGGGTCGAGAACATCGACGGGGGTATCGTCCGTATGTATTCGGTCAAGCGCGGCGATATGGGCTCTGATCAGCAAGATGAGAGGAGCCAGTAGAACGGAGACGCGACCGACCCAGTCCGCCATCACGGATCGGGAGATGTCTATCCCCAACCGGTCGTACATCTCGGACAGGCGGTAGAGGGGGATGTGATCGTCGAACTTGGCGACCATGATATGGGCGAGCAATCCCGGTCCGGGTTTGCCGCGCTCGATCGGCAGGGTCGGCATCTCGCCAGCCACTGTCGTATCGCATTCCCTGCAGATCATGCGCTTTTCGACATGGCGGACAATCTTCACCGACGCCGGCACGTGCTCCAGCACCTGGACCACCCTGTCGGCCGCCTTCAGGAACGAGGTGCCACCGCAGGTCGGGCAATTGCAGGGAGCTGCATAGACCAGTTCTTCGGTGGCGAGACCATCTGGCAATGGCTTGCGCTTCGGCTTCTCGGATGTGTCGTCCAACTCCGGCAGAGGGGTTTTCCCGGAGCGCAGTTCAGCCTCGGCACGAGAGGCCTCGATCTCCTCCAGCATCAGCTCAAACTGCTCGATCTTCCGGTCGATCTTTTCCGAAGACGCGCCATGCTGCCGGTGTCGGAGCAATTCCAGTTGCGCCCGCAACAGCCCGATAATGGAGTCGCGCTTGATGACTTCGGCTTCCTGGCTCTCAAGTTTCGCCGCCTGTTCCGCGACGAGTGCGCGCAAAACAGATAGCTCGTCCTGACTGTGCAGAGGCGTTGTTCCCATGCCCGTAAACGTAGCAGATTTGCCCCTGGAGCGCCAGAATTTTGCCCCGGATTTCCCTGCAAAATAAGCGTTTTAGCCCGTTCTCGCCGGGGCCGAAGTCATGCAGGTCGGCGCCAATCAATCCCTTCCACAAGCATCGAGAGCTGCGCCTGCGTCAGGTGCGCAACGCCCTCTTTCGCCGTCGGCCATGGAAAGTATCCGCGCTCAAGAACCTTGTAAAATAGGCAAAACCCTTGGCCATCCCACCAGAGAAGCTTGATCCGATCGGCGCGCTTTCCGCGGAAGCCGAAGATCGCACTCGAGCCCGGTGCCTCCTTAATCGCCGTCTCGACCAGCGCCGATAGACCATCAATGCCACGCCGCATGTCCGTTACTCCGCAGGCCAGATAGACCCGCACATTCCCGGAAGGTCCGATCATGCCGCCTCCAGACAGGCCACCAGCGACGTAAGCAGCTTCAGCTCAACATCAATCGGGACTTTCAAGCCCCGACCGTTTCGTAGCGAGATCTCAATGACCGCTGGCGTCGGTGGCGTATCAGGTGCCTGGGTAGCGCTCACTTCCTCGGTGATTTCCACCGGAAGGAACATCGCTGGTCGACCAACATAGCTGAAGGACTGCCGCCACAAACGGATTTGGCCAGGATGAATGTCATGCCGGCGAGCCACATCACCAATGCGAACACCAGGTTGATCCGCTTCTGCCAATATCCTCAGTTTCGCTTCGTCCGACCAACGCCGTCTGCGCTCAGTCCCGGACATGATCTCAATTCGAGCCATGAAACCTCTTTGATCTGGAATTAATGTCAGCACTAATGCTGGTTCTAATGCCAGAACATCGCCTGATTTGGCCGATCAGAGAAATCTGCTCGCCGGACGCTTACTTTTTAACGGGTCCGATCAGCGGGATGATTGTCGAAATGGCAAGCATACCCGTGAAACTTGAGCAACCCACGATTGCGGCAATCTCGACATTTCAGGCCGAACTAAAGTATGTTGCGCGGGAGTGCGCAGCGGTTTTGCGATAACGACATACGCAAAAACAAAGAGCTAAGGCGTGGAAAGCGAATCGGGAAGATCGCGACACACTTTCGCGGAGCTGATGGCGCTGCGTCGGGACAAAGTTTTGGTTTGGTACCTTCGTGCGGCCGGACGCCGGTGGTCATTCCGAGTGCCCGTGCACCGAAGCATTCGCCTGGGGATGGGCGGATTGTCAGGTTGCCTCTGGGTTGCTTCGCACAAGCTGCGTCGGGTACATGCCAGCCAGTGATTGAATTGGCCGAATCATGGGATCGGCGACTGGAGTGTTGATGATTGTCGGAATGGCAGGTGTGCCTTTAGAACTTGGGGCGACCCGTAATTACGATCTTATTTTCAGCCAGCTCGAAGCTGCAGGCGTCAAGGTCTATTTTCCGTTCACCCAATACCAGGAAAATCCGACGTCCCAGAGCCTCGGGTTTGAGACGGATTTTCTGCCCCCTCCCTTTGGTACCGCTGATCCGAGCGTTTTCGAAGCTATGCGGGCGCATGGCATCAAACTCGCCGTTAACGCCGAATTATTATACGACCTGAATGAGCCATTCCCATCGGCTGAGCTTGATCCCCTTCGTGCCCTTATCAAAGCAGCCGGGCGCGATCTTCTCTATGGCGTATATGGGCCGGACGAACCAGCCTTCCGCAACGTGGACCCAGCCGTTTCCCAGCGGCTTTACGAACACATAAAGGCGATCGACGCCAGCTTGCCGGTTATCCAGGTTCAACGGTCTATCGACGAAGAAGACCCGGTGATGCAGACGCAGGAAGGTCGCGATGCGTATTTCGCCGACGTCCTCGCTCATGCCAAATGGGCTGACATCGTCGGCTTCGATGTCTACCCGGTCGGCGCTTCCGTCGGTGCCTCGACCCCGTACAGCAATGGCAAGCTTGTTTCGCCGGCGCAGGCGGTCCGCGACTATATGATGTGGCTGGCGGAAAATCTTCCAGACAAGTTACATACAATGGTTCTGCAGGGTTTTTCTCCGGAGGACCTGTTCTCCCCGGATGTCCTCGCGCAAATGGACCCTGATCTGATCGCTGCGTCCCGCGGGCCGACCGCGCAGGAAATGCACGACATGCTTGCGGCGACCGAAGGCGCCGCGGTCGTTTTCTGGTGGGGCCAGAGCCATCTCAAGGACGCCAGTTCCGAAACCTGGAAAAATCTGCTTGCCGAGACCGATTCCTGGGTCGATGCGCATGGCGGCTCGGATCTGGTGCTTGTCGTCGGTACGGCTGGCGATGATACCCTCCAGGGGGGAGCGACAGCGGACCGTCTCGTCGGAGGCGCTGGACAGGATATACTGGCCGGCGCCGGCGGCAATGACACCCTGGTCGGCGGTAGCGGCGACGACATCATGCGCGGCAATGCGGGCAATGACACCTACTATGTAGACAGCCTAAAAGACCGCGTCGATGAAGCAGGCGGAAATGGCGTCGATGAAGTCCGAACTGCACTTGCAGCCTACAGTCTTGGCTCATCAAACGTTCAGGGAAGCGTTGAAAATCTTACCGGTACCGGGCTGACAGGGCAATCGCTGACCGGGAATGCCGCCGCGAATGTCATCACCGGGAGTTGGGGCGCTGACAAGATCGACGGGGGCGCAAACGCTGATACCATGAGCGGCGGCGGCGGCAATGATATCTACATTGTAGCCGAGGTCGGGGATATCGTCAGCGAGACGGGTGGCTCCGGCGTTGACGAAATTCGCACGACGCTTGCTTCTTACAGTCTCGTCAACGCCAATGTTCGTGGCGCCGTCGAAAACCTGACCGGACTTTCCTCAACCGGCCAGACGCTCGTGGGTAATAGCGCGTCGAACCAGATAAGGGGCGGTGCGGGGAACGACAGGCTCGATGGCGGCGCAGGCGCAGATACGCTCCGCGGCGGAGCGGGCAATGACATCTACCTTGTAGACGCGATCGACACTGTCGACGAAACAGGCGGTTCCGGCAAAGACGAGATCCGCACGAGCAGTGCATATTACAGCCTCGCGGCTTCCAACATCCGCGGTGACATCGAGACGTTGACGGGCACTGCTCAGACCGGACCATACCTCGTCGGCAGCGGTATTGCCAATGTCATCAAGTCCGGAGCCGGTGACGACGTCCTTGATGGTGGAGCAGGCGCAGATATCCTTCAAGGTGGGGCCGGCAACGACTACTACATAGTCGATAACATCAATGACGTCGTTGTCGAAGCTGCCGGTAAAGGGTCCGACACGGTGCGGGCGAAAGTCACATTCACGCTCGGTCTGAATGTCGAAAATCTGGTACTCGAGGGATCGGGCAACATCAATGGTTTCGGTAACGGCGCGGACAACGCCATCAGCGGCACAAGCGGAAACAATGTGCTCAATGGCGGCGGCGGCAACGATGCGCTCGCCGGTGGCGACGGCAACGACCTGTACATAGTCGACAGTGCCGGAGACATGGTTCTGGAAACGTCGGCGAACGTGGGGCAGGTAGATACCGTTCAGTCCTCCGTGAGCTATGCGCTGGGCGCCAATCTTGAAAAGCTCGTTCTGACGGGGTCTGCCGCGATCAACGGTGCTGGTAACGACCTGGCGAACCAGATCACCGGCAACAGCGGCGCAAACTGGCTGATTGGTGGCCTTGGCGCCGATACGATGGCCGGCGGCGCTGGCGACGACATCTACTTCGTCGACAATGCCCACGACGTGATTATCGAAGCGGCCGGCGCCGGCTCGGATCGGGTTGCGACCAGTGTCAGCTATACACTGGCAGCCAATGCGTCGATCGAGCTGTTTGCCACCGACGACGCGCTTGTCACCAAGGCCCTCAACCTGACCGGCAACGCGCTTGCCCAAACCATTATCGGCAACAACGGGGCCAATGTGATCGATGGCGGCGGAGGAAACGACATACTGCAGGGCCAGGGAGGCAACGACCGGCTGATGGGGGGGCTCGGCAGTGACACGCTGACCGGCGGTTCCGGCGCGGACAGTTTTGTCTTCAACACGGCGCTCAATTCTGCGACCAATGTCGACAGGATCACCGACTTCTCCGTACCAGGCGATACGATCCAGTTGGAGAATGCTATCTTCACCACGCTCGGTGCAGCCGGCGCACTGGTGTCATCAGCATTTCACATTGGAACTGCGGCGGCCGATGCCAGTGATCGGATCATCTACAATTCGGCGACAGGCGCGCTGAGTTACGATGCCGACGGCGTCGGCGCAGGCGCGGCAGTCCGCTTCGCAACCCTCGGCACCGGCCTGACCATGACGCATGCCGATTTTCTGGTGGTGTAAGGCTTGAGCCCGGAATCGGCTCGAAAGCCATGCAGCCGGGCATCAGTTCTGTCGTTGAACCGATGCGTCTGACCTCCGCGCGATTGTCTCACCATGGTCAAATGGTCAGACGGAAGGCTAAATCTGGCGCCTGAAACTCATCACGCGCCAGATTTATGAACGCGCCAAAATCGGCCTGCTGCGGGCATGATTATTCTGCGCAACTTAGCCACCCTCGGCAAAAGGGCGTCGGAGCCAAACTTCGACGCTTAGAGGATGTCTGGTTCAGATTGAACCAGACATCCTCTAGATTCTTTTGTTTCCGTTTGTCTTTTCGGGAAAACCGGTTTCCACTTTTCCCTGACAAACTCTAATTACCGATAATGAACGGCCGACCGATTTTCGCGTCCGCCGCCATTGCCTCTTTTGAAATTGTCATCCGACGACGTTTTCGGACGGGTAGACCAGGCCGATTTGCTTCCTGATCGCATCAAGCGTTTCCATGATAGCGACTGTGTCTTCAGGTGCCATCACTTCCGAAGACGTGCCGGACCTGATCAGGCGTTCCATTTCGAAGGCCTGGAATTGCATGCCTCGACCTGAAACCGTCTCCGCGAATTCTTCGAGAACGTCGCCTTTGTGATCAATGACGCGGAACGATGTCGGCGAGTACCAGACGGAAGCGATCTCGATACGGGCCTTTGAGCCGTAGATAACGGCAGTGTTGGGTCCGGCGCAATCCAGGGCAGACGCCGTTGTGGAAATGGCTCCGTCACGGTGTTCCATGACCGTCGCAACCTCGGCATCGACGCCGGTTTCCTTGAAGCGGGCCGTGGCCTGAACCGACCTTGGGGCACCCAGGATGTCGAAGGCGAAGGAAATCGGATAAATGCCAAGGTCGAGCAGCGCTCCGCCGCCCAGTTCCAGCGCGTTCAGGCGGTGCTTGGGATCGGTCGGCAAGAACTGCCTATGCTCGGCGGAAAGCGAACGCAATGTCCCCAGCGTCCCGGCATCGATGATCTCATGAATACGCTTCATGTGCGGCAGAAACCGTGTCCACATCGCTTCAAGCACGACGCGTTTTCCCGCGTAAGCGCGATCAACGATCTGCCGGGCCTCCAGCGCATTCAGGGTGAAGGGTTTCTCGACAAGGACGTGCTTGCCTGCGTCGAGGGCAAGCAGCGCCGCATCGACGTGTTGCGGGTGCGGCGTCGCGATGTAGATGATATCGACCTCAGGGTCAGCGACAAGGTCCTCATAGCTCCCGTGTGCCTTCGGTATTCCGAAATGCTCGGCGAAAGCACTCGCCTTTTCGAGATGTCTCGACCCGACTGCGGCAACTTTCAACCCGGACGAAATCAAGTCCTGCGTGAAGAGTTCTGCGATCCATCCTGTCGCGAGGATACCCCACCCCAGCTTCTTTCCATTCAATCCTCCAAAGCGTCCGAACGTATTCCCTTTGGAGCACATGTGGACATGGGCCGCTACGGGATACGCACACTCTCCCTAGCGAAAATAGAACGCCGAGCGTTGCGAACTGTGGCCCGAAACAGTTGGTCAAGGTGTTCTCGATACGCAACTTTCCGGAACCCTCTGCCGATAGCGCCGGAATGGCTTGATGATTGCTCACGGCCCGAAGCCAAGCCCCACGTCTGATAATGGTGGACGGAAGTCTGTCCGTTTCTTGCAATCAGGAGCCACCGGCTGTCAGCAGATGGCGTTATTTCACCGGTAAAAACAGTTCGGCGACCGCCTCATGCTCCGACACCTCCGGGAAGAAGCTCAGCCGCTGGCACTAGATTGGAAAGTCGCGCGCTGCCCATCCAATTCCAACTTGTCTCGCTATAAAATGAATGCAACAATCCAGTGCTATTGTGCAGTTTCATATATCTCATTTGTTGAATTAGCTTTGTATTTCCAGCGCCGCGGCGGTGTCGCGCAGACCTTCCGATGATTTCATTCCGGTCGCAAAAGGAGTGGACAGAATGTCCGAGCTATCCAATGTATCGTCGTTTCCGGCGTTTGCCGATGCGTCGGCGAACTACTCAATCGATGCTTGGCAACGTTGGATTCTGTTTCTTGACGTGATGCGGCAGCGTGCCGAGCAGTATGAGGAGCACACCGCGCGCAAGGCACCACATGTACTGGATTATGAGGCCGAGCTCATCTCTGACGCCCGGACTTTCGAGGAGCCGGTCAACTACGCCCTCGTTCGTATTGTCCCGCCAGCCGGGGTTGTGATTGATCCGCTCAAGCGCCCCTTTGTCATCGTTGATCCGCGTGCGGGGCACGGTCCCGGCATAGGCGGCTTCAAGGCCGACAGTGAAATCGGCGTAGCGATGAAAGCGGGTCATGCCTGCTACTTCATTGGCTTTCTGCCTGATCCTGTGCCCGGCCAGACGATTGAGAAGATCGCACGGGCTGAGGCGCGGTTTCTGGAAATCGTGATTGCTCGTCACCCCGAGGCCGATGGGAAGCCGTGCGTCATCGGCAACTGCCAGGCGGGATGGGCGGTGATGATGCTTGCCGCCGTGCGGCCGGAGCTGTTCGGGCCGATTATCGTTGCAGGTTCGCCGCTTGCCTATTGGGCGGGCGTGCATGGACAAAATCCGATGCGCTATTCCGGCGGACTTCTCGGCGGCAGCTGGTTGACGGCCCTGGTCGGCGATCTTGGCGCTGGAAAATTCGATGGCGCCTGGCTTGCCCAGAATTTCGAAAACCAGAATCCGGCCAATACCCTTTGGAGCAAACAGTACAACCTCTATTCCAAGGTCGATACGGAGGCCGAACGCTACCTGGGTTTCGAGCGCTGGTGGGGCGGGCATGTCACGCTCAACGCGGAGGAGATGCAGTTTATCGTCGATGAGCTCTTTGTCGGGAACAAGCTCGCCGTGGGAGAAATCCGCACCTCCGACGGGACGACCATCGACCTGCGCACGATCCGCTCGCCGATCGTGGTCTTTTGCTCGAAGGGCGACAATATCACACCGCCGCAGCAGGCGCTCGGCTGGATTCTTGACCTCTATGAGAGCGTCGATGAAATTCGTTCGCTCGGCCAGACGATCGCCTATGTCGTGCACGAAAAGGTCGGTCATCTGGGGATCTTCGTTTCCGCCGGTGTCGCCCGCAAGGAGCATGACGAGTTCGCTTCGAACATCGATCTGATCGACGTACTTCCTCCAGGTCTCTACGAAGCGGTCCTTGAGCCGAAGGGAGACGCAACTGAGCATCCGGAGCTGGTGGCCGGCGAATGGCTCATGCGCTGCGAAAGGCGCACCCTCGACGATATCCGTGCACTTGGCGGCAATGACATCGAGGATGACAACAGCTTTGCCGCGGCGGCGCGGCTCTCGGAGATCAATCTCGCACTCTACCGGACCTTCCTCCAGCCGGCGGTGAAGGCTGCCGTGAACCCATCTTGGGCCGAGGCAATGCGGCGATTGCATCCGCTTCGCCTGAGCTACGAGTTGTTTGGTTCTTCGAATCCATATCTTGCCTGGGTTCAGGGAGCGGCCGAGCTTGTTCGGGAGAACCGACGCCCCGCAGAGAGCGACAATCCGTTCCTGGCGCTCCAGGAACAGGTTTCCGGACGGATCGTCGAGGGGCTGGAAAACTGGCGCAAGATGTCCGAACGGATTGCGGAACAGACTTTCAACGCCGTGTATGGTTCATCCGCGTTGCAAGCTGCGTTCGGCATCGATACCAAGTCGAACCGCCCGCCGCGCCAGGCGCCTAAGAGCATGTTGACCAGCGCGCTGGTCGAAGCTCGAACCGGAGCGTTGAGAGACAAGATAGCCCAAGGTGGAACGCTGGAGGCTTTGATGCGATCGCTGCTGTTTGTCGGCAAGGCGCGAGAGGGTGCCGACGAACGTGGATTCGAGATGATCCGCCGGATCCGGCGCGAGCATCAAGATGCCAGCCGGCTGAACCCGTCGGAGTTCAAGGCATTGGTGCGGGAACAGTATTACATCCTTGATGATGATGAGGCCGCAGCGCTTGCTGCAATCGCGCCGATGCTGCCAAACGACATCGATGAGCGTAGAGCAGCGCTGGATATTCTTCGCGGTGTGCTCGAGGCGTCCGGGGCGCTGACTGAAGCGGTGGCGGAGCGTTTCCAGCACGTGACCGAGCTTTTTGACGTTGGAAAAAGGCAAGAGGCGGCCAGCGAGCCTACCCGCATTCCGACCCGCACCACACCGCGCAACCGCAGCGCATAATCAAGATGCCAGGAGTTGCCATTGGCTGACACGGCTGCGACGACCCATGAGCCATCAAAATACGACCGCCTGATTGCGGCCGCACAGAAGGCGACGCCCGCCGTCACGATCGTGGCGCACCCCTGTGACGAAACCTCCCTGCGCGGCGCCTTGGAAGCCGCCGAGTATCGCCTGATCGTCCCGGTGCTGATCGGGCCTGAAGCCAAGATACGGGGGGTGGCGGCCGCCAGTGGCCTTGATTTGCGGGAGCACGAGATCATCGACGTGCCGCACAGCCATGCGGCGGCTGCAAAGGCAGTAGCCCTGATCCGGGAGGGAAGGGGCGATCTCCTGATGAAGGGCAGCCTGCATACCGACGAACTGATGCGGGAAGTGACCGCCTCAGCCACCGGCCTTCGAACAGAAAGGCGCATCAGCCACGTGTTTGTTATGGATGTTCCCCGCCACGCGGACACGCTTTTTATCACCGATGCGGCAATCAACATCTTTCCCGATCTGGATGTCAAACGGGACATCGTGCAGAATGCCATCGACCTCTGGGTCACGATAGGTCTGGGGCAGCCGCGGGTGGCGATCGTGTCCGCTGTCGAGACCGTGACCACGAAGATCCCCTCGACCATCGAGGCTGCGGCCCTGTGCAAGATGGCCGAGCGCGGCCAGATCACCGGTGGATTGCTCGACGGTCCGCTTGCATTCGACAACGCGATAAGTCCGGAAGCTGCAGAAATCAAAGGACTTACCTCGCCGGTGGCCGGCCGGGCACAGATCATCGTCGTGCCTGATCTGGAAGCCGGCAACATGCTGGCCAAGAACCTGACTTTTCTCGCTGGTGCCGATGCGGCCGGCATCGTACTGGGTGCGCGCGTCCCGATCGTGCTGACGTCGCGGGCGGATTCCGTGCGCAGCCGCCTGGCTTCGTGCGCTGTTGCAACCCTCTACGCAGCCGCGCGACGCCAGCTGGTACAGGTGGTGGCCTGACGCATGGACACTATCCTCGTCGTCAACGCTGGCTCATCAAGCCTCAAGTTTCAGATTTTCGAGATCGCCGGCGTTCGATTGGAGCGTCGCATCCGCGGGCAGATGGATGGGATTGGAACCCGGCCACGACTGCGCGCTACCGCCGTCGATGCCACGACGCTGGTCGATCGCAGCTACGAGCCTGATGTGGTGAAGGATCTGCCCGCAGCTATCGCGGAGACCCGCACCTGGCTGCAATCGCTGGAGGGTATCACGCTGAGCGCCGTCGGCCACCGCGTGGTTCACGGCGGGCCGGACTATGCGCAACCGATCCTGATCGACCACGATATTCTCGACAAGCTCGCGACTTTTCAGGAGCTTGCACCGTTGCACCAGCCCAACAATCTGGCACCGATCCGCCTTGCCATGGGCATCAATCCGGATGTTCCCCAAATCGCCTGTTTTGACACGGCCTTCCATCGTGACCATGCGGTCCATACGGACTGCTACGCCTTGCCATGGGCGTTTTACGAGGAGGGCATTCGCCGCTACGGGTTCCACGGACTTTCCTATGAATACATCGCGGAGCGGCTGGCGGAGGTTGCGCCCCAAATCGCGCAGGGTCGCGTCATTGTTGCTCATCTCGGTAGCGGAGCTTCTATGTGCGCGTTGCGGGACGGTCGCAGCCTTGAGACGAGCATGGGCTTCACGGCTCTTGACGGCTTGCCGATGAGCACAAGGCCAGGCCAGATGGATCCCGGCGTCGTTCTCTATCTGCTCGACCAGAAGGGCATGAGCGCCGCTGACGTCACGGATCTCCTCTATAGGGCGTCTGGCCTCAAGGGGTTGTCTGGCATTTCCGGCGATATGCGTGACCTGCTCGCCAGCGATCATCCACGCGCCGCCCTTGCGATCGATCATTTCATACATCGCTGCGCGCTGAGTGTCGGGATGCTCGCTGGCGCGCTGGGAGGTCTGGATGCGTTCGTTTTCACCGCTGGCGTTGGAGAAAACGCGCCGGCTATCCGGGCGCGCATTGCCGAGCGCTTGACATGGCTTGGCGCAGAGCTTGATCCTGACGCCAACGAAAGAGGTGCGATGCTGATTTCCACCCAGGCGAGCAGCGTCGCGCTCTATGTCCTGCCGACGGATGAGGAACTGATGATCGCGCGCCATACGCTTGCACTGATCACTGCGTCCTGAAGCCAAATCTCACAGGAGAAGCACAGCTCATGTCCATCCCGGTCGTCAATGCGCAGCTCCTCAGGGGCAAGAAAGGGCTGATCGTGGGCATCGCCAATGATCGTTCCATAGCCTGGGGGTGCGCACGAGCATTTCGTGCCTTTGGCGCCGAGCTTGCAATCACCTATCTCAATGACAAGGCCAAGCCGCACGTGGAGCCTCTCGCACGGGAGGTCGAAAGTCCGATCTTCCTGCCGATGGATGTGGCGGTTGAGGGCCAGCTCGAAGCTGTGTTCGACACGATTTCAAAGACCTGGGGCGAACTCGATTTCGTCGTGCACTCCATCGCCTTCTCGCCGAAGGATACGCTGGGCGGCAGGGTTGTCGACGTCCCACGCGACGGCTTCCTGAAGACGATGGATATTTCCTGCTGGTCCTTCATTCGCATGGCCCATCTCGCCGAGCCGCTGATGAAGAATGGCGGCACGCTGTTTACGATGACCTATTACGGCTCGCAAAAGGTCGTCGAGAACTACAACATCATGGGCGTGGCGAAGGCCGCGCTGGAGAGCGCCGCCCGTTATCTGGCGGCGGAACTGGGACCAAAGAATATCCGGGTCCACGCCATCTCGCCGGGAGCGCTGGCGACGCGTGCCGCCTCTGGCATTCCCGAATTCGATGAGTTGCTGGAAAAGACAAAGACGAAGTCGCCGGCCAGGGAACTCATCAGTATCGATGACGTCGGCGTTGCGACGGCCTTTCTCGCGCATGACGCCGCACGCCTGATCACCGGTCAGGTCCTTTACGTGGACGGCGGCTATCACATCATCGATTGATGGATTGTTCTTCGGGTAGTGCTGTCGGCGCGCGCCTCAAGAATTTACGCGCCCTTCGGCTGGCGGATATGGAGGGTGATGAGCCGCCTCAATTCCCCGGCGTCACCTGCTTCGAGCGCGTTGATCATCATGTGATGCTCGCGGCCGGATTGTTCGATCCGTGCGCGTGTCCGCCATTGCGAAACGGGGGCCGAGGATGTGCGCTGGCGGATTTCCGAAACAAGATCGACCAGTTCCTGATTGCCGCCCAGAAGAAGAAGCTCCCGATGAAAGGCCAGGTTCGCTTCATAGTGTTCCAGCACGGTGCCCGTCAGCGTCATGTCGTCGAAATGTCGAGCAAGCCGGCGCAGGGTGGCGATGCTGTCCGGCGTCGCATTGGTAATCATCCTGTCGGCCACGGCCGTTTCGAGAATGACGCGGATATCGCTGACCTCGTCGGCGCGCCGGCCATCGGGCTGATAGACATGGTAACCGCGGTTGGGAACATGCTCGACCAGCCGTTTTTGCGATAGCCGATCGAGGGCGCGTCGCACCTCCGGTCGTGTGCAATCATATCGACGCTCAAGGTCGATCTGTTTCAGCCACGTGCCTGCGGGCAGCATGCCCGTCAGGATATCCTGAAGAACGAGTTCGGTAACGTCGCGCTCGGCCGCCTGGCTTTCAACTTCACTCATTAGTTTACCTGTTCTGATCGCCCGGATGGCTCATGTCGACCTGATTTTCTTATAGCCAGCTTGGTTTGCAGCTACTCAAGCAAAAATATTCAAAAGCCCCGATTGCGCAATTTATTTTTGTATCCTAAATTGGCACCAATTTTGGTAACTCTATAAAGCAAACTGGTCCCTAAATCCATGAAAAACTCCGATTCCGTCTGGAATTTTGTCGAAGCAAAACGCGATGTCTTTTCCGCGCTGAGCGATCGCATCTGGGGAATGCCGGAAACGAATTACGAGGAGTTCCGCTCCTGCGAGGAACATGCGCGGCTGCTGGCCGAGCAAGGGTTTCGCGTCGAGCGCGATGTGGCCGGGCTGCCGACGGCCGTGATGGGCGAGGCGGGGGAAGGCGGTCCTGTCATTGCCATTCTCGGCGAGTTCGATGCGCTGCCGGGACTGAGCCAGGAAGCGGGTGTAGCCGAGGAGCGAGCGGTTGTCGCCGGCGGCAACGGTCATGGCTGCGGCCATAACCTGTTGGGTGCGGGCTCGATGATGGCCGCCGCCGCGGTCAAGGATTATCTGGCGGCAAACGGTATCAAGGGGCGCGTTCGTTACTATGGCTGCCCTGCCGAAGAAGGCGGCTCCTCCAAGGGCTTCATGGTGCGGGCCGGTGTCTTCGATGATGTGGATGTCGCCATATCCTGGCATCCGGCCGCGTTTGCCGGGGTCAACAATCCGATTTCGCTTGCCTGCAACGAGCTCAACTTCCATTTCAGCGGTCGCGCGTCGCATGCGTCGGCGACGCCGCATCTCGGCCGCAGCGCGCTCGATGCCGTCGAACTGATGAATGTCGGCGTCAACTACATGCGCGAGCACATGCCATCGACGGCGCGCGTCCACTACGCAATTACCGATGCGGGTGGGGCCGCGCCGAATGTCGTTCAGGCGCGTGCGACGGTGCGCTATCTGATCCGCGCCCGGACGCTGACGGAACTGCTGGCGCTTGTCGCACGTGTCAAGAAAGTCGCCGAGGGTGCGGCCATGATGACCGAGACCACCGTGCGCAGCGAAATTATCAGCGGCGACGCCAATCTCGTCGGCAACACCCCGCTCGAGGAGCGCATGTTCGCCAACCTCCAGCGCCTGGGGCCACCGGTCTTCGATGCTGCCGACAATGAGACCGCACGCGCCTTTCAGAAGACATTCTCACGGGAGGACATTTCGGCGTCCTATGCGCGCTTCGGCCTGACGCCGAAGAAAGATCAGGCTCTCTGTGATATCATCTACCCGCTGGGCGGAGGCGATGGCTCGATCGTCGGCTCCACGGACGTCGGTACCGTGAGCTGGGTCGTGCCGACCGTGCAGATGCGCGGCGCCACCTATGCGATCGGGACGCCGGGGCATTCCTGGCAACTGGTGGCCCAGGGCACCTTGCCGGCCGCCCACAAGGGCATGGAACACGCGGCAAAGGTCATGGCGAGCACCGCGCTCGACCTCATTGGCGATCCCGCTCTCATCGCGGCGGCCAAAGCCGACCACAGGGCGCGCCTCGACGGAAATCCGTTCGTCAACCCCATACCGGATGACGTTTCGCCGCCCCTGCCGGAGAACAGTGATGGCCGGTAAGCCCATCTTTCCGGGCTCAAAGATATGCCTCCAGTCCGGGGTAGATCCGACATGACCCAGCCTGGATTCCTCGATCTTCTGAGCTTCGGGCCTGACGGCTGGGCAAAAGCGCTGCTTGCCGGCGCGTGGATGACGATTCTCATCGCGCTGTCGGGCTATACGATCGGGGCGGTTATCGGCACATTCGGCGCCTGGGCAAAGATTTCCGGCGGCCGTGCGCTGCGTGTTGCGGCCGATGCCTACACCACCGTCCTGCGCGGCATTCCGGACCTGCTCGTCATCTATCTTCTCTATTTCGGGGGTAGTGCGGCCATCACCGCAGTCGGTCGGCTTTTCGGCTCGGAAGGGTTCATCGGTTTTCCCGGTTTTCTGGCCGGCGCGCTGGCTGTCGGCATCACGTCGGGCGCGCAGCACACGGAAGTGTTTCGTGGCGCGTTCAAGGCGGTGCATCGCGGTGAAATCGAAGCTGCGATCGCTTGCGGCATGTCACGCGCCTTGCGCTTCCGCCGCATTATCGCACCGCTGACGTTGCGGCATGCGCTGCCGGGTCTCGGCAATGTCTGGCAGGTCGTGCTGAAGGAATCGGCGCTGGTCTCCATCACGGGTGTGGTCGAGCTTCTGCGGCAGTCGCAGATCGGCGCCGGATCGACGGGCTTGCCGTTCGACTTCTATCTGATCGCGGGCCTGATCTATCTCGCCATTTCGACTGTCTCCAGCGTCGCCCTGCGGCAGGCCGAACGCCATTTCAACCGCGGCGTGAGGAGAGGCTGATGGATTGGGAATTTACGCGGGAAACGTTCCTCAGTCTCATTTCGGCGTTGCCGCTGACCTTGGCGCTCGCCGGCACATCCATCGCCCTGGGCGCCATCCTTGCGCTCGCTTTGGCGCTTGCGCGCACCTCAGGCATCTTCGCGCTGGATTGGTTTGCCCGCGCCTATGTCTTCGTCTTTCGCGGCACGCCGCTACTCGTCCAGATCTTCCTGATCTACTACGGTCTCAGCCAGTTTCCGGCCGTTCGGGAGAGCCTGTTCTGGCCCGTGCTGCGCGAACCGTTCTGGTGCGCTGTCATCGCGCTGACCCTCAACAACGCCGCCTATGCCAGCGAGATCATTCGCGGCGGATTGCAGTCGGTGCCGCATGGGCAGGTCGAGGCCGCGCGCGCCTGCGGCATGCCTCGGCTCATGGTCTTTCGCCGTGTCGTGCTGCCTTTGGCGATCCGCCAGGCGTTGCCGGGATACGGCAATGAAATGATTTCCATGATCAAGTCGACGTCGCTCGCCTCCATCATCACCCTCATGGAGGTTACCGGCGTGGCCGCGCGGATCATCTCCGAAACCTATCGTGCCATCGAGGTGTTTGTTGTCGCGGGGTTCATCTATCTGGCCATCAACTTCCTGCTGACGCGTCTCGTTCAGCTGGTCGAATTCAAGCTCAATCCGCATTTGCGGCAACCGGAAAACGCCGCGGCAGCGGTTATTGCAGGAGATGCGCGATGAACCTTCCCTTGTCTGCGGCAGGGTCTCTGGCGCTCAGCGTCAAGGATATTCACAAGAGCTTCGGCCCGGTTGAAGTCCTCAAGGGGATTTCGCTCGACGCGCGGGAGGGCGAGGTGGTTTCGATCCTCGGCTCGTCCGGTTCCGGCAAATCGACCTTCCTGCGCTGCATCAACATGCTTGAAACGCCGGATTCAGGCAGTGTGACCGTCAGTGGCGAAACAATCCGGATGCGGCCCGTGGGCAATGGCAGGAGCAAGCCGGCCGATATCGCGCAGGTGGACCGCGTCCGCTCACGGCTCGGCATGGTCTTCCAGAGCTTCAACCTCTGGTCCCACAAGACGATCCTCGAAAACGTCATCGAAGCGCCCGTGCACGTGCAGAAAAGGCCGCGCAAGGAATGCCTCGATGAGGCGGAAGCCCTGCTTGCCAAGGTCGGGATTGCTGACAAGCGCAATCAGTATCCGTCCCATCTGTCTGGCGGACAGCAGCAGCGCGCCGCTATTGCCCGGGCGCTTGCGATGCGCCCGGAGGTCATGCTGTTCGACGAGCCGACGTCCGCCCTCGACCCGGAACTCGTCGGCGAGGTGCTGCGCGTCATGCGGTCGCTCGCGGAAGAGGGGCGCACGATGCTGATCGTCACCCACGAAATGGGTTTTGCGCGCGATGTCTCCAGCCGGGTCATCTTTCTACACAAGGGGCGCGTCGAGGAAGAGGGCAGCCCGAAAGACGTCTTTGAGAATTCGAAATCCGACCGTTTCCGGCAGTTCATCAAGGGATGATTGCCGCGACTACTCCAACCACAGACCAAAAAAGGGGAATGCGAGAATGAAAATCATGAAATCAATCGTCAAGGCGGCCTGTTTCTCCGCGCTGATGCTGGCAGCGACCGGCTCCCATGCCGAAGACAAGAAGTGGACGCATGTAACGATTGCGACCGAAGGCGCCTTCAAGCCCTACAACTTTACCAAGCCGGACGGCACCCTTGATGGCTACGAAATCGAGCTGACCAAGTATCTCTGCGACCATATCAAAGTCGAATGCGAGATTGTCGTCCAGAATTTCGATGGCATGATCCCCGCGTTGAATGCCGGCAAGTTCGATGCGATCATCTCCGGCATGTCGGCAACGGAAAAGCGCGAGAAAGTCATCGATTTTAGCAACTCTTACGGTTCGACCGGCCAGGCGTTTGCAACCCTGAAATCAAGCCCGCTGGCCGGCATGCCGTCAAAGGGCGAAGTCTTCTCGCTGGCTTCGAACGAGGCCGGCGCCATGGCTATCCTGGAAAAGGTAAAGCCGATGCTGCAGGGCAAGACCATCGGCGTGCAGACCGCGTCGACGGGGGCTTCCTTTGTCGACAAGTACCTCAAGGGTGTCGTCGAAGTTCGTGAATACAAGACCACCGAAGAGCATGACCTCGACCTGGCCGCCGGCCGCGTCGATGTTGTCATGGCATCGATGGCCTATCTGACCACGGCATCCGAAAAGCCCGGCAACGAAGGCATGACAACCGCAGGCCCGCGCTTCCAGGGCGGCTTTCTCGGACGCGGCAGCTCGGTTGGCCTGCGCAAGACCGACCCGGAACTGAAGGCCATGTTCAACGACGCGATCGCAGCCGCCAAGGCGGACGGTACGATCAAGAAACTGTCCGAGAAGTGGTTCGGGTTTGACGTTACGCCGCTTTGAGAAGTCCTCTAGATTATTGTTTTCGTTTGTCTTTTATGGAGAACTGGTTCCCACTTTTCCCTGACAAACTCTAGGCAAAATCAATAGTGTCATTTGGGTCCGGCGGGCAGCGATGCTCGCCGGACTTTCTGTGTCTGGGTATCCCAGCCCGGGCATGCCCGCCGATGGGATTACCGGACTCAGCGACCTGCCGTGCGGCCCGGCAGCCGGCCAGCGCTGGCGGCTAGTCGGATGATTGCGTGAAGCGTTGGGCCTCGAGACGGCAAGGCTCCGCGCAATCAGGCCGCTGACTTCGAAATCCATAAAAGGCCTCCTCCGACAATACCCGCATTGACAGAATCTGTGCCGTTTGCAAAACCTAAGAGGGTTTTTGGAGGGCTACATGTCTTATTACGCGCATTCTGGGACGCCTAACGACAAAAATGACTGGCAGGAATTGGGGGAACATCTGCATGCCGTGGCGCATCTGGCGGGCCAGATGGCCGCGTCCATGGGGCTGGAAAAGGCGGCTTTCCTGGCCGGGCTCTTCCATGATCTCGGCAAATACACCCGCGAGTTCCAGAAACGGCTCGATGGCGCCGAAATCCGTGTGGACCATTCCACGGCGGGTGGGTGGCACGTTCTTCAAGCGGTTCAGGGGCAGGACAGATTTGTTGCGGAGCTGATCGCCTATGTCATTCTGGGTCATCATGCCGGTCTTCCTGACATGCGCGGCATGGACGGTGCGTTGACGGAGCGTATCGCGGGCTTCAGGAGCGAAACGCTCGATCCGGCGTGGCAAACCGAATTGACCTGGGGCGCTTCGGGGTTGGCGCCCAGTTTTTCATGGCAAAAGGACTGGCTAGCCTTCCAGGTGGCGTTTTGCGGCCGCATGCTTTTTTCCTGCCTTGTGGATGCCGACTACAAGGATACCGAGGCTTTTTACACAAAGCTGGAAGGCCGTCAGGTTGATCGACAATGGCAGCCTCTCCAGGCGGTGTTGCCGGGTTTTCTGGCCGGCTTTGAAGCCCATATTGCGGGCAGGGCGGGCGCTGACAGCGATCTCAACAGGCTGCGGTCGCATATCCTTGCGCATGTTCGTGACAAGGCACAGGAGACGCCGGGACTTTTCACGCTGACAGTGCCGACCGGGGGCGGTAAGGCGCTGACATCGCTCGCCTTTGCGCTCGATCACGCAAAGGCCCACGGCCATAGCCGGATCATATACACCATTCCGTTCACGGAGGCGTGGATCGAAACTCGATATGATCGAGCAGGCGCAGCAGCAGGCCGCGTCGCCTCCTTCGCGGAGGCGTGGATCGAAACAGATCATCGTCCCATTCGCGACGGTAGTTCTTGGTCGCCTCCTTCGCGGAGGCCTGGGTAGAAACAACTGCTCGCTGTTTCCGTTGAGCTGCTATTGAACTGTCTCCCGGCCGTGGAGCACCTTTCCAAGGGATTGGACAACCCATCTGCGGCCGTCGCTTGTCAGCTCGGTCAGGCTCAGAAGGCCGACATCCAGTTTCCAGAATGAACTGAGGGGGGCGTCGAGAACCGATAGAACAATGGCCCTGATGACGACGGGATGTGTCACGGCCGCGGTGTGGCCACCCGCGGCGCGGTTTTCCGCCATCCAGTGCGCAGTTCTGTCAAACAGCTGGGCGATCGATTCGCCGCCGTGAGGGGCGGCGCTCGGATCCGTCATCCACAGGCCAAGTTCATCGGGCGTCGAGGCTGCGATATCCGCAAGCGTTCGTCCTTGCCAACGGTCAAAGGATAAATCGCGAAAAACGGGATCGACCACGGGCGTTCCGCCGATCGCTGCAGCCGTTTCCTGCGCGCTCTGCTCAGGTGCCGTCAGTAGCCGACCGATGGTCCGAAGCGTGGTTGCTACGGCCGCGGCTTTGTCATGCTCGCCTTCGAGCAGGGGCTCGTCGGACGAGAACCTGGACAGTTTCGCCGATGCGGTTTCTCCGCGGCAGATCAAGGTCAGGCGGGTGGCTCTGCTCACGGCAGCCTCTTGTGAGAGCGGCGGATGGTCCTGCGCAAGCTCCAATGATTGACAGTACTTAGAGCAAGCCTATAACAGTTGACCATTGTCTTCGGGAAGCCAGTGAAATTCTGGCGCGGTCGCGCCGCTGTAATCGAACATCGAAAGCCAGACCCCGACTACGATAGACCAGAGAAATTGAACGCGCCATTCATAGGGGAAGTTACATGTCTAATATCAGTTATGCACCAGAGGCAATCGCCACACCAATTCCGGTCGGGCAGCTCATTCCATGGGCAATTTTCGGTGGCCTCCTGCTGCTGATAGCACTCTATTTCGTCAGCACCGAAGAAGGTGCGATGCGGATGGTTCCTGGCATGGAAGTCCATGAATTCGTTCATGACGGTCGCCATCTCCTCGGCTTTCCTTGCCACTGAAAGGGGTTGCTATGACTGGTAGTCTCCTGGTGAGGGGCATGATTGCCGGCCTCATCGCTGGCCTGTTGGCATTTGGTTTCGCCCGGGTGTTTGGTGAGCCTCAAGTTGATCTTGCCATTGCCTTCGAAGAACGGATGGCCGCCGTTGAAAATCCAAATGCGCCTGAAGAGCCGGCGGTCGTAAGCCGCGAAACGCAAGCCGGTATCGGGCTTTTCACAGGCGTGATGACCTACAGCGTTGCCATGGGCGGCGTGTTTTCGCTTGTCTTCGCGGGGCTTTATGGCCGCGCAAGTCGCCTCGGCCCCCGTGGTCTTGCCGCCGTCCTCGGCGTCGCCACCTTCATCGCGCTGATCATCGTACCTGATCTCAAATATGCGCCCAATCCGCCTGCGGTTGGCAGTCCCGAGACAATCGGTGTTCGCACGCAATTGTTTTTCGTGATGATTGCCGCGTCGATCTTTGCAATGGCGCTGGCTTTTGCCGTGGCTAAGAACCTGAAAGAGCGTTTCGGCGCCTGGAACGCTGCGATCATTGCCGGCGTCGCCTATGTTGTTTTCATTGCGATCGTCCATAAGCTGCTGCCCACGATCAACGAGGTGCCGGAGAATTTTTCGGCGATGAACCTCTATAACTTCCGCCTGGCGACGCTCGGTCTCCAGGCGACGATCTGGACAGTTATCTCGTTGTTGTTCGGTTATCTTGCCGAACGGCTTTTAAGCCAGACCGGCAATTATCGTGTGCCTGCTGCTGCGCGGTGACGACACGTCGATGGGCGCCGCAAACGCGCGGCGCCTGTTTTACGCGGGCAGCATGAAGCGGTGGTTGCGATACGTCTTCCTGCTTTTCGTCTTTCTCCAGGCTGCTGACGTCTTAGCGCACAGCGGAAGGCTTGCAGGCGGCCCTGTTTCGGGCATTCCTATTCCCAACCTCTCGCATGGCGAGATGGCGGTGCTGACCAAGTATCACGGCGATATCATGGGCGCGGCCGATAGGGTCACACGCACGGATCCCTCTTTCCGGCGGTTGCAGAACTATGCGGCAATTCAATATTCCTATTGCCTCTGGGGTGTCGCTCCCGGCGCGATTACGGACGAAGAAAGCCCATTCAACCAATGTGCCCACGCCTATCTCGCGGCAGGCAAGGCCCTCCTTCTTCATATGCGCGACATGCCGGATGCGAGTTTCGCCATCGCCCAACTCGTGTCGAAAATCGATCGGGAGATGATCGAGGCGGGGGCGGCCTTTATCGGCTGCAAATATTCGGGTGAATCCTTCAATACCGCGGAGTTTCTCACGCCACATTGGGAAAACGTTCCCGCTCACATGCCGACAATGGCCGTTGTCACCGGTATGCTGATTGTGCTGGTTTTTCCCATTTTTCTCGGTATTGCGCATCGATCTTCCTTGTCTATGAAACATTGATCCGAAGACGATGTGAGCTTCGGCCGCCGAGACTGTCGGCGTTTGTTGCGCCGATGCGGCACCGTGGCCAGTCGGTAACATGTTCGTACCTGTTCGCACCTACCGCATTTTAATCTGAGCGCCATAGTTGAGCTGCCAAACGCGTGGCTGCGGTTGCAGCATTTTAGTGCTTGGCGGCATGCGTGAACTGTCGCTTTCCCTTGCACGCTGGACGGACGGAAAAGGCGCAACTGCTGTTGTGGATACTTGTCGGGCAATGGCCGGCGCATGTCTGTCAGGTCTCCGGCGTTCATCTTTCGACACGTGCCGGCATTCAGCGCCGGACGGGGCATTTCGCGAAGCATTCGAGACTTTCATCCGCACCAGGAGCAGAGCATGAGCCCTGAAAAGAAAGACCAATCTCTGAGTATCAATCGGCGTGACCTGCTTTTGGGCGGCACGATGCTGGCCGCGGCTGCTGCTGCAAGTGGCGCAGTTGCCACGACTGCACAGGCCCAGACATCCACAACGGCCGGCACAGCCAAGACACCGAACATCCTTGTCATCTTCGGCGACGATATCGGTATTCCGCAGATCAGCGCCTATACGATGGGGCTCATGGGCTATCGCACGCCGAACATCGACCGCATCGCGGCCGAGGGCGCGATCTTCACCGACAGCTATGGCCAGCAGAGCTGCACGGCCGGCCGCGCGTCGTTCATCCTTGGTCAGGAACCGTTCCGCACGGGTCTGTTGACCATCGGTATGCCGGGCGATCCGCATGGTATTCAAGATTGGATGCCGACCATCGCTGATGTGATGAAATCGAAGGGCTATGCGACCGATCAGTTCGGCAAGAACCATCTTGGCGACCGCGACGAACACCTGCCGACCAACCACGGCTTCGATGAATTCTTCGGCAACCTCTACCATCTGAACGCTGAGGAAGAGCCGGAGGGCTATTTCTATCCGAAGGATGCGGCATTCCGTAAACAATATGGGCCGCGGGGTGTCATCAAGTCCACTGCGGATGGCAAGATCGAGGATACCGGCGCGCTCAACACCAAGCGCATGGAGACCATCGACGAGGAATTCCTGGCAGCGGCCAAGGACTTCATCGACCGGAAAGCGAAAGCGGACGAGCCGTTCTTCTGCTGGTTCAACTCGACGCGCATGCACGTCTTCACGCACCTGAAGCCGGAGTCGATGGGCAAGACGGGAATGGGTATCCACGCCGATGGCATGGTGGAGCACGATGGTCACGTCGGCCAGCTTCTCCAGCAACTCGATGATCTCGGCATCACTGAAAACACCATCGTTCTCTACACCACCGACAACGGCGCCGAAATTGCCCTGTGGCCGGATGGTGCCATGACCATGTTCCACGGCGAGAAGGGCACGACCTGGGAAGGTGGCTTCCGCATTCCGATGATGGTTCGCTGGCCGGGCGTGGTAAAGCCGGGCACGCAGATCAACGCTCCCGTCACGCTGATGGATTGGCTGCCAACCTTCGCCACCGCAGCTGGAGTTCCTGATATCAAGGAACAGATGAAGACGGGTTACAAGGCCGGCACCAAGACCTTCAAGGTTCACCTCGACGGCTTTGACCTTACCGCTCTGCTGAAGGGCGAGTCGGATAAGCCGCCGCGGGAATCGGTGTACTATTTCGACCAGGGCGGCAATCTCAACGCGATCCGCTGGAACGATTGGAAGCTGGCTTTTGCCCAGGCCAGCGAGGGCAACATCGCGACTGCAACCCGCGAAGTGACAAGCTGGGCCATGATAACCAACCTGCGCATGGATCCCTATGAAAAGGGTATCAAAGAAGGCGGTGGTGCCATGGAGTTCGTCGGCCGCAACATGTGGCTGCTGGTACCGATCCAGGGCAAGATCAAGGAGTTCTTCCAGGATTTCAACGAGTATCCGTATCAGTCCGGAAGCACGTTGAATGCGAGCGGGATCAATTATGGGTGGCTGCAGCAGCAGGCAGCGCTCAAGAAGCTGAACGAACTGGAGCAGCTCGCGCCGCGTTGATTGGTAGCGATCCCAACAACAAAGGGCGGGGCATTTGCCTCGCCCTTTTCGTGTCGAGCGGTTTCGCAGTTTTTCGTCGTGCCGCTATATAAGGCTGCGAAAATCGCTCCGTACGCTGCCGACTATCGGCTTTCCCAGTCAGGGTTGAGTTGGGGCAAGACCCGGCTGTGCCAGCGGCGAGGCTTCCTGTCGACCCGAGCGAACCAGCCATTGCGGGCCTTTTGCAGGCCTTTCGCCAATGCATGCGGATCAGCGTGCGACAGGGGGTTATCTGCGTAAACCGACCGCTGCTGGGCTTCGTAGGCTTGACGTGTTTCTTCATCCGCGTAGCGAGAAAGCCAGGGTCGCAATGGTACTACTCCGGCTTTGCGCGACCAACGATCCAACGCATTTTCGATTTCCGCGGGGGAGCCGCCATGGCAAGCCTGTTCGACGTGGCGGAAATAAGCGGCTTCGGACTCGCGCTGGTCGGATCGGCGGGTTTCCCAAGAAATCTCCAACCGCGACAATCCTTGGGCGAGAATCCAGATAACTGCGCCAGAGATAAGGGCTGCAGCAGCCATCGCGCAGGCGAGGAACCAGTTGAAGGGGGCGGCTTCCGGCTCAGGGACCGCTGGTGCCAACTCGGTCGTGGCGGCGGGAGCTGCAGCTACGGAGACTGTGACGGCCGGTGCCGACGCGGATTCGGTCTTGGCCGTGGCAGGGTCGAACCAGCTGAGCTCGACTGCCGGCAGATCGAATTGTCCCACATCTTGGAAAAGATATTGCGCCACGTCCTTGCGCACACCAGCGACGGGTTGATCGGTTCGGTCCATTTCTTCGGAAAGGACAGGGTCCTGCCGATAGACGCGGATGCTTTCGGGCGTTTCAAATTCCGGCTCCGGGATCATCATGGCGCGAAGGCCCTCGGCGCGGATGGTGATGGTTCTGGTGAGCGTATCGCCGGCTTTGAGGGTTTTGGTATCGCGGTCGAAATCCTGGGTGAGGGTCACCTTCGCGGCCACGACGCCAGGCCCCTGGTTTGCCCCTTGGGTCGCACTGCCGGGGGCGGCTTCCACGGTGAAGCTGAGCGACGGCAGGCTTGTCTTTCCCTGTGTCATCTGGCCGGGTACGGCGGCATAGCCGAAGGTGATCTCCGCCGGCGGCAGGGTGAAGTTGCCAGCCTGTTGCGGAGTGATGACGTAGGTGCGACGGATGCCGGAATAGCTGTCCTCGCCGATCGTTTCGTTGAGGTTCATGGCGCGCCCGTCCTGAAGCGTCACGATGGCGCCCGGCAGATCGATTTCAGGAAATTGGGGCGGCTGCAGGAAGTAATTGGGCACAAGCACATCGACATCGACCAGCACCTGCTGGCCGACATAAAGCGTGCCCTTCGATTGTAACGTTGCGCGGGCGATCGGGTCAGCCGCAAGCGCTGATGTCGTGGTAGCAATGCACCAGAACATCAGGGCTGGAACCATGTGAAGAAAGCAGGTCCGGGTGCTCATTGCGGCTTGTCCCTTGCAGCCTCGATTGCGAACTTGCGGGCCAGAAGCTGGGCGGGCGACACCTGGATGTTGCGCATCCACATTTCGGCGGTTTGCGCTGCCAGATCGACCTGCCCCTCCTTGCCCTTCTTTCCCTTGTCGTCGAACTGAATCTGGTCGGGGTCTATGCCGGCCTGTTCCTGCTCTTGTTCCTTCTCCAGATCGTCCTTTTCCTTTTTGCGGCGTTCGGCGAGCTTCAGGTTGGCCGCGGCTTCCGGCCAGTCCGGCTGCTGCTTCAGCGCCTGTTTATAAGCGGCGATGGCTTCGTCGGTCTTGTCCAGTTGCATCAGCGCGTTGCCCTGATTGTAGTAGCTTTCCGGGTCGGTCGATTGTGCGAAGGCGTCGATGGCGTCCTGATAGCGGCCGGCGCGATAAAGGGCGGCCCCACGCCAGGCGGAATCTTCGAAATGATCGGCGGCGGCAGCGTAATCGCCCTGTTGGAAGGCCCGCTGGCCTTGCTGGTCCTTCGTCAGCCATGCGTCGACAAAGTCGGCAGCCTCGGCCTTTGGCGTAAGGCCGAGCGGAAGCAGCAAGGCGACGAACGCGTCCAGCCAATGGATCTTGTGGCCACGACGGAATGTCAGCATGACCAGCAGGGCGATCGGGATCGTCAGATACCAGCCGAAATCGCGCCAGCGCTGCAGGCCCTCATCCGTCTTCTGGGTAAAGGCGCTCTGGATGCGGCGAACGATCCAGTCGACATCCGCATCATCGAGCATGACGGTGGCGACTTGCACGGACGTATCCGACTGCAACTCCTTCAGCGCTTCGACATCGAGTTTGGCCTGCACCCGCGCACCACCGGCGTCGGTGAGGTAGTTGCCATTGGCGATTTTGACCGGTCCGCCTTCCGGTGTGCCGATGCCGAGCACCATCAGGTCGTTGCGGCCCTTGTAATCGGCAAAGGCCTTGAACGCGCCGTGCTCGACGCCGTCGGTCATGAACAGGATTGTTCCCTGAGCCGTTTCGTCCGCCAGTGCGGCTTCGATGACATTGAGTGCCTTGGCTGTATTCTTGCCTTCCACCGGCATCAGTGCCGGAGAAAGTGCTGCGAGATATGTCGCGATCAAGGCGGCATCGTCGGTAAGGGGCAGTACCATGTGGGCGGAGCCTGCATAGGCAAACAGGGCGGTGCGAGCGCCTTTGCGGCGCTCCATGATGTCCTGCACCTTGAGCTTGGTGCGCTCCAGCCGGGTCGGCGAGATGTCGGTAGAGTCCATGGTCGGGCCAAGGTCGATGGCGATGGCAAGGGGTGCGCGGTCCTCGACGAAGGGCGGGCGTTCCTTCTCCCACGTCGGACCCGCCGCGGCGATGGCCGAAAGGGCGAGCAACCCGGCGATCAGATGCACAGGCCGCAGACCGCGGCTCTGGACATGGTCGATCAGCAGATGTTTGAGCAGGTTGGGGGCGATCAGGTTTCGCCAGCGCGCCCTCATGTCCGTCTGCCGGTCGAGCAGCCAGACGAGAAGCGCTGCCGCGACCACGGCCAGGAGCCACCAGGGGCGCAGGAAATGGAAGTCGGCGATCATGCTTCGGCCTCCTCATCCCGATTGCGTGAGGCGTTGGTCGCGTACCCCCACATCAGGAGGTGATAGCCGAGCACGAGCAGGATCGCCGCGCCGAGCGGATAGTGAAACAGCTCGAGGCGTGGTTGCCAGCTCAGCGTCTTCTGGTTGGCGGGCGTTATCCGGTCGAGCAGGGTGTAGATATCGGCAAGCGCCTTCTCGTCGCCGCCGAAGAAATAGCGGCCGCCGGTGGTGGTGGCGATTTTCTCCAGCGTGGCGGGGTCGAGCTTGTCTTCGCCCTGGGCTGCCGGATCGCCGATGCCGACAGTGTGGATGAGGATGTGGTTTTCCTTGGCGATGTCGGCGGCCTTGTCCGGCGTCATCTTGCTCGCCGTGTCGTTGCCGTCTGTCAGGACGATCAGAACCTTGTCCGGCGCCTGGCTTTGCTGGAAGAGCTTGATCGACAGGCCGATCGCGTCGCCGAGAGCAGTCCTCGGGCCAGCCATGCCGGGCAGCGTATCGGCAAGCATCATACGCATCGTGCCATGATCCATCGTGAAGGGCACGAGCGGATAGGGCGCATCACCGAAGGCAATCAGGCCGAGGCGGTCGTTGGGCCGCTTTTCGATGAAATCGGCGACGACCGTCTTCACCGCATCGACACGGGCCTGGAGATTGCCCTGCGGATCGCGGAAATCCTTGGTGTCCATGGATTGCGACAGATCGAGCGCCAACATCAGGTCGCGTTGCGGCTCGGTCTTTTCGATCGGCGGCTCGACGAATTGCGGCCGGGCCAAAGCCAGCAGGACGAGAAGCCAGCAGAGGGGTGCGATGATCTTCTGCAAAAGGTTGGCCCGAGGCACGACGGAGCCTTCCGTGGCATCGATGCCGGCCGCCTTGGTAATGTCGTCGAAGAACGGGATGCGCACCGCCGGCGTCTGCTCGCGGTAGGGCGGCAGCAGCCACCAGATAAGGATCGGCGCCGGCAGCAGAAGCAGCAGCCAGGGGTGATCAAGGGTGTACATGATGTCCCTCGATCCATTGGCGGGCTGCCGCGAAGACGCGCCGGGCCGTTGCTTCGTCGGGCACGTCGTCGTTTGCAAGGCGATATTCGGCTTCCGCGAAGAATGCGAAACCCTCGGGTTCTATCTTTGCCTTGCCAGCATTGGTCCTCAGGAAGTTCACCCAGCCTGGACCGCTCAGGGATGCGACCTGTTCGCGGGGCCAGACGGCAAGCGCAGTACGCTTGATGAGGGCGGGCAGGGCGTTCAATGCCTTCAAGCGGCCGGCGTCGCTGCCGCTGCCGGATTCCAGGGCGGCGAGATCAGCCAGTGCATCCCGGCGATAACGGTTTTGGGCACGGCGACGATGCCAGCGCCAGAAGGCGAAGGCGAGAACGAGGACGACAAGGCCGGCGAGTGCGGCCCAGCCCCAGGTCGCCGGCATCATGGAGACCGGCGGCGGCAGGGTGATATCGGCCATCTGCCGCAGGGTGGCCTGAAGCATCGGGTCTTTTGGCGGCATAGTCGGGTCCATCATCGTCTCCGTTGTCGCCAGGCAAGCTGGCCGAGCATCGAGCGCAGTTGAGGGGCGACTTCCTCAGCGGCTGAAATCGCCAGCATCGGCAATCCCATGTCACGCTGCCAGGAGCGCAGCTCGCGGCCGCGATTGCGCGCGAAACTATCGACGGCATCGCGCACGGAATTACGTGAAAACTGAAGCTCGGCCTGAAGCGCGCCGCCGCTCACCACCATCTCGCCTTGGCGGGGAAGTTCGAGCAGGAAGGGATCATAGACGAGGATGCAGATGACGTCGTTTGCGACCGACATCTTCAGGAGAAGATCACGGGTAGCGGCACTATGGCCGTCGAAATCGGAGACAACTATGATCAGGTGATCATGCTGCGCCACGGCTGCGACCTTTGACAGCACAGCATCGAGCCGGGCGGGTGTCCTTGGCATGTCGGACGTCGCATTGAGCGTATTATTCTTGTTGGAGATCGCTTCTGCGAACCGAATGACGGCTTCGCGGCTGCGGTGCGGACGCAGGGCCTCATCCTCGACATCGTTGAACACGAGGCCACCGACGCGGTCCCCGAGCGCTGTCACGCGCCAGGCGCAGAGTGCTGCGACTTCGGCGGCCGCAACCGATTTCAGCGAGCGGCGGCTGCCGAAGAACATGTTGATGCGCTGATCGACGATAACCAGCGCCGGGCGATCCTTTTCCTCGTCATAGACGCGCACGAAAGGCTTGCCGGTGCGGGCGGTGACGCGCCAGTCGATGGTGCGGATATCGTCGCCGGGTAGGTAGTTGCGCAGTTCCTCGAAGCTCAGGCCGCGGCCGCGCATGCGGGATTCGTGCCGCCCGGCGAGCAGGCGGTGGACCGGCGCCTTGCGCAGGAAGGTCAGGTCGCGGGCAATCGGTTCAAGCGCCGCGAGGTCATCAACGCTGACGTAAACGCCTTTCGCGCCGGTTTCCGTCGAGCGCTTGATACCCTTTGTCCGGCCAAAGGTGGGCAGAGAAATTGCCATTTGCAGTCCCTCCCGCTCAGGCGGTCGCTACCTTTTCCACGATCCGGTCGATCGCCTGATCCGCCGTGATGCCTCCGGCATGGGCTTCGTAGGAGAGGACTAACCGGTGGCGGAAGACATCGTGAACCGTTTGCTGCACATCATCGGGCGTGACGAAATCGCGGCCGTTCATCCAGGCATGGGTGCGGGAAACCTTGTCGAGGCCGATCACCCCGCGTGGGCTGACGCCGACCTGTATCCATTTGGCCAGCTCCGCATCGATCTTGTCGGGATAGCGGGTGGCCATGACCAGCGCCACGATATAGTCCTCGACGGCTTTCGAGACGGCGATATCGGAGATTTCCTGGCGGGCGGAGAGCACCACGTCGGCGGCGAGCTTCTCCGACCCATCGCTGTGACCATGGGATTGTTTCTCTTCCGAGCGCACGAGTTCCATGATCGCTGCTTCCGACTTTGCATCGGGATAATCGACGCGCACATGCATGAGGAAGCGGTCGAGCTGGGCCTCGGGCAGGGGATAGGTGCCCTCCTGCTCGATCGGGTTCTGCGTGGCCATGACGAGGAAAAGCTCCGGCAGCGGATGGCTTTTGCCGCCGACCGTCACCTGTCTTTCTTCCATCGCTTCGAGAAGAGCCGATTGCACCTTGGCCGGCGCACGGTTGATTTCGTCGGCCAGGATCAGGTTGGCGAAGATCGGTCCTTCCTGGAACTTGAACTCGCCCTTGCCGTCTGCGCTGAAATAGACCTCCGAGCCGGTGATGTCGGAGGGCAGCAGGTCCGGCGTGAACTGGATGCGAGAGAGTTCAGCCTGAAGGTTCTTGGCGAGGCTCTTGATGGCGCGAGTTTTGGCAAGCCCCGGCAGGCCTTCCACCAGAAGATGGCCGTTGGCCAACAGGCCCATAAGCAACCGTTCGATCATGGCTTCCTGGCCAATGATCGATTGCCCGATGCGTTTTCTAAGTGCCTGAATATCTTCCCTGTTTGCCATCCTAGTCCCCTGAATACGTCTTGAACCGGCCAGTCTTGTGAACCCTGATTGTTGATGCGACGTGATTTCCCGTTCGGGTTTACTCCGGAAACAGGAAGGTGATGCCCGCGCGAACGCCCCAGCCATTCGGCCCATTATCAGGCGCTTCCGCCCAGTAACGGGTGCCGATCTGCAGGCTGACCGGCTGTTCGCCGAACTTGGTGAGCTTGGAAACAGAAAAATTGATCGGCACGCTCCACTGCTCGTTCTTCCAGTCGTAAGAGCTTTCCGTATTGAGCGCGAAGGTCCACGCGGTCGGGGTGGTGTAGGAGAGGAAGGGCTGCAGGAAGGTCGAGCTGACGTCGGCGCGGTTATGGTCGCCGGCGACCGACCATATGTGATTGGCGAGCACCCCGTAGGTCCAGTGTCCCTCCTGTTTAAGTAGAACGGCTGTGGGGCCGAGGCCCCATTTTTCGCCGCCCAGGAGTTCATCCGTCGCTGTCGGCAGAAGGAAAGCTGGCCCCGCTCCCCAGATCACGCCGCCGGCGGTGGGCTCCTTCGGCGAAAAAAAGAAGCTCTGCAAGGTATCTCCAAGACCGAACTGGCTGCCGGAATCACCCGCGATATCATCCTGCCAGACGACGGGCATGATAGTGCGCGAGATGACGTTCCAGTCTTCGTTCAGCGAGAAAGGAATGACAGGCTGTATATTGAGAACCGCCTTGTCGCCATCGTTAGGGCCGTAGCCGCTGTCATCGTTGAACTGGAAGGGAACACTGATCAGCGAAGCAACAGGGTTGGACAGCTGTTTGGCAAGATCGGCGTCCTCGGCGCAGGCAAAGGAAGCAATCGCGAAGGGAGCAATCGTTGCTGCAATTGTGGCTCGAAACGGCTTTAAAATCATTACATTCCTCATTCGCCCGATGCATTCCGATTCGGTATAGCATCGGTCTCATCGGCTGGTATAGCGCATGCCGGAAACGTTCTGTTGAAGGCTTAGCTCCCCAAAAAAGGAGATCAGGCTTCCCCTATCCTGGACAGGTACGAACAGGTGCGAACCTGTATCATTTTACTGACGCACGGTTATGTGATCACTCTTCGGCAACCAAAACGATCCGCAAGTTGGAATTGCGCTGGCTTTTCTTTCAACTTCGCAGTTGAATACGCGGGCAGTTTCCGAGCAATCGGTCACAGGGGTGAATTCGCATGCTGACGAGCTGGCCGAAAGAGCGGGCCAAGGAGCCCGTTTATCCCTTCCCCGGCGAGGAAGGCGTGAGACAGGAACTGGAGCGGATTATCGAGAGCAGCGCCTTCAAGGCGACGCCGCGCCGCAAGAAGCTTCTGCGCTATCTTGTCGAAGAGTTGCTCGCAGGTCGTGGACACGAGCTGAAAGGCTATACGATCGCGACGCTCGTTTTCGGGCGTGACGAGAGCTTCGATCCGCAGACCGATCCCGTAGTACGGCTGGAAGCGCGCCGTCTGCGCCATGATCTCGACAGTTACTATGTTTCGGCCGGGCGCGGAAATCCGCTGCGTATCTCCATTCCGAAGGGGCAATATGCTCCCACGATCGAAAAAGCCGATACGGACACCCCTGCGGTGCCTGTAACGTCAGCCGCAACAGAAGGTGTATACGTCGCCCCGGAGCTCGGACCAGAAAATACGGCTGTTTCATCCAAGCTGTTTCGCCGCGCCACGCTGGCTGCCGCCATTGCGATCGTGTTGATCTTCGCCGCCGTCATCTACGCGACGGTGTTTTCCCAGCCAGGTTCGTTCAGCCGGAGTTCGGCCGTCAACAGCACGGCGCTTGCCGTGCTGCCATTTGAAACGGAAGGCGATGATCCGGCAAATGCAGCGCTTGCAAAGGACATGGCCGACGAAATCATGAACGGGCTCAGCCGTTTTGAGGGGATACACCTTTACATGCCCTCAGCTGCCGACAAGAGCCTGTCAGGCCCAGACCCGATCGAATTCGGCAATCGGCTGAACCTTACCTACGTGGTGAATGGCACGATCAATGCTGCTGCCGAGAAAATGTTGCGGGTCAATGTCCGGTTGATCGATGTGCGCAGCCAAAGAATTCTCTGGATCGGCAGCTACGACCGGAGCTACTCGGCGGAGCGGCTTAACGCCCTGCAACGCGAGATCGCCCCCTCGGTCGCCTCGGTTATTGGTCAGCCCGACGGCAGGATGCGTGTTGACGAAGTGCTCGGACTATAGCCCAACGTCCCCCATCGTCGAGTAATGAATGCCTGCCGTGGGGCTGGGGCGAAACCATCGCGAGGCGGAGCCCGGCATCGGGGGCGTTTACCCTCTTGCTGACAGCTACCTATCTGCGCAGGACGCAGCGGAAGCCGACATGGCTCGTTGTCGTATCGATCTCCTGCGCATGGCGCGCCGCGGGACGGTAGCGTCGGCAATAGTTCGGGGCACAAAGGTGCGAGCCGCCCTTGAGAACGCGGCGCGGGATGGCAAGGTCCGCCTGCGCCGGGTTGATGCTTCCATCCGCATCGAGGTTGCGCGGGTTTGAGGGGATGCAGCAGGGCTTTGCCGCCGCCTCCGGATGGCGTGTCGTCCAAAAATCTGTCGTCCATTCCCAGGTGTTGCCGATCATGTCGTAGAGGCCGTAACCATTGGCTGGGTAAGAGCGGATCGGCGACGTCCGATCGAACCTATCCTCCAGTAGGTTCTGGGTCGGGAACCCCCCTTGCCAGGTATTGGCCATGTGTTTTCCGTCGGGTGTCAGCTCTTCGCCCCAGGCAAATTCTGCCTTGTCGAGGCCGCCTCGGGCGGCAAACTCCCATTCTGCTTCTGTTGGCAGCTCCTTGCCGGCCCAGGCGGCATAGGCTTCGGCGTCGCAAAAGGCGATATGCACGACGGGATGGTCGAGGATCGTGCCGATACTGCTCTTGCGGCCGAGCGGCCGGCGCCAGGTGGCGCCGTGGGTGAACACCCACCATTGCGAGACATCGCGCCCCTGAAGCGGCTTTGTCGGCGGCGTGAAGACGAGTGAGCCCGCCCGCAGGTTTTGCGGCGGTGCGCCGGGGTAGTTGCGCGCCTCAGGGCGCTTTTCGGCAAAGGTGACGTAGCCGGTCGCGTTGACGAAGGCGAGGAAGTCACGGTTGGTGACGGGAACCTCGTCGATCCAGAAGCCATCGACCTTGACCGGGTGGACGGGTGCTTCTTCGGGGTAGTGATCGTTGGACCCCATCATGAAGGTTCCGCCTTCGATCCAGGCCATGCCCGGTCGTTCGGCTTGCTGTTCGACACGTAGTTCGGATGTCTGCATAGTCGTCTTCCTATACGGTGTCGGCTGGCATAATGCCCGGCCCCGCAAATGCGGAGCCGGGCATTACAGTTCAGCTATTTCTTGTCGACCGCGGCCGCTGTCTGGTTCTCTCCCGTCTCGCGACCGAGTCACCGCGTCAGTCCTCCACGATCTGCCAATCGTCGTTAGGATTGAAGGTTTCGATTTTCGACGCGATTTTCGACGTGTCGTCGCCCAGATCGGCTTCATAGACGATGCCGTTCTTGTTGACGACGAAGGTCTTGACCCCGGTTATGCCATAATGGACGGGCCAGGCCACGAGGCCGAAACCGGCGATCATGTTGCCGTTGATGACATAGTCATAAGCGCCCCCGGCAATCGCGTCGCCTTGTCGGGTGAGGATCTTGTAGCGGTAGCCATTGAAGCCTTCGCCTGCCTTGGCTGCCTTGAGCGCATCCCCGCCGGCAAGCGCTGCGCCAGCCGGGCTTTCCTCGCCGTCGAACGCCGCGGCTGGCCAATAGAGGCCGTCCTGGGTGCCCTCGGTGCTGATTATTTTCTGCGCATATTCGAGAACGCCATCGCCATCGTGATCGGCAAGGGCATATTGCTCCTGTGCTCCGACATAGTCGCTGATGGTGTCGATGGTCGAAAGTTCATTTTCTCCAACCCGGCGATTTGCGACCTCCTCAAGCCCGACAAAGGTATCGAAGGCCCATTTGCCGTCGTCACCCTTGGAGATCGGGAAGGGGAAAGGCCAGCGCTCGTTGCCGATTTCCAGAACCTTGCGGTTGTTCACATCCGTGACATCAAGCTTTTCCTTCAGGCGGGCTTTGATGTCTTCGTAGGTTTCCGCCACGCCACTGGCCGCCTTGGTTTTTGCGGCATCGAGACCGAGCAGGGCGGCGAGCTTGTCGATATCGCCACCTTCGACGGTCGACTTGAACGCCGCGACAGCCTCTTCGGGGGTGGCGAAAGTCGGTGGTTCCTGTTTCGACGCGAAGTCCGAAATGGACATATTGTCGTCAGCGGTCTGCGCGTTGACAACCGGTACCAGCGTTGTGCCTGCAAAGACTGCGGCGCAGGCCAACGTGCGAAGAATAGTTCTGTATTCTGTTTTCATCGTCGTTTCTCCTTTGCGCCCGAATTACCGGCGACGTCCGCCGCCACCGCCATGTCTCACCACCTTATGACCGCCACCACCGCGATGGCCGCCGCCCATCGACTGTCTGCCGCGATTGGATGACATGTTCGTTTGGTGGCGATTGCCTGGATTGCCGAGCACGGAGTTGTTTTTCGGGGAGCGATTCTGGGTACGAGCACCTGCCTTTGGCTGCTTGACCTGCCGGTTGACTTGCTTGTTCGAACGGTTTGCCCCCTGTGAAGCTTTTGGACGATTGGCACCAGCGTTCTGTGCTTTGCCCGGCCGCTGGTTGGCAGCGTTCTGCCCCTTGCCCGGTCGCTGATTTCCGGCACTAGCGCTCTTGTTGCGAGCACGATCCGCATCGACCTTGCTCTTGCGAATGTCGTTTGTGGTAACCTTAGGCCGATTGTTGGCGATGGTGTTACCGCCGTCGCGACGCAAATCCTTTGCCTTGACACCGATGTTGTTTTCGCGATTTCCCTTGAAATCGTTACGCATCTTGGTGCGATCGATATTGTTGAACTGGTTCTTGTCGAACTTGATCTTGGAACGGTCGACATTCTTCCAGTCGACATCACCCATCTTGAACTTGTCGCGATCTATATCGACGTTGTTGAAGCAGTTGTCGCAGTCGATATCGACATCGCCGCCGCCCCAGTTTCCTCCCCATACACCCCAATCGTCCCAATCGACCGCTGAGGCCCAGATTGCACCCGTCACCGCGCCTGCAAAGAAGGTTGCCGTCGGGTAGTAATAATTGGGGTAGGGTTCAGGATAGTAGCTGATCGGAGCCGGAGCATAGCTCGGTTCATAGAGCATTTGCGGCTCGTATTGCGGCACGTAGACCTTTTCGGGGTTCGTGGACTGGATGACGACATTGTCGCCCTCATTGACGACGGTAATCTTGTCGTCACTCTTGATGACGTTGTCGGCGACCGCCTTGTCGCGCAGCGTCTGTATGGCGATCAGCACATCCTTCTGCTGATAGGTGAGGGCGCTGCCGAGCGACTGTGTCCACTCGAGGTCGTCGCTCATCATCTTGACGACCTGGGGGTAATTCAGAAGGGAGATGACGCTGCCGTCCCAGCTGTCCTTGGGCTTCAGGTCCTTCTTGGCCTTCGATTGATCGAGGAACCGCTGCGCCTCCACGATCTGCAGGGGGAAAATCGAGGCGGAGGTGATGACGGCGACCAGCTCGTCCGGATAGAGGGCGATGCGGGCGACGAGCACCTCCAGTTCATCTTCTGTCAGAAGATCGGGCGTGTCTGCATCAGCATCTGCGCTCGGAGCAGCTGCTGCGGCCTGGGTGTCCTGTGCCCTGGCTTCGGGGATTGAAATCGGCGCAGCTGCGACCGACAGCAAAAGCGCTGCCGTGCCGAGTGAGCGTCCGATAAGGCTGAAAATGTCTGGCATGCTATCAACTCCCAATCCGTGGATTCTGAATGCACCTGTTCTTCTTTACGCGCCCATGGGCGAAACGCGGCTCGTGATCGTCTTGCCGCGCCCATCGAAGCCTATTCCGGATAAATCTGTTTCCAGTCGTTCTTCATGCTGACAATTGTCCAGCCGTGTTTCGGTCCTTCGTCCAGGCCCTTGTCCAACCTTCCAAAATGGGATTGGCGATCATAGGCATATTCCCGATCCCCATCATCGTGATGAACGATCAGGCCGAAGCTACGCCCAGTTCGTGACGTCGTCCACTCCAGCATCTGGAAATCGCCGTCGGAATTGCCGAAGGCAGCAATGGGGCGCCGGCCGATATGCGTATAGATACCGATCGGCTTGCCCGCACCGTCATCGACGAAATCGACGTCTGGCAGACGAACGATCGCGGGCTTGCCATCCTGCACCTCGTATTTCGACTTGATCGAGGAGCCGACGACGTTTTCCGGCCCAATACCATAGACGCGTTCAGTCCACGGCCGCATGAATTCGATGCCGCCCCCGGAAACGATGAACACCTTGAAGTCGTTGGCTTTCAGGTAGGAGATAAGTTCCAGCATCGGTTGATAGACCATCTCGGTATAGAGCTTGCCGGTCTTGGGATGTTTTGCCGTGCTGATCCAGTCGGTAGCGATCTTGGTAAATTCATCGCTGGTCATGCCGGCATGCGTGACGGCGAGGATTTCAACCAGGCCCTTTTCACCGGTTGCCGCGACACCGGCGGCATCGCCGGCGAGGACAGACTTGAACGGCTCGGTATCCTTCCATTCGGGATGCTCCGGCGCGAGCGCCTTGACCCGGTCCAGTGCAAAAGCGAGCTGGACATACATCGGTTGCTCGCTCCAGAGCGTTCCGTCATTGTCGAAAACGGCGACGCGTTCGTCCGGCGCCACATAGTCAGTGCCGCCGGCCGTCGTCACTGCCGAGACGAAATCGACGATGCCCTGTTTTGCTGCGCCGTCGTTCCAGGAAGGGAGATCGTCCGCCCGCACTGAAAGCGGCGCCAGCACCAGCATGGCTGCTGCAGCGATCGCTGCCAACCTGTGTAATCCGGACATAAAGAAACCTCCGAGTGTTTGCCCTAACTTCGCGTGAGCGGGGACGATATTGGCTTGACTGTCTTTGGCCACGCAACAACATTTGTGGCTGAGTATTCCCCATATTCTCATCAGGGCTATGTCTCCCCTTGCGGGTGGGTATTGCGCAGCGCGTCCAGCGCTCCATGGATGACGTCCTCGATCTCCGCCTCAATCTCTTCGACCAGCTGCTGAAATTCTTCCATCTTGCCAGTATCCGCCTGCCAGCGTTCGAGTGCGGCTCTTGCCGTGGCATAGTCTTCGCAAAGGCTCCGGAATTCCGGCTTGCGCACATAGAGCCTGCGAACGATCAGTTCGTGCTCTGGAAATTTCCTGACAACCGTGGCCAACATGACGGCAACCTCGGACTAGTCCCCTTCGATGGAAGACTATTACCTGTTTTTGGCAATGGGGGAGGTGGGAACATGTACGAACATGTTCCTCTGAGTTGGGCTTCACCGTCTCACGCAAGATATGTGCAAGCGCCCCCTGCGGGAAAGGGCCTCCCGGCCCATCGTGCTCGGCAGGGACTGGCCGGGACAGCGGGGCAAGCAATCGTGGGAGAGAGATCCGTTTCAGCTCGTTTTTGTACGCCCGAGGCTGCGGCGAGCGATAAAGGACGGGGCATTGGCAAGGGCCAACGGCGCTTCCCGGCCTTCGATCCGTGACAACAGCGTCTCGGTGGCGAGCACGCCGAGCGCCCGGCCGGACTGGTCGATGCTGGCAAGGTTGATCAGGCTGAGTGCGGCAGTCGGGGAATTGTCGTAGCCGATGACGGCGAGGTCTTCCGGAACCCTGATGCCCATCTCGGCGGCGACGTTCAGGAAGGTGACCGCGTCGATGTCGCTCCAGCAGAAGACGGCCTCGGGGCGGTCTGGGCGCGAGAGGAACGCGCGCATGCTTTCCTCCCGTTCCGGCGAGGCAACGGGTATGCTGTGGATGTCGATTTCTGCAGCAAGCCCTGCCGCTTCCATGGTCTGGCGATAGCCGATCTCGCGCTGGCGCACGACCGAGACCCTATGGCCCTCGCGCGAACCGAGGGTGAGCATGGAAATCCTGCAATAGCCGCGCTCGATGAAAGCCTCCACCGCGAGCGTCGCACCCTGCTGATCATCGCAATTGACAGTGTCGAAATTCACAGCCGTCGGGTCGTGATAGCCCACGGCGACGATCGGGATCTGTTCGGCAAAGCGCGATATGATCTCGGAGGGCAGGCGGGGGGCGACGAGGATCAGGCCGTCCATCTTGTAGTCGATCATCGATTCGATCAGTGACGTTTCGAGCTGTGCCTTGGCTTCGCCGACGCCGATCATGGCGCTGTAATGGGAGGGCGCAAGCACACCGTTCACCCCGTCGATCACCTCCGGCAGGAACGGGTTGCGGATATCCACAAGCAGGAGGCCGATGGTGAACGTGCTGCCGCGCAGGCCCCGCGCGGTGCGCGACGGGCGATAACCGAGCGTGCCGATCGAGGTCTGGACGCGGCTGCGCAGTGCCTCGCTGACGCCGTAGGCATTGCGCAGAACCTTGGAGACGGCGGCCACCGAGACGCCCGCATGGGCGGCGACCGTCCTGATGGTCACTCGCTCCCTGGTGATGGCGATCTCGTCTCGCTGCGACATTCTTTTCCCCGGATTCCCTACAGTTTTGCCACCATGGCAGATGCCGCGAAAAAATTCTATTGCATCCGGGCAAAAAATGTAGAACGTTATACATAGACCGTTCTACACGACGTCAGGGAGGACATCATGAACATGCACGCGACCGCCAGCCGCAAGGGGCTGAAGCAGCGCAACTGGGCTGCGGAGATGATCGCGCCGTTGTCGGATGAGGGCGTCGGTCGTCCTGCGAGTTTTGTTTCGAAGACGTTTTCGCTGGAAGCCGTGCCGGCTGCGGTTGAACTCTTCATTTCCGCGCAGGGGCTTTATCGCTGCTTCATCAATGGCAAGCGTGTCGGAGAAGACCTGCTGACCCCCGGATGGACCAATTACGACCACCGCATCGCCTATCAGCGCTACGACGTCGCGCAGCTTCTGGTCGCCGGTGAAAACCACATCGAGATCTGGCTCGCGGATGGCTGGTACCGTTCGCCGCTCATGTGGGGCAAGGATGCCATTCCGAATTGCTGGGGCGACCGGATCGCGGCGATTGCCGAGCTCGTTGCCGGTGGTCGCACTCTGCTTTCCACCGATGCGAACTGGAAGAGTGGCGCCCTGCCGATTGTGAAGTCCGGGATCTATTTCGGCGAGGTCTATGACGCGCGGCTTGCGGCGCTGAGCGAAACCCATGGCAGCGAGGTCATCGCCTTCGACAAGGCGTTGCTTGTTGCCCATGAGGCTGCAGCGGTGCGCGAGCTGGCGGCTCTTGTGCCGGTCGATCAGTGGCGCGATGACGAAGGGCGTCTGGTCTATGACTTCGGCCAGAATGTCGGCGGTTATGTCCGTTATACCGTGCGCGGCAGCGCAGGTGCGCAGGTGCGCGTCGAGCATTCCGAAGTGCTTGGTCCCGATCGCTTTTTCGACAATCGCAATTACCGCACCGCTGTTGCCGAAACGCTTTATACGCTTGCGGGTGATGGGGATGAGACCTATGCGCCTTACTTCACCTTCCAGGGCTATCGTTATGCCCGCGTGACGATCACCGGCGAGGTTGAGATCGTTTCGATCTCCTCCGTGCCGATCACCTCGGTCGCCGAGATCAAGGGCGGTTTCGAAAGCGGCTCCGGCCTCGTAAACCGGCTGGTTCTCAACGCCGTCTGGTCGCAGCGCGGCAACTTCATCGAGGTGCCGACCGATTGCCCGCAGCGCGATGAGCGTCTCGGCTGGACCGGAGATGCCCAAGTCTTCGCGCCCACAGCGTGCTGGCTGGCCGACAGCGAACAATTCCTGCGCAAGTACCTGCGTGACGTTATGGCCGATCAACGCCCGGACGGCGCGATCCCGCATGTGTCGCCGGACCCGACGCGATTGCACCCCGAACATTTTCCGGGTTATGCCGGCTCCACCGGTTGGGGCGATGCCATTGTCATCATTCCCTGGGTTCTCTACACCCACTACGGTGATCGCGCTGCGCTCGGCGAATGCTTCGATGCCATGGTGCGCTGGGTAGATTTCGTCTGGTCGATTTCGGATGGTCCGATCGTTCGCCCGCCGCCTCATTGGGGCGATCGCGGCTTCACCTTCGGCGACTGGCTGCAGCCCGTCGGCGACAACCGCAAGCCACGCCCGACAATTGCCGACGATTGCGCCGCAACGCTCTATCACTTCATCTCGACCGAGCTTTTGGGCCGCATTGCCGGCGTGCTGGGACGCGATGATCTGCGGCAGGCGATGGAGCGCCGGGCCGGCGAAATCCGCGAGGCCTTCGCCTTTGAATACATTTCGGCATCGGGCCGTCTCGCCCACAATGACCAGACCTCCTATGCGCTGGCCTTCCTGCACGATCTCGTGCCGGCTGAGCATTGGGACGCAGCCAGGGGGCATTTCCGCCGCGTCGTCGAGGATGCGGACTACCGGATCGGCACTGGCTTCATCGGAACGCCGGCACTTCTGCCAGCGCTGACCAAGCTCGGCATGGACGATCTGGCCGAGAAGGTGTTTCTGCAGGAAGAGGTTCCGGGCTGGCTCTATCAGGTGAAGCAGGGCGCGACCACGATCTGGGAGCGCTGGGATTCCATGGCGCCGGACGGGACGATCTACGATCCCGACATGAACAGCTACAACCACTATTCCTATGGGGCGGTGTGCCAATGGCTTTTTGAAAGCGTGGCGGGCATTTCGCCCGATCCCGAGCATCCTGGCTTTGCCCGTGTAAAAATTTCGCCGACGCCGCTCGAAAAGCTCAATCCCGTTTCGGCCTGGCACGAGATCGCCAAGGGTCGGATCGAGGCGTCGTGGACGATGGCCGATGGCAAGGTCGAATACATCGTCAGCCTTCCCGAAGGCTGCGAGGGGCTGTTCGTGCCGACGGTGCGGCACGTCAACCCGGTTCTGGATGGCAAGCCCGTTACCGGCGATACCCTGATGGCGGCCGGTCGCCATCTGATCACCTTTGAAATTCCGAAAAGCAACTAATGCATTCCATCGTGTCGTCTTACTGTTCGGAGGAGGAACATCATGACATTGCGTATGAAGACAAAAATGACGACTGTGACGGCCCTGACAGCGCTTCTGCTGTCTGGAACGGCATTCGCTGACACCACGCTCAGCTTTCTCGTCGATAACAACGCCGATTCGGTTGCGGCCGCAGAAGCGCTCGCGACCGCCTATTCAGAGAAGCACCCTGATGTGACCGTCGAGGTCGAGCAGCGCCCGGGCGGCGGCGAGGGCGACAATATCGTCAAGACCCGGCTTGCGACCGGCGAGATGACCGATGTCTTTCTCTACAATTCCGGCTCGCTGCTGCAGGCGCTAAAGCCCGAGACATCATTGCTGGACTTGAGCGACCTGTCGTCACAGGGGAAGATTGCAGATGGTTTCAAATCGGTCGTCTCGGCCGATGGCAAGGTTTACGGCGTGCCCTACGGCACGACCATGGCCGGTGGCATCTTCTACAACAAGAAGATCTATTCCGAGATTGGCCTGACGCCGCCCAAGACCTGGGCTGAGTTCATGGCCAACAACGAAAAGGTCAAGGCCGCCGGCAAGGTTGCCGTTGCCCAGACCTATCGCGATACCTGGACGTCGCAGCTCTTCGTGCTGGCGGATTATTACAATCTGCAGGCGCAGGTGCCGAATTTCGCAGCCGACTACACGGCCAACAAGGCGAAATACGCAACGACGCCGGCAGCCGTCAAAGGCTTCGAGCGTCTGCAGGAAGTGCATGACAAGGGCCTTCTGAACGAGGACTTTGGCGCAGGCACCTATGATGATGGTCTGCGCATGGTGGCAACCGGGGAGGCTGCTCACTATCCGATGCTGTCCTTCGCCATCGGCGCGTTGAAGCAGAATTATCCCGATGAAATGGCGGATGTCGGCTTCTTCGCCCAGCCCGGTGATGACGCAGCCAACAACGGCCTGACGGTCTGGATGCCGCCGGCGGTCTATATTCCGAAGACGACGGCCAATGTGGAAGAGGCGAAGAAATTCGCCGATTTCGTCGGCAGCGTCGATGGCTGCAAGGCGATCATGGCCGTCAATACCGTGCAGGGGCCGCCGCTGATTGACGGCTGCGATCTGCCGGCGGACGTGCCTGCCGCCATCACCGACATGCTCCCCTACTTTAAAGAGGGCAAGACTGCCCCCGCACTGGAGTTCCTGTCGCCGATCAAGGGGCCGGCGCTGGAGCAGATCACCGTCGAGGTGGGCTCGGGCATGCGACCCGCAGCGGAAGCGGCCGCGCTCTACGATGAAGATGTGCGCAAGCAGGCCAAGCAGCTCGGCATTCCCAGCTGGTGAGTTGATCTGCTTTAAGAACAAGCCGCCCGCGACAGCGGGCGGTTCCCCCATGCCGTGGAAGGAGGACCCATGGTCGAGGCCACGAAACGCACATCGCCCTATCCGCTCTGGTTTTTCCTGCCGGCAGCGGTGATCTACGGCGTTCTTTTCCTCGTGCCGACGGCGACGTCCTTCTGGTACAGCCTGACGCGCTGGGACCTGACGACGGCTGAATTCATCGGCCTTGAGAACTTCCGCCAGTTCTTCTCCGAGCCCTTCTTGGTGCAGGGCCTGATCAACACGCTGATCTATGCCGTCATGACCTCGGGGCTGAAGACGATCTTCGGGCTGCTGCTGGCCGTTCTGCTCACCAGCAACATCATTGCCCGCGGCTTCCTGCGCACGGTCGTGTTCTTCCCCGTTCTCGTTTCGACCATCGGCATCGGCATCGCCTTCACTGTGATGATGCACCCGACCCGCGGCATCATCAATGTGGCGCTGGAAGCCATCGGCATCGATGGGCCGGGCTGGCTTACCGATCCGGCGCTCGCGCTGTTTTCCGTGGCGCTTGTTGATCTTTGGAAGGGGGTTGGTCTCGCGACGTTGATCTTCATCGCTGGTCTTGCAGCGATCAGCCCGGATTATTACGAGGCCTCGCGCATCGACGGCGCGACCCGCATGCAGCAGTTCCGCCGCATCACCCTGCCGCTCGTGCGGCCGGCGACGGTGACGGTCGTCACGCTGTCGCTGATTGGTGGCCTGCGGTCGTTCGATCTGATCTGGGCGATGACGCGGGGCGGGCCGGGCTTCTCCTCCGATGTCGTCGCCTCCGTCATCTACAAGCAGTATCAGGCCGGGTTCTATGGTCTCTCGACCGCGGGCAATGTCATCCTGTTTGCCCTGATTGCAGTCATCATGGTGCCGTTGACCATCATGTTCAACCGACGGGAGATCGAGCAATGAGGCGCTATCGTCCGGTCGTCGTCGGCGGCATTTCGCTTGCCGTCGCTGCCGTTGTTTTCATCGTGCCGTTCCTTTTCATCGCGCTGCAGGCTGCCAAGTCCCGCTCCGAGGCCTCGCGGCTCAACTTCGCGTTGCCGAAGGAATGGCTGCTCTGGGACAATCTGGTCGCGGTCGTCGAGGCGCGCAACTATCAGCTGCTGCTCGCCTATTTCAATTCCACTGTCATCACTGTGTTCTCCGTGACGATCCTCGTCGTGCTTTCGGCGATGGTTGGCTATGTGATGCAGCGTCGTCGGTCCCGCTGGAATGGCGTGGCGCAGACGGCGTTGCTGATCGGCCTGATGATGCCGCCGGCCGTGGTGCCGACTATCGGGCTTCTGCAATCGATCGGCCTGTTCAAGACGATGACCGGCATGGTGCTGATCCAGGTCGCCTACAATCTCTCCTTTTCGACACTGCTCTATCGCTCGTTCATCGGCACCATTCCGCGTGATCTGGACGAGGCGGCGCTGATCGATGGCGCAAAACCCTGGCAGATCTTCTTCCGGGTGGTGATGCCGCTTTTGAAGCCCGTGACGGTGACCAATATCGTCGTGCAGTCGATTGCCATCTTCAACGATTTCACCAACCCGCTCTACTACCTGCCGGGCAAGGAAAACGTGACGGTGCAGCTGACGCTCTACAATTTCCAGAGCATGTACACGAGCCAGTACAATCTGCTCTTCATGAACATCCTCTTGGTGACGATCCCGCCGCTCATCGTCTTCATCTTCTTCAATCGACAGATCGTTGCCGGCATGACCGCCGGTGGCGTGAAAGGCTAAGTGCATGTCAGGCGTAGAACTCAAGGACATCCGCAAAAGTTTTGGTGCGCTCGAGATCATCAAGGGCATCGATCTCGACATCAGGTCTGGCGAATTCGTCGTCTTCGTCGGCCCGTCCGGCTGCGGGAAATCCACGCTCCTGCGCATGATCGCCGGGCTGGAAGATGTCACCTCCGGCATGCTGACGATCGGCGGGCAGGACGTGACCTATGCCGAGCCGTCCAAGCGCGGCATCGCCATGGTATTCCAGTCCTATGCGCTCTATCCGCATATGACGGTCGCCGAGAACATCGGTTTCGGCCTGTCTCTTGCCAGCCGTCCCAAGGCAGAGATCGAGGCGAAGGTGCGCGACGCCGCGGAATCGCTGCAGCTGACGCATCTGCTCGACCGCAAGCCCAAGGCGCTTTCCGGCGGCCAGCGCCAGCGCGTCGCGATTGGCCGCGCCATCGTGCGCAATCCCCAGGTGTTCCTGTTCGACGAGCCGCTGTCGAACCTCGATGCGTCGCTTCGTGCCCAGATGCGGCTCGAAATTACCGACCTGCACAAGCGGCTCGGCACGACTATGATCTATGTCACCCACGATCAGGTCGAGGCGATGACCATGGCCGACAAGATCGTGGTTTTGAACGGCGGCCGCATCGAACAGGTCGGGAGCCCGATGGATCTCTACAACAAGCCGGCAACTCCCTTTGTCGCTGGCTTCATCGGTAGTCCGAAAATGAACCTCTACACTGGGGCGGCAGCCGAAGGCCTGGGCTGCAAGACCTACGGTATCCGGCCGGAAGACCTGACGTTGTCATCCGAGCGCGGCCGCTGGAGTGGCAAGATCCGGCATGTGGAGCGACTGGGCGCGGATGCGCTCGTCTATTTCCGGGTCGAGGGGCTTGGCGATATGGTCGCCCGCACGCTGGGCAGCGCGAGTTTCCAGCCGGGCGAGACCGTCTGGGCGACGCCGGACACGGCGAAGGAACATCGTTTCAATATCTGAAGGGCATCAAAAAATCCCTTGGCGGTTGGCCGCCAAGGGATTTCGATATTTCAGAGTGACGAGCGTGGTCTTACTTGGACCAGAGACGCTTGTCCTGCATCAACGGTGCATAGGTGTTCCACTTGGTGAGCTTGTCGAGGTAACGCGCTCGATAGCTTTCCTCGCTGTCCCAACCAGTTTCCGCGGCAATAAGTTCGACTCCGATTTCGTAATAGGTGTCGAGGTTCCTGAGATCCGGCATCGGGGTTTCGCCACGCTCGCATTCGCCCTGCATCTGCCAGTAGACCTCTTCCAGGCGACGAACCGAAGCCGGCATATCGCGCAGAATGCTCTTTTCCTTCTTGGCCAGCAGCGTTTCGCGGATGGTGACGAGCTTCTTCCTATCGTTGCCGAGTGCGATTGCCTTGGCGACGTAATCAGTCAAATCCGTTGCGATCATTTCCGGAATGCCGGCCGATGCGACGATGCTGGCGCAGAAGCGCGAGGCAAAGCTCTTGCCGGGGACCGTTACGATCGGCAGGCCCATGGTCAATGCATCGGCTGCTGTGGAATGTGCGCCGTAGGGGAAAGTGTCGAGGAAGAGATCGGCAAGGCCGATGCGGGCCAGATGCTGTGGGTTGCCTGCCTTGGGTGCAAAGATCAGCCGTTCGGGCGCGACGCCGTGCTGGCTCGCGACCTGTCGCAGGCGCAGGTTTACGTCTTCCGGGCCGGCAAGCAGCCACAGGATGCTGTCCGGGGTGGCGGCAAGGATTTGCATCCACCGTGCAAAGCACTCGGCCGTGATTTTCTGCATGCCGTTGAAGCTTGCGAAGACGAAGACATTTTCCGGCAGGCCGACTTCTGCGCGGGTGGGCTTGTTGCCGATCACACGCTTGCGGTCGACCGGCTGGTTGCAGGGAATGCGAAGCACCTTCTCGGTATAGTAAAGCTCGTTTTCCGGCGGAATGATGTGCTCGTCGGCAATGATATACTGATGGAAGGGGCTGCCCATGGTTCCGGGATAGCCGCAGAAATTGACGATGACCGGGGCCGGGCGATAGGCGAAGATCTTTGTCCGCGCATGCTTGGTGTAGCCGTTGACGTCGATGAGGATGTCGATCTCATCATTGACGATCATGGTTGCGGCATCCTGGTCGCCAACACCCGCGATATCGCGCCAGTGATCAACGACGGCTTTCATCCGGCGCATGGTCGCATCTTCGGTGCGGTTATCGCCGCAGTAATAAGCGAAGACTTCGACGCTCTTCTTGTCGTGCAGTTCCAGAACCTCGCTCAGGGCGAAGCCGACGGCGTGGTCGCGCAGGTCGGACGAGACGTAGCCGACGCGCAGACGCTGCCGGGTGCCGCTCTTCTGCCGCGGCTTGCGCAGCGGGAAGGCGTGCAGGTCGGGCCGTCCGATCAGCGATTTGTTGTAGCGGTAGGCTTTGGCGAGCTGGAACAGCGGATCATCTGCAAAGCAGGCCAGCGTCAGCGGCGACATGGAATCGAGTAGATGCTTGACCGTGACGTTCTCGGAAGGCACCAGCGTCGGCCATTTGCACTGACGCTGACGGATCGAGGTCCAATGGTGCCCTGATTCGTGTTTGTCCGGGCGCAGTTCCATAGCTTGGCGAAGCGTGTTTTCGGCCTCCTCAAGAAGGCCGGCGTTTTCCAGCACGCGGCCGATATGCTGCAGCACCATCAGGCGATGGTTGACGCGATCCGGCGTGATTTCCGAGGTGGTTTCAACATATTTCTTCCACTGCTGGATAGCCTGAACAAGCTGCCCGGAATCTTCAAGAGCGCGGCCAAGGTTGATATGCGCCTGACCGAACTTGGGATCGATTTTCAGGCAGGCCTGCAGCGTCTGGATCGCGCCGGCAAGATCGCCCATCTGCCGAAGGGTCACGGAATAATTGAAATAGGCGAGATGAAGCAGGGGATTGCCGTCGTTGTAGGCGACCCAGGTCTTGTAGATCTCGGCGGCGGTAGAGCGTTCTCCGGTGATGTTGAAGCTCTCGGCAACCTGGAACAGCTCGGCCAGCGGCATGAGCTGGTTACGTGCACGGGTCAGGGCGTCAACCAGCGGCGTACCAGTGTTAGAGGCGAATGCATTATCGTTGAGCATGGGGCATCCCAGAAAGAGGCCGCCTGACGGCAGACGTTGAACGACGCGCAGAAGCGTTCTGGGCTTTTATCAGCGGTAGCTTGCTTTGGGCTTGTGTTGCCGTTTCTGCAGGATTTCCGTCGTTGTTCCATACTGGTGCAATCCTTACGCGGCAGTTGCCTCAATCCTGTACAATTTAATAGTCGCATTAACCCAAAATTAGAAACTGGCGAATTAAATGTGTGCCAAGGCCTCTGCCCAGACCCTCGATTGATTGCGGTGTCGAAAGCAGTTGACGATGAAACTCTTGCTTTCCGCGAGACGCAGACATCTTCAGGCGTGGGAAACAGAGCGCAAGCCCTGGCTGCATGATGCCCTCCCAACGCGCTGGCTCCTACGAGCCATGTTCCACGGAACGTCGTTTTTCTCCAACAGGCGACCGGACGGTCGATGCCAATAGCTCAAGTCCATGGGACGGGCGATTGATCGGCAGGCGCGGGATACGTCTGACACCGGCTTGCTGGTGGAGCGGAATGGCATGTGCAATCGGTCAACATATAGGCGCGCGTCCATGACCTCGATAGTTTCTTCCCTCACGACCAATCAGATCCGGTCGCTCTCAACCGCAACGATCGCATCGCTGAACACCGAAGATGTGGCAGCGCTCTCCACCAAGCAGATCGCCACGCTCAGCTCGAGCCAGCTCGCAGCTTTCGAGACTGAAGATCTTGCTGCTTTCGACTCTGATCAGCTTCGTGCGATTTCGACGAAGGCTATTGCCGGTCTCACACTCAGCCAGCTGGCCATTCTGGACACCGCCAATGTCGCGGCCCTCCAGACGTCGCAGGTTGCCGCACTCAGCGCCGCCCAGATCCAGAACCTGACCTCCGAGCAGGTCGAATCGCTAACCGCTTCGCAGGTCAGCTCGCTGAGCTCCAGCGTCATCTCATCGCTCACCACCAACGACATCGTCGTATTCTCCACCGATGACATTGCTGCCATCGGTGCAAAGGCGTTTTCGGGCCTCTCCTCGGCCAACATCGCTGCTCTCTCCACCAGCCAGATCGCGGCCATGACGACCGGTCAGGTCGCAGCCCTGAAAACCCCTCAGATCCATGCTCTCACCACCGACCAGATCGGTTCGCTCACCACCGCGCAGGCCGCCGTCATCACCGGCACCCAGATTGCTGCGCTGTCGACCGACAATGTCGCTCTGCTCTCGACCGATCAGGTCGCAGCCCTGAACACCAAGGCTGTTGCCGCTTTCACCTCCGCACAGGTTGCAGTCCTGACCACTGATCAGGTTGCCGCCCTCAGCACCGGCCAGATCGCAGCCCTCGGTTCCGCTGCCATCGGTGCTCTGACCTCCGATCAACTCGGCGCTCTTGCCGCCGGTGACGTTGCCGCCATCGGCACCAAGGCTCTTGCCGGCCTGACGACGGCCAATGTTGCGCTGCTGTCGACCGACCAGGTTGCCGCTCTTGGCACAGCGTCTGTCGCTGCCCTGAGCTCGGCTCAGATCGGCGCTCTGACCACCGATCAGGTCAGCGTTCTCGGCTCTGCGCAGATCGCTGCTCTCAGCGCCAAGCAGGTTGCTGCGCTTAGCACTGCTAACGTTGCCGCTCTGTCGACGGACCAGGTCGTTGCACTGAACTCGAAGACGATCTCGGCCCTGACGAGCGGCCAGATCGGCGCCCTGACGACCGAACAGGCTGAAGCCCTGACCACCGGACAGGTTGCCAGCCTGAGCGTTGCCGCCATCGGCGCTCTGTCGACCGATCAACTGGCCGTGTTCTCCACCGCCGATGTTGCCGCGATCAGCGGCAAGACGCTGGCCGGGATGTCCACGGCGAGCTTCGCTTCGCTCTCGACCGGCCAGGTCGCCGCCCTGACCACCGGTCAGATCGTTGCCCTGAAGACAACTCAGGTTGCAGCTCTGACGACCGATCAGATCGGCGCTCTGACGACGGTTCAAGCCGCTGTTCTCAGCGCAACCCAGGCTGCAGCACTCAGCACCGACAACGTTGCTCTGCTTTCCACCGACCAGGTGGTTGCACTCAGCGCCAAGGCTGTCGCAGCTCTCACCTCGACCCAGATCGATGCCTTGACCACTGATCAGGTCGGTGTTCTGACGACAGGCCAGCTCGGAGCTCTCGGCTCGGTTGCGCTTGGCGCCCTGAGCACGGATCAGGTTGCTGTCCTCTCCACGGCCGACATTACTGCCCTGAACGCCAAGTCGCTTGCCGGCTTGTCAACCGACAGCGTGGCTATTCTCACGACAGAGCAGCTCGGCGCCTTCTCCACTGGCGCGATAGCGGCTCTGACCACCGCCCAGCTCGGTGCCCTCACGACTGACCAAGCTGTCTCCTTGACCGCGGGCCAGATCGGCGCCCTCAACACTACCCAGATCGGCGCCATCAGCACGGATAACATTGCCATCCTGACCACTGGTCAGCTCGGCGCACTGTCGACGGGCCAGGTTCTGGCGCTGAAGACCACCCAGATCCAGGCTCTGACGACCGATCAGGTCGTGGCCCTGTCAAGTGGCCAGGTTGCGGCGCTGAGCACAGTTCAGATCGGTGCCCTGAATACCGCCAATGTTGCGGCCTTGACCACGGATCAGGTTGCGTCCTTGAACCCGAAGGCAGTTGCTGCGCTCTCCACCGACCAGATCAACGCCCTGACGACCGATCAGGTCGAAGCCCTGACGACGACGCAGGTCGCTGCTCTCGGCGCGGCTGCTCTCGGTGCGCTTAGCACCGATGATCTGGCTACATTCTCCACCGCAGACGTCGCCGCCATCTCCACCAAGATGCTGGCAACACTCTCCACCGGTAGCATCGCGTCGCTGTCGACGGCCCAGGTTGTTGCTCTAACCACGGCACAGGTTGCATCGCTCACTACGGCGCAGGTCGGTAACCTGAGCTCCGACCAGGTCGGCGTTCTTACCACCACGCAGGTTGCATCCCTGACCGGCACCCAGGCCGCAGCTATCAGCACCGACAACGTCGCGCTGCTGTTGACCGGCCAGGTTCTGGCGCTCAGCGCGAAGTCCGTCGCGTCTCTGACGCTGAACCAGATCAATGCGTTCACGACCGACCAGGTCGAAGCCTTGAGCTCGACGCAGGTCGCCGCTCTCGGTGCCGCAGCAATCGGTGCACTCGGTACGGAAGACCTCGCAACCTTCTCGACTGAAGACGTCGCTTCGATCGGTGTGAAGTATCTGCCTTCGCTGTCCACGGATAATGTCGCAGCACTCTCCACGGGTCAGTTCGCCGCTCTGACCGCCACCCAGATGGCCGCCTTCACGACGGCTCAGATCGGTGCCATCACCACCGACCAGGCTGTTGTTCTGAGTTCCGCGCAGGTTTCGGCGCTCAGCGCGACGCAGGTTGGAGCGATCAGCACCGACAATGTCGCCGTTCTTACGACGGGCCAGGTTGCTGCTCTCAGCTCCAAGTCTCTTGCCGCCCTGACATCCGCTCAGATCGGCGTGCTGACCACGGATCAGGCAGCTGCCCTGACGACTGGTCAGGTCGGCTCGCTGGGCTCGACTGCAATCGCCGCCCTATCGACGGATCAGATCGCAGTGTTCTCGACCGACGACATCGCAGCCATCGGCCTGAAGGCACTGGCTTCGCTGACGACGGACAACATTGCGGTACTGTCCACCGGTCAGGTTGCAGCTCTCACCACGAACCAGATCATGTCGCTCACCTCGGCGCAGGTTGGCGCCCTGACGACCGACCAGATCGGCTCTCTGTCGACTGCACAGGTCGCAACGCTGACCGCGACTCAGATCCCGGCTCTCGATACCGATAACGTCGCTCTACTGTCTACCGGCCAGGTTGCCGCTCTCAGCTCCAAGGCTGTATCGGCCCTGACCACCGCTCAGATCGGTGCGATGACCACCGATCAGGTCGAAGCCCTGACGACTGGCCAGGTCGCTGCACTTAGCTCGACAGCGCTCGGTGCACTCGGTTCGGACGACGTGGTTACGCTGTCCACCGCGGATATCGCCTCGATCGGTACCAAGGCTCTGGCAGGTCTGTCCACGGACAACCTTGCGGCCCTCGGTACGGGGCAGGTTGCGGCCCTGACCAGCGCCCAGCTTCTGGCTCTGACGACTGCCCAGGTTCAGGCCCTGACTTCCGACCAGCTCGTCGCCCTGACGACCGGTCAGGTCAATGCCCTGAGCTCGACGCAGGTGGCTGCGCTGAGCACCGACAACATCGCGGTTCTCGGCACCAACCAGATCATCGCTCTGAACTCGAAGGCGGTTGCTGCACTGACGACCGCTCAGATCCAGGCGCTGACGACCGACCAGGTCGAGGCTCTGACCTCCAACCAGGTCGCGGCTCTCAGCTCGGCAGCAATCGGCGCCTTCGCAACGGAAGACCTGGTAACCTTCTCGACCGATGACATCGCTGCGATCAATGTGAAGGCCCTCCCGGGCCTCTCCACCGACGATATCGCCAACCTGACGAGCAACCAGTTGCAGGCTTTGACGTCCTCGCAGCTCGCAGCTCTCGATACCGACCAGGTTGCCGCCGTCATCGTGGCCTACCAGAGCTTCTAAGAAACAGGCGGCGCGGTCCCGACCGCGCCGCATTCCCTTTTCCGGATTTCGGATATTCCCGACGTCCAGACCCAATACGGAAGGCCTCTTGCGCGACGCGAGAGGTCTTTTTGCATTTTTTCGGGTATTGTGCATCGCAATGACCGGAAGCTTTACGCCGAGAAAGAGTTGAGCCATCTGTTTCCATTTGGCGTGCCCGGTTCTTGACTTGCAGCTTCCCTAGAAATCTAGTCATCGGTATCCGGCGTAAGGACAAACAGACCTTCGCGCATCGATGCTACGGGAGCGGCGACGTCATGGATTCTGAAACGGAGACGAGCGCGGTTCCTCAGGGGGATGTCGAGGGGCAATGGCCTGTTCAGCGGCGGGCCATTCTCGACTGGCTGATCCAGGGAACGCGCGACGAGCGCTTCATCGACAATATCGTGACTGAAATGTGTACCCGATTGCGGACTGCAGGTGTCCCCGTCGCCCGAGCGACATTGCATTTTCGCACCAACCATCCCGAATGGCTGGGTGCCCGCATCCTCTGGCGCACGGGGATGGATGAGGCGAAGATCAGCTTCTTCGGTTACGGGGTGGAAGCGACCCCTCAGTTTCAAAGCAGCCCGGCAAACGAGATATTGAGCGGGACGCCAGAGGTTCGCCAAAACCTCGAGGGGTTGGCTGAAACCGGCCATCCCTATTCACTCTATGTTGAACTCAGCAGGGAGGGACTGACGGATTACGTTGCCTGGCCGATGGATCACACGCTTGGCAAACGTCATGTCATGACGTTTGCCAGCGACCGTCCGGGCGGATTTCTCGAAGAGCATCTGACATTCCTGAGGGATCTGACACCCGCGCTGACGCTTGTTACCGAAATTCGGTTGAAAAACATTCTGGCGCGTACTTTCCTTCGTACCTATGTCGGCCCGCATGCCAGTGAGCAGATTCTCGCTGGCGCCACGACGCGCGGCAGCGGCGTCACCGTCGAGGCCGCCATTCTGATCTGCGATCTCAGAGGGTTCACGACGATTTCCGACCTTTGGCCGCGCGACGAGGTGATTGACCTGCTCAATGCCTATTTCGACGCCATGTCCGAACCGATCGAGGCCCATGGCGGCGAGATCCTGAAATTCATGGGCGATGGCCTCCTTGCCATCTTTCCGCTCAGCAACCCCAGGGCCGGTCTCGATTTGCTCAATGCTATTACAGAGGCGAGAGCTGCGATGACTGCCCTTAATCTCGAAAACGCCGAACGCAATCGTCCGCTGCTCGATTATGGTGTCGGCGTCCATGTCGGCGACGTGATGTATGGCAATATCGGATCGCGCAAGCGGCTGGATTTTACGGTTATCGGTCCCGTGGTGAATATCGCCTCGCGGCTTGAAACCTTGACGAAAGAAACCGGCCGGCCGGTTTTATTGTCCGCTGCTTTTGCGGAAATGGTGCGCGACGACGTGGAACTCGAGAGCTTGGGTTCGTTCCCGCTGAAGGGCGTTGGCGAGCCCGTTCATGTTTTTACCTTGCCGGGTGACGTCGTCACGCTCCAGACGAGCGGACATTAGCTTGAAGTGGGCGGTTTGAACGCTTCATCCCTTCTTCCGGGCGCTCCACACGGATAGCCCGATTATCTGCAAGGTCTCACATGGATTATCTGGTCAATCTTTCGCTCGTTTCAGCCGATCCGGCAGTCGATGCCCGCGTGACTGATACCGGTGTCATGATAAGGCGGGCATTGGCGCCGGAGCTGGAACTGGTGACTGATTGGGTGCGCAGCCGCTTTGGCGCGGGTTGGGCAGGAGAAACAGCGGTTGCCTTTTCCCGCCAGCCGCCGGGCTGTTTCCTGGCGACGAAGGAGGGCAAGCTCGTTGGCTTCGCCTGCCACGAATCGATTGCCCGCGGCTTCTTCGGGCCGACGGGTGTCGACGAGAGCGTACGCGGGCAGGGCATCGGCCAAGCGCTGCTGCTGGCATCGCTGATCGATCTCAAGACGATGGGATATGCCTATGCGATTATCGGCGATGTCGGGCCGGCAGCCTTTTATGAGCGGGCGGTGGGTGCGATGCCGATTCCGAATTCGGCACCCGGTATCTATGCCGGCATGCTGACTTCGGTCGAGTGAACGGGAGGTGTGTCATGACGAACCAATGCTCTTTTCGGCTCGAAAACCTCTGGGTGTCTGATGAACAGGGCGGCAGCTATCGGTTGACCCTTGCAAACCTTTCCGATGCTCCCATCCGCAATTTCCGGCTTTGCGTGTCAGGTCCGGCACGGATCGGTCAAGGCGCTGATATCGAGGGCGGCACTCTGGTGCACTGGCTCTCCAACCACGCGGAATTGCGGCCGCCGGAAGGCTTCGTGCTTGAGCCAGGCGCCTCATGGGCGGTGACGATCCGACGGATGAGCGATCCGCTCAATCATTGGACTGATGGTGTGACGGCGGCCTATCTTGTTCTCGCTGACGATACCTCTGCCACGGTTGCGGTGTCGCCTATGGGAAACAGCGGCAACAATGCGGAGTTGAAGCGTGGCGCCTTGGTTTATCCGGTGCCGGTCGCGGCTCCTGTCTCCGTTTCCATTCTTCCCTGGCCGCAGTCCGTCAACGTATCAGGCAACGCCCCTCCACCACCCGGTTTTGCGCTTCGACCGGAGGGACGAGACGCGACAAAGGCTGCCGATGCTTTTTCGCAGCTTGTCGAATATCTGTTTCCCGCCGAAGGCATCGTGCGTTCCGCCAGCGAGGGCGGTTTGCCGGTGACGCTGAGCAGGGACGAGCCCTTGGGGTCGGAAGCCTATATTTTGCGGTTCGCGCCCAATGAGGTTGCCGTTGCGGGCGGTGGGCATGGCGGGCTGCTCTACGGCCTGATCACACTCGGGCAAATCCTGCGCGGCGCGCGGCTTCATCCGGGAACCTTCATTTTTCCCGGAGAAGGCGAGATCGTCGATACGCCTTTACATGAATGGCGCGGCACGCATCTCGATGTCGCCCGGCAATTCTACGGTGCTGCGGAAATCAAGCGCTTCCTGCATATTCTCGCCTGGAACAAGCTGAACCGCTTCCACTGGCATCTCTCCGATGACGAGGCGTGGCGGGTGGAGATCGAGGCTTATCCCGCCTTGACCGAAATCGGTGCCTGGCGCGGCCACGGGCTTGCCATCCCGCCGCTGCTCGGCTCGGCGCCGCAGCGGAGCGGAGGGTACTATACCAAGGCGGTGATCCGGGAGATCGTCGCACTGGCGGGGAACCTGGGCATAGAGGTGATGCCGGAAATTGATGTGCCCGGTCATTGTTACGCGATGCTGCAAGCCATTCCGGAACTGCGCGATCCGGCCGAACACGGCAATTATCACTCGGTACAGGGTTTCCCCAACAATTGCCTCAACCCGGCGCGCGAGGACACTTACCGCGCGCTCGAAACGATCTTTGACGAACTGATCGAGCTTTTCCCCTGCGCCGTCTTCCATGTCGGTGCCGACGAGGTGCCGCTGGGGGCGTGGTCCGGCTCGCCGCAGGCTTTGGGCGAATTGAGGGCGATTGGCGGCGATGCCCTGGCCGATGGCCATGCCAAACGACTTGATGTCATCACCAACCATCACGGGGCCGACGATATCGAAGGTTCGGGTGCGGCCGTGCTGCAATCGGCCTTTCTGGGACGTATTCAGGCGTTCCTAGCATCTCGGGGGCGCGTCACCGGCGGTTGGCAGGAGGCTGCCCATGGCAACGTAATCGACAAGGCGAAGTCGCTGCTGTTTGGATGGCGCACGGTTGAGGCTTCGGCGGCGCTGGCTGGCGAGGGCTACAATCTCGTCGTCTGCCCTGGAAAAGTCTATTATCTGGACATGGCGAATAGCACCGCGTGGTCCGAGCCCGGAGCAAGCTGGGTGGGGTGGTCCAGCCCGGAGAAGCTCTACACTTTCGATCCGGTCGAGGGCTGGAGCGAAGAGCAGAAGACGCGCCTGCTTGGCGTCCAGTGCTGCATCTGGTCGGAGCCGATGAGCGACCGGGCAGTTTTTGACAGGTTGGTTTTTCCGCGGCTTTCGGCCCTGGCCGAAACCGCCTGGACGCGCGACGAGCACAAGTCCTTTAAGCGGTTCGAAGCCTTGGCGGGCCTGATGCCGGTGCTCTACGGCTTTTATGGCCAGGCGGCGTAGCTCGTTTCGGACCGGACATGCTTCAGTGGGATGCCTTGTCGGTATGCGCGGGGGGAGACGCCCGCCATGCGCTTGAAGAAGCGGCCGAAATAAGCGGCATCCTTGAAGCCGAGCGCTTCGGCTGCCTCCGATATCTTCAGGGTTGAACTGTCCAGCAGGTCTCGTGAACCGCCATTACCATCCGCGTGAAGTCTTTGCCTACACGATCTCCGGCGTGTGGGGTTATCTGGAGCATGACTGGACGGCGACGGCCGGCGATTTCGTCCATGAGACGCCGGGCGGGGGCATACGCTGGTTGCCGATGAACACGAGCAGCCGATAAGGGTATTCTTCCAGGTCAAGGGGCTGCTGATCTGGCTCGATGAGAGCGGCGAGCCGAACGGTTTCTTCGATGTGCACAACTACGTCGCCCTCTGTCGTGACCACTGTGAGAAGATCGGGATCGGACGGGAGGACGTGGAAAAACTGTTTCGATAGGACGCTTTAGTCAGGAAGGGCAAGCCGCGCGACGACCGCGCGGCCTTCTTTTTTCCAGCAATATATTTATCTGAATATAACGCTAGTCATCCACTCGGCTTCGCTATATCCATTCGGATATTTCGATCAAACCGGAGGGAATATTCCATGACATTTCATCTTTTGGGCAGGCTGACGAAGATTGCCGTTGCTGTCACCGTTGCCGGCTTTACCACCATTGCCAGCCCGGCCATGGCCGACGACACGGTCACCGTCTTTGCCGCAGCCAGCCTGAAGAACGCACTTGATGCGGCCAATGCCGAATGGACGAAGGAAAGCGCCAAGCAGACGACCGTCTCCTATGCGGCCTCATCGGCGCTCGCCAAACAGATCGAATCCGGCGCGCCGGCTGACCTTTTCATCTCTGCCGACCTCGCCTGGATGGATTACGTCGCTGAAAAGAAGCTGATCAAGGACGATACCCGCTCCAACCTGCTCGGCAATCGCATCGTCCTCGTTGCGCCGAAGGATGGGGCAAAGACGGTCGAGATCAAGGAAGGCTTCGACCTTGCCGGCCTCGTCGGTGATGGCAAGCTTGCCATGGGCGCCGTGGATTCGGTTCCGGCCGGTAAATACGGCAAGGCGGCCCTTGAAAAGCTCGGTGTCTGGGCTTCGGTTGAAGGCAAGGTTGCGGGTGCTGAAAGCGTTCGGGCGGCGCTGGCGCTCGTTTCGCGTGGTGAGGCTCCCTATGGCATCGTCTACCAGACGGATGCGGCCGCTGATCCGGGTGTTGCAGTCGTTGGCACCTTCCCGGAAGAGAGCCACCCGCCGATCATCTATCCGGTCGCCATTCTCTCTGAATCGAAGAATGCGGATGCGGCTGCGTATCTGGAATTCCTGAAATCCGACAAGGCTGCGGCGTTCTTTACGCAGCAGGGCTTCACCCTCCTGAAATAGACGGTACAAAGAGCGGCAAACTCCATTGTTCCCTCTCCCCGCAGGCGGGGAGAAGGTGGCCGGCGGCGAGCTCTTGTCTCATCTTTGATCCTGATGAGATTTCATGAGGGATGCCGCGAGGCCGGTATAAACGAGGTAAACTATTGGACTGGCTGGCACTGAGCGACGCGGAGTGGACGGCGATCCATCTGAGCCTTCGGATATCGCTTGTCGCCATGCTCGCGAGCTTGCCCTTCGGCATTCTCGTTGCCATGGCGCTGGCGCGCGGTCGCTTCTGGGGCAAGTCACTGCTCAACGGCGTCGTCCATCTGCCGTTGATCCTTCCACCTGTCGTTACCGGCTTCATCCTGCTTCTGCTGTTCGGTCGGCGCGGCCCTGTGGGGTCTTTCCTCGCGGATTGGTTCGGCATCGTGCTCTCCTTCCGCTGGACAGGGGCGGCGCTTGCCTGCGGTATCATGGGCTTTCCCCTGATGGTACGCTCTATCCGCTTGTCAATCGAGGCAGTGGATCGCAAGCTTGAAGAGGCGGCCGGCACGCTCGGGGCTTCGCCGCTCTGGGTGTTTGCGACCGTCACTCTTCCACTGATCCTGCCGGGCGTGATCGCCGGCATGATCCTCTCGTTTGCCAAGGCGATGGGCGAGTTCGGCGCGACTATCACCTTCGTGTCTAACATTCCCGGCGAGACCCAGACGCTTTCGGCGGCGATCTATACCTTTACCCAGGTGCCGGGCGGCGATCTCGGCGCGATGCGGCTCACGCTCGTTGCTATTGCTATTTCCATGGCTGCGCTGCTCGCCTCCGAGTTCATGGCGCGGTTCGTCGGACGGAGGATCGACGTCGAATGAGCCTGATCGTTGAAGCCCGGCATCAGCTGGGCCAATTTTCGCTTGATGCGTCTTTCACCTCCGAAGGCGGCGTGACGGCGCTGTTTGGGCGCTCCGGTTCGGGCAAGACCTCGCTCCTGCGCATCATCGCCGGCTTGACAGCGCCGCAGCAGGGACAGGTAACGCTGGATGACGATGTGCTGGTGGATACGGATGCGCGGCGATTCGTGCCCTGCCATCGCCGCCGCTTCGGCTACGTCTTTCAGGAGGCGCGACTCTTCCCGCATTTGACGGTGCGCAAGAACCTCGGCTACGGCCGATGGTTTGCACCGAAGTCTACGTGCGGTGAGGATTTTGCCCGCATCGTCGATCTGCTCGGCATCGAGGCGCTTTTGGAGCGGCGGCCATCCAATCTTTCTGGCGGCGAAAAACAGCGTGTCGCCATCGGACGGGCGCTGCTGTCCACGCCGCGGTTGCTCCTGATGGATGAGCCACTCGCGGCGCTGGATGAAGAGCGCAAGGCGGAAATCCTGCCCTATCTGGAGCGGTTGCGCGACGAGACGAGCGTGCCGATCGTCTATGTCAGCCACTCGGTCGCGGAGGTTGCGCGGCTTGCCGATCATGTGGTGGTCATGGAGGCCGGCAAGGTCCGGGCCTTCGGCACAGCGGCCGATATCCTCGGTGACAATACGGTTTCCATCGCAGCCGAGCGGCGCGAGACGGGGGCGCTGCTGGAAGGCACCGTACGGGCCGTCGATGATGTACATGGACTGACCACGGTTGCGCTAAAGAATGCGATGATCCTGATTCCCGGCCGCCATGAGATCGGAAGACGCGTGCGTCTGCATATCCCGGCGCGGGACGTCATGCTGGCGACGACGAAACCTCAAGGTATCAGCGCGCTCAATGTGCTCGACGGGGAAATTGTGGGCCTGACCTACGGCAGCAGCGATACGATGGATATTTCGATCGATTGCGGCGGCGATCTCATTCAATCCCGCATCACCCGGTTTTCCACCGAGCGACTGGAGCTCGCGATCGGCAAGCCGGTCTATGCGATCGTCAAGACAGTCGCGTTCGAGCGGCCGTGATGGCTTGAAAGCATGTTGCGGCCCATTTTCGAGCAACTTGCTTATGCTTCGGTGATGTCCGCACTCCGGTGTTCCTCCAGCCAGTCGAGATCCACACGGATCGCCGCAGCCGTTTTTTCTTCCATCGTGCGGAACCGGGCAACCACTGCCTCACCAAAGGGTGTGACGTCAGCACCACCACCTCTACTGCCGCCGCGTTGAGAGGCAACGACGGCCTGATCGAACATGGTGTTCATCTCCTCGACCAGCAACCACGCCCGGCGATAGGACATATCCATCGCCCGACCAGCGGCTGAAATAGAGCCGGTTGCCTTGATATGTTCCAGCAGTTCGACCTTGCCGCGCCCCAACCGCTGGTCCTTGGAAAACTGGATGCGCAGAACGGTGCGCAGCGGGGGCGTGCTGATATCGGCCATGAAGATCGGGTCCATTTCTAGAGGATGTCTGGTTCAGATTGAACCAGACATCCTCTAGTTTCTTTTGTTTCCGTTTGTCTTTTCGGGAAAACCGGTTTCCACTTTTCCCTGACAAACTCTAGTCGCCCCAGCTATAACATGGCGACCGGAGCTGTACATCGCTGCGTGGCGGGACAGGATTTTGAGATGATACGCCGCCGTTATCAGGTCTTTTCGGGAGATGCCTCAGGGGGCGGTTCGGCGAGATCGTAAAGTTCATAGATCTCGATCGGTTCCATGCGCCCCTTTGCCTGAACATCGCCCAGGCTGCGGAAGCCAAATGCTTCTCCAGCCACCGCGCGGATGCTGCCGCTGGCGATGATGGTGGTTCCGAACTGCTTGTTGATGCCTTCAAGCCGCGAGGCGACATTCACGGTATCGCCCATCGCCGTATATTGCCGGCGCGATTGTGCACCGACGCTGCCGACGACTGCGACGCCGGTATGGAGGCCGAAGCGGGTGACGAGTTCAGGCCTGCCGGCTTCGCGGTTTTCCCGGTTGAAATTGTCGATCCGCTTCTTGAGGGCAAGCGCGCCGCGACAGCCATCAGCCACATGATCGCGGTTGGCTGTGGGCGCATTCCACATGCCGAAGATCGAATCGCCGAGATACTGGATGATCGCGCCATTGTGCGCCTCGACCGTTTCGTTCATCAGCTCGAAATAGACCGTCAGCATATCGACGATCTCTTCCGGCGAATGCTGTTCGGAAATCGTGGTGAAATCCCGGATGTCGGTAAAAAGCACGGTTACTTCCTGCCGCGCGGCAGTGTTTGCCATGGCCTGCCCGGAGGCAATGATCTTGCGCACCAGTTCCCGCGGAACGTACAGCGCAAAGGATTTCATCGCCTCGCTGGCTGAGGCGAGTGAAGCGCCGAGCATGTTGATCTCCAGCACCCAGGACTGCACCTTCTCGAAGCCGCTGAACTCGAGATCGCCCATGCGCCGGGCATTGCCCGCAAGCGAGAACAAGGCATTGCTGATCAGCCGCGCGATCAGCAGCGCGGCGATGATCCCGGCCGCGAGGAAGGCAAGCGCAACCAGCAAGGTTTTGCGGAGCAAAGCCTCGGTTGGGCCTGTAAAGTCACTGAGGGGAGCCGTGATGACGATAGTATTGCCGCGCATCAGGCCAGAGAAGGAAACGGCCGAAATCTGTGCGACATAGTCTACGCCATCAACCGTGAAGCGCGTTATCTTGCCTTCGGTCGAATCCGAACTCCAGTCCAGATGTCGGACGGCATCCAGAACGGGGTCGCGGATCGGCACGAGATCCTCCGCGACCTTCGGTGGAGCGGAGAGGATTGTCAGCAGCTTTTCCATTTCGGCAGGGTCGGAATGGACGATCAGGTTTTTCTCCGCATCGAAGACATAGCCACGCGCGTTGCCCGAAACCATCTCCTTGGCGAGAAGCTTGCTGACCGTTTGCAGAAGAACATCGACGCCGACGATGACATCCGGGTTTTTCTGCATCGGCATGGCGAGCGTCAGACTCAAGGCGTTTGTCGTTGCGGTGGCGTAGGGGCCGACAGAGACCGGGGCGCCCTGGCTTCGCGCGGCATTATACCAGGGACGTCGTCTTGGATCGTATGAAGAATCTTCAATCGGCTTCTGATCGATGGGCCTGCCGCTGGCATCGAAGAATACCCAGAAGGCCAGTGTTCCATTCGACTGGCGGACGATCGTTCGCAAGGCCAGCGCGGAGTTCGGCGGCGCTGAAAGCCGTTTCGCCCAGACCGGATTTTCAGCTACGTTGACGGCCTGAATGAAACTGCCGTCCGGATAACCAAGATAGAGGCCGTCGATGGTGGGCGAACTCTGAAGAACCTTCATCATGAATTCGCGCTTGGCGTTCAACTCGGCGGGCGGTGCCGAGAGCATCGGCTGCAAAACGGATGTGGCGCTGATTGCTGTATAACCATTGCTGAAGACGCTTTCGTAACGCTCGATCGTCCGGCGGCTAAGCGCCTTCATCTGCTGCTCGCCAGCGCCCAGCGCCGAAGCGCTGCCCTGTTGATGCGTCAGCCAGATGATCGGGACGGAGATTGCAACGAGAAGAGCAACAATGATGATGCTGAGATGAAACCGGAGCGGCCGTACCCATGGCGCCGCGTTGTTATTGCTTGCCCCGACTTGCCTCTCCCTCACGGCGGTCTTCCTTTCATGCCGATTCTGCCACGCTTTCGGGCTATTTCACGCCTCATCGCCCGATCAGGCATGGCTTTCCTTGCATCCGGCGAGCGATCAGCTTCCTTCTGCGGCGGCGGCCTGCGCTGCCTCCGTTGCCATCTGATGGTTTCGCAGGGCGGCCGCGGCGGCAGTCGAGTCGGCCTTTTCATCGCCGCCGACCTGTACGGTTGGCTGCGCAAATTCGAGGCCGTTTTCCGCGAAGGATCGACGGATCATCGCGTAGGCCCTGCGGCGTACCATCGTCTGTGTGCCGGGTTTGGCCGTGAAGGAGAAGCTGATTTCGATGCCGAAGTCGCTGATCTGCTCGACGCCCTTCATTTTCAACGGCTCGATGAGCATCGGACCCAGTTCGGGATCCTGAAGCAGTTCCGCGCCGAGTTTCTTGGTGAGCTTCCTCGCCTTTTCAATATCGGTATCGAACTTCACACGCAGGCGGAACTTGTCGATGACCCAGTCGCGGCTCATGTTCTGCACGGCGCCGAGCTCTCCGAACGGCACGGTAAAGACCGGGCCGCGGTGATGGCGCAGGCGGATTGAGCGGAGGCTGAAGGATTCGACCGTGCCCTTGTAACTGCCGCTCTGAATATATTCGCCCACCCGGAAGGCGTCGTCCATCAGGTAGAACACGCCGCTGACGATATCCTTGACCAGCGTTTGCGACCCGAAGCCGATGGCAACGCCGAAAACGCCAGCGCCTGCGATCAACGGCCCGATGGCGACACCCATTTCGGAGAGAACCATCAGTGCTGCGGTGACGAGGACGAGAGCTGCGAGCGCATTGCGGAAGATCGGCAGCAGGGTTCGCAGCCGGCTGCCGCGGGCAATCTCGACTGCGGTCAGCGATTCCTGGTTTGCGACGGAGTTCAGCTTTCGGTCGATGAAGCTCTTGGCGAGTTCCCAGCAAAGGTCAGCCAGCAGGAGAATGACGACGCTTTTGAACAGGCCGCCGACGATCGTGTCGACCATCGGATTGCGTTGTACCAGATTGTTGGGATCGTAGTGCCAGATGAAGGCAAGCCAGGCGACTGCCGCTCCGATGACAATAGCGCGGGCGCCACGGGAAATCAGCACCACGCGCGGGCTATTGACCTTCTCATCCTGCCAGCGGGTTTCCACGAAGGCACGCGTCATGCTGTCGACTGCGGGTAATATGCGCGGCAGGATCGCGGCAAAGATTCCGAGCCAGAACAGGCCTTCGAAATTGAAGACCCAGAGAAGCCAGAGCGCGACGAGCGCAAGTGTGCGGAAAACCCTTGTCAGAAGTTTGGGCTGTTCATCACCTTCGAATCCGCGGACACGCCATACGGTCGCAACGGCTATTGCAAGCAGAACGACCGATATGACGAGCGAAATGACGATGCGCGCGTCAGGATTGACGCCCAGCTTCATGCCGAGCGCAGCAAGCACCATGCCGAACAGCAGAACGCCGGTGAAAAGCATGAGGCGCCGGTAGATGATCTGGCTGGCGGCGCCCGCTGCCAATGCCAGCCGGGCGACGCCCAGGATAATCCTGAAGGCGAAAACGGCGAGCAGAGAAAACAGCACCACCGGCCTTACCAGCGGCGGCCAGGGGACCGCAAGGAAGATAATCGAGGCGGTCAGGATGAAGACGAGGGTCGGTCCGGCTTCAAGCAGGAGCTTGTTGAGGATTTCACTGCCAAAGCGGGCGTGGCCGCTAAAGCGTTTGAAGATCCATTCGATCGCGAGGCCGGCTGCCAGAATGGCGGCAAGCAGGATGAAAGTCGGGGCAAATCCACTTCCGGACGCTTCAGCGCGAACGCGCGCGGAGGCGGCAGCAATTTCTGAAGGGACTGCAGGAACCGCGGCAACCAAGGCCGCAAAGCGGCTGCGTGCGCGGGCTTCCCATGCCTCGACGTCCTGCGTCTCCACTGTGGGGGACTGGACCTCGGCCTTCTGTTGATTTGCAATCCAGCTGCGGATTGCAGGGTCATCAAGGAGCTTTATCAGCTCGGAAAGCTTTTCGGGTGGCGGGGCGGCTGCAGCTTGCGCATAGGCGGATGATCCTTCCGTCCCAAGCATGAGCAATACAAGGAGAAGAGTCGAAAACACGTAACGCATGACTGCACCCCTGCAAGAAACGAACGTAGCTACCGGCGATAAAGGCCCCTGCCACCATCAATGCACGGACTGCAGCCCTGCTCCAAGAGGCAAAAGCACAACCAATCGTTTTTTCAGGGGCTTTCTGTTGCAGCCGCCTACGAACAGGAAACAACAGAATTGTTCCATTCGGGAATGAAATGCTCTAAATCTCCGTTCATGAAGATCGCCTTTTACTCCCCCCTCAAATCGCCTCATCATCCCGTGCCGTCAGGTGACCGGCTGATGGGTCGCCAGTTGATGGCGGCGTTGGATAGGGCGGGGCATGAGGTGAGTGTCGCGTCCAAACTGAGAACTTTTTCAAAGGAACCGCGCGATCTTGACGGTGATACCGATGTCGCGTTTGAAATCGAGCGACTGAAGGCGTCATGGGAACAGCACGGCAAACCCGATGCCTGGTTTACCTACCATCCCTACTACAAGGCGCCCGATCTCCTCGGACCCCGCCTGTCGGCGGAGGCGGGAATTGCCTATGTCACTGCAGAGGCGTCCTATTCGCCGCGGCGCGATAAGGGTGGATGGGCGTCGTCGCAGGCGCGGCTGATCGAAGGTCTGCAGCAGGCCGCCGTCAATATCTGCATGACCGAGCGCGATCGAATTGGGCTCGCGGCTGTCGCACCGACGGCGCGTTTCGTGAGACTGGCTCCCTTCATTGATGCTTCTTCTTTTCTGGCAGAGGTGCCGAAACCGGAGCCAAATCGACTCGTTTGCGTGGCGATGATGCGCCCCGGCGACAAGCTCGACAGCTTCCGCCTGCTGGCTGCAGCCCTCTCGCGGCTGGATCATCTGCCCTGGCGTCTCTCGGTCGTGGGGGACGGCGTGGCGGCAGCGGAGGTCAAGGCAGCTTTTGCCGGGTTTGCCGCCGATCGTGTCGAGTGGCTGGGGGAGCGGCAACCTGCCGAGATCGCGACTATCCTGCCACGCGCCGCACTCTATGTTTGGCCGGGCTGCGGCGAAGCCTATGGCCTTGCCTATCTGGAAGCACAGGCCGCAGGCCTTCCGGTTGTCGCGCAGGAAACCGCCGGTGTACCGGAAGTCGTGGAAGATGGCCGAACCGGCTGGCTGGCGCCAGCCGGCGATATAGAGGCCTACGCGGCGGCGATTGCCGGATTGCTTGAAGATGGCGAGAAGAGGCAGGCAATGGCGGCTGCGGCGCGTAATTTTGCCGGTGAGGAGCGTTCGATTGTTCGAGCCTCACAAACGCTGGCTCAAATCTTCCAGATCTATGTGGAGCCTTTGCGCTGATGTCGAACCAGGTTTTTGCCCCCTTGCAGCAGGCGCTTGATCATTGGGCAGCTTCCGGGCGGGTTGCTCCGTTCTGGCTGCGGGACGACGATGCCATCAAGCCGACGGAAGCGCTCGATCGTTTCCTTGGCTTGACCGGCCGCTACCCTATCCCAGCCACGCTTGCTGTCATTCCCGCAGGCACGGGGCCGCAGCTCGCGGAACGTCTGGCGTCTGAAGAGTATATATCAATTGCCGTCCACGGCTGGTCGCATACCAACCATGCAGGGCTACAGGAGAAGAAGCAGGAACTGGGTGCTCACCGTCCGGCAGACGTCGTGCTCGACGAGCTTTCTCAGGGGTACAGACTGCTGGCGGACCTGCATGGCCAACGCTTCGTGCCGCTTCTCGTGCCACCATGGAACCGGATTGATTCGGCACTGGTTCCGCGGCTGCCGGAACTCGGCTTTCGCGCGCTTTCAGTCTATGGGCGCGAAAAGCAGGCGGCGATACCTCTGGTCAACACTCATGTGGACGTGATGGATTGGCACGGTACACGTGGCGGCCGCGATGCCGGAGCGCTGGTTGGCGAAATCGTAGCGCGGCTTACAACGATGTTCGACACTGGCAGTGCGATGGGGCTGCTGACGCACCACCTTGTTCACGATGAAGCGGTCTGGTCGTTCATGCAGGCGCTGTTTGAGGCAACGTCAGATCATCCGGGCTGCCGCTGGGTTGCCGTTGCCGAGCTGCTGGCGCCTGCGCCTTGATTTCAGACGTCGATGATCTGGCCGTCGCGGGCGACAAACGCGCCCGCAAACTGCGCCTTGCCGGCTATATCGATGGCGTTCAGGGCGCTGTCCGTGCGTAGCGGTGAATGGTGGATGAAGGCGACGCGCTTGGCATTTGCGGCCTTGGCGAGCCGGATAGCCTGCTGCCAGGAGGAATGGCCATAGCCGATATGACGGGCCATTTCGTCGTCGGAATAGGTGCAATCGTAGATGAAAAGATCCGAATTTTCGATCAGTTCGAGAACGACAGGATCGAGGGTGCCTGGATGATGCTCGGTGTCAGTAATGAAGGCAACCGAACGGCCGCCCCATTCGACCCGATACCCGATGGCGCCCCCGGGGTGGAACAGCTTGCCAGTCTTGATCGAGACCTCCGGGTAGGGGGCCAGGACATCGCCGGCGCGGAAATCGCGGGCATTGAGCGAAGCGCGACAGATATCCGGCTCGACCGGAAACCACGGCGGGCGCATGAACTCGCCGATGATCTGGCGCGTCGACATGCGGCCAGCCATGTGCCCGGACCAAAGGGTGACGGTCGCATGCGGATCGAAGAGGGCTGAAAAATAGGGCAGGCCGATGATGTGGTCGTAGTGGCAATGGCTGAAGAACAGGTTGAAGTCGTTGACGCCTTCATTGCGCAGCACCTGACCGGCCGGCATCAATCCTGAGCCGGCATCGAAAAGCAGATGATGCTGCCCCACCTGCATTTCAATGCAGATCGTGTTGCCGCCATATTGCTGGAATTCAGCACCCGATACGGGAAGGCTGCCTCGCACACCCCAAAACCGTACCCGAAACACGTTTTCGTTCACTCTCTCGCCCCAGTCACGGCTGCTTGCGCAATCCGGCTGCAACTTCCCTTTTGAAGTCTCGTCGTCATCTCCGGAGCGGGTTTCCTTTGTCCCGGCCTCATTTTGGCCATGTTATCCAAACCCTCAGGGTTAAGCGAGACTGAAATTCGCTTTTTCTTTCCATATATGGCACAGACCACGGGAAAAGAATCCGCTTCGAAATCAACGACGGAAATGCCGCCCGCATGCCGCTTTCGCGCAATCTGCCCGTTCCACGTCTCGCCATCGTAGCAGACGCTCATTTCCACGATCTTTACGGCGATTACGGGGTCGGTGGAATTTCCGAGGATGATGGGCGGCAAATGAGCGTGCGGCTCCTTGCTGATACGGTGAAATCGACCCGTGTCTTCAACGAGAGCTATGCGGCGCTGCATCGAACGCTGGAAGATATCGCAGCGGCAGGCATTCACGATGTCGTGCTTCTGGGCGACTATTCAGACGACGGACAGGTCGAGACCGTCCGTAGCGTTCGCCTGCTGCTCGAGGATTTCGAGGCGCGCCTTGGTTTGCGCTTCCATGCGACCGTCGGCAATCATGATATCTTTGCGGCTGATGGGCGACATCGGACGAAGCGGTTTCTGAATGCTGATGGTGGCTACACTCTTGCGACCAGTGATGCCTCTCTTAGCGACCCTGCAGCTGCCGTCATCGCGGTGAGCGAGGCGATGTATTGCCGTGGTTATCCGGATGGATTGTCCGAGATGGCTGCCTTTGGCTTCTTTCCGCGCGGCGACGAGCGTCATTGGGAAACGCCGTTCGGAATGGAAGCAGCAGCGGAGCAGCGCCTTTACGAGGTTCGTTCGGCTGACGGTAAAATCGTCCGGCGGTTGATGGATGCCTCCTATCTGGTCGAACCGATGGACGGTGTCTGGCTGCTGATGATCGATGTCAATGTGTTTGCTCCCATGGATGGCATCTTGCCCGGCGAGCCAGGTGATTTTGCCGACAGCACAAGTGCGGGCTGGAACGGCATGCTCCAGCACAAGACCTTCGTGTTCGACTGGCTGGCAGACGTTTCCCGGCGCGCTGAGGAGCAGGGAAAATGTCTTCTGGCGTTTTCGCATTATCCGGCACTCGATCCCCTGGACGGAACCCGGAATGACGAGGTTGCGCTTCTTGGCGAGACCGGCATGACCGGCCGTATTCCCGCGCCTGCTGTTGCAGAGGCACTGATGGAGGCGGGGATTTCCGTGCACTTCAGCGGCCACCTGCATGTGAACGACACGGCCCGTGCTGAGCGTGACGATGGCCGTTTCCTCATCAATGTCGCCGTCCCAGCGCTTGTGGCGTTTCCCTCCGGCTACAAGGTCTTGAGCGTTTTCGACGATCGGCTGGAAATCGAGACCCGCCAGATCGGGGATATCCCCGTCGATAAGACCATCTCCCGCTGCTATGACAGGGAGATTGCCACTACGGGGCTGCATGTCGAGGGTCTGAAGGCCGTTCAAACCTATGGCGAATTCCTCTCCGCGCATCTGGGGCATCTCGTCGGCCGCCGTCATCTGAAACGCGAATGGCCGAAACCGCTTGCCGACATGCTGCGTGCGGCCAGCCTCTGTGATCTCGTCATTCTTTCGCAGATCGCTGAACCCATTGCCTTGCGGGACGCAAGAACCGCAACTGAGCGGTTTGAAAGCGATTTGCAGTCGGAGATCAAGGCGCTTGTCCTCGCATGCCGATCCCTGACTGCGATGGATTTTCTGCGCGACTGGTATCGGTTGAGAATGGCAAGCGAACTGGCGTTGCCCTGGATCGATCCCGCGAGGATGAGCGTCTATCAGAACGTCGGTGCGTTATACCGCGGTGGTCAATGGGAGAAACACTCGGCCCAGGCGAAGATAGCTCGTCTTTTTTCAATGTTCGATCGCTACAGGTCGGGTTTGCCTTCCGACAACTTCGCCATGGACCGCGCCAGCGGCGCGATCATCGATCGAAAATCATAGGCTGATGTGATCAGTCGGATTGACGGGCGCGGCTGCGCGCTTCCGTGAGTTCAGTGGTCGTGTGGCTGAGACGATCGGCCAAGACGCGCATGATCTCGATGGTGATCTCGGGAAAATCCGTCAGCAGCTTGAGGAAATGATCCTTGCGGATGCGAAGGGCCTCCAGCGCCGTCGTGGTCTTCACGGTCGCAGTCCGCGATACGTCGCAGAGAATGGCGATTTCACCGACGATCGAGTTGGTCTCGACTTCGGCGACCTTGATCGGGCCAGATGAGGATTCGACGATAATATCCGCCTTGCCGGCCAGCACGACATAGGCCGCATCGCCCGTATCGCCCTGTTGGAAAAGCGCTTCCCCGACATCGTAGCTCACGCGATCCGAAGTGAACGCGAGCAGTTTCAGCTTCCCGGGTTCTACACCAGCGAAAAGCGGAACTCTCCGCAACATTTGTACTTCGTCTTTCAGTAGCATTTCAGTACCCATTCCCCGTTTACGTCTGACGGTCCCCGCCTTGTTGTTGTTTGCGGTAGATCGACATTTTACGCCCGCGTGAGGCCGCACGCATGGCCTTTTTTTCTTACACTATGATGACACAAGTTCCTTGAATACACCGTTCTTTTCTGCAAGCGCCTTGGGCGTTCCGTCTTCCACCAGAAGTCCGCGGTCAAACACCAGAACGCGATCAAAAAGGCTGGTGAGCGAGGTGTTGGAAAGCACCCAGATCAAGGCCGGCTCGCGGCCGTCCCGCCGTAGCAATTTCATGGCATCACGCACGATTTCGTCCTGCAGGCGATGATCAAGGCCCGGCAGCGGCTTGTTGAAAATGTAGTAATCGGAGCGTCGCACAAGAGCGCGTGCGAGGTTGAGCTTTTGGCGCTGCACCGCCGTCAGGCGCTTGCCGCCGGCTCCAACATTGAAATCGGCCCCGATATGCATGACGTCATCCAGCAGACCCATGGTGTTGAGGAGCGAGCTCACGATGGAGCGGATGCGCTTGGAGCCATCGGCATGCTTCTGGCTGACGCGGCCGAAGAGCACGTTGTCCATCAGGTTGGAGGAGGCCATGTAGCGCTCCGGGTCGTAGCGCTCGATTGCGCCTTCCATCTCCTTCGGCAGTCCTTCGTAGAACTGCTGGCGAACTTCCACGATCTTGGCCATCAGTTCGTTGGTCAAGAGACCGAAGCGGTGGCGAGGTTCGATATAGGAGAAGCTCAGCCGGATGATGGCGGAGCGCTCGTCCGGCGTCGCTTCGCTGAAGCCACGACCCTTCAACTTCTGCAGGATAGCCTGATAGGTCGGGATATCATCGGCCGTCATGAAGGTGAGCTGCTGGAAGAACGGATGGTCCGGCGGCAGGTCGGAGAACAGTTCCACGGCGTTTTCCGCGATGCTGTAGCCCATGTCGAACAGGATATGATCGAGCCCGCTTCCACCGACGACCGAGCGGAAATAGGCGTTGCGCGCAATGCCGCGCCCTGTGAGATTGGGATCGACCACCGTGCCGAAGAGCAGGTTTTCGCCAACTGTCGCCTCCATATTGTACGCGCCGGGTTCGAAGGGCACGACCAGGCCGCTCAATCCCGCTTCCTCGAGCTCGTCTCTCAGCGCATGGCGCATTTCGACGATGCCGGAGGCCAGTTCGGGATAGTTGTTGGGGTCGATAACGGTGCGCAGGGCAAGGTCGAGGATATCCTTGGACAGCTGCACCGTGTCGAGCACTTCCAGAAGGCTCGGGAAAAGGTCGTCGCGTCCCGTGGCGGAGGCCGCACGATAGTCGATCCAGTCCGCCTTCGTGTCGTAATCGGGGTTGCCGGCCAGCCGGGCCTCATTCACATCCCACTTGCGTTGGGCGATGTCGCTGCCCTTGTACTCCCGCTCGCCGAGCGGAGCGTGTTTCAGGCCGTAGAGAAGGTTTTCGCCAAGCGTGCCGTAGAAGAAATAAGCATCGGACGACACGTAGGAAATTCCACGCCCGACGACAGATTCCGGCATTTCGAGGATATCTTCTCCGCCAACGGTGATCTTGCCGGTTTCAGGCCATATCAGGCGGGCGAAGGCTTCCGCCAATACATCGCCGCCACCACCGGCGGCACCGATGATCGCGACCGTTTCGCCGGGTTTGATCTGAACGGAAACACGCTCTAAAAGACGCGCGCCACTGTCGTCGGCCAGCGTCAGGTTTACTGCAGCAAGCGGGGAAGGCATGGGGCCTGAATCTTTCAGGGCCAGGGTCTGGATCTTGGGGTCGATGATCTGCTCGGCGCTGAACTGCTCGACAACCTGCACGTATTTGACCTGAACGTCCTGGCGCGTCTGATCCCAGTCGATCAGGTCCTTCAGCGGTCCCGGCAAATCCTTGTAGGCGCTGATGACGGCGATTAGCTGGCCGATGTCGAGCTGGCCTTGCAGCGCGAGATAGCCGCCGATGCAATAGAACAGGAAGGGGGTCAGCTGGGCCAGGAAATTGTTTATGAACTTGACCAGGAACTTCCACTGATAAAGGTCGTAGCGAATCTTGAAGATGCGACCAAGGCGTGAGGCAATGTCGGCGCGCTCGTAGTTCGAGGTGTCATAGGCATGGATCGTGCCGATACCGTCGACGATTTCACTCACACGGCCTGCGAGTTCGCGCGCCGTGATCTGGCGCTCACGGCCCAGGATAAGAAGACGCCGGCGCATCCGCGGGATGATCAGGGCCTGGACCCCGACCATCACGGCGGCGATCAGTCCGAGCCAGACATTCTGCATGAAAATGAAGAACAACGCCGTCAGCGCCTGGCCGCCGAGCAGCGCCGGTGAGACGAAGGCATCGCCGGTGAAACCGCCGAGCGGCTCGACCTCGTCCTTGACCATGCTGGAGACTTCCGCCCCCTTCATGCGCTTGAACTGCTGCGGCGGGAAGCGGAGGATACGGTCGACGAGTTCGAAGCGGATGCGTCGCAACAGCCGCTCACCGAGGCGGCCTTTGTAGGTGTTGATGTAGAATTTGAAGAGGCCGTTGATGATGACCAGCGCCAGGAACACAAGGCTGAGCGCAAACAGCATCTGCATTCGCGTGAGTTCAAGCCCGGAAAAGAATTCGACATTGCCGATGTAAGGCAGGTCGAAATTGATGTTCATGAAAGTCTGGCGGGCGCCGGGTTTGTCGAAGCCATCGCCCTGAATCGGCCCGTTGACGATCTGCTTGGGCAGGTCAAAGGACAGGAAATAAGGGATCATCGAGATGGCGACGACCAGCAGAATCCAGAGCTGCTGGCCCCGGGTATGCTTCCAGATGTAGCGGGAGAGACGTTTTTCCATGGATGGCTTAGAGAACCGAATGACAAACGCGGATGGATTGTATGAAGGCAAGACGAACCGGCAGCGGTGCCGCGCTTGCGCTGTGCATACGATGGGACGAGGGAACGAAGGTGGTGCTCGCCGGCATCTGGTGCATTCCCTCGCTTCTGAAAGCGACAGATTACAACAGCAACATGACGAAGGCCACCCGATTTAAGCTATCAGGAGCAGGAGCTTTTAAAGGCTCCGGTAATGGGGTTATGCATCACTGAAACGTGTTCAGGCGATGCCGCGTTCTTGCAAAAACTGGCCGATCAGGCGCGCCGTCTGGTGGGCACCGTCAAGATCGAGAGGAACGGGTGGGGCGTCTGGGGCCGCAAGCGCCGTCCTGATCGCATCCGTCATCGTCGCCTCCGAGAGCTCGGTTTCGGTCAGCACCGACGCGAGCCCCAGTCTGTGCAACCGCTCTGCCCGCGCCGTTTGTTCGGTCTCGCCGCCCGCGATGAACGGCACGAGCAGCGCACGGCATCTCGCTCGCAGAATGTCACAGACCGTGTTGTACCCCGCTTGCGAAACGGAAAGCCGCGCACCGCCGAGAAGGCTTGGGAAGTCCTGACGGAAGCGGAACACGCCGACATGTGAGGGGGCTTCAACGGAGATCGCGTCGAAATCCGCCTGCGGTAAATTCGGCCCGGTGATGAGCGCCCAGGGCGCCGTGCCGCCGATCGTCCTGGAGGCTCCGAGTGCCGCTCGAATCAGCGCGTTTCCGACCGCGCCGCCGCCGGCAGAAACAATCACCTCGAACCGCTCGGAAGGTGGGGAAGGCGGAGGGGCTGCAACAAGTCCGGTATAAACCACCTTGTCCAGAACACCGGATGCCAGCCGGAACGTGTCTTCCAGGCGGGCAAAGGTCGGATCGCCATGGACGAGAATGCGGTCGAAATGGTTCTTGACCAAGGCCACCGTTTCTTCGTCGCGGCCGGGTTTCGTGCGCTCCTGCAGGATGTCGCGCAGCGAGGAGAACAGCAGCGGCTTCGGCTTCGAAGCGGTAATGGCATCAAGAAGCGGCAGGAGTTCGAAGCGCACCTGACGGCGGCCGAAGGGGAAGGCTTCGATGATGACGACATCCGGCTCCGCGTCGCGATAGGCGGCGAGCAGCTTTTCCTTGCGGTCCTCGCGGAAGGCATCGTCGATCGGGTTGCCGTCGATATCAGCCAGTCCAGAAAAGCCAACCCCGGAGACGACGGGCGGAAGGGCAATATGCCGAACTCCGGGGCCTGGGAAGCTGCTTACAGGCGTGCCGCCGGAAACGACAGTCACGTCGAAGCCGGATTCGACAAGTCCGCTGGCGATGCGGCTTGCCCGGGCAATATGGCCGATGCCAAGCAGATGCTGCACGTAGAAAAGAATGCGGCCCGGGCCGGGACGGCGGGTCTCCATCAGGCAGCCTTCCATTCGTTTTCAAAAAGCGTTTTCAGCTGTCTTATGCTGACATTGTGATCGAACTCGCTTCGAACCTTCGCCTCTGCGGCATCGCCGAGCGTACGGCGCAGGTCGGGATTGCGGATCGCCTTCTCCAGTGCCTTGGCAAGCGCCTGCGGGTTTTCCGACGGAACGACGAAACCGTTTTCGCCGTCGCTCAAGAGTTCGGGCACGCCCGAGACATCCGTCGAGACACAAACCAGCCTCTGGCTCGATGCCTCGACCAGAACGTTGGGCAAGCCGTCGCGATCGCCGTCAGGCGCAATGCGGCAGGCGAGGGTGAAGATGTCGGAATTTCGATAGCGTTCCAGCACTTCCTTCTGAGCAAGCGCGCCGCGCCACTCGATATGCCGGGAGATACCAAGCTCGGTCGCCAGGATTTTAAGCGATTTCTGCTGTTCGCCGGCACCGATGTGCTCGAAGCGCCAATGAAGATCCTTCGGGAGAAGGGCGAATGCACGCAGCAGCACATCATAGCCCTTCTTCGTGACGGCGCGGCCGACGCTGAGGATATTCACAGGGCGGTCCGCGTCACTTCCATCCAGAGGAAGACGCTCACCGGCGAAGTGGTCGAAGCGGGAAAGATCGAGGCCATGATAGCTCAGGTGCACCCGTTCTTCGTGGGGTGACAGCGACCGCAGATAGTCGAAGCCTGTATGGGTGCAGGTCACGGCCCAACGGGTGTTGGCGAGTTTTCCCTCCAGTTCCCAGGCGGGGGATGTCCAGATATCCTTGGCATGGGCCGAGCAGGTCCACGGCACCCGGTTGATGATGCTGGCATAGGCCGTCACCGAGGCGGGTGTGTGGATGAAATGGGCATGCAGCCACTCGCCGCCATCAGGCCATTCGGCGGCCAGTACCAGCGCCTGCCCGAAGCGGCGGATACGGTTGCGGCTGATATCGCGACGAAAATCGCCAAGGAAGGCGAAGAAGGCCGGTTTGAAGCCCGGCTTTCGCCAGCAGTTGATCAGGCCCTTCAGAACCCGTAGCGGCTCTTCATGCAGATATTCCGGCAGGTACATGACCGGCGCGCGGATTTCGTCATGGATCGGGTGGCGCTTGGCGTCAGTTGGACGACGAAGCGACACCAGGGTCAGATCGAAGCCCGCTTTTTCAAGCCCTAGCAATTCCTGGGCGATGAAAGTTTCAGACAGGCGCGGATAGCCCTTCAGCACCACGATGACTTTGCGGGGGCGCATGCGTTCCGACTATCCCTTCACGACGGCCAGATGCTCATGGCCGCGACGGCCGAGCCATTCACCGACGATCTGCGATATGTTGCCGAGACCGTCGAGCGTCATGTTCTTGGCGCTCTGCGAAGGGGCCGGCCGGTTCTTCAGGTTTCTGAGGGCTTCGGCCATCCGCATCGGGTCGGCCGCCTCTTCAGGAAGAAGCATGTCGATCAAGCCCAGCTCGTTGGCGCGGCGTGCACGGATCAGCTGCTCCTCGCGCGGCGCGACACGGGGCACGATCAGCGCCGGCTTATCGAAGGACAGGATCTCGCAATAGGTGTTGTAGCCTCCCATGCCGACCACGGCCTGCGCACCGGCAATCAGCTCTTCCATGCGATTGTCGAATTCGATGACTTCGACGTAGGGGATGGCAGCGCCCTTGGCGAGAAGCCTGTGGCGCTGTTTTGCCGGCATATAGGGACCGAGCACTATCAACGCCCGCTGTTTCAGTGTCGGATCTTCCTGATAGGCGTCAATGACGTTGTGGATGAGATCGGAGCCGTCACCGCCGCCGCCGGTGGTGATCAGGATGTAATCTTCCTTCTGCTTGTGCTCGGATTCCCCGCCCGCGGAAACGCTGCGCTGCAGAAAGCCGACGAAATCCATTTTGGCGCGGACTTGCGGTGGAACGTCGAGACCGACAAGCGGGTCGTAGAAATCCGGAGGGCCGTAGACCCAGATCTTGTCGTAGAAGCGACCAATCTTGGTCATCACGTCGTTGCGCTTCCACTCCTCTTCGAGCAGATGCGGGGCGTCCATGACTTCGCGCAACCCGAGTACGAGGTTGGTTCCCTGCGCCTTCAGATAGGTCAGCGTGTCTTCCACTTCGCCGCGCAGGCCCATCGGTTCCTTATCGACGATAAAGATGTCCGGCTGGAAGGTCTCGGCGGTATGGCGAATGATCGATTTGCGCATCTTCAGGGTTTCCTGAAGATCGATATGCCGGTCCATTGACGTATATTCGCCGTTTCGCAGCTTGATCACGCTTGGAATTTTCACGAAATCGACGCGCGCACGATAATCGAAGGCACCGGCAATGGTGGCGCCCGAAATGATCAGCACCTGTAGCCCGCGATAGTCCTCGACCAGCGAGTGGGCAATCGTGCGACATCGCCTCAGGTGACCGAGGCCGAATGTATCGTGGCTGTACATGAGGATGCGCGCATCTTCGATCCGGCGCGTCATGAGTGGCTACTCCACCGTGTCCGAAACAAGTGTTCGCCTGTTGGATGTGTCTGCATAAGCATTCCACTCACTTATAGGGGTCGGCGGCGTCTCTCAAGCCGTCTCCCAGAAAATTGAACGCCAGGATCACGAAGATCACCGGAATTGTCGGCAGCAGAAGCCAGGGATAGAACGCAATGACGCTGACGCTGCGGGCTTCGGTAAGCAGGATGCCCCAGCTTGTCATCGGCGGACGCAGGCCAAGTCCCAGGAAGCTCAGCGCTGTTTCGCCAAGGATCATGCCGGGGATCGACATTGTCGCGGTAGCGATGAGGTGAGACATGAAGCCGGGAATGAGGTGGCGGCCGATGACACGGCTGCCGCTGGCGCCCATCAGCTGGGCAGCCAGCACATAATCTTCTTCGCGCAGTGCCAGCAACTTGGAGCGTACTGCACGCGCCAAGCCCGTCCAGTCCAGCATGCCGAGAATGACCGTGATACCGATATAAATCAGGATCGGACTCCAGGTTACGGGCATGATGGCGGCAAGCGCCATCCACAGCGGTATGCTGGGGATGGATTGCAACACCTCTATGACACGCTGCGTGATCAGATCGAAGGTGCCGCCGCGGTAGCCGGCGATGCCGCCGATGACAATGCCGAGCACGAAGCTCATGGTCACGCCGAGGAGGCCGATAGTAAGCGAAATACGCGCGCCATAAAGGATGCGTGACAGAACGTCGCGGCCGAGGCGGTCGCTACCGAGAAGGAAGAGCTGTCCGCTCTCCGCGGGGCACACGAGATGAAAGCTTCCCTCGACCAGACCCCAGAAGCGGTATTTGTCGCCGCTGCAGAGGAAGCGCAGCTTCTCGACCCTGTTCGTATCGTCGGTATAGATGCGGCGCAGGTTGTCCATGTCGAGCGTCAGCGTTCGCCCGTAGACGAAGGGACCCACGAACTCGCCCTTGTCGAACAGATGCACCCGTTGCGGCGGCGCGTGGATGTAATCGACATTGCGGGTATGCAGATTGTAGGGCGCCAGGAACTCGACGATCGTGATCATCGCGTAGAGCGCTGCGAGAAAGAACAGCGAAACCAGCGCCAGCTTATGGCGCTTGAACTTCCACCACATCAATCGAAGCTGCGAGGCCTGATAGACCTTCGTCTGCGCCTCTGTCATCGCCTCCACGGACAAGGGGTCGAAAGGCGCAGTCGATACGTAATGCTCCAGCGGAGCGCCGGATTTCGGAAGCAATGATGTCACTTGGTGCTCCCACCCTGCAGCCGGATACGCGGATCGAGAAGGGCGAGCGCAATATCGGAAATAAGAACGCCAATGACGGTCAGGAACGCGAGGAACATGAGGAATGACCCGGCGAGATACATATCCTGGCTCTGCAATGCCTTGATGAGCATGGGGCCAGTGGTTTCGAGCGAGAGCACGATCGCGGTGATTTCAGCGCCGGAGATGATTGCCGGCAGGATTGAGCCGATATCCGAGATGAAGAAGTTGAGCGACATGCGTAGAGGATATTTGATCAGCGTCTTGAAGGGATGAAGCCCCTTGGCCCGCGCGGTCACGACATATTGCTTCTGCAGTTCATCGAGCAGGTTGGCCCTGAGCCGACGGATCATGCCGGCTGTGCCTGCCGTGCCGATGATGATCACGGGAATCCACAGATGTTCGAGGATCGACTTGAACTTGTCCCAGCTCATCGCCTCGCCGAGAAATTTCTGATCCATCAGGTGACCGATAGTGGTGCCGAACCAGATGTTGGCGAAATACATCAGGATCAGCGCGAACATGAAATTCGGAATGGCAAGGCCGAGCAGGCCGAGGAAGGTCAGGCCGTAATCGCCCCAGCTGTACTGATGGGTTGCGGAATAGATGCCGATCGGAAAGGCAATGAGCCAGGTGAACAGAATGGTGACGAAAGACACCATGATCGTCAGCCACATCCTGTCGCCGACCACTTCGCTCACGGGAAGCTGATACTCGAAGGAATAGCCGAAATCACCCTTCAACATGCCGCCGAGCCAGTAGAAGTAACGCTCCACCGGCGGCTTGTCGAAGCCGTATTGCTCACGCAGTTCCTGGATTTCCGCCGTATCGACGCTCTCGCCCTGGGCGCGCAGTTCGGCAATGTAGCTTTCGAAATAGTCGCCGGGCGGCAGTTCGATGATCGTGAAGACCAGGGCCGAGATGATCAGGAGAGTGGGGACCATCGCGGCGATACGCAACAGGATGTATCGCAGCATATTCAGCTTACCTCGTCGCTGTACCAGAAGGTATCCGGCATGTACACGCCGAGATAGGAAGTGGGTTCGAAACCGTACAGGCCTTCTTCCGGCACGTTCTGCAGGCGGGCCGAATGCAGAAGCGGCTGCTGCGTGCCATTGACCACGCCGATGGAAAACACCTGCTGGGTGTAGATACTCAGCATTTCGTGCCAGATCCGGGTTTTTTCGCCGACATCGGCGGCGTGACGCCATTCTTCGAGCAGGGCTGAGAGCTGGCGGACTTCCTCGATATCCGGTTTGCTGGCCATTGTGTCGCCGGAGAGGAAGTTCAGACCCCAGGCTGGCCATTGCAGCTGGTCGTCCATGGTCGGTGCAAGCTGTCCAGGGTTCATCTCGGGTGTCGGAATGCCGTTTTCCATGCCGGTCCAGGTGGCCATCATGATTTCGCCGCCGAGCGCGCGGTTGAAGAGAACTTCACGCTGCGACGTCTTGATGAACAGCGGTATGCCGATGGCACGCCAATGGTCGGTCACCAGTTCGAGGATGTCCGTTTCCAGCGTGCTTTCGCCGGCCGTCTCGACGACGATCTGGGCAGTGCGACCGTCCGGAAGGAGGCGCATGCCATCGTCGCCGCGTTTGTCGAGACCGATTTCATCGAGTAGGGCATTGGCCTTGTCGGGATCGAAATTGGCCCAGGCCGAGGCGTATTCTTCCTTAAAGAGCGGGCTTTCCGGTAGCGGCGAATCCGCCACTTCCCGGCCCAAGCCGTAGAAAGCCACCATGTTGATTTCATGTCGGTTGATGGCAAGCGAAAGAGCGCGGCGGAAGCGGGCGTCGATGATGAATTTGCGCCAGATCTGGTCGCCGAAATTGAGATTGGGCAGCAGCGTAACGCGCGCCCCTTGCGTGCGTTTCCAAAGTTTGACCTTGACCGGATATCGCTTTTCAGCCTCCTTCAGGAAGCTGTAATCGACGAAATCGACGCCGTTTGCCTGCAGGTCAGCTTCGCCCGCGCCGGTCTTTGCAGCGATGATATTGGAGGAGCTGACGTTCAGCACGAAACGGTCGATATAGGGCAGTTGCAGCCCATTTTCATCGACCCTGTGGAAATAGGGGTTGCGCTCGAACACGAACTGATCAGCCGGCGGCGCGGTCATGTTGCGCCAGGGATCCAGCGTCGGCAGGCCAGGATTTTCCGGGCGGTAGGTGCGCGACATCTTGATGTGCAGGTCCGCCCATTTCTTGACCCGCTGTTCCTTCATCAAGGCGGAAAGACGGAAATCGTCTTGATACTTGCGATGGAACTGCCACATGTAGTGGAAGGGCAGGAAGAGCGTGGCCGGGGAGGCTGCGGCGAGATTGGGCAGAAAGTCCGGATTGGGCGTTTCCCAGGTGTAGCGAACGGTAAGGGGATCCAGGACTTCGAAGACCGGCGGCTTGCCGTCAGCAAGAAAATAGGTCGGAAGACCGCCCTTGCGCAGATCTTTGTTGAGAATGACGTCTTCCCAGCAATAGCGGAAATCATTGGAGTCGAATTTCGCGCCATTCGACCACTTGTGCCCCTCGCGAATCTTGAAGGTAAAGATTCGCCCTTCCTGTACGTCGAAGCTCTCCAGAATGTCGGGCTGCAGGTTGAGGTTCTGGTCATAGCCGACGAGCCGGGAATATCCGTAGATCGTCATCAGCCGGATATCTTTCTGGCTGCCGATGATCATGCGAACCGTTCCGCCATAGCGTCCGGGTTTGCGGCCCATGGCGGAAAGATTGATCATACGCGGATTGACGGGCACCCGCTCGTTGAGTGCAGGCATACGTTGAGCGCGTAGATACGGTCTCAGAAACTCCGGTTCGTTGACGCCGGCACGCAGTGTGCCGGGCATGATGGCGGAGGCGAGCAGGCCGAGCGTCGTGCGTCTGGTGATCATGGTCTGAGCTCCCTGACATCGGCATTTCTATTGGCAAGGACAAAATGCCCTTCGCCCAGATCGGCTGCCGAAAGCGCAGCTTCGGCCTCGTCGTCGCGGAAAGCCGCGTTCCAGTTGCGCATATCCGAGGCGCCGCCGGTGTTCAGCGTTTGGAAATCGAGTGGCCGATCGAGATCGGGGAAGGGAACGGCTGCAAGCAGCGAGCGGGTATAGGGGTGCACCGGCGCCCGCATCAGGATTTCGCGGGGCGCGATTTCGACGATCCGGCCCGCGCACATCACCGCGATACGATCGGCCATGTAGTCGACAACGGCAAGATTGTGGGAAATGAAGAGATAGGTCAGACCCAGCTCGGATTGCAGGTCCTTCAGCAGGTTGAGAATCTGGGCCTGCACGGAGACGTCGAGCGCGGAGACGGGCTCGTCGCAGATCAGAAGCTCAGGGCCAAGTGCCAGGGCGCGCGCAATGCCAATGCGTTGCCGCTGGCCGCCCGAGAAGCTGTGCGGATAGCGGTTGAGGTGGCGCTGGTCGAGGCCAATTGCCTTGAGAAGGGCCTTGACGGTCTCGGCTCGCGACTTTCCGCTGCCGCGATCATGGATTTCGAGGGGCTCGCTCAGGATGTTCTGGATGGTCATGCGCGGCGAGAGCGACGAGACCGGATCCTGGAACACCATCTGCATCTTGGTGCGCAATTTTTGCAGGGCATCGCCCTGGGCGGCCAGAACGTCGATCGGGCCTTCGGCGCTGCTCAGCATGACCGAGCCGGAATCCGGGGTCACGGCGCGCATGAGGATCTTGCTGACGGTGGTCTTGCCGCAGCCGCTTTCTCCCACGAGCCCCAGGCATTCGCCGCGGCGAATATCGAAGCTGACGCCATCGACGGCCTTGTGCGGTTGATTGTCCGCCTTGGCAAACCAGCTTGACTTGCGGGTCGTGAAGGTTTTGGAGATGTCCCGCACCGAGAGAAGCACGTCCGACTGAAGCTTGATCGCCGCGTTGGCCTGGGTTGCGGGCGTGCGACCCAGGAGGCTGCTGGCATCGACGGGGACTTCCCGCAATGCCTTCAGGCGTTCACCCTGTTTCATGTCGAAATGGGGAACCGCGGCCATCAGACCCTTCAAATACGGGTGACACGGCTTTCGGAAGATCGTTTCGACCGGCCCGGCCTCCATGATCTCGCCATGATAGATGACGACGACTTCATCGGCCATGTTGGCAACGACACCGAGATCGTGGGTGATCAGCAGCATCGCCATGTTCAATTGCGATTGCAGGTCGCGCAGGAGCTTGAGGATTTGCGCCTGGATCGTCACGTCGAGCGCCGTGGTGGGTTCGTCGGCGATCAGCAGGGAAGGCTGGCAGACCAAGGCCATGGCGATCATGGCACGCTGGCGCATGCCGCCGGAAAGCTCGAACGGGTACATGTCAAAGGCGCGCGACGGTTTCGAAAAACCGACCATACCCAGCATGTCCTCGCTGCGCTGGCGGCGTTCCCTGGCCGTCAGATCGGTATGGATCTTCAGGGATTCCTGAATCTGGTTGCCAATCGTGTGCAGTGGCGACAGCGATGTCATCGGCTCCTGGAAAATCTTGCCCATCCGGTTGCCGCGAAGCGCCCGGATTTGCGGGCCATCAGGCGGCATCTGCAGAATATCGACAGGTCCGGTCGAAAGCTTCGGGTCACAGAAGAGGATTTGGCCGGTTGCCGATGCGGTTTTCGGCAGAATACCCATGACCGCCTGGCTGATCACTGACTTTCCCGATCCGCTTTCGCCGACGAGAGCAGTGACTTTGCCCGGGAGCACTCGCAGGCTCGCCTTGCGCACAGCATCGATCTGTCCGCCCATCATGGCAAACGAAATGCTCAGATCCTCGATCCGCAGGAGGTCCGCGCCCGTATCCATCCCTGAATTTTCTCCGTTCCGTCTTACTTAACCGCCAAAGTAACCCCGACGGTTCCGGCTTTTTTAGCCTTGTCTGGAACGAGACTAGCGCACGGTCATGGGCCTGTCCATGACCGTGCGCGCAAATTGGGCAGGACACCTCAAGGGGAGGGTAAGACCGTGAAATTATTCAGGCTTACTCTCCGCCTGTTGTTCATCGTCAGCTATTGAAGCAGCTTGTTCCACAGATCGCGGGTCTGCGGTTTCCTGCTGTTACGGTAAAGGAGCATGACCTGCTCGGCCTCGGAGCGGGTCTCAAGAGCCTTGCTCTGCATCGCTTCGGCAAAATCCAGCTGAAGATGTGCTTCGCTGGGCTTCAAAAGTGTAACCTTCTGGCGCACGCCGCGCAGCTTCTCGTCACCCAGCGTCTCCCAGTCGCCGCCGCAATATCCTGCGAAGGACTGACTTGCGACGATGGAGCTGTTGAACTTTTTCGTCAGTCCCTGCAACCGCTGAACTTCATTGACTGCCGATCCGAAGGCTGAGAACGTCAGGCGATCCTTCAAGCCGACATTGCCAAACATGACATTGCCGACATGCAGGCCGATCCCATAGCGGATTTCGCCGAGGCCTTTCTTATAACGGCCGGCATTGAGCTGGGTCATGCGAGCGCTGGCCTGGCGTACGGCTGTCATGGCGCTATGAACGGCGACCTGTGACGGCTCGCGATGGCGACCGCAGGGGTACACTGCCAGGAAGCCGTCGCCCATAAAGCTCAGGATTTCGCCCCCTTCGCGGTTGAAGGGGGTCGCGATCGCGTCAAAGAATTCGTTGAGCGTATCAATATAGACCTGCCGGCCTTCCTTTTCGGCGAGCATGGTCGATTGGCGCATGTCGGCCATCACCAGCGCCGCGCGGATGGTCTCGCCATCCCCGCGACGAATTTGACCCGACAGTACCCGCTTGCCGGCATTGGTCCCGAGATAGGTGGTCAGCATGTTGTCGGCGAGCTTGCCGAGGACGGCCATCTTGGCGGCAACGGCGAGGCTGTTTTGCACCCGCAGCAAGGCTTCGATGATATCGTCGCTGAAGCCGCCGGGTGCATCTGTCGCCCAGGAACCGATCATGCCCTGGCCGGATGCTTCTCCGAAGGATTGGACGAAGGCGATGTAATCGGTCGTCCCCATCTCCTTCAATTCTTCGAAGATCGGAAATTCGTTCGGTGTCAGCGGCGTGATCTGGCGGCGCAGATGTTCGAGATTGTTGCTGAGCAGATAGTAGTAGGGGCTTTTCAGGAAGCGGTTGGAATCGTCGTCGTCTTCGCCGGCGCGGAAGCCTTCGACAGTCATGCCCTGGCCTCTCAGCCAGGTGAAACCCAAGGCATCGTACAGTGGATGCAGCATCGAAAAACTAAGGTGGATGCGGCTGAGCGGCAGGCCCGCAGCGGCAAGCCGCTCGCAGAAGCCGGTCACGATGGTTTCAAGGGTATCGCCGTTCAACGCGGACTGTTTCAGCCAGCCGGAGACGCGATCAAGCAGATGGGAGGAAACGCGGCTGTGATGGAGGTTCATCGCTTCAGTCGTCTTTCTCACGCAAACAGGGATATGTGCCGACGCCCGTATGCGACGACTGAAAATCCGGTGTGAGCAAGTGCACGCACCCCATCGCATATAAGTACGGCAAACGGGAATGCCAGATTCTGCCGATCACATTTTCATAACGAAATCGCGCTTCGCGCCGGGTACGCGCAAACTGTTGTGCTCGCTTGAAATTTCCCATCGAAAATGAGCCAGGCGCCGGGTGTTGATCGTTGACCCGATGTCTTGTGGGTGACCGCGCCCGGCTTGACACTCAAGAAAATTATCCTCAACTGACGACCGTCAAGACGTCTCGCATTTCGATACGTCGCGCCAAGATGAGCCCAGTGAGCACGCCCTTGAATACCTTCCCGAACGAGCCCGGCCAGCTGTCTGCAACCCTGCTGTCCGACATTGCCAGTCGCAAGGCGCATATCGGTGTCATCGGTCTCGGCTATGTGGGTTTACCGCTTGCGATGACGGTCGCGAGAAGCGGTTTTTCCGTGACGGGCTTCGATGTCGATCCGGAGAAAATGGTCGCGATCGATGCGGGGCGCTCCTATATCGAGGCGGTGCCGGACGAGATTCTGGTCGCCGAGGTGGGTGCCGGTCGTTTCAGTGCTACGAATGATTTCAGCAAGCTCGCGATCTGCGATATCATCATCATCTGCGTGCCGACGCCTTTGACACGGCACCGCGATCCCGATCTTTCCTTCATCATCAAGACATGTGAAGCGATCGCGGCGACCCTTCGGCCGGGGCAGCTGATCGTTCTTGAATCCACAACCTATCCCGGCACCACGAAAGAGGTTGTGCGCCCGATCCTCGAACGTACGGGGCTTGTCTCGGGACGTGATTTCTTCCTTGGATTTTCGCCGGAGCGCGAAGACCCCGGCAACCGCGATTTCAAGACCTCGAGTATTCCAAAAGTCGTGGCCGGTGAGGGGCGTGAGGCCTCCGAACTCGTCACGGCGTTCTATGGAGCCGTTGTCGAGAAGGTGGTGCCGGTGTCTTCGACGGCCACTGCAGAGGCGGTGAAGCTGACGGAGAACATTTTTCGCGCGGTCAATATCGCGCTCGTCAACGAGTTGAAGGTCGTCTACGAGGCGATGGGCATCGATATCTGGGAAGTGATCGATGCGGCCAAGACCAAGCCTTTCGGCTACATGCCGTTCTATCCAGGCCCGGGGCTCGGCGGTCACTGCATCCCGATCGATCCGTTCTATCTCACCTGGAAGTCACGCGAATACGAGCTGCCGACCCGCTTCATCGAGCTTGCCGGCGAGATCAACTCATCCATGCCACGCCACGTCGTCAGCCGTCTTGCCGAGGCGCTCGACATCCGGCTGGGCAAAGCGCTCAGCCGCTCGAAGATCCTCGTGGTCGGTCTTGCCTACAAGAAGAACGTGCCGGATATCCGCGAAAGCCCGTCCCTGAAGCTGATCGAGCTGATCGAGGAACGTGGCGGCAGCGCTTCGTATCACGATCCATTCGTGCCGGAAATTCCGAAGACGCGTGAATATCTTGATCTCAAGGGACGCCGGTCGGTGCCGATTGATGCCGATAACGTCGGGGCTTTTGATGCAGTGCTGATCGCGACCGATCATGATGCTGTGGATTATGCCAATCTGGCTGGCTGGGCGCCACTGGTCGTGGATACGCGCAATGTCTTTGCCCGCCGGAGCATAGAAGCAGACAACATCGTCAAGGCGTGACACCGGAAATCGCATCGCCCGGCAGGAGCTTCTTCATGCGGCTCGCGGCCATGGCATAGCCGCCTGCCGCACCGTCGATGAAATGCATGTGATCGTTGCTGAGAGGGGTGGGCACGATACAGGTCATCAACGCGGAATCCTGGCGGTGCAGGCCGTAGCGGCAAATACCGAGCCGTGCGGCCTGCTCAAGCCGTGCCTCGATACGAGCCCTTCTTTCGGCGTCGATATCGATCGTCATCTTCAAGCCGTCGTCGAATTTGCGGAAATCCGAGTTGAGGCCGACGTCCCGACGATATTGGGCGGCATCGAAACGCCCGAGCTTGCGATTGAGCCGGAACAGCGTCACCGTCAACAGGTACTGCGCGATGATGAAGGCCTTCTGCCTTAACCGGCGGCCTTTGGGGGCGCCCGCGCGTGCTTCTGCGTCAAGGCCGGCGCGCGACAGGCCAATCTCCGGTCCGTTTTCCCCGACCGGATGTCCTCCCCGTTCCTCGCCGCCGGCGAGAGCCACGATATCACTGACCAGAGCGGTGAAATTTTCGGACGTTGCCTCCGCGCCGGGCAAGGCGATGATTGAGACGATTTCTCCGTGACGAGACTGGATCGGGTTCCAGCGGCAGGACAGCCCTTTTAGATCCGGTCGTGATCCGGGAGGTGCGGCCAGGACGCCAAAAAGCCCTTCCTTCATCCGGGCCTCTGCCCAACTCGCACCGCCACCGGAAAACATCGCGTAGGACGCGCCGGGGCTTACCTGGAACCGTGCGACCCGCACATCGAGGCCGGCGCGATGGATATCGATAACCGGGACCAGAGCTGCGCGCAGGGTCAGATCCAGCTCTTCCTGAACCCAGTTCTGGACCGCCGCCAGGGCTTCACGGGCAATCGCAACCGCTGTCGGCGGGACCGCCACGAGCGCGCCATCGCCCCCGAAGACAAAGGGCAGGTCGTGTTGACCGATGGCATTGAGAATGGCGGAAATGACGCTCGCACCCGCCATGTTGACCGCCTTGTACCGGCCGGTTTCGATCGCTCCGGTCGAATTGACGATATCGGCCGTCGCCAGGGCCCAGTCTTCCGGTAGCGGACGATAATTGGCACTGTCGGCCACGCCTTCAAAATCGGTGAAGACGGGGAGAGCACTGAAGAAATTGTCGGTCGGCAGCTGGGTCATGGCGACAGGCTAGCGCATTGGTGAGGAAACAGAAATCGCTTTCGCCCGAGGGTGGTCACGGCGCGAGAAAATAACTGCGCCGGTGGTCGACCGGGTGCAGGGAGGCATGATAAGCGGGGTGGGACAGCAAGCAACATGGAATGAGTACGCATGAGCCGCCTCGATAGTTTCATCCGCCGCCTGAGCGCCCAGCGCGATGTCCTCAACCATATCAGCGACGAGGCGCGGCAGATCGACGGGGTTATTCTGGAGATCGGGCTTGGAAACGGGCGGACATTCGATCACCTGCGGGCGTTGTTTCCGGACCATCGCATCATCGCCTTCGACCGGGCGCTCGGATCGCATGCCTCGTCTACGCCTTCGGCGGAAGATCTCGTCATTGGCGAAATTCGCGAAACCGCCCAGCCCTATGTGGGCGTCAATGCGGCGCTCGTTCATGCGGATATCGGCACCGGCTATGATGACAAGGATGCGATCACCCTGACATGGTTGCCGCAGCTTGCCGCTGGCGCGCTGGCGAAAGGGGGCATGGCTGCCTCCGGGCTGCCACTGGAGCATCCCGATCTGGAGCCGTTGCCGCTGCCTTCAACCGTCGATGTCGGGCGCTACTTTCTCTACCGTCGCCGCTAACCGTCAGGGCATCAGGAAGAGGTCGAACTGCTCTTCGCCGAGTGGGATGTTCTTCACCTTCATGACCGTCCGCTCGTCCTCGTGGAAGACGATGCAGTCCTCATAGAAACGGGCAAGCTGGGCGGCGAAGGCCCTGGTGCCTTCGCGCCCGTAGAAGGTCGGCGAAAACTCCATGTAGAGCGGCACGCGCCTTGCCATCAGGGCTTCCATCGAGCGGCATGCTATTGGTTCATAGCCTTCGATATCCATCCATATGAGGCCGACGGTGCTCGCATCGACACCGGCTTGGGCGAGGATCGCGCCGATCGGACGCACCGGCACGTTCATCTCGATATCACCGGCGCTCTGCCGGATGGCGCTGCTCTTGCCGTGATTGGCCTGGTGCTGGAAGAAGGCGATTTCACCTTCCGTTTCGCCGGCCGCACAGTTTACGGCCGTTATCCGGGACGACAGGTTGTTCTGGGCGATGTTGGTTTCAAGCAGGGCGAAATTGCGCGGGTCCGGTTCGACGCTGACGATGTGATCGAACGCTTTGGACAGCGCGAAATAGATCGTCTGGGTGCCGATGTTGCCACCGAGTTCGAGCAGCGTCCTGCCCTCGCCAAGCACAGACTTTTCCTTCAGGATCGCCAACAGCCGATCGACGTGATCGCGTTCGAAGTGTCCCTTCCGATAGATCTTGTGACCGACATAGTCATGCGGAGAAAACGTCATGACATGGTCGCCGCAGTCGGCGGTCATGGTGATGACCCGGGGGCTGACGGAGGCGATCAGCATGTCGCGGCCGGTGCGGGTATTGAGAAACCGTCGGGCGAGGCGATTGCGCCATTTCCGAAATCGCTTGCGCAGCAGGTCGGTGGTTTTCGTCATGCTTCTCAGGCTCGCGCGATATTGTGAGGGCGTCGTACCCACCTTTCGGTGGCAGACCCATCGCCTTACAGCACGATCCCACTCAAAAAACCATCAGAACAATGCGTCTTCGAAGAGATCCTCGTCGCTTTGCGCGGCCTGCACGGGGGCGGCAGTGAGGGGTGCAAAAGCCTCTATCTGGGGGATGACCGCGTTATGCACGTTGCGTTCCTGGACCATGGTGTAGGTTTTGAAAACCCGTTGGGAAAGCCCGCCAAGTATGGCTTCGAGACCTTCGGCTCCGGCAATATCAGGCCCGGCGATGTCGCACAGTTCGTCAGCGCAGGTTGCGAGGATTTCGCCCAGATCATGCTGGAAGTCGAGCTTGGCGATCATCAGGCTGATCTGGCTTGCCACCCGCCGTCCGTGTTCGGAAAGATTTGCCAGTTCCTCTTCCATGGCGTTGGCGGTGGTGCGGATGTTGGAGACCGCGCCGTTCAACCGTTCGCCAAGCTGCAGGGAACCGGCGCTTCCGGCCGAGGCGATGTTTTCGGCTGCCGTGTCGAGCTGTGTCAGGCCTCCGACGATGGCGTCGGCCGATTCATCGAGCTTGGCGGCAAAGATGCGAAGCTCGCCGGTGACGACGTTGATCGACCGACCAGCCTCGCCGAGACGGCTGCAGCGCAGATTGGTGTTCAGCGCCATGTAGTGGATATCCATCTTGACGCCGCGGATATTGCCGATGCCTTCAAGCAGGCGGGAGGCCGTCTCGGTCGTGGATTGGCTGACCTGGTCCGCCTTGAGGCTGGCGGCTTCGACCTGCTTGACGATGCCGAGCGCCTTGGTGACGCTTTCCTCCAGCGCGCGCATGACGTTGTCTTGGCCATCCGAGCCATTGCCCTGCATCTGGGCACGCAGGTTGAGGATTTCCTGGGTATCGCCGCCGAAGCTGGCAATGGTCTGGACGACGTTACGGGAATCCCGCTGGAAGTCCTCGACCATCTCGACCATCTGTGCGGCACAGAGATGATGGATGATGTTGACGAGCCTGCCGCGGGCATCGAAGTCAAGGACCTTGCATTCGTCACCGTCCAGACAAGTGTCGAGCATCGACAAGGCCGCCTGCACATGTTCGATGCGCTGGCGGGTGATATCGCCGATCTGCAAGGCGGAAAGCGTGGTTCCGACTTTGCTCTGGATGCCGCGTGCCAGCACGCTGACTTCCCGAGCGATGACGCCCAGCTTCTTGCGGTGCTCGGTGATCGTTTTCACATCGTTTTCCAGCGCCTTTGCGACGTCCGGTACGGTCTGGGCATATTGCTTGGAAATATTGGTGCCGAAGCTGCGGGCGAGCGAGAGTTCCTTTTCAAGGGCCGCAAGCTGGGTCGCAAAACTGTTGACCTCACCGGTGCCGGAGCGAATGCGCTCCAGGATTTCCTCGGCGAAGCCCGAGAATTCGGGCAGTCCGGCGCCGGTGATCTTCACAGTCACGGCAAAGGTCTGAAGGTAGCGCATTGTCTCCTGCATGTCGGCGACATGGGTGCGCATGCCGCCCCCGGCCTTCGCCAGAACTTCCAGATGCGTCTGACGGCTGCTTTGGATCTGCGGTAGGTCGGAGAGGTTGCGTACGGTCGCCAGCAGGTCGGCCATCGTGTCGTCGGCCGAGCCGGTTTCCAGCGAACGGCTGATATTATCAAGCGAGGCAAGCAGCCGGTTCAGGACATCCATGACGGAGAGCAGGACGTTGCCACCTTCGAGGAAACGCTGTTCGACCTTGCCGCGCGCGGCCTCCAGCTTGTCGCCGATCCGGCTGGCTGTACCGTGATCGTGGTGTCGAACCAGGGCTGCATACTGTGTCACGGGAACCTCGACTTTCAAATATTGTTGCGCCAATCGATAGTTGAAGGATGCAAACGTCTGGTAAATTCCAGACTCGCCTGCGTTGCACCTCGAAACACGTCACGAGAGGTATGCCGACGTGCCCGTTTGCCATGTCACATTTCGCCAGATTCCTATATTCATCTATTAAGACACTGATATAACTTTATTATTTACGTCGATTGACGTGCGATTGTGAAATCTCCCAGGTAAAATTTCATAGTGAACAGACTCGCAATAAGTGCAGTCGGGTGCAACCTGTCTTTACCCCATGTTAAGGCTGGCATGAGATTCCAGAAGAAGGTTCAATAGTATTCATCGTTTCGCGGAGCTGAAATGAGCGAAAATAGCGTCGTTAATTATTCGATAAATTTGCCAAATAAGCTCAATATCAAAACTATATTTGATGTTCGTAGTATTATTTTGGATAAATTAGCCATTGGCAAGAGTTTGACTATACATGTTCCTGAGGATTCAGAGGTCGATCTTAGTTTCGTTCAACTGATCGAGTCCGCGCGAATCCGCGCCAAATCTTCAGGTGTGATCTTGAGCCTGGCTCAAGTGGCAAACGCGCAGATGCGCAGTGTCCTCGACCGCGGGGGTTTTACAGCCGGGTTCTCGGAAGAGGACGAAAAATTCTGGTTTCATGGAAAGGCACAGCAATGAGCGGACGGATTTTGACGGTCGATGACAGTGCGAGCATTCGGCTGACGACCAAGGTAACCCTGACCAACGCGGGTTACGAGATCACCGAAGCGGTCAACGGGGCAGAGGGCCTGGAGAAGGCCAAGGCGGGTGAATTCGACCTGATCGTGACTGACCTCAACATGCCTGTGATGGACGGCCTGACGATGATCGAGGAACTGCGCAAGCTGCCGGCCCATATGGGCGTGCCGATCATCTTCCTGACGACGGAATCGGATGCGGACCTGAAAGCGCGAGCCAAGGCTGCTGGCGCCACCGGCTGGCTGACAAAGCCCTTTGATCCCGAAAACCTCGTGAAGATCGTAAAGAAGGTCCTCGGAAAATGAGTATGACCGATCCCGTAGCTGTCTTTCGTATCGAGGCGGCCGAACTGCTCGAGCAGATCGAAACCGGCCTGCTCGATCTAACCTATCGGCTCAACGACAAGGACCAGATCGACGCGGTTTTCCGCGGACTGCATACGCTCAAGGGATCGGGAGCCATGTTCGGCTTCGATGCGCTCGCAGCCTTCACTCATCATTGCGAAACCGCCTTCGACCGGGTGCGCAAGGGCGAGAAGCCAGCCACCAGCGAACTCGTCGCCGCCGTCCTTGCTGCGCAGGATCATATGCGCGCCTTGATCGAAAACCCGACCGATGACCACGGTGCCATCGGCGAAGTACTGCTTGCCCAGTTGCGCCAGGCAGTGGAAGGTGATGCTCCGGTAGCTGAGGCCATGCCGGCCGTGGTGATTGCCGCTCCGGCCAAGGTTGTGACCTCCGCCGCTCAGCACCACATCTGGCGCATCCGTTTCAGCCTGCCGCTCAACTCCATGGTCAACGGCACCAATCCTTTGGGTCTGCTCGATGAGCTGCGCGATCTCGGCGAATGCCGCGTCGTGGCCAATACGTCGGCTATTCCCTCTCTCGACGTTCTGGTTCCGACAGAGCTTTATGTTTCCTGGGATGTGACGCTGACAACGGATCAGCCGCGTTCGGCGATCGACGATGTCTTCATCTTCGTGCTCGATGACATGCAGCTTGAGGTCGAGGACATTGCGCCCGTCGCTGAGGCCCCGGCTGTCGCTCCAGCGCCTGCTGCTGAGGCACCTGCAGCTGTATCGATTGTTCCGGCGGCGCCGGTCGTTCAAGTCGCCGTCGCACCGGCTCCCGTTGCCGCGGTTGCTGCACCATCCGCACGCCCGGCACCAGCACCCGAAGCATCCGGGGGCGATCAGCGTCAAGCTAAAGCGGCTGAGAACGTTCGCGTGCCGGCCGAACGCCTCGATGAACTGATGGACCGGGTCGGCGAGCTGGTCATTGCCCAGTCGCGCCTGCGCCAGCTGGCCAGCACCAGCATGGATCTCCAGTTGCGTTCGGTGTCCGAGGAAATCGAACGGCTCTCCGGCGAACTGCGTGACACAATGATGGTTCTGCGCATGGTGCCGGTCGGCAGTCTGTTCGGCCGCTTCCGCCGCCTCGTGCATGATCTGGCCCGCGAAACCGGCAAGATCATCGAGCTGGAAACCGAAGGCGAAACCACCGAGGTCGACAAGACCGTGATCGAGCGTCTTGCCGATCCGCTCGTCCACCTCGTTCGCAACTCGATCGATCACGGCCTTGAAACGCCGGAAGAACGGCGTGCGGCCGGCAATGAAGAGGCGGGCAAGGTGTTGCTTTCGGCCCGTCAGGCTGGCGGCGAGGTGATCATCACCATCAAGGACGACGGCCGCGGCATCAACCGCGAACGGGTCCGTGCCAAGGCCGAATCCTCCGGGCTGATGCAGCCGGGGCAGCAGATTTCCGATCAGGACCTGTTGCAGATGATCTTCCAGCCAGGCTTTTCTACTGCTGCCCAGGTCACCAATCTTTCCGGCCGCGGTGTCGGCATGGATGTGGTCAAGAAGACGGTTGAGGCGTTGCGTGGTGCCATCGACGTCACCAGCAAGCCGGGGCAGGGCTCCGAGGTTGCGCTTCGCATCCCGCTGACGCTCGCCATCATCGATGGTCTGCTCGTTCGGGTCGGGGAAGGACGCTACGTCATTCCGCTTTCCGCGGTCGAGGAGTGCCTCGAGCTATCGCTCGAAGAGGATCTGCGTTCGCGTGGTCGCAGCTTCATCTCGCTGCGCGACAGTCTCGTGCCGTTCCTGCGCCTGCGCGACCTGTTCCGCACCGGCACCAAGCCGGACACGCATCAGAAGGTTGTGGTCATTTCCACCGGTACCGAGCGGGTCGGCATGGTCGTCGACCAGATCATCGGCGATCACCAGACGGTCATCAAGTCGATGTCCAAGCTGCATCATGACGTCGCGACCTTCTCGGGCGCAACCATTCTCGGGGACGGCAGCGTCGCCCTTATTCTCGATGTCGCCCACCTTGTGGCGGCCGGACAGCAACAGGAGGCGCATCTGCGTGCCGCGGGATGATTGACAGGCTTCAGACGGAACTCGGGCAGAACGCCCACAATCACTGGAATGCCGAAGGCGAGCTGGAGGTGCTGACCTTCGATCTGCACGGCGAAACCTTCGCGCTCGAAGCAATCATGGTGCAGGAAATTCTCGATCTCCTGCCGGAGACGACGGTTCCCGGCGCCATGCCCTTCGTCGGCAGCGTCATCAATTTCCGCGGCAAGGTCATTCCGCTTGCGGATATTCGCCTGGCTTTCGGCATGGAAGCCGGGGAAGCGACGATCGACAGTCGTATCATCGTCATCGAAATCGAACTGCAGGGCGAACGTACTCTGGTCGGCCTGAGAACAGACAAGGTGAATGAAGTCACCACCCTTTCCAGAGCCATGAGCGAGCCGCCGCCGAGCATCGGCATGCGCTGGCGGGCGGACTACATCAACTGCCTCGTCAAGCGTAACGGACAATTCATCATCCTCCCGAATTTACAGGCCATCTTCTCCTTCAGGAAAGAAGCCTAGGTCCTGTTGACAAAGTGGGTTTGCAAATCACCTGAAGCATGATTCAACGCTGTCTTTTAGGAGGCTGCTTTGGCTCGTGGCGATCTTTCGGATGTCGAATGGCGGATTATTGAAGGGCTTTTGCCTGCGGAGCGCGGACGAAAATCCCGTCCTGCCCATGATAATCGGCGCTTTCTAAACGGGATGCTGCACGTTCTGCGCGTCGGATGCCCTTGGCGGGATATGCACGAACGATACGGCAAATGGAATTCGGTCTATGTCCGTTTCCGGCGATGGGCTGAGCACGGCGTTTGGGATGCCCTTCTGGAAACATTGGTCGGCCTTGGCCTGACTGACGACTGGCAGCACATGATCGATAGCACCACAGTTCGCGGCCATTCGCAGGCAGCGGGCGCTAAAGGGGGACTCATAAGGAGGCTTTTGGTCGATCACGCGGCGGCTTTACGACAAAAATCCATGCCAGAGCGGACGGTCAGGGACGCCCTCTTGGCTTTATCCTGACGGGTGGCGAGACCTCGGACTACAATGCCGTTCCGGCTCTGTTGGCCATGCCAGTCAACAAGCCCAGGCTATTCCTGGCAGATAAGGGGTATGACGGCGACTCTATCCGGGAAGAGCTTTTGATGCGCGGCATCCGTCCCGTTATTCCGCCAAAAGCGAACCGGAAGAACCCGCCTGCCTGTGACTACCGAGCATACAAGGATCGCAATCGTATCGAGCGGATGTTTAATCGTCTCAAGCAGTTTCGCAGGATCGCCACCAGATACGATAAGACCAGAGCTTCCTTTGAAGCCTTCCTCGCGTTGGCTGCCGCAAAGATTTGGCTACCCTACTTTGTCAACAGAACCTAGAACCGAAGCCGCCACTGCGGTTCACCGAGAAGGAACTTTGACAATGCGATTTACGATCAAGCTTAAACTGACGATCGCCTTTGGCTTCGTCATCGCCCTGCTTCTGGGGACGGCCGGATACGGTATCGTCAGTCTCGGCACGCTCAACGACAATCTGGAGCAGGTTCTGCAGGGACCTGCTGCCCGCCTGAAACTGGCACAGAAGATCAATATCGAGGAACTGCAGGCGATCCGTCAGCAGAAGAACCTGCTTGCGGCGACGACGGAAAAGGAAATGGCATCGGCTCGCGCCAAGGGGGACGTTGCGCGTCAGGCTTTCGATCAGCTTCTGAGCGAGGCGGAAGCAAAGGCGACCGAACAGGGCAAGGCAAAATGGTCCAAGCTGCGTGAACTCGCCGTCAAGTCGGATGAGGCCGAGCAGCAGATCCGCAGCCTGCTTACGGCGGGGAATGCGTCGGCAGCGGAGAACATCTCCGTGACCACGGCCCGCGCCAGCGCCAACGAAATGGATACGATCCTGGACGAAATCGTCAAGCTCGAGGAAGGGCGTCTGCTGGAAGCCGATGCTGCAGCCGATGAGCTTTATGCCACGACCCGTTTAATGATGATGGCGGCTGCCGGTCTTGCCGTGCTGATTGCCATCGCTGCCGCGATCTGGATTTCGGTCACAATCGGCAGGGGTCTTCGTCGTGCGACAACAGCCGTTGGCGATGTTGCTGAAGGTGATCTAACCAAGATGGTCGAGATTACCAACAACGACGAAATCGGGGTTCTGCTCGGCAACGTCAATGTGATGATCGAGCGTCTCCGCGGTGTCGTAGGCGATGCGCTGTCGGCTGCCGATAACGTCTCGGCCGGTAGCCAGGAACTCTCGGCAAGCTCTGAGCAGGTTTCCCAGGGTGCGACCGAGCAGGCAGCCTCTGCCGAAGAGGCCTCCGCCTCGATGGAAGAAATGGCCGCCAACATCAAGCAGAACGCCGACAATGCCGCCCAGACGGAAAAGATCGCTCGCCAGTCGGCCAAGGATGCCGAGATGAGCGGCGAGGCCGTCACCCGCGCCGTCGGCGCCATGCGGACCATCGCCGAGAAGATTTCCATCGTGCAGGAAATCGCGCGCCAGACAGACCTTCTTGCTCTGAACGCTGCAGTCGAAGCGGCTCGCGCCGGCGAGCATGGCAAGGGCTTTGCGGTCGTTGCCTCGGAAGTCCGCAAGCTTGCTGAACGCTCGCAGTCGGCCGCCGCAGAAATCGGCCAGATGTCGGGCGATACCGTCAAGGCGGCTGCCGAAGCCGGTGAAATGTTGAACCGTCTGGTGCCGGATATCCGCAAGACCGCGGAACTGGTTTCCGAAATCTCGGCTGCTTGCCGCGAGCAGGATATCGGTGCCAGCCAGATCAACGAGGCGATCCAGCAGCTCGACAAGGTAACCCAGCAGAACGCTGGTGCCTCCGAGCAGATGTCGGCAACTTCGGAAGAACTTGCGGCACAGGCGGAAGAACTGCAGACCTCGATTGCCTTCTTCAAGGTCGACGGTGCCGGCGTCAAGGTTGGCGGTGGAGTACGCAAGGCTGCAAAGCCTGCTGCCAAGGCCGCTGTTCGCCGTCCGCCTTCGGCACCCAACTCGGTTTCGTCCCAGCAGGCTCGGGTCAAGGGCTTTGCCCTCGATCTCTCCATGGGCGGCCCGGATGCTGACGACGCCGACTTCAGGGAAAGCGCTTAAACCATGGTTACACCATCTCTCGAATCCCAATACGTGACGTTCAGCCTCGGCGAGGAAGTCTTCGCTGTTCCCGTCGAGGTGGTCCGGGAGATCCTCGACTACGAGGAGGCCTTCAAGATCCCGAACGGTCCCGACTATCTGCTCGGCCTGCGCGATGTGCGCGGGCAGGGTGTTCCGACGATCGATCTGAGGCTGAAGCTCGGCCTTTCCAAGACCATCCCCACATCCCATACGCGGGTTCTGGTCATGGATGTGCCCCTGGAAAGCCGCATGCTTTGCCTCGGCCTGGTGGCTGACCGGGTTTTCGAAGTCACGCCGTTCCGGAAGGATCAGGTGGAGGCTGCCCCCGATATCGGGGTCCGCTGGCGCTCCGGCTACATCGCCGGCGTCGTTCGCCGCGAGGGTGGGTTTGTGGTGATCATCGATCTCGCAAGCCTGCTGTCGCGCGAGGAAACCGCTCTTCTCACCCTGCCGGGTGCAGCCGCCTGAGGATAACAGATGAATGCTGTAGCGCGCCCGATGCAGGCGGTGAACGACCGTATCAGCAAACGGAACTTCGATCGTCTTGCCCGGTATATCTACGACTATAGCGGCATCAAGATGCCGCAGAGCAAGCTGACGATGCTCGAAGGCCGGCTTCGCCGCCGCCTTCGGGCAACCAACATCGTCAGCTTCGACGACTATTGCGACTATTTGTTCAACGATGGCGGGATCGAATATGAGGCGGTTTACCTCATCGACGCCGTGACCACGAACAAGACGGATTTCTTTCGGGAATCCAAGCATTTCGACTATATGAGCGAGAGCGCGCTCCCGACGCTTGCAAAGCAGGGACACCGCAATCTGCGCATCTGGAGTTCGGCCTGCTCGACGGGGGCGGAGCCCTATACGATCGCCATGGTCCTTGAGGAGTTCGTCGAGCGTCGTAACGATCTGAACTACTCGATCCTCGCGACCGATCTCAGCACGGATGTGCTGCAGACGGCCCATCAGGGGATCTACCCTGCAGAGCTTGTCGCGCCGGTACCCCCGGAGATGCTGCGCAAGTATGTGATGCGCTCGCTTCGTCCGCGCAACCGGGAGGTGCGTATATCGCCGCGGCTGCGCTCCAGGATCGGTTTCGGGCGGATGAACCTGATGGACGTCAAATATCCGGTGGGCGATCCCATGCACATCATCTTCTGCCGCAACGTGCTGATCTATTTTGACAAACCGACACAATCAGCGGTTCTTTCCCGTCTGACGGATTGCCTTCTGCCGGGGGGCTATATGTTCATCGGGCACTCGGAATCGATCATCGGCTTCGACCTGCCGCTGAAACAGGTCTCCAACACGGTGTTTCAGCGCGTCTAATCTCAAGCATGCGTTTTCGGCGAGCGGAGGAGTTCGCCCGAAGATGCTGAAAGGCAGATCGAAATGGGAAAAAAGATCCGGGTTCTGATTGTCGACGATAGCGCCAGCGTCCGCCAGACACTGACGGCAGTGTTGCAGCAGGACCCCGATATCGAGGTGATGGGGGCAGCCTCAGATCCGTTCATGGCGGCAAAGCGCATTCAGGACGACATCCCCGACGTCATCACGCTGGATGTCGAGATGCCGCGCATGGACGGCATTACCTTTCTGCGCAAGCTGATGGCGCAGCATCCCATTCCGGTCGTCATGTGCTCGTCGCTGACGGAGGCGGGTTCGGAAACATTGCTGCAGGCTTTGGAGGCAGGGGCGGTCGATATCATCCTGAAGCCGAAAATCGGTGCGGCCGATCATCTGGCCGAAAGCGGCATGCGGATTCGAGAAGTGGTCAAGAGTGCGGCCCAGGCGCGCATTTCTGGCGTGCGTCGGCCTTCGGCACGAGGCAGCGCCTCGGCGTCGGGACCCGCGGCAAAGCTGACCGCGGACGCAATGCTGCCGCCGCCGACCGGACGCGCTATGGCCAAGACGACCGAAATGGTCGTCTGTGTCGGCGCCTCCACCGGTGGAACGGAAGCTTTGCGCGAGATGCTGGAAGCCCTGCCGGCGAATGCGCCGGGCATGGTCATCGTCCAGCATATGCCGGAAAAATTCACCGCCGCCTTTGCCAAGCGGCTGAACAGTCTTTGCGAAGTCGAGGTCAAGGAAGCCGAGGATGGCGATCCGGTGTTGCGCGGCCATGTGCTGATCGCACCCGGCGACAAGCACATGCTGCTGGAGCGGCAGGGTGCGCGCTATCATGTGTCGGTCAAGACCGGGCCTCTGGTGTCGCGGCATAGGCCCTCGGTTGACGTGCTGTTTCGCTCGGCAGCGCGGGCGGCTGGTGCCAATGCCATGGGTGTGATCATGACCGGCATGGGTGACGATGGTGCCCGCGGCATGGAGGAAATGAAGCAGGCCGGGGCTTTCACGGTGGCGCAGGATGAAGCGACCTCCGTCGTCTTTGGCATGCCGAAAGAAGCCATCGCTCGCGGTGGCGTCGATAAGGTCGTGCCGCTGGAGAAAATCGCTCAGGAAATCCTGATGACGCAGGCGAAGTTCTAGATTCCCTGCAGCGTCAGAAACGCCTTCATGCGCTTGACGGCGAGTTCGGGCCGGTCGAGAACGTTGGCCTTGTCGGCAAGCCGGAAGATATCGGCATAATGCAACACGCCACGGGCCGACTGCATGCCAGCCGGCATGGTGAAATGCTTCTGGTGGCCGTTCAGCCAGGCGAGGAAGACCACGCCCGCCTTGTAATATTGTGTCGGTGCTTCGAAGATTTTGCGCGAGAGTGGCACGGTCGGCTCGATCACGGCGCGGAAGGTTGTGATGTCTCCCTCCGCCAAAGATGCCAGCGCCTTTGAGGCCGAGGGAGCGACCGCGTCGAAGATGCCAAGCAGCGCGTGGCTGTATCTTTTGCCGTCGCCTTCGATCAGTTCGGCATAATTGAAATCGTCGCCGGTGAAGCAGAGCACGTCTTCCGGCAGGCGATTGCGCAGCGCCACCTCATAGGCGTTGTCGAGCAGCGAGATCTTGATGCCTTCGACCTTGGACCTGTTCTCCTCGATGATCGAGAGCACGGTTTCCAGTGCAGTCTCGAAATCCTCCGAGCCCCAATAACCCTTGAGCTGCGGGTCGAACATATCGCCGAGCCAGTGCAGCACCACCTTATCCTTCGTCTGGCTGAGGATATGGCGGTAGACCTTGCGGTAATCATCCGGCGAGCGGGCGATACGGGCGAGCGCCCGGCTCGCCATCATGATCGATCGGCCGCCTTCCTTTTCCACGAAGCCGACTTGGGTCTCATAAGCCTTGATCACGTCGTCCAGCGAACGGGTGTTTTCCGGTGCCAGATGATCGGTGCCGGCGCCGCAAGCGAGATCGGCGCCCTCGACGGTGCGGGCTTCCGCCAGCGAGCGGCGGATCAGTTCCTGCGCACCTGCCCAATCCAATCCCATGCCACGCTGCGATGTGTCCATCGCTTCGGCGATCTTGAAGCCGAGCGACCAGAGATGGTGGCGGAAGGCGAGTGTCGTGTCCCAGTCGATTGCCGGGCTTCCCCAGGGTTCCCGGTCGCGAAGAGGATCGGAAACAACATGCGCGGCCGCATAGGCGATGCGGTTGAAACGTGGGGCGGCTGGGGGGCGGAAGATCGGGGTTCCGCACAAGCGATAGGTTTCGACCGTACCATCGGCGCGGGGCAGCATCAGGGCTTCGGACATCAGTTCCTCCTCAGGCATGACGGTCGAATAATTTAGATCGTTCCAAATTTCAAGTCTTGTTTTTGCTCACGACGAAGGAGAGACGTTGGGTATGTTGTGTTTGGAGGAGCGTATTTGGTTATTTATAAAGTCCGAAAACGAATCCTCCGTCATGCTCAAGCTTGTCGCGAACATCTGCAAGGCTTTGATTTACCGAAGTTCCGGTAGATCCTTGGCGCAAGGCCGAGGATGACGACCCCCTGTGTTGCAGGGTTTCTTTCCTTCAAACCACGGCGCCAATCATTTTTTCACGTTCGCGCTTGACAAAATTGGAACGTTCCAATTATTTTGTAATCTAACTCGAGGCGGAGACCTCGATCGGAGGAAATTATCTTGGTCAAGGAACGGGTCACCGTCATCGATATTGCGCGCGCCGCCGGCGTGTCGAAGTCGACCGTGTCGCTTGTTCTTCAGGCAAGCCCTCTGGTCAACGAGGTGACGCGCGCCAAGGTCAATGCCGTCATTCGCGAGCTTGGTTATGTCTATAACCGCGGCGCTGCCAATCTCCGTCAGTCCAATGCCAAGTCGAAAATCATCGGCGTTGTCGTCAACGATCTCACCAACAGCTTCTTTGCCGAGCTTGCCGTCGGTATCGACATGGTCGTGCAATCGGCCGGCTATGTGCAGTTCCTTGCCAATACGGGTGAAAGTCTCGATCGCCAGCGCGAGGTTATCGCCTCGATGCGCGAACATGGCATTTCCGGCCTGATCCTGTCACCGGCACGCGGCACGGAGGCTTCGGACCTGAAGCCGCTGGTGGCGGCCGGCATTCCGGTGGTCAATGTCGTGCGCCAGGTGGTCGGCGCGAAGGTCTCTTCGCTGATTTCAGACAATCATGCCGGCGCCCATGCGGCCGTCACCCATCTTGCGGGGCTTGGCCATCGTCGCATCGCCTTCCTCGGCGGCTTTGCCGATACGGCAGTCTTTCATGAGCGTTTCCAGGGCTATCGCGACGCGCTGATCCATGCCGGTCTTGATGCCGGTGAGGATCTCGTCATTGGCTCCGCGCCATCGCGGGCCGGTGGAGTTGCGGCGGTCGAGCGCGCCTTGGCGCTACCGGTGCAGCCGACAGCAGCGCTCTGCTTCAATGATGCGGTTGCCTTCGGCGCCTGCGATGGCCTTAGGGCAAAGCGGCTGGAGCCGGGTGTGGATTTCGCCGTCGTCGGCTTCGACGACGTGATCGAGGCGAAGACGGCGGTGCCGGCACTGACGACGGTGTCCGTCGATCCGCAGGGCATGGGGTGGCGCACCGCGCAATTGCTTCTCAAGCAGATCAATGCCGGCAAGGCAGATGCCGAGGCAATCGTCGGCTCGGTACGGCTCGTCATTCGCCAGAGCTGCGGCAGTTCGGCAGACAAGAGGGAAAGGCTGGCTCTCATATGACACGGTGGGGTTTGATCGGCGCGAGCACGATCGCGCATGAATGGGTCATCGATGCAATCCGCGCCGTCGGCGGCGAGATCGTTTCGGTGATGAGTACAAGCGCCGAGCGCGGCGCGAGTTATGCTCGGGATCACGACATTCCGAAGTCGGTGACGACGCTCGTCGATCTGGTCGGCGATCCCGATGTCGATGCTGTCTATGTTTCGACGACCAATGAATTGCATCGCGATCAGGTGATTGCCGCAGCACAGGCCGGCAAGCACATTCTCTGCGAAAAGCCGCTTTCGACCTCGCTGGGCGATGCCCATGCCATGGTCGATGCGGCGCGTGCTGCCGGTGTGGTCATGGCGGCCAACCATCATCTTCGCGGTGCCGCAACCCATCAGGCGATGCGTGACGCGATTGCCGCTGGCCAGATCGGCAAGCCGCTTGCCGCCCGCGTCTGCCATGCCGGCCTGCTTCCGGCGCATCTGCAGGGCTGGCGTCTCGACAGGCCGGAAGCCGGCGGCGGTGTCATTCTCGATATTACCGTGCACGACACGGATACGCTGCGCTTCGTTTTGGGCGATGATCCGGTCGAGGCGATTGCCTTCGGCCAGCATGGTGGCCTCGCACAGTCGGGGCTGGAGGATGCGGTCATGGGTGCCATGCGCTTCAAGTCTGGCCTCATTGCCCAATTCCACGACAGCTTCACCACGAAATATGCGGTGACCAGCTTTGAGGTGCATGGTTCAGCGGGCTCGCTCTTCGGCCGCAACTGCATGATCCAGAAGCCCGGTGGCACCGTGACCCTGCGCAATGTCGAAGGCGAGCAGGAGCTGCCGATAGACCATGGCAATCTCTATGAAAACACGCTCATCGCCTTCGATGCCGCCATTGCCGGCAGGGGCAAGCCGCTCTGCAGCGGCGAGGATGGCATCTGGTCGCTCGCGGCTGGCCTTGCCGTCACCAAGGCGGCGGCATCGGGCGCAAGCGTCAAGATCGAATCCGGACTGTGAGACCCATGAGCAAGCATATTACCCCGGCTGAAGCTGCCGCCCTGATCCCGGATGGAGCTGTTGTCACCGTCTCCTCCTCCAGCGGTCTCGGCTGCCCGGACCTGATGCTGAAGGCAATCGGCGAGCGTTTTGACACAACCGGGCATCCGCAGAACATCACGACGCTGCATCCGATTGCAGCTGGCGACATGAGCGGCATCAAGGGGGTTGATTATATCGCCAGGAAAGGCCTGCTCGCCCGGATCATCGGCGGCTCCTATCCCTCAGGCCCGTCCTCGTCCGAGCCACCTGTGATCTGGCAGATGATCGGCAACGACGATATCCCGGCCTACAACATCCCCTCCGGCATTCTCTTCGACATGCATCGCGAGGCCGCCGCCAAGCGGCCGGGCGTGCTGACCAAAGTCGGCCTCGACACCTTCGTCGATCCGGCCCGCGAGGGCTGCGCGATGAATGCCAAGGCGGCGGCGGAACCTGTCGTCAAGAAGGTCGAGTTCGAGGGCGAGGAGTGGCTTTATTTCAAGGCGATCGTGCCACAAGTGGCAATCATCCGCGCGACGACGGCGGACGAGCGCGGCAACCTGACCTATGAGCATGAGGGCGCCTATCTCGGTGGCCTCGACCAGGCGCTTGCCGCCCGCAACAATGGCGGCATCATCATCGCGCAGGTGAAGCGCATCACCAAATCCGGATCGCTGAAGCCCCATGATGTGCGCGTGCCCGGCATGCTGGTTGATTATGTCGTTGTTGATCCCGACCAGAAGCAGACGACGCTGACGGATTACGATCCGGCTATATCCGGCGAGATTTTCCGGCCGCTCGAGACATTCCGGGTACCGGAATTCAACATCCAGAAGGTCATTGCCCGCCGCGTGGCGCAGGAGTTGCAGGGCGGCAGCTGCGTCAATCTCGGCTTCGGTATCTCGGCCAATGTGCCGCGTATCCTCCTGGAAGAGGGACTTCATGGCGCCGTGACCTGGGTGATCGAGCAGGGTGCTGTTGGCGGTGTTCCGCTTCTCGATTTCGCCTTCGGCTGCGCCTCGAATGCCGATGCCTACATGCCGTCGCCCTACCAGTTCACCTATTTTCAGGGCGCCGGCTTCGATGCCTCGCTGCTCTCCTTCCTGGAGATCGGCAGCGATGGGTCGGTGAATGTGTCGAAGCTCTCCTTCCGACCGCATGTGACGGCCGGGGCCGGCGGCTTCGTCGATATCACCGCGCGGGCAAAGAAGATCGTCTTCTCCGGCATGTTCAATGCCGGCGCCAAGCTTTCGGTCGCCGATGGCAAGCTGGTCATCGAGAAGGAAGGCAAGCTGAAGAAGCTGGTCGAGGCTGTCGAACACGTCACCTTCTCCGGCCCACGCAGCGTGGCGCAGGGGCAGGAAATTACCTATATCACCGAGCGTTGCGTGCTGAAGCTGACACCGGATGGCATCATGCTGACGGAGATCGCACCCGGCATCGAACTGCAGACGCATATTCTCGACCAATCGGAATTCCCGCTGATCGTCTCGGACAAGCTGAAGGTCATGGATGCTGCATTGTTCGGTGAGGCGCTGATCGGTCTTTCGCTGCCGGAAAAGCCGGCGCGGACGTTGACTGGAGCGCAGCATGGCTGACGAACGCATCCGTATCGACAGGGAAGATCATGTTGCGATCCTGACGGTGGCGCGGCCCGATAAGCTCAATGCGCTCGATATCGAGATGCTGAGGGGGCTGTCTGCTGCCTGCGATGAGATCGAGAACGATGCGGAAATTCGCGTCGCGATCTTGACCGGGGAGGGCAAGGCCTTTTCCGCCGGTGGCGATATCAAGGCCTGGGGGGCGATGAGCCCCAACGAATTTGGTCATGCCTGGGTGCGGTTCGGCCATCGCGTGTTCGAGCGTCTGGCCACGATGCGCATGCCGGTCATTGCGGCCATGAACGGCCATGCGCTGGGTGGCGGGCTGGAGCTTGCGGCCGTCGCTGATGTCCGCATCGCCGAAACGCAGATCAAGATCGGCTTGCCGGAAACGGGCCTTGGCATGGTGCCGGGCTGGTCGGGCACGCAGCGGCTAGTGGCGCGGTTTGGCGTGCAGGCGGTGCGCCGGATGGTGCTGGCGGGCGAGATGTTTACGGCTGAAGATGCGCGTGCGCTTGGCATCGTCGATCACGTCGTCGGGACGGGTTCTGCGCTCTCGAAGGCCAAGGAACAGGCCCAGAAAATCGCCGCGCGTGGGCCGGCGGCGCTGGAAATCTGCAAGCTGATGATCGCGGTCGCCAATGGCGAGGACAATGGGGCCGCCGTCGAGGCGCTGGGCTCGATCCTCGCCGCCAAGACCGGCGACATGAAGGAAGGCGTCGCGGCTTTTGCCGCCAAGCGCCCGGCCGAATTCAAGGGAGAATGGTAATGACGGTTCTGGTAAAGCCCAAGGTGCTTGGTGATATCGCGGTGCACGATTTCCATATGCTGATCGACGGCAAATGGGTGGCGGCGGAAGCCGGCGAAACGCTGGAGCGTGTCGCCCCCGGTCATGGCGTCGTCGTCAGCCGCTATCCGGCCGCGAAGAAGGCCGATGCCGAGCGCGCCATTGCCGCCGCCCGCCGCGCTTTCGAAGATGGCCCCTGGCCGCGCATGGCCGCCTCCGAGCGTTCGCATGTGCTGCTGAAGGCCGCCGATCTCATCGCCGCCCGCGCCGACGAGCTGGCCTATCTCGATTGCATCGAATCCGGCAAGCCGATCAGCCAGGCCAAGGCCGAACTTGGCGGTGCCGCCGATATCTGGCGCTATGCTGCCGCCCTTGCCCGCGATCTTCACGGCGAAAGCTACAATACGCTCGGCGACGGCACGCTCGGCGTCGTGCTGCGCGAGGCAATCGGTGTCGTCTCGATCATCACGCCCTGGAATTTCCCGTTCCTGATCGTCAGCCAGAAGTTGCCCTTCGCACTCGCTGCCGGCTGCACCACGGTCGTCAAACCGTCCGAGCTAACCTCCGGCTCGACACTGTTGCTTGGCGAAATCCTGGAAGCCGCAGGCGTCCCGGCCGGTGTCGTCAATATCATCACCGGCACCGGCCCGGATGTCGGCGCGATCATGACGACCCATGCTGACGTCGACATGGTGTCCTTCACCGGCTCGACCGGCGTCGGCAAGCTCACCATGGCCAATGCCGCGCAGACGCTCAAGAAAGTCTCGCTGGAACTCGGCGGCAAGAACCCGCAGATCGTATTTCCCGACGCCAATCTTGACGAATTCATCGATGCCGCCGTCTTCGGCGCCTATTTCAACGCCGGCGAATGCTGCAACGCCGGTTCGCGCCTGATCGTCCACCGCGATATCGCCGATGAGGTTGTCTCCCGTGTCGCTGCCCTTTCCGCCAAGGTTAAGGTCGGCGATCCGCTCGATCCGCAAACGCAGGTCGGGGCGATCATCACGCCGCAGCATCTGGAGAAGATCGTCGGTTACGTTTCGGCGGCCGCCGGCAACGGGGCAACCGTCTTCCATGGCGGCTCATCGCTCGATCTCGGGCTCGGTCAGTTCATGTCTCCGACCATTCTTTCGGCAGTGAAACCGGACATGGCTGTCGCTCGCGAGGAAGTGTTCGGGCCGGTGCTCTCCGTTCTCTCCTTCGAGACGACGGACGAGGCGATACGCATCGCCAATTCCATCGACTACGGCCTTTCGGCCGGCGTCTGGAGCCGGGATTTCGACACCTGCATGACCATCGGCCGCAAGGTGCGCGCCGGCACTGTCTGGATGAACACTTTCATGGACGGCACGCCCGAGCTTCCGTTCGGCGGCTACCGACAGTCCGGCCTTGGCCGTGAACTCGGGCGCCATGCGGTGGAGGATTATACCGAAACCAAGACACTCAACATGCACATCGGCCAGCGTACCGGCTGGTGGATGCCGCGCTAGGGGACGGGTAGAGCAATGGCGATGGCAGGTTTGCGGAAAGGAGAGCGGCTGGACGAGAAGGCGATGCCGCTAGTCCGTCTGCTGCTCAGGTCATATGCAATGGCGAGGGCCGCCGCGATCTCCCTCTTCTCCCCAGCGGGGAGAAGTGCCGAGCGGATGCGAGGCGATGAGGGGGTGCCCCCGCAAATTCAGAGCCTGTGGCTCCCCCTCATCCGGCCCTTCGGGCCACCTTCTCCCCGCTGGGGAGAAGAGGGAGCAAGTTCAGCTGCCTTCGGGGAATTCGATCGTCGGCTTCAGCAGCGTCTGCAGCCTCTCCGGATCAGTCTCGCCGCCGATGGCGGCGAGCAGGGTCGTGCCCATGCGAAAGCCGGTATCGACCAGATCCTCGTAGATCGTCTCCACCTTCGGCTGAATGTTGACGAGAAGCTTCGAGGTCTGCTTGGCGACAATGTCGTATTCGGTGCCGAGCGTGAGGCCGCGGTCGCTCATGCCGGTGATGGTCGCGAGCGCCGAGACCTCGCCGCCGCAGACGAAACCGTCCGGGCCATCGGGCATGCCAGCCCGGCGGCTGACGAAGTCGCGGATCTGATCGACGGGGCAGTCGAGGTTGATGTCATCAGGGATTTCGTAGGCGGCGCCGGCCTCGCGCACGGCGGTCATGAAGCCGTGCTGCAGGTGCTGACAAAACGTCATGCGCCTGGGCGGCAGGATGATCGTCGGCTTGCGGCGGCCGCGGGCGATCAGCCGCTTCGTCGCCTCATAGGCAAAGGTGAAGTTGTCGTAGTCGACATAAGGATGCGGCGTGGAGAATTCCGTGCGGCCGTGGGTGACGAACGGAAACCCTTGCTCCAGAAGCAGGCGGACGCGGGGATCGAAGGGCTCGGTGCGCGAGAAGATGATGCCGTCCGCCATGCCGTTGCGGATGATATGACTGATGGCATCGGCATTGCTGGTGGCCGCGAAGCTTGGCGTGACGATGAGATGGTAGGGTGTGTCCTTCAGCGCGCGCGCGATGCCGAGCATCAGCGATGTGCCATAGCCGAGGATTTCCTCATGCGGGTCGAGCAGCACGCTGATGACGTTGGTGCGGCCGGTTTTCAGGCGCTGCGCGGCCCGGTCGGGAAGATAGCCGATCTCGCTTGCGACCTCGTGCACGCGCCGGCGGGTTTCCGCGGAAATCTGCGGCGCATTGCTCAAGGCGCGCGAGACCGTGGTGACTGCGAAACCCGTCAGATCGGCGATCGTGCGCAAGGTCGGCCTGGCCGCTTTGAGCGGGGCGTCGACAGGAGCGGATTTAGGAGTTTCGGCCAAGGAGTGACTCACGGAAGGCAGGGACAGGGCGCCTTTGTAACCCGCAACAGACGAAGGCGCAATCTTGGTTTGTGAAAACGTTTTAAATGCGGAAAATGTAACTGTTCATGCTGCGATGCAGCATTCATGCTCGAGAAATTACCGTTATTAATCAATGCAATTAAGCAAATTTTCGAAGTTTCGCACATGCGCTTGACTTGCGTGAATTTATAACGTTTTAAATTGAAGCAGCGGCGGGGAGCCGCGATAGATCATCGGCCGCTTGGGGCGGTCGGTTTTGGTAGTGGCGGGGAGAAGATCCACCGCCGGGAACTTGCAAACGGGAGGAATACGATGCGCAAGTTTATGACGACGACGGCAATGGCAGCTTTGATGTTGGCAGGCTGCGGGCTTGCCGCCCAGGCCGAGGACGTCAAGGAAGTCCAGATGCTTCATTGGTGGACGTCGGGCGGCGAAGCGGCTGCTCTGAACGTCTTGAAGGGCGATCTTTCCAAGGAAGGCTTTGCCTGGAAAGACGTGCCGGTTGCCGGCGGTGGCGGCGATGCGGCGATGACGGCGCTGAAGGCCATGGTTGCCGCTGGCACCTATCCGACAGCGTCGCAGATGCTCGGCTACACAGTGCTTGATTATGCGGCTGCCGGCGTGATGGGCGACCTCACCGAAACGGCTGTGAAGGAAGGCTGGGACAAGTCAGTTCCGGCAGCGCTGCAGAAGTTCTCTGTTTATGACGGCAAGTGGGTTGCTGCCCCGGTCAACGTTCACTCGGTGAACTGGCTGTGGATCAACAAGGCCGTCATGGACAAGATCGGCGGCACGCAGCCGAAGACCTTCGACGACCTGATTGCCCTGCTCGACAAGGCAAAGGCTGCCGGCGTCATCCCGCTCGCACTGGGCGGCCAGAACTGGCAGGAAGCCACGATGTTCGACTCGATCGTCCTTTCCACGGGCGGCCCCGAGTTCTACAAGAAGGCGTTCAACGATCTCGATGAAGAGTCGCTCAAGTCCGACACGATGAAGAAGTCGTTCGATAACCTCGCAACGATCATCAAATATGTCGATCCGAACTTCTCGGGCCGCGACTGGAACCTTGCAACCGCCATGGTCATCAAGGGTGATGCCCTTGTGCAGGTCATGGGCGATTGGGCCAAGGGCGAATTCGTGGCTGCCAAGAAGACCCCGGATACGGACTTCCTGTGCTACCGCTTCCCCGGCACCGACGGCAGCGTGATCTATAACTCCGACATGTTCGGCATGTTCAACGTTCCGGACAACCAGAAGGCTGCTCAGGTCGCGCTCGCGACGGCAACACTGTCGAAGAGCTTCCAGTCGGCGTTCAACGTCGTCAAGGGCTCGGTTCCTGCCCGTACCGACGTTCCGGACACGGATTTCGACGCTTGCGGCAAGAAAGGCATCGCCGACCTGAAGGCAGCGAACGACGGCGGCACGCTGTTCGGCTCGCTGGCCCAGGGTTACGGCGCTCCTCCGGCCATCGCCAATGCCTACAAGGACGTCGTGTCCAAGTTCGTGCATGGCCAGATCAAGACCTCCGACGAAGCCGTGACGGAACTCGTCAAGGCGATCGACGACGCACGCTGATATCCATCTGAACAGGACCCTTCCCCGCGCCAAGCGGGGGAGGTCTCCAGATACGAATACGAATGACGGCCCTGGGAGGGGACGATTTTCATGAGCACTGTTGCGACCACCGAGATCAAGCTGACGCCGGAGCGCTCGTCGCGCAATTCCCTGCGCTCTCGTCTGCAGGATGCGCTGCCCAAGCTGGTACTGGCGCCAAGTTTTGCGATCACGCTGGTCTTTGTCTACGGCTTCATCATCTGGACGGGCTTCCTGTCCTTTACCAATTCCAAGACATTTCCGTCCTATGTGCTGACGGGTCCGCGCGCCTATCAACGGCTCTGGCGCTGGACCTTCGAGAGCGACCCGCCGTCGAGCTGGTACACGTCGATTACCAATATGGGTATTTTCGGCTTTCTCTATATCGGCATCTGCCTCGGCCTCGGCCTGTTCCTTGCTATCCTGCTGGACCAGAAAATCCGTGGCGAAGGCCTGTTGCGGCCGATCTATCTCTATCCGATGGCGCTGTCGTTCATCGTCACCGGCGTCGCCTGGAAATGGTTCCTCGATCCCGGTCTTGGCCTGGAGCAGACGCTGCATCAATGGGGGTGGACGAGCTTTCATTTCGACTGGATCAAGAACAAGGATTTCGTGATCTATACCGTCGTCATCGCCGGCGTCTGGCAGGCTTCGGGCTTCGTCATGGCGATGTTCCTCGCGGGCTTGCGCGGCATTGACGGTGAGATCATGAAGGCGGCGCAGATTGATGGCGCGACCACGATCCAGCTCTATCGCCGCATCATCATACCGTTGCTGCGCCCGGTCTTTTTGTCCGCGTTCATCGTGCTCGCCCATATGGCGATCAAGTCCTACGACCTTGTCGTGGCGCTGACATCCGGCGGCCCCGGCGGTTCGGCCTGGCTGCCGTCCAACTTCATGTATGAATACACGTTCAAGCGCAATGAAATGGCCGTCGGTTCCGCCAGCGCCATCATCATGCTGATGACGATCTCGGCGATCATCGTTCCTTATCTCTATTCCGAACTCAGGGAGAAGTCACGATGAGCGCGATCGTCTCCTCGGGCACGGCGGCACGCCGCAGCAATGGCGCGCGCATCTTCAATCGCGTCTTCATCTATGGGCTGCTGGCATTCTTTGCCATTGTCTATCTCATGCCGCTGTTCGTCATGCTGGTCACCTCGTTCAAGACCATGGACGAAATCCAGAACGGCAACATGCTGGCGCTTCCGAGCGCGCCGACCTTCGAGCCATGGGTGAAGGCCTGGGGCGAGACCTGCGTTGGCCTTACCTGCGCCGGCATCAAGGGCTATTTCTGGAATTCGCTGAAAATGGTCATCCCGGCCGTCCTGATCTCGACGATCCTGGGCGCGCTGAACGGCTATGTGCTGACCAAATGGCGTTTTCGTGGCCATACGCTGGTGTTCGGCCTGATGCTGTTTGCCTGCTTCATCCCGTTCCAGTCGGTGCTTCTCCCGATGGCGACCATTCTCGGCAGTCTCGGCCGTTTCGGCGTGATGTTGCAGAATACCGTGGGTCTCAGCTTCGGTTTCGGCAATCCGACCGTCAATCTCGTGCTGGTCCACGTGATCTATGGTCTCGGTTTTACGACGCTGTTCTTCCGCAATTTCTACGAGGCTTTCCCGACCGAGCTGGTCAAGGCCGCGCAAGTGGATGGTGCCGGTTTCTTCCAGATCTTCCGGCGCATCATGCTGCCGAACTCGCTGCCGATCATCGTCGTCACGGTGATCTACCAGTTCACCAATATCTGGAACGACTTCCTGTTCGCCTCGGCCTATGCCGGAACGGGCGAGTCCATGCCGATGACGGTGGCGCTGAACAACGTCGTCAACACCTCGACCGGGGTGGTCGAATACAACGTCAATATGGCCGCCGCAATGATCGCCGCCATGCCCACGCTTCTCGTTTACATTCTCGCCGGCCGCTATTTCGTTCGCGGACTGATGGCGGGCGCCGTCAAAGGATAACACATGGCTTTCCTCGAAATATCCGGTCTCAGAAAGCGTTTCGGCTCCCTGGAAATCCTCAAGGGCATTGACCTTGAGCTCGAGAAGGGCGGCTTCCTGGTGCTCGTCGGTCCGTCCGGCTGCGGCAAGTCCACACTGCTCAACACGATTGCCGGGCTCGAATCGATCACCGAGGGCACGATCCGCGTCGATGGAAGGGCGATCGACGATCTGCATCCGTCCAAGCGCGATATCGCGATGGTGTTCCAGAGCTATGCGCTTTATCCCAACATGACCGTCGCCGGCAATATTTCCTTCGGCATGGAAATGCGCGGCGTGCCGGTCGAGGAACGCAAGAAGGCGATCGACAAGGTCGCCAAGGTGCTGCAGATCACCCATCTGCTCGACCGCAAGCCGAGCCAGCTTTCCGGCGGCCAACGCCAGCGTGTCGCCATGGGGCGCGCCTTGGTGCGCGACCCGAAACTCTTCCTGTTCGATGAGCCTCTGTCCAATCTCGATGCCAAGCTGCGCGTCGACATGCGCATCGAGATCAAGCGGCTGCATCAGGCGACCGGCACGTCCATCGTCTATGTCACCCACGACCAGATCGAAGCGATGACGCTGGCCACGAAGATCGCCGTCATGCGCGATGGCGAGGTGCAGCAGTTCGGCACGCCAGCTGAAATCTACAACAATCCGAAGAACCTGTTTGTTGCGGATTTCATGGGCTCGCCGGCGATGAATCTTCTGACCGCGACGATCGAAGGCGGCGGCAACGACCTGCATGTGTCGCTGCTGCGGCCAGAAGCCGAGCCTCTCCGCGTGCCGGTGCCGCAGATCCGTGGACTGGCCGCCTATTCCGGCAAGCAGGTCGTCTTCGGCATCCGCCCGGAAGCGCTGACCGATCCGGATGGTGCCGACCGCAATGCGCAGTCGCTGTTCGAAGGCGATTGCCTGATCGACGTGGTGGAGCCTGCCGGTTCGGATACATTTGCGGTGACCAAGCTCGGCGGCAAGGAAGTGGTGGCCCGCCTGCGCGCCGACGCCCGCATTGCCCCCGGCCAGACCGCGCGGCTTGCCTTCAATCTGGACAAGGCGGTGTTCTTCGATCCGCAAAGCCAGCAGCGCATCGGCTGATTGCTGTCATGGTCAAGCAGCCCGATATCGTCATCATCGGCTCCGGCATCGGCGGCTCCACCATCGCCTCGGCGCTGGCGTCATCTGGTGCCGACATCCTGATCCTCGAGGCCGGTGGCCATATCCAGGACCGGCCGGAGAACCGCGATGCCAGGGCGATCTTCCAGCGCGGTCATTTCAGGCCGAAGGAAAGCTGGTACGAAACCGATGGCACGGCGTTCAACCCCGGCAATTACTACAATGTTGGCGGCAATTCGAAATTCTACGGGGCGGTGCTGGTGCGCTACCGCCGCGAGGATTTCGAGGAGATGCAGCATCTGGAAGGCGTCTCGCCCGCCTGGCCGTTCCCCTATGAGGAACTGGAGCCGTGGTACAGCGCCGCCGAGCAACTCTATCAGGTGCGTGGTGCGCTGGGGCAGGACCCGACGGAACCAGCCCATTCGAAGGGCTATGCGTTTTCTCCGGTGCCGGATGAACCCGCAATCGCCTCGGTGCGCGAAAAGATGCAGCGCAACGGCCTGCACCCCTATTCCCTGCCGCTCGGCATCGATATCGATGCGTGGCTGAAGAAGGCGAAGACGCCGTGGGATGCCCATCCGAACAGCTTCGACGGCAAGATGGATGCAGAGACGGTGGCTTTGGCCTTGGCGCTGCAGCATCCGAATGTAAGGCTCCAGACCGGCTCACGGGTCACGCGCCTTCAGACTGCGGCTGATGGCAAGCGCATCGAGACGGTGTATTACGTCAAGGACGGCGCCGAGCAATCGATCTCGCCGAAGCTCGTCATTCTCTCGGCAGGCGCCGTGCAGTCCTCCGTTCTGCTGCTGCGTTCGGCCAATGATGCCAATCCGAAGGGGCTTGCCAATAGCTCCGATCAGGTCGGCCGCAACTTCATGAACCACAATTCGAGTGCGGTGATCGGGGTTTCTCCCTTCTATCGCAACACCTCGATCTACCAGAAGAGCTTCGGCTTCAACGACTATTACCTCTCGGATGGGGAGGGCGGGGCGCCGCTCGGCAATGTCCAGCTTCTCGGCCGCATCTCCGGCCCGATCCTCAAGGCGCAGATGCCATCGGTGCCGGAATGGATGCTGAACCAGGTCTCGGCCCATGCGATCGATTTCTATGCAATGAGCGAGGATATTCCGCATCCCGAAAGCCGGATCATGGTCGATGGCGAGCGCATCGTGCTGCAATGGGTGCGCACCAACTGGCCGGCGCACCTGATGTTGGTGAAGAAGCTCAAGGCGGCGCTGAAGGCGGCCGGTTTCCCGATCGTGCTGTCGCGTCCCTTCGACAAGCGCACGCCGTCGCACCAGTGCGGCACCGTCAGAATCGGCAACGATCCGGCAAGTGCACCGCTCGATGTCTATTGCCGTGCCTATGACCATCCCAATCTCTTCGTGGTTGATGCCTCCTATCTGCCGACGTCGGCCGCCGTCAATCCGGCACTGTCGGTGGCGGCGCAGGCGCTGAGGGTCGGGGCGCATATCCGCGAAAAGGATCTGGGGGCATGACGGCGCGGCGCGTGGCCATCGTCACCGGCGGACGCCGCGGCATTGGGCTCGGCATCGCCAGGGCGCTTGCCGTCGAAGGCTTCGATATCGCCATCACCGGCATCGGCGACAGTGCGGGCATTTCGACGGTGATCGATGAACTGGCTGCGCTCGGGGCGGAGGCGGCTTTCTTCCAGGCTGATCTTTCAGACATCGCCGGGCATCAGGCGACGGTGGATAGTGTCATCGCGCGTTTCGGGCGCATCGATTGTCTCGTCAACAATGCCGGCATGGCTTCGGTGGTGCGCGGCGATTTCCTTGATATGCAGCCGGAGAATTTCGACACGATCGTTTCGACCAATCTGCGCGGCACGGTATTTTTCACGCAAGCCGTGCTGCGGGCGATGCTGTCGAGCGACGGGAAGGGTGCACGTTCCATCGTCAACATCACCTCGGTCTCGTCCTCGCTGAGTTCGCCGGAACGTCTGGACTATTGCATCAGCAAGGCGGGCCTTTCGGCCTTCTCGCAAGGGCTGGCGCTGAGGCTTGCCGATACCGGCATCGGTGTTTTCGAGGTCCGGCCGGGCATCATCCGCTCGGAGATGACGGCGGGGGTTTCCACGAAATACGACGCGCTGATCGATGGCGGGCTGGTGCCGATGAAGCGCTGGGGCGAGCCGTCGGATATCGGCGATATCGTCTCGGCGCTGGCGTCCGGCCGGTTCGGGTTTGCGACGGGCTCGGTGATCAATGCGGATGGAGCGCTGTCGATCGGAAAATTGTGAGGGCCTCTTCTCCCCGGCGGGGAGAAGGTGGCGCGCAGCGCCGGATGAGGGGGCGGCTGGCTCGGAGTTTGCGGTCAAGACCCGCTCATCGCCTCGCATACGCTCGGCACTTCTCCCCGCGGGGGAGAAGTGGGCACGGAATATTTGGCCGGCTTCCTGTTCCCAAGGGAAGATCGGTAGAGACTTTGAGGACAGACACATGACCTACGACTACATCATCACTGGAGCCGGCCCAGCGGGCTGCGTGCTGGCAAACCGCCTGACCGAAGATGCCGATGTGAAGGTGCTTCTCCTCGAAGCCGGCGGAAGCGACTGGAACCCGCTGTTCCACATGCCAGCAGGCTTTGCCAAGATGACGAAGGGCGTCGCCAGCTGGGGCTGGGAAACGGTGCCGCAGAAGCACATGAAGAACCGCGTGCTGCGCTACACCCAGGCCAAGGTCATCGGCGGCGGTTCCTCGATCAATGCCCAGCTCTATACCCGCGGCAATGCGGCCGACTATGACCTCTGGGCAAGCGAAGACGGCTGCACGGGCTGGGACTATCGCAACGTGCTTCCCTATTTCAAGCGCTCCGAAGACAATCAGCGTTTCGCCGACGACTATCACGGCTATGGTGGGCCGCTCGGCGTCTCCATGCCGGTATCGGGCCTGCCGATCTGCGACGCCTATATCCGCGCCGGCCAGGAGCTCGGCATTCCCTACAACCATGATTTCAACGGCAAGCAGCAGGCCGGCGTCGGCTTTTATCAGCTGACCCAGCGAAACCGCCGCCGCTCATCCGCCTCGCTCGCCTATCTCAACCCGATCCGCGGCCGCAAGAACCTGACGGTGCGGCTCGGGGCGCGGGTGACGCGCATCCTGATCGAAGGAAGCCGCGCCGTGGGCGTCGAGATCGCCACATCAAAGGGGCTTGAAACAATTCGCGCCGAGCGCGAGGTGCTGGTCTCCTCCGGCGCCATCGGTTCCCCGAAGCTCTTGCAGCAATCCGGCATCGGCCCGGCCGATCACCTGCGCTCTGTCGGCGTCGAGGTGAAGCACGACCTGCCCGGCGTCGGCTCCAACCTGCAGGATCATCTCGATCTTTTCGTCATCTCCGAATGCACCGGTGACCATACCTATGACGGCGTGGCAAAGCTGCACCGTACGCTCTGGGCGGGGTTGCAATATGTGCTGTTTCGCTCCGGCCCGGTCGCCTCGTCGCTCTTCGAGACCGGCGGATTCTGGTATGCCGATCCGGATGCGCGCTCGCCGGATATCCAGTTCCACCTTGGTCTCGGTTCCGGCATCGAGGCAGGCGTCGAGAAGCTGAAGAACGCCGGCGTGACGTTGAATTCCGCCTATCTGCATCCCCGCTCGCGCGGCACGGTGCGGCTGAAATCTTCCGATCCCGCCGCCGCCCCTCTGATCGACCCGAACTACTGGGAAGACCCGCATGATCGCAAGATGTCGATCGAGGGTCTGAAGATCGCCCGCGAGATCTTCCAGCAGGCGGCGCTGAAGCCGTTCATTCAGGAGGAGCGGCTGCCGGGCAACGGCGTTGTTACCGACGAGCAGCTGTTCCAATATGGTTGCGCTAATGCCAAGACGGACCACCATCCGGTCGGCACCTGCAAGATGGGCACGGGCGCGGATGCGGTCGTTGGGCTTGATCTGAAGGTGCATGGGCTTGAAGGTCTGCGCGTCTGCGACAGTTCCGTCATGCCGCGCGTTCCCTCTTGCAACACCAATGGTCCGACGATCATGATGGGTGAGAAGGGTTCGGATATCATCCGTGGCCTACAGCCCCTGCCGGCCGTGATCTTCAGCCATGAGAGCAACGACCAGCGTCCGCGCGCCAGAGCCGATGTAAGATAGCGCCACCGTGAGATAGGAGTTCCGATGATCCGCCACTGCGTCTTTCTCCGCTTCAAGTCCGATTATCCCGATGGCCGGAAGACAGAAATCTTCCACGCGATCGAGGCGTTGAAGCCTCTGGTCCCCGGCTTTGTAGCTGCTCATATCGGGCCGAATGTCAGCCCGGAAACCGGCATGGACAAAGGTTATTCCAGCGGCTTCATCATCGATTTTGCCGATGCTGGCGCCCGCGATGCCTACCTCGTTCATCCTGAACACCAGAAGGTCGGTGGCCGGATTGTCGATGCCTGCGAAGGTGGGGTCGACGGTGTGCTCGTCTATGATATCGAAATTGCGGATTGATTGCCGATGCCCCTTGCCCCTCGGCCGTTCCTGACCAGTCTTTTCGAGGCCGCTGTTTCGGCTGCCGATCCGCTGGCCGCCATCCGTGCCCATCGGCCGGAACGGCCCAAGGGACGCACCATCGTCGTCGGCGCGGGTAAAGCGGCAAGCCAGATGGCGGCGGCTTTCGAGAGCCTGTGGGATGGGCCGCTGGAAGGTGCGGTTGTAGCGCGTCATGGGCCGATTGCAGAGTGCCAGCGTGTCCGCGTGCTGCAATCGGCGCATCCGGTGCCGGACGAGGCGGGGCTTGCCGGCTCGGCGGAGTTGTTGAGACTGGTCGAAGGGCTGACGGCGGACGATCTCGTCATTGCCCTGGTCTCCGGGGGCGGCTCGTCGCTGCTGCCGGCACCGCCTGAAGGGCTGACCCTGGAAGACGAGATTGCCGTTAACCGGGCGCTGCTCGCCTCTGGTGCACCGATCTCGGCGATGAATGTTGTGCGAAAGCACGTCTCCCGCATCAAGGGTGGACGGCTGGCTTTTGTAGCAGCGCCCGCCCGTGTCGTGAGCCTGATCGTTTCAGATGTGCCGGGCGACAACCCTGCCTTTGTTGCTTCAGGCCCCACCATTCCCGATGCATCAACGCCGGAGGAGGCTTTGGCGATCGTCGCCCGCTATGGCATGGACCTGCCGGCTGCGGTGATGCGGCATCTCAAGTCGGAACAGGCGCGGGCACCCCGGCCAGACGATCCGGCCTTCCGGAACCATGTACGCCATGTGATCGCGTCTGCGAGCGTCTCGCTGGAGGCGGCTGCGGCGAAGGCGCGGGCGCTTGGTGTCGAGCCGGTTATCCTGTCCGATGCCATCGAGGGCGAGGCGCGTGATATCGGTCGCATGCATGCGGCAATCGCCCGCGAGACGGCGCTGCGTGATCGACCGTTTTCCAGGCCCGTGGTTATCCTCTCCGGCGGCGAGACGACTGTGACCATCTCCGGCAATCAATATGGAAAAGGCGGGCGCAACAGCGAATTGCTCCTGTCGCTGGCGCTCGACATCGATGGCGTTGCCAACATCCACGCGCTGGCGGCGGATACGGATGGTATCGACGGCTCCGAGGATAATGCCGGTGCCTTTGCCGATGGCGGCACTGTTGCAGCGATGCGCGCAGCCGGTGCCGATCCGCGCGACCATCTTGCGCGCCACGATGCCTGGAACGCCTTCAACGCCAGCGGCGATCTCTTTGTGCCAGGGCCGACGGGAACGAATGTCAACGATTTCCGCGCCATGCTGGTGCTCTGAGCGGGACCTATCGCTTACGGAACTTTCCATTCCTCTTTGCCGCGTTCTGCGCTAGATTGACCGGGCCGCTTGCGCTGTTGCGCACCGTGTGCGGCGCGTTGTGCCAAGACAGCCTTTGACTTTGTCCCGGATGATTCCTGTGCGGTCTGTCTTGCCCGAGTAGGGAGGCGTGGTCCGGAAAATCGTCTCCAGTTCAAACTTCAGGTCGGAACAAACGGGCGGAAAATACGTTTTCCGCGGGTTGTGGAGGTCGAACATGTTCATCCGGTTCGGATACGAAATTGGGATTCGCTGTGTACAGCCGACACCTCTGATGACCTATCTTTCAGTGGATCACGAGCGTCGGCGCGATATCATCGGTGAGAGAGGGCCGATAGCCAAACCCCCGATTAAAATGGGCGAGATCACCGATCCCTTCGGCAATGTCTGCGTACGAATGGTGCTGCCGGAAGGCGAGACGGTCCTGTCCTACGACGCCGTCATTCGTGACAGCGGCCGCCCGGATTACGTGCAAATCGGCGCGGGCGCCGTCCCTGTAGAAAAGCTCCCGGCGTCGTGTCTTCCGTATCTGTCAGCGAGCCGCTATTGCGAGACAGATCGTTTCGGAGCGCTCGCCTGGCGGAATTTCGGCGATATCGAGCCCGGCTGGAAGCGCGTGCAGGCGATCTGCGACTATGTGCACGAGCGGCTGACCTTCAGCTACGGTTATTCCTCCGTCATGCGCACGGCGATGGAGGCGCATGAGGAGCGCTCCGGTGTCTGCCGGGATTATGCCCATCTTGCCATCACGCTTTGCCGCTGCATGAACATGCCGGCGCGGTATGTGAATGGTTATCTGGCCGAAAATGACACTGCCGGCAACCCGGCGCCGATGGACGTCAATTCGTGGTTCGAGGTCTATCTGGAGGACAGGTGGTACACCTTCGATGCACGTAACAATGCGCCGATGATCGGTCGTATTGCGGCTGCCCGGGGTTGCGATGCGGCCGACATTCCGCTGATCCAGACCTTCGGAAAACACGAACTGACGACGTTCCGTGTCTGGACCTACCGCGATGCCGACGCCGCGCTGACAGAACCGCCGAGCCATGGCGAAGTGTCATTGCTGAATCCCTGGTTCAGCGAACGATGGGCGCGCCATGTGATCGAGCGCGAACACCAGGAACATTGAGCCGCCCGTCGCGTTTCTGCTTGTGGTTTGATTTTTCTTCGGTTCGGGAAAAATCGAAAAATAATATCTATAAACTTACTGGAAAATTTTGGATAACATAGGGAGAGAATGTCGGAGAAGAGGATTTAAAGTCCGGCCGGCAGAAACATAGGGAGAGCAAGAATGCAGAGTTCTAAGCCGCTTGCACAGAACCGACCCATTTCCGCTGTTCCGTATTCCTGGAATACTGCCGCCCAGGGCGCAGCCCTTGCCGCAGCGTTCCTGTTTGTTACCGCACTGGTTTGCGGAGCGATTTGACGTCTAATGATAAAATGTTGGAAAAGGCCCGTGGCGTTGCCATGGGCCTTTTTTGGTGATTCCTCGTCCGCTCATGGCTTGACCCGAAATTTTCGCCGGACCACCATGCGCCGCCGCCAGGGATGGCGGCGAAGCAAAAGCAATGACGGGAGAACAGCATGCTGGACAAACGACAATTCTTTATCGGTGGCGCGTGGGTCGATCCCCTGCAGACGCGTGATCTGGACGTGATCAACCCGGCAACGGAAAAGCCGATTGCGGTCATTTCCATGGGCACGTCTGCCGATATCGACCGCGCTGTTGCCGCTGCAAAGGCCGCTTTCCCAAGCTATAGCCAGACCTCGCTCGACGAGCGTATCGCGCTGCTTGAGGCGCTGCTGGCGATCTACAAGCGGCGTTACGATGAAATGGCCCGCACAATTACGCTGGAGCTCGGCGCGCCGATCACCATGAGCACCGAGCAGCAGGCGGATGTCGGCGTTGGCCATCTGCAGGGCTTCATTGACGGCCTGAAGCGGTTGAAAGGTCGCGAAGTCCTGCCGAATGGCGATGTGGTTCGCCGCGAGGCAATTGGGGTCTGCGGCCTGATCACGCCCTGGAACTGGCCGATCAACCAGATCGCACTCAAGGTCGTGCCGGCGCTGGCGACGGGCTGCACCTGCGTGCTGAAGCCGTCGGAATTCACGCCGCTCAATGCGCTTCTCTATGCCGAGATGGTCGAGGAAGCAGGTTTCCCGGCCGGTGTCTTCAACCTCGTCAATGGCGACGGCATCGAATGCGGCTCGGCCCTTTCCCGGCACAAGGACATCGACATGATGTCGTTTACGGGGTCCACACGCGCGGGCATCGCCGTCAGCAAAGATGCGGCCGATACGGTCAAGCGGGTGACGCTGGAGCTTGGCGGCAAATCGCCGAACCTCGTCTTCGAGGATGCCGATCTTGAAGATCGCGTGGCGGCCAGCGTCGCCGAATGCTTCAACAATTCCGGCCAGTCCTGCGATGCGCCGACCCGCATGCTGGTGCAGCGTTCGGTCTATGACAAAGCCGTCGCCATAGCAGAAAAGGCGGGCCGCGAAGCGCGAGTTGGTAATCCGGAGGAAGAGGGCAGCCATATCGGGCCGCTTGTATCCCATATCCAGTTCGGTCGGGTGCAAGCGCTGATCGAGGCGGGTGTTGCCGAAGGCGCGCGTGTCGTCGTCGGCGGCCCCGGCAAGCCGGAAGGTTATGAGACTGGCTACTTCGTCCGCCCGACGATTTTTGCTGACGTGAACAACGATATGCGTATTGCCCGGGAAGAAGTCTTCGGCCCGGTGCTGGCGATCATTCCGTTCGATACCGAGGAAGAAGCAATCGCGATTGCCAACGACACGGCCTACGGGCTGGCGGCCTATCTGCAGACCGGCAATCCCGACCGCGCCGAGCGTGTCGCTTCACGGCTGCGTGCCGGCATGGTGCACATCAATGGCGGGCCGCACCGCTATGGCAGCCCGTTCGGCGGCTACAAGCAATCCGGCAACGGCCGAGAAGGTGGTCTGTTCGGGCTTGAAGACTTCCTCGAAGTCAAGACCATCCATCGGCCCGACGCGGCTTGAATGATCCAGAAACCCGCCGCCAGCGCGGCGGGTTTCGAAATATTGCCGGAGCGTTTTTCAGATGCCCGGCAGCGTAAATCCGTTCAGACGTTCCTCAAGCTTCAGGATCGTGGCTGTGTCGGCGTTGGCGAAGGCGAAGCGCAGATAGCCTTCCTGGCCCTCGCCGAAATAATCGCCGGGCAAGCAGACAATGCCGGCGATCTTGGCGAGCTTTTCGGCGACGAAATCGGAGCGGATATCGGGGTAGGGATGACGGATATAGGCGAAATAGGCGCCGATCGCCTGCAGCTTCCAGCCAGGTGTCTTGGCCATGACCTGACGCAACGCATCGGCTCGCCTGCTGATTTCCGCCCGATTTCCGGCTCGCCAGTCGTCGAGGGCAGGAAGTGCTTTCGCAAGCGCTGCCTGCGCCGAGCGCGGCGCGCAAATCTGCAGATTGTCCATGATCTTGGCGATCTGCTCGACCAGAGCCGGGCTGGCCGTGATGGCGCCCAGCCGGTGGCCGGGAATGCAGAAGGATTTGGAGAAGCTGTAAAGGCAGACGAGACTGTCCTGCCACCCATTCATTGACAGCAGATCATGCGGCGCGACTGATCCTTCCGGCAGGAAGTCGCGATAGGTCTCGTCGACAATGAGCCACGTGCCGTTCTTGCGGCACAGTTCGAAAATGCGGGCAAGCAGAGCTGGAGGGTAGACGGCACCGGTCGGATTGTTGGGTGACACAAGAGCCAGCGCCCGAATACCCGGGCGCAGAGCCTGGGCAATGGCTTCGACATCCGGCAGGAAGCCGCGTGACGGGTCGCAGGGCACGAGTTCGATATCGATGCCGAGCATCGACAACGTGGTTTCCTGGTTGAAGTAGAAGGGGTTGGTCATCAGGATCGTATCGCCGGTGCCGGCAAGCGCCATCGCGGTGCATATGAAGGCCTGATTGCATCCCGACGTGATATGGATGTTATCCGCCGAGACATTGGCGCCGTAAACCTTTGACATATGTTCGGCATAGGCGCTGCGCAGCACGGCTTCGCCCTCGATGGCGCCGTAGCCGGTATAGGCGGTCGAGCTTGCTGCCTCGCCGAGCCATTTCAGCATATCCGGATGGGCGGGGTAGCCGGGAACAGCCTGGCTGAGATCGATCAACGGGCCGCGTGCACCGTCATAGGCTTTTGCCCAGGCGAGGACGGACGGAACTGGCGGTGGTGACAGTCGAGCGATCAGCGGATTGAAATGCGGCATGAGGAATGTCCTGTGGTTCTCAAGATTTTGCGCGGCGCTTCGGTGTCATTTCCGGACGACGGGCGCGCGAAGGTGAAGAAACGGGTTGGAAACTGTCCTTGGCGGGGCGGGCGCGAATGACCGTTCGAGCCGAGGTCTGCATCTCCGGCATGGGGTCACTTTCCAGCGCGGAAAACAGCCAGTCGATGAACACCTTGACGATCGGGGCGGCGCGCGCCTCGTTGCGGCACGCGACGTAAAAGGCGTCATTGGCGGGCACGGCCAGGGCAAACGGAACGATCAGTTCGCCCTTGGCGATCAGGCTGCCGGCGGTGATATTATCACCCAGCGCTACGCCCTGATTGTGCAGGGCTGCCTCGGTTGAAAGCCGCGCATCGCTCATGAAATGCTGGCGGCCGCGTGGCACGTCGTTTCCGTCGGCGGCTGTCAGCCAGGTGTTCCATTCGCGGCCGTCGTCGCCATGCAGCAGCACATGATCCTGAAGGTCCTTCACGGATCGAAGAGGACGCATGTTGAGGAGTGTCGGGCTGGCCACGGGGAAAAGTTCAAGCCGGCTCCAGAGGCGCGCCCAGCAGTCGCCCCAGTTGCCATCGCCATAAAGCAGGCAGATATCGACATCCGGCGAAAAAAGGTTCGCCGCATCATTGGACGCCGTCAGCGTCAACCGGATGTCGGGATATTGTTCGGTGAACAAGTGCAGCCGTGGTATCATCCAGAAGGACAGAAGAGCCGCAACGCAGGTGATCCGCAGATCTCCACTGGTCGTTGGTCGCAGCATGGCGGCCGTGGCGGCGGCGATCCCCTCAAAGGCATTGGTGACGGCCGGAAGCAACAATGCGCCCTGCGGCGTCAGCTTCATGCGCTTGGCCCCGCGCTCGAACAGCGGCGCATTAAAAGAGAGTTCCAGGGCGCGAATCTGGTGGCTGATGGCGCCGTGGGTGACGTTCAGTTCGCGCGCGGCCGCCGAAACGGACCCACGTCGTGCCGTCGCCTCGAAGGCGCGCAGCGGATTGAGCGGAGGCAGACGACTGGTCACGGGCGGGAGGATTCCGGGATTGGTTGAACGTGAATATTTCTCACACAAAACGCTATAACATTGTCAATTGATTTTCCAATCAAATTGACTGCTAATATCGCCAACAAGGGCAAAAAGCCTGGGGAACCTGCATTCGACGCCACCCGCAAACAGCGGTGGACCGCTTCCTGTCCGACGCTGTCCGATTGGAAAAGATGCCGCTCTTCCCCGGGTACCGAGAAGGAGGGATAACGGCATGGCCTTAGATGATCAGAAGCTGCAGGACCTGAAGGCGAAATACGGTGAAGCCCATGGCGGCGAGATGTTCGACCCGACCTTCCGCAAGGTCGCCGACAAGATCTTTTCCAAGAACGGCACCCGGCTTGCGCCTTACTCCGGCATTCCCACCTTCCTGATGGCGCCACATATGCCGGTCGATGCCAACGAGCCGGATTTTGGCAACCTGCAGGTTGCCATGGTCGGCATTCCGATGGATCTCGGCGTGACCAATCGTCCCGGTTCGCGTTTTGGACCCCGCGCCATGCGCACCATCGAGCGCATCGGACCCTATAACCATGTTCTCGGCTGCGCGCCGGTGCATGATCTTGTTGTCGCTGATATCGGTGACGTGCCGTTCCAGAGCCGCTACCGGCTGGAGCTCAGCCACGACGACATCGAAAAGCGCATCAACCAGATCGTCGATGCCGGTGTTGTTCCTTTGTCTGTCGGCGGAGACCATTCGATCAGCCATCCGATCCTGAAGGCCGTTGGCAAGAAGCGCCCGGTCGGCATGATCCACATCGACGCCCATTGCGATACCGGCGGCGCCTACGATCTCACCAAGTTCCACCATGGCGGCCCGTTCCGCAATGCGGTACTCGACGGCGTGCTTGACCCGACCCGCACGATCCAGATCGGCATCCGGGGGTCCTCGGAATATCTGTGGGAGTTCTCCTACGAATCCGGCATGACGGTTATCCATGCGGAGGAAGTGACGGGGCTCGGCATTCCCGCCATCATCGAAAAGGCGAAGGCGATCGTCGGTGATGGGCCGACCTATCTCTCCTTTGATATCGATAGCCTCGATCCAAGCTTTGCACCGGGCACCGGCACGCCGGAAATCGGCGGCCTTACCACCCGCGAGGTGCTGGAATTGATCAGGGGCCTGAAGGGCATCAATCTCGTCGGCGGCGACGTGGTTGAGGTCGCACCGCAGTATGACTCGACGACCAATACCGCCCATGCGGGATCGCAGGTCCTGTTCGAAATCCTGAGCCTCATGGTGTTCAGCCCGTTCGTCAACGGGAACAGAGACTGAGGGCAGTTGGCCGCTCTTCCCCCCATCGGGGAGAAGGGGGACCAGCCAATATTTCTCTCGCCCCGTTCTCGGGGAGAGAGGTAGGGTGAGACCCAAGCCACGCCCGATACCGTGCCTGCCTATAAACAAAACTCACAAGGGGAATAAAATGACGAAACTTTCGACCATGAAATCCGGCCTTGCCGCTGCGCTGCTGCTGAGCGGTGCCGTGCTCGGCTTTGCATCCGTCGCCCAGGCCGATGCCATCGATGACATCACCAAGGCTGGCGTGCTCAACGTTGGCGTCTTCGCCGATTTCCCGCCTTTCTCCTCGGCCAGCGCCGACATGAGCCTCAAGGGCTACGACATCGACGTCGCACAGTACATTGCCGACAGCCTCAAGGTGAAGCTGGTTCCTGTTCCGGTCACCGGCCAAAACCGCATTCCGTACCTCACCGAAAAGCGCGTCGATATGCTGGTCAGCGTCGGCTACAGCAAGGAGCGCGCCGAAGTCATCGATTTCGCTGCGGCCTATGCGCCTTACTACATCGCCGTGATCGGGCCGGCCGCCATGGAGGTGAAGGGTAAGGAAGACCTCGCCGGCAAGAGCATCGCCGTCAACCGCGGCACGCTCGAAGATACCTCGCTGACGGAAGCGGCGCCTTCGGATGCCGATATCAAGCGCTTCGACAACTACAACTCTGTCATCCAGGCCTTTATTTCCGGCCAGACCGACCTGATGGTCGTCGGCAATGACGTCGGTGCGCAGGTGCTGGCTCGTCAGGAAGCCCTGAAGCCGGAGCAGAAGTTCCAGCTGATGACCTCTCCGTCGCATCTCGCCCTGAACAAGGGTGAGGATCGCCTGAAGACCGCGATCAACGACGCGGTTGCCAAGATGCTTGCCGAGGGCAAGCTGAACGAGAGCTCGGAAGCCTGGCTGAAGGTTCCGCTCAACCCTGAAAACCTCAAGGACTAATCCTTTGGGTTACACGCTCGATTTCGGCTGGCTGAACGATGCTATCACCCTGATCGCAAGCGGTGCAGCCATGACGATCTTCCTGATTGCGGTGTCGGCAGTTGCCGGCATCGTGCTCAGCGTGCTGGGCGCGGCCGGCGGGCGTAGTCGCTACGCCCTGCTGCGCCGGGCAATCGGCTGGTATGTCGAGCTTATCCGCAACACGCCTTTCCTGGTGCAATTGTTCTTCATCTTCTTCGGGCTGCCCAGCCTTGGCATCCGGCTTGATCCGGTGGTTGCCGCAATCCTGGCGATGACGTTGAATATGACGGCCTATACGACCGAGATCGTTGGTGCCGGTCTCGATGCCGTGTCGAAGGGGCAGAGTGAGGCGGCACTGGCGCTCGGCCTTCGTCCGCGTCAGGTTTTCATTAAGATCGTGCTGCCGCAGGCGCTGAAGGTTATCTTTCCGGCGCTCACCAGCCAGATCGTCATCATGATGCTGGAATCGGCCGTTGTCTCACAGATCGCCGTGCGCGAGCTGACCTATGAGGCAGACTTGTTGCAGGCCCGCACCTTCCGCGCTTTCGAGACCTATTTCATCGTCACGCTCGTCTATCTCGCCATGAGCATCGGCCTGCGCCGGCTGCTGGTTGCCGGTGGCAATCGTTTTCTTTCCGGAGGCGTGTCATGATTGAATTCACCCTCTGGGATATCATCCGCAATCTTCTGCTGGCGGCCCGCTGGACGATCCTGCTCTCGATCGTCGCCTTTGCCGGCGGCACTGTCGTCGGGCTGCTGATACTGTTCATGCGCATTTCCAAGCGGCCATGGGTACGACGGTTCGCCGAATACTACATCGGCCTATTCCAGGGCACGCCGCTTCTGATGCAGTTGTTCCTGCTGTTTTTCGGCCTTCCGCTTCTCGGGCTGCGCATCGAACCCTGGACGGCCGCCGTGCTCGGGCTTACCCTGTGCGCCAGCGCCTTTCTGGCGGAAATCTGGCGTGGTGGCGTGCAAGCGGTGCCGCTGGGGCAATGGGATGCCGGCAGCAGCCTGGGATTGCATTATCTGAAGCAGTTGCGGCTGATCATTCTGCCGCAGGCCTTTGCCATGACGCGGGCGCCGACGGTCGGCTTCCTGGTGCAGCTGATCAAGAGCACGGCGCTGACATCGATCATCGGCTTTGAGGAACTGGTTCGAACCTCGAATGCCATCAACAATGCGACGTTCGAACCTTTCAAGGTGTACGGATTTGTTGCGTTGATCTATTTCGCGCTGTGTTTTCCACTGACGCGATACGCAAAAATGCTGGAACTTCGGGCACTTAAACGCTGATCAAGAGTTCGTTCGATCTTGCAAGGCCGGACAAAAATTGGGAACAGACCGGAAGCCAAAAAACCGGCACCGGAACCACAAGGAGAAAGACGATGACTGAATTTCTGAAATCCGGCGTGAGCCGCCGCGGCGTGCTGGGTGCTGGCCTTGCCGGCGTCTCAATGCTGGCGATGCCGTCGATCCTGCGGGCGCAGGAGAAGTCGCTGAAGGTTGGCGTCTATGGCGGTTACTTCAAGGATTCGTTCGACAAGAACATCTTCCCGGACTTCACCAAGGCGACCGGCATTTCCGTCGAATCCATCGCCGAGCCGACGGGCGAAGCCTGGCTGGTACAGCTGGAGCAGGCCGCCAAGGCAGGCCAGGCACCGGCCGACGTCTCGATGATGTCGCAGGTCGCGATGCTGAAGGGGCAGGCAACCGACCTCTGGGCAACGCTCGACACGGCCAAGCTCAAGAACGCTTCGAACCTGCTCGATCGCTTCGTCAACAAGTATCCGGATGGCCGCATCGCCGGTATCGGTGCCGTGTCGTGGTACATCACGCTGGTCACCAACACCGACGCCTACAAGGAAGCGCCGACGTCCTGGGAAGCCCTCTGGGACCCGGCAAATGCCGACAAGCTTGGCCTGCTGGCGCTGGTCTCCAACTCCTTCCTGCTGGAAGTGACGGCCAAGACCTATCTCGGCGGCACCAATGCGCTGGATACCGACGAGGGGCTTGAAAAGGCCTTCGCCAAGCTTGCCGAAGTCAAGCCGAACGTGCGTCTCTGGTATCGTGACGAAGCCCAGTTCGAGCAGTCGCTGAAGTCGGGCGAAATCCCGATGGGCCAGTATTATCACGACGTCACTGGCCTTGCTGCCGCCGACGGCAATCCGGTCCGCTCGACCTTCCCGAAGGAAGGCGGCATTCAGGATAGTGGTTGCTGGGCGCTGTCGCGCGCTTCTGAAAAGGTCGAGGAAGCACATGTGTTCATCGACTACATGAGCCAGCCGTCGATCCAGGCGATCCTGTCGCGCAAGGTCGGCACGTCTCCGACTGTCAAGCGCGAGCTGATGGACCTGACGGATGCGGAATTTGCAGCCGTCTCCTCCGATATCGAACCGATCATTCCGCGCTACGATCTCTACCAGACCAAGTCGGATTGGCTGAACCAGAAGTGGACCGAGCTGATCGTCGGCTAAGGGGAGGCGGGTTCACCCCCTCTGTCACTTCGTGACATCTCCCCCTCAAGGGGGGAGATTGTTCTTTTTCCCTCTCTGCCATTGCGGTCGAGAAGAGGGTTCGCCTCCTGCGATCTCCCCCTGAGCGGGAGATGCCCGACAGGGCAGAGGGAGGCAGATACAGTATTGATTGATAAGCGTCGCATCACAGCGGCTTCTAAAAGGACCACCCATGTCAGGCCTCGCGCTCAGCAACGTCACCAAGGAATTCGGCTCGTTCACCGCCGTCAACAATGTCGACATCACGGTGCCACACGGGACCTTCGTCTGCCTGCTCGGCCCTTCCGGTTGTGGCAAGACCACGCTGTTGCGCATGATCGCCGGCCTCGATCTTCCGACCTCCGGTGCGATCAAGCTTGACGGCGATGACATCACCCGCGTACCCACCCACAAGCGCAATCTCGGCATGGTGTTCCAGTCGCTGGCGCTGTTTCCGCACCTGACGGTTGGTGAAAATATCGCCTATCCGCTGCGCATCCGAGGAGTTGCCAAGGAAGAGCAGAAGAAGCGCGTCGATGAACTGCTCGCCATGATCCATCTCTCCGGTTATTCCGACCGGCCGGTGTCGAAGCTCTCCGGGGGCCAGCGCCAGCGCGTGGCGATTGCCCGGGCGCTTTCGATTTCCCCCAAACTCTTCCTGCTTGATGAGCCCTTGTCGGCGCTTGACGCCAAGCTGCGCGAGGCGATGCAGGTGGAGCTGCGCCAGTTGCAGCAGAAGCTCGGCATCACCACCATCGTCGTCACCCACGACCAGCGCGAGGCGATGACCATGGCCGATACCGTCGTCGTCATGAACAAGGGCGAAATCCGCCAGGCGGCCTCGCCGATCGAGATCTATCGCCGTCCAGCCGATACCTTTGTTGCCGATTTCATCGGTTCGACCAATCTGCTCGAAGCCGAGGCAAAGGCTGGCGCAGTCACCGTTCTCGGCCAGCCGGTGTCCGGCATCTCGCTGGGCTCAGCGAGCAAGGCGACCCTTTCGGTACGTCCCGAGGATGTGCACCTGACGGCGCCTGGAAACGGCGCACTTTCCGGGACGGTGACCTTCGTGCGCGATCTCGGCGGCACGATCGAGACCTTTGTGGATGTTGCCGGACGCCAGATCGTTGCGGTCTCCACGCCACGTGCGCGGCCGGATGTGACGGTTGGCCAGCCGGTTGGCGTGACGCTTCTTCCCGATGTCTGCGTGGTGCTCTCCAAATGAGACGGGAAAAGCCGCAAAGCCTCCTTGATTATGCGCCGATCGCCTTTCCGGCAATCATGCTCACGGTCTTCTTCGTCATTCCCTTCGCGACGATGATCGCGGTCAGCTTCTTCCAGCGAGAGCAGGCCGGGTTCTATACGCCGGCCTTCCAGTTTGCCAATTACGAGCGCTTCATCAGCCTGTTCTTTGCCAATGTACTCGGCTTCTCACTGATGCTGGCGATTACGGTTGCCATCTGCTGCGTCCTGCTGGCGGTGCCGTTCACCTATCTCTTGGCGCGCATGTCGCGGAAGGCGCAGATCGTCTGGCTGGTTGCGTTGCTATCGGTGCTGTCGCTGTCAGAAGTCATCATCGGCTTTGCCTGGTCGACGCTTCTGTCACGCACCGCAGGGATCACCAATCTGCTGGTCGCAGCCGGCATCATGGCAGAGGCCAAGGCGCTGCTGCCAAGCTTCGGTGCGGTTTTGACCGGCATGGTCTATCAGGCATTTCCATACACCGTGCTGGTCCTCTATCCGGCGATCGTGCGGCTTGATCCGACCCTGACGGAGGCTGCGCGTACGCTTGGTGCATCGCCGCTCAAGGCCTTCTTCACTGTTGTCGTTCCGGCGCTGCGCAACACGCTGACGGCGACGCTGATCATGGTCTTCATCTTTGCGCTCGGTTCGTATCTCCTGCCGCAGCTTCTCGGCCGACCGCAGCACTGGACACTGTCGGTGCTGATCACCGATCAGGCGATCTACCAGTCGAACATGCCGTTTGCCGCTGCCATGGCTGTGTTTCTCGTGCTCGTCACGCTCGGCCTTGTCGCGCTCACCGTCATTGCCGGCCGCAAGGGAGAAGCCGCATGAACAACGTGCTTCGCAATCTCTATTTCGCTGTCATCGGCCTGTTCCTGGCGCTGCCGATGATCGTCGTCGCCGGCGTTTCGGTGAACGCCAAGCAGACGCTCGCCTTTCCGCCAAAGGGGTTTTCGCTGTCCTGGTATGGTGAGATCTTCCTCAACGTCGAATGGCGCAACGCGCTGTTCGCCTCATTGACGCTGGCAGTTCTCTCGGCCGCCTTGGCCGTAGCGATCGCCTTGCCGCTCGCGTGGTTCCTGTGGCGGCGGATCGCGCCATGGGCAAACATCTTCCAGCTTCTCGGCATCGCGCCCTTCACGCTGCCGCCAGTCATCACCGCGCTCGGGCTCCTGACCTTCTGGGCGACCACCGGCTTCTACGGCCAGCCATGGACGGCAGTCATCAGCCACGCGATCTTCTTCGTGACGCTGCCGCTGGTGACGCTCTCGCTCGGCTTCACCGCCATCGACCGCTCGCTGGTCGAGGCGGCGGCGACCATGGGAGCTGATGACAAAACAATCTTCCGCACCGTCGTCCTGCCGCTGATCCTGCCCTATATGGTCTCGGGCTATGCCTTTGCCTTCGTGCTGTCGCTCAACGAATATATCGTTGCCTACATGACCGTCGGCTTCACCATGGAAACGCTGCCGATCAAGATCTTCAACGCGCTTCGCTACGGCTACACGCCGACCATGGCGGCGGTGACGGTGCTGTTCGTGGCAACGGCAGCCGTAATCTTCTCGCTGGTCGCCCGCTTCGGCGATCTTCCGAAACTGCTTGGCGCAATGGCGGCTGACGACAAATGATCACACTGGCGGCACTGCAGATGAAATCCGAAAGCGGCGATGTCTCCGCCAATCTGGCGCGCATCGAAAAGGCGGCCATCGAGGCCGCGGCGAAGGGTGCGAGCCTGCTCATCACCCCCGAACTTGGCATCACGGGTTATGGTGGCGGCGAGGCGGTGGGCCTGTTGGCGGAGCCCGTGGATGGTCCGATCGTCAAGGCGCTCCAGACCCTGTCGCTGAAGACCGGCATTGCCCTCATTGCCGGCTTCGCGGAGCTGGACAACGGTACGGTGTTCAACAGCGCCGTCTATGTCGATGGCGGCGAGACGCCGGTTGTCTACCGCAAGTCCCATCTTTACGGCGATTACGAGCGCGGCCTGTTCGAGCCGGGTGAGCCAGCAACGTATCTCTTCGATCATCGCGGCGTCACATGCGGCATGTTGATCTGCTACGATGTCGAATTTCCGGAAAACGTGCGGCGGCTGGCGCTGGCCGGCGCCGAGGCCGTGCTGGTGCCGACGGCATTGCCAGCCGGCTGGTCGGGCACCTTTATCGCCGATCACATGATCCAGACCCGCGCCTTCGAAAACCAGGTCTTCGTTGCTTATATCAATCATTGCGGCTCCGACGAACGCTTCTCCTTCGCCGGTCTTTCACGCATCGCCTCGCCGGATGGCAACCTGCTCGCCAGCGGCGGGCCGCGCGATGAGATGCTGATGTTGGTCAAGGTCGATCCCGCCGAATTCAACGTATCCCGCGCGGAAAACACCTATCTCCATGATGTCAACCGCCACGCACAGTGAGCTGCCTCGGGGTGTGCAGAGACTGCGAGGCAAGGGGCTCATCGTTCACGTCCAGTGAACAATCCGTCGACGACGGCTGCCTTGTATAAAATTCCGGCGGGGCGATATTGGTTCCCAAGTAAACCTTGAAAGGGAGGCGGCCATGAGCCTGCAACCGACCAGTCTGCAACTGACTGGAATTCATCACCTGACGGCGATCACCGCCAATGCGCCGGAAAATCTGCGCTTCTACACGCAGGTTCTCGGCATGCGGCTGGTCAAGAAGACCGTCAACCAGGACGATACGACCGCCTACCATCTGTTCTACGCCGATGGTCTGGCGACGCCCGGCACGGACCTGACCTTCTTCGATTGGCCGGTTGCCCGCGAGACGCGCGGCACCCACAGCGTTATCGCGACGAGCCTTCGGGTCGGTAGTCGCGACAGCGTCGTCTGGTGGAAGGCTCGCTTCGATGAACTTAAGGTTACGTCCGGCGACGTCGCCGAGGTTGATGGCCGTGCCTCGCTGGCCTTCGAGGACAGCGAAGGTCAGAGATTCCGCCTGATCGACGACGGCGGTCTGGCGCCTTCCCATCCGTGGGAGAAGAGCCCGGTTCCGTCCGAGCACCAGATCAAGGGCCTCGGGCCGATCGTCATGAGCGTGCCCGATATCACCAACACGGAACTGATCCTGAGCCATGTGATGAACATGGTGGAAGACCGTCGCTACCCTTCGCCGGATGGCGAGGGAACGGTGCATGTCTTCCGCATGGGCGAGGGTGGTCCGGCCGCCGAACTTCATGTCGCCGTCCAGCCGCGGCTTTCTCCAGCGCGGCAGGGCGCCGGTGCCGTGCACCACGTCGCCTTCCGCGCACCGGACGAGAGCGCTCTGCATGAATGGACGGCGCGGCTCGAAAGCTTCCATCTGCCGTCGAGCGGCGAAGTCGAGCGTTTCTATTTCCGCTCGCTCTATTTCCGCGAGCCGAACGGCATCCTGTTCGAGATCGCCACTGACGGGCCGGGCTTTGCTGTCGATGAACCGTTGGAAACACTGGGCGAGGGGCTTTCGCTGCCGCCGTTCCTGGAAGATCGCCGTGCGCAGATCGAGGCACGGCTGAAGCCACTCGTCTGAAGCTGCAACAGGAAAGCCGGGATAATCCGGCTTTCCATCTCGACTTTTTGGCATCAAGCACCATCATCCTCTCCATCGCGAAAAGGATGACACGATGATCAAGCTGCTCGGCATTTCCGGAAGTCTGCGCAAGGGCTCCTTCAACAAGGCGCTGCTCCATGCGGCGTTGGAGCTTCGATTGACCGATGTCCGCTTCACGGCCGGCACGATCGAGGGCATCCCACTCTACAATGCCGACATCGAGCGCGAGGGCGTGCCGGCGCCGGTACAGCTCTTGAAGGACCAGATCGCTGATGCGGATGGTGTCATTCTCTTCACCCCCGAATACAACAATTCCATGCCCGGCGTTTTCAAGAATGCGATCGATTGGGCGAGTTCGTCAATGACGGGCGCGCCCAACGTTTTCGCCGGCAAGGCCTTCGCGCTTGTGGGTACCTCGCCCGGTCCGTTCGGCACGCTGCTGAGCCAGAATGCCTGGCTTCCGGTGTTTCGCACGCTGGGAGCAGACCTTTGGGCCGGCAAGCGGCTGATGCTGCCGAAGGCTGGCTCGCTGTTCGACAAGGACGGTAAATTAACCGACGAGGAAGCCAAGATCAGGCTGAAGGCCTTTGTCGAGGCCTTCGCTGAATACGTGATGGAGACGAAGGAGCGGTAGCGCTCTTCGTCAGCCGTTTCGTGATGACAACCACTCCGCGGCGATCTTCGCGTCGGCGTCCCCGATCTCGTGGCCCGCGGATATGGTGATCGCCTCGACCGTCGCCCCGCGTTCCAGTAGCAGATTTTCGAGTGCCGGCGCATGTGGTGCATATGGGTCTGTCGCGCCCGTCACGATAAGGACCTCGATGCCGGAAAGATCGACATCGGGAAGTTTCGTCAGGGGGTTCATAGCGCGCAGCAGGATTGCACGGCGAATGAAACCCGGCTGCAGCAGCATGGTGGCCGTGATCATGTTGGCGCCGTTGGAATAGCCGAGGAAGGTCATGCGGGCAGCGTCGAGGCCGTAGCCGACGTCAGCATCTTCCATCGTCGCGGCAAAGGCTTCGGTCTCCGAGGCGATGTCGGCCTGATCGAAGGTAAAGGGCGTGAGGCGGCGGAAGAAGCGTGGCGCACCTTCTTCGGTGCTGCGCCCGCGCAGGCTGAAGAGCAGCGAATGCGGTGCGGCCTTGCGGCCAAGCGGTAGCAGGCTGGTTTCGCTGGCGCCGCTGCCATGGAGGAGAATAAGCGTGCTGCCATCCGGTTCGTCGGGCTGGTTCAGCCGGTGCACGAAGGGCAGCTCGCGCGCGGCAAAGCGTTCTTCGCCGGGCAAAGCGAATTGCGGCAGCATCACCGTCATCGCTTCCCGGTCGCCGGTGAAATGGGCGGGGATGAAGAGGTGGCTGCCGAGTGTTTCCTCATCCACGGCCATGCCGGGTGCATCGGTTGCGAATTCGAACAATGTGCCGCCAGGCTCGCGCATGTAGAGCGAGAAGAAATACTTGCGGTCGTGAACGGCGGTCTGGTCGTCGCCTTCCGCCGCGAGCGTATCTTTGAGTGCCTTGACCTCTGCCTTGTCGACGGCGCGGAAGGCGATGTGATCGATCGTTCCCGTGCCGGGTGCAGCCGTCCAGAAGCCGCCGGCATTGCGCACGTCGATGATATCGCCGCTATCGGAAACGAGCCGCTGGATGGCGTCGGTTGCTGCGAGTTCGCGGTAGCCGAAGTGGCGGGTGATGACCTCGGTCGTTTCCGAGGGCTTCTCGGTCAGGATAGTTGCCCCGCGCAGCCTGCGAATGGCGTCGGACTTTGGAACCTCACCATTGTCGAAGACATGCTTCGATGAGAAGACGTCGGTTCCGACCAGCTTGACGATGACGCCGTCGGGGTCTTTCAGCCGAATGACCGGCTCGCCGAATTCCTGGGCGGGGCCACTTGTCGCGATACCGAAGCGGAGCGCGCGCGTCAGCCAGAAGCCGATGCTTTCGGACGGGATTGCAAAGGCGATCTCACTCGGCTGTCCATGACCGACACGGCCCTGTGCGCCGTCTTCCCAGACTAGAAACGAGACGAGCGAACCGGGAGAGCCGATGGCATCGCCGTAGAACAGGTGAAGCTGGGCCGCATCCTCGAAACCGGCCGTTCGCTTGACCAGTTTCAGCCCGAGAAAGCCGACATAGAAATCGACGTTGGCCTGCACCTTGCGGGCAATCAGGGTGATGTGGTGGATGCCGCTGGTCATCGGGGCCTGCCTGTCTGAAATTTCGGTTGCCTGGAGCATTTCCGCTGCCTTTGCGTATGCTCTTTATCGCCGTTCAAATCGTTGCGGATAGAAGGTTCCTCCGCAACCTCGAAAGTCGCTCAGCGCTTCAGGCTTTCAGTGAGATGCGTCTTGAAGGCTTCGGCATAATCCTTGTGCCAGCGCGACAGCGGCGGCCGGTTTTCGACGATATCGCCGGCGGCCCAGAGAATGCGGACCTCGTCGGTCGCGCGATCAACATCATTGTCCGGGCAGAGGATGTAGAAGTCGCCCTTTTCGAGACTGGAAAACATGAAGTCGACGGTCTCTTCCGAGGTCCAGGCGCCGGCCGGCTTTTCCGTACGGTTGCCCGCCGTCAGTCCGGTATAGACGAAGCCCGGGATCAGCAGGTGAGCGCTCACCTTGCAGTTTTCGGTATTGCGCAGCTCATGCTCCAGCGCCTCGGTGAAGGCTTTGACGCCGGTCTTGGAGACATTATAAGCGGGGTCGCCGGGCGGGGTGGTGATGCCCTGTTTCGAGCCGGTGTTGATAATCAGCCCCGGTCCGCCATCGGTGATCATGCCGGGCGCAAAGACCCGCGATCCGTTGATGACGCCCCACATGTTGACGGCAAGCGTGCTTTCCCAGCTGCCGAGCGGGCCGAACATGGCGCTGCCCGGCTGGATGCCGGCATTGTTCATCAGCACATGTACGGCACCGAAACGATCGCGCGCCGCGTCTTCCAGTGCCTGAAGCGAGGCAAGGTTCGATACGTCGGTCGCGACTGAGAGAACGGCGTTGCCACCCTCGGCTGATACATCCGCCACCTCGCGTGCGGCTGCATTGAGTTTCTCTCCGGCAAGGTCTGCCAGAACCACGTTCATACCAAGTCCAGCGAAGCGTTTGGCGGCAGCGAGACCGATGCCGGACGCGGCTCCGGTGACAACGGCGACGTGCTTTTGAGCGAAAGCGGGATGGGTCATGGTGGTATCCATAGCAAGGTTGCGAGGCGGTGGAGAACCTACGGCCCCGTCTCGGCGAAGTCTACCATCTATCCCTGGTTTCGAAGCGCGATTCGAAACCGCTTGCCGAAATGGCCGGCAGCGCTAATTGTGCTGGCTGGGCGGCCCCGCGAAAGCGCTGGGCGTCAGTTTCATAGCAAGGTTCCTGAATGGCCACATTCAAAAAAAGGCAAAGTAAACAGACACCCTGCCAGCAATGTCCCCTGCGGGCGCTTGATCACTTTCGTGATTTTACGCCGGAGGAACTGGAATTCGTATCCCATTTCAAGATGGGTGAGCTTGCGGTCGATGCCGGCGCCACAATCCTCTCCGAGGGGGCAAACAGCGCCCATCTCTTCACCGTTCTTTCCGGCTGGGGTTTCCGTTACAAGATGCTCGATGACGGCCGCCGGCAGATCCTGAACTACATGATGCCCGGCGATCTCATTGGCCTTCAGGGGACACTGATGCATGAGATGCAGCATTCGGTGGAGGCGCTTTCTCCTGTGACGCTTTGCGTCTTCGAGCGCGACAAGTTGCATAAGCTGTTCGCCAATCATCCCGGACTTGGCTACGACATGACCTGGATCGCCGCGCAGGAAGAGCGCATCCTTGACGAGAATCTGCTCAGTCTGGGACGGCGCTCCGCACTGGAGCGAGCGGCCTATCTTCTTGCTTTCCTCTACAGGCGCGCGGAAGCAACCAGCCTTTTCGAAGGCCAGCGTGTTTCGCTTCCCATTACCCAGCAACATATCGCCGATACGCTCGGTCTTTCGATCGTCCACACCAACCGCACGCTTCGCAAGCTTGCCGACCGCAAACTCATCCGCTGGGCGGAGAGAGGGTGCGATATTCTCGATGACAAAGGGCTGGCGCAGATTGCGGGATGGTCGGGCATTCAGGAGATTGAGCGGCCTTTCGTTTGAGCCGCCCATCAGGCCGCGGCCTCGGTCGGAAAATTCCGCGGTATGTCTTATTTAATTGCGGACGATGTCGGCGGTCGAATAGTTTCGGCGCTGGGTCCGAATCGAAGGGAGTGCCTACGGTCGGAAGCTAGAATTGGATGAAACGGTGAATTCGCAATTTCCTTTGTCGACCAGGCGGGTACTTGTGCTTGAAGATAATTTCCTCATCGCTCTCGATGCGGAAGACATGCTGAAGACACTCGGGGTCGAGCATGTCGAAATTGCAATCAATCTGACTCAGGCAACCGCTTTGATTGCAGAGCACAGGTTCGACTTCGCCTTGCTGGATGTCGATCTTGGCCACGAGACGAGCTTCGATTTTGCAGCGAAGCTCGTGACGCTTGGAACTCCATTCGGTTTTGTCAGCGGCTATGAAGACAATACAGATTTTCCGCCGTCGTTGCGTGGTCATCCGCGCCTGCCAAAACCGTTCAACGAAGAGATGCTGCGTGATCTTCTGACGATGGCGCCGCAGAGCGGCGTCTGATCACATCATGATAACCGTGAGCTCCGTCTTCCCCGCGCCAAAATCGATCGACGTGGAACCCGTATGCTCCAGTGTCAGCCAGTCGCCAGCGGAAAGCAGTGCGAGCCCGACCGCCACGCCATTGTAGCTGGCCGTTGCGGCATCATTGTCCTTGATACCTGTTATTGTGGTCGTGCCGCCGGACTTGACGGAGACGCTGAAGGCGCCTGCCGGATTGGCCTCGACGGCGAGGCAGAGGAGATAGGCTGCCGTCACCGGAATGAGGAGCCGGTTGCCGCCGCCCGCAACGGATGCGCCAAGGCTGGAGCCGCCCTGATTGATGCTGAAGGTGGAGAAACCCGTCTGACTGCCGGATGAAGGCGTGATGACGCCGCCGCCGCGGGTCGCCCGTGCAAGCGGACGGTTCGGCGTCAGCACCTGACCGGCAGCGGTGATATCAAGCGCTTCCTGCCAGGTTGTTCCGTCGCCGCTGACCTTGATGGAAAAGGTGTCGTTTCCGGCAAGGCCCATCTCCGCGCGCCCGGACCATCCGGTCTGGAACAGCAGGCTTGCCGTATCGGTAGCCGCCGCCTTGTTGATCTTCAACTGATGGTCGCCTCCGTCGTGGGTGAGCAGGCTCGCATCCGCCGCAACGGCAAGACGGTTGGTGCTGTCGGCCGACGTGTTGATGCCGAGAAAGTCGGGGGTGCCGATCGCGTCGTGCGCGAAGGAGCTGCCATCGTGGATTTTCAAGGCCTCATCCTGGATGAACCATGCGTGCCAGCCCGCTTTCGGGGTGATGAAAATCCAGCTTCCATCCTGGCGAAAGGCCAGCTTGCCGCTCTTGCCGGAAAAGGCACCGCTTGCCCCGGTCGAAACGAGATAGCATCCGCCTTCCTCCGGACCTGTCGGCGGCGCCGCAAGCGAGGCCTTGATCGTGAGTTGCGTGATCGCATCGAGGCGCTGCAGTGCTTCGTTGTGGGTCACATGCTTCTGGGCCTGCGAGGGCAGGATATAGGGCATTTCGAGATTGGCGGTCGTTTCGCTCATGGTGCTCTCCTTGGCGTTTTGGGAAGCCTAAGGGGAACACCGACGGCGGGGACGAACGGGTACTGTGGGCCGTGATACAAAACGAAAAAACCGGGAACCGATGCCCGGCCTTCGCATGTTGTCAGCTTCTGCCGCGGGAAACGAAGAACGGGTTTGCGAAATCGGCATCATGCGCCTGATTGCGCTTGCCGTAGGTGAGGGGGTCGCCATTCATGGTCACGGTTTCGCCGCCGGCTGCGCGCAGAACGGCATCGCCCGCTGCCGTATCCCATTCCATGGTGCGGCTGAGACGCGGATAGATGTCGGCCAGCCCCTCGGCAAGCAGACAGAATTTCAGGGAGGAGCCGACGGATTCGTAATCCGTGATGCCGTGTTCTGCGAGATAGGCAACCGTCTCCTCGCTGTTGTGGGAGCGGCTCGCCAGGGCGACAATCCGGTCGCCGCGGTTTCGACAGCCAATCACCACCGGACGTCCAATGCTGGTCAGGCCCGAAACCACCGACTTCTTTGCCTTGCCGTGATCTGCGGCATAGATGATGCCCAGTGCCGGCGCATAGACGACACCAGCGATCGGTTCGCCCTTCGAGATCAGGGCGATGTTGACGGTAAAGTCGTGATGACGATTGACGAATTCGCGGGTTCCGTCCAGTGGATCGACCAGAAAGAAGGTCTTGCCGTCAATGTCTGGAACATGGCCGGCTGCAACCGATTCTTCGGCCACGATAGGAATGTCGGGGAAAGCGGCGACCAGCTTATCGAGGATGATCCGCTCAGCCGTTTCATCGGCATCGGTCACAGGGGAACAGTCCGATTTGTAGGCAATGTCGGGGCCGGCATTGTAGACGTCGATGATCGCCTTGCCTGCCGCGACGGCCGCCTCTTCCAGAATGTCGAGCATCTGCTCTTCGTGCCCCTTTTGCGTGCGTCGGTGATTTCTTGCGGCGGCGAGCCCTATAGAATATCTGCCTGCTCTGCAACACTATACACGCGGACGTTAATGCAGTCATTCCGCATGCTTAGGAATGGTTAGTCGAAATTTGGATTTGTGGCTGACATCGCAACACAAAGCGGAGAGTGTTGCCCCCGCGCTACGGACAAAAGGTCGCTGCAGGAATCGCCAAACGTGCCGCGATCTGACCTTGCACCCACCGCTTGATATGCCAATGTGGCGGGAAAATCATGGAACGGTAAACGGCATGCGCTATTCGGCACTCGCCCTGATCAAGCAGGCATTTCAAGGCAACCGGGGCTGGACGCCGGCCTGGCGTGAGCCCCAGCCGAAAGCGCATTACGACGTGATTATCGTCGGCGGCGGCGGGCATGGGTTGGCGACGGCCTATTATCTCGCCAAGGAATTCGGGGTGAAGAACATCGCCGTGCTCGAAAAGGGCTATCTTGGCTCCGGCAATGTCGGCCGCAACACGACGATCGTGCGCTCCAACTATCTGCTGCCCGGCAATGAGCCGTTTTACGAGTTCTCGCTGAAGCTCTGGGAGGGGCTGGAGCAGGATCTCAACTACAACGTCATGCTTTCTCAACGAGGCATCATCAACCTCTTCCACAATGACGCCGATCGCGACGCCCATATCCGGCGTGGCAATGCCATGTGGATGGAGGGCGTCCCGGCCGAGCTTCTCGATCGCGAGACGCTGAAGAAGATGATGCCCTTCCTCAATTTCGACCATGCGCGTTTCCCGATCATGGGCGGTCTGCTGCAGAAGCGGGCGGGCACGGCGCGGCATGATGCCGTCGCCTGGGGTTTTGCCCGCGGCGCCGATCGACACGGTGTCGACCTCATCCAGCATTGCGAGGTGACGGGCATTCGCCGGGAAAATGGCGTGGTGATGGGCGTCGAGACCTCGCGCGGGTTTATCGGCTGCGGCAAGCTGGGCTTGGCGGCGGCCGGAAATACCTCTGTCGTTGGTCAGATGGCTGGGCTGAAGCTCCCCATCGAGAGCCATGTGCTGCAGGCTTTTGTGACGGAAGGGCTAAAACCCTGCATCGATCATGTCATCACCTACGGTGCCGGTCATTTCTACATCTCCCAGTCTGACAAGGGCGGCCTGGTATTCGGCGCCGAGATCGATGGCTACAGTTCCTATGCCCAACGTGGCAATCTGGCGACGGTCGAGCATGTGATGGAGGAGGGGGTGACGATGATTCCCGGCCTGTCGCGTGTCCGCGTGCTGCGTTCCTGGGCGGGGGTGATGGACATGAGCATGGACGGCTCACCGATCATCAGCCGCACGGATATCGACAATCTCTACCTGAACTGCGGCTGGTGCTACGGCGGCTTCAAGGCGACGCCGGCCTCCGGCTTCTGTTTTGCCCACCTGATCGCCAAGGGCGAAACGCATCCTGCGGCGCGGTTCCTGCGGCTCGATCGCTTCGAGCGGGGCTATCCGATCGACGAACATGGCGCTGGTCCCCAGCCCAACCTGCACTGAGAGTTTCATGGCAAGCCTTATTCACTGTCCGCATTGCGGCGTCAGGCCGAAGGAAGAGTTCACCGTCAGGGGCGATGCCTCCGTCGTGCGCCCGGACCCGGAAGCATCCGACGAGGCATGGCATGAATACGTCCACATCCGCGCCAATCCCCGCGGTCGCACCCGCGAACACTGGCAGCATGTCTTCGGCTGCCGGCGGTTTCTCGTCGTCGAGCGTGATACCGTTACCCACGAGGTTTATGGGGTGAGCGACGGTTCTGACGTTGCGCGGGGTGGTGGTCGATGACGGCGTATCGTCTTCCCCATGGGGGCCTTGTCGAGCGCGCGACGACACTCGAATTCCGCTTTGACGGCAAGCGCTTCAAGGGCCATTCCGGCGATACGCTCGCTTCGGCGCTTCTGGCAAACGACCAGCTGCTGCTTGCCCGCAGCTTCAAGTATCACCGTCCCCGCGGGCTGGTGACGGCAGGTCCTTCCGAGGCAAATGCGCTGACGACCACTGGCCGCGGCGCCCGCACGGATGCCAATTCGCGCGCAACCGTCATGGAGCTCTATGCCGGGCTGGAAGCGCGCAGCCAGAACCGCTGGCCGTCGCTGAAGCATGATGTCGGTGCACTGAACAATCTGCTGTCGCCGTTCCTGTCGGCCGGTTTCTACTACAAGACCTTCATGTGGCCGGCAGCATTCTGGGAAAAACTCTACGAGCCGGTGATCCGCCGCGCAGCCGGCCTCGGCCGTGCTGTGCTGGAGCGCGACCCGGAAACCTATGAGAAGTCGTGGACACATTGCGACCTACTGATCGTCGGCTCCGGGCCAACCGGCCTTTCGGCGGCCCTGACGGCCGGCCGTGCTGGCCTGCGCGTCGTGCTGGCCGAGCAGGATTTTCGCATGGGCGGCGCGCTGTTGTCGGAGAGCACGGCGATTGGCGGCGCATCGGCGGCTGCTTTTGCCACGGCGTCGCTTGCGGAACTCGCGACCCTGCCGAACGTGACGTTGATGCCGCGCACCACCGTTTTCGGCTGGTACGACGACAATGTCTTTGGTGCGGTGGAGCGGGTGCAGAAGCATGTCGCCGAGCCGCTTGCCAAGCTGCCGGTGGAGCGTCTTTGGCGCATCGCCGCGAAGCGGGCGCTACTTGCAACCGGGGCCGAGGAGCGGCCGCTGGTTTTTGGTGGCAATGACCGCCCCGGCGTGATGACTGCGGGGGCGATCAGCACTTATGCCAACAGATTCGGCGTCGCGGCCGGCAAGTCCGTCGCGGTCTTCACCAATGGTAATGCCGGCTATCGGACGGCCGTGGATCTCGTTCGCTGCGGCGTGGGGATTGCGGCGATCATCGATACGAGGCGGGATGCGCCTGATGTCGAGGGCCTGAAGGACGTTCGCATCATCCGCGGCGCGGGTATTGTTGATACAGCGGGCGGGCAGCGTGTAAACTCGCTCGTCTTTGAACGCTCCGGTTATGAGGAGGTGATCGCCTGCGACGCCATCGGCATGTCCGGCGGCTCCAATCCGGTGATCCACCTCGCCTGCCAGCGCGGCGCGCGGCCTGTCTGGTCGGCGGAACTCGATACGTTTCTGGCACCGGATGTGGGTGCGGGACTTTCGGTTGCCGGTGCCGCAGCCGGTCGCTACACCCTGTCCGCTTGCTTAGTCGATGGCGCGGAGAAGGCGCGGGCAATCGCAGCCGATCTCGGTTTTACAGCTGCGACTTTCGACGTGCCGTCGGTGGGCGAGGAGGTCGATCCGTCCTTCACTGCGCTCTGGTATGTGCTGGGTGCAAAGTCGAAGGCCTTCGTCGATTTCCAGAACGATGTTCATGCCCGCGACCTTGGCCTCGCCCTGCGCGAGGGGTTTGGCCATATAGAGCATGCCAAGCGCTATACGACCAATGGCATGGCGACGGATCAGGGCAAACTTTCCGGCGTCAACGCCGCCGGCATTCTGGCGGGCATGCGCGGCGTCAGCCCCGCTGAAGTCGGTATCACGACCTTCCGGCCGTTCTACACGCCGGTTTCGTTCGGGGCGCTGGCCGGCACAGCGCGCGACATGCACGCAGCCCCCAAGCGGGTTTCGCCGCTGCATGGCTGGGCTGAGCGCAACGGGGCGGTCTTTGTCGAGGCCGGCCTCTGGTATCGCTCATCTTGGTTCCCGCGCGAGGGCGAGAAGACGTGGCGGCAGGCGACGGACCGCGAAGTTCTGAACGTGCGCGAAAATGTCGGTCTCTGCGATGTCTCGACGCTGGGCAAGATCGAGGTCTTCGGGACGGATGCGGCTGAGTTCCTGAACAGGCTCTATTGCAATCCGATACTGAAACTGCCGGTCGGCAAGGCGCGCTACGGCCTGATGCTGCGCGAGGATGGCATCGTCTATGACGATGGCACCGTGAGCCGCTTCGGTGAAAACCATTTCTTCGTGACGACGACGACCGGGCTTGCTGTGGGCGTGCTGAGCCATATGGAATATTGCGCCCAGGTGCTTTGGCCGGAACTCGACGTGCGCTTCACCTCCGTCACCGATCAGTGGGCGCAGATGTCGATTGCCGGACCGAAGGCGCGGGAGGTCATGCAAGTTCTGGTCGAGGACGATATTTCCAACGCTGCGTTTCCGTATCTGTCCGCTGGCGCGGTAACGCTGAAAGGCGGCCTCAAGGCGCGTCTTTTCCGCATCTCCTTCTCTGGCGAGCTGGCCTACGAACTGGCTGTTCCTGCCGGTTATGGCGAGAGTGTTGCGGACGCCGTTATGGAGTCCGGCAAGGCGTATGGCATTTGCGCCTATGGGCTTGAGGCGTTGAACGTGCTGCGGCTTGAAAAGGGTTATGTCACCCATGCCGAATTCGATGGACGCGTGACGCCTGATGATGCCGGCTTCGGCCGCATGGTTTCCGCCCAGAAGCCGGACTTCATCGGCAAGAGGCTTTCCACCCGCTATGGCCTGACAGCTGCAGACCGTATGCAGATGGTTGGACTGAAGCCGGTCGAGAAGGACGAGCCCATTCGGGCGGGTGCGCATCTGCTGCGCGAAGGTGCAAAACCCTCAACCATCAATGACCAGGGTTACGTCAGCTCCGCCGGTTTTTCGCCGACGCTGGGTCACGACATCGCGCTCGCTTTCCTGAAATCCGGCCGTGAGCGTTATGGCGAACGCATCGTCGTCTGGGATCGATTGAAGAACGAGGAGACGGTTGCCGAGGTCTGCGACCCCGTTTTCGTCGATCCAGAATCCACAAAGCTCAAGGTGTAAGGCGATGCCGTTTCTTTCCCGCCATCCGCTCGAAAGCAAGGTCGACTCCGGCTCGTCCATCCGCGCCGTCGATCATCTGGAAATCCCGCGTTCCGTCGAGATCGTGACCGTGTTGTCGCGCCAAACGGATAACGCCACTGTCATTGCGGGCTTTGCCCCTGCCGGTGATCTGGTGATGCGCAATGTTGCACCGGGAGAATGGCTGGTACTCTCGCATACTGATCTGCCGGATAGTCTGCAGCGCCGGCTTGCGGGCCTGCTGACCGATATCGCCGATGTCGTCGACCAGAGCGAGGGCAGGGTGCTTCTCCGGCTCTCGGGGCCGAATGCGAGGCGTATTCTTGCCAAGGGCGTGGCGATCGACCTCGATCCTTCGGCCTTCGCGGTCGGGCAGTCAGCCAACCTGCGCTGCGGCCATGTCGCTGTGAATTTTGCCCGCTCCGGCGAGAACGAATTCGAGCTCGTGGTGTTCAGAAGCTTTACCGAATCCCTGTTCGAAGACCTTCTGGTGATGGGCCGGGAGTTCGATCTGTCTTATGGTTTTTCCAGTGGCCTCGCCGATCCCGTGTGATGGCATCGAATGCGCCGTTTTATGGCGCATTTCTGCGTGTCGCATCCGATAGGATGGCGGAAACCGGCAAGATGGTTTCGCGCTTGCGTCTTTATCAGCGACAGGCTTCAAAATAGGCTCTGTTCCAATCGTCCATGTGTGGCCCTGCTTTGGCATTGCCCGACAAACCGGAGACTATCATGAAGAGCCATGCAAGGGTCGTTGTCATCGGCGGCGGCGTCGTTGGATGTTCCGTGCTCTATCACCTCACCAAGTTCGGCTGGACCGATGTCGTGCTGGTCGAGCGCTCCGAACTTACCTCCGGCTCAACCTGGCATGCCGCGGGCGGCATGCACACGATCAACGGCGACCCCAACGTCGCCAAGCTGCAGAAATACACGGTCGAGCTTTACAAGGAGATCGAGGATTATTCAGGCCAGGACATCGGCCTGCACATGACTTCGGGCCTGATGCTTGCCGCCACCAACGAGCGTTTCGACTGGATGAAGTCGCTGCTGGCCAAGGGAAAATATGCCGGCGGCGAGGCGACCCTGATCTCCTCGCGCGAAGCCTATGAGATGATGCCGCTTCTCGACCCCGACCAGTTTGTCGGCGCCGTGTTCGACCCGCATGAAGGTCATCTTGACCCCTACGGCACCACGCATGCCTATGCGAAATCCGCCAAGAAGAACGGTGCGGACATCTATCTGCACACCAAGGTCGAAGACCTCGTGCAGCGCGAGGATGGCAGCTGGCGGGTGATCACCAACAAGGGCGAGATCATCGCCGAGCATGTCGTCAACTGCGGCGGTCTCTGGGCGCGCGAGGTCGGCCGCATGGTCGGGCTCGAGCTGCCAGTGCTCGCCATGGAGCACATGTACCTCATCACCGAGGACATGCCGGAGGTGATCGAGTTCAACGAGACCTCCGGCAAGGAGCTGATGCACTGCGTCGATTTCGATGGCGAGATCTATATCCGCCAGGAGCGCAACGGCATGCTGATGGGCACCTACGAAAAGGCCTGCCGTCCGTGGTCGCCGATCACGACGCCGTGGGATTTCGGCCATGAACTGCTGGCGGAAGACCTGGAGCGGATTTCGAGCGAACTCGAAGTCGGCTTTCGCCATTTCCCGGCCTTCAACAACGCCGGCATCAAGAAGATCATCAACGGTCCCTTCACCTTCTCGCCGGATGGCAATCCGCTGGTCGGGCCGGTGCGCGGCATGACCAATTTCTGGTCGGCCTGCGCCGTCATGGCCGGGTTCAGCCAAGGCGGCGGCGTCGGGCTGGCGCTTGCCAACTGGATGATCCATGGCGATCCGGGCTTCGACGTCTTTGCCATGGATGTCTGCCGCTACGGCGATTTCGCCACGCTCGGCTATACCAACGCCAAGGTGCGCGAAAATTATTCCCGCCGCTTCTCGATCCGCTACCCGAACGAGGAACTGCCGGGTGCGCGTCCCTTCCTGACGACCCCAATCTACGACAAGCTCAAGGCCGAAGGCGCCGTCTTCGGCGCGTCCTACGGGCTGGAACAGCCGCTGTGGTTTGCGCCGGCTGATGTCGAGGATGCCTTCTCCTGGCGCCGTTCGACGGACTTCGAGACAGTCGGCGCAGAAGCAAAGGCCGTGCGCGACAGCGTCGGCCTTATGGAGACCTCGGGCTTTGCGAAATACACCATCACCGGCAAGGGGGCTGCCGCATGGCTCGACCGGCTGCTGGCATCGCGTATTCCGGCTCCCGGCCGCATGGTGCTTGCGCCGATGCTCAAGGATGATGGCAAGCTGATCGGCGATTTCACGCTCGCGTGTTTCGGCGAAAATGACTTCTTGTTGATCGGCTCCGGCATTGCCGAAGATTATCACATGCGCTGGTTCGAGAGCCATTTGCCTGAAGATGGCAGCGTGTCGCTCACGGCGCTGAATGCCGGGTTGGCCGGCCTGTCGATTGCCGGGCCGAATTCCCGCGCCGTGATCGAGAAGCTCACCCATCTCGATATGTCCGATGCTGCTTTCCCCTTCATGGCGATCCGCAGGATGGATCTTGGCATGGCGCCGGCCATCGTCGGCCGTGTCAGCTATACCGGCGATCTCGGGTACGAGATCTGGATGAAACCGGAATATCAGCGCTACCTGTTCGACCTGATCATGGAGGCGGGCAAGGAGTTTGACATTCGCCTCTTCGGTCTTCGGGCGCTGAACGCGCTTCGTCTCGATAAGTCCTTCGGCAGTTGGTCTCGGGAATTCCGGCCGCTCTATGGGCCGCTGGAGGCCGGACTCTCGCGATTCGTCGCTTTGTCGAAGGAGACCGACTTCATCGGCAAGGCGGCAGCGGCGAAGGAAAAAGCCGAAGGCGGGTCGCTTCGCCTGCGCACCTTCGTCGTCGATGCCAAGGATGCCGATGTCATCGGCGACGAACCGATTGCACTGAACGGCAAGGTCTGCGGCTGGGTAACGTCGGGCGGTTATGCCCATGCATCCGGCGTTTCGGTAGCAATCGGCTATGTACCAAAAGAAGTCGCCGAGGAAATTGACGGCTGGTCGATCGAAATTCTCGGCGAGGATTTGCCGGCCCGATTGCAGTCCCAACCGCTCTTCGACGCCAATGGTTCGCGCATGCGCTCGTAACCTAAGCCATTGCAAAGATTAACAACACAGCCGGGTCAAAAGTCCCGGCTGTGCCGTTTCGGACCATCCGCGCAAGCATTCGGTGATATGCCCAATCGGCGAGCTTTTTGTGCACGTTTTTTGATTTTTCTGGATTCAAATTCGCCAATTAATCAAATCTGGCGAAGATTCTGTCGATGGCGCACTTTTAGGCTTCACTTTTCAAGCGAAAGCGTTATGGAATCCTCTTAATCACCGGGGCTTAAATGGCTCCACAAGAACAAGAGACCAGACCCATCACGGGATCCGGTCCGGGGGATAATTGATGCAGTACTTTGTACAGCAGCTCGTGAACGGGCTGACTCTGGGCTCTATTTACGGCATGATCGCCATTGGTTACACAATGGTTTACGGCATTATCGGCATGATCAATTTCGCCCACGGCGATATCTTCATGCTGGGTGGCTTTGCTGCTCTGATCGTGTTTCTCGCATTGACGAGCCTTTTCGCCGGCGTTCCTGTCGTGCTTGCGCTTCTCGTGATGATGCTCGTTGCCATGCTGACGGCGGCGCTCTGGAACTGGACCATCGAGAAGGTTGCCTATCGGCCCTTGCGCGGTTCGTTCCGTCTTGCGCCGCTGATCACGGCCATCGGCGTGTCGATCGCGCTGTCCAACTTCATCCAGGTAACCCAGGGTCCGCGCAACAAGCCGATCCCCCCGCTGGTTTCCTCGGTTTACGACGTCTTCGGCATCTCGATCTCGCTGAAACAGATTATCATCATCGTGGTTACGGCCGTTCTGCTGACGATCTTCTGGTACATCGTCAACAAGACGCCACTTGGTCGCGCCCAGCGTGCCACGGAGCAGGATCGCAAGATGGCGGCTCTGCTCGGCGTCGATGTCGATCGCACGATTTCCGTGACGTTCGTCATGGGGGCAGCACTCGCGGCCGTCGCAGGTACCATGTATCTGATGTATTATGGCGTTGTGGTCTTCACCGACGGTTTCACTCCGGGCGTCAAGGCCTTCACGGCAGCCGTTCTCGGCGGCATCGGATCTCTGCCGGGGGCTGTGCTCGGCGGGCTTCTGATCGGCCTTATCGAGTCGCTCTGGTCGGCCTATTTCAGCATCGACTACAAAGATGTTGCGACATTCTCCATCCTGGCCATCGTTCTGATTTTCAAGCCGTCGGGCATTCTCGGCCGGCCGGAAGTCGAGAAGGTATAATTTCATGGCAAACATGACCAATAAACTTGAGAACGCCGGCGGGGATCTGACGGCGCGGGCTCTGCGCGAGGCGTTCTTCGCGGGCCTCATTTCGCTCGGTCTCTTCTTCCTCTTCGTGGGTTTGAAGTCCGACCAGAACATCCTGAACGAGCTGATCCTCGTGCAACGCTGGGGCTTGCTCGCGATCTTCGTGATCATTGCGGCGGTCGGGCGCTTCGCGGTGGTTGCCTACCTGCAGCCCTGGAACGCAAGCCGCAAGGCATCGAAGGATGCGGCGGCTCCGGTGGAAACACGGGAAGGCTTTATCAAGCGTAATTTCACGGCCATCGCCGGCGTCCTGCTCGTCCTCTATCCGATCCTTGCTGTCGTCCTTTTCGGCGCGCAGGGCTCGCTGAAGTGGGTCGATAACTTCGGCATCCAGATATTGATCTACGTGATGCTGGCCTGGGGCCTGAATATTGTCGTTGGTCTGGCTGGCCTGCTCGATCTCGGTTACGTGGCTTTCTATGCCGTTGGTGCCTACTCCTACGCGCTGCTGTCCAGCTATCTCGGCCTTTCCTTCTGGCTGCTGCTGCCGATCTCCGGTTTGTTGGCTGCCTGTTGGGGCGTCGTGCTCGGCTTCCCGGTCCTGCGCCTTCGTGGCGACTATCTGGCGATCGTGACGCTTGCCTTCGGGGAGATCATCCGCCTTGTCCTGATCAACTGGACGGAAGTGACCAAGGGCACGTTTGGCGTCTCCGGCATCGCCAAGGCTTCGATCTTCGGTATCCTGTCCTTCGACGTCAGCGCACCGAACAACTTCGCGAAGTATTTCGGCCTGCCGATGTCCTCGGCCTACTACAAGATCTTCCTGTTCTATCTCATCCTGGCTCTGGCAGCCTTGACGGCCTACGTCACGATCCGCCTGCGCCGGATGCCGATCGGGCGTGCCTGGGAGGCCTTGCGCGAAGACGAGATCGCTTGCCGCTCGCTCGGCATCAACACGGTGACGACCAAGCTCACGGCGTTTGCGACAGGCGCCATGTTCGGTGGTTTCGCTGGCTCGTTCTTCGCTGTGCGTCAGGGTTTCGTCTCGCCGGAAAGCTTCGTCTTCCTGGAATCGGCGGTCATCCTCGCCATCGTGGTCCTTGGCGGCATGGGTTCGCTCACCGGGATTGCGATTGCGGCAGTGGTCATGATCGGCGGCACGGAAATCCTGCGTGAACTCTCCTTCCTGAAGGCCATTTTCGGTCCCGATTTCACGCCTGAACTCTACCGCATGCTGATCTTCGGCCTGGCGATGGTGGTTGTGATGGTCTGGAAGCCGCGTGGTTTCGTTGGTTCTCGTGAGCCGACAGCCTTCCTCAATGAGCGCAAGTCCGTCTCCGGCAGCTTCACCAAGGAAGGGCACGGCTGATGGCTTCCGCAACGACGACAACAGCGGCAACGACAATGACAAAAGACGTTATTCTCAAGGTCGAACACCTGTCGATGCGCTTCGGCGGTCTGATGGCGATCAACGACTTCTCCTTCGAAGCCTATCGCGGCGATATCACCGCGCTGATCGGTCCGAACGGCGCCGGCAAGACCACGGTGTTCAACTGCATCACCGGCTTCTACAAGCCGACGATGGGCATGATCACCATGCGCCAGAAGGCCGGCAAGGAGTATCTCCTTGAGCGTCTTCCTGACTTCGAGATCACCAAGCAGGCCAAGGTCGCCCGTACCTTCCAGAACATACGGCTGTTCTCGGGCCTGACTGTTCTCGAAAACCTGCTGGTCGCCCAGCACAACACGCTGATGCGCGCCTCGGGCTACACGATCCTCGGACTGTTCGGCTTTCCGGCTTACAAGAAAGCGTCGAAGGAATCGATCGAACTCGCGAAGCACTGGCTTGAACGCGCGTCGCTGATCGACCGTGCAGACGATCCGGCCGGCGACTTGCCTTACGGCGCACAACGCCGCCTGGAAATCGCCCGCGCCATGTGCACCGGCCCGGAATTGCTCTGCCTCGACGAGCCGGCTGCTGGTCTCAACCCGCGTGAATCGCTTGCGCTCAACGATCTGCTTCAGGGCGTTCGCAAGGATACGGGCACATCGATCCTGCTTATCGAGCACGACATGTCGGTGGTCATGGAAATCTCTGACCACGTCGTCGTTCTCGAGTACGGTCAGAAGATTTCCGACGGCAACCCTGAATTTGTGAAAAACGACCCGAAGGTCATCGCGGCCTATCTCGGTGTCGAAGACGATGAGGTCGAAGAAGTGATTGCCGAGGTTGAAGGCGAAGCAGGAGGCCTGAAATGAGCGGTCCGCTTCTCCAGGTTAAGTCCGTCGAAGCCTATTACGGCAACATCCGCGCACTCGGCGGCGTCGATGTCGAAGTCAACAGCGGCGAAATCGTCTGCCTGATCGGCGCCAACGGCGCCGGCAAGTCGACGCTGATGATGACGATCTGCGGCAGTCCGCAGGCTCGTACCGGCTCCGTTATTTTCGACGGCCAGGACATCACCCGCCTGCCGACTCACGAGATTGCCCGTCTGCGCATCGCGCAGTCGCCGGAAGGTCGTCGCATCTTCCCACGCATGACTGTGTTCGAGAATCTTCAGATGGGCGCGAGCCTCGACAACCTGAAGTATTTCGACGAGGACGTTGAGAAGATCTTCACGCTCTTCCCGCGCCTCAAGGAACGTCAGATGCAGCGCGGCGGTACGCTTTCGGGCGGTGAGCAGCAGATGCTCTCTATCGGCCGCGCGCTGATGGCACGTCCTAAGCTTCTGCTTCTCGACGAGCCTTCGCTTGGTCTCGCACCGCTGATCGTCAAGGGCATCTTCGAAGCGATCAAGAAGCTGAACAAGGAACAGGGGCTCACTGTGTTCCTCGTCGAGCAGAATGCGTTCGGCGCGCTGAAGCTTTCCGACCGCGGCTACGTGATGGTCAACGGCCTGGTGACGATGAGCGGCAGCGGCAAGGAACTTCTTGCCAATCCGGAAGTTCGCGCAGCCTATCTGGAAGGCGGTCGCCATTGATGGCGCCGTTCAGGAGTTTTTGACATGCAGGGTATTCTCTACGAAGAAGCCTCGTTTCTGCAGTTTCTCTTCGTCAGCTGCATCATCGGTGGGTGGACCGCCTGGCGCACGGGCAAGAGCGTCGCAGAGGGATGGCAGAACTACAGCACGGTGCTGATCTACACCCTTCTTCTGGGCGTCGGCATCCGTTTCGTCCATCACGCGCTGTTTGGCGGTACGATGTTCAGCCTCCACTACTACCTGATAGACACGATCGTTCTTTTGCTGTTTTCTACCGCGGGCTTCCGCTTCTACAGGACGCGGCAGATGACCAGCAATTACTACTGGCTCTATGAGAAGGCCTCGCCCTTTTCGTGGAAGAATAAATAAAGAGGGATTCCGGCTCACGGTGCAAACACCGGGGCGGAAGTAAAAATACCGGCGCAATGAAGGTGGGTATTGCGCCGGATATCGAAACCAGACCCGCTCGAGATTTGGGAGTAACAAAATGAAGAAGTCACTTTTGTCGGCCGTTGCCTTCAGTGCAATGGTCGCTTTCAGCGGCGCCGCATGGGCTGACGTTATCGTCGGCGTCGCTGGCCCGTTGACCGGCCCGAATGCAGCCTTCGGCGCACAGCTCCAGAAGGGTGCAGAGCAGGCTGCTGCTGACATCAATGCTGCTGGCGGCATCAATGGCGAGCAGATCAAGGTCGTTCTCGGCGATGACGTTTCCGACGCCAAGCAGGGCGTTTCGGTTGCCAACAAGTTCGTTGCCGATGGCGTCAAGTTTGTTGTCGGTCACTTCAACTCGGGCGTTTCGATCCCGGCTTCGGAAGTTTACGCCGAAAACGGTATCCTTCAGGTAACCCCTGCTTCCACCAACCCGACCTTCACCGAGCGTGGGCTGTGGAACACCTTCCGTACCTGCGGTCGTGACGACCAGCAGGGCGCAGTTGCCGGCGCTTACATCGCCACCAACTTCAAGGACGGCAAGGTCGCTGTCGTTCACGACAAGACGCCTTACGGCCAGGGCCTTGCTGACGAAACCAAGAAGGCTATGAACGAAGCCGGCGTCACTGAAGTCATCTACGAAGGCATCAACACCGGCGACAAGGACTTCTCGGCTCTGATCGCCAAGATGAAGGAAGCCGGCGTAACGGTCGTCTACTACGGCGGTCTGCACACTGAATTCGGTCTGATCGAACGTCAGGCTGCCGACCAGGGTCTGAAGGCTGCCTTCATGTCGGGCGACGGTATCGTCTCGAACGAACTGGCTTCCATCGCTGGCGACGCTGTTAACGGCACGCTGATGACGTTTGCTCCGGATCCGCGCAAGAACCCGGCTGCAAAGGAACTCGTCGAGAAGTTCCGCGCTGCTGGTTTCGAACCGGAAGCCTACACGCTCTACGCCTACGCTGCTCTGCAGGTTATCGCTGAAGCTGCCAAGGCTGCCGGCGGCAACGACTCGCAGGCTGTTGCCGAAGCGATCAAGGCCAAGGGTCCGTTTGCAACCGCAATCGGCGAACTCGGCTTCGACGAAAAGGGCGACATCACCCGCCCGGACTACGTCATGTACACCTGGAAGAAGGGTGAAGACGGCAAGTACAGCTACTTCGAAAACCAGTAAGGTTTTCGTTCGAAAACCACTGGGTTTTCGAAGGGATCGTCAGATCGCGAAGGCCCGGCATTGCCGGGCCTTTTGCGTTGGGAATGCTGGGGTTCGGGTCATGCGCGATGTGCGTCCCTGCGGACGAAAGTTGCGAAACCTGCTGGTGTTCGAGGGGCGGCCTTGGTTTAGTGCGTTCGCACAGCGAATCTCAAAGCCTCGGAGTCCGAAATGTCAGCCAAGCCACGTATCCTCGTTACTCGCAAATGGCCAAAGGCGGTGGAAAATGTGCTGGTCGAGCGCTTTGACGCTGCGTTGAATGCCACGGATGTTCCCTTGTCTGAGGCTGAGCTGGGCGCGGCCTTGCAGACCTTCGATGCGGTTCTGCCGACCGTATCCGACAAGCTGCCTGCCGTGGTCTTTGCAAACGCATCGATGAAGGCGAAGATCCTCGGGAATTATGGCGTCGGCTACAATCATATCGACATTGCTGCCGCAAAAGCTGCTGACATCGTCGTTACCAATACGCCCGACGTCCTGACGGATTGCACCGCCGATATCTCCATGACGCTGCTTCTGTCGGTTGCTCGGCGCGCGGGCGAGGGGGAGAGGGAAGTTCGGGCCGGCCAGTGGACAGGCTGGCGCCCCACCCACATGGTTGGATCGAAGGTGACCGGCAAGACGCTCGGCATCATCGGTTTTGGCCGCATCGGCAAGGTCATGGCCAAGCGCTGCCATTTCGGCTTCGATATGGATATCGTTTTCCAGAACCGTTCGCGGATCGATCCGGCCGAGGCTGCACGCTACGGCGCCCGGCAACTCGATAGCATCGAGGAGGTGCTGGCTGTCTCGGATTTCGTTTCCCTCCATTGCCCAGGCGGCGGTGAGAACCGGCATCTGATCGATACGAAGCGTCTGTCATTGATGAAACGGGGCGCATTCCTCATCAACACCGCACGTGGCGATGTCGTGGATGAAGCCGCGCTGATTGCGGCGCTGGAGGCCGGGACCATTCGTGGCGCGGGCCTCGACGTCTATGAGGCCGAACCCGGCGTGCCGGAAGCGTTGCGACGTCTGCAGAACGTCGTGCTGCTGCCGCATCTCGGCAGCGCGACCGACGAAACCCGAACGGCCATGGGTATGAAGGTGGTGGACAATATCACCGCGTTCTTCGAAGGCCGCGAGCCTCCGGATCGGGTCGCCTGAGGCGAAGCCTATTCCTGATAGAGAACGGCGGCGGCCTTGACGGCAGCGGAGGCACGGTTTTCGACGCCGAGCTTCACGTAGATCTGCTCAAGGTGCTTGTTCACCGTGCGGGCGCTGAGGCCCAGGATCTCGCCGATATCCCGGTTTGCCTTGCCCTTGGCGATCCATAGAAGCACTTGCGCCTCGCGCACGGTCAATGCGAAGGCACGGCGCAGAATTTCATCGTCGCTGGTCTGGCTGATGCCGGTCAGCCGGAAGAGAAATTCGTCGGAGCCGATCGCGCCGAGATAGGCGAGCTGCAGCACCGGCTGGCCGTTCTGCTGGATGATCAGCGGTTCGCTCCGGCCGCCATGTTTTTCGCGCTCCTGTGTCCAGAGGCGAATATGTCCGGCGAGCGTTTCCATGCCGTCGTCACGGCCGGTTGCGGCATTGATCAGCCGCGTCGCCTGCGGCGTCGACCATTGCAGCGTGCCATTGCCGCGCACGGCCAGCAGATGACGGCCGGCGGCATCGAGCGCAACGCGGGCCGACTGGGTCGAGCGGGCGTTGGCGAGATGCACCCGGATGCGGGCACGCAGCTCGTCGATATTGATCGGCTTGGAGAGGTAATCGACGCCCCCGGATTCGAGCGCGTGAACGATATGCTCGGTCTCGGTGAGGCCCGTCATGAAAATCACCGGGACTTGCGCGATCGCGGCATTCGCCTTCAGTCGGCGGCAGGTGTCGAAGCCGTCCATGCCGGGCATGACGGCATCCATCAGCACGATATCGGGGGTGATGCGCTCGACGACGTTGATGGCCGCATTGCCGGAGGTCGCGATCAGCACGGAGAAACCGGATTGTTCCAGTGCATCGGTGAGGAAGCCGAGTGTTTCGGGGGAATCATCGACGATCAATACGATATTGCGCGGATGCGCAGCCTCATTCACCGGCGAGTCTCCCGTTGTTGTCGCTGATCTTCTGCAGGAATGTGGCGTAGCCTGCAAGATCGAAGGCCTGCACATAGACACGCACGACTTCGGTAAACGGCTGGTTTTCCTCGATCCGCGCCAAATCGTTCAATTTGGCCTCAATGCCCCTGATGTAGCCGATCTCGCCGAGTCGGATGAGCTCTTCGACATGGGCAGGGCCTGGCGTGCGGACGGGCCGGATGGGCCGAACCGATGGGGGCGGGCGCTGCTCATCGTCGTACAGCCATTCAAGGCCGAGATGCAGCGCCAGCTTGTCGTTGAGCTGGCGGATATCAAAGGGCTTCGCCAGCGTGTCGTTGTAGTCGGCATCGCCGGCTGCGGCGGCCGTGCCATCACCGATATTGGCCGACAGCATGATCACTGGCGCGCTCTGGCCATATTCGCGTAGCCGTGACACCAGTTGCCACCCGTTCATGCCGGGCATCGAGATGTCGATGAGGAACAGGTCTGGCTTGATGCCCTCGATCAACGTCAGGCATTCGGCGCCACCGGATGCCGTCAGGACGATGAAATCGAGGGGCATCAGCACTTCACGCATCAGATCGCGATGATCCTCGTTGTCATCCACCACGACGATGGTGCGTCGGGCGCCGGCATAGCCGGCGATCTTGCGCACCGAGGGAGCAAGCGCGCGCGGCCGTTCGATGGCCGACAGCATGAGCCTTACCCGGAAGGTCGAGCCCTTGTCGCGCTCGCTGGTCACGGAGATTTCCCCACCAAGGGTATTTGCCAGCAATTGGGTGATCGTCAGCCCGAGCCCGAGGCCGGGCATCGGCCGGATATGCTCAGCCTCGCCACGCTGGAATGGTTCGAAGATGCGTGGCAAGTCCTCGGCAGAAATGCCTCGGCCGGTATCGGAAACGGTGAAGGTCGCGACCTGACTGCGATAGCTCACCTCGAAGCGGACGGTTCCGCGATCGGTGAACTTGATGGCATTCGAGAGCAGGTTGACGAGGATCTGGCGCAGCCGCTTCTCGTCGGTGCGGACATAGCGCGGCAGGGCAGGCGCCCGGATATGATCGAAGGCGAGGTCCTTCGCCTGCGCCTGCGGACGGAACATATCGACGATCTGGTCGAGGAAATCCTGGATGTTGATTTCGTTGGAATAGACTTGCAGACGTCCGGCCTCGATCTTCGAGATATCAAGCAATCCGTCGATGAGGCCGGAGAGATGGTCGGCCGAGCGGCGGATGACCTTGATCGCCGACTGGCGCGGGGCGGGGATGGTTTCGTCTCGCTCGAGGATCTGGGCATAGCCGAGCACGGCATTGAGCGGCGTGCGCAACTCATGGCTCAAGCCGACGACATAGCGGCTCTTGGCCCGGTTCGCAGCTTCGGCCGTTTCCTTGGCATATTGCAAGGCGGCGTCCGTCTTCTTATGGGCGGCGATTTCCTTGAGCAGAAGCGTGTTCTGGCGTGAGGATTCCTCCTCGGCCACCAGCCGGCTGTCATGGGCAAGCACGTAGAACCAGCAGACGACACCCGCGACGACCGAAAAGACAAAGAACACGACGCCGACCGTTCGGTTGACCACGACAGCGGTTTCCGGCGATGCGGTGCCCGTCTGGTGGGCGATCATGGCGAGGATGACGCCGATGCCGGCGACCGCCAGCACCACGGCGATGCCGTAGCGCCCGAGGCGGCTCGACAGGGTTTCGATGATTTTCGGCGGCAGCAGCGTTTTTGCGACCACGGCCGTCTGGGCGTTGAAGCTCGCATGCGGCTTGCACATGTCGTGGCAGCGGCTGTCGAGCGAACAGCAGAGCGAACAGATCGGCGCCGAATAGGCGGGGCACCAGGCCATATCCTCGTGTTCGAAAGGATGCTCGCAGATTGAGCAGGTGACGGTAGAGAGCTTCTTCCAGCTATGGCGCTGCCGACGGGCGAGGTAGTATTTACCCTTGGTGCGCCACGCGATCAGCGGCGAGACGATGAAGGCCGTCACAAGGGCGATATAGGGGGCTAGCGACGCAGCCATTTCGCCAAACAGGCCGAAATGGGCGGTCAGAGCCACCAAGGCCGAAGCCGTCATCGCGCCGACGCCGACGGGGTTGATGTCATAGAGATGGGCGCGCTTGAACTCGATATCCGGCGGCGCCAGCCCCAGCGGCTTGTTGACGAAAAGGTCGGCAGAGATCGTGCAGAGCCAGGACATGGCGATGATCGAGAAGATGCCGAGTGTTTCTTCGAGCAGCTTGTAGATGCCGAGTTCCATCAAGAGAAGCGCGATGGCGACGTTGAAAATCAGCCAGACGACGCGACCGGGATGGCTATGCGTGAGGCGCGAGAAGAAATTCGACCATGCGAGCGAGCCGGCATAGGCGTTCATCACGTTGATCTTGAGCTGCGAGACAACGACAAAAGCCGCCATCAGCAGCATCGCCGCCGTATGGGACGGGATCATGTAGCCGAAGGCGGTCAGATACATATGGGCGGGATCAGCTGCATCGGACACTGGCACGCCCGAGCCGAGCGTCAGGACAACGAGGAACGAGCCGGCCAGCAGTTTAGGCGCGCCGACAACGACCCAGCCCGCACCGGCCATGAAGACGGCAAAGCGGTGGCGAAGGCGGCTCTGGCCCTCTGGCGGCAGGAAGCGCAGGAAATCCACCTGTTCGCCGATCTGCGCCATCAAGGCGAGGATGACGGCGGAAGCGGCGCCGAATTCCACCAGCGCGAACGGGGCGAGCGTGCCCGGCACACCTTCCGGATGGCCGGCGCCGGTGAAGGCGAGCCAGAGGTCGAACTTGCTCCAATCCGCGAGCGCGATGAAGATGAAGGGAAGGATGTTGAGAATGATCCAGAAGGGCTGGGTGATCAGCTGGAACTTGCTGATCAGCCGGACGCCGTGGGTGACGAGCGGGATCACCATCACGGCGGAGATGATGTAGCCGATCCAGAGCGGAATGCCGAGCGCCAGCTCCAGCGCAGCGGACATGATCGAGGCCTCGATCGCAAACAGCATGAAGGTGAAGCTGGCATAGATCAGCGAGGTGATGGTCGAACCGATATAGCCGAAGCTCGCGCCACGGGTCAGAAGATCGATATCTACGCCGTGACGGATGGCGTAGCGCGCGATCGGCAGCCCGACAACGAGCATGACGACGCTGGCGACCAAAATGGCGATGATGGCGTTGGTCGTGCCGTAGGAGAGAGTGATCGCGCCGCCGATCGCCTCCAGCGCCAGGAAGGAGATGGCGCCGATGGCCGTCTGCGAGATGCGCTGCGAGGAAAATTGCCGCGCGCTCTTGGCGGTGAAGCGCAGCGCGTAGTCTTCCAGCGTCTGGTTGGCGACCCAGCGATTATACTCGCGCCGAACCGGAATGATGCGCTGGCGTGCTGTCATCGGTGACGTCTGTTCCCTCAAAACCCTGAAACGGCATTGCTGGCTTCGGTCGTAGCACAGAAGATCACGGTGCTTAAGGGTGGGCTGGTGCTCAAAGCTGCACGTTTCGCCCCGGCACCTACGTTAATTGACGTATATAGTTTCCCAAGCCGCTGCCCGATAGTTCGTTAGCGAACGGTAAATGTCTCCCAAATGCCGTCGCCAAAAGAACGAGAGGGGTTCACAATGAAATTCACATCTCACATCCACAGCGCGTTTCTCGCCGCTGCGCTCACCACGACCGCAATCACCGGTGCCTTTGCAGCCGACGACACCATCAAGGTCGGCGTCCTGCATTCGCTTTCCGGCACCATGGCCATCTCCGAGACGACGCTCAAGGACGCCATGCTGATGCTCATCGAAGAGCAGAACAAAAAGGGCGGTCTTCTCGGCAAGAAGCTTGAGGCTGTCGTCGTTGATCCGGCGTCCGACTGGCCGCTGTTTGCTGAAAAGGCCCGCGAGCTAATCTCCGTCGACAAGGTTTCGGCCGTTTTCGGTTGCTGGACTTCCTCGTCGCGCAAGTCGGTTCTGCCGGTCTTCGAAGAACTGAACTCGATCCTCTTCTACCCCGTCCAGTACGAGGGTGAAGAATCCTCGCGCAACATCTTCTACACCGGTGCCGCGCCGAACCAGCAGGCCATTCCGGCTGTCGATTACCTGATGGAAACCGAAGGCGTCGAGCGCTTCGTTCTTGAAGGCACGGACTACGTCTACCCGCGCACCACCAACAAGATTCTGGAAGCCTACCTGATCGCCAAGGGCATCCCGAAGGAAGACATCATCATCAACTACACGCCGTTCGGCTTCTCTGACTGGCAGACGGAAGTTGCCAAGATCAAGGAATTCGGCTCGGCCGGCAAGAAGACCGCCGTCGTCTCCACCATCAACGGTGACGCCAACGTTCCGTTCTACAAGGAACTCGGCAACCAGGGCGTCAAGGCAACCGACATCCCGGTTATCGCCTTCTCCGTCGGCGAAGAAGAACTCGCCGGTCTCGACACCAAGCCGCTCGTCGGTCACCTCGCTGCCTGGAACTACTTCCAGTCCGTCGATGCCGACGTGAACGCCGAGTTCATCAAGCAGTGGCATGCCTACACCAAGAACGACAAGCGCGTGACCAACGACCCGATGGAAGCTGCCTATATCGGCTTCAACGCCTGGGTTAAGGCTGTAGAAGCTGCCGGCACGACCGACACGGATGCTGTTCTCGACACGATCATCGGCACCACCGTTCCGAACCTTTCGGGCGGCTATGCCACCGTCATGCCGAACCACCACATCACCAAGCCTGTCCTGATCGGCGAAATCCAGGCAGACGGCCAGTTCGAAATCGTCCAGGAAACGCCTCCAGTCGTCGGCGACGAATGGTCCGACTACCTGCCGGACTCGAAGGACCTGATCTCCGATTGGCGCAAGCCGATGTCCTGCGGCAACTTCAACGTTGCCACCGGCAAGTGCGGCGGCAAGGGTTCCTGAGTATCGGGGCTCCTGATTTTATCAAGGCCAGCGTAACGACGAAGCGGTCCACAAGGCCGCTTCGGACATCCTTAAATTTACCAACTGATTTTTCATGAACAGCCCTCCGTTCCAGTCTCCCACCGGGACGGAGGGATTTTCGCGGAAGCCCCTTGATCCGCCGGCTCACCTGGAAGTCCGGAAAAGCCACCAACGGCTGGTTGGCACGCTTCCTGCTTTGTAAATGTCGGATGGATAGATCCGGCTGGCAGGCGCCGCTCTCTTTCAGATCATTGGCCGGATTGCGTGGCCAGAGTGAGCGGCATGTGGGCGGAATGCGGAAATCTTAGGCAGTTGCGGGCGCTCATCGCTCAAAACGCCAACGGAACGGAAGAACCATGTATCGCACGATCCAGATTTTTCTCGTCGCCCTCTGCCTGATCATCAGCGCCCTTGCGACCGGCGTGCGGGCCCAGGAAAACATTCGGCCGCTGGTCGATGCTCTGGGCACCGGCGGTTTCCCCCAGAAGATCGAGGCCGTCGAGGCGCTTGCCGCCTCCGGCGATCCCAAAGTCGGTGAAATCCTCGGATATCTGAACGACGGCAAGCTTTATGCGCCCAAAACCGGGGGCGCCGTATTCCTTGAAGCCGATGGCGGCGGTTATGCCGATGTCCTGACGGGCGCTGCGGTGACCGATGTCCCCAGCAATCTTGCCAAGATCCGCCTCAACAACGGTCTGCGCGGAGCGATCGGCGCAGCGCTGAGCCAGCTGACATTGCTGAGCCCGGATCGCGGTGCACGCTATGCCGCAGCACAGGATCTTCTCAAGGACGCCAACCCCGAAAATCTCGATCTTCTGAACACCGCACTCGCCAAGGAAGCGGATGCTGAGATCAAGGCGACGATGGAGGCAGCCCGCGCCGTCATCCTCCTGAAAACAGACGCCAGTTTCGAGGACAAGAAAGCTGCGATCGATACCATCGCCGCCCGCGACAACCGTGATGCCGTCAATATCCTGAACGCCGCCTTCTCCAGCGCCCCGGCCGATCTGCAGCCGGCCATCCAGGCGCATATCGACAGTATCAACCGCAGCCTCGCGGTCTGGGATGTGGTGCAGAATATCTGGTATGGCCTCTCACTCAGCTCGGTCCTGCTTCTCGCGGCCATCGGCCTTGCCATCACTTTCGGTGTCATGGGCGTCATCAACATGGCCCATGGCGAGATGGTCATGCTCGGGGCCTATACGACGTATGTGGTGCAGCAGACGATCAGCGCAGCGGCGCCGGAGCTCACCAATTTCTCGCTCGCCTTCGCCGTTCCTGCAGCCTTCCTCGTCACCGGCGCGATCGGCGTTGCCATCGAGCGCAGCATCATCCGCTGGCTCTATGGTCGACCGCTTGAGACGCTGCTGGCGACCTGGGGCCTCTCCCTCATCCTGCAGCAGACGATCCGCACGATCTTCGGCCCCACCAACCGGCAGGTCGATAATCCGAGCTGGATGTCCGGCACCTTCGATCTCGGCGGCATGTCGATCACCTGGAACCGGATGTGGATCATCGTGTTTGCAATCGCGGTGTTCTTCGCGCTGCTGCTGCTGCTGAAGCGCTCCAAGTTCGGCCTGCAGATGCGCGCCGTGACCCAGAACCGGCGCATGGCCTCATCCATGGGTATCCGCACGCCCTGGGTCGATGCCTTTACCTTCGGCCTCGGCTCCGGCATTGCCGGCATGGCGGGCGTGGCGCTATCGCAGATCGATAACGTCTCGCCGAACCTCGGCCAGAACTACATCATCGATAGCTTCATGGTCGTTGTCTTCGGCGGTGTCGGCAATCTCTGGGGCACGCTGGTGGGCGCCATGACGCTCGGCATCGCCAACAAGTTTCTGGAGCCCTATGCCGGCGCCGTGCTTGGCAAGATCCTGATCCTGGTGCTTATCATTCTCTTCATCCAGCGGCGGCCGCGCGGTCTGTTCGCGCTCAAGGGAAGGGCGATCGAACAATGATCACGCAAATGCTGTTTCGCACCCACGACAAGAAGGTTCTCTGGTTCGCCTTCGGTATCTTGTTGGCGGCGATCTTCGTGCCGCTCTCCAACCTGCTGCTGTCGGATGGCAACCCGCTGCATGTACCGGACCATCTGGTGCCGCTGCTCGGCAAATATCTGAGCTACGCACTTCTGGCGCTCGCGCTTGATCTCGTCTGGGGCTATTGCGGCATCCTCTCGCTCGGCCACGGCGCGTTCTTCGCGCTCGGTGGGTATGCGATGGGCATGTACCTGATGCGCCAGATCGGCCCACGCGGCGTCTATGCCAATCCGTTGCTGCCCGATTTCATGGTGTTCCTCAACTGGCAGGAGCTGCCCTGGTACTGGTACGGTTTCAACCAGTTCTGGTTTGCGGCGGTGATGGTAGTGCTTGTGCCCGGCCTGCTTGCCTTCGTCTTCGGCTGGCTCGCCTTCCGCTCGCGCGTCACCGGCGTCTATCTGTCGATCATCACCCAGGCGATGACCTACGCGCTGCTGCTCGCCTTCTTCCGCAACGAGATGGGCTTCGGCGGCAACAACGGCCTGACCGACTTCAAGGATATCCTCGGCTTCAACATCCAGGCCGGCGGCACCCGTGCCACGCTCTTCGCGGCAACGGCGATTTCCCTTGCTCTGGCGCTTCTCCTCAGCTCAGCCATCGTCAAATCGAAATACGGCAAGGTGCTGGTCGGGGTGCGTGACGCGGAAAGCCGCACTCGCTTCCTCGGCTACCGGGTCGAGAACATGAAGCTCTTCATCTTCACCGTCTCGGCGATGATGGCGGGCGTGGCCGGCGCACTCTATGTCCCGCAGGTCGGTATCATCAATCCGGGCGAATTCGCCCCGGCCAACTCCATCGAAGTGGTCATCTGGACTGCAGTAGGCGGGCGCGGCACGTTGATCGGCCCGATCATCGGCGCGGTTTTGGTCAACTTCGGCAAGAGCGTCTTTACCGCTGCCTTCCCCGAATTCTGGCTGTTTGCGCTGGGCGCGCTGTTCGTCGCGACCACCTTGTTCCTGCCCAAGGGCATCGTCGGCACGTTCCAACAGTTCGCCAAGAACCGCGACGAGCTCAAGGTGGCGGCTGCGAAGGAACATGCCTATCAGGCGCAATCCGCCAAATCTGCCGGCGACGACGCCATCGTATCTGCCCATACCCAGGCCGCGGAGTGAATGTCATGACTGTCATCAAACCGGCAAGTCTGAAGACGACCAGCAGCATCCTCTACCTTGATGGTGTTTCCGTTTCCTTCGATGGCTTCAAGGCGCTGAACTCCCTGTCCTTCGTCGTCGAGCCTGGCGAGCTTCGCGCCATCATCGGCCCCAACGGCGCCGGCAAGACGACGATGATGGACATCATCACCGGCAAGACCCGGCCGGACGAGGGCATCGTCTACTTCAACGGTGAGGTCGATCTTACCCAGAAGGATGAAGCCGAGATCGCCCAGCTCGGCATCGGCCGCAAGTTCCAGAAGCCGACGGTGTTCGAAAGCCACACAGTCTGGGACAACATCGAACTGGCGCTGAACCGCAAACGCGGTGTCTTCGCCACCCTGTTCTACAAGCTGACGCCGGAGGACAAGGCGCGCATCGAGGAAATCCTCGAAACCGTGCGCATGACCGCCCGCAAGGACGACCTTGCGGCCAATCTTTCCCACGGCCAGAAGCAGTGGCTGGAAATCGGCATGCTGCTTGCGCAGGAACCGAAGCTTTTGCTGGTCGACGAGCCGGTGGCCGGTATGACGGATGCGGAAACGGCGGAGACGGCGGTGCTCCTGAAGGAGATCGCCAAGACCCGTTCCGTAGTGGTGGTCGAGCACGACATGGGCTTCATCCGCGATCTCGGCGTCAAGGTGACGTGTCTTGCCGAAGGTTCGGTGCTGGCGGAGGGATCGATCGATTTCGTCAGTTCCGATCCGAAGGTGATCGAAAACTATCTGGGGCGGTAAGGCGATGCACTATAACGTTTCTATGTTTGCGGCGAACACCCTCTTCTCCCCAGCGGGGAGAAGTGCCGAGCGCAGGCGAGGCGATGAGGGGGGCTTTGCCGCGAACTCCGAGGAAGCCGTCTCCCTCATCCGGCGCTACGCGCCACCTTCTCCCCGCTGGGGAGAAGAGGCCGCAAGCGGCGCGACAGGGGGGGGTAAAGCCTCCGCAATCTCAAAAGGAGCCGCCCGATGCTGACCGTCGACAACATCAATCTTCACTACGGCGCGGCGCAGGCTCTTCGCGGTGTGTCGATCATGGCGCCGATGGGCAAGATCACCTGTGTCCTCGGCCGTAACGGCGTCGGCAAGACCAGTCTGCTCCGGGCAGTCACCGGTCAGGCCGCGACCAGCGCCGGCACGATCACCTTCAACGATGCAACGCTGAATGGCCTGGCGCCCTATAATCGCGCCAAGCATGGCATCGGTTTCGTGCCGCAAGGCCGCGAAATCTTTCCGCTTTTGACCGTGAAGGAAAACCTCGAGACCGGTTACGCCCCGGTGCCGCGCAAGGACCGTTATATTCCAGACGATATCTTCAGTCTGTTCCCGATCCTGCGCACCATGCTCGGCCGCCGGGGAGGTGACTTGTCGGGCGGCCAGCAACAACAGCTTGCTATCGGGCGGGCGCTGGTGACACGGCCGAAGATCCTTGTTCTGGACGAGCCGACGGAAGGCATCCAGCCGTCGATCATCAAGGATATCGGCCGGGCGATCCAGTATCTGCGTGATTCCACGGGGATGGCGATTCTGCTTGTGGAACAATATCTTGACTTCTGCCGGGAGCTTGCCGACCATGTCTACATCATGGATCGGGGCGAGATCGTGCATGAGGGACCGGCCGAAACGCTGGATACTCCGGAAGCGCGCCGTCACCTGACGGTTTAGGGTCAAAAATGGCAGAAGCGGCGGCGATCGCTCCGCAAAGAGCATGGGGCAAGGGACGGCTGACGGCAAAACCCTTTGCCGGCCGCACCCGGCTATCGGAATTCTATCAGGAAGGCTGCGCCAAGATCCGGCTTCCCGACACTTTCGACCACACGATGGAAGCTGTACTGATCAACAGTTCCGGCGGCCTGACCGGCGGCGACTGGATCGGCTGGGAGTTCAACAGCGGCGAGAATACCCACCTGACGCTCACCACCCAGGCCTGCGAAAAGATCTACAAGGCCAGCGCCGGCACGGCGACGGTTGCGACCCGCATCGATGTCGGCGCCGGTGCGACGGTGCACTGGCTGCCGCAGGAAACCATCCTGTTTGACAACGCCTCGATGTCGCGAACTCTGGAAGTGGACATCGCCGAAGATGCCCAGTTCCTTGCCGTCGAGGCCGTGCTTCTCGGCCGAAAGGCGATGGGCGAGACGATGGAAAACGGGCTTTTCCAGGATCGCTGGCGCATTCGCAAGGGTGGTGTTTTGCTGCATGCGGAAAACCTGCGGCTTGCCGATGCCGTTGGAGACCTTTCGCGGCGGGTGCCGGTTCTCGGCGGGCAGGTGGCCTTTGCGACGCTTTTCTATACGGGGCCGGATTGCGAGGCGCAGCTTGCGGCGATCCGATCGAAGATTGGAGACGCTGGCGGGGCCAGCCGTGTGGAAATCTGCGGGCAAGAGAAGCTTATGGCGCGCCTTGTCGCTGCCGACGGCTTTGCGCTTAGAAAAATCCTGATCCCGGTCATTTCACACTTGCGCAAAGGGGCGTCAGTGCCGAAAGTCTGGACCCTGTAGCCTATAATAAAAACTGGTGGTCACGCATGAACCTCACTCCTCGCGAAAAAGACAAGCTCTTGATTTCCATGGCCGCGATGGTGGCGCGCCGGAGGCTGGAGCGCGGCGTCAAGCTCAATCATCCCGAAGCGATCGCGCTGATATCGGATTATGTCGTGGAAGGCGCGCGCGACGGCCGCTCGGTTGCCGAGCTTATGGAGGCCGGCGCCCATGTTATCACCCGCGATCAGGTGATGGAGGGTATCCCCGAGATGATCCACGACATCCAGATCGAGGCGACTTTTCCCGATGGCACCAAGCTGGTGACCGTCCACGAACCCATTCGCTGAGGCCCGCCATGCTTGCGCTTCGACCCAATTGCGAGTGCTGCGACAAGGATCTGCCGCCGGGTAGCCGCGAGGCGATGATCTGCAGCTTCGAATGTACCTTCTGCCTCGATTGCGTGGAAAACGTGCTCGACAGCCGTTGCCCGAATTGCAGCGGCGAACTGGTGCGCCGGCCAATCCGGCCCGCATCCAAGCTCGATAAATTTCCGGCCTCGACAGAGCGTGTGCTGAAAGCCGAAGGCTGCGTGCCGGTCAAGGCCGCCTGATAAAAGGAAGATGACCATGATACCCGGAGAAATCATTGCTGCCGAGGGCGAGATCGAGCTGAATGTCGGGCTGGATACCGTTTCGATCGATGTATCGAACACCGGCGACCGGCCGGTGCAGGTCGGCAGCCACTATCATTTCGCCGAAACCAATGCGGGTCTCGCCTTTGACCGAGAAGCCGCGCATGGCCGCCGGCTCGATATCCCGGCGGGAACGGCAGTGCGTTTCGAACCCGGCCAGACGCGGACCGTGACGCTTATTCCGTTGAGCGGAAAACGTGAGGTCTATGGTTTTCGTCAGAAGGTCATGGGGAAACTGTGACTGCCAATGGTGTGACGATGGGGCGGCTAATCGCTTCGGGAGCGACATGAAACAGAAGATCATGATCGTTGGGAATGGTGAGGTGCCTCCGGGAGCGGCAACGCTCATCGATTCCGCCGATCTTGTCATCCGCTTCAACGATTGCCGCACCTTCGGCGAGGCAGGCGAGAAGACCGATGTCGTCGCCATCTGCAACACGGGACGTCCCGGCAAGGCGCGGCTTGCTTCGGCGGAGTGGGCAAGCCACCCTGCCGTTCAGCAGGCCGGTGCTATCTGGAGCGTGCGGGACCCCGCGAAATTTACCGCCCTGCGGCAGGTTCTGGCGGTGAGCCACCCGGAGCTTGATGATTTCTGCGATGACTATACGGCGGATTTTTCAAGGCTCTGCGTCTGTCTCGGCAAGAAGCATAGCGTGATCAGCCGCGCCGTTCATGAGGCTGTCGATACCCAGCTTCAGGCCTTCAGTCCGGCACCCTATGTCGTGCCGAGCAGCGGCCTGATCGTGATTGCCTACGTGCTCGAGAGTTTTCGCGATGACGAGGTGACGATTGCCGGTTTCGGCCACGAGGGGTGGGAGGGCCATCCTTTCGAGGCTGAGCGAAGGCTGGTCGAACGTTCGATCGGGGAGGGACGCTTGTCGCGGCTCCAGCCGCTCGATGATGTCGCGGCTCCGTCCATTCACGCAACTGCGCCGTTGTGAAGCAACTGCGCAGACAGAAATGAGAAATGAATTCGCCCGAATTTTTCCCAGAATTCGGCACTCCAGAGGGTGAAGAACAATGTCCTACAAAATGTCCCGCGCGGCCTATGCCAGCATGTTCGGTCCCACCACCGGCGACAAGGTGCGGCTTGCCGATACCGAGCTGTTCATCGAGGTTGAGAAGGATTTCACCACCTATGGCGAAGAGGTGAAATTCGGCGGCGGGAAGGTTATCCGCGATGGCATGGGCCAGAGCCAGGTGACGCGCGCCAATGGCGCTGTCGATACCGTCATCACCAATGCGCTGATCGTCGATCACTGGGGTATCGTCAAGGCCGATATCGGCCTGAAGGACGGCTTGATCGTCGCGATCGGCAAGGCCGGCAACCCGGATACCCAGCCGGGCATCGATATCATCGTCGGCCCGGGCACGGAGGCGATCGCCGCCGAAGGCAAGATCATCACCGCCGGCGGCATGGACAGCCACATCCACTTCATCTGCCCGCAGCAGATCGAGGAGGCGCTGATGAGCGGCCTCACCACCATGCTCGGCGGCGGCACCGGCCCCGCGCACGGCACGCTCGCCACCACCTGCACCCCCGGTCCCTGGCACATCGCCCGCATGATCGAGGCGGCCGATGCCTTCCCAATGAACCTCGCCTTCGCCGGCAAGGGCAATGCTTCACTGCCGGGCGCGCTGGTTGAGATGGTCATGGGCGGTGCGACCTCGCTGAAGCTGCACGAAGACTGGGGCACGACCCCTGCCGCGATCGATTGCTGCCTGTCGGTTGCCGATGAATACGATGTGCAGGTGATGATCCACACGGATACGCTGAACGAAAGCGGCTTCGTCGAGGATTCGATCGCGGCGCTGAAAGGGCGTACGATCCACGCCTTCCACACGGAAGGAGCGGGTGGCGGCCATGCGCCTGATATCATCAAAATCTGCGGCCAGCCGAACGTCATCCCGTCGTCTACCAACCCGACGCGGCCCTATACGAAGAACACGCTGGCCGAACATCTCGACATGCTGATGGTTTGCCACCATTTGTCGCCGTCGATCCCGGAAGACATTGCTTTTGCGGAAAGCCGCATCCGCAAGGAAACCATCGCGGCGGAAGATATCCTTCATGATATCGGTGCCTTCTCCATCATCTCCTCCGACAGTCAGGCCATGGGCCGCGTCGGGGAAGTGGCGATCCGCACCTGGCAGACCGCCGACAAGATGAAGCGCCAGCGCGGCCGTCTGCCGGAGGAAAAGGGCGAAAACGACAATTTCCGCGTCAAGCGCTATATCGCCAAGTATACGATCAACCCGGCCGTCGCGCACGGCCTCAGCCATGTCATCGGTTCGGTCGAAGTCGGCAAGCGCGCCGATCTGGTGATGTGGAACCCGGCCTTCTTCGGCGTCAAGCCGGACATGGTTTTGCTCGGTGGCACGATCGCGGCAGCCCCGATGGGTGATCCGAATGCCTCGATCCCGACGCCGCAGCCTGTGCACTACCGGCCGATGTTCGGCTCGTTCGGAAAGAGCCTCACCAACTCCTCCGTCACCTTCGTCTCGCAGGCCTCACTGGACGGTGGCCTGAAGGGCCGCCTTGGTGTCGCCAAGGAACTGGTGGCTGTGCGGAACACCCGCGGCGGTATCGGCAAGGCGTCGATGATCCATAACAGCCTGACACCGCATGTCGAGGTGGATCCGGAGACCTACGAGGTTCGGGCGGATGGTGTGTTATTGACCTGCGAGCCGGCAACCGTGCTGCCGATGGCGCAGAGGTATTTCCTGTTCTAGGAGGGGTCGGGTGAGGGGTAAGACTCCGCAAACAGAGACAGCGCGCAAGCTCTCCCCTCGTTCAACATTCTCCGTTACAAACGGCAATCACCCTGCCGTCCCTATTCCGAGGTACCCATGATCTACGTTATTGCCTATCTTAAAGCGCACCCCGGCAAGGCCGCTGATGTTCTGGCTGCCGCCCAGCCGCTGATTGCCGAGACCCGCGCCGAAGACGGCTGCATCTACTACGAACTCTACCAGAAGCCCGGCGAACCCGAGACTTTGGTTTTTGTTGAAAACTGGTCAAGCCGCGTGGCGCTTCAGGCGCATTTCGAGACGGCCCATATCGCCGCCTTCGGCAAGGCCACGGCTGATCTGGTGGCTGAAAGCCGGGTCGAGGTCGTGCATCCGGAAAAGGTCGAGGTGGTCTGATGCCCTATCGCTCGACGGAAGTCCTGTCCTCTGGCTCAGCCGATATCGCGCCTGTCGCTACGATCGCGCTGGCGCATGATCAGCGGCATCTGCGTCGCAAGCTCCTGCATCTCGAAAATGACGATGTCGTCATGCTCGATCTGAAGGAGCCGGCCATGCTGGCGGATGGCGATCTCCTCGTGCTGGAAGGTGGCGGTCACATCCGCATCACGGCGATCGAAGAGCCGCTTTACGAAATCCTGCCGCGCGGACCGCTGCATCTGATAGAGTTGGCCTGGCATCTCGGCAACCGGCATCTTCCGGCGGAAATCCGTGAGGACCGTATCTTCATCCTGCGGGATCTGGTCATCCGCGCGATGCTGGAAGGGCTGGGCGCGACGGTGAGCGAGGTGAACACGCCTTTCCAGCCGATGCGCGGGGCCTATCATGGCACGGGCGGACATTCCCATGGGCATCACCACCACGGCTGAGGTTGCCTCAACTCAATCATACATCGGTGACCTCAATTGCATGGTAAATTCACCGGGCCGGTCCTTCGCGGGGGCCGGCCTTTTTCTATTCTGTGATCGATAAGGCGTGTTTCAATTGAAACCGTCTTTTTCTTGAAATCATAGCAGCGGACGCGCCTAATTGTGGGCAATGCTGGACCAATTGGTCGAAGCGCTGGGCTTATTTTTTTCAAGAAAGTTATTTCAAATGCCGACGTATGAAGAACAGCAACTTGAGTCCTCCGAACGCCTTGTAACCTTCGCGAAGCATGCGAAGCTCAGCTTTCGCAGCGCCCACTTGGATCATTATGACGAGGTGCATCAATCAGCATTGCAATCGTGCCACGAGCCCACGAATGTAATGATGACAGATTATATTCCTTTAAATGTCCATAATTCACGCGCGGCAGGCGTCAAACCGCTTGCCGCAAACGTTCGTGGGCATGTTGAGAAAATCGGATCGATTTTGGATGACAGTGTGCCCCCTGGTCGCGATGGTGTCGACAAGCGCGTTGCAGCGCTGGGTATCCTCAATAAATACGTGCAGCACACCGTCTTCGAGAGAGACCTGGGTGGAATCGCCGAGGAGATGAATGTTGCGGCAGATTTCCGTGTCCGAACAAGATCGGCCTTCAGCGGAGAAAAGGTGGGCGCCCTTCTCACCGCGGCGCATGACCTTCGTACGTCCGTGGACGATCGCATGAGAGGCGTCAGCACCTTGTACGCCGATCATACCGTGGACAATGTTGATAGCTTCTCCGACCGGCAAGACGTTGCAACGGAGAAGAGCAGGCTGGACACGGCGCGCTACAGCGGCGCAAGTGCGTCGCAGCGGCAGCTCTGGAACATGAATGATGTTTCGCCAGCCAGCTCCGTTGCCGGCAGCGAGCATAGCAGTCTTGATTTTGGCTCGGATGAAAAAATTTGGCCGGCCTATGATTACGGCATGGATCTGCGGCCGGAGCGCGGTAGTTCCAGCTCCGAACTGTCCTCGTTTTGGGATGCAAATTCGATTTCAAACAACGGGGTGTATGGAGGCCACGGGGGCTACGGGTATGGAGGCCACGCGGGCTACGAAGGTTGGTCAAGCTCCGATCACGAAACCGACGATTACGAAACCGACTCGCGGTCAGATCATCATGTCAGCGACGACGACTCCCAACGGACCTTGTTTAGTCCAGAACCTGGGTACGGTTCCGGTTCCGAATGGGGTGGGATCAGCCATTCCTCCAGCCAGCAGTCAGGAGACACCAGCCTCATGGAATATGTTCGGCAGTGGCCTCCCAGTGCTCCTGGCCAGCAGGAGGCAATTGACGCATACCATTCAGGAGATCGTCATGGGGCGTTGGTAGCTGCTCAGCAGGCTTACGGTCCATCTGCGGATCATTCCCGCTCTACAAGCGGCGGCCCCGAATCGCGGGAGGGCTCACCCATGACAGTCCCATCGACAATCCGGCAGCCGGGATCGCGAGCGCTTCGCAATCCATCGGTCGACCATTCGGTTGACCATTCCCAATCGCCCGGCAGAATTCCTGCGACACGTGAGGGCTCACCTGTCGCAGGCCCATCGACAACCCGACAGCCGGCATCGCAGGAAATTCGCCATCTCTCTGTTGATCGTTCTCGATCGTCTAGCAGGATACCTGAAATGCCGGAGGGTTTAGCCGTGGCAGGCCCATCGACTTCACGGCAGGCGGCATCACCAGCACCGGAACAAGGTCGTAAGCGCGGGCACTCGGAGATATCAAACGACAGCAATGCGGACGGTGTGGCGGAAGCTTCAGGACCTTCCAGCAAACGACAGCAATTGATCGAGGGCCGATCGAGGAGCCCGTCCGCCGGCAGAGACATGTAAAGGCTATACCCGTCGTTTTGGTCGCGGGAATCTTGTTGTCGCCATGCATTCCCTGTTGCATCGAAGATTATTGTTTTCCATGGTCATCCATCACATGGAATGGAAAGCTTCATGCAACACATTACTTCCTATCTGCCCGTCGGCGCACCTTTGTCGCAGCCGGTAGAAAGCATCGTTCTGCCTCATAATCTGCGGCGCGAGCTGCTTTGTCTGGAAAGCGGTGACGTGACAAGGACCATGCCCACCACGCACGTGGCTGAGCCGCAATGAGCGACGATCAGGAGCTCGGCGCTCTTCTGCGATTGATGTCCTGGCTGTCGCCGGCCTTTCCGATCGGATCGTTCGCCTATTCCGGCGGACTTGAGTGCGCGGTCGAGGATGGTCTGGTTTCGGGAAGTGCAGGACTTGGTGAATGGCTGTCATCGTTGCTGACGCAGGGTTCGCTCTGGAACGATGCCGTGCTTCTGGCCGAGGCCCATCGGGCGATCGCCGATGCCGGGCGATTGACACAGTGCGCCGAGCTTGCCGAAGCGCTCAGCGGCTCGCGCGAGCGCCACCAGGAGACGATGCTGCTGGGAGATGCATTTCTGACAACGGCCAGCGCATGGCCGCAAACGGCCGGGGTTGCGGACGACAAGATGGCCTATCCCGTGGCTGTTGGTCTTGTGGCCGGCCTGCATGGCGTGCCGTGCGACAAAGCTGTTGCCGCTTATCTGCATGCTTTCATTTCACAGAGTATATCCGCTGGCATCCGGCTCAGCGTCTGCGGCCAGAAGGATGGTGTTTCTGTGCTGGCCGCGCTGGAGCAGACGATTGTCGCAACCGCGGAGCGGGCGGCGCGATCGACGCTTGACGATCTCGGCTCCGCTACCCTTCAGGCCGATATTTCCGCATTGCGCCACGAGACACAGACGGTCAAACTTTTCCGCTCTTGATCGGCCCCGGCGCGTTTCACCTCTTCAGTCGAGCACTGCGGATACGTCATTTGCCGCTATCCGCCACCACAGCGCCGTGCGTCATATATGGCGCACGGCGCTGTAGCACTTTATGACTGCTGCATAATTTATTCCTTAAACCGATTTCGGTTTAAGGCATTATGCAGTGACCAGTTTTACTATGCTGTTGTTTTATTGGAGTTCGAAAGATGAAATCTGCAAACGGCCCCTTACGTGTCGGCATCGGCGGCCCGGTCGGTTCGGGAAAAACGGCGCTGACCGACAAGCTCTGCAAGGCGATGCGTGACCAGTATTCGGTCGCCGTCGTCACCAACGATATCTATACCCGTGAGGATGCGGAGGCGCTGGTGCGCATGCAGGCGTTGCCTTCGGATCGTATTGTGGGGGTGGAGACCGGTGGCTGTCCGCACACCGCTATTCGTGAAGACGCGACGATCAACCTGCAGGCCATCGCTGACCTCAACCGCCGTATCCCCGATCTCGACGTGGTTTTCATCGAGTCCGGCGGCGACAATCTCGCGGCGACCTTCTCGCCTGATCTGGCCGATATCACCATTTATGTGATCTCCGTCTGCCAGGGCGAGGAAATCCCGCGTAAGGGCGGGCCGGGCATCACCCGTTCCGACTTACTCGTCATTAACAAGAAGGATCTTGCGCCCTATGTTGGCGCTGATCTCGGTGTGATGGAAAACGATGCCGACCGCATGCGCCAGTCGAAGCCGTTTGTCTTCTCCGACATGAAGCGCGGCGATGGTGTCGATCGAATTGTCGAATTCCTGCGGGTCGAAGGCGGGCTTTGAAGCCTGAAACAGACAAAGAAAAGCCCGGCCGTATCAGTGATGCGGCCGGGCTTTTTCGTTTGATCTGGTCTTTACTCCGCAGCCAGTGCTGCCGGATGACTGATGACGTTGCCGGTGCGCTTGGGGCCTTCCAGCCTGTCCAGACGCTCCTGAAGCTCGGTGATGGTCTTCGCCTGATCGGTGACGATGCCGGTGAGGGCTTCGTTTTCCAACACTTCCGGTTCGTCGTCCTTCTTGCCGACGAGACGGCCGAAGAGCCAGCCGAGCAGTCGCGACAGGTCATCCATGATCAGGAAGAACGAGGGCACGACAAGCAGCGAAAGCACGGTCGAGACGATGATGCCGCCGATCACGGCGATTGCCATCGGCGCGCGGAACGAGCCGCCTTCACCGACGCCGAGCGCGGATGGGATCATGCCGGCCGACATGGCGATCGAGGTCATGATGATCGGCTGGGCGCGCTTGCGGCCTGCCTCGATCATGGCCTGAACGCGGCCCATGCCATGGCGCTTCATCTCGACGGCGAAATCGACCAGCAGGATCGCGTTCTTGGTGACGATGCCCATGAGCATCAGCACCCCGATCATGACCGGCATCGAAAACGCATTGCGCGTCAGGATCAGCGCAACGGCAACACCACCGATGGCAAGCGGCAGCGACAGCAGGATGGTGAACGGCTGGATCACATCCTTGAAGAGAAGGATGAGAACGACCAGAACCATCAGCAGGCCGAGCAGCATGGCATTGCCGAAGCTCTGCATCATTTCGCTCTGGATCTTGGCGTCACCACTTTCGGCGAGCCTTACCGTCGGCGGCAGCTTCGTCTCCTTGACGATCCGCTTGAACTCGGCGGTCGAGGTATCGAGTGCAGTGCCCTGCGGCACGTCGGAACCGATCGATGCAACGCGGTTTCTCGCATTACGCAGGATCGAACTCGGGCCTTCGGCGTAGTTGAGATCCACCACGCTATCGATAGGCACCGTGGTACCGGATGCCGTCTTCACCTTCAGCGCGCCGAGCGCCTGCAGATCGCGCCGGACATCGAGCGAGGTCTGCACGCGGATCGGAATCTGCCGGTCATCAAGCGAGATCTTGGTGAGTGCGGCATCGACATCGCCGGTGGTCGCCACGCGGATCGTCTGCGAAATCTGCTGCGGCGTGATGCCGAGGCGGGCGATCTCATCCTTGCGCGGGAAGATCTGCAGCTCGGGACGCGGCAGGGCGCCTTCCGAGCTGACATTCGAGAGAATCGGCGAGGCGCGTAGCTTTGCTTCAAGCACGCCGATCGCATCGTTCAGGTCCTGTTCGTTAGAAGACAGGAAGTTGAACGTCAGTTCTCGCTCGCCCCGGTCGTTAAGCTTGGTGATGCGAACGTCAGGAATGTCCTTGAGCTTGGCGAAGATATCCTTTTCGACATCCCACTGCGGACGGGTGCGACCCTCCAATTCCATCTTCGGCATATATTGGCCGATGATGGGAAGGCCACCGAGGCCCTTGTTCACGAGGGTCTTGACCAGCGAGTGATCGATCTTGCCAAGGATGACGCGAACGGTCGCACGGCGCAGTTCAAGATCGCCCTTCGGCGAAGCGCCGCCCAGGATGAAGACACTATCGACGCCATCGATATCGCGGATCGCATCATAGATACGGGTGGTCGTGGTGTCGGTTTCGGCGAGTGTCGCGTTTGGTGGCAGTTCGACGGAGAGAACGACGCGCGAGGAATCGTCTGGCGGCATGAAGCTGCCTGGAACCTGCGCCATCAGGTAGAGTGAGCCGACGAGGAAACCGAAGGCGGCCAGCATCGTCGCATAACGCATGTACCAGCGCGAGGTGGTGAAGCTGACCAGCCTTGTATAGGCCTTCATCAGGCGGCCGTCATTGTCATGATGGTCATCCACGCCATCTTCCGGCCGCATCAGATAGGCGGCCATCAGCGGGGTGATGAGACGCGCCACCATGAGCGAGAAGAACACGGAGAAGGCGACCGTCAGGCCGAACTGGATGAAGTATTGGCCGGCAATGCCCGGCATGAACGACACCGGCACGAAGACGGCGATGATCGTGAAGCTCGTGGCGATAACCGCAAGACCGATTTCATCGGCGGCATCGAGCGAGGCAAGGTAGGGCGTCTTGCCCATCTTGATATGCCGCGCGATGTTCTCGATCTCGACGATCGCATCGTCGACAAGAATACCTGTCGCGAGCGTCAAAGCGAGGAAGCTGACGAGGTTCAGCGAGAAGCCCATCAGGTCCATGATCCAGAAGGTCGGGATAGCAGACAGTGGAAGGGCGACGGCGGCAATGAGGGTTGCCCGCCAGTTGCGCAGGAACAGCAGCACCACGAGGACGGCGAGGATCGAGCCTTCCGTCAGCGTGTGCAACGCGGATTCATAGTTGCCGTAGGTGAAGTAGACGGCGTCGTCCACCATCGCGATGTTCACCTCGGGATGCGCGGCACGCACCGCATCGAGGCTCTTGGCGACGGTTTCGGCGACGGACACTTCGCTGGCGCCCTTCGATCGGAATACCGCGAAGGTAACCGACGCGTCGCCATTGAAGCGCGAGAAGGACTTCGGCTCCTCATAGGTATCGGTCACGGTGCCGAGATCGGACAACTTCACGAACCGGCCGTTCGGCAGGGCAATGGTGGTGCTCGCAAGTTGCGCGACGTTGCGGGCATCACCGAGCGTGCGGATCGTCTGCTCGTTGCCGCCGATCTGGCCGCGGCCGGAGCCGAGGTCGACGTTGGTGCTGCGCAGCTGGTTGTTCACGTCCGGCGCAGTGATGCCGAAGGAATCGAGCTTGTTGGGGTCGAGTTCGACGCGAATCTCGCGATCGGAGCCGCCGTAACGGTCGATGCGACCGACACCGATCTGGCCCTGAAGGGCGCGCTTGATCGTGTCATCGACGAACCATGACAGCTCTTCCAGCGTCATGTCCGGCGATGTCACGGAGAAGGTCTGGATCGCCTGTCCCTCGACATCGATCTTGGTGACCACGGGTTCTTCAACATCGGCTGGCAGGTCGCTGCGGATGCGATCGATCGCGTCCTTGGTGTCCTGCACGGCCTCCTCGGTCGGCTTTTCGATGCGGAAGACGACCGATGTCACCGACTTTCCATCGGTTACTGTCGATTGGATTTCATCGACACCTGCGATCGAGGCAACCGCGTCTTCGACCTGCTTTGTCACCTGCATTTCCAGTTCAGACGGTGAGGCACCGTTCTGGGTAACAGTGATCGCAACGACGGGAACATCGATGTTCGGGAACTTCGTGATCGGCAACGCGAAAAACGATTGAATTCCAAGGAACAAGAGAAGCGCGAAACCGAGGATCGGTGCGATCGGATTTCGGATTGCCCAGGCGGAGAAGTTCATCGCTTAGACCTCGTCAGTTCGATACGGTTTCGGCGCCGGACAGCACCGGTTTAATGCGATCACCGTCGCGCACAAAGGCGCCTGCCTTGGTGATCACCTTGTCTCCCTGGCTAAGGCCGCTGCGGATCTCGATATATCCGTCGTCCTCAATGCCGGTTTCGATCTTCGCGACATGGGCGACGTCGCCGTCAACCTTGCGGGTAACCATGCCGTCTTTGGTCTTCGTCACCGCTGAGAGCGGAAGGACAAGCGCTTCCTTCTCGGTCACGATGATCTGGGCTCTCGCATACATGCCGACCCGCGCCTTATCAGCATCTAGCAGCGTGATGTAGACGCTGCCGAGGCGGGTCTGGGTATCGACTACCGGTGAAATCAGGCGAATTTTACCGTCGATCTGCGTTTTGCCGTCCGCCAGCGTAATTTTTGCCTTCTGACCGATTTCAAGCTTCGGCAGGTCCGTCTCGATGATATCGGCCTTCATCTCGATTGCGCCGTCGCGAATGATCGTGAACAGGGGCTCGCCGCTACCATTGGCGATGGCGCCGACTTTTGCAGTCCTCGCCGAAATGACGCCGGTAACGGGCGTTTTCACATCCGTTCGGGCCAGCCGCAGGTCGATATCCGAAATCTGTGCCTCGACGACCTTGATATCGGCCTTGGCCACGGAGACGAGTTGCTCGGCGGAGTTGACCCGGGCGAGCGCTGCCGTTGCCGCAGCCTTTTCCTTATCCCGCTGGGCGGTCGACATCGAGCCGGCCTCGGAAAGCTTTTGCGATCGTTCGCTGACGCGAACGGCTTCGTCGGCATTGGCCTGCGCTTCGACAAGCTGCGCCTGATATTGGGCAAGGCCGGCATTCGCCTTGGCAAGATTTGCGGCATACTGGCTCTTCTGCAGCTCCAGCATGTCCGGGTTCAGTGTCGCAAGCGTGCTTTCGGCCTCGACGCGATCGCCGACATCGGCGTTCAGCGTGCGGATGGAGAGCCCATCGACGAGCGGCGACACATAGGTTTCCTCGACCGCCTTGACGGCGCCGGTCGCAACAACCCGATCGACGATCGGCTTGGTCTTGACTTCCGAGACAATAATGGAGGGCAGGGCCTGTTCGGTTTTTGCAGGAGCTGGTTCCTGCGCCAGTGCGGTGCTCGCGTGGAGCGCCAGAAGCAGCGTGGTAAGGACACCAAACATCGTGTTGCGGGCCATCGGCTAACTTTCCTCGAATTCCGGATAAATCGGTTGCCAGAACGCTCCTTCATCCGGGAAGGATACATCGCTGTCAGCCGCTGGAAGGGGAAGAAATATCGCCTCGATCCAACTCGAGAAAATTTCCCCCGCGCTCTCCTCAAAATGCCTCAGGGTTCTATTTAGTAAGGCCCTTTTGGCGATGCAAGATCACAATAAAAAAAGAATGGTGCCTCATTATTCTATCTGTAGGACTTCTTCGAGGCAATTTTTGTCTTGAACCACATCGATCTGAAAAAAGTGTTTTTATATGTTGCAAATGAGAAACGCGCGGGACGTTCCCGCGCGTTTCCTGCATGAAATTCCGTCAGATGCCTATTTCAGGGCAGCGTCAGTGATCTCGTGGGTGAAGGCGCCTTCCGGCTCCTTGGTGATGACCGGATCGGAGCCGCCCTTCAGCAGTGAATCGACCGTGCGCTTGTAGTCGGCCTCATCCAACGCGCCGTTCGAGCCGGCCGTCAGCTTGGCGACTTCGCTCATCATGAACTTCTGATGTTCTTCCGTCTGGGCGCCGGTGGAGTCGTTTTCGAGAACGATGCCTGCGGCTTCGTCCGGGTTGGCTTCGGCGTATTTCCAGCCCTTCATCGACGCGCGCACGAACTTGACCATCTTTTCCTTGAAGGCAGGCTCCTTGAGCTTGTCTTCGAGAACGTAGAGGCCGTCTTCCAGCGTTGCGACACCCTGATCCTGATACTTGAAGACGACAAGGTCTTCCGGCTTGATGCCAGCATCGAGCACCTGACCATATTCGTTGTAGGTCATGGTCGAGATGCAGGCCGCCTGCTTCTGGATCAGCGGGTCGACGTTGAAGCCTTGCTTCAGGACAGTCACGCCATCCGGGCCGCCATCGGTCTTCAGGCCAAGCTGGCTCATCCACGACAGGAACGGATACTCGTTGCCGAAGAACCAGACGCCCAGCGTCTTGCCCTTGAAGTCAGCCGGCGAGGCGACGCCGGATTCCTTCAGGCAGGTCAGCATCATGCCGGAGGACTTGAAGGGCTGGGCAATGTTGACGAGGGGAACGCCCTTTTCGCGGGTCGCGAGCGCTGACGGCATCCAGTCGACGACGACGTCGGCACCACCGCCGGCGATGACCTGCGGCGGGGCGATATCCGGGCCGCCCGGCTTGATTTCGACGTCAAGGCCTTCTGCTTCATAGAAGCCCTTGTCCTTGGCGACGTAATAGCCGGCGAACTGGGCCTGGGTCACCCACTTCAGCTGAAGCGTGACCTTGTCTGCCGCCATGGCCTGGAAGGCAGAAAGCGAAAATGCACCTGCGAGCAGCAGGGATGCCAGTTTTGTCTTCATTTTCAGTTCCCTCTTATGATGCCCGCCCTTGTGGGCAGGCCCTTTTATGACGTCTGCCCACCACGGACAGACGGATGCCAGAACGTGACGGCGCGTTCGACGAGCGCGACGATCCCGTAAAAGGCCGAGCCAGCCACCGCGGCAACCGCGATTTCGGCCCAAACCATGTCGACATTCATGCGGCCCACTTCGGTGGAAATCCGGAAGCCCATGCCGACGATGGGTGTCCCGAAGAATTCCGCCACGATGGCGCCGATGAGGGCGAGCGTGGAATTGATTTTCAGTGCATTGAATATGAATGGCCAAGCCGCGGGAAGACGCAATTTAACGAGCGTCTGGAACCAGCTTGCGGCATAGGTGTGCATCAGGTCCTTTTCCATCTGGCTTGCGGCGGCAAGGCCGGAGATGGTGTTCACCAGCATCGGGAAGAACGTCATCATCACGACGACGGCGACCTTCGACTGCCAGTCGAAACCGAACCACATGACCATGATGGGGGCGACACCAACCACCGGCAGCGCCGAGACGAAATTGCCGAGCGGCAGCAGCCCCTTCTGCAGGAAGGGCGAACGATCGATGGCGATGGCGACGAGGAAGCCCAGACCGCAGCCCATCACATAGCCGGTGATGACGGATTTGAGGAACGTCTGACGGAAATCGGCCCAGAGCGTCGGCAGCGAATTGATCAGCCGCGTCCAGATCATCGAGGGCGGGGGCAGGAGGACCGAGGGGACATTGAAGCCGCGCACAATGCCTTCCCAGAGCACGAGGATGCTGATCCCGAACAGCAACGGCACGGCGATGCGGATGGCTTGCTGGGCCGTGCGATCCTTGGTCTTGACGCGCACCAGCCATTCGTTGATGGCCCAGGCGGTGAGCCAGAAGGCGATGGCGCCGTAGAGGAAACCGGAGGTCATGGTTTCACTCCCATGCGCTTGAGGACGGCGGTGTGGGCGATGCCGACGATGATGACCAGCACAGCGGCCAATGCCGCCGCCATGAACAGCGCCGACCAGATCTGCACGGTCTGGCCATAATAGGAGCCCGCAAGCAGACGGGCGCCGAGACCGGCGACCGCGCCCGTCGGCAGTTCTCCGACGATGGCGCCGACCAGCGAGATAGCGATCGCCACCTTCAGCGAAGTGAAGAGATAGGGCATAGAAGCCGGCCAGCGCAGCTTCCAGAAAGTCTGGGCGGAGGAGGCGTAATAGGTGTGCATCAGGTCGAGCTGGATCTGTTCGGGGCTGCGCAGGCCCTTCACCACGCCGACGACGATCGGGAAGAAGCTCAGATAGGTCGAGATCAGCGCCTTCGGTAGCAGGCCGGCAATGCCGATGGCATTGAGGACGACAATGATCATCGGCGCGATGGCAAGGATCGGGATCGTCTGGCTGGCGATGACCCATGGCATCAGCGAGCGATCCATGGCGCGGTTGTGGACGATGCCGATGGCAAGCAGGATGCCGAGGACGGTGCCGATGCCGAAGCCGACGAGGGTCGCCGAAAGCGTGATCCAGGCGTGATAGACGAGGCTGCGTTTCGAGGTGATCGGCTTGTTGAAGGTCGTATCCCAGATTTCCGCTATGACCTGATGCGGTGCCGGCAGCACTGGTCGTGCCTGGAACATGGTTTTCGGCACGATTTCCGAGAAGGTGATCGTTGTTCCAGCGCGTGCGACCGTGTCGCGCTCGAAGGGCGCGTTGAGATAGACGGCGGCGACGTACCAGATGGCGATCAGGATCAGGACGATGGTAAGAACGGGAAAGAATTTTTCGCGCAGGGTCATGACGCGGAACCGCCCGTTGGAAACAGCATTAGCCCCATGGCGACGAAGCCGAGGGCGACGCCGGCCATCTGCGTTGTCGTCAACCGCTCGCCGAAGATAGCGAAGGCGATGATATTGATCAGCAGCAACTGGGCGATGGCCGAAGCAGAGATTGCCATCCCCAGTCCGCCCTCGCGCATCAGCTTCACCATCATCAGATTGCCGACGCAGTAGAGGCCGAGGGAAAAGACAAGGACCAGGATGTTGTTGTTGGCCACGTAGTATCGCGATGCGGTGGCGGCGCTCAGGAAAACGGCCATGGCCGCGGCAAGCCAGAGAAGGAAGGCGGGGTTCATGGGCGGGCCTGCGGGGGATTGTTGATTTCTGGATGTGCGGCTCGCTCCCTCTTCTCCCCAACGGGGAGAAGGTGGCACGAAGGGCCGGATGAGGGGGCGGGCTGGCTCCGAACTCGCCGCCAAGTCCCCCTCATCGCCTCGCTTACGCTCGGCACTTCTCCCCGCGGGGGAGAAGAGGGAGACCGCGGCAATATTCCCCTGCTCCTACTCATCATAGCTATGCCCCGCTCTCAGGCCATCGCGCACGCGGCTGGCGATTTCCAGGAACTCGGGTGTCTCGCGGATATCCAGCGGACGCTCCCGGGGCAGGGTGGATTCGATGATGTCGGTGACGCGGCCGGGACGCGGACTCATGACGACGATCTTGGTGGAGAGATAGACCGCCTCGGGGATTGAATGGGTGACGAAGCAGATCGTTTTGTTGGTTCGGTCCCAGAGCTCCAGCAGCTGTTCGTTCAGATGGTCGCGGACGATCTCGTCCAGCGCGCCGAAGGGCTCATCCATCAAGAGAAGATCGGCATCGAAGGCAAGGGCGCGGGCGATCGAGGCGCGCTGCTGCATGCCGCCGGAAAGTTGCCAGGAGAATTTCTTGCCGAAGCCGGCGAGGTTCACAAGCTCGAGCGTGCGGGCAATGCGCTGTTGCTGCTCGGCCTTGGAATAGCCCATGATCTCCAGCGGCAACGCAATGTTCTTCTCGATCGTGCGCCAGGGATAAAGCGCGGCCGCCTGGAAGACATAACCGTAGGAGCGGTTCTTGCGGGCGTCTTCCGGCGTCGTGCCGTTGACGGTGATAGAGCCGGAGGTCGGCTTTTCAAGGTCTGCGATCACGCGCAGGAAGGTCGTCTTGCCGCAGCCGGAGGGACCGATGAAAGAGACGAAATCACCCTTCTTCACATCGAGATTGACGCCGGTCAGCGCGTTGACGGGGCCGTCGCCGGTCTCGAACGTCAGGCCGAGATCGCGCGCCGACACCACGGATGCAAGATTGGGGGTCATGATCTGCTGGTTGCTCCGCCCTGAACCTGTATGGAACCCTTGGGCTTCCTGTTTCGAAATATCGTACGTCATATTGTCCATTTACGGTATGCTGGCGCAGAGGGCCTGGAGGATGATCGATGTCGCAATCTGAGAGTGTTTTGGCTGAACGTATTCTCGATGAAAAGCCGACGTGCCATCTGGTTCGTCCAGGGAGTATCTATGACGGCAAGCAGGGGTTCAGTTATTTCGAGGGCATTTCGGCGGAAGCCGTCGGGGCCAAGGGCATCTGCATGCATCTCCTGACGATCCCGCCGGGCGGTCGCGCCAAGGCCCATATGCACGAAAGTCATGAAACGGCGATCTACATGCTCTCGGGCGAGGCGCACACCTGGTATGGCGACCGGCTGGAGCATCACGTCATCGTCAAGGCCGGTGAGATGTTCTACATTCCGGCCGGCGTGCCGCATCTGCCGGCAAACCTGTCGGATGCGCCCTGCAGCGCGGTGATCGCCCGGACAGACCCGAACGAGCAGGAAAGCGTTGTGCTGCTGCCGGAGTTGGAGTCGCTGATCAAATTCTGACCGCTGGCATTCAAGCGTGGGGCCGCACCCCACTCTGTCACTGCTCCCCATCTCCCCCTCAAGGGGGGAGATGGGGAGCACATCGAACCCTCTCGCTGCATACGCAAATTGGGAAAAGAACGATCTCCCCCCTTGAGGGGGAGATGTCCCGAAGGGACAGAGGGGGGTAAGGCGCGGCATATTGGGCATCCGCGATTTTTAAACCCCGCTCGCCGGGATGCCGGTGCGCTCAACCTTGCGCGGCGCGGTCAGTTCCTTCCAGGTGGAAAGCGCCTTGTTGACGGCAGTGAAGGGTTCGCGGGACACGAACTTGCCGTGGCCTTCCTGCGTCTTGACCGTGCCTTCCTCGATCGCGACCACGCCGCGCGTCAACGTGTAGCGCGGCAAGCCAGTCACTTCCTTGCCTTCAAAGACATTGTAGTCGATCGCCGATTGCTGGTTCTTGGCGGTAATGGTCTTCGAGCGTTTCGGGTCCCAGACGACGATATCTGCATCGGCCCCGACGAGGATCGCGCCCTTCCGCGGATAGACGTTGAGGATCTTGGCGATGTTGGTGGAGGTGACGGCCACGAACTCGTTCATGGTTATGCGGCCCGTTGCGACGCCATAGGTCCAGAGCATCGGCATGCGGTCTTCGAGCCCGCCGGTGCCGTTGGGGATCTTGCGGAAATCGCCGGCGCCTGTGCGTTTCTGGTCGGTGGTAAAGGCGCAGTGGTCGGTCGCGACCACCTGCAGCGAGCCGGAAGAGAGCCCGGCCCAGAGGCTGTCCTGATGCTGCTTGTTGCGGAAGGGTGGCGACATCACGCGGCGGGCGGAGTGATCCCAGTCCTTGTTGAAATATTCGCTCTCATCCAGCGTCAGGTGCTGGATCAGCGGCTCGCCATAGACGCGCATGCCGTTCTGGCGGGCGCGGCGGATGGCTTCGTGGGCCTGTTCGCATGAGGTGTGGACCACGTAGAGCGGCACGCGGGCCATATCGGCGATGATGATGGCGCGGTTGGTTGCCTCGCCCTCGACGGAGGCGGGCCGCGAATAGGCATGGCCTTCCGGGCCATTATTGCCTTCATCCATCAGCTTCTGCTGCATGGCGGCGACGACATCGCCGTTTTCGGCATGGACGAGGGGGAGCGCGCCAAGCTCGGCGCAGCGCGAGAACGAGGCGAACATCTCGTCGTCGTTCACCATCAGCGCGCCCTTATAGGCCATGAAGTGCTTGAAGGTGTTGATGCCCTTTTCCTGCACGATGGTCTTCATGTCGTTGAAGACCTGCTCGCCCCACCACGTCACCGACATATGGAAAGAATAGTCGCAATTGGCGCGGGTCGATTTGTTGTCCCAGCGCTTCAGCGCATCGAGCAGGGACTGGCCGGGATCGGGCAGACAGAAATCGACCACCATGGTCGTACCACCGGCGAGGGCGGCGCGGGTACCGCTTTCGAAATCATCGGAGGAATAGGTGCCCATGAACGGCATTTCGAGATGCACATGCGGATCGATGCCGCCGGGCATGACATAACAGCCGCTCGCATCCAGCGTCTCGTCGCCGGAAAGGTTCGGCCCGATCTCGATGATCCGGCCAGCCTCGATCTTGACGTCCGCCTTATAGGTCAGGTCGGCGGTGACGATGGTGCCGTTCTTGATGACTGTAGTCATTGTCTGCTCCCTTGTAGTTCTTGAATAGCGTCCGCCGGCCAGAAGCGGATGGTCTCGCAACGCTCGGAGATGTCGCCGGACAGGACGGCTAGTATGGTTTCGAGAACGGGGCGGCGTTCACGCAGCGCTTCCTCGTTCCAGAAGCGGAGAACGGCATAGCCGTTCGCGTTTAACCATTGGGTTCGAATGACGTCGGAGACGGAATCGGCATGTTGCGATCCGTCGATCTCGACAACAAGCCGCTGCTCACGGCAAAGGAAATCCGCAACGTAAGGGCCAAGCGGAACCTGTCGAGAAAATTTGTAGCCGTTCAGCAGTCGATTTCTGAGATCGCCCCAAAGACGGTATTCCGCTTCTGTCTCGTTTCTTCGGAGCGTACGGGCTTTGAGAGTGGCGCCAGGGCGCCGCTTGGTCAGATCGTTATCTCTGGCAGCATTCATGGGTGGAAGACCCCCTCATCCGGCCCGTTGGGCCACCTTCTCCCCGCTGGGGAGAAGAGGGAGATCGCGGCACCTTCAGAAGCTCCAACTGCTTCCGCAGGTGTAGAGATGGTTTTTTCGTACGCCCGCACGGCAAACTCCCTCTTCTCCCCAGCGGGGAGAAGGTGGCCCAACGGGCCGGATGAGGGGGATCTGCGTGCGCGAAACGTCATTATTCGACAATCCCCGCCGTCTCCACCACCGCATGGAACAGCACGTCACATCCAGCCGCCGCCCATTCCTTGGAGATGTCCTCTGCCTCGTTGTGGCTCAAGCCGCCGACGCAGGGGCACATGACCATGGTAGCAGGCGCGACCTTGGCGGCCCAGCAGGCGTCGTGGCCGGCGCCGGAGATGAGGTTCATATGGCTGTAGCCGAGCTTTTCGGCGGCGGTGCGCACCGCGGTCACCAGTGTCGGATCGAAGGTCACGGGCGCGAAATGGCCGATCGCCTCGATCGAACAGCCGACACCCAAAGCATCCGTTATCTTCGGCGCCTCGGCCTCGATCTTTGCCCGCATGCGGTCGAGCTTGGCCTTGTCCGGCGAGCGGATATCGACTGTGAAGACCACCTTGCCCGGCAGCACGTTGCGGGAGTTGGGCGAAAAGAACACCTGGCCGACGCCGCCAACGGCGCCCGGCTGCTCGCCCATGGCGACATCCTGCACCATCTCGATAATCCGCGACATGGCAAGGCCGGCATTGACGCGCAGGTTCATCGGCGTCGAGCCCGTGTGGGCTTCGCGGCCAGTCAGCGTGAATTCCAGCCACCACAGGCCCTGACAGTGGGTGACCACACCGATCTGCTTGTCCTCTGCTTCGAGGATCGGGCCTTGTTCGATGTGGTATTCGAAATAGGCATGCATCTTGCGGGCGCCGACTTCTTCGTCACCCATCCAGCCGATGCGCTTCAGTTCGTCGCCATAGGTCTTGCCCTCGGGATCCTTGCGGCCATAGGCGTAATCGAGTGCATGAATACCGGCAAAGACGCCGGAGGCGAGCATGGCAGGGGCGAAGCGCGCGCCCTCTTCATTCGCCCAGTTGGTGACGACGATCGGATGTTTGGTCTTGATGCCGAGGTCATTCATGGTGCGCACGACTTCCAGCGCGCCGAGCACACCGAGAACGCCGTCATATTTGCCGCCGGTCGGTTGGGTGTCGAGATGGCTGCCGACATAGACGGGCAGGGCATCGGGATCGGTGCCGGGGCGGGTGGCAAACATCGTGCCCATCCTGTCGACGCCCATGGTCATGCCGGCGTCTTCGCACCATCTCTGGAACAGGTGGCGGCCTTCGCCGTCTTCGTCCGTCAGGGTCTGGCGATTGTTGCCGCCGGCGATGCCGGGGCCGATCTTCGCCATGTCCATAAGGCTATCCCACAGGCGGTCGGCATTGACGCGCATGTTCTCGCCCGGTGCAGCTACCATGGCTCAACTCCTCATCAGTTTTCACGGTGGCGCGTTGCGCTCCCGGCAGTTCCCGTCGGGGTCAAATCGGGGCTGTTTTTATCGTTGCCCTTCGATCAGTCGTTGCGTTTATGTTTGAACTGGCTGATAATTTGACCGGTTGGTAAACATTACAACTTCCGTTGCCGCACTCAAGACGGAAAATATAAAATCGGCATTGTTGCCCAAAAAATTAGCGGGCATAATTTCAGGCAATCGACCATCCCCGTAGGTCTCGGATTGCGGCGAAGCAGGAGACAAAATGGTACTTCCGAGGGCTGCCAGGACACAAAGGCGAACCCGCATCCAGGAGGAGAAGGAAGAGCTCATTCTCGAGGCGGCACTCGAGGTTTTTGCTACCCATGGCTTTCGCGGCAGCACCATCGACCAGATCGCCGATGTGGCGGGCATGTCGAAACCGAACCTGCTCTATTATTTCCGTACCAAGGAGGCGATGCACCGGGCGCTGATAGACCGGGTGCTCGACAGCTGGCTCGATCCGCTTCGGGAATTCGATGCCGAGGGCAATCCTGTCTCAGAAATCCGCAGCTATATCCGCCGCAAGCTGGAAATGGCGCGCGACTTTCCACGCGAAAGCCGGCTGTTTGCCAATGAAGTGCTGCAGGGCGCGCCGCACATCCTTGATGAGCTGAAAGGTCCCCTGAAGGAGCTGGTGGACGAGAAGGTTGAGGTCATCCGCTCCTGGACGCGGGCGGGCAAGATCGCCAAATGCGATCCCTATCACCTGATCTTCGCAATCTGGTCGACAACCCAGCATTATGCGGATTTCGATGTGCAGGTTCGTTCCGTGCTGGGGCAGGAGCGCTCGGGTGAAGGTCGATTCGAGGATGCGGCCCGCTTTCTGGAGCGGCTGTTCATCGATGGTCTGGCTGTAAAAGGAGAGCCTCCGTCTGCCTGAAAGGCAGGCCTATTGGCGGCCGGGCAGAGGCACCGCCGGGCCTGCAGCTTTCTCCGCAAGCAGCGGCTCAAACTCTTCGGCCTTGTAGATGATCAGTGTTTCCAGCGTTCCGGCGCGGCCGCGAATGGCAATGTTGTAACTCTCGTGTCCTGCGAGAGGCAATCCGGCGTAACGGATCAGATCGGCGGAAACGGCAAGCTGGGCATCATATTCCTTGGCGAAACCTTCCAGTCGGCTTGCGGCATTGATCGTGTCGCCCACGGCGGTCAGCGACGAGGCGCGGCCATAGCCGATGTGGCCAATAATTGCAGGCCCGGCATGCATGCCCATGGCGACGCGCAAGGGTTGGTCCAGCTCGCTCATGAAGTTGCGATTGAGAATTTCAACACTTCGGGCAATGCGGGTGGTGGCGTTCAAGGCCTGCTGGCAGGCTGTTTCGATGCCGGTGCTGAGGCCGAAAATCGCCAGCGCGCCATCGCCGATGAATTTGTCCACGACGCCACCGGCGCCCTCCACAGCTTCCCCGATCATTTCGAAATAGCGGTTGAGCAGGAAGACCGTATCGAAGGGAAGCTGCTGCTGCGACAATCGGGTGAAGTCGCGCAGGTCGCAGAAGAGAACGGCGATGCGGCGCTCGCGTCCAGCCGATTCTTCGGGGTTCGGGGCCGTCGAAACGCCGACATTTTCCGCGCCGAGAACGGGGGCGATGGAAACATTGTGGTTCGGGCGCAGCTGGCAGGCAAGGCGCACATTGTCCGGTGCCTTGATGCGGCTCAGCGTGTTGCGCTCGGCGTCGCCCGGTGCAGGCAACCCCTCCATGCCCTCGATGATGCGGACACGACAGGTTGAGCAACGTCCGCGTCCGCCGCAGATCGAGATGTGTGGAATCCCGGCGGCGCGGCTTGCCTCAAGCAGCGTGAAACCACGAGCAACCGAGATGCTGCGGCCGTCCGGATAGGCGACGCGGATTTTGCCGTTCACGGGTAGCGCTCGCAGGAGCAGCGTGCCGGCAACAGAGCCGAGGAGCGCCATATAGATCCAGAAGCGGATATCGCTGAGAAGGGCGAAATCCGTACGTTCGGGCTTGAACCAGGTATTGGAAGCGGTCACGCCTTCGAGCGACCGGGCGCCGACCCAGAAGCCCAACAACGCCAGCACCGGGACGAGAAGCGCTGCCGTATAGAGAAGCAGCTGATAGCGGGGATACCAGGCTCGTCCGCGCATCCAGAACCAGAAGCCGAGGCAGCCATGCGACCAGGCAAAGACAAGCGCGACGGATTGGCGAACGGCATCCGAAGGGCGTGACCAGAGATTAGGCAGCACCTCGTAGTAGCTGGCGGCGTAGCCGGAGAGCATCCATTCGACGCGGGTTCCTACCACGTGGGGCACGAGCATGAACGGTAGCGCGAGACCGAAGATGATCTTCAATGCCTCACGCGGTGGCATGCGCAGAGTCTGGCGGCGATAAATACTATCGAGTGCCAGAACGAAATGCGTGAAAAGCGATCCGTAGAGGAGCGTGGTGCCGATCCAGTTGCGCCAGAGCAGATTGAAGATCTCGCGACCCTTTTCCATGGCGTCTACGGAGATCAATCCGAGCGCATGGTTGAGGAAATGGGTGAGAAGAAACAGCCCGAGGCCAAGACCGGTAATCAGGTGCAGCCTTTTGCGGGAAATGTCCAGTTTCAATCTCAAGAGAGTTTCCGTAGCCGCCGCGTTGTGTGCGTTTCTGCTTAATCCCCTTATTGACGAGTTCGTTGTCAGCGACAATGCCTGTTTTATGGACGGATTGTCTCGTTTTCGTGATGATTGCGTGTGGAGCGAGGTGGATTTCGGTGCTGGCTCCCTCTTCTCCCCGGCCGAGAAGAGGGAAACGCGCTATTCCGCAGCCTGCCGGGCCATCGGGTTGTTCGGATGCGTCGTCCAGTTGGCGTAGTTCGGATCGACAACTTTGCCGGTGCGCTCATCGAGCGTTCCCGGTTCAAGCCCGACCATGGTGATGCAGTCCTGAACGGGACAGACGTTGACGCAGAGATTGCAGCCGACGCATTCGTCTTCCATCACCTCGAAATGCCTGACGCCATCGACGTACTGGGTGATCGCCTGATGCGAGGTGTCCTCGCAAGCGATGTGACAGCGGCCGCATTTGATGCAGGCATCCTGGTCGATATGGGCCTTGGCGATATAGTTGAGGTTGAGATACTGCCAGTCGGAGACATTGGGGACTGCGCGGCCGCAGATGTCGTCGAGAGTGCGATGGCCCTTGGCATCCATCCAGCTGGACAAGCCCGTGATCATTTCCTGAACGATCTTGAAGCCGTAGGTCATCGCAGCCGTGCAGACCTGGACGTTGCCGGCCCCCAGAACGAGGAATTCGGCAGCATCGCGCCATGTGGTGATGCCGCCGATGCCGGAGATCGGCAGGCCGTAGGTTTCGGGATCGCGGGCGATCTCGGCCACCATGTTGAGCGCGATCGGTTTTACCGCCGGGCCACAATAGCCGCCATGGCTGCCCTTGCCGTCGATCGACGGCTCCGGCGAAAACGTGTCGAGATTGACCGAGGTGATCGAATTGATCGTGTTGATCAGCGACACGGCATCGGTGCCGCCGGATTTTGCCGCGCGCGCGGGCTTGCGAATGTCGGTGATGTTCGGCGTCAGCTTGGTGATGACCGGCATGCGGGTGTATTGCTTGCACCAGCGCACCACCATCTCGATATACTCAGGCACCTGTCCGACCGCAGCACCCATGCCACGTTCCGACATGCCGTGCGGACAGCCGAAATTGAGCTCGATGCCATCGGCGCCGGTCTCCTCGACCAACGGCAGGATCGATTTCCAGGCATTTTCCTCGCAGGGCACCATGATCGAGGCGATAAGCGCGCGATCCGGCCAGTTCATCTTCACCTGCTTCATTTCGCGCAGGTTGGTGTAGAGGTCGCGGTCGGTGATGAGCTCGATATTGTTCAGGCCAAGCAGCCGGCGGTCGGCGCCCCAGATCGCGCCGTAGCGCGGGCCGTTGACGTTGACGACAGGCGGGCCTTCCTCGCCCAGCGTCTTCCAGACCACGCCGCCCCAGCCTGCCTTGAAGGCGCGCTCGACATTATAGGCCTTGTCGGTCGGAGGCGCGGAGGCCAGCCAGAAGGGGTTGGGCGATTTGATGCCGACGAAGTTGTTGCGCAGATCAGCCATAACTCATTCCTCCCTTCAGGCAACGGCAGTGACGGGCTGCGTTGCAGCCATCAATGCTCTGTTGATCGATTCGGCGGCATCGCGGCCGTTGGCGACGGCCGAGACGGTCAGGTCCTCGCCACCGACAACGCAGTCGCCGCCGGCCCAGACGCCGTTCATCGATGTGCGGCCTTCCTCATCGACAATGATCCGGCCGGATTGCAGGGCGACTGTACCAAATCCATCAGCTTCGAAGGTCTGGCCAATCGCCTTCAGGATCTGGTCGGCGATAACGGCGCCGGTTTCGCCTGTCGTGGTGAGCCGACCATCGGCGACGGTCGTGTAGTCGAGCTCGATGCCTGCGACCTTGCCGTCACGGGCGAGGATGCGCTTCGGCTGCAGCCAGTGGCGGATCGAGACGCCCTTGGATGCGGCAAGATCCTGCTCGAACTCGGAAGCGTTCATCTGCTCCTTGCCGCGACGATAACAGATCGTCACCTCCTCGGCGCCGAGCAGCTTTGCCTGTACGGCCGCATCAATCGCGGTCATGCCGCCGCCGATGACGACGACGCGGCGGCCGACGGGAATATCGGCCTTGGTTTCCGACTGGCGCAGACCGGCGATGAAATCCACGGCGTCATCGACACCTGCAAGGTTTTCGCCTTCGGTGCGTAACGCATTGACGCCGGAGAGGCCGAGACCAAGGAACACGGCGTCGTGTCTCTCGAGCAGGTCGGAGATGTTGAAGTCGCGGCCCAGCATCTGGCCGTTTCGACAGTCGATGCCGCCGATCGACAGCACGTAATCGACTTCCTTCTGGGCGAAGTCATCGGTCGATTTGTAGGTGGCGATGCCATACTCGTTGAGGCCGCCAGCCTTTTCACGGGCGTCGTAGAGCACGACATCGTGGCCCTTCACGGCGAGGCGGTGAGCGCAGGCGAGGCCGGCCGGGCCGGCGCCGACGACGGCGACCGATTTTCCGCTTGGTTCCGCGCGCTGATAGAATTGACGATTCTCGCGCATGGCGATGTCGGTGGCGTAGCGCTGCAGCCGGCCGATCTCGACCGGGCGGTGTTCTGCGGTGTTGCGCACGCAGGCCTGTTCGCAGAGCGTTTCGGTGGGACAGACGCGAGCGCACATGCCGCCCATGATATTCTGGTCGAAGATGGTGTTGGCTGAGCCGATCGGATTGCCTGTCGATATCTGCCGTATGAACAGCGGGATATCGATGGAGGTGGGACAGGCCGTCATGCAGGGCGCGTCGTAGCAGAAGTAGCAGCGGTCGGAGGCGACCAGCGCTTCATGATCGTCGAGTGGCGGATGCAGATCCGCGAAATTACTGGAGTATTCGGCAGGGCTGAGACGCCCGCTGACAATGCCGTTTTCAGTCGTTCCCATTTTATTGCTCCCAAATGTCAATGCCTCAGGATGATGAAACGGTAACACGGAATTTTTTTTTATCAAACGGTAAAAATTTTGAACAGGAAGTGCTTGAAAATGCTGCACTGCAAGGGTTTGCGGCGGGCGCGAAGGCATCTGTTTATATCGTTCGTTTGACAGGTCGACCTAAAAAATGGCAGCACCTGAGGGAGGAGATAAACATGGCGCGCAGAGCGGAAGCAAACAGCAAGCTGGACGACGCCGCGCGGGCAGGCTGGCTCTACTATGTGGCCGGCCGGACGCAGGACGAGATTGCCGCAACGATGGGTATTTCGCGCCAGTCCGCGCAGCGGCTGGTGTCGCTCGCCATGGCGGAACGTCTGATCAAGGTGCGGCTCGATCATCCGATCGCCGCCTGTCTTGAGCTTGGCCAGAGGCTGCGTGAGAAATATGATCTGCGCCATGTGGATGTCGTGCCGAGTGATCCAGGTTCGTCGTCTACGACGGTCGGGATTGCGGAAGCCGGCGCCGCCGAGATCGAGCGCTGGCTGAAATCGACGGAACCGCTGATCGTCGCCATCGGAACGGGCCGTACGCTGAAGGCGGCGATCGACCAGCTGCCGGCAATGGATTGCCCCCAGCATCGTATCGTATCGTTGACGGGCAATATCGGGCTCGACGGTTCTGCCGCCTATTACAACGTCATTTTCTCGATGGCCGATGCCGTGAAGGCGCGGCATTTTCCAATGCCGCTGCCGGTTCTCGTGTCGTCGCCCGAAGAACGCGAGTTGCTGCACAATCAGATCCTCGTGAAATCCGCGTTGCAACTCGGTGCGGAAGCTAATGTCGCCTTCGTCGGCGTCGGTGAACTCGGCGAGAATGCACCACTCTGCGAAGACGGGTTCCTGGCGCGCGACGAGATGCTGAAGCTGATGGCTGAAGGGGCCGCGGGCGAGATCTGCGGCTGGATGTTCGATCATGACGGTAACCTGCTGAAGGGGAGCATCAACGAGCGGGTCGCCAGCGTGCCCTTGCCGTCGCGTGAAACCGCTGCCGTAATCGGCATGGCCAAAGGCAAGCGCAAGCAGGCCGCCCTTGCCGCGGCGCTAAAGGGTCGGATTATCAACGGCCTGATCACTGACGAATCGACTGCATCGTTTTTGCTCAAGCAATGAGCTTTTGCTCAAAATAATATTTTCATTTTAAATCATATGCTTATCCGCAGCCTTCGGCATTGCAGCAACGAAAGGTGATTGACAAGCTTTGTCTGTTTGTGAGTAATTGCCCGTGAGCGAGGCAAATGCTCATAACTCTTCTGGGAGGAAGAATATGAAATTGAAAACTTTGTTGCTGAGCGCCTGCTCGGCAGTCGTCTTTGCAGGTCTGGCCCAGGCTGAGACCCTCACCATTGCGACGGTGAACAACGGCGACATGGTCCGCATGCAGGGCCTGACGGAAGACTTTACCAAGGCGAACCCGGATATTAAGCTCGAGTGGGTGACGCTTGAGGAAAACGTTCTTCGTGAACGCGTCACCACCGACATCGCCACCAAGGGCGGCCAGTACGACGTCCTGACGATCGGTACCTATGAAGTTCCGATCTGGGCCAAGCAGGGCTGGCTCCTGCCGCTCGACAATCTCGGCGCTGATTATGACGTCGACGATTTGCTTCCCGCTATCCGTTCGGGCCTTACCGCAGACGGCAAGCTGTACGCAGCTCCGTTCTACGGCGAAAGCTCGATGGTCATGTACCGCAAGGACTTGATGGAAAAGGCAGGGCTCAAGATGCCCGACGCCCCGACCTGGGAGTTCATCAACGAAGCAGCCCGCAAGATGACGGACCGTAGTGCCGACATCAACGGCATCTGCCTTCGCGGCAAGGCCGGCTGGGGCGAGAACATGGCGTTCCTGACCGCCACGTCCAACGCTTTCGGCGCACGCTGGTTCGACGAAAACTGGAAACCCCAGTTCGATCAGCCGGAGTGGAAGGCGACGCTCGACATGTATGTGAAGCTCATGAACGATGCCGGCCCGCAGGGCGCTTCGTCCAACGGCTTCAACGAAAACCTGGCGCTCTTCCAGCAGGGCAAGTGCGGCATGTGGATCGATGCCACCGTTGCGGCATCCTTCGTGACCAACCCGAAAGACTCGACCGTTGCCGACAAGGTCGGCTTCGCACTGGCGCCTGACACGGGCCTCGGCAAGCGCGGCAACTGGCTGTGGGCATGGAACCTTGCCATCCCGGCAGGCACCCAGAAGGCAGAAGCGGCAGAGAAGTTCGTTTCCTGGGCAACGTCGAAGCACTATCTCGACTTGGTCGCTGAAAAGGAAGGCTGGGCCAACGTGCCTCCGGGCACGCGCACCTCGCTCTACAACAACCCGGAGTATCAGAAGGCGGCTCCGTTCGCCAAGATGACGCTCGATAGCATCAATGCAGCCGACCCGAAGAACCCATCCGTAAAGCCGGTGCCTTACGTTGGTGTTCAGTTCGTTGCCATCCCGGAATTCCAGGGTCTCGGCACGACTGTCGGTCAGCTCTTCTCGGCGGCTCTTGCCGGTCAAATGAGTGTTGACGATGCGCTTGCACAGGCACAGACGGCCGCTACCCGCGAAATGACGCGCGGCGGTTACATCAAGTAGGTTCCTTCCCAAGGACGGGCGGCCCGGACTACCATTCGGGTCGTCAACTGAACCTGGCGTCAATCGTTGATGAGGTTTCATCATGAGAAGCGGCTGACGCCAGGGTTTTTTCTAACCAGAACAAGAAATCCGGCGACTGTCTTCCCGTCGGGGCGGGCATCTTGGACCGGGATCAGTGGGAGGGTTGTTTCAATGGCTACGCAGAATACGCGTGCGCTGGCACGCTGGATGATGGCCCCGTCGGTCGGGCTTCTCCTGATCTGGATGATCGTGCCGCTGGCGATGACGCTGTGGTTTTCATTCCAGAACTACAATCTGCTCAATCCCGGCAATGTCAGCTTCGCCGGCCTGTTCAATTACCAGTTCTTCTACTCGGATCCGGCCTTTTTCCAGTCCATCTGGAACACGTTGGTTATCGTTGTCGGCGTGCTCTTCATCACGGTGATCGGCGGCGTCGCCATTGCGCTGCTGCTCGATCAGCCAATGTGGGGGCAGGGGCTTGTCCGCATCCTCGTGATCTCGCCGTTCTTCGTCATGCCGCCGGTCGCGGCGCTGGTCTGGAAGAACATGATCATGCACCCGCAATACGGCGTGTTTGCCGATATCGCCCGTTTCTTCGGGCTGCAGCCGGTCGACTGGTTCGGGCAGTATCCGCTGTTTTCGATCATCATCATCGTCGCCTGGCAGTGGCTGCCCTTTGCGACACTCATTCTGCTGACTGCGCTGCAATCGCTTGATGGCGAGCAGAAGGAAGCGGCCGAAATGGATGGGGCCGGTTTCGTCAATCGCTTCATCTACCTGACGGTGCCGCATCTCGCCCGTTCGATCACGGTCGTTATTCTCATCCAGACGATCTTCCTTCTCGGCGTTTATGCCGAAATCCTCGTCACCACCAATGGCGGTCCGGGATACGCATCGACGAACCTGCCGTTCCTGATCTACCGCACCGCTCTTCTCGGTTACGACGTCGGCGGCGCTTCGGCCGGCGGCATCATCGCAGTCATCCTCGCCAACATCGTCGCCTTCTTCCTGATGCGCGCCGTTGGCAAGAACCTCGACAAGTAAGGGAGGCAGACCATGGCCCGTGCAGTTTCGACCAGAAGAACCGTTTTCTTCACGATCGTCGCCTGGATCATCGCGCTCGTGATCTTCTTCCCGATCCTTTATACGATCATCACGTCATTCAAATCCGAAACCGAGGCAATTCAAGGCTTCAACCTCGTTCCCTCCGGCACGATCGAAAGCTATGCGGCCGTGCAGGCACAGAGCAACTACTTCAAGTTCTTCCTGAACTCGGTGGTGTTGTCGCTTGGCTCGACGCTGATCGCGCTGTTGATCGCCGTCCCTGCCGCGTGGTCGATGGCGTTTTCGCCGACCAACAAGACCAAGGACATCCTGATGTGGATGCTCTCCACCAAGATGATGCCGGCGGTTGCCGTTCTCGTGCCGATCTATCTGCTGTTCCGCGACTTTGGCCTGCTCGACAGCCGGATCGGCCTGACGGCGATGCTGACCATGATCAACCTGCCGATCGTCGTGTGGATGCTCTACACCTACTTCCGCGAAATTCCGGGCGAGATCCTGGAAGCTGCGCGCATGGACGGTGCCTCGCTCTGGAACGAGATCGTCTACGTGCTGACGCCGATGGCAGTGCCGGGCATCGCATCCACCATGCTGCTCAACATCATCCTGGCATGGAACGAAGCGTTCTGGACCATCCGCCTGACCACGACCAACGCGGCGCCGCTCACGGCCTTCATCGCGTCCTTCTCAAGTCCGCAAGGCCTGTTCTGGGCCAAGCTCTCGGCGGCGTCCACGCTCGCCATCGCACCCATCCTGATCATGGGATGGTTTTCACAAAAACAGCTCGTGCGCGGCCTGACCTTCGGCGCCGTGAAGTGAGCAACAAACAGAACAAGACGAGCGGGAGCGAAACATGGGCAATATAACCCTCAATAACGTCAACAAGACCTTCGGCGCCACGACGGTCATTCCGGGTATCAACCTTACCATCGAAGATGGTGAATTCGTCGTTTTCGTCGGACCCTCGGGCTGTGGCAAGTCCACCCTTCTGCGCATCATTGCCGGCCTCGAGGACGCATCAAGCGGCAAGATCGAGATCGACGGCAAGGATGTAACGGACGCAGCGCCGGCTAAGCGCGGCCTCGCCATGGTCTTCCAGTCCTATGCGCTTTATCCGCACATGACGGTGCGCAACAACATCGCCTTTCCCTTGAAGATGGCAAAACTCGACAAGAGCCTTATCGACAGAAAGGTCGAGGATGCAGCCCGCGTCCTCAATCTCACCAATTATCTCGAACGCCGTCCGGGACAGCTTTCGGGTGGTCAGCGTCAACGTGTCGCCATCGGCCGTGCGATCGTACGTGAACCATCCGCTTTTCTTTTCGACGAGCCGCTGTCTAACCTCGATGCCGCCTTGCGCGGAACGATGCGGCTCGAAATATCAGAACTTCACAACCAGCTGAAGACGACGATGATCTACGTCACCCACGATCAGGTGGAAGCCATGACCATGGCCGACAAGATCGTCGTCTTGAATGCCGGCAATATCGAGCAGGTCGGTTCGCCGCTCGATCTCTACCACCGGCCCAATAACCTGTTCGTCGCCGGCTTTATCGGCTCGCCGCGCATGAACTTCGCATCGGGTGCGACCTCGCAACCCTATGGTGCTCACACGATCGGTATCCGGCCCGAGCATCTACGACTTTCCAAGGAAAGTGGTTCCTGGAAGGGCATGGTCAGCGTCGCGGAACATCTGGGGGCCGATACCTTCCTGCACATCAAGGTCGAGGGCATCGGCCAGGTGACCGCCCGCGTCGCCGGTGATTTCGGCGCGAGCCATGGCGATGTGGTTTATCTCACGCCCGAGGAAGGGCGCATTCACCGGTTCGATGAAAAGGGACTGGCAATTCGATGAAGCGTCTTCAAGGGAAAAACGCTGTCATCACCGGATCTGGCGTACTTTCGCGGAGAGTTGCATCCACGAAAGTACAACGGTCGCGGCGGCAACTGGACGAGTTGACGCTCGTCGAAAGGAAGAAGAAATGACCACGAAACTTTCGCTCGCCAATCTCGATGCCATCAGGGCGACAGCCGCCGTTCCCGCCTATGAGCGGTCTGATCTGAAGGCCGGCATCATTCATTTCGGGGTCGGCAACTTTCACCGCGCACACCAGGCCATCTATCTTGACGACCTCTTCAACACCGGCCGTGGCCATGACTGGGCGATCATCGGTGCGGGCGTGCTGCCCTCCGACGAGACGATGCGCTCCAAGCTTGCCGAGCAGGACTACCTGACCACGGTGGTCGAGCAGGATAACAACAAGAGTGCCGCGCGTGTTACCGGACCGATGATCGGCTATCTCAGCCCCGGCAATCCGCAAGCCACGACTGCGCGGCTTGCCGATCCGGCGATCCGCATCGTCTCGCTGACGATTACCGAAGGCGGCTATTTCATCGATCCGGCCTCAGGCCTCTTCAACCCGAACCATCCTGCGATCGTTGCAGATGCCGAGAACCCTGATGCGCCGAAGACTGTCTTCGGCTTGATCATCGCCGGCCTGAAGCTGCGCAAGGAGCGCGGTATTCCACCCTTCACCGTCATGTCCTGTGATAATATTCCGGGCAATGGTGAAGTCACCCATGCCGCCGTCTCCGGTCTTGCGCGCCTCTCCGATGCGTCTCTGGCCGAGTGGATCGATGCCAATGTCGCCTTCCCGAATGCCATGGTTGACCGCATCACGCCGGCAACCGGCCCGCGCGAAATCGGCATTGCGGCCTCCGACTATGCCATCGACGATAATTGGCCGGTGTTCTGCGAGGAATTCAAGCAGTGGGTGCTCGAAGACAAATTCACGGCGGGACGTCCCGCACTTGAGGATGTCGGCGTCCAGTTCGTGCCGGATGTCGCGCCCTACGAACACATGAAAATCCGCATCCTGAACGGCGGCCATGCGGCGATTGCCTATCCGGCAGCGCTTCTGGATATTCATTTCGTCCATGACGCCATGGAAGAGCCGATCATCCAGGCCTTCCTCGACAAGCTGGAGCACGACGAAATCATCCCGATCGTGCCGCCGGTGCCGAACACAAACCTGCACGACTATTTCAAGCTCGTGGAAAAGCGGCTGCTCAACCCGAAGATCGGCGACACCATCCCGCGGCTTGCGCAGGATGGCTCCAACCGGCAGCCGAAATTTATCCTGCCCTCGACCGCCGACCGGCTGAAGCGTGGCGAGGATGTCGTTGGCCTGTCGCTGGTTTCGGCGCTCTGGTGCCGTTACTTCGAAGGCACGACAGATAGCGGCAAGCCGATCACGTTCAATGACGCCAGCGCCGACCGGCTTCGCGAGGCGGCACTGAAAGCCAAGGATAATCCCGATGCCTTCCTTGCGCTTTCGGATATCTTCGGCGAAGTTGCGAAATCCGATCTGTTCCGGAGGCGTTTTGCACATGCGCTGCAAACGCTCTGGAGCAAGGGCACGCGGGCAACCCTGCAGCTCTATCTCGACGGACATCTTGGAGATTGACGACATGGTGGCTTTCCCCTCGCGTAACCTCGTGGCCGCTTTCGGCCGGATTGCCGTTACGCGCGGGAGTTTTTGATGGCCGGCCTTTCTCCAAAGCTGGTGATCTTTGATTGCGACGGTGTTCTGGTCGATAGCGAACCGTTGTCGATCGAGGTATTGATCGGTGTCCTGGGCAATGCCGGCGTGGAGATGGATGCAGAAGAGGCGACTGAGCTCTTTCTCGGCAAAAGCCTAAAGACCATGTCGTCGATCCTGCATGATGAATATGGCCTGGCCGTTGATGATCGTTTCCTGGAGGAAATGCGGCTGGACCTCTATCGCCGTTTTCGGGCGGAACTGCAGCCGGTGCCTGGCATCGCGGCGGCCCTTGATGATCTGGACCTCGCGCGCTGTGTAGCCTCTTCCAGTCAGCCGGAGCGCATCCGCCTGTCGCTCACCATCACCGGCCTGATCGACAAGCTGGAGCCGTATATTTTCAGCGCGAGCATGGTTGAGCACGGCAAGCCGGCGCCCGACCTTTTCCTCCATGCGGCATCGCAGATGGGCGTTGCTCCCGCCGAGTGCATTGTTATCGAAGACAGCCCCGCCGGTATTCAGGCAGCCAAGGCGGCTGGCATGCGGGTCTTCGCATTTACCGGTGCATCCCATGCCAAAACCGAGCGTCATCTGACCTCTTTGCGACAGCTTTCGCCGGACGTGTTGTTTGACGAGATGAGCGATTTGATCCATTTTGTTCGAAAAGAACAAAGGGATGGGAACACTGCTTAATGCGCGATCTGCTCGTTGCTGTCGATGTCGGGACCGGCAGCGCCCGCGCGGGAATTTTTGACAGGCATGGCAGGCTGCTGGCCCGGGCGGATTATCCGATCGCGATGAACCGGCCAGAGGAAAACCACGCCGAACACGATTCCGAAAACATCTGGCAGGCGACCTGCATTGCCGTAAAGACTGCGCGCGCCAAGGCGGACGTTCCCGCGTCTTCGATCGCTGCGATCGGCTTCGATGCGACCTGCTCCCTGGTTGTCCGCGACCGGGACGGCGCGCCACTATCCGTCAATCGCAAGGGTGATCCCAGGTGGGATACCATCGTCTGGCTCGATCATCGCGCGCTGGAGCAAGCGGATGCCTGCACCGCGACCAACCATCCGGTTCTGGCCCATACCGGCCGGGTCATGTCGCCGGAAATGGAAATGCCCAAGCTGATGTGGCTGAAGCAGAATTTGCCCGTGCAATGGAAAAAGACGGGTTACTTCTTCGATCTTGCCGATTTCATGTCCTGGAGGGCAACGGGCAATCCGGCGCGGTCGCGCTGCACGCTAACGGCAAAATGGAATTATCTGGCGCACAAGGAAGAGGGTTGGAGCACCGATTTTCTTGGCGAAATCGGCCTCGATGACCTGCTCGAACGTGGCGGCTTGCCCCATGAAACGACGCCTGTCGGCCAATCCGTTGGCACGCTCACTGCTGCAGCCGCGATGGAACTGGGTCTGGACGAGGAATGCCGCGTTGCGACCGGCCTGATTGATGCCTATGCCGGCGCGATCGGCGTGTTGGGTGGTTTTGCTGATGATAGCAGCAAGCTGGAGCGGCAACTGGCGCTGATTGCCGGAACGTCGAGCTGCATTGTTGCCTTTTCCCAGACGATGAAACCGGGTTTTGGTTTGTGGGGGCCGTATTTCGAAGCCGGCTTTGCAGGGGCGTGGTTGGTCGAAGGTGGGCAGTCCGCCACGGGCGCTCTGCTCGATCATGTAGTCCGCAGCCATAGTGCGGGAGGAGATCCGACCCCCGACGTTCACGCTCGCATCGTTTTGCGTATTCAGGAGTTACGCTCCGAACATGGACCTGATTTTGCCGGGCGACTGCATGTGTTGCCGGATTTCCACGGAAACCGTTCGCCGCTCGCCGACCCCCATGCTCTTGGCGTCATCAGTGGACTGACGCTCGACAGCTCGTTTGATGCGCTTTGCCGGCTCTATTGGCGCACCTGCGTTGCCATCGCGCTCGGTATCCGCCACATCCTCGATATGATGCGGGAGGCGGGCTACGATCTCGATACGCTTCATGTCACCGGCGGTCATGTGCGCAATCCGCTTCTGATGGAACTCTATTGCGATGTCACACGATGCCGTGTGGTCATACCACATGCCAATGATGCGGTTTTGCTTGGTACTGCGATCGTGGCAGCCGTGGCTGGCGGGCTTTATCCGGATCTCGCGGGGGCCGGGCAGGCGATGTATCCCGGTGGCCAGGAGCATCGGCCCGATCCGGCAACGCGTGACGCCTACGATCGTGACTACAGGAAATTCCTGAGCCTTTACCGACACCGGGCGGAACTTGAGGCGCTCTGAAACCTGCGTCGATCACCTTCAAAAAAAATTGAAAATTTTTCTGAAATCTCCGGAACCTTTTTTCTCGAAGGCCGTTTACGGGATGTCCGGATACGGTTCGCATCGCCCCCAATGCGAACGCCCCCAACGAGATCCGGCATCAGCTCACATGCCCCCTCGGTGAGTTGTCGATATCAGCCAGTGCCTTCCCCCGGCGCTGGCTGTTATCTTTTTAGAGTTTGTCACGGAAAAGTGGAAACCGGTTTTCCCGAAAAGACAAACGCAAACAAAAGAATCTAGAGGACCAATCACTTCAGCATCATCCTGAAATGCTTGTCGGCTCACTCTTCCAGCCGGGTGATGATCTCGTATTCGCGGGCGGGCACGATCAGTCGGTATTCGATCTGATCGGGGCTCGTGAGATAATAGGCCTTGCCGTCCACGGCCGAGGGAACAACACGTTCCAGCACTGTGCGTCCGAACGGGCGTTCGTCCACTTCCTCCGTGACAATGGAGGGCGGGAGGTGCTCGATCCAGTTGATCTCGACAGCCTTGCCGCCTTCGTGGATGGTTTCGAAGCAATTGATCGTGAGAGACGTGACCCCGACGGCAAGCGCGCCGTGCGACGCTGAGTTGACCACGAGCTCATGCAAGGCGAGGCCGATATGCAGGGCCGCGTTGGGGGACAGATACGCGTCGATGCCCGTAATGGCTGCGGGCATTTCCGGGTCTGGCCAATAACCCTGAAGCTGCTTTTCGACGAGCGTAAACAGAAACACGCCGCGCCAGCTGGAATCGGTTACCAGATCCTGAGACGAGGCAAGCGACTGGATACGTCCTCGAAACGTCACGAGGAAACAGTCGAGCGACAAGGCCTGACGCGCTGTCTGCGTGGCGACGCCTTGAATGATGGCGAGCAAATTTTTCGAGCGGTGGCTCAATTCGCGCAGAAGCGTGCGCAGGACGCGTTCTCGGCGATGGCTTTCCGATATGTCGGTGATGACCGACAGGACACCACCTTGGTGGCTCTCAATCCTTTCGATGTCTATGCGGTATATGCGCTGTCCGCTGGGATTGGTGATGTCCAGCTCCAGCGACTGCCCTCCGCTTCCGTTGAGTGCCAAACGCTTGGCTTCGATCAGCCTCTTGCCATGCTCCTCACCGAACATCTCCGCATCGGGATCATTTCCTCCGGATGTCGACAGGCCTTGGGGAAGGGGACCGACGTGTAGAAGCTCAAGGTCGGGAGATTGGAAGAGATAACCAACGCCAGTTTTCTCCAGAACCAGCTTTGTGAGATGCGCTCGGATAAGGTCACTAGCGTCTGGAGGGCGTGTTTTGCCGTCGATGGCCACTTCGGGTCGCCCTTCATCATATGCGTCGCTCTTGCTGGCGGGCGCAGTCACTGCCATTTCTGCGTCGTGTCGCAACGCTTCGTCAAAAAGGGCTGCGGGCGAATATCTTCGCCCGCAAGGCCGGTTCCTGGATTTCCTGCCGCGTCAGGCGGCTGCCTTGGTCGACTCGTTGAAGAAGAGCGCCTGGCTTATCAGCGCCTTGACCATATCCGGGTTGAAAGGCTTGGTGACGAGGAAGGTGGGTTCCGGCCGTTCGCCCGTCAGCAGTCTTTCCGGGAACGCGGTGATGAAGATCACCGGGATTGCCGCGCTCTGTAGAATTTCGTTGACCGCATCAATGCCGGAGCTGCCATCGGCCAACTGAATGTCTGCGAGAACCATGGAAGGTTGTGTCGTCCGGAACAGGGCAACAGCCTCGTCGCGCGTGCGCGCAATTCCGGTTACCCGATGACCGAGGCTCTCGACCATCTGTTCGATATCGATCGCGATCAGGGGTTCATCTTCGATGATCATGATGTCGGTTGCGACCTGACGCGAGATTTCTTCCGACGCGCGTTCAAGCAGTTTGTTGACGGCTTCTTCCGATGAACTCAGGACTTCTGCCGTCTCGCTCGTGCGGAAACCTTCGACGGAAACCAGAAGGAACGCCTGGCGTGCCATGGGCGAGACCGATGCCAGATTGATCGACGCGCGTTTTTCCCATGCAAAGGGCGAGACCGGTTCGGGGATCATCACCGAAGATGAACCGAACAGCTTCGTATAAAGCTGGAACAGGGCCACTCTGTCATTGCTCGCATTCGGAAAAATGGAAACATCCGCGATCAACGCTTCGAGAACGGCAGCGACGTAGGCGTCACCGGAGGTCTGGGATCCCGTCAATGCTCTCGAGTAACGGCGCAGGTAAGGCAGGAACGGAGCGATCCGGGTAGAAAGTGACATACAAAATACTCCCTCAATCTGGCTTGGGTTCTGTTCGCCAGCATGGCTCCAAAACGTGCCGTAAAAAAAAAGGTTCCCGCGATGGAACATATTTTTTCATCGCGCATTACCGGCTCAGATGAACATCGAAGGTTATGTGAGTTTATGATCGAGAGAGTTGGGGCGGTGCGCGAGGTTGATAAATTTACGCGCGCAGAAGATCCGAATGCGCAAATTGCAGCCAAGCTGCGCGCGCTCTATATTTCCGTACAGGAAGAGGCCATTCCAGATAAATTTTTGGACCTGCTCGAAAAACTCGACGCAGTTGAGCGGCAAACCCTTCCGGATGTGGCAGAATGAGCGAACGCGTGAACGCTGAAGAGTCGGGTTTCAAACGGGAAATGCTGGCGGCTTTGCCCAGCCTGCGCGCATTTGCGATGTCTTTGATCGGGCGGCACGACCGGGCCGACGATCTCGTGCAGGACACCATCATGAAGGCCTGGGCCAAACAGGACCATTTCGAGATGGGCACCAATATGAAGGCATGGCTATTCACCATCCTTCGCAACGAGCTTTACAGCCAGATGCGCAAGCGCGGGCGTGAGGTGCAGGATAGCGACGGTTACTTCACCGAGTCGCTTGCCCAGCATCCCGCTCAATACGGATCGCTTGACCTGCAGGACTTCAAGCGGGCGCTCGATATGCTGCCGCCCGATCAGCGGGAAGCCATCATTCTTGTCGGCGCTTCCGGGTTTTCCTATGAAGAAGCTGCGGAAATTTGCGGATGCGCGCTTGGCACGATCAAGAGCCGCGTCAACCGCGCGCGCCAGCGTCTTCAGGATATACTGCAGATTTCCGGTGAAGGTGAGTATGGACCTGATGCGACGTCCGCCCCCATGACGTCACGCGCGTTCGTATCCTGATCTCTTCAAAGACCGACACGGCGCGGCAGTTCCACTGCCGCGCCGTTTTCCGTGTTTGTGGCCAACTGCTCCCCGGCAGCGTTGCGCCATCGGTGACAATAAGGCAGAACAGGATGTCCGGTCCGGGAAGATGTCTGAGTGGGAATAAATTGGTCCCCGATCGCAAACGGATCGGGGCTTGGGGTTTGAAATTTTGATGACGGAGTCGACGATATTGCCGGCGGAGGATTACCCCGCTCTCGCTTCGCTTCCACGGCTGGAAGCTTTGCGAAATTTCGTCCCCGACATGACCGAGCCGGATTCTGATTTCGATGCGTTGACAGCCATGGCTGCAACAGTTTTTCAGGCACCCGTCGCTCTCGTGACGCTGCTGGACATTCGTGATCAATGGTTCAAGTCGGCTGTTGGCGTCGATCAGACCAGCGCTCCGGCGCGATCGTCCTTTTGCGCTCATGTGATCGACGAGGCGGAGCGCGGAGAACTCGTGGTGCTCGATGCCACGAAAGACCCTCGGTTCATGTCGCAACCCTTTGTAGCGGCGGAGCCATTTCTTCGTTTTTACGCGGGCGTGCCTATCCTTATCGAGGGCCAGGCTGTCGGCACGGTCTGCGTCTTCGATGTCCAGCCCCGCGAACAGGTCGATCCGACCTGGCTCACTCAGTTGCACCGATTGTCCGAAATGGCTTCTGCACTTCTACGTCTGAAGCACGAGAGCCGCCAGCGTGCGCTCAAGGAAGCGGAGATATCCCGCGAAGAGCAGCGTCACGAAATGGCGCTGGATGCGGCCAATATCGGGAGCTGGCTGTGGAATATTCGAACGGGTGAAGTGTCATGCAACCACGCCATGACACGGATGTTCGGCATGGAGCCTTCGGTTACCATTCAGGCAAAGGATATTTTCGCGGCTATCCATCCCGATGACAGGCTGGCAGCACTTTCAAGGCTTCGCACGGCAATGGCCAATGGCGAGGAATATGATGGGCTGTTTCGGGTCACCAAGGGCGGGCGGTGGCTTTTGGGCCGGGGCCGGGTGCATGAACGGGATTCTGCCGGCCGGCCGAGCGTATTCCTCGGCATCAATGTCGATGTCACCGAGGAACAGACTTCCAACCAGCGAACCCGGCTTCTCCTGAGGGAACTCAATCACCGGGTGAAGAACACGCTGGCCATGCTTCAGTCGCTCGCCCGCCAGACACTGCGCACCACCAGCGACCCAAAGCAATTCATGACCGCATTTGCCGGTCGCCTGCAGGCGATTTCCGAGGCCCACGGATTGTTGTCGGATCATGAATGGGGCGCCATCCGGCTCTCGGCGCTTCTACACAAGCAGCTTGCGCCCCACGTTCGCGATTACGATCGTCAGGTCGAGATCCACAAGGACGAGATACTGCTTGGCCCCGATCAGGCTGTCGGGCTGGGGCTGGTATTACACGAATTGGCGACCAACGCCGCGAAATATGGGGCGCTGACGCGCGCTGAGGGCACGGTCATTATTACCGCCCGCAAGGTCGATGAAGACGGCATGCAGGTGCTGCGTATGATATGGACGGAAGTCGGTGGGCCGCCGGTGGCCGAACCTGATCGCAAGGGTTTCGGTTCGATCCTGATCGAACGCAGCCTGGACAAGGTGATGGGAAGCTCTGTTGAAGTCCAATACCTGCCGGCAGGCGTCACTGCGCTGGTGCGCCTGCCGCTTTAGCCAGCAACAGAAATTTCAATCCCAAAAAAGATCAGTCTTCGCTGCCGCTTTTCTTGCGGGTGAGACCTAGAAATGCGCCTAGCGCCACGGCGACGCCGGCGGCAAGCAGCGGCTGCTGACGAACCAGCGAAAGTGCGGTTGCGGCGATGAGGCCAGTCTGAAGCTGGGATTGACGGCGGTTTTCCAGAAGGATGCGGCGGTCGCGGGCGCGCACATAGGCAAGAATACAAAGCACGATAATGCCGAGAATGACGAACGCGCCCGCCACCAGGGCCGCTGCCACCACAGGCGGATAGAGGGTCGCGAGATACAGGGCGCCGGCGATCACTGCAAAAATATAGGCATTGAGGAAAAGAAAACCGGCAATCAGCCAATAGATACCGTTGCGCTTGTAGCGGGAAACGGTCGCGCCGACGTCGGTCATGATCAGCGTCGAGAGGAGTGCCCCCAAAGAGCCCATACTTCATCTCCAGATTGCGCGGCCCGCGGACAAGGGGTACCGTTACACGTGGTTCGGCATCAGTCTTCAAGCCTATGAGCGTCGTCATAGCCCGGAATCGCTCACAGCAAAAGATGATGCAGGAAATCAAGGTGTTGGATCGCCCGATTTCAGGCGATCCGTTGCATTGTCGATTTGTCTGATCGATCAGCGACGAAGCATGATGGCAAGAAGAACGCCGACGGCTGCGGCTGCCCCGATCGTCGCAACAGGATGCTCGCGAACGCCCTGTCGAACCTGACGCTCTGCCACGGCATAGCGGTCGCGGAGTTCGGAGAGAAGCAGCTCGCCCTGTTCGCGCAGGTCGTCAAGGCCGGTTTCCGCATGGCCGCGAATATCGCCGGCTTTCGTGCGGACATCCTTGGATGCCTGTGCGCCGCGTTTCGATAAAAGATTGCTCAACGTCGCGATATCGTCGCGGATTTCACTCAGCTGGTCATCGACGGAATTGAGGAAGGCGCCGTTGCGCTTCTTGGCGGAACTTGAAAACAGGCCAGTGGCCATGGGAAGACTCCTTTCGTGCCGCGGGTTCGGCTTTCCCCAGGCAGATAAGCCGGGGGTTCGTGTCGAAACGTCTCGAAAGGGGTTTTGTTCCCCGGATTCTGGTCAGGCACCGGCAGTGTGGGGCAGAACGAAGGGTACTGCGTCGGTTGGTATGGCATTGACCCGCATCGGGCAACCAAAGACGTTTTCCATGACGTCATCGGTCATGACCTCTGCCGGGCGGCCTGCCGCGTGGACCCGTCCGCTGCGCATCATCACCATGTGGTCAGCGAACATCGCCGTCAGGTTGAGGTCGTGCATGATCGCAATGACGCCGCCGCCGCGACGGCAGAAATCGCGCGCCAGCCGCATGATCGTCAGCTGGTGTCGGATGTCGAGGCTGGAAACCGGCTCGTCGAGCAGCAGGAAGGCGGGTTCGCCGTTCTGCAATGGATCCCAGATCTGGCAGAGTGCGCGGGCAAGCTGCACGCGTTGCTGTTCGCCGCCTGAAAGCTCCTGGTAGAAGCGACCGGCAAAGCCGGACAGATCGACAGCCTCAAGCGCTTCGCGGGAAATGCGGTCAATCTCGTCGGATTGGGTAGCCACGCCGACAGAAAGTCCCATGCGCACGATCTCGCGTACGGTGAAGGGAAAGGAGATGACGGTGGCTTGCGGCAGGACTGCGCGCTTCAGCGCCAATTCCCATGGTTTCAGTGTGGCAAGGTTGTATCCGTTGATGCTGACGGAGCCTTCGTAGCGGGCTTCCCCGGCGAGGGCGCGCATGGTCGTGGTCTTGCCGGAGCCGTTCGGTCCGACGATGGCTGTGAGCTTGCCCGCCGATGCTTCGAGATCGATACCGTGAAGCACTTGGGCGCCCGAAAGTCGGACGGAAACGTTGCTGGCCTTGATCATTGTTCGTCCTCAAAGCCCCATGTGAGAGCGCCCGCGCAGCAGGATCCACAGGAAGAAGGGGGCGCCGGCAAAGGCTGTGATGATGCCGATCGGCAGCTCGGCAGGCGGTACGATGGTGCGGGCGATCATGTCTGCGAAAATCAGCAGCGTGCCGCCGAGAAGCGCCGAAGCCGGCAGCAGGAAACGGTGGTCCGGCCCGATGACGAGGCGCAGCACATGCGGCACGACGATGCCGACGAAGCCGATGCCACCACTGACGGCGACCGAAGCTCCGGTGGCGGCAGCGACGCTGACGATGGCGACGTTCTTCAATCGCTGAACGGGGACACCCATGTGGAACGCGGCTGCCTCGCCCAATGTCAGGGCGTTGAGACCCCGCGAGAGGAAGGGAACGACGGCCAGTGACAAAAGAATGATTGGTCCCGCCGCCAGAATTTTCGTCCAGCTGGCACCAGCAAGCGAACCAAGGCCCCAGAAGGTCAGGTCGCGGAGCTGCTGGTCGTCGGCAACGAAGATCAGGACGCCGGTGACGGCGCCCGCAAGTGCGGCGATGGCGATGCCTGCCAGGAGCATCGTCGCAACGGATGTCTGGCCGCTGCGGGTCGCGATCCGGTAGAGCAATAAGGTCGTGGCTAGGCCGCCGAAGAAGGCAGCGACGGGCAAGGCATAGAAGCCGAAGACAGCGAAGACCGGGCCGAAGAAGGCGCTGCCGAGCACGATGATCAAGACCGCTCCCAGGCTTGCGCCGGAAGATACGCCGACGAGACCGGGATCGGCCAGCGGATTGCGAAACAGGCCCTGCATGACCGTGCCGGAGACCGCAAGTGCGGCGCCGACCAGCATGCCAAGTACAGCGCGCGGCAAGCGGATGTCGAGAATGATGATGCGGTCACGGATGCTGAGCGCCTGTTCTGCCGTCTCGGTTCCCGTCAGCCAGCGAAACAGGTTGCCAAGCGATGCGTCGGCGGCACCGGTCATGATTGAAGCCAGGAAAGTAGCGATGGCCAGTACGATCAGGACTGCGATCAACAACCGCGCTGCTTGGGAGCGGTCGCCGGCACGCCAGTCTTCCTTCATGCGCGTCGGGGCGCCATGGCCATTTTCAATAGCCATATTACTGGGAGGCATTCGGCTTTTTTCCGTAGATTGCGGCATTAAGCTCGCGCACGGCGCTGGCCGTGCGGGGGCCGAAGCCAAGCAGGTGAAGTCCATCCATGCGGATCACGGCCTTGTCTTTTGCGGCAGGTGTCAGGCTGAGGGCCGGATGCGCCAGAAGCTCGTCGTCACCAGCGCCGTGGCTGCCGCCGCGCGTCATCATCAGGATAACGTCGGGCTTGGCTTCGATGATGGCCTCATCCGTCAGGGGCTTGTAGCCAGCATAGGTGCCGGTCGCATTGACGGCGCCGGATAGACGGATGATGCCGTCGGCGGCGGTACCGCTGCCCGAAGCCATGATCTTGCCGCCCTGGGTGCTGAGGATGAAGAGAACACGCTTGCGCTCCGCGTCCGGCCGCTTTTCGGCGTCGGCCACAGCCGCATCGAGATCGGCCTTGACGGTGGCACTCAGGACAGCCGCTTTCTCGGGTACACCGAGAAAATTGCCGACGCTCTTGATCTTGTTCAGGATGCCCTGGCTGTCGAATATCTCGGGGACGGTTTCGAACGCGATATTTGACTGCTTGATAACGGCAAGCGCTTCCGGTGGGCCGCTGCCCTTGATGGAGATGATCGCGGTCGGGTTGGTCGCGATCACCCCTTCCGGCGAAAGCTGCCGCATGTAGCCGACATCAGGGATTTTGAGGACTGCTTCAGGATACATGCTGGTGCTGTCACGGCCCACGAGGCGCTTTTCCTCACCGAGCGCGTAGATGATCTCGGTGATGGCGCCGCCGATCGAAACCAGACGCGCGGTGTCGACTGCCTGCATGTCTTCGGCAACGGCGTTGCGTACGAAGACCGGTGCCTCCGGCGAGATTGCGGGCAGGACGAAGGGAGCGGCCACCGCGAAGATGGCCAGTGCCTTTTCCCAGGAACGGAGCCTGCGCAGATCGAGAAGCTTGCTCATGACGTTTCCTCTCAGGCCGCAGCCGTGGTGTCGAGCTTCTGCAGGCCTTCCATGATGGCGCGCCATTCCGGGCGTTCGGCAAAGCCTTCCTTGCGCTTGCCGAAGAACTGGATGACCATTTCCCCTTTGGCATCCAGCGCTTCAAGCGAAGTGACATGGCCATCAGCGGTCGGCTTGCGCACGGCCCATACCTCGGCAAGGTGATCGGCACGCAGGTGAAGATGGAAGGTCGGGTCGAAGATGTTGATCCAAGGCCCCATCTGCTGGATGGTTTCGATCGGGCCGGAATGGATCTGGATCATGCCGTGATTGCCGACGAAGCACATGATCGGCAGACCGGCTGCGGCACTGTCGCGCATCATCTGCTCAACGGCAGACGGAGCGAGCAGCCAGGCATACTCTTCACCAACGGAATGCAGCGCCTGCCGGCGGCCGACCTTCAGGTTGCGGAGCAGGCCGTGGAACTGGTGCGTGTCCGTCATCTTGCTCCAACGATCGCGGAGTTCTGCGACATCGAGCGTGGTATCTTCGGTTTCCGCCACCGATGTGGCTATCTTTTCGACGAATTCCTGCGATTGGTCATCGAGGCGGAAATCGGCAACGATTGCATGGTAGGCGCCGAGATTGGATTCCGGCCGCAGATGAACCTTGTGGACGGCAACGCCCTGCTTGTCGAAGAACTGCAGGCTGTGGCGAATGTTTTCACCATCCGTCTTGGCCACGGCAAAGCCATAGGCCCAGGCACGCGGGAAAACACGCAGATCGATCTCGCTGCCAAGAACGATCGATGCCTGCGGGCCGGTGGACGCCTTTTCGAATGGGCCGATCTTTTCATGCACGGCGCTTTCGTTGCGGGTAAGGGCCATGACTGTCCCAAGCTCCGGCGCGCGCTCCAGAAAGCGATTGGCGCTGCCGTCGATGCGGATGGCGGTCAGCCCACATTCGGCAGCAACGAGCGCTGCTTCCGAAACGCCAAGCTGGGCGGCGATATCGCGCTCGCGCATCTTGCTGTTTTCTGCGCGGTAGGCGCGGATTTCGACTGGGGTCGGACGGGTGCTGGTGGTCATGATCGCCTACTTGTTCAAAATAAGTTTGCCCTGACGGGTGATTTTCATGCGGTAGATCGCGCCGTCATGGGCGATCTGGATTTCGGTTTTGCCACGAAAGAGATCGTGGCTATCGATCATGCGGGGCTTCGTGTCGGTCTGCACGGGCACAATCACTTTTTCTGGTTCATTCGATGTCAAAGTCTGTGGGTCCTGACGGAACGTTCCGGGAGGCGTTTTTCGCCGATTTTCGGTCATTCCTTGCGTTCGTATCTTGACTTCCATACTCACCTTTTATTATGGACGCAATATATGATTTTGCGGGTCAAGTTATTTCCGGTGCGGCTTGAAAAGGTGCCTCTTGGATGCCCTGGAAATCATGGAAATCCGCCACTCCAGGCCAGTTTTTAGGAATGGGCAACATGATCACGACGATGCGCGCACTCTCTCTTGCCATACTGGCGACGGCGGCCCTGCCGAGCCAAGTCCTTGCTCAGGACGCAGCGGGCAAGCTTGCCATCGAACTCAATGAACTCACGCCATCTGAAAAGGGCTGCAAGCTGACCTTCCTCGCGACGAACGGTTTCGAGCAGTCTCTGGACAAGGCATCCTTCGAATTCGTCCTCTTCGACGAGAAGGGCCTGGTGGAGCGCATGGCCGTTCTCGATTTTCGCGATCTGCCCGCAGGCAAGGTCAAGGTGCGTCAATTCGACCTGCCCGGTACCAAATGCGAGGCGGTCAAAAGCATGCTGATCAATGACGCACCCGTTTGCACCGGGCAGGGCGTTGGCAAGGGCGCCTGCATGAAGGGTCTTGCGGCCGGCTCGAAGGCTTCCGTGGAACTGAAGGGCTGATGCAGCTAGCGCATCGGTATCTGTCATGAAGACATTGATGAAATGGACGGTCGCCGTCGGTCTGTCGTTGCTTGCGCATGCGGGAGCTGCAGCACTGTTCCAGCCTGAAAATGAAGAGGTGACCGCGCAGGTGGCTGGCGGCGAGGCGATGGAAGTCACTTTGCTCGGCAACGCCTTCGAGGAGACCCTGCAGGCGGGCAATCCCACCGAGCAGCCGATCGATCCGCTGGAAACGCCGCCGGAAGAGGTTCAGCCCGTCGAGGAAACGGCACAGGTCGAAGAGATCCGGCCAGTGGAGACAGAAATCCCGTCAGAAACGGCGACGGATGTTCAGCCGGTCGAGGCCGACGTGGTGCTTCCGGCGGAAGACATTCCGCCGATGATTGTTGCCGACGCCGAAGTGACGGCGACGGTAAGCCCGGTCGAGACGGTAATCCCCGAGGAAAAACCCGAAATCCAGCCTGTGCCTGAAGAGATTGAAAAACCCAAGGAAAAGCCTCCGGAAGAAAAGCCGAAGAAGAAGGTGGAGCGCAAGAAGCCGGTAAAGCAGAAGGCGGGCGATGCCGGGCAGAACGTTGTCTCAACACAGAAAGGGCAGGCCGACGGCGCGGCTGATGCCAAGGCCAGTACGTCCAGCGGCAAGAAGGGCAACATGAACCAGCAGGCCGGCAATGCTGCGGCCTCCAACTATCCCGGCAAAATTCGTTCCAAGCTGAACCGGGCTTTCCGTTATCCGAATTCCGCCAAGCGCGAAGGGCTCAGAGGCACCGCGCAGGTGCGCTTCACCGTGTCTTCCGGCGGTTCCTTAACGGGGGTGAGTATCGCTAAAAGTGCAGGCTTCCCGATTCTGGACCAGGCGGCTATCGAGGCTGTTCAGCGGGCTGCTCCCTTCCCTAAAATTCCGGATGGCGCCGGCAAGAGCAGTTGGACGTTTACAATTCCCTTGGCTTTCGGGCGTTGACGCCACAAACTAACCCGCTGTATCGAATGCATTATCGCTGCTCTCTGTCACGCAGGAAGCGGCGTTTTTTGTTCGAAAGAAATTCTCAAAAAATATGATAAGTCATGTTTATACTTTACTATTTTTATCAAGTTTACTAGGGTCGCGCTCAACGAAACGAGCGGCATTTGCCGCCACGACAGATCGGGAGTTGCACATGGGTGACAAGCGTCGACAGCAGCGCGGCAAGGAAAAGCAGCGCGACACCGGCCGGCAAGCTGCACCCGCTGTCGCGGCAGATTCTTCCAAGCCTACTCTTGAGGGGCGCAGCTTCCTCTATGTCGGTGGCCGTGATTGTCAGGTCGCGCATCTGCGCCAGATCGTCACTTCCTTCGGCGCCGAATTGATCCACCATGACGGCGGCCTGCGCGAAGCCGTTTCGCGCATCGACAACGTGCTTCCCTCCGTAGACTGCGTTTTCTGCCCGATCGACTGCATCAGCCATGACGCATGTCTGCGCGTCAAGACGGGCTGCAAGAAGTGGGGCAAAGCCTTTGTTCCGCTGCGCAATGGCAGCAAATCCAGCTTTGAGCGAGCGCTGCAGGAAATGAGCGAAAAGCGCGCCAACTGAGCCGCGCCTTGCCGAGAATCATTGGAGTCTATGAAATGAACAATGATCGTCCCGATCAGATGACCATGATCGGCCTGCACAAGCTTGCCGACCAGATCGGCGACGGCATGGTGCCCGAGCTCTATGAATTGCTGAGCCAGCATTCGACGCATGAGCTTGCGGCTGCAAATATTACGCCATTTCCGGTTGATCTTGTGCGCTTGCCTCGTCGTTCTCCCCATGCGATTTCAACACTTGCGCATGCTTTGGGCGGGAAAATTCTGCTGTTTCCGAGTTCCGCCGCCAAGCGTGACGGATTGCGCAGGAAGCAGGGCTGACTCAAAACGTTGGCTTTCGATTTGTGGAGTTGACGATGTATTTTGCGATGAATCGCTTCAGGATAGCGATCGGGCACGAGGAAGCCTTCGAGGCCGTCTGGAAGAACCGCGATTCCAGCCTTGCCGAGGTGCCGGGGTTCATCGAATTTCGCCTTCTGCGCGGCGAAAGCTTTGCGGACGAGGGCTATACGCTCTTTGTTTCGAACTCTACCTGGAAAGATCGCGACGCCTTCGCGGCGTGGACCAAGTCCGAGAATTTTCGCGCTGCCCACAAGAGCGCCGCAGACAATCGGGCGATGTATCTCGGTCCGCCGAAGTTCGAAGGTTTTTCGGTCGTCGAAGGCGCCTGATCCTTCGATCGGGCATTGGTGGTCGGGGTGGTTCAGCCTGCCTTCTGAGGAAGGAGCGCGCCGACTGCGAGCGTCAGCCAGCCGATCATCATCAGTGTTCCGCCTGTGGGAGCCGACATCGGAAAGAGGCCGTGCCCGGCGAAATGGCGCATCGTCAGGTCGGCTGCAAACAGTGCCGTGCCAAGTGACAGCAGGAGCGCGGAGGTAGCAGCAAGCCGCAGTTTTTCCCACGCTGCCGCCAAGGCGATAAGCGCCGGGGCATGGGCAAGGCACATGGCGGAGGCGCCGCCAAGCAGCCGCGGATCGGCGCCATGCGACGCGGCGGCAGCGGCTGCAACGCCGGCTGCGCCCATCATCCCCGCAATGAAGGGCAGCACGCGGCGAAAATCCCTTGCGGCCATCAATTCTCTTCCTTGTTCTGCATGTGGTGCGCAAGCCGCGTGATCGGCTCGAGAATGATCGCGCGCAACTGCGGGTGGGCAACGGTCTCCTCAATCGCCAGATTGAAGCACATCAGCCACTCATCGCGCTCTTCCGGTCCGATTTCGGCGACGAAATGGCGGCGCCTCAGCATGGGGTGGCCGCGTTTGTCCGTATAAAGCGGCGGACCGCCAAGGTAGCCGGTCAGATATTCATAGAACTTTTCCTCGCTGCCGCTGAGATCGGTAGGGTGAATGGCCCGGCAGCGCGCGGCGCCCGGGAGGGTGTCCATCAATTCGTAGAAGCGGTGCGTGAGCGCACGCACCGTCTGGTCGCCACCGATTGCTTCGTAGAGGGTCTCTGTGCGCGGTTCCGTCATCTTGCCTTTTCGCTTGGCGGGCGGGCAGGGACTGAAAGCGCTGCCCAGGTTTCTTGCCTTTCTCTACTCCGATCATTCGCCGCAACCAATCTCCATTTAGGCTAGCGGCCGGCGTTGCGGCAATTCATCGCGACTTGCGCACGCAAAAGTTTACATATTGACAAACCGTCCAGATGGTATCTTTATACGATTATGTCCCTCGCTCACCACAGATTGAAGCGTCCCCGGCTCGTTCGCCAGCAATTGCTGGAAGTTGCTGCGCGCCTTTCCCTGGAAAACGGGGTTGCCAGCGTAACTCTGGATGCGGTGTCCCAGGCAGCCGGCGTCAGCAAGGGAGGGTTGCTGCACCATTTCCCTAGCAAGATGGCGCTGCTCGATGGCCTTTTTGAGGATCTCACGTCAAAATTCGATCATGCGATCGATGAGGAAGTGCGCAACGACCCGGTCGCTCATGGGCGTTTCAGTCGGGCCTATTTATCTGTCGTCTTTCCGCTGGGCGATGAAACAGGGCAAGGCCATGAAGAAGCACAAGGCTGGCGTGTCCTGACCATCGCTCTGCTGGCGGAACCAGTCTTGCGTGATCGCTGGCGCCAGTGGGTTGGTGATCGGGCCGATGAGTTTGTGGGTACGGACTCGTCAACCAATTGCCTCCTTGTGCGGATGGCAGCAGACGGGCTGTGGCTTGCCGATATTCTTCACAGCCACGATATCGGTGAGGAAGAGCGGATGGCGCTGTTTTCCAACCTGAAAACTCTTTCCTTCCAATAGATTGCGAGCACCCATGAGCCTTCCTATGCTGTATCTCGTGCTGGTGGTCGCGATCCTGTTTGAAGTGCTTGGTACATCGGCGATGCAGGCGGCCCAGCACTTCACCCGTGTCGTTCCGACGGTGACGATGGTCGTCTGTTATGCCATTGCCTTTTTCTGTCTGTCCTACACGCTGAAGAGCATACCTGTGGGCATCGCCTATGCGATCTGGAGCGGACTCGGCATCGTTCTGATCTCGCTCGTTGGCTATTTCGTCTTCGGCCAGAAACTCGATCTCGCTGCCATGGTTGGGCTGGGGTTGATTATTGCCGGCGTGCTCGTCCTCAATCTTCTTTCCAAATCCTCCGTCCACTGAGGGAGAGCGGTCCGCTTCGGTGTTGCCTTTTCAAGCCTGTTTCTGCTTGCAAAAATCCGGGCGACGTCTTATCGCTAAAATTTGAAAGCGGTTTCAATTTTTTGAAACTACCCGATCGAGGGTGGTGAATTGATGACGAGGAAGGAAGACACATGACTATCAAGGCGGTCGTCTGGGGGGAAAATATCCACGAGCAGACGAATGCGATCGTGCGCGGCATCTATCCGAATGGGATGCACAACACGATTGCGGCGGCGCTCAATTCGGATCCCGCAATCGAGGCGACGACGGCGACATTGCAGGAGCCGGAGCATGGCCTGACGGTCGAGCGGCTGGCTGAAACCGATGTTCTGCTCTGGTGGGGCCACAAGGATCATGGCGCCGTCAGCGACGAAGTCGTCGAGCGCGTCGCCAAGCGCGTCTGGGAGGGCATGGGCCTGATCGTGCTGCATTCCGGCCATTTTTCCAAGCCGTTCAAGCGGCTGATGGGCACCCCTTGCGCGCTGAAGTGGCGCGAGGCTGGCGAGCGCGAGCGCCTGTGGGTCATCAACCCGCGCCATCCGATCGCGGCCGGGCTGGATGAGAACTTCGTGCTCGAGAACGAGGAAATGTACGGCGAGCAGTTCTCAGTTCCGGAGCCGCTGGAAACCGTGTTCATCTCGTGGTTTGCGGGCGGTGAAGTGTTCCGCTCGGGCCTGACCTGGCGCCGCGGTGCCGGCAATATCTTCTATTTCCGCCCAGGCCACGAAACTTACCCGACCTATCATGATGCCAATGTGCACACAGTGCTGCGCAACTCGGTGAAGTGGGCCTATAACCCGCAGGGAACCTACACCGCCATTCATGACGCGCCGAATGTCCCGGTCGAAAAGGCGCTGGAACCGATCATCGAGCGCGGGCCGCGCCTGCATCAGGACGGTGAGGAGGGCTACAAGTGAAAACCGTTCGCCTTCTTATTCTCGGCACCGGCGGCATGGCCAACACCCATGCGATGAATTTTTCGATGATCGAGGGCGTCGAGCTTGTCGCCGCCGTCGATGTCGACATCGCCCGTGTCGAGGCCTTTGCCGCTCGCCACAAGATCGAAAATCGCTTCACCTCGCTTGATGAGGCGATTGCCTGGGGCGAGTTCGATGCGGTGACCAACGTCACGCCGGACAAGATCCATCACCCGACAACGCTGAAGCTGGTTGCCGCCGGAAAGCATGTGCTGTGCGAAAAGCCGCTTGCGGAAGACTATGCCAAGGCCGACGAGATGGCTCGCGCGGCTGAGGCATCCGGCCTCGTCACCATGGTCAACCTGACGTACCGCAACGTCGCGGAGGTGCAGAAGGCCCGGCAGATGGTGCTTGCCGGGCAGATCGGCAAGGTTCGTCATATCGAGGCTTCCTACCTGCAGAGCTGGCTGGTGTCCAAGGCCTGGGGCGACTGGTCGACTGAGTCCCAATGGCTCTGGCGTCTCTCCACCAAGCACGGTTCGAACGGCGTGCTCGGCGATGTCGGCATCCATATCCTTGATTTTGCCGGTTATGGCGCAGGCAGCGATGTCGAGCATGTCTTTGCTCGACTGAAGACCTTTGACAAGGCGCCGGGCAACAAGATCGGCGAATATGATCTCGATGCCAATGACAGCTTCACCATGACGGCAGAATTTGCCAATGGCGCCATGGGCGTCATCCACGCGAGTCGTTGGGCCGTCGGCCATCTGAACGAGCTGCGCCTGCGAATGCATGGAGACAAGGGGGCGATCGAGGTCATCCATACACCTGATGGTTCGACGCTGCGGGCTTGCCTGGGCGCGGATATCGAGAAGGGTGTCTGGAAGGATGTCGACGCGGGGACCGTGCTGACCAACTACCAGCGCTTCATCGATGCTGTTCGAGCTGGAAAGACCGAGGAGCCGGGCTTCCGCCATGCCGCGGAGCTGCAAAAAGTGCTCGATCTGGCGATCCTTACGGAAAAGGAACGGCGCGAGCTGTCCGTATGACGTTGTCCGTCTGACAAGGCGATTGAAAATCCGCGGCCGCCTTACCTTCAGGGTGCGGCGGCCGTCGATCTGCGAACGACCAGTTCTACAGGCCAGACTTCCCGGAGGCTTTCGGCCGGCTTGCCCTGCAGGAGTTCGAGCAGCATTTCCGCGATCCGGGCGCCTGCGGCACGGATGGACGAGCGCGTCGTCGAAAGCGTCGGAACGAGGTTTTCCGGGCTGATATAGGGAAACACGTCGTCATGGGCGATGAGCGAGATATCTTCGCCGACCTTTAGTCCCTCAATCCGGATGGCCCGCATCGCGCCCAGCGCCGACATCATCGAGCCTGCAACGACCGCTGTCGGCCGGTCCGGAAGTTTCAAGAAGCCCTGCATCAACCGGAAACCCATTTCATCCGTGAATTCGCCGTTGCCGGCGAGGGCGGGGTCGAGTGGGAGGCCGTAGTCTGTGAGCGCCGTCTGGTAGCCGTCCTGGCGATGTTCGGCAAAGATGCGGCCGCGATAGCCGTTGAGAAACGCGATGCGACGGTGGCCGAGGTCGAGCAGATGCCGGGTCGCCTGATGCACGGCGCCGAAATTGTCGATGTCCAGCCAGCCAAAGGCACCTTCTGCCTGCGGACGGCCATGGACGATGAAGGGCAGGCGCAGGCTTGTCAGGAGTTCTACACGCGGATCGTCGATATAGGGCGAATGAAGAACAACGGCATCGACACGTTTGCTCGCGGCAAGCCGCCGATAGGCGGTAAGCTCGGCTTCGGTGGAGTCGACCGTCGAGACGAGAATGTCGATCTCTTCCTTCTGCAGCCGGTTGCCGAGACCGCCCATGAATTCGCTCGTATGCGGGCCGAATTCGCCACCACCCTTCAGCACAATGCCGATTGCTCCAACGCGACCCGTCGCAAGTCCGAGTGCGCTGGTATTGGGGCGATAGCCGAGTTCAAGAGCCGCGCGCAGCACCTTTTCGCGGGTTGACTGCTTGACCTCGGGATAACCGGAAAGAGCCCGACTCACCGTGGTTTGCGACAGTTCCAGCCTGCTGGCGAACTCCTTGAGGTTCATGCATAAATTCCCTTTTCAGGGAAGCTTATCGTAAAATCGTGGCGACTGGAATGAAATTGCGGGTAGAGCGTTTCATTGTTAAATGGAAGCAATTCTGTTGGCTCAAGCCGGCCGACAAAGTGGACGGCCGGTTTGAGCCAACCCGTCGGCCGCCGTCTCGACCGCAACTTCGGCTGCGCTCTTCGCCAGCGTCCTTGGTCCTGGCCGAAATTCCTTCCGGCAGAATGGTTCCATTTAACAATGAAGCGCTAGCCGCCGATGCCGGGCACGCCGACGCGGATTGCCTTCGAGAACTCCGGCGTATCGCCAGCTTCCTGGCCGCGTCTGCTGATCGCGCCGCCGGCCCTGAGCTGGGTGAGATCAAAGCCCGGCGTAAAGCCTCCAACAGTGGCAATATAATCGGGCAGATAGCCGGAGAAGAGCAGCCGGTAGTCGATTGGCAGGCCATCCACGATGCGCGCCACCATCTGGTAGACAATCGTTGTGCAATTGGCCGTCACGGTATTGTAGAAACTGGGCTCGGCTGCCAGCTCGTTGGTTTTTTCAACATAGGCGAGAAACAGCGAGCGGATAGCGGCAGCCGGCATGTTGATGCGATAGAGGTAAACGTCTTCCTTGCGGATATTGGTTCGCAGGAGAACGATATCGCGCTCATCTGCGGCGATCACGCTGGTTTCGAATTGCTTGAAGAATCCGCCGATCTCGGAGAAGGCCTCGCCGCGCTCTTTTCGGATCTCGACGGAATAGGTCACGAATCGGCCATCCGAGAATCCGAAGGAAATGAGCGTGTGGGCAATCGCGGGGCTTGACCAGTAGGATAGCAGGAGATCGACCGAAACGACCTGGTCCAGCTGGTAGCTGCGATCTTCCCATGCGACATCGTAGTCGGCCTCGGTGCGCCAGTGAAAGTTGCGGACGTTGTGCAGGTCTACGCGGTTCCCGACAACTGTTCCGGTGGTCATTTGGCCGACTTCGTCGGCCCAATCGCGCGTGTTGCTGGGCTTGACCGTGTTCCACCAGACCAGCAAGGCAACAAATAGCAGTCCATAGACGAACAGGGACGGAATGCGCCGTCGCCGCAAGCAAATGAGGGCCAGCACGGCCAGTGATGCCAGCGCCCAAACGGCGGCTGCTGTCGTGCCTGCACCCCGCCCGCCGGGGAAGCGATAGGAAAGAGCGAAGCCACCCCAGACGCTGGTTGCCGCGACGAGTGCGAACAACACAATCCATGTTCCGGCGCTGATCAGCCGACGGAAGGTCGATCGTGTCCCTCCAGACATCTTACTCCCCTACAGCAGTGGTCAGCGTGTTGCCGGCGCTGGTGTTCAGCCGGTCGATCTGGCCCTTGTAGTTTTGCCGCGTGTTCGGATCGAAGATCAGGATGGGGGCGCTGACGGCGAGGCTGGCGGCGCTTCCGACGGTCTGCGCGGTGCCGAGGGCCACCGCGCCAAGCCTGTCGCCGAAGCCGATATTGGAATCGGTAACCGTCTGGCCCTCGATCAGCCGGTCGCCCAGAAGCCGCACCACTTCCGGGCTTTCCGCGAACTTGCCGTGATTGAGCTTGTCTCCGCTCTTGACCGCTGTCAGGTCGATAACGGTGATGCCCGATCTTTCAAGCGCCGAGCGATAAGGCTCCTGCGAGGGATCGATCTGGCCCACACGATCGACATTGCCGGAGATCCGGCGCGAAAGCGCCAGCGCACGATCGTCGCGTGACACGAAAATCGTGAATTTGGGCTTGTCAGGCCCCATGGCCAACCACTGAGTCTTGAAGACATCGACGTCCAGATCCGGCGATGCCAGGATGACGTCCTTGATCTTCGGCTTCACGCGGCCATCGCGGATTGCCATCTGGCGCAGTGCCTCGATTGTCAGCCAGGAGCCCATGGAGTGGGCCATCACGGTGATTTCACCAACTGAAGGATCATCGGCAGCGTTTCTCAGCAAACGTTCCAGCGCATCGCGCGAGTAGTTGGTGCTTTCCTTGTCGTAGTTGTAGTCGAAGACGCTGGCGCGCGAGGGCCAGGTGAAGATCACTGGCGCAACGTCGGTCTTGGAATCGTGAACGATCTGCGCGTAGCGATAGACAGCATCTTCGTAGCGGTTGTTGAAGCCGTGGACAAAAACCAGCACGCGCCGGCTTTTCGGCATTCTCTCCTTCAGCCAGTACCGCGCGTCGGCGAAGTCGGCCAGGGGTTTGACGCTGACCGTCGAAAAGTCATGCTCCGGATCGGCCGGAAGTTTTTTCGGCCATTGCACCTGGCCAACTTTCCGGTTCTTCTCGGGCGGTATGGAAACGACGATCTCTGCTGCCGTCACATGATCTGCCCGTTCGCCGCCGAAGAGCACGCCCGGGTCGGCAGAGGGCGCGCGCGTTGTGGCAACCAGGAGGTCAACCTTGGTCGCGTCGCTTGCCGTGCCGGAGGGAACGAGTACGCCGACAGCGCGGCTGGCGCAGCCCGTCAGCGATAGTGCCGTCGCAAGAAAGATCATTTGCGCAGCAAGCCGCATGCCTTTGGCTTCGCATATCGATGACCAGACGAACATAATACGCAACCCCTCGCAACACTCGCTGCAGCATTGTCAAATTCGCCCGCCATGCAACTTGAATTTTAACCTTTGTTACTATTGCCAACGCTATTTTTGATTGCGTTGCGCCGAGGACACCATTGTGACGCCGGGATGACGGCAGCCGGATACCGCGGCGACAAGGACGTTGTTGACCATCTGTATAAAAACGAATTTGCGCAATTGTCATACTTGAAAGGATTGTCTAGCATCCGTCAGTTCGCAGATGCGAATGGCAGCTCTGTTTCTGCTCAATATGTTGATAATGCGAGGAATTCTCTTTCATGCAGGCGGTTTTCGACGGCCATAACGACGTGCTGCTGCGGCTTTGGGCCAATGCGGCCAAGGGTGCTGATCCGGTTTCGGAATTCGTCGATGGGATCGACAGTGGGCATATCGATGGTCCCCGCGCTCGCAAGGGCGGCCTCGCCGGCGGTCTCTGCGCCATCTACATTCCCTCCGACGGCGTGGTGTTGAAGACACCGGATGAAAATGGCCGTTACGTAACGCCGCTCTCGGAGCCGCTTGAACGCCAGCCGTCGCTCGATATTGCGCTTGAATTTGCCGCTATCGCACTGCGTCTCGACAGGGCAGGGGCCTGGAGGCTTTGCCGCTCAACCTCAGATATCCGCAAGGCGATGACTGACGGCATCTTCGCCGCCGTCATGCACATGGAAGGCTGCGAGGCAATCGGTGCGGATCTTGCCGCGCTCGAAACCTTTTACGCGGCTGGCCTGCGGTCGCTTGGCCCGGTCTGGAGCCGCCACAACATCTTTGGGCATGGCGTGCCCTTTGCCTATCCGATGGACCCGGATACAGCGCCGGGCCTGACCGATGCCGGTTTTGCTCTCGTCAAGGAATGCAATCGTCTCGGCATCCTCATCGATCTCGCTCATATCACGGAAAAAGGCTTCTGGGATGTCGCCAGGACATCTGACCAGCCGCTGATTGCCAGCCATTCCAACGCTCACGCCCTGACGCCCGTCGCCCGCAACCTGACGGACAAGCAGCTAGACGCGATCCGCGAGAGCAAGGGGCTGGTTGGTCTCAACTACGCGACGACCATGCTGCGGCCGGATGGGCAGGAGAATGCCAGGACGCCGCTGTCCGATATGGTGCGTCATGTCGATTATCTCGTCGAGCGCATCGGCATCGATTGCGTGGCACTTGGATCGGACTTCGACGGTGCAACCATTCCGGAAGAGATCGCTGATGCCGCCGGCAACCAGAGTCTGATTGCCGCTCTTTCCGCTGCCGGATATGGTGAACAGGAACTCATAAAAATATGCCGGGAAAACTGGCTGCGCGTTTTGGGTCAGGCCTGGCACGAAGCCGCCTGATCCAAGAGACTAAATCAAGAGTCATCAAAGACTTAAACAAGAGGGAACGAAAATGCAGATGCAGATTTTCAGCCGTCACATGCGCATGCTGACAACGGGTGCCGCCATGTCGCTCGCACTTCTGGCAGCCGCTCCGGCCTTTGCCGTCACTCCGGCCGATACGCTGGTTGAGGGCTTCGCTATCGACGACATCATCACCATGGATCCGGGCGAAGCTTTCGAGCTTTCGACGGCTGAAGTCACCAGCAACACCTACGATCTGCTGGTGCGCCTCGACCTCAACGACACGTCCAAGATCGTTGGCGATCTCGCCGACAGCTGGACCGTTTCCGACGACGGCCTGACCTATACCTTCAAGCTGAAGCAGGGCCTGAAGTTCGCCTCCGGCAACCCGATCACCGCTGACGACGTCGCCTTTTCCTTCGAGCGTGCTGTCAAGCTCGACAAGAGCCCGGCTTTCATCCTCACCCAGTTTGGCCTCTCCGGCGACAATGTTACAGAAAAGGCAAAGGCTGCTGACGAAGGCACCTTCGTCTTCACGGTCGACAAGCCCTATGCGCCGAGCTTTGTCCTGAACTGCCTGACGGCAACGGTTGCCTCAGTCGTCGACAAGAAGCTTGTCCTTGAGCACGTTGCCGCCGTTACCCCGTCTGACGAATACAAGTACGACAATGATTTCGGCAACGCCTGGCTGAAGACTGGCTATGCCGGCTCCGGTGCTTTCAAGATGCGTGAATGGCGCGCCAACGAAGTCGTCGTGCTGGAGCGTAACGACAACTATCACGGCACCAAGGCGCCGCTCACCCGCGTCATCTATCGTCACATGAAGGAAAGCTCCGGTCAGCGTCTGGCGCTGGAAGCCGGCGATATCGATATCGCGCGCAACCTGGAGCCGGGCGATCTCGAGGCCATCTCCAAGAACGCGGATCTTGCAACCACGGCAGCGCCGAAGGGGACGGTCTATTACATCAGCCTCAACCAGAAGAACGAGAACCTGGCCAAGCCTGAGGTCGTGGAAGCCTTCAAATATCTGGTTGACTATGATGCCATCGGCTCGACCCTGATCAAGGGCATCGGCGATATTCACCAGACCTTCCTGCCGAAGGGCGTTCTCGGCGAGCTTGATGAAAATCCCTACAAGTTCGACGTTGCCAAGGCGAAGGAACTCTTGGCCAAGGCCGGTCTCGCCGACGGCTTCACCGTCACCATGGACGTGCGCAACACCCAGCCGGTCACCGGTATTGCCGAATCCTTCCAGCAGACGCTCGGTCAGGCCGGCGTGAAGCTCGAAATCATCCCCGGTGACGGTAAGCAGACGCTGACCAAATACCGCGCCCGCACCCACGACATGTATATCGGTCAGTGGGGCCAGGATTACTTCGATCCGAATTCGAACTCGGAAACCTTCACGATCAACCCCGACAATTCGGACGAAGGCAAGAACAAGACGCTCGCCTGGCGCAATGCCTGGGATGTTCCGAAGGAGCTTTCGGACGAATCCAAGGCTGCTCTCCTCGAAAAGGACAGCGCCAAGCGCGCCGATATGTACAAGTCGCTGCAGAAGGCTGTTCTGGAAAAGGGTCCGTTCGTGATCATCTTCCAGCAGACGGAAGTGGCCGGCTACAGCGCCAAGCTCAAGGACTTCAAGCTGGGTCCGAGCTTCGACACCAACTATGTCGGTCCGATCAGCAAGTAATCGGCCTTCAAGGGTAGTCCGTTGAGCATTCCCGAAACATCGCAACTGGCCGGGCGCAAACGCGCCCGTGCCAAAGGTTGGGCTTCGACCATCGCACGGTTTCTCGTGGTGATGGTCACCACCTATCTCGGCCTTCTCGCCGTGACCTTCTTCATTGGCCGTGTCATCCCCATCGATCCGGTGCTGGCCGTTCTCGGCGACCGGGCGCCCGCCCATGTGGTGGAGCGCGTGCGCGAGGAAATGGGGCTCAACAGGCCGCTCTATGTGCAGTTCTTTTATTATATCCGTGATGCGCTGACCGGCAATTTCGGCACCTCGGTGCTGACGACTAATCCGGTCATGGCCGATATCCGCCGCGTCTTCCCGGCCACGATAGAGCTTGCCACGGTGGGCACCCTGATCGGTAGTCTCGTTGGTGTGCCGCTCGGCGTGCTTGCCGCCGTCAAGCGTGGCAGCATTGCTGACCAGGTCGTGCGCGTCGTCGGTCTCATCGGCTATTCCGTGCCGATCTTCTGGCTGGCACTGCTGGCCCTGCTGTTCTTCTACGCCAAGCTGCAATGGATCGCATTTCCCGGTCGCATTGACATCGTCTACGAATACAGTTTTACGCCGGTAACCGGCTTCTACCTGCTCGATTCTCTCTGGCAGGGGCAATGGGACGTGTTCGTCGATGTTTTTCGCCACATCATCCTGCCTGCTGGTTTGCTGGGTTATTTCTCGCTCGCCTATATCAGCCGCATGACGCGCAGCTTCATGCTGAACGAGCTGTCGCAGGAATATATCGTCGCCGCCCGTGCCAAAGGTCTCTCGGAAACCCGCATCATCTGGGGACACGCACTGCGCAACGCCGCGGTGCCGCTGGTGACCGTGATTGCGCTTTCCTATGCCGGGCTTCTCGAAGGCTCGGTTTTGATCGAAACCGTCTTCTCCTGGCCGGGACTCGGTCTCTACATCACCAATTCGCTGCAGAACGCCGATATGAACGCCGTGCTTGGCGGCACGATTATCATCGGTTCGGTGTTCATTGCCATCAACATCCTGTCCGATCTTCTCTACCGGACGCTTGACCCAAGGACGCGCGTACGATGAGCATCGCCCCGTCCCCCCAACGCCCTGCAAGTCGCCGCGAATGGCTACTGTCCGACCGGCCGCAATCGCGCGCGCAGGCCCGCCTCGGCCGGGCCTACATGACCTGGCTGCGCTTCTCGTCGAACCGTCTCGCCGTTCTCGGCCTTCTGATCATCGTTGCCCTCGTGTTGATCGCGATCTTTGCCGATGTGTTGTCACCCCATGATCCGGTCATCGGCAATCTGGCCGGCGCCCGTCTGCTGCCGCCGGGGGCGCAAGGCTATCTGCTCGGCACCGACGATCAGGGCAGGGATATCCTCTCGCGCCTGCTGCATGGCTCGCGCCTGACATTGTTTGTCATCGTGCTGGTCGCTGTTATCGCAGCCCCGGTCGGGCTGCTTGTCGGCACGGTCTCCGGCTATGTCGGCGGCTGGGTTGATGCGGTTTTGATGCGCATCACCGATATCTTCCTTGCCTTTCCGAAGCTCGTACTGGCACTCGCCTTTGTTGCGGCGTTGGGACCCGGCATCGAAAACGCCATCCTCGCCATCGCCATCACCTCCTGGCCGCCCTATGCCCGCATCGCCCGTGCCGAGACGCTGACGGTGCGTAACTCCGACTATATTGCCGCCGTCCGGCTTATGGGCGCTTCGCCCTTCCGCATTGTGTTGCGCCATGTCATGCCGATGTGCATGTCCTCGCTCATCGTGCGCGTCACGCTCGATATGGCCGGCATTATCCTTACGGCCGCCGGTCTGAGCTTCCTTGGCCTTGGTGCCCAACCGCCGCTGCCCGAATGGGGCGCGATGATCGCATCCGGCCGCCGCTTCATCCTCGACCAGTGGTGGGTCGCGACCATGCCGGGCATTGCCATCCTGATTGTCAGTCTCGGCTTCAACCTTCTCGGCGATGGCCTGCGCGATGCGCTCGACCCGCGGGAGAGCGGTCAATGAGCGCCCTTCTGACGGTCGATAATCTCAAGGTTTCCTTCCCGACGCGCACCGGCACGGTCGAGGCCGTGCGCGGCGTTTCCTTCACGCTTGGTCGCGAGCGGCTTGGCATTGTCGGCGAGAGCGGTTCCGGCAAGTCGCAGACGGGCAGGGCAATCATGGGGCTTACCCCGGCCCACGCCAAAATTTCGGCAAAGACTCTGAATTTCGACGGCATAGATCTCGTCTCCGCATCCCCTCGCCAGAAGCGGGCTCTGCGTGGCAATCGCATCGCCATGATCCTGCAGGATCCGAAATACTCGCTGAACCCTGTCATGAGTATCGGCCGCCAGATCGTCGAGACCCTGCGCACCCATGAAAACATCGGCAAGCGCGAGGCCCGCGACCGGGCTATTGCCATGCTGGAAGCCGTGCAGATCCGCGACGCGGCCCGCGTCTTCGACCTGCATCCACACGAGGTTTCAGGCGGTATGGGCCAGCGCGCGATGATCGCCATGATGCTGGTTGCCGGCCCCGAGATGCTGATTGCCGACGAACCGACCTCGGCACTCGACGTGACCGTGCAGCTCGAAGTGCTGTCGGTTCTCGACAAGCTGGTGGCCGAGCGAGGCATGGGGCTGATCTTCATCTCCCATGATCTTCGGCTCGTATCTTCCTTCTGCGACCGAGTGATCGTCATGTATGCTGGCCGTATCGTCGAGGAGCTGGCCGCGGGCGATCTCGCCAACGCAAAACATCCCTATACGCAAGGCCTGCTCAACTGCATGCCGACCATCGGCTCAACCCGGCATCCTCTTCCGGTGCTCGACCGCAAACCGGAGTGGGCGTTATGACCTCAGCGATCTCGGTCGAAAACCTCACCGTCACCTACGAGGATTTTCTGGCGCTGAACGAGGTTTCGATCAACGTCGAGCCGGGCGAATCCTACGGCCTCGTCGGCGAATCCGGCTCGGGTAAATCGACTCTCCTGCGCGCCATTGCCGGCCTTGCGCCGGTCACAGATGGTCAGATCGGCATCGACGGAAAGTCGCTGCCGCGCCGTAAACGCGACAAAGCGTTCTACCGTCAGGTCCAGATGGTCTTCCAGGACCCCTACGGCTCCCTGCATCCACGCCAGACGATCGACCGCCTGTTGCAGGAACCGCTCGCCATCCACGGCGTTCCGGATGCGGAAAATCGCATTGTCCGGGCGCTGGATGAGGTTGGTCTCGGCCCGAGCTTCCGCTTTCGCTACGCCCACCAGTTGTCCGGCGGCCAGCGTCAGCGCATCGCGATTGCCCGAGCCCTGATCGTCGAGCCCTCGATCCTGCTGCTCGACGAGCCGACCTCGGCGCTCGATGCGTCCGTGCAGGCAGAGGTGCTGAACCTGCTCGAACAGATCCGCCGCGACCGCAAGCTCACCTTCATCATGGTCAGCCACGACCTCGGCGTCGTCACCCATATGTGCGAGCGTCTGGCGGTGATGAAAAACGGCCGGGTCGTCGAACGCCTGACTGCGCCGGATCTTGTGGCGGGCCGCATCACCGAGCCCTATACGCAAAACCTGATGGTGGCGAGCAAGGGCTTCGTGCGCAAGGAAGCCGCGGTCATTTAAGCCGCGGCGACGGTTTTCCGATTGGCTCAACGGGGCAGGGTGGCATTCAAGCGCGAGATGAGGGTAAAAGGCTGGAATGGAGGCCGTTATGGCTTATCCAGGTTACTGCGGACGCTCAAATCGCCATCCCAGCCGTTTGCGCTGATTTTCCTTGTTGCTCCGGTGCATTGGCCATTGAAGCGGCGTTCATCCTGGGCTATGAACCGGGCACAGCCTGCTTCGGCGGAAACGCCGCGGATGCACCCGTAGCTCAGCTGGATAGAGTGTTGGATTCCGATTCCAAAGGTCGCGCGTTCGAATCGCGCCGGGTGCACCAAATTGCAGTATATATTCCAAATCGCTTTGTCCCCTGCCGGCGGTATATGGTCGCGAACGGAATCAGCCTTCTCTGACGCCAGGAGCGAAGCTCCAATAATCGATGTCCTCTTGGGCGTACGTCTCAGACATTCGAACTGTTGCCGGGATATTCGGATTAGTGGTACCGTATCGTCGAATTCACCACTCGTTGCATTGTTATGTTCGAAGTCAGACGTGCACGGCCCGGGGACATTGGTGGAGCGGTTTCCGCCGTGGGCGAAGCTTTCGACCAAGACTCCTTGATGTTGTATCTCTTTCGCGAAAACCCAAATGGCGTCCGCGCTGGCGCGATGGAATTCTTCTCTCTTTTGCTCAGGGCCAGGATTGCGCTCGGGATGCCCGCATATGTGCTGCAGCAAGCCGACAGTGTGCTGGGCGCTGTGATGGGGTACGACACGTCACGTCCGGTCTGGCCAGCGGCGCTCGCCAGGGAATGGCGCCAGTTCGAAGCCGAAATGCCCGGATTTACCGGGCGCCTCGCGGCCTACGAGAAAATCTGCGAGGCTCATCAGCCGAGCGAGGACCACTATTATCTCGGCGTGATCGGCGTACACCCGTCCGTTCAGGGCAAGGGCGCAGGAAAGGTTATGCTCGACACCTTTTGCGCGTGTGCTCACGCAGATCCAAAATCACACGGCGTCTATCTGGAGACCTCCAATCCGGTCAGCCTCCAATTCTACTACAATAACGGGTTCGAACTCAGGGGAGAAGGCAGCCTCGATGCAACGCCCTTGTGGTGCGTCTACAAGCGGACGTAACGGGCAGGACGCCCGCTCTGAGAAGTTCGACGGCCGTTCACGCCAGGGCTAAAGCGCGTCGCGACCTTTCAGATTCGCTCCCATGCTTTAGCTCTTTGTTTTTGCGCATGTCGTTACCGCAAAACCGCTGCACACTTTTGCGCGACATGCTCTAGCTTCGGCACGTGGGGCTCAGGAGCCGAAACAATCACATAACAGTTCCCGGTTTCATCTCGTCCGGAGCGCCACCCATTTTCCGCCATTTCGGGACAAAACTGGGCGTAGAGTCCCGCGACTGACCCTCAGCAGCCATTCATCTGAACGGCTTGAATTTCGCGAGAGGAGGAAGCCGCCGGTCGGATGGTATTCGCTTAAGGCCGCCATCATTGAACCGGAACATCAGAGGCTGGTGTCCAGCCGACGCTGGATGTCTTCGACCAAAAGGGCTGCTTCCTCCGCGATTGCCAATATGGTGCCCGACCGTCGCGAGATCGCGAAAGGCAGACCGGCGAAATACACGCCGGGGACACTCGCGAAGCCGCCCTCATGTGAGGGCTGGCCTTGTGCATCGAGCACATCGGGAACGCGCGCCCACTCGAAATCCCCCTTGAATCCCGTGCACCAGATTACCGTCGTGATTCCCTGCGCAGCGAGATCAAGGGATAGGACGGGTGGATTTGGCAGAACCGCCGGCACTACCTCCGCCGGGTCCGGCTCAGCCTCCGGGGCATCGATGCCGTTGCGCGCGATATATGCGTCGATCTGGCTTCGAAGTCTTGCGGAACCCTCGTCCGCATGGCGAACATGGGCTTCCGCATCCTCGCTGAATGATAGGTGACCGTCGTCGATGCCGGTGAGCCGGCCGAGTAGGACAACGCCTTGCGCGCTGAGGGACTGCAGGCTGATCGTGTGAAGCGCGCCTGTCAGCGCCCTTCCAGGGATCGGCCCCTGTTGAAGCATTTCCCTGCGTGTCACATCGATCAGTCCGGTCAGAACCATCCAGACGCTGATGTGCGTACCCCGATACATTCGGGGCAGTCGGCCGACCTGCCCTGTTGAAAGAAACACCGTTCGCCCTGCCTGGACCAGGTCCTCGGCGATTTGGCCGCCCGACTGGGCACTACCGACGACCAGCACGGCTCCACTGTCGAGAGCAGATGCGTTGCGATAGGCCGATGCATCGATCTGTTGGATATTGGCCGGCAATAAAGCGGAGAAAGGCGGGCGCGCCGGGCAATTCTGGTTGCTGCTGGCGATCACCACATTTCTCGCCCACAGGGGGCCGCGCGGCAGGGTCACCCGGTACAGGCCATCACTCGCGACAAGGTCCGTCACCGGGGCGCCGGTTTCAACGGGGAGGTCATGTCGGTCGGCGTAGTCCTCCAGGAGCGCAACAAACTCGTCGCTCGTCATGGCGCCGTCGGGATCGGGGCCGAAATAGCTATCCCCGGGCATGACAGTTTGGCTGTTGGGTGTGTTTATCCGAAAGCTGTCCCAGCGCTGGGTCCGCCAGGTTTCGCCGATGCGGGCTCGCTCCACCACTTTATGGCGCAAGCCGCGTTGCGTCAGCGCGTGACTGACGCCCAGCCCGGCCCAACCGGCGCCGATGACGACGGCATCAAGAATGTCCGTTCCGCTCGCCATTGCGTTCCCCTCATATTGTCAGCCTATTGTACTTTGTGAAATCAGTAAACGGTCCGCTTTGCGGTACGGTTTTGCTCTCACACATGACAAAATCGCAGCCCGAGGCCTCCGTAACGTCGGCGCTGGTGACGAAAGAAACCGGCGTGGGGGAGGCGATATGGCAGGCGGCAACGATGTCTCGGATCGACTGCGTCTTCCCGCGGGTGCCGATGCTATAGCGCTGGCCGGCGGGAACTAAGGGGCCTGACATCGCCTTCTTATTCATCCGCCTGGGCGGGTGGTTCGCTTTCAAAGCGAAGAGTCCAGATAGTGCGCTGTTCCGTCGCGGGCAAGATATATGTTCGTTATCAGATTGATATGACTGCAGAAATTTTCCTTTTTCTCCGTCTTTGGTCGATTGCAGGTCTCCTGCGACAATCCGGCCAATGGTATTGCGCACAGCAACCTCTCATTTCCCAGGCTTGAAGATACGGATGCCCCAGGAGGCAAACATGGAAGAGAGCTATAGCCCGACCACCAACCCGGCCCTGACGGGGATCAGGGGCTTATGTCCCCGCTGCCAGACGGGTCATCTGTTCGAGGGGGTGCTGAAGCTTGCGCCGCGGTGTGAAATCTGCGGGCTCGATTATTCCTTCGCCGATCCGGCGGATGGGCCGGCGTTCTTTGCGATGACGATCGTCGCGGTGCCGGCGCTGTTGTTCGCGCTCTGGCTTCAGCTTGCTTATGAACCGGCGCTGTGGGTGCACGTGCTGACTACTTTGCCGTTGACACTTCTTGCGTGCGTGGCGCTACTGCGACCACTGAAGGGTTGGCTGGTGTGCTCCCAGTTTTTCCATAAGGCTGAAGAGGGAAGCATCGACCGGGAATGGCATCAGAATGCAGCCAAGGGTCTCAAGTAATTCGCCATAGGTTTCAGCGGCGGATGTGAAGATCGCTAAACCGGATTTGATCTTGGCTGCAAAATATAAAAGCGCCGCGTCCTTCTGGAGCGCGGCGCTTTTGATGTTCGGGCGGGGCTAAGGGCTTTACGCCGTCTGCATCGCGCCCGGTCCCGGGATCGCCTTTTCCGGCACCTTGCCGAGGATGATCATGCCCAGCACCTCATCCTTGGTCACGTCTTCGGTGCGGGCGTGGCCGACAACCTGGCCGTTCTTCATGACCGAGACGCGGTCCGCGAGGTCGAAGACGTCGTGGATGTCGTGGCTGATCAGGAAGATACCGATGCCTTCGCGCTTCAGCTGCTTGATGAGTTCACCGACCTGTGCCGTTTCCTGGGGGCCGAGCGCTGCCGTCGGCTCGTCCATGATCAGGATGCGGGCGTCGAACAGGATCGCACGGGCGATCGCCACCGACTGCCGCTGGCCACCAGATAGTGCTTTCACCGGTTCCTTGAAGCGCTGGAAGTTCGGGTTGAGACGTCCCATGACTTCGCGGGCCTTAGCCTCCATCGCGACATCGTCGAGCGTGCCCCAGGGGGTGCGCAACTCGCGGCCGAGATAGAGGTTGGCGGCGGCATCGACGTTATCGGCGACGGCGAGCGTCTGGTAGATCGTCTCGATGCCGTATTTCTTGGCGTCGCGCGGGTTGTTGATGTCGGCTTGCTCGCCATTGATCAGGATTTCGCCGGCATCACGTTTGTACGCGCCTGACAGGATTTTGATCAGCGTCGACTTGCCGGCGCCGTTGTGGCCGAGAAGGGCCACCACTTCACCGGGGTGAAGATCGACCGAGGCGTTGTCGACGGCGTGGATGCCGCCGAAGGAAATGGAGATGTTCTTCATTTCCACGAGGGGAGTGCGTTGTTCTGACATATTCGTACTCCTTACTTGGCGCGCGTGCGGTAGACGGTGTCGGCCCAGACGGCGAGCACCAGCACGATGCCGACGACGATGCGCTGCAGCGGACTGTCGATACCGAGAAGCACCATGCCTGATTGCAGCGACTGCATGACGAGCGCACCGATCATGGCACCAGCGATGGTGCCCACACCGCCGGCAAGCGAGGTGCCGCCGATGACGGCTGCCGCGATGGTATAGAGTTCGTCGAGTTCACCCTGGGCATTGGTGGCTGCATTGAGGCGGGCAGTGGAGATAGCAGCGGCGACGGCGCAGAGGATGCCCATCAGCATGAAGATGCGGATGGTGACCCAGCGGGTCTTGATACCGGCGAGTTCAGCCGCTTCCGGGTTACCGCCGAGCGCGAAGACGTAGCGGCCGAAGCGCAGGCGGGTCGAGACGAACGTCATGACGATGCCGACCGCAATCGCCATCAGCACCGGAATGGCGATGCCGTGGGAAATCTGCAGCCCGCCTTCAGGCCAGGCGATGGCATTCGCTTCGGCGTATTTGCGGGCGATGTTGACCGGCCAATAGTAGATCGTGGCGACCCACACAGCCAAAAGCACCAGTGCGCAGCTGAGGATGGAGAGGAAATATTCGGCCCAGATCGGGCGGCGCGGAAAACCAAAGCGCTTGCGCTGCTTGCGGGAGTTTATGATCGCGCCAACGATGGCGAGGCAGGCGATGATGCCGACGATCCAGCTGACCGTCGCGCCGATCGAGCCTTCGGTGCCGCCGCCCATCAGACGGAAGGTCGGGTTCATCGGGGCGACCGTCTGGCCGGAGGTCACAAACCATGTCGCACCGCGCCAGACGAGCAGGCCGCCGAGCGTCACGATGAAGGATGGCACGTTGAGGAAGGCGATGATCGATCCATGAAGCGCGCCGATGGCCGCGCCGATCAGGATGCCGCAGGCGAGCGTGACGATCCAGGTGAGGCTTGAGTCCATGCCGAGATATTGCGGCAGGATCTGCGCCTGAAGGACCCCCATAATCATGCCGCAGAAGCCAAGCACGGAGCCGACGGACAGATCGATGTTGCGGGTGACGATGACGAGCACCATGCCGGTCGCCATGATGGCGACGGACGAGGTCTGAACCGTCAGGTTCCAGAGGTTACGGGGCGTCAGGAACAGGCCGCCGGTCAAGACCTGGAAGCCGATCCAGATGATCAGCAGCGCGCCGACCATTCCCAGCAGGCGGGTATCGATCTCGGTGGCGCGGAAAAAGCGCTTCACCGGATGTTCGGTGGCGCTACGGGCGCGATTGAGTTGTGTGGTTTGTATCGTGTCGGCCATGGCCCTGCCATTCCCCCCACTCGTTCTTGCTTTTGTACCGCTTTCGCGGTCACGTCGATAATATCACTGTCCGCATGCGTGGCCTAACCTCGTGAAGAACGCCGCAACGGAGGCCGCTGCGGCGTTCTTTTTGGTCAAACCGTCAAATGGCGGATGCCGTTTGTTACTTGCAGGCTGCGACGTCACCCTTGACGCCGGCGCATGCTTCTTCCTTGGAGATCCAGCCCGCGTCGATGACGACGTTCAGGTTGTCCTTGGTGATCGGCAGCGGAGCCAGGAACACGGACTTCATTTCGACGCCCTTCGGGCCGCCGTTGAAGGTTGTGACACCTTCGATGTCATCCATGGTCTTGCCGCTTGCGAGCGTTGCTGCGATTTCAGCAGCGCGCTTGCCGAGTTCGCGGCTATCCTTCCAGACGGAAACCGTCTGCGTGCCGAGAGCAACGCGGTTCAGGGCTGCCTTGTCGGCGTCCTGACCCGAAACCGGAACCGAACCCGCGAGGCCCTGTGCGTCGAGTGCTGCAACCGCGCCGCCGGCCGTGCCGTCGTTCGAGGCAACAACGGCATCGACCTTGTTGTCGTTGGCCGTCAGGAACTGTTCCATGTTCTTCTGGGCATTTTCCGGCTTCCAGCCGTCGGTGTAAGCTTCGCCGACGTTCTTGATCTTGCCGCTATCGATGGCTTCCTTCAGAACTTCCTGCTGACCTGCGAAGAGGAAGTCAGCATTCGGGTCGGACGACGATCCCTTGATGAAGACGTAGTTGCCTTCCGGCTTCACCTTGAACACTTCGCGGGCCTGCATGCGGCCAACTTCCTTGTTGTCGAAGGTGATATAGAAAGCAGCCGGGTTTTCGATCAGGCGGTCATAGCCGACGACCGGGATACCTTCAGCAGCAGCCTTTTCGATGGCCGGGCCGATGGCGTCCGAGTCCTGAGCGAGAACGATGAGGGCGTTTGCGCCCTGCGAGATCAGCGACTCGACGTCGGTCAGCTGCTTGGCAGCGGACGACTGGGCGTCAGCGGAAATGTACTTGTCGCCGGAGGCTTCGAGTGCTGCCTTGATGGCGGCTTCGTCGGTCTTCCAACGCTCTTCCTGGAAGTTCGACCAGGATACGCCAACGATAAGGTCCTTCGCCATGACAGCCGTGTGCATGGACGTGATGATGGCAACACCTGCCATCAGCTTCAAAACTGATTTCATTAAGTCCTCCCAAGTGACATGCCAACCGTCCGAGCGAACCTCCCGCCCGGCCCCCGGTCAGCGCAACGTGCTGTCGCAAACCCGAAAGAGTTTTTTCTCGACAGTCGAGAAAATAAATGTCAGAGTTTTCAGAAGCTGTCAACAAGGCATTCCAAATGCTGGACACGCTTGCAGACAGATGCTTGGGAGGGCATGTGTTTCATCAGGAGATTGGGGATAAGGATCTGAAATGCTGACGAAATCCAGCACCGAACTGGTGCGTCAGCAAAACAGCGCCGTTGTTCTTTCGGCGCTTCGCCGAGGTGGGGCCGCTTCCCATACCGAGCTTGCGACGCGCACCGGGCTTGCCTCTGGAACCGTGTCGGCTATCACCGCCGAGCTGGAGCGGGCAGGGGTTCTCGAAAAGAGCGAGCAGCGGGCCTATGGCGGGCGCGGGCGCCCGCGTGTTTTGTTTTCGCAGCGGCGCGACTGTGGCTACCTGATTGCCGTGCGCATTTCCTCCGATACGGTTCAATATTCACTGGTCGATTACAGCGGACGGCTGATCGATCGCTTCGAGGACGCGCGCAATCACGGTCCGGGTGGCGCCGATGCTTTTCCGGCCGAAGTGACTGATGCGCTTTCGCGGCTGGCGGCACGTTCTCAGCTTAATAAGGATGCGGTGCTGGCGATCTCGATCAGCAGCAAGGGCACGGTTAACGCTGCAAGCCCGACGCTGCTCTGGTCGCCCCTTTTCGGAAGCCGCCAGCTCGATTTTGGCGCGCTTTTGCGGCAGGACTGGCGGGCGAAGATATCGCTGAACAACGAGACGTTGCTCGTTGCCCAGGCGCTCGCCCTGAAGGCGGACAAGGGGCCGGACAGCAAGTTTCAGGCGCTGGCGGCTCTGTCACTCGGCCACAGCGTCGGGCTCGGCATCGCGCGCAAGAATAGTCAGGGCGAGCTGGAAGCGACTGCTCCGAACTTCGGTCACATGCTGCACAACGCGGGAGGCGGCCTTTGTCGCTGCGGCTCCTATGGCTGCATCGAGGCTTCGGCCGGATTTTACGGAATTCTGCGTTCCGCCTTCCAGGTTCCACCCGATACAATCCCGGCGAAGTTCGTGCCGCTTGTCGAAATGGACAAGATCGCGACGAGCGCCCGGCAAGGAAACCGCATGGCCGAATATGCCTTCCGGCAGGCCGGCGTGGCGCTGGGCAACGGTCTGTCGCGGCTGATGAGTTTTCACGAGCGCATGCCGATCCACATCACCGGACCGGGAACCCGCTATTTCGATCTCCTGCAGCGCGGCATCGAGGAAGGCTTGTCGCAATCGCATGAGGTCCGGCTGCAGGGCATGCCGGAGATATCAGTGAATTTCGATGAGCAGCGGCTGGTTTTCGAGGGGCATCTCGACCGGGCTCTGACGGATGCAGATCAGGACATCATCTCGGCGAAGCTTTCGACCTGAGAAAAAGAAAAGGGCCGGCGGAGGCCGACCCTTACGGTATCTTCCGATAGGCCGCATCAGGCTTTAAACCTCGATACGTACCTGGCGCTTTTCCGCAACGGAGCGCATGGCCGTATCGGCAAGCTCAAGCGCTGCAAGCCCGTCTTTGCCGGACGGCGTGATGGTCGCGCCCTTTTCGATCGCGGCGATGAAGCTGGCGATCTCGTTGGCATAGGCTTCGGTATAGCGGGTCATGAAAAAATCGTGCAGCGGTGGGCGTGTATAGCCCTGGCCGTTGGCGATCTCGATCGAGACGGCGCGCTGGTTTTCGGCCGCGACCATACCCTTCGAGCCGTGGACCTCGATGCGTTGGTCATAGCCATAGGTGGCGCGGCGCGAGTTGGAGATGACGGCCTGCTTGCCGCTTGCCGTTTCGAGGATGACCGAGACGCTATCGAAGTCGCCGGCCTTGCCGATTTCCGGATCGACCAGAACGGCGGCATGGGCGGTAACGGCGACCGGCTCTTCGCCGAGCAGGAAGCGGGCCATGTCAAAATCGTGGATAGTCATGTCGCGGAAAATGCCACCAGAGCGCTTGATGTAGTCTACCGGTGGTGCGCCGGGATCGCGCGAGGTGATCGTCACCATTTCGACGGTGCCGATGGCGCCGTCATCGATCGCCTTGCGCACGGCCATGAAATGCGGATCGAAGCGGCGGTTGAAACCAACCATCAGCTTGCCCTTGGTTTCCTCGACGACATCAAGGCATTCACGTACACGATTGACATCGAGATCGACCGGCTTTTCGCAGAAGATCGCCTTGCTGGCGCGGGCGAAGCGCTCGATCAGGTCGGCATGGGTGTCAGTCGGCGTGCAGATGACGACGGCGTCGATGTCGCTGGCCTTCTCGATCGCCTCGATCGTGCGGACTTCGCAGCCGTATTGCTTGGCGATAGCCTCTGCAGCGGCCGGCATCGCGTCGGCGACGGCGACGAGAATAGCGTTCGGGTTGTTGCTGACAGCCTTGGCGTGAACCTTACCAATGCGGCCTGCGCCGAGAAGAGCAAATCTGACAGTCATGTTCGTCTCTTTCATAAATGCGGCAGCATGCCGCGAAGGGGCGGGTTCGCGCTCGCGGCGGCGCGGGCGACAGATGCGTGTTCAAAAAAGGAGGGGCATCTGATGACGCCTGCCGGTTCTCTCCCGTGGTCTCGTTTCACCCTTCATCCTCCAATTCGGAATGAAACGACAATGATTTCATATTTCGGAATATTTATTCCGTTTTTGCGTCATCCGTCAAGCCGCCGCGGATAGTCCTCTTGCAGTCGTGGCAAATATCCCCATAAGGCTTGAAGGGGCATGGGTCGGCAAGGCGCCATGCTCGCAAGCGAACGTCAAGGCCGGAGGAACAGCAGCATGTTCAAATTCATCGATGTGGATCATCCGTTTTACCGGCCACTCTGGATTCGCGTGCTGATCGTGCTGTTCTGTGCTGGTTGGACGGGCGTCGAATTTTACAACGGTGCCACCACCTGGGGCTTCATCTTCCTGGCAGTTGGAGCCTATGCGGCCTGCGCGCTGCTGATCTTCTACAACCCGAAAGACAAAACCGAGGACGTGGTTGCGCCGGAAGAGAAGCCTGCGGGAGACGACGCGGCCTGACCGTTGTCAGGCACCTTTGGGCGCCATGATCTTCAGCCGCCTCAATGCCTCGTCGATCAGCATGTTGGCAACCTTCATGCGCAGCGTCGCATGGGCACGAAAGTCCAGCGGATATCTGTCGGGGTGGTTTTCGGCTGCGAAACGGCGGCGTTTTTCGGTCAGCGACAAGGTTGTCTCGTTATCGCCGAGGCCCAGGTCCGCTGCGATCATGTCCGGGTTGGTGCGCCGCAGGTGATCCGGAATCACCGGTTTCGGCTTTGGCTTAGGAGGTTGAAGCATCTCTTCGCCAGCATTTTCGAGATAGGCGTGATGTGCCACAACCGTGCCGAAATTGCCGGCGGCGGTAAGGGTGCCGACGAAGGGCGCGGAAATGCCGCTGCTCACGACGGAAGGAGTCTCATCCTCCGTCGTGGCCTCGTTTTCCTCGGCCTTAAATCGTTCCAGCACGGACTGGAAAACAGACATCCCGAACATCAAGCCTCCGCAGACGGTTAAACTCAGCGAGCATCATCACGTCATGCCTATAGACATAAGAGTATTATGCGAGGCTGATCACGCGGTGCTTTGCTTGAGGATGAGGTCGTAAAGCAAGCGGGCGCTTGGGGGCAGATCGCGCCCACGGGCGGTTATGAGGCCGTAGGGCCGTATCGTGACATGGAAATCGGCTGGCAGAATGCGGATTGCACCGGACGCGGTGCCATTGTCTGAAATCAATGTCGCGACGTCGCGTGCTACGGCTGCGATCGCATTGGTGTTGCAGACGATCGCCACGGTCAGGATGGTGGATGACGTGTTGATGATCGTTGCCGGAAAAGGAATACCTTCTGAAAGGAAACTATCTTCCACGGCACGCCGCAAGAGCGTGCCAGGCGGCTGGAATACCCAATCATAGAGAGGCAGATCCGACGGCGAGACGATGGATTTTTCCAGAAGCGGATGACCTTCGCGCACGATCAGGCAGACGTTTTCCATACCGATTTCAGCAAAGTTGAAGAGTCGTCGGTTCTGGTCATCAGGAATGCGGCCAAGCACGAAATCGTGTCGCGCCGCGAGCAATTCCCGGACAAGCACAGTGCTGTTTTCGATTTGCAGGTCTATCTCGATGCCGGGATAGGCGGTGGAGACCTGACGGATCGCCGGCACGGCGAGATGCAATGCAGGACCGGTGACGGAACCGATCGAGACCGAGCCGCCGCTTCCGGTCTTCAATTCGCTGATTTCACGGGCGGTTTCCCGTAGTTCCAGGAAGATGGTGCGTGCGCGTCGCGCGAGCGTCTCGCCGTACTGGGTCAATTCGACTCCGCGAGCGACACGGGCACAAAGAGGCACCTTGAGGATCGCCTCGATCTCACCCAACAGGCGCGAGGCTGCAGGCTGCGAAATATTGAGTGCATCGGCCGCGGCACTGATCTGCTTGTGGTCCTCAATTGCGAGAATCAGCTGCAGGTGATTCATTTTCAGGCCTGAACGGAGAATACCCTTCTCCGAATAATCCACAGGCACGGATATCGCGTTGGTTTGCTCGTCCATGAATCCTCCGAGAATGCCATTCAATACGGCCAAAAATCACACTGTTGTCGTTTACTATATCGAAAATGATATGCAGGCACCAGAATATTGTATTTGACAGTTATGTTGAATGATTCCAGTTTGCCGCCATGTGCGCCAGCGCAGCGGGAGAGTGTAAGGCCTGGGAGGGCTTTCTTTCATCCTTAAGGTCTCCACCGAGGGCTTCACCCTCGGATACGCCAGCGCTGCACATATCAGACCGACCCCGAGGGGTGGTCTGCGTTAACACTCAGGGAGAGACATATGAAATTGATTACTTCGCTTCTCGCGGCTGCTGCGCTCAGCGTCGCGTCCTTCGCGATGCCGGCGCTGGCCCAGGACAAGGGTGTCGTTGGTATTTCGATGCCGACCAAGACCTCGACGCGCTGGATTTCCGATGGCGAGACCATGGAAAAGCTGTTCACGGAAGCCGGCTACACGCCGGACCTGCAGTTTGCTGACGACGACATTCCGAACCAGCTCGCCCAGATCGAAAACATGGTCACCAAGGGTGCCAAGGTTCTCATCATCGGCGCCATCGACGGCACGACGCTCTCCGACATCCTGGCCAAGGCTCATGAAGCCGGCGTCAAGGTCATCGCTTACGACCGTCTGATCCGCGATTCGGGCAATGTTGACTACTACGCCACCTTCGACAACTTCCAGGTCGGCGTTCTGCAGGCAACCAGCCTCGTTGACGGCCTGAAGAAGAACTTCGCTGGCGTGAAGCCGTGGAACGTTGAACTCTTCGGCGGTTCGCCGGACGACAACAACGCCTTCTTCTTCTACGACGGCGCAATGTCGGTTCTCAAGCCGCTCATCGACAGCGGTGACATCGTGATCAAGTCCGGCCAGCAGGGCATGGATCAGGTCGGTACGCTGCGTTGGGATGGTGCGGTTGCTCAGGCCCGCATGGAAAACCTTCTCTCCTCGACCTACACGGACGCACAGGTTAACGGCGTTCTGTCGCCTTACGATGGTCTTTCCATCGGTATCCTGTCCGCCCTCAAGGGCGTTGGCTACGGCTCGGGCGACCTCAAGATCCCGGTTGTTTCCGGTCAGGACGCAGAACTGCCGTCCGTCAAGTCGATCCTGGCTGACGAACAGTACTCGACCGTCTTCAAGGACACCCGCGAGCTGGCCAAGGTTGCCGTCACCATGACGGACGCCATCATTGGTGGCAAGGAGCCAGAAGTTAACGACACGAAGACCTACGACAACGGCGTCAAGGTCATCCCGTCCTACCTCCTGAAGCCGGTTGCTGTTGACAAGTCCAACGCCAAGGACATCCTGGTCGGCGCCGGTTACTACACGGAAGACCAGATCAACAACTGATCTCTTCCAATCCCATCGGGGTCCGCGAGACATCGCGGACCCTTTCTCGTGATGAGGGAGCTTGCACTTACGGTCGGTCTGGCCTCATCATCCTACAAAGACCACCGCTGGAATGCCTGAACATGGACAATATCATTCTCGAAATGCGGAGCATTACAAAGACGTTTCCGGGCGTCAAAGCTCTGGACAATGTCAGCTTCAAGGTCCGCGAAGGTGAAATCCACGCACTTGTCGGCGAAAATGGCGCCGGCAAATCGACGCTGATGAAGGTGTTGAGCGGCGTGTATCCCGCCGGCACCTACGAAGGTGAGATCCATTATGACGGCGAGCTTCGCCAGTTCAGCACGATCTCCGACAGCGAACACATCGGCATTATCATCATTCACCAGGAACTTGCGCTTGTTCCGCTGCTCTCGATCGCGGAAAATATTTTCCTCGGTAACGAGATCGCGACAAACGGTGTCATCAACTGGAAAGAGACCTTTGCACGCACGCAGGAACTCCTCAAGAAGGTTGGCCTGAAGGAAACGCCGCCGACCCTGATTACGGATATCGGCGTCGGCAAGCAGCAGCTGGTCGAAATCGCCAAGGCGCTTTCAAAGAAGGTTCGTCTTCTCATTCTCGACGAGCCGACTGCTTCGCTCAACGAAACGGATTCCGACGCGCTCCTGAAGCTGTTGATGGAATTCCGCAAGCAGGGCATGACCTCGATCATCATCTCCCACAAGCTGAACGAGATCAAAAAGGTTGCCGACAAGATCACTATCCTGCGCGATGGCGGCACGGTCGAAACGCTCGACTGTCACAATGAAGACATCAGCGAAGACCGTATCATCAAGGGCATGGTCGGTCGCGATATGGAAGACCGCTACCCGCCGCGCGAGCCCAAGATCGGCGAGACGCTGCTCGAGGTGAAGAACTGGAATGTCTTCCACCAGCAGCACCGCGACCGCCAATTCCTGCACGATATCAACTTTAACGTCCGGTCGGGCGAAGTTGTCGGCATTGCTGGCCTGATGGGCGCCGGGCGCACCGAAACCGCCATGAGCATCTTCGGCAAGGCCTGGGGCCACAAGATCACCGGCGATGTCGCAATGCGTGGCAAGTCCGTGGATGTCAGTACCATTCCGAAGGCGATTGATGCAGGTCTCGCATACGTGACGGAAGACCGCAAGCATCTCGGCCTCGTGCTGATCGACAACATCATGCACAACACGACGCTTTCGAACCTCGAAGCCGTGTCGTCCGCTGGCGTGATCAACGATCATGAGGAGCGCAGGGTCGCTTCCGACTACCGTCAGAAGTTGCGCATCCGTTCCCACTCCATCTATCAGGAAGCGGTCAACCTTTCGGGCGGCAACCAGCAGAAGGTCGTCCTGTCCAAGTGGCTGTTCACCAATCCCGAGGTCCTGATCCTCGACGAGCCGACGCGTGGTATCGACGTCGGTGCGAAATATGAAATCTACACCATCATCAACCAGCTTGCCGCAGAGGGCAAAGGCATTCTCATGATCTCGTCGGAGATGCCCGAACTTCTCGGAACCTGCGACCGCATCTACGTCATGAACGAGGGACGCATCGTGGCCGAGCTTTCCAAGGCTGAAGCCAGCCAGGAGTCTATCATGCGCGCCATCATGCGTTCCGGGGAGAAACACTAATGGTCACCGAAACCAAAACCACTCAGTCCGTCGGCGACTACCTGCGAGCCAACATTCGCGAATACGGCCTCCTGGTCGCGCTTGTCGTCATCATGGTCTTCTTCCAGGCCGTGACCGGCGGTGTTCTGTTCCGGCCCGTCAACATCACCAACCTGATCCTGCAGAACTCCTTCATCGTCATCATGGCGCTGGGCATGTTGCTGATCATCGTTGCCGGTCATATCGACCTGTCGGTGGGTTCGATCGTTGCCTTCACCGGCGGCCTGTCGGCCATCATGCTGGTCAAATGGGGCATCCATTTCTCGATCGTCGTGCCGATCTGCCTGGTTTTCGGCGGTATGGTCGGCGCTGCCCAGGGTTACTGGGTCGCCTATCAGAAAATCCCGGCCTTCATCGTGACGCTTGCTGGCATGCTCGTCTTCCGCGGCCTCACCTACCTGATCTTGCAGAACCGCCCGATCGGTCCGTTCCCCAAGGACTTCCAGTCGCTGTCGACCGGCTTCGTCCCGGACTTCCTCTATTTCGTCAATCCGGTGCCGGGTACGATCACCAACTTCGCTGCGCTGGTCGTCGTCGTTGCGCTGGTCGTGCTGGCGATCTACTACGGCCTGAAGAACCGCAAGGAAAACGACAAGCACGGCACGGAAAACGAGCCCTTCGCGTTCTTCGCGGCGCAGATGGCCATCATTGCGATCGTTGCCATTTTCCTTGGCTTTCAGCTCTCGACCTATAAGGGCTTTCCGAACGTCCTGGTCGTGATGGGGCTCCTGATCGCGCTCTATACGTTCGTCACCACGCGCTCGACGATCGGTCGCCGCATCTACGCGATGGGCGGTAATGAGAAGGCCGCAAAGCTTTCGGGTATCAACACCGAGCGCCTGACCTTCTACACGTTCGTCAACATGGGCGTGCTTGCCGCTCTCGCCGGCATGATCATTGCTGCACGTCTGAACTCGGCAACCCCGAAGGCGGGCGTCGGCTTCGAACTGGACGTCATCGCGGCCTGCTTCATTGGCGGTGCTTCGGCTTCCGGCGGCGTTGGCAAAATCACCGGTGCGGTCATCGGCGCGTTCATCATGGGTGTCATGAACAACGGCATGTCGATCATGGGTCTCGGTATCGACTACCAGCAGCTCGTCAAGGGTCTTGTTCTGCTCGCCGCCGTGTTCTTCGACGTCTACAACAAGAACAAGGGCTGAGGCCCGACACTCCTGCCTGTGCGGTTTCGGCCGCGCAGGCCATGTGACTTGGCGTGCCTTCATCAATCGGATGTACGTCCATCAGAATGCCCTGAACGCGGCGACCTGTTCGCCGGATTGAGAGGGCTTAAGCCCTCCCCTGGATATTCCGCCTGCCGGCCAAGGTTGCCGCCCGGAAATCCGACATTGTAGAAGAGGACAGAATTGTGCTGATTTCCCAGGTCAAGAACGCTGACGGTTCCATCACGGTTGCGGTGCGCGACGCCGGCGGCGAGGCGCGTGTAGTCAAGGGTGCGGCAAGCGTCCATGCGCTTGCGATGGAAGCGGCCAATTCCGGCAAGAGCCTGAAGGCTGTTGTGGATGAAAAGGGTCTTGGCGATGTCGTCGACCTGCAGGATGCCTATGCCAAGGGCCTGTTCCTGCCCCCGATTACCCATGCCGATCCGGCCCATCTCCATCTGACGGGCACCGGCCTTACCCATCTCGGTTCCGCCTCGACGCGCGATGCCATGCACGCCGCGGTCTCCAAGGTGGAAGAGGGTGCCACCGACACCATGAAGATGTTCAAGATGGGTCTTGAAGGCGGCAAGCCGAAGCCCGGCGAAAAGGGCGTTCAGCCGGAGTGGTTCTACAAGGGCAACGGCACGCAGTCGGTTGCTCCCGGCGCCGAACTCGTGTCCCCGTCTTTTGCCGAAGATGGCGGCGAAGAGCCGGAAATGGCCGGCATCTATGTCATCTCCGACAAGGGCGCTCCATTCCGCATCGGCTTTGCCGTCGCCAACGAGTTTTCCGATCACGTCACCGAGCGTGTGAACTATCTCTATCTCGCCCATTCCAAGCTGCGCCCGGCAAGCTTTGGCCCGGAAATCCGCGTCGGGGAGGCGCCGTCCGACATCCGTGGCGCATCCCGCATCATCCGCGATGGAAAGGTCGTTTGGGAAAAGCCGTTCCTCTCCGGCGAAACCAATATGTCCCACACCTTCGCCAATCTTGAATATCACCATTTTAAATACGGCATTTTCCGTGAACCGGGCGATGTGCATGTCCATATGTTCGGTACGGCGACGCTGTCCTTCGGGGACGGCTTCAAGACGCAGGCCGGCGATATCTTTGAAATCGAGGCAGGCGAGTTCGGTCTGCCGCTGCGCAACACGCTGGCGGTCGCCGGCGAAGACGAGATCGTGATCGGGCAGCTCTGAGGCTGACCGTTCGTTTCCTGGCGATGCACCGCGGTGGCGGTGCTCGCGCTAGAACCAAGGAGGGCTTAAGCCCATGACACTTCATCAGAACCTGATTGCCGGCGAATGGGTCGGCGGTGACGGCGTTGAAAACATCAACCCGTCGAACACCAACGAAGTCGTCGGGCTTTTTGCCCGTGCGTCCACCGATGACGTCAAGACCGCCATTGCCGCTGCCAAGGCCGCTTTCCCGGCCTGGTCGCGTTCGGGCATCCTGGAGCGCCATGCGATCCTGAAGAAGACCTCGGACGAGATCATGGCGCGCAAGGAAGAGCTTGGCCGCCTGCTCGCCCGCGAGGAAGGCAAGACCCTGCCGGAAGCCATCGGCGAAACGATCCGCGCCGGCCAGATCTTCGATTTCTTCGCCGGTGAGGCCCTTCGCCTTGCAGGCGAAGTTCTGCCGTCGGTTCGCCCGAACATCGGCGTCGAGATCACCCGCGAAGCCGTCGGCGTCGTTGGCATCATCACGCCCTGGAACTTCCCGATTGCCATCCCGGCCTGGAAGATCGCACCGGCGCTCTGCTACGGCAACACCGTCGTCTTCAAGCCGGCCGAACTGGTTCCGGGCTGCGCCCACGCCATCGTCGATATCCTGCACCGCGCCGGTCTGCCGAAGGGCGTCCTGAACCTTGTCATGGGCAAGGGTTCGGTCGTGGGTCAGACCATGCTCGACAGCGCCGATCTGTCTGCCATCACGTTCACCGGCTCGACCGGCACCGGCAAGCGCGTCGCTGCAGCGTCGATCGAACATAACCGCAAATTCCAATTGGAAATGGGCGGCAAGAACCCGATGGTCGTTCTCGATGATGCCGAACTCACCGTTGCCGTCGAAGCAGCAGCAAACTCCGGCTTCTTCTCGACCGGCCAGCGCTGCACCGCGTCCTCGCGCCTGATCGTCACTGAAGGCATCCACGACAAGTTCGTCGCAGCGCTCACCGAGAAGCTGAAGACGCTGGTGGTGGACGATGCCCTGAAGGCCGGCACCCATATCGGCCCGGTTGTCGACGAGCGCCAGCTCGCGACCGACACGGACTATATCGAGATCGGCAAGCGCGAAGGCGCCAAGCTCGCCTTCGGCGGCGAGACGATCTCCCGCGAGAACCCTGGTTTCTACCTGCAGCCGACGCTGTTTACCGAAGCCACCAACCAGATGCGCATCAGTCGCGAAGAGATTTTCGGACCGGTTGCCTCCGTCATCCGCGTCAAGGACTACGAGGAAGCGCTTTCGGTTGCCAACGACACGCCGTTCGGCCTGTCGGCGGGTATCGCGACGACGAGCCTCAAGCATGCGACGCACTTCAAGCGCAACTCGGAAGCCGGCATGGTGATGGTCAACCTGCCGACAGCAGGCGTTGACTTCCACGTTCCGTTCGGCGGCCGCAAGGCATCGTCCTTCGGCTCGCGCGAACAGGGCAAGTATGCCGCTGAATTCTTCACGACCGTCAAGACTGCATACACGCTGGCGTAAGCCTTCGGGGTGGCTCCGACTCGTCAGGCCGGGCCACCTTCACCGTTCAAAGGACTACGGAAATGACAAAGAAAGCGGAATGGCCGCGCAGGCTGCGCTCGCAGGAATGGTATGGCGGCACGAGCCGTGACGTGATCTATCACCGCGGCTGGATGAAGAACCAGGGATATCCGCATGACCTGTTCGACGGACGCCCGGTTATCGGCATCCTCAACACCTGGTCGGATATGACGCCGTGCAACGGCCATCTGCGCGAGCTCGCCGAAAAGGTGAAGGCTGGTATCTGGGAAGCCGGCGGTTTCCCGATGGAAGTGCCGGTGTTCTCGGCTTCTGAAAACACCTTCCGCCCGACCGCGATGATGTACCGCAACCTTGCGGCGCTGGCGATCGAGGAAACCATTCGCGGACAACCGATGGATGGCTGCGTGCTGATGGTCGGATGCGACAAGACCACACCGTCGCTGATCATGGCGGCGGCTTCTGTTGACCTGCCCTCGATCGTCGTCACCGGTGGTCCGATGTTGAATGGGTACTTCCGCGGCGAGCGCGTCGGCTCCGGCACGCATCTGTGGAAGTTCTCAGAGATGGTGAAGGCCGGCGAGATGACGCAGGACGAGTTCCTCGAGGCGGAAGCTTCGATGAGTCGTTCGTCCGGAACGTGCAACACCATGGGCACCGCTTCCACCATGGCCTCCATGGCTGAAGCGTTGGGCATGGCACTTTCCGGCAACGCTGCTATTCCCGGCGTCGATTCGCGCCGCAAGGTTATGGCGCAGCTCACCGGCCGCCGCATCGTGCAGATGGTCAAGGATGACCTGAAGCCCTCGGACATCATGACCAAGCAGGCTTTCGAGAACGCCATCCGCACCAATGCGGCTATCGGCGGCTCGACCAACGCCGTTATCCACCTGCTCGCCATGGCCGGCCGCGTTGGTATCGACCTGACGCTGGACGACTGGGATCGCTGTGGCCGGGATGTGCCGACCATCGTCAACCTGATGCCGTCCGGCAAATACCTGATGGAGGAGTTCTTCTACGCGGGCGGCCTGCCGGTGGTGCTGAAGCGCCTCGGCGAAGCTGGCCTCCTGCACAAGGACGCGATCACGGTCTCCGGCGAAACCGTGTGGGACGAGGTCAAGGACGTTATCAACTGGAACGAGGATGTCATCCTGCCGGCAGAGAAGGCGCTGACGCAATCGGGCGGTATCGTCGTGGTGCGTGGAAATCTCGCACCGAAGGGCGCGGTGCTGAAGCCGTCCGCCGCCTCTCCGCATCTGCTCACGCACCGCGGTCGTGCGGTGGTGTTTGAGGACATCGACGACTATAAGCGCAAGATCAACGACGATAATCTCGATATCGACGAGACCTGCGTCATGGTCATGAAGAACTGTGGTCCGAAGGGTTATCCGGGCATGGCTGAAGTCGGCAACATGGGCCTGCCGCCCAAGGTGCTGAAGAAGGGCATCACCGACATGGTGCGCATCTCCGATGCGCGCATGTCCGGCACGGCCTATGGCACAGTCGTCCTGCACACCTCGCCGGAAGCTGCCGTGGGTGGTCCGCTCGCCGTTGTCAGGAATGGCGACATGATCGAGCTGGACGTCCCGAACCGTCGCCTGCATGTCGATATTTCCGATGAGGAAATGGCGCGTCGTCTTGCCGAATGGCAGCCGAACCACGACCTGCCGACTTCCGGCTACGCCTTCCTGCACCAACAGCACGTCGAGGGCGCCGACACCGGTGCCGACCTCGACTTCCTCAAGGGATGTCGCGGCAGTGCAGTTGGCAGGGACAGCCACTGATAGGTTGAATCCAAGATTGGAAATTGATGAAAAGGCGGGGTGCGAACCTCGCCTTTTTTGTTTTCCTTCTCATTGCCCCCAATTGCGACTATATTCATGTTCATCTGTATAGGAGACATGGACATGAATACGAAAACCGTCGGCGCGGCTGAGTTCAAGGCCAATTGTCTCAATCTCATCGACAAGATGGCGGATGACGGCGCGCCTATCGTTGTGACCAAGCGCGGCACCCCGGTGGCGATCGTGTCGCCGATCCGCGAGGAGGCTGCACCCGCCAGCATCATCGGCGCGATGAAGGGGAGCGTGCTGGCCTATGACGATCCGTTTTCGCCCGCAGCGGATGTCACTGATTGGGATGCCAGCCAGTGATCCTCGTCGATACGCATGTTCTGGTCTGGGCCGTTCATGATGATCCCCGGCTTGGGAAGAAGGCACGTGCTATTATTGATGAGAGCACCCGGGGCAGCCGAATCCTGGTCTCTGCCATCACGCCCTGGGAAATTGCCATGCTGTCCGAGAAAGGGCGCATCGCACTGGGTGACGATGTCGGTCGCTGGATCGATCGCGTGCTGGCTTTGCCGGGCATAGGACTTGCAGCGATCGAACCGCAGATTGCTGTGGCAAGCGTTCGTTTGCCCGGAGAGTTTCATACAGACCCCGCCGACCGCATCATCGTCGCCACGGCGCGGTTCCATCAGGTTCCATTGATGACGGCGGATCAAGCTATTCTGAACTATGGCGCCATGGGGCATCTCGCCGTTCTTCCGGCGTCGATATGAACCTACAGGCTGATCAGCGCCGTCCCGCAGACGGCCAGGGCGGCGCCAAACCAGGCGGCTTTTGGCGGGGCGATGCCGGTGCGGACCCAGACCATCGGCAGGATCAGCACGGGCGTCATGGACGATAGCGTCGAGACGATGCCGACATTGCCGTTGCTGAGGGCGGCCATCAGCAGCGACATGCCGAGGCCCGTCCCGAAAAAGGCAGATCCCAGCGCCAGGAACCGGACATCCCAACCGACGGGCGTCTTATTGCGGAGCGCTGCGAGCGGCAACAGGCTTGCGAGCAGGAAGACGATGGCTGCTATGCCGGAGCGCACAGCCCTAGCGGTAAACGGCTCAACACCCGCTGCCATCGCGGGTCGTGCGCAAAGACTTCCTAGCGCCTGGCCGATGGCGGTGATCACACCAAGTCCTATGCCGAGCCAGGGAACGGGAGCCGTAGCCGTAGTTTTGGCGGGCGTCTTAGAGGCCGGTAGGCCGATTGCGAGCACGATGCCGAAGAGAACGAGAATGACGCCCAGCCCCTGTTGCATATCGATGGTCTCGCCGAGCACGATGTATCCGAGCAGCAAGGCGAAGGGCGAGGCGAGCGAAAACAAAAGCGCGGTCGTGCGGGCTCCGGCGGTGTAGATCGCGGCAAAATAGGTGGTCGTTGCGATGACGATGCCGAAAAGGCTGGAAGCGCCGAGGTAACCCAGTTGCCACGGTTCGAGCGTGTGCCATCCCCCGACGACAAGCGAGGCGCCTGCCGTCATCAGGAACGATGCCACCATCTGCCAGCGGGCCAGCCGGAAGATGTCGATACGTCCCTTCACCTCGCTGACAAGCATCCCGCTCGTCGCAATACAGGTTGCCGCCGCAAGGGCGAGGATTTCGGAAAGATACATGGGGCGTGACCGGCTTTAATGTGGACGGGTCATGCCACAAAGCATCTCAGAACCCCAGCGAAATCGCACGATTAAACCGTCTTGCCGTTCTGAAAGGCCCTGTCAGCTCTGCGACTGGCTCTGACCCTGTTCCTCGACGGTAATCGCAACTTTGAGGGTTTCGTTGGCAACGCCGTGGACCAGACCGGATACGGGAGCCGCATCCTGATAATCGAGGCCGGAGGCAACGCGGACATAGCGGTCATCCGGGCACATCTTGTTGGCTGCGTCGAAACCGACCCAGCCAAGGCCGCCCAGATGCACTTCCGCCCAGGCATGGGTCGCCGTCTGGTCCGGGTGATCCGGCATCATGAGATAGCCCGAGATGTAGCGTGCCGGCAGTCCGAGTGTGCGTGCGGCTGATATCATCACATGGGCGTGGTCCTGACAGACGCCGCGGCCGCGCTCCAATGCCTGCTCGGCCGTCGTCTCCGTTCCGGTTTCGCCGGGCATGTACTCGATCTTCTCGTGGATCTCGGCCATTAGCGCATGCATGCGCGCGAGATCGCCGTCGCCGCTCATCGATTTCGCAAGATTGCGGATCGGCTTCGTCTTCTTGGTAAGCGGTGTTTCGCGCAGGTACAGCCAAAGCGGCGCGTAGCCCAGATGCGGTCCGTAGACACCAGCCTTGTCGGTGGTTTCGACTTCTCCAGATGCCGTGATCTGGATGGCGCTTCTTTCGCTGTTGACGCTGACGAGGTTCACGCGGTTGCCGAAGTGGTCGTCATAGCCGACCTCGAGATTGGCGCCTTCAACGGAAATATCCCACTCCAGCACAGTCTGGCCGGGCTGGTTGTGCGGCGTTAGCCGCAGCCGTTGCAAGGCATATTGCACCGGCTCGTCGTAGGCATATTTTGTGCTGTGGCTGATTTTCAGACGCATTGGTGTCTCCGTTCCGAAACTCAGTAGAAGCGGTAGCCGTCGGAGATTTCCTGGCCCAGACGGTTGTTATCGCTGATGAAATTCTCGATGTACTCGTGCAGCCCCTTGTCCATCACATCCTTGATGGAATGGTTGCGCAACGACAACATCGTCTTTTCGGCAGTTTCATTGGCTGCGTTTCGCTCGCCATATTCCCGCGCGAGATAGCCGAGGTTACTGACGATCTTGTCGTAACAATAGGCGAGCGAGCGTGGCATGCGACCGTTGAGGATCAGGAAGTCGGCAATATTGGTCGACTTGTATTCCGCCTCGTAGACCCATCCATAGGAACGGTGCGCGGATACGGAACGAAGAATCGATTCCCATTGCACGTTGTCGATGGAGGAGCCGACCTGGGAGACTGCCGGCAGCAGCACGTAATACTTCACATCGAGAATGCGGGCCGTGTTGTCGGCACGTTCGATGAAAGTGCCGATGCGCGAGAAGTTGAAGATTTCGTTGCGCAGCATGGTGCCGTGGAAGGCGCCGCGGATGAGACCGGTTCGCCGCTTGATGCTATCGATCACCTCCGGCAGTTCGGTGGGCTTCACCCGGCGGGCAAGCAGCGTCTTCATGTCGAGGTAACACTCGTTGACGGCTTCCCAGGTTTCTCGGGTCAACGCGGTGCGCACCATGCGCGCATTGCTGCGCCCGGTTTCGATGCAGGACAGCACGCTCGAGGGATTGGCCTTGTCGCGGAGCAGGAAATCGACCGCGTCGGCGGTTGTCACCTTCTCATAGCGTTCGTCATAGATGTCGCGAATACCCGAGGTCTGAAGCACCCCATCCCAGTCGTCTTCGGTGGCTTCTGAGCGGGTAAGCGACATGCGAAGGCCGGCATCGACGAGGCGCGCGCTGTTTTCGGCCCGTTCGATATACCGGAACATCCAGTAAAGGCCGTTTGCGGTTCTTCCAAGCATGCGGATCAGTCCTCCAGAACCCAGGTATCCTTGGTGCCGCCACCCTGGCTGGAATTCACCACCAGGGAGCCGGCCTTCAGGGCCACGCGGGTCAAACCGCCCGGAATGATCTGTACCTTGTCGGACACAAGCACATAGGGCCGAAGATCGACGTGGCGAGGCGCGATGCCCTTGTTGACGAGGATCGGCACGGTCGAAAGCGAGAGCGTGGGCTGGGCGATGTAGTTGCCGGGGCGTGCCTTCAGCTTTTCGGCGAACGCGGTGCGCTCCTTTTTGGACGCCGTCGGGCCGACCAGCATGCCGTAGCCGCCGGAGCCGTGGACTTCCTTGACGACGAGATCGGCGAGGTTTTCCAGCACGTATTTCAGGCTGTCGGGTTCCGAACAGCGCCAGGTCGGCACGTTTTCCAGAAGCGCCTTGCGGCCGGTATAGAACTCGACGATCTCCGGCATGTAGGAATAGATCGCCTTGTCATCGCAAATACCGGTGCCCGGTGCATTGGCAATGGTAATGTTGCCGGCCCGGTAGACATCCATGATGCCGGGAATGCCGAGCGCGGATTCCGGCTTAAAGGTCAGCGGATCGAGATAGTCATCATCCACACGGCGATACAGCACGTCGATCGCCTCGTAGCCGCGGGTGGTGCGCATCTTCACCTTGCCGTCGATAACACGCAGGTCCGAACCTTCCACCAGTTCCACGCCCATCATGTCGGCGAGGAAGGCATGTTCGTAGTAGGCGGAGTTGTAGATGCCGGGGGTGAGAACGGCGACGCGTGGTTTGCCAGCGCAGCCCGGAGGCGCAAGCGAGGCAAGGCTGTGGCGCAGCAGGTAGGGATAGTTTTCGACCGGGCGTACGCGGTTCTGATGGAAGAGTTCGGGGAACATCTGCATCATCGTTTCGCGGTTTTCCAGCATGTAGCTGACACCGGAGGGCGTGCGGGCATTGTCTTCCAGAACGTAGAACTGGTCTTCGCCGGTGCGAACGATATCCGTGCCGACAATGTGGGTGTAGACGCCGCCGGGTGGGCGGAAACCGATCATCTGCGGCAGGAAGGCTTCGTTGCGCTCGATCAGCTCGCGGGGAATGCGGCCCGCCTTGATGATCTCCTGCTTGTGGTAGATGTCATCGAGGAAGGCGTTGAGGGCGATGACCCGCTGTTCGATGCCCTGGGCGAGACGGCGCCATTCGCGGCCGGAGATGATGCGGGGGATGAGGTCGAAGGGGATAAGCTTTTCGGAACTGTCGGCATGGCCATAGACGGCGAAGGTGATGCCCGTTTTTCGGAATATGTTCTCGGCCTCTTTGGATTTGGCGATCAGGCGGGCCTTGTCCTGATTCGAGTACCAGTCATTGTAGGTCGTATAAGGCGGGCGCGGGCTGTTGTCCGCATTCATCATTTCGTCAAATGCCAACGGTTTGTTCCCCTTTTTTTGCCATTTGAGTACAACGCGATAAGCAATGCAAGAAGCATGCTCATCTGGGGTCAAAAGAAATTCGGGGTCAAATTTGCTGATTTTTTCGGCAAAAATGGTGTGTTCAGTGAAGATTTCGCACGTCTATGCTGGCCGAAAATTATCTTTGGTTATTTTTTCGGCGAAATTGGATGCATCGATCACTACTTTTGCCTATTTTTTGAACGCCATTCCATAGCCGAGAAACGAAAATTTATAGCGGTTTCGAATTGGGGCTGAACTTAAGCATCAGCAAAATTGCTTTGACGATCACGCCAACCCTGCCTATCGCAACACGGATGCAAGCTCCCTTATAGACTACCCTTATCCGGAGACGACATGACCCTCGATCGCCTGGCTCCGGCCATCTTCGTGCTGCTCTGGTCGACCGGATGGGTGATGGCGAAATATGCGGTGATCTACGCCGATCCGCTAACCTTCCTTGTGCTGCGCTATGCACTGGCCGGTATTCTCTTTGTCGTGTTCTGCATTGTCACCGGCGCGCAATGGCCCAGGAGCTGGAAGCTGGCCGGGCATGCGATCATGTCTGGCGTATTCCTGCACGGGTTTTACCTGGGGGCAGTCTGGTGGGCGGTCGGCCAAGGTGTGTCCGCCGCGATCTCCGGGATCATTGCCGGGCTTCAACCCCTGATGACAGCTGCGGTTGCCCCAGCGCTTCTCGGCGAACGGCTTTCCCCGATGCAGAAACTTGGTCTTGTACTCGGCTTCATCGGCATCGCGCTTGCTGTGCTGCCCAAAGTCCTCGCCCTCGATTCCGCGACGGCTATTCCGGCTTTCCCGGTACTGGTCAATGTCATCGGTATGGCGTCCGTCACCTATGGCACGATCTATCAGAAACGCCACCTGCAGACCGGCGACATCCGCACGACTGCGATGCTGCAATATGTCGGTGCGCTGATCGTGACGCTGCCGGCTGCGTATCTGTTGGAAGATATGCGTGTCGATTGGGGTATCGAGCTGTTCGCGACCCTTGCCTGGGGCGTGCTCGGGGTGTCGATGGGCGCAGTCGCATTGCTGCTCTATCTGATCGGCCGTGGTCAGGTATCGAAAGCGGCTTCGCTCATCTACCTCGTGCCGCCGCTCGCCGCCGTCGAGGCTTTCCTGATCTTTGGCGAGGCACTGACACTGCCGATGATAACAGGCACGGTGATTGCGGTGCTCGGTGTTTACCTCACCAATCGCAAGGCTGAGCCGCTCGCAGAACGCGCTTAGAGTTTGTCAGGGAAAAGTGGAAACCGGTTTTCCCGAAAAGACAAACGGAAACAAAAGAGTCTAGAGGATATCTGGTTCAATCTGAACCAGATATCCTCTAAAAAAAAACGGCGGGACCAAGCCCGCCGTTTTCTATTCTATTTCAGAGCTTAAGCTTCGTCGCGACGCTGGCCGCCGCCCTGACGGCGCTGACCCTGCTGGCCACCATTGCCGCCGCCGCCATTGCCGCCACGGTTGCGCCACTGGCCCTGCTTCTGGCCGGGGCGACCATTGCGGTTGCCGCGCTTGGCGACAGCAGCTTCATGGGCGGCCGTTGCAGCCGGACCCTGGCCCTTGCGATGCTGTTTCTTCTGCTGACCGTTGGCATCGACCAACAGCTCGTCACCGGCAAAGGCGCTCGGAGCAGTGCGCTCGGCGCGAGGAGCATTATCGCTGCCACCCTGAGGACGGGCGCGGCGCTGGTTGTGACCGTCGCCTGCTGGACGCTGGGCGTTGCGGGCACCATTGCCGCCACGGGCACCCTTCGGACGGGCGCGGTCGGCAGGAACTTCGCCGCTGGCAACGGCGATATCGATGTTCATCAAACGCTCGATGTCGCGCAGCAGGCGGATTTCGTCCGGGGCGCAGAAGGCAATCGCGATGCCGTCGCGACCGGCGCGGGCGGTACGGCCAATGCGGTGCACGTAGGCATCCGGAACTTCCGGCAGATCGTAGTTGTAGACGTGGGTAACACCGGGGATATCGATGCCACGGGCGGCAACGTCGGTCGCAACCAGAACGCGGATATCACCGTCGCGGAAGGCCTTTAGGGCGCGCTCGCGCTGACCCTGGCTCTTGTTGCCATGGATCGAGGCGACGGAGAAGCCGACATGCTCCAGATGCTTCATGAGCTTTTCGGCACCGTGCTTGGTGCGCGAAAACACCATGGCGCGGCCATCCGGGTTGTCGTTCATGGTCTTCTTGAGGATTTCGGTCTTCTGGCTGGCGCCGGCGACGAAGTGAACATACTGCTCGACCTTGTCGGCGGCCTTGCCCGGAGGCGAAACTTCGACGCGCTTCGGATCGCTCAGATATTCGCCGGCCAGTTCCGCGATCGCCTTCGGCATGGTGGCCGAGAAAAGCAGGGTCTGACGGTTCTTCGGAACCAGCTTGGAAATCTTGCGCAGGTCATGGATGAAGCCGAGGTCCAGCATCTGGTCGGCTTCGTCGAGCACGAGATAGCGAGCCTGGGTCAGGGTCACTGCGCGGCGGTTGACGAGGTCGAGAAGGCGGCCGGGCGTGGCAACCAGGATATCGACGCCGCGAGCAAGCTGTTCGGACTGCTTGTTGATCGATGCGCCGCCAACGACGACGGCGACCTTGATCGGGGTCTTCTTGACGAATTCCTTGAGGTTGGCAGCGATCTGGTTCACCAGTTCGCGGGTCGGGGCAAGGATGAGCGCGCGGATGTTGCGCGGATCGGGACGCTTGCCGTCGACCATCAGCTTCTCGATCATCGGCAGGCCGAAAGCGGCCGTCTTGCCGGTGCCGGTCTGGGCAAGACCGATCAGGTCATGGCCTGCCATCACGAGCGGTATCGCGCCGGCCTGGATCGGCGTCGGCGTTTCGAACCCCATGGCGGTCAGGGTCGAAAGAACGTGCTCGGAGAGGCCAAGGTCTTTAAAAGTGGTCAATGTATTACCTTTTCGGGGGCGCAAAACGGATTTCGCCGGAACTGCACCATGCGGTTCCGGTTTCGCTTCGCGTCAAGAACCCCGCGTGATTTGGGAACTTGTGGGTTGATTAAGCTGTCTGCGCTGCATCCGGCCACGTTTGGCTGGACATTCTTTGGTGCGCTTATCCTTCGTTACGGATCGGTAAAATCCCGCAGGGCTCGCTCACGCGGCGGCCGGAAGGTGACGCTGCGCCTCATGTCGTTGTTTTCAGTTCAAAAGTCAAGAGAAGCTTTTGTGCAGCTGCGAAGGGCAGCCATGCCCTCAGTGCATGACAAGTTCGAAATCGCCGCTGGCAAGGGCGTTGCCGTTGACGAGGATTTCGAGGCGGTGGGTGCCGGGGTAATATTGCCGGGTGGTGATTTCACGCAGTGCATGCCGGCGCCTCAGCATCAGCGTCTCACCCGGCGCGATCGACAGGCTTTTCCACTTGAACACCTTGGGCGCCAACGTGCCGTTGGCTTTGCGGTGATGAACGGCATAGTCGATCATTGCCTGTTGTGACGCCACACTTGTGTTTTTCAAGGTGAGGGTGAAATCGACACCATCGCCGAACAGCACTTGCGGACTGCCGATGGCAAGATCGGCATCAATGGAGTCGAGCGCGCCGAAACCAAAATTGCCGAGCGCCTTGGCGTGGCCCTTCTTCAGGAGCGTGCGCGAGGAATGGCGCAGCAGCCTCCTTCGGTCAGCGGCGGCGGCGGTGATGTGTTTCGCGACAAACTCTGCAACCAGATCGGGATGATCCTTGGCGACATCGTTGAGGCTGTTGGCAACCGAGCGGCGGACATAGTCTTCGGGGTCGTCAAGCAGGGCTTCCAGGATCGGCAGGATCGGTTGCGGATCGCGGATCAGGTGCGGCAGGCGCATTGCCCAGGGCAGGCGAGGGCGCGTACCTTCGCTGGCGAGGCGGCGGACGTGATGGTTCGGGTCGTGGACCCAGCCGCCGATTTCCGTCAAGGCACGGTCCTGATCGGCGTGGATGAAGACGCGGATGCCGAATTCTGCGGTGAAATGAGGGGTCAGTTCCTTGAGGAGGGCAAGGGATATCTCGAAGTCATCCAGCCCCCGACGCGCAATATACTGGCTCACCGGCAGCAGCATCCAGCCCGTAAGGCCGGGACGGTTCTCGCTTGGAAAGCTGGCCGACAGCAAGGCTGCCGCTTCAGCAAAATCTTCCGGCAACGTCGCCTCAAGCGCGTCGCAAATCTGCAGCGAGCGCTGCATCAGTTCGAGAATTTCGATGTTCTTCGTCGCCAGCGCAAGGAAGCGTTTCTGGTCGAAGGTGCTCGCATTGCGGCCGATATGATGGGCCATGGTCTCGACCAGGCCAGGATGGAGCAGGTTCTTCAGCGGTTCGGCCATGAGCATCCCGTGCGATTTTCAAGAACGATAAACGCTCAAGACGGCAGATGGTAGACATAAGCAGCCCCAGCTTTTCAAAATTTCCGTGACGTCACGGAACCATCGGTCTGGCCATGGCGTTGAATCCTCCACGTGCGTCGTCCAGGGGGGCGGCGGACGGACGGCGTTCGGTCGCGTAGCCGCCGGTAACGTGATGTCCGAATCCCGCAACGACAATCTGCTCGAGGAGTGAAAAATGACCACCACATGGATACTTGCCGCTGATGGAAATCAGGCTCGTCTGCTGAAGGGCGTGAATTTTCTGAAGGACGAGCCCCAGAGCCCTGAGCAGGAGATATTCCAGATAGAAACCAAGCGCGTGCAGGACATCATGGCCGACAAGCCGGGCCGTAGCCACTCTTCGAACGGACAAGGCCGCTCTGCCATGGAGTACAGCAGCGATCCCGTGCGTGAGGAACAGCAGAAGTTCACCGCCGAAGTTGCCGGCAAGATCGATGCCTATGCGCAGCAGGGGGCGTTCGATCGGCTCGTCCTTTGCGCGGCGCCGCAGACGCTGGGGGATCTTCGCACGATGCTATCGAGCGCAACGCGGCAGAAGACGACAGCCGAAATCAACAAGGATTTCAGCAAGCTGCCGACAGACAAGCTTATATCTTCCGTCCGCTCAGTAATGTTCGAACAGTAAGCATCAAAAAGTCAGGCCGGCGTTCTGCGCGGGCCTGACGACTTGAGCTTCCTAAAAATCAGTCGGCACGCCGCCTTCTATTTTACGCCGGGCGACAAAGGCATCAAGCTCTTCCTCGATAGCCGGATCGAGCGGCGGGCGCTCGTATTCGTTGAGCTTTTCCTTGAAGATACGATTGGCATGATCGTAGGTCGTGGGCCGGCCGGCCTCGGTCCATGTCTCGAAATTACGCCAGTCGGACAGGATCGGCGCATAGAAGGCCGTTTCGTAGCGGGCGAGCGTATGGGCCGTGCCGAAGAAGTGTCCGCCAGGGCCGACATCGCGGATGGCGTCGAGCCCGAGTGCATCGGCACTGACATCGAGCGGCTTCAGGAACTCTGCCACCATTTGCAGCATGTCGACATCAAGGATGAACTTCTCGAATGAAGCCGTGAGCCCGCCCTCGCTCCACCCTGCGGCGTGCATGATGAAATTGCCGCCGCCTTGGGTCAGCGCCCAGAGGGAGAGGGCAGATTCATAGGCCGCCTGTGCATCCAGGGTGTTGGAGGCGTTGGTATTGGATGTGCGGTAGGGAATGCCGTAGCGGCGGGCAAGCTGGCCGCCGGCGATGACGGCCTTCATGTATTCCGGCGTGCCGAAGGCCGGCGCACCCGTCTTCATGTCGACGTTGGAGGTGAAGCCGCCATACATGACCGGGGCGCCGCGACGGACCATCTGGGTAAAGGCGATACCGGACAGCGCTTCGGCATTCTGCTGCACCAGGGCGCCGGCAATCGTGACAGGTGCCATCGCGCCGGCAAGCGTGAAAGGGGTGACCACGACGACCTGGTTGCGTGCCGACATTTCCATGATGCCCTGCAGCATCGGGCCATCAAGCCTGAGCGGTGAAGAGGTGTTGATGATGGTGAACAGCGAGGGTTCCTGCTCGAGTTGCTCTGCAGTGATACCGCGGCCGATGCGGGCGATCTCCAGGGCATCGAGATTGCGCTGCTTGCCGAGCGAATAGGCGTGGAAGACCTTGTCGGTGAGCTTCACCATGTCCGAGAGACAATCGAGATGGCGCACCGATGCGTGGATATCGACCGGCTCGACGGGATAGCCGCCTGTCGTGTGGATGATGTCATAGGATTGAGCAAGCTTGACGAGCTTGCGATAGTCTTCCTGATTGCCGGCCCGACGGCCGCCGTCGCGGTCTGCCACGAAAGGTGCGCTGGCGATCTGGGCGAAGACGAGATTATTGCCGCCGATCTGGACGTTGCGAACTGGATTGCGGGCATGCATGGTAAAGCCGGATGGAGTGGAGGCGATCATCTCCATGATCAGCCCGCGGTCGAAGCGCACACGGTCCGTTCCAGGCGTAACCTTGGCGCCGGCCGCCTTCATCAGGCTGCGCGCTTCCGGCAGGATGACGTCCATGCCGATCTCTTCGAGCACGGTCAGAGATGCCTGATGAATGGCTTCGATCGTCTCTTCATCGACGACCTTGGTTTTTTCTATCGAGTTGACCAGATTGAGATATTTCGAACCGCCAAGGCTTTTGCGGGAGCGTTCCGCTCCCCTTCCTCCGGTTCGGCGACGACGCTCCAGGGGTGCATCTGTTTCGCTGAGGGAAGGCGGCGTTACCTGGTTGTCGCTCATGGCTTTTCCATCGGTTAGGGTCGCCGCCAAACTGCCTCGACCGTGAAAAAAATGCGCTTCCATTTGCGACGCCAAGCTTCCTAGACAGAAAACTGGCTTTGGATTCAGCCCTGTCTGGCGCCGCAAAGCATCTCGCGTTTGCCGGCAAAACCCTTGCGGCGCTCGACGGAAAAACCCGCCGCCTGCAGGTTGCGTCGTACGAAACCGGCGGCGGCATAGGTGGCAAAGCTGCCCTGGTTTACCGTGTGATCGTAGATGCGCTGCATCAGCGAAGCCGACCACATGTCGGGGTTTCGCGAGGGCGTAAACCCATCGAGATACCAGGCGTCGAAGAGGTCTTCGAAGCGCCCTATCTCATCGAAGGCAGTGCCACAGACCACAGTCAGCCGCACATGATCATCGATGTCCAGCACCACGCGGCCAGATGGGGTGTCGGGCCAGACGGCGCGAAGCGCCGATCGTTCGCGTTCAATTTCGGGCCAATGCGAGAGCGCCCGGTCTATGTCTGCCCGCTGCAGGGGAAAGCGTTCGAAGGAAATGAAGTCGAGCCGTTGTCCTGCCGTTGCAACATCGCGGAACTGTCGCCACGTCTCGCAGAAATTCAGCCCGGTGCCGAAGCCCAGTTCGCCGATCGTGAAGGAAGACGCCTGTTTGAACCGTTCTGGGAGGCTGTTGCCTGCCAGGAAGACGTGACCGCATTCCAGGCGTCCGTCGGTGCGGCAATAAAAGTGATCGCCAAATTCCTGCGAATAGGGCATATCGCCCTCATCCCATGTCACGGTCTGGCGATCGGGAGCAACGCTTGTTTCCTCGCGTGGGGACAGGTTGTTTTCCTGGGAGTTTTCGGTCATTGGCGAAGCGTTAATCCGGGCAGGCGGGAAGGTCAATCGATGACGGATCTGTTGATCGTCGGCGGCGGTATCATGGGGCTTTGGGCCGGCGTAAAGGCGGCGAAAGAGGGGCTCCGCGTTCATATCGTCGAGCGTGACCGGATAGGTTCCGGCGCGAGCGGCGGGCTGGTCGGCGCTTTGATGCCACATATGCCTGACCGCTGGAACCCCAAGAAGCAGTTTCAGTATGATGCGCTCGTTGCGCTGGAAATGGACGTTGCCGGGCTGGAAGCGGAGACCGGTCTTTCCGCCGGCTATCGCCGCAGCGGACGCATCATGCCGCTGGCCAAGCCTCATCTTCGGGAAATAGCGCTGCGGCACGAACAAGAGGCCTTGGTAAACTGGCATCAGGGTGGGCGGGAATTCTTCTGGAACGTGGAGGAACAGTCATCCCTTTCAGGATGGCCCGCGGACGAGTTTATCTCCTCCGGTGTTGTCCTCGACACGCTTGCTGCCCGCGTGGCGCCGCGCGCACTGCTTGCTCTTCTGGCAACATGGCTGCGGCGACAGGAGAACGTCGTCCTTGAGGAAGGATGCGGGGTCGCACATCTCGACCTGCAGGCGGGAAAGGCCGAGATATCCGATGGTCGTCAGTTATCCTTCGACCGCTGTATCGCTGCCGAAGGCGTGGCGACATTCGGCTTTCTGGACACTCTCTCGCTATCCGCGTCTTCCAAGCCGATCGGCGTCGCTGTCAAAGGGCAGGCGGCACTCCTGGATGCTGGTATAGACCCAACACTACCCGTCATTTTCAACGACGGGCTTTATATCATCCCGCACGAAGACGGGCGGGTCGCGATCGGCAGCACCAGCGAGGACCACTTCGGGCAGCCCTTTTCCACGGACGAACAACTGGATGCATTAATTGCACGTGCACGGCGTTTTGCGCCCCGCCTCGAAAACGCACCCGTCATCGAGCGGTGGGCGGGATTGAGGCCAAAAGCCATCGGCCGCGATCCGATCGCCGGTCAACACCCTGACCACACTCGGCTGTTTGTGCTGGGAGGAGGGTTCAAGATCAGTTTCGGGATCGCGCATACCTTGGCAGCGGCCGTAGTCGCGGGTTTGTTGGGGAGAGACGTGCAATTGCCGCCATCTTTTACGGTCGATCATCATCTGCGTCTGCAGCGGCAGCCATAGGCCCAAAAAGAAGACCCCGCACGGGACGGGGTCTTCTCTGCTCGTTCGGACGTTGCGCGCGCCACGTCAGGCGAGCCAAACCGGATTACATCCAGTACGGCGGTACGCCGTAATAATCATAGACGCGACGGCCGTTCTCACGGTTCCAGTCGTATTCTTCGTCACTCTGATACTTCGGTGCGCTTTCAACCTGATCGCGGGTCACGTCTGTGCGATAACCGCCGAGGTTTTCGTCGTAGGACAACTTTGCCCACGGAAGCGGATAATGGTCTTCGCCAAGTCCCAGGAAGCCGCCGAAAGCGAGAACGGCATAGGAAACGCGGCCGCTGCGTTTTTCGAGGATAACCCGCTCGATGGTGCCGATATGCTTACCGTCGGCGCCATAGACGCGGGTACCTTCAACCTTGTCGCTGGCAATCAGGTCGTGGGTTTCGCGAATGCTGGCATCCTTGCGGGTCGTCTGAAATTCAGGGCTCTGGTAGCTCATGATGTTTCTCCCAATTTTGTTGTGTCCGGGTAGTAAACGGCCGAGTAACCCGATGGTTCCATTGTTTTTCCCCAACTTTTTATTGTAAATGTATTTCCCTTGTCCCACTCTTTCGTCGGGTTTGGAATGAACAAAACGCGCGGTTTTGTCATCCTGTCACGAAGATCGCTTATTTGCTGGAGCAGTTATACGAATCAGGAAACTGCAGATGCGGTACGCGATCTACTACACGCCATCGATGCACGATCCGCTCTCGGTGGCGGCTGCAAGCTGGCTGGGGCGGAACGTCTACTCAGGTGAGGCCTGCGAGCCCCCGTCCATCCCCGGCTTCAGCCGGCAGGAGGTCGCCTTTCACACGGCGGTTCCGCGCCGTTATGGTTTTCACGGTACCATCAAGGCACCTTTCAGGCTGCATCCTGACGAGACCGAGGCAAGCCTTCTGAAGTTCATGATGCAGTTCGCAAGCGCTGCCATGCCGTTCGAAATCCCGCGACTGGAAGTCTCTCGCCTGGGTTCCTTTTACGGTTTGATGTCGGCTTCGGAATGCGCCGAAATGAACTATTTCGCGGCTTCGGTGGTGGAAGCCTTCGACCGCTTTCGTGCACCGCTGTCCGAGGCGGAAATCGACCGACGTGACTCGGATTCGCTGACGGCGCCGCAATTCGCCAATCTGCATCGCTGGGGCTTTCCCTATGTGATGGATGAGTTCCGATTCCACATGATGCTCACCGGCGCGCTGCATTCCAATCTGAGAGATCGTTTCGAAAAAGCCCTGCGCGAGTATTTCGGGCATTTCCTTTCCGAGCCGATAAAAGTCGCTAGCCTTGCCTTGTTCATCGAGCCTGAGCCGGGCGCGCCGTTGCGCGTGCATTCCCAGCATCCGCTCGGTAAACTTTCGGCGCATCGCCCTTCTCTTCGCCGGAAAGGGCAGGATGACAACACGCCGAATCCTGCTACGGAGCAACTGGCAGCACTCGCGATGCGTCTCCAGGCTGGCTAAAGGCACGTGGCGGCCGCCGGGATGACTGCCGCTTTCGCCTTCGGATAACCGTCATTTTCATCTCGACTTTCCGGTTTCGGATGCTACCGTTCCGGCGAAATCGAAGGGTGAATTGATGGTAGAAAAAGCTTATCCGCGCGATCTCGTCGGCTATGGACGCAACCTTCCCAACGTGCGCTGGCCGGGCGATGCGAACATCGCCGTGCAATTTGTGGTGAACTACGAAGAGGGCGGCGAAAGCTCGATCATGGACGGCGAAAGAGGCTCCGAAGCCTTGCTGTCGGAGATCGTTGGCGCGCAGTCCTGGCCGGGCCAGCGCAATCTCAACATGGAATCGATCTACGAATATGGCTCGCGCGCCGGTTTCTGGCGGCTTTGGCGCATGTTTACCAGCCGCAAGGTCGATGTGACCGTCTATGGCGTGACGCTGGCAATGGCGCGTAACCCGGAGGCCGTCGCGGCCATGAAGGAAGCCGGGTGGGAAATCGCCAGCCACGGCTATCGCTGGCTGGAATACAAGGATTTTCCGGAAGAGGAAGAGCGCAGGCACGTCCTCGAAGCCGTGCGGCTCCACAAGGAGCTGACCGGATCGCACCCGCTCGGTATGTATCAGGGCAAGCCGTCCGACAACACGCTGAAGCTGGTGCTGGAGGAGGGCGGCTTCCTCTATTCCAGCGACAGCTATGCCGACGACCTGCCCTACTGGGTGCCGGGCCTGACGCCCGACAAGCCACATCTGATCATCCCATATACGCTGGATGCCAACGATATGCGCTTTGCCACGCCGCAGGGCTTCAATTCCGGCGACCAGTTCTTCACCTATCTCAAGGATACGTTCGATGTGCTCTATGCTGAAGGCGCCGAGGGCAGTCCGAAGATGATGAACGTCGGGCTGCACTGCCGCCTCGTCGGCCGTCCCGGTCGTGCCGCGGCGCTCGCGCGCTTCGTCGACTATGTGCTGGGGCACGACAAGGTCTGGATCCCCAAGCGCATCGATATCGCCCGCCACTGGTATGAGCATCACAAGCCGGAAGGTGCACTCTGATGGCCGGAAAACAGGAATTCGTGGCTCGTTTCGGTGGCATCTTCGAGCATTCCCCGTGGGTCGCCGAGCGCGCCTATGATGCGCGGCCGCAGATGCCGATCACGGCGGAAGATGTGCATGCCGGCATGGTCGTCGCCTTCCGAAACGCGACGGAGACCGAACGGCTGGACGTGTTGCGCGCCCATCCCGATCTCGCCGGCAAGCTCGCCTTGGCGGGCAATCTGACCGAGGATTCGAAGGCCGAGCAGGCATCCGCTGGTCTCGACCGGTTAAGTGCGGCTGAGCATGCCCGCTTCACCGAGCTCAATTCGGCCTATGTGGAGAAATTCGGTTTTCCCTTCATCATCGCCGTCAAGGGGCTGACGAAGGACAACATTCTTGAAGCCTTCGAGAGCCGTATCGGTAATACGCCGCAGCAGGAACTGGAGACGGCAGCAGCGCAGGTGGAGAAGATTGCGTGGCTGCGGCTGCAGGCGCTGCTGCCGGGAGACGCCGATGTCTGAGGTCGCCTTTTTTGCCGTTGGGGTTCGAACCTGATGGCGCGTCCGCTTGTCATAGAGCCGCTGACGAAAGCTGCTTTTGCACCGTTCGGCACCATCATCGAGGCTGATCCTTCGTCGGTGCGGCTGATCAACGGCGGCACGACGGAACGTTTCCATGCGCTTGCCCGTGCCGATGTTGTGGGTGACGGCGCCTCCGTCATCATCAATCTGTTTCGTGGCCAGCCGCGCAGCTTTCCCTATGTTGTCGACATGGTTGAACGTCATCCTCTCGGCTCGCAGAGCTTTTCACCGCTCAGTGGCCACAACTGGCTCGCCGTCGTCGCCCCGGACGAGGACGGACGGCCGGGAGTGCCGCGCGTGTTTCGGGTGAGCGGATCGCGGGGGCTGAACTACGGCCGCAATGTCTGGCACCATCCACTGATCGCAGTCGGTGCTGTCTGCGATTTTCTCGTGGTCGATCGCGAGGGGCCGGGCAACAATCTGGTGGAGTTCTTCTACGAAGAACCCTTTGTCATCGAAAGCGCTGGCAACAGTGACGGAGCATCGAAACCATGATCAAATCCGGCCGCCTAACCACCCATGTCCTTGATACAGCTCTCGGTAAACCGGCTGAGGGACTTAAAATCGACCTTTATCGTATCGACGGCGAGCGGAAGACTTTACTGCGCACGGTCTCTACCAACAGCGACGGCCGCGTCGATGGCCCGATGTTGGAAGGCGAGGCCTTTGCCGCCGGAACCTACGAGCTTCTGTTCCATGCGGGAGATTACTTGCGGGCAAGTGGCGCTGCGTTGGCGGAACCCGCCTTTCTCGACTTGATCCCCCTGCGCTTCGGTATCGCAGATGCGGCCAGCCATTATCATGTGCCGCTGCTGTTCTCGCCGTTCAGCTATTCGACTTATCGGGGGAGTTGAACGAATTCTTGACATTTGAAAGGACTTGTACGATTTGTTGTACAGATAGTTGAGTTGCGAGGTTACTATTCGCACTATTATGTTTTCCAAAGCCCGCGAAGAACTTGCGGGACTTCTGGATGAAGTAAGCCAGGATCGCGTTGCTGTCGAAATTGTCCGACGCAACAAACCCTCGGCGATCCTGATCGACAAGGATGAATATGAGGGCATGCTGGAAACGCTGCATCTCATGTCGTCGCCTGCCAATGCCAAGCGTCTCATGGGTGCTATCGCAGACGTAGAGGCAGGAAGGAACCTGGTTCACCACGGTCTTATTGAAGACTGAAGATGCTGCTCATATGGCATCAGGCTGCTTGGGACGACTACGTCTACTGGCAGCAAACTGACCGGGCGGCGCAACTGCGGGTCAATGAGCTTATCAAGGACATTCTGCCCCATCCCTTTGAAGGGCTCGGTAAGCCTGAGCCACTTCGTCAGAACTTCAAAGGCTATTGGTCCCGGCGTATAACGCGGGAGCATAGGTTGATTTACATTGTTTCCGGCAAGGGTGAGGAGCAGTCAGTGACCATCACCCAATGCCGCTTCCTCTACTGATCACTCCGCAATCACGCTCGCATCGATATCCCTGATATCGCGCTTGCCGCAGAGCGCCATGGTGATGTCCAGCTCCTTGCGGATGATCTCGAGTGTCAGTTTGACGCCCCCTTTCCCGCCGGCGCCGAGGCCGTAGAGGAAGGGGCGGCCGATATAGGTTCCCTGAGCGCCGAGGGCGACCGCCTTCAGGACGTCCTGGCCAGAGCGGATGCCGCCGTCCAGATGCACTTCCATCATGCCGCCGACTGCATCGACGATCCTTGGCAGCATGCTGATCGAGGATGGGGCGCCGTCGAGCTGGCGACCGCCGTGATTGGAGACGATAATCGCATCGGCGCCGGTGCGGGCTGCCATCTTCGCGTCCTCGACATCGAGAATGCCCTTGAGGATCAGTGGGCCGCCCCACATTTCCTTGATCTCCGCGACATTTTCCCAGGACAGTTGCGGATCGAACTGCTCGGCCGTCCAGGCGGACAGCGACGAGAGATCGGAAACGTTCTTGGCATGGCCGACGATGTTGCCGAAGCTGCGGCGCTTGGTTTGCAGCATCTGCATGCACCAGAGCGGCCGGGTTGCCATCTGCCAGATATGTTTTGGGGTGAACTTTGGCGGGGCGGAGAGGCCGTTGCGCAAGTCCTTGTGGCGCTGGCCGAGGATTTGCAGATCAAGCGTCAGGACCAGCGCCGAGCACTTGGCCGCCTTGGCGCGGTCGATCAGGTTCTTCACGAAATCCCGGTCGCGCATGACGTAGAGCTGGAACCAGAAGGGTTTCTTGGTCACCGAGGCGACGTCCTCGATCGAGCAGATGCTCATGGTCGAGAGCGTGAAGGGAACACCGAATTCCTCGGCCGCCTGCGCCGCCAGCATTTCGCCGTCTGCATGCTGCATGCCGGTGAGGCCGGTCGGGGACAGCGCCACGGGCATCGATACGGTCTGGCCGATCATCGTCGTTTCCAGCGAGCGGTTGGTCATGTCGACCAGCACGCGCTGGCGCAGCTTCACCTTCTTGAAATCCTCCTCGTTGGCCCGGTAGGTGCCTTCTGTCCAGGCGCCGCTGTCGGCATAGTCGAAGAACATCTTTGGCACACGACGCTTGGCGATGGCTTTGAGGTCGGCGATTTCGAGAGGCGTGGACATGGCGGAACCCTTGAACGTGTTGCCTGGCAATATCACGTTCCGGCTTGGCTTGTTAAGCCGGGAATCAGAAAGAGGTAAAATTATTTTACCTCTTTCCCTTTCATGAGCGCAAACCGGACTTCGAAGCGATGCCGGCCACATACGTTTCCACAACAACGCGATCGTCGCCCATTGTCTGCAGCAGAAAAAGCTCTTCGGCGAGCGAATTTACCACTTCCGCCTTCAACGCCATGGCCGGTGTTGCTGCCATGTTCAATACGATAAAATCGGCGTCGGTGCCGGCGTCCAGCGTGCCGATCTTGTGCGCGAGCGACAATGCCTCCGCGTTTCCGAGCGTCATGTGGTAATAGCTGTCAAACGGGTTGAGGCGTTCGCCCAGCAATTGCTGGATCTTGTAGGCCTCGTCCATCGTCTTCAGCATCGAATAGCTGGTGCCACCGCCGACATCGGTTGCGACCGAGACTCGCACCGGCTTTTCCCGCCGCATCAGCGCCTTCAACGGAAACAGGCCGGAACCGAGGAAGAGGTTGGATGTCGGGCAATGCACGGCAATCGCGCCAGCCTCGCTCATCGCATCCATCTCGCGCTCTGACAGATGGATACAGTGGCCGAAAAGAGATTTCGGCCCGAGCAGGCCATAGCGGACGTAGATATCGGTGTAATCGGCTGCTTCGGGATAGAGCGAGCAGGTGAAATCGATCTCGTCCCGGTTTTCCGAAAGGTGGGTCTGGATGTGCAGGTCCGGGAACTCGCGGGCGAGCGCCTGCGCGGCCGACATCTGCTCCGGCGTTGAAGTGATGGCGAATCGGGGGGTGATGGCGACGTGGTTGCGGCCCTTGCCGTGCCAGTCCGCGATGACAGCCCGGGTCTCGTCATAGCCCATTTCAGCTGTGTCGAGCAGGCCCTGCGGCGCGTTGCGATCCATCATCACCTTGCCGCCGACCGTGCGCATGTTGCGCTTCAACGCTTCAGCAAAATAGGCGTCGGCGGAGGTCTTGTGGACGGAGCAATAGGCGACGGCCGTGGTGGTGCCGTGGCGGATCATCTCATCGTAGAAATGCCCGGCAATACGTTGCGCATGCGCGGTTTCAACGAAGCGGCATTCCTCTGGAAAGGTGTAGGTGTTCAGCCATTCCAAGAGGTTTGCGGCGTAAGAACCGATCACCTGCATCTGTGGAAAATGCACGTGGGTATCGATGAAGCCCGGCACGATCAGATGCGGGCGATGGTCGATTTCGATGACATCGGCGGGCGCATTTTCGCGGACGGCGGCGTAGGGGCCGCTTGCGAGGATGATGCCATCGGCAACCAGCAGCGCGCCGTCGCTTTCGTAGCGATAGGCACCTGTGTCGTCCATGGAGAGCGGTGCGCGCGAAAAGCTCAGCGTGCGGGCGCGGACCAGCGTCGTCGTCATTCCGTCTTGCCTTCCGTGGTGGCGCTTTCGAACCATGCCGTGAGAAGGGCGCGCTCGTCCTTGGTCATATCGGTGATGTTGCCGGGCGGCATGGCGTGGCTGCGGCCGGCCTGGATGTAGATTTCGCGCGCATGGGCGGCGATCTCGCCGTCGGTTTCCAGCATCACGCCTTTGGGTGGTCGCACGATGCCTTCATAGACGGGCTCTGCCGCATGGCACATGCTGCAGCGGGTTGAGATCGTGTCCTTCACGGCCGAAAAATGCGCATTGGAGGCGAATTGCTGGAAGGCCGGGGAGACCGCGGCATTGTCCTCTCCCGATATCAGCTTCGGCACGGTCGAAAGCCACATGATCAGGATGAAGATCAGCAGCGTCACCAGCCAGGTCCAGGTCGGGCGACCCTTGCGCGCATGCGTGGTATTGAACCAGTGGCGGATGGTGACGCCCATCAGGAAGACGAGGGCGGCGATGACCCAGTTATAGGCCGTGGCGAAGGCCAGCGGATAATGGTTCGACAGCATGAACAAGATGACGGGCAGCGTCAGGTAGTTGTTGTGCAGCGAGCGCTGCTTGGCGATGGCGCCGTATTTCGGGTCCGGCGTGCGCCCGGCGATCAGGTCGGCGACGACGATGCGCTGGTTCGGCATGATGATGAAGAACACATTGGCCGACATGATCGTCGCGGTGAAGGCGCCGAGATGCAGGAAAGCGGCACGGCCGGTAAAGACCTGCGTGTAGCCCCAGGCCATGGCGACGAGCGCCACGTAGAGGATGCCCATCAGCGTCCAGGTGTTCTTGCCGAGCGGCGATTTGCACAGCAGGTCGTAGAAAATCCAGCCGATGGCGAGCGAGCCCATGGAAATGAGGATTGCCTGCGTCGAGGTGATGTCGAGGACGTGGCGGTCGACAAGGAAGAGGTCTGCGCCACCGTAATAGACCAGACACAGCATGGCGAAGCCGGAAAGCCAGGTGGTGTAGGCTTCCCATTTGAACCAGGTCAGGTGTTCCGGCATGGAGGCCGGTGCCACAAGGTATTTCTGGACGTGATAGAAGCCCCCACCGTGAACTTGCCATTCTTCGCCATAGGCGCCAGCCGGCAGGCCGGGGCGTTTCACGAGGCCGAGGTCAAGCGCGATGAAATAGAAGGATGAGCCGATCCAGGCGATGGCGGTGATCACATGCAGCCAGCGGACGGCAAAGGCCAGCCATTCCCAGGCAATGGCGTATTCGTACATTCAGTTCCCCTTTCATCCTCCGCATGGCCACATTGCGAAAATTTTGCCCGTGAGGGAAGGCCAATTCCGGCCCGGTGGTAGCAGTGCGCAGCGATTATTTCATTCTTCCGCCGATGGAAATTCGCTCAGCATCCAATCTTTGAACGCGCGGATTTTTGGCACGTGCCTCCGGGTTTCGAGATAGACCAGCCAGTAGTCGCGTCCGTCGTTACAGGTCAAGGAAAAGGGCTGGTAGAGCCTGCCGCTTTCTACTTCTTCCTGAAAATGCTGGGGATTCAGGATGGCGACCCCCTGGCCGGCGATCGCCATGCCGGCATCGAAAGACTGGGTGCCGAGTTCGTTGGGCGGAAAACGCTTGAGATTCGGGTTTTTCACGCCTGCGGCGGTGAACCACTGCTCCCACCAGACATCGCCGGCGCTGATGATGGAGAGTTTCAGGAGGTCGGCCGGTTCGCGGATGCCGCCGACCTGCTCGGCCAGCTTCGGGCTCAGCATGGGCGCGAAATCCATGCGCATGATGCGGTGCGCCTTCAACCCCGGCCAGAGGCCGCGGCCGTAGCGGATGGCGACATCTGCCTGCGTGCTGGCAAAATCATTGACGACGGGGGAGGTCGAAAGCCGAACCGCGATGTTCGGGTGGCGAAGCTGGAAGGAGCCGAGGTAGCGCGTCAGCCATTGCTGGGCGAAGGTCGCGGTCGAATCGAGATGCAGCATCTGGCCGGTTTCGTCGCTGACCGATGCCATCGCTTCCGCCAGCACTGCAAACCCCTGAGTGACCTTCGGTGCCAGTCGTTCGCCTGCCTCCGTCAGTGAAATCTGCCGGGGGCGCCGGAGAAACAGCGGTTCGCCGATATGATCCTCCAGGAGTTTGATCTGGTAGCTGACCGCCGTCTGCGTCATGCCGAGTTCTTCGCCGGCTCTGGTGAAACTCATCAGGCGCGCCGCTGCTTCGAATACGCGCAGCGCATTGAGCGGCATCTGTCGAGACAGTTTCATGGATAAGTTCTCTTGATGCAATGCGCGTGAAGTTCGATTGGAATGTCAGCACGTTTGGCGGCAAGCTGCAACCACATTCAATATGGAAATCAGGTCTCGTCATGACATTTCAAGTCTTTGAAAAACATGAACTCTACATGCCATCCTGGCCGCAGCGCCTGTGGCGTGCCGCCGGCAATTTTCTGGTATGCATCCGCGCGGACAGCGCCTCGATCGATCTCGACGTTACCCCGGATTACATCAAGCGGGACCTGGGTTTTCTTGAAGGACGGGAACCTCGTCAGGAGTGCGAACTGACGCGGTAGTTGCTGATGCGGGTGATGATTTCCGCGGCTGTGAGAGCCGCGATCACCGCCGGGCGCTTGTCGGGAACGGCGGTGCCGCCGATGGGAAGCGTCAGGCGGGCCAGTTCCGCGTCGCTCATTCCTTCCCGGCGCCCCCAGCTTGAAAAGGTCGCTCGCTTCGTCTTCGAGCCGATCATGCCGACATAGGCAAGATCGTTTCGTGCAAGGGCCTCTTTTGCGACCAGGAAATCCAATGCGTGGTCGTGGGTCAGGATCACGATCGCGCCGCCCGGCGCGACATCCTTCACCATCGCTTCCGGCATGGCGACGAGACGATGATGCGCACCGGCGGACATCTGTGCCAGTTCCGTTTCCCGCGTCTCCACCGCGTAGGTTTTCAGGGGCAATAGAAGCAGTGCATCGGCAAGCGCGCGGCCGACATGGCCGGCACCGAACAGCCAAACTTCCGGAAAGCCGTTTCGTCGTTCCTCGATCAGCCGGTGAAGATCGGCGCGAGCGGCATCATCGCAGATGCGCAAGCCGATGATGACGCGACCGCCGCAGCACTGGCCGATATCAGGCCCAAGCGGAATATCCATGGTGAGGGTATCGCTGACACCGGCGAGGAAGGCGCGGGCATTGTCTATCGCCATATGCTCCATCTGACCGCCTCCGATGGTGCCGTGCAGATCGGTCGGCGAGACCAGCATGATCGCGCCTGCTTCCCGCGGCGTCGAGCCCCGCGCGTCGAGGATTTCGACGATGACGAGCTTGAACTCGCGGTCGAGAAAGGCGTCCAGACTTTGGGCTGCGAAGTTCATCGTCTGAAACCGTCAGGCTTTTCCGGCTTGTGCAGCGCGCAGGCGTTCCACTGCCATCAGTACCCGTTCCGGTGTCGCCGGGGCGTCAAGGCACGGGCATTCGCGGTAGTCGGCAACGCTGGCGACGGCCATGGACAGCGCTTCCAGCACCGAGATTGGCAGCATGAAAGGCGGTTCACCGACGGCCTTGGAGCGGCCGATGGTCATCTCGGCATTCTCCGACCACTCGGCCAGCTTAACGTTGAAGATCTTTGGCCGGTCGGAGGCAAGCGGGATCTTGTAGGTGGAGGGCGCATGGGTGCGCAGCCGGCCCTTGGCATCCCACCAGAGTTCTTCGGTGGTCAGCCAGCCCATGCCCTGCACGAATGCGCCTTCAATCTGGCCGATATCGATTGCCGGGTTCAGCGATTTGCCGACGTCGTGAAGTACATCGACCCGGTCGACCATGTATTCGCCGGTCAGCGTATCGATAGAAACCTCTGAAACAGAGGCGCCATAGGCGAAATAATAGAACGGCGTACCGCGGCCTGTGGTGCGATCCCAATGGATTTTTGGTGTCTTGTAGAAACCCGCCGCCGAAAGCTGGACGCGGGCGAAATAGGCCTGCTTGATGAAGTCGGCGAAGGGCACGCGCTCATCGCCGATCTTCACGTGGTTGGGCACGAAGCTGACATTGGCCGGATCGGTCTGCCAACGCTCGGCGGCGAAGGCGACGAGACGTTCCTTGATCTGGCGCGCGGCATCATAGGCGGCCATGCCGTTGAGATCGGAGCCGGAAGAGGCGGCGGTGGCGGATGTGTTCGGCACTTTCCCAGTCGTGGTCGCCGTGATCTTGACGGTTGATATATCGACCTGGAAGCTGTCGGCCAGAACCTGGGCGACCTTCGTATACAGCCCCTGTCCCATCTCGGTGCCGCCATGGTTCAGGTGGATCGAGCCGTCCTGGTAGACATGGACGAGAGCGCCGGCCTGGTTGAAGGCCGTCATGGTGAAGGAGATGCCGAATTTCACCGGCGTCAGCGCAATGCCCTTGCGGATGACGCGGCTGGTGCGGTTGAAATCGATGATCGCCTGCCGCCGGGCCTGATAATCGGCACTAGCCTCAAGCTCCGAAACCACGCGCTGGATGACGTTGTCGACGACCTGCTGGTGATAGGGGGTGATATCCCGGCCGCTGCCCTTTTCGCCATAGAAATTCAGCTTGCGGATGTCGAGCGGGTCCTTGCCGAGCGCATAAGCGATTTCCTCGATGATGCGCTCGCCGCCGACCATGCCCTGCGGCCCGCCGAAACCGCGATAGGCTGTGTTGGAGACAGTATGCGTCTTCAAGGGCTGGGAAGTCAGCTTCACATGCGGATAGAAATAGGAACTGTCGGCATGGAACAGCGCGCGGTCTGTGACTGGGCCGGAAAGGTCGGAGGAATAGCCGCAGCGTGCGGCATAATTGGCCTTGACCGCATGGATATGGCCCTCGTCGTCGAAGCCGACATCGTAATCGACAAGGAAGTCGTGGCGCTTGCCGGTCGCGGTCATGTCCTCGTCACGATCCGGTCGGAATTTCACGGCACGGCCGAGCTTCTTGGCGGAGACGGCTGCGAGAGCCGCAAACTGGTTGCCCTGGGTTTCCTTGCCGCCGAAACCGCCACCCATGCGGCGCACCTGCACGGTCACGGCATTGGAGGGCACGCCGAGCACATGGCCGACCATGTGCTGGACTTCGCTCGGATGCTGGGTCGATGACCAGACGGTAATCTCGTCGTCCTCGCCGGGGATGGCAAAGGCGATGTGGCTTTCGAGATAAAAATGTTCCTGGCCGCCGATGCGCATCCGGCCATGCAGGCGACGGGGGCTCTGTTCCAGTTCCGCTTCGGCCTCGCCGCGCGAAAGCGTCAGCGGCTTGGTCACGAGTTCCGCGCCGTTTTCCAGCGCGTCGGTAATATCGGTAAAGTGCGGCAGATCGCGGTAGACGATCTTTGCCTTGCGGGCCGCCCGTCGTGCGATGTCGCGTGTCTCGGCAATCACGGCAAAGGCCGGTTGTCCGTGGAACTGCACCTTGCCATCCGCCAGCACCGGCTCGTCGTCGAGATGGCTTGGGCTGATGTCATTGCTGTGGGGCATGTCGCGGGCCGTCAGCACGCAGACGACGCCCGGATAGGCCTCGACATCGGAGAGATCCATGGAGACGATTTCCGCATGGGCGCGATCGGTCATGCCGAGTGCGCCGTGCAACGTGCCAACCGGCTCCGGGATGTCATCGATATAGTCGGCGGTGCCGGAGACATGCTTGTGGGCGCTGTCGTGGCGCAGGTTCGCATGCATGCCGCCAGCGATGGTCTTGCGCTCTTCGAAGGTAGATTGGTCCATCGTCAAATCTCCCCGGTGGCGAACCGCTTGAGTTCTGCCGGCTCTCCCGATGTCTCAAGGAAGAAGCGCGTGAAAAGGTTTTTAGCGGTCAGCATGCGATAATCGGCGGTCGCACGCCAGTCGGTGAGCGGCTGATAATCCTGCTCAAGAGCAGCCTGTGCCGCCTTGATCGTCTCTTCGTTCCAGAGTTGACCGACGAAGGCCGTCTCTGCGGCGGATGCCCGTTTTGGCGTTCCGGCCATGCCACCGAAGGCGATACGGGCAGCAGTGACACGGTTGCCGGCATCGAGCGTGACCCGAAAAGCGGCACAGAGCGCGGAGATGTCCTCGTCGCGCCGCTTGGTGATCTTGTAGACGGCGAAATGATCTGCTTCAGGCAGCGCGGGCACGAAAATGCTCTCGACGAACTCGGAAGCCTTCCGATCCTGCACGCCGTACTGGATGAAGAAATCTTCGAGCGGCAACGTTCGCTGGCCGGCGGTAGAGCGCAGCGTGACAGTGGCGCCAAGGGCGATGAGCGGCGGCGGGCTGTCACCGATCGGCGAGCCGTTGGCGATGTTGCCGCCGATCGTACCCATATTGCGCACCTGCTCGCCGCCGATGCGGTTGATCAGGCCGCCAAGCGGAGGGAAACGTCGCGCCAGCGTTTCGAAGGCGGCGGTATAGCTGGCGCCCGCACCGATGGTGATGCCTGCGGCATTCTCGGCGATGGTCTGCAACGCATCCAGCCCGCTGATGAACACGACCGGATTGATCGCGCGCATCTGTTTCGTGATCCACAGCCCGACATCCGTCGAACCGGCGACGATGGTGGCCTTGGGCAATCGTTCCATGATCTCGGTCAAAGCTGCCGTCGTTCCGGGGACGAGGAGTTGCGCATCTTCGGGGCCGATGATGATTGTCTCTTCGGTCTTTATAGACTTCAATCGTGCGGTGACATCCTCGCGTACTTTCAGGATCGGGTCGAAGAGGCTGTCCGGACGGGCGTGGGCGATCGCTTCGGCCGCTTTCACGATCGGTTCGTAGCCCGTGCATCGACAGAGGTTGCCTTGCAGCACCTTTTCGATATCGGCACGGCCGGGATTATCCCGCGAAAGCCAGAGACCATAGAGCGACATGACAAAACCCGGCGTGCAAAAGCCGCATTGCGAGCCATGATAATCGGCCATCGCCTGCTGCACCGGATGCAACGTGCCATCCCTGCCCGCCAGATGCTCGACGGTGACGACGTGGGTGGCATTGAGCGAGCCGACGAATCGGATGCAGGCATTAACGCTTTCATAGATCAGGGTGCCGTCCACGAGCTTTCCGACGAGCACTGTGCAGGCGCCGCAGTCGCCTTCGGCGCAGCCTTCCTTCGTGCCGGTCAACCGGCGCTCGAGGCGCAGGAAATCAAGGAGCGTTGCGGTAGGCGAAAGATCGGATAACGCAACGTCGCGATCGTTGAGAATGAAGCGAATGCTGCCAGTCGTTGCCGTCATCTTGTCTCTTCTTATCATTTCGACACATCAGACTACGCGCAAAAGCGCTGATGTGACAATTGCGTTTTGCAGCGCAAGAGCCAGATTTCCCGGGTGGCGAGAACGCAGAAAAATTTGCGTTTTATTTTCGTTTGACATTCGTTTTACTGTTGTATTGAAGTTTTTCAAAAGGTCGCGCCGGGAGGAAACGCGCGCGACACAAGGGAGGGAGGCCATCATGGGTTACGTGCTTGCGATCGATCAGGGCACGACATCGAGCCGGGCGATCGTTTTCAATGCCGAACAGAAGGTGGTCGGCACCGGTCAGCGCGAATTCCGGCAATATTTCCTGAAATCCGGCTGGGTCGAGCACGATCCGGAGGAGATCTGGGATACCGTCGTCTCCACGATCCAGGAGGCGATCCGCAATGCCGGTCTCGTGGCTTCCGACATTTCCGCGATCGGTATCACCAACCAGCGCGAGACCGTGGTCGTCTGGGACAGAAAGACCGGCAAGCCGATCTACAACGCCATCGTTTGGCAGGATCGCCGCACGGCATCCTTCTGTGACACGTTGAAAAGGCAGGGTTTTGAAAAGGCAGTCGTGAAGAAGACCGGCCTGCTGCTCGATCCGTATTTTTCAGGAACGAAGCTCTCCTGGCTGCTGTCCAACGTCAAGAATGGGCAGGCGCACGCGATCAAGGGCGAGCTTTGCTTCGGCACCATCGACACTTTCCTGATCTGGCGGCTGACGGGCGGCAAGTCCTTTGTCACCGACGCGACCAATGCATCCCGCACTCTGATGTTCAATATCGTCGAAAACGACTGGGACGACTATCTTCTGAAGATGCTCGAGGTGCCGCGGACGATGCTGCCCAAGGTGCTGGATTGCGCGGCCGATTTCGGTGTGACCGATCCCGAGATCGTTGGCGCGGCGATCCCCATCCTCGGCGTTGCCGGCGACCAACAGGCGGCCACCATCGGCCAGGCCTGCTTCGAGCCCGGCATGCTGAAATCTACCTATGGGACCGGTTGTTTTGCCCTGCTGAATACCGGGCAAGACATGGTGCGTTCGAAGAACCGGCTCCTGACGACGATTGCCTACCGCCTTGAGGGCAAGACGACTTATGCGCTGGAAGGCTCGATCTTCATCGCCGGGGCGGCTGTGCAATGGCTGCGCGATGGACTGAAGATCATCAACGCCGCCTATGAGACCGGCCCGATGGCCATGGATGCTGACCCGCATCAGGAGGTTTATCTCGTGCCGGCCTTCACCGGCCTCGGCGCGCCCCACTGGGACCCCGATGCCCGTGGCGCAATCTTTGGTCTGACCCGCAACACCGGCCCGAACGAATTCGCCCGCGCGGCGCTTGAGGCCGTCTGCTACCAGACGCGCGATCTGCTCGAGGCGATGCACAAGGATTGGTCAAGCAACGGCAAGGAGACAGTATTGCGTGTCGATGGCGGCATGGTTGTGTCGGACTGGACGATGCAGCGCCTCTCCGACCTGCTTGATGCACCCGTTGATCGCCCCGTCATCCTCGAGACGACGGCGCTGGGTGTCGCCTGGCTCGCCGGCAGTCGCGCCGGTGTCTGGCCGGATCAGGCCGACTTTGCCGCCACCTGGGCGCGCGATCGCCGGTTCGAGCCGGCCATGGACGACAAGACGCGAAAGGCAAAGTTCAAGGGCTGGCGCAACGCCGTGAAGCGGACTTTGAGTACATTTTAGCGCTTCAGTGCTGCCACGAAGCCGCTGAAACACATTGTTTCCATGCGCGAACTGTAATCTTTTATCTGCTGCGACTAGATAGTCGCGACGGAGAGCCGCTGGGCGGCTCAGGCAGGATAGGTCGCACGCATGGAACTTGGTCTTTACACATTTGCGGATGTTCATCCCGAGGCTCTGAGCGGGCGCGGGGTGGAGGGTGAGGAGCGTATTCGCCACCTGATCGAAGAGATCGAGCTTGCCGATCAGGTGGGGCTTGATGTCTTCGGGTTGGGCGAACATCACCGCCCGGATTACGCCGCCTCTGCGCCGGCCGTCATCCTCGCGGCTGCGGCGGCCAAGACGAAATCGATCCGGTTGACCAGCGCGGTGACCGTTCTGTCTTCCGATGATCCCGTGCGTGTATTCCAGCAATTTGCGACATTGGACCTGATTTCGGCGGGCCGGGCAGAGATCATGGCCGGGCGCGGCTCGTTCATCGAGTCCTTTCCGCTCTTCGGCTACAATCTCGAAGATTATGACGATCTCTTCTCGGAGAAGCTCGATCTTCTTCTGGCCATCCGCGACGGCGAAACGGTCACTTGGGAAGGCAGCAAGCGGGCCTCCATTCATGGGCGTGGCGTTTATCCGCGTCCGCTGCAGGACAGGATACCGATCTGGATTGCCGTCGGCGGCACGCCGCAATCGGTGGCGCGGGCCGGTACGCTCGGTCTGCCGGTCGCGCTTGCGATCATCGGCGGCGAGCCCGCGCGCTATGCGCCCCTGTTCGATCTCTATCGCGAGGCCGCGCGCCGCGCCGGTCAAGATGCGTCGAAGCTCAAGACCAGCATCAATGTTCACGGCTTCATAGCTGACACGACGGACCAGGCGGCCGACCAGTTCTACGGCCCGCAGGCGGAAGTTATGAACCGTATCGGCCGCGAGCGGGGTTGGGGGCCGACGAGCCGGGCGCATTTCAACCAGTCGATCGGGCCGAACGGCAATCTGTTCCTGGGTGATCCCGAGACGGTCGCGGAAAAGATCGTCCGCCACCAGCGTATCTTCAAGAATGATCGCTTCCTGTTGCAGATGGCGATCGGCCTGATGCCTCATGACCAGATCATGCGTGGCATCGAGCTCTATGGCACCAAGGTCGCGCCGCTTGTTCGTGCGGCGTTGGCGCAAGGCAAGCCTGCTGCGTAAGGATTGGGGGGCTTTATCAGGCGCTTTCGGCGCGTTACATACGTCCTGAAAGCGAGATGACATGACCCTGAACAATGACGATGATCTGGAGCGGCTGAAGGAAATCGGCCGCATTTGCGCCCGCGCCGTGCAGATGATGGGGGCGGCGCTCGAGCCCGGCATGACGACGGCCGAACTCGATGCGATTGGCCGGCGCTTGCTGGAAGAGGCAGGTGCGCGTTCGGCCCCGGAGTTGTCCTATGATTTTCCCGGCGCGACCTGCATTTCCGTCAATGAGGAAGTGGCGCACGGTATTCCCGGCCCGCGGGTCATTGCGGCTGGCGACCTCGTCAATATCGATGTTTCCGCCGAGAAGAACGGGTTCTTTTCCGACACCGGCGCCTCTTTCGCCGTGCCGCCGGTCAAGCCGCAGATCGAGCGGCTTTGCCGCGATGGCAAGCGCGCCATGTGGGTGGGGCTGAACGAGGTTCGCTCTGGCCGGCCGCTGGCGGCCATCGGCAATGCGATCGGAAGCTTTGCGAAGAAAAACCGCTATACGCTGGTCACCAACCTCGCCAGCCATGGTGTGGGACGCTCGCTGCATGAGGAACCGGGCGAGATCGCGACCTGGCCGGACAAGCATGAGAAGCGCCGGATGGAAGAGGGCATGGTGTTCACCGTCGAGCCGTTCCTGTCTCTCGGTGCGCATTGGGCCGAAAGTGGCGATGATGCCTGGACGCTCTACAGCGAGCCGCGCGCGCCGACGGTGCAATATGAGCATACCGTCGTTGTCACTCGCAACGGGCCGAAGGTCCTGACATTGCCGGATGGAGTCTGATTTTTGTCGTCCGCAAAGCATTCCCGATGCTGATCGAGAGCTTCAAATTTTGTGGTTTGTCCCAATCGTGTTGCAGTGCGAAAGAGCGCTGGCCTGCGCCTTGATCATCGGGCTGGAAGGACGGCGCATTTCAGCCGCGATGGCGTCTTCGTCAGCACCGCAAAAGCGTTCGATTAAATAACGGTAACGTTCCGCGCTTGTGATTGGCAGACAAAGGCTTTTGCCCTAGTTTCCCGCTTCGAGAAAGCGGGTGCTTCGCCCGCCACCAGCGAAAGTCGGACTGTCTTGTTCATTTCCTTTTTTCCCAAGCCCAAGCTTTTCTTCCTATCCGTTATTATCTGGACGTTGCTTGCAGTATTCGTTTGGTACGGGGGGGCACGCGATTTCGGCGCGCTTGTCGGGCTTCCGCCTTTGCCGGAAGGTACGGACCCGGTTGTCGGCGTATCCGTCTTTTGGACCCCGCCGTTTCTCTGGTTCTATATCTATTACATGTTGATGGCCGGGTTGTTTTCCGCCTTCTGGTTCACCTACAGTCCGCATCGCTGGCAAGGATGGTCGGTGCTCGGTTCCGCGCTGGTTGTTTTCAACACCTATTTCTCTGTTCAGGTGAGCGTGGCGATCAACGCCTGGTACGGACCGTTCTATGACATGATCCAGCGCGCTTTGGCGCGCCAGGCGCCGATACCGACGGCCGCCGATCTCTATTGGGGCATGACCGGCTTTGCGGGCATTGCCTTTGTCGCGATCACCGTCGGCGTGCTCAATCTGTTCTTCGTCAGCCACTACATCTTCCGCTGGCGCACGGCGATGAACGAATTCTACATGTCGCATTGGCCGAAGCTGCGCCACATCGAAGGTGCTTCCCAGCGTGTTCAGGAAGATACGATGCGCTTCTCGTCCACGGTCGAAAGCCTCGGCGTCAACCTTGTGAGCTCGATCATGACGTTGATTGCGTTTTTGCCGGTGCTCTTCAAATTCTCCACGACGGTCACGGAATTGCCCGTCATCGGCGTGGTGCCGCATGCCCTGGTCTGGGCGGCGATCTGCTGGTCGCTGTTTGGCACGGTGTTCCTGGCGCTGGTCGGTATCAAGCTGCCGGGCCTCGAGTTTCGCAATCAGCGCGTCGAGGCGGCCTATCGTAAGGAACTCGTCTACGGCGAAGATCACGACGATCGTGCAGATCCGATCACCGTGGCGCAGCTTTTTGCCAATGTCCGGCGTAACTATTTTCGCCTTTACTTCCACTACATGTATTTCAACGTCGCCCGCATCTTCTATCTGCAGGCGGACAATCTGTTCGGCACTTTCGTTCTTGTGCCGTCGATTGTCGCGGGCAAGCTGACGCTGGGTGTAATGAGCCAGATTCAGAATGTATTCGGGCAGGTGCGGGAATCGTTCCAGTATCTGGTCAATTCGTGGACAACGATTGTCGAGTTGCTGTCGATTTATAAACGTCTCAAAGCATTTGAAGCGGCGATCTATGACGAGCCGCTACCGGCTATTGAGCAGCGATACCTTGAAACCCGCAGTGAAGAAGATGCCAAGCCCGTTTGACGGGATGATACCAGACAAAAGACCAATCAGAAGGCGGAGCGATCCGCCTTCTTTTCGTTTGCGAGCCTTGCCAAGGCTTCCGGATAGTTGACGCAGGCGACATCCGGCTTGCTGCAAGTTTCCGTCAGGAAGCGGTCGAGCGCGCGCCAGTAGGCTCCGCCGTTCATCTCGACGAAGTGAAAGCCGAGCTGCAGCGGAATACGGTCGCCGTCGTATTGGGCATTGAAGGCGTTGCGGTAGGCGTCGAGTGCACGGGCCTCGAAGGTGGCGCTGTCCTTCTTGTTTTCGACGCCCATGGAGTGGCGGACGAAGAGATTGTAATCCATGCCGATCACCCGTCGCTTCTGTGGGCCTTCCGGGATAAGCGGCAGGCCGAAGCGTGGCATGCCCTCTGATGTTGCGGGCATGCCCGGCCCCTTGGTCACAAGGCTCGCATCATAAGCGAAACCGGCGTCCTTCAGCGCCGGCAGCAGGCCGTCGCTGGTCGAGAGATAAGGCGCACGGAACCCCTTGATATCGGTGCGGACAAAGTCGTCCCAGCCCTGCGGTTTTTCCTCTGGAATGCCGGCTGCGGTCCAGGCGTTGGCAAGGGCTGCGTTGAAAGCCGAAAACTCGCGGCTCCAATCGGCCTTGCTCCAGGTCTTGCCGTCGAAGTGGCCGCAGGCATGGCTGCCGATATCATGGCCGGCAAGATGTGCCTGCCAGATGTGGCGCGCGCGAGCCGCGATCTCTTCCTGCGACTGGGCGAAGCCGACGTTCGAGCGTGCAGCCTTGTGGCCTGGCGCCTGATAGGAGAGACCGCCTTCGGCCTTCGTCATCAGGAAGGTGCAGGAGAGGAAATAGGTAAAATGCGCGCCGGTGCGCTTTCCCATGTCCAGGCTCTTTTCCCAAAGCCTGTTGTCATGCGCGCCATCGAAGGAAACGATCACCATCTGCTCGGGGTTTGTCGCAGGCTGCGGTGGCTGCACTGCCTGGGCGGACGGCATGGCTGACAGCAGGGCGACGGAAGCGATGGCGAAACGAAGAAGCATGGCATGACCTGGAACGAATACGTCAAAGGGGCAGGGTGTCGGGGGGGGCGCGAGCCGGTTGGTGGCCGAAACCCCTGCGTCAAGAATGAGGCAATCCTTTGATCGCACTGGAAATCAAGTCGCGATAGCTTTAAGCCGGACGACAGATGAAATCATGTAAGCGGTGTCGACAATGGCAATTCTTGTTCTGGGTATCGTAATTTTTCTCGGCATTCACCTCGTGCGCAGTTTCGCGCCGGGCTTGCGTGACGCCGTCATCGCCAAGGGTGGAAAAGGTGCATGGCATGCTATCCATGGCATCTGTGCGCTCGTTGGTCTCTGTCTTATCGCCTATGGCTTCGATGCTTCGCGCGCCACGAGCGGCATTCTTTATACGCCTCCGAAATTCCTCAGCCACATCGCGCTGACGCTGATGATCCTTGCCTGCATCTGTCTGGTTGCGGCCTTTCTGCCGGCCGGTAAGATCAAGGTTGCCACCAAGCATCCGGCCGTGCTCGCCATCAAGATCTGGGCGCTGGCCCATCTCTTGGCCAATGGCGAGACCAACTCCGTTCTGCTGTTCGGCACATTCCTCGCTTGGGGCGTGATCCTCAGGATTTCGATGAAGCGCCGCTGGCGCTTCGGATTGATAACGCACCCGGTTTTCGTCTCCTACGGCTACGATGTCATGGCTGTCATTGGCGGTCTGATCGTCTATGGATTGTTCGTCTGGCGGCTGCATGAACTGTTGATCGGCGTGTCGCCGATCGTCATGGGATAGGGCAATTCGTGCTGCCCCCCTTACAACCGCCGCAAAATGGGGTAGAAGGCGCAAAATCTTTCCGATCATCTAGTATAAGAAGGCCGGTTATCCGGAGCAGGAATGGCGAACCAAGACGACAGCTTTATCCGCGAGGTCAATGACGAACTGCGTTCCGATCAGATGCGGAGCGTCTGGACCCGTTTCGGCGGCGTCATCGTCGCCATCGCCGTTCTGATTGTGCTCGGAACCATCGGCAAGGTCGGCTATGAGTACTGGCGCGAAAGCTCCGCATCGAAGTCCGGCGACGAATTTCTGGCGGCTCTGACGCTCGCCAAGGCCAACAAGACGGATGAAGCACTGGCGGCCTTCAATACGCTGGAAAAAGATGGTTACGGCGCCTATCCAGTATTGGCTCGCATGCGCGCTGCAACACTTCAGGCGCAAAAAGGTGATACTGCTGGCGCCATCGCTGTTTTCTCCGATATCGCCAAGGACAACAGCGTTCCTGCCGCGATGCGCGATGCAGCCCGTATCCGCGCCGCTTATCTGCTGGTCGATACCGGCACCTACGAGCAGGTTTCGGCCGAGGTTGAGCTGCTTGCGGTGCCGCAGAATGGTCTTCGTCATTCGGCCCGTGAGACACTCGGCCTTGCCGCCTACAAGGCTGGGGACATGGCCAAGGCAAAAGGCTGGTTCCAGCAGATTGCTGATGATGCCCAAAGCCCCCGCAATCTGGCAAACCGCGCCCAGATGCTGCTCGATCTGATCACTGCCAGCGGCAAGGCGTCCTGAACGGGGCGCGTGACGAACAGGAATTTTCGATGAACTTCACCGTCGCCATCGTCGGGCGCCCTAATGTCGGCAAGTCCACGCTTTTCAACCGTCTGGTCGGAAAGAAGCTGGCGCTTGTCGACGACACGCCGGGCGTAACCCGCGACCGGCGTCCGGGCGACGCCAAGCTCGTCGATCTGCGCTTCACCATCGTTGATACGGCGGGCCTCGAGCAATCGGGGCCTGAAACCCTTCAGGGCCGCATGTGGTTGCAGACAGAAGCAGCCATTGATGAAGCCGACATCACGCTGTTTGTTGTCGATGCCAAATACGGCCTGACCCCGGCCGATGAGACGCTGGGCGAGATGCTGCGGCGCCGCGGCAAGCCGGTGGTGCTGGTTGCCAACAAGTCCGAAGCCAAAGGATCGGACGGGGGCTACTACGATGCCTTCACGCTCGGTCTCGGCGAGCCCGTCGCGATTTCCGCCGAACACGGTCAGGGCATGATCGACCTGCGCGACGCGATCGTCGCTGCGATCGGTGAGGACCGTGCGTTTCCGCCTGAAGTCGATGAAGCCGAGACGAATGTCGATGTGCGCGATGAAGCGGCCCTTGCCGGTGCCGAGGACGACGAGGATTTCGAGCCCGAATATGACGAGACAAAGCCGCTGCGCGTCGCCATCATCGGCCGACCGAATGCCGGCAAGTCGACCCTGATCAACCGCTTCCTCGGCGAAGACCGGCTGCTGACTGGCCCCGAGGCCGGCATCACCCGCGACAGTATTTCCGTCGAGTGGGAATGGCGCGGTCGCACCATCAAGATGTTCGACACCGCCGGCATGCGCAAGAAGGCGCGTGTGCAGGAGAAGCTCGAAAAGCTCTCCGTTGCCGACAGTTTGCGCTCGATCCGTTTTGCCGAATCCGTCGTCATCGTTTTCGATGCGACCATCCCCTTTGAAAAGCAGGACCTGCAGCTCGCCGATCTCGTGATCCGCGAAGGGCGCGCCGCTATCCTCGCTTTCAACAAGTGGGATCTGGTCGAGGATCCGCAGGCGGTTCTTGCCGATCTGCGCGAAAAGACCGAGCGGTTGCTGCCGCAGGCGCGCGGTATTCGCGCCGTGCCGATTTCTGGCCAGACAGGCTACGGTCTCGACAAGTTGATGCAGTCGATCATCGATACCGACAAGGTCTGGAACCGCCGTATTTCGACGGCGCGTCTCAACCGCTGGCTCGATGGCGTGCAGACCCAGCATCCGCCACCGGCCGTCTCAGGTCGTCGCCTGAAGCTGAAATACATGACGCAGGTCAAGGCGCGCCCGCCGGGCTTCATGATCTCCTGCACACGGCCCGATGCCGTGCCGGAAAGCTATATCCGCTATCTGATCAACGGCCTGCGCAATGATTTCGACATGCCCGGCGTGCCGATCCGCATCCATCTGCGCGCTTCGGAAAATCCCTTCGAAAACAAGAAGAAGCGGCGGTAAATCTCGTTGTCTCTTACGGCGTCGGCAGCTTGTCGGCGCTGATCAGCGCGCCGTGATGCTGGATGACGGCGGCAGCCGCCTTGGCGGCAAACTCGGCGGCTGACTTTGCATTTCCGTCGATGGCATAGTGGGCGAGGAACGCACCGTTGAAGCTGTCGCCGGCGCTGGTCGTGTCGATGATCTTCTCCACTTTTTCCGCAGGGACGAAGATGTCCTCTTGTCCGGCGAAGCTTAGGGTTAAGCCGTTCGCTCCATCCTTGACGACGATGTTTTCGACCCCGAGGCTGCGGTATCGTGCGATCGTTGCCGGGATATCGGCATCTCCGAAATGGCTCGCCTCGTCGTCGAAGCTCGGCATGACGAGACCGGCCGCGCGGGCGCCATCGGAGATGGTGTCCAGCATACGCTGGCGATCATCCCATAGGCGAGGGCGGATATTCGGATCGAAGACGACGAACTTGCCTGTGGCTCTGGCGCGGCGCAATTCCGATAGCAGGGTCTCAACGCCATCCGGGGCCAAGATGGCAAGGGTGATGCCGGAAAAGACGATGACGTCGGCGGTTTCGATACGCGCGCGCAGATGGTCGGCATCGTCGGCCAGCAGCTTTGCAGCCGATGTCGAACGCCAATAGGAAAAGCTGCGCTCGCCATCCTTCAGGTGGATCATGTAGAGGCCAGGCGAGCGACCCTCGATGCGGCGGATAGCACTTGTACCGACGCCGGTCTTTTTCATGAAGGCAAGCATGTCTTCCGAGACCGTATCGGTGCCGACGGCCGTCAGGTAATCGACGGACCAATCGCTTGGCAGGAAGCGGCGGGCATAATAGGCAGTGTTGAAGGTATCGCCGGCATAACCCTTGCGCAGCAGATCCCCCTCAGCCTGCATGAGTTCCACCATACATTCGCCGATCGAAAGCAAGCTGCCCGCCATTTCTATTCTCCTCCAGTGTCTCATCTCCGGATAGGGGCAAGCAGGGGGAGAAGGCAAGGGTATTTCTAGAGGAGTGGCAAGCTTGGTGATCCGGTCTTCCCGCCTGCGGGACAGGGTTGGGGCGGGGTATTATCAATGGAAGATTGTCACGGGAACTTCGCCGCCAACACGCAATTTGCACCGCAACAAAACCGGCTCCCGAACCGTTTACTCCGCTGCATCAGGACGATACATCTTGTCATCATGTTCCTCCAGCCATGGAGCTTCCGATGGCCTCTCCCGTTAAGTCCGATCCCGACTGGTGGCGTGGTGCCGTCATCTATCAGGTCTATCCGCGGTCTTTCCAGGACACGACAGGGGATGGTCTGGGAGATCTTAACGGGATCACGCAACGGCTGTCCTATATTGCAGGCCTCGGCGTCGACGCGATCTGGCTTTCGCCCTTTTTCACGTCACCGATGGCCGACATGGGCTATGATGTCTCGGATTACTGTGACGTCGATCCGATGTTCGGAACGCTCAAGGATTTCGATGCGCTGCTGAAGAAGGCTCATGATCTTGGCCTGAAAGTGATCATCGATCAGGTGATCTCGCATACGTCAGACCAGCATCCCTGGTTCAAGGAAAGTCGTTCAAGCCGGACGAACGACCGGGCTGACTGGTATGTCTGGGCCGATCCCAAGCCGGATGGCACGGCGCCCAATAACTGGCTATCGATCTTTGGCGGGCCGGCCTGGGAATGGGACGGCGTGCGCAAGCAATATTACATGCACAACTTCCTCGGCTCGCAACCGGACCTGAACTTCCACAATCCGGATGTGCAGGATGCGCTGCTCGACACGGTACGTTTCTGGCTGGAGCGGGGTGTCGATGGTTTCCGGCTCGATACCGTGAACTTCTATTTCCACGACAAGGAATTGCGGGATAACCCGCCGCTGGTCCATGACGAAGAGGCGATCGGTCTCGATGCGCCCGACGTCAATCCGTATGGCATGCAGAACCATCTCCACGACAAGACCCAGCCGGAGAATGTCGGGTTCCTTCAGCGCTTCCGGGCGCTGCTCGACGAGTTCGGCGACCGCGCCTCCGTGGGTGAGGTGGGCGATGGTGCACGATCACTGAAGACCGTTGCCGCCTATACGAGCGGCGGCGACAAGCTGCATATGTGCTACACCTTCGATCTTCTGGGGCCGGATTTCACGGCAACCCATATCCGCCGCTGCGTTACGGCGTTTCAGGATGCGGTGACGGATGGGTGGGTTTGCTGGGCCTTTTCCAACCACGACGTCACCCGCCATATCAGCCGTTTCATCGAGAAGGATGACGAGCGCGAGCGCGTGGCAAAGCTTGCGATTACGGTCTTGTCGGCGCTGCGGGGTTCGATTTGCCTGTATCAGGGAGAGGAACTGTCGCTGCCGGAGGCCGAGCTCGCCTTCGAGGACCTGCGCGACCCCTACGGCATTCGCTTCTGGCCATCCTTCAAGGGGCGTGACGGGTGCCGAACGCCGATGCCGTGGGAGGTCAAATCCGCCAATGCCGGGTTCTCCAAGAGTAAGCCCTGGCTGCCAGTTCCTGAGATACACAAAGTGCTCGCCGCCGATGCGCAGGAAAAGGTGGAAGATTCCGTTCTGGCACATTACCGCCAGACGCTTGCTTTCCGGAAGGAACGTCCGGCGCTGCGCGACGGTTCGATGCGCTTTATAGAAACCAATCAGGATATTCTCGCCTTTACCCGCGAGAAAGATGGCGAGCGGCTGCTCTTCGTTTTCAATCTCCGACGCGGCCCGCAATCGGTGCAGTTGCCGAAGGATGTAAAGGTTGTTGAACTTTTGCCGATGCCGGGTTTCGAAGCGCGCGTGGACGATGGTGAGGTTGCGCTCGATGCGCTGGATGCGTTTTGCGGGAAACTTTCACTTTAACAGCTTGTCGTAATCAGTATGGGAGCAGATCCAGAACCAGATCATATCTTCGCCGTCGTTCACCGCGAGGGCTCGCCATGATTTCCCTACGCGGACAGACCAGAAACGCCCGACCTTCTTGAGATGGAGTGAGGGGTGATGGGGATCTTGCTTCAATTTTTCGAAGTTGCGATCCGCCAATTCCTGGATTCCGCCGGGAAGTGTCTCATAGCTCTGCCAGAAACGATCTGTGGCGTGATGCCTCACAGCTTTCGGGTCCGTCCCGCGCGAAAATCGGAAATGGCGCTATCGGCAAGGTTATCCAGAGCACCGCGTTCCGCGTCTGCCTGAATTTGGGCGTCCCATCGCGTTGCCTGAAGTCTCTCGAACCAAGCCGCGAACTTCTGAAATTCATCGGGTGCGAGGTCCGTCACGGATTTTTCGATATGTTCAAGTTTGGTCATGGTTCAGCCTTTCAACGTCATCTTAAATGGCGCCATCCGGCAAGCCAACTTGAAACTGTATCACCCGATCAGCATGAACTTATCGACATCCACCAGTCCGCGGTCTGAAATCTTGAGATGTGGAATGACGGGCAGCGGCAGGAAGGCGAGTTGCAGGAAGGGTTCCTGCAGGGTTGCTCCCAGCGCGAAGGCGGCTTGCCGCAGATGGTGCAGTGTGTCGCGCACGCTCTCGTAGGGTTCGAGGCTCATCAATCCTGCGACGGGCAGCGCGATTTCGCCGGTCACCTTGCCATCCTGGACGACGACGAAGCCGCCCTTGATCTCGCCGAGCCGATTGGCGGCAAGCGCCATGTCATCCTCGTTGACGCCGACGACGCAGATATTGTGGCTGTCGTGACCGACTGTCGAGGCGATCGCACCCGTCTTCAGGCCGAAACCTTGCACGAAACCATTGGCATGATTGCCGTTGATGCCGTGTCGCTCGATGACGGCGACCTTGATGATATCTCGGCCGAGATCGATGCCCGTCTGGTTGCCATCGGCGGGCAGCTTGAAGCGGCGATGTTCGGTGATGATCTTGCCCGGTAGCACGCCGATGACCGAAGTCTCGCCCTCCGTATAGGGCACGCCGAACGCCGCGGCGTTGACATGGCCGGCCTTCACGCTGTCGAGGCCGACCGGCGCAACGGGACGACGGGTGGCAAAGAGCGCGTCTGTTACGCGTCGTCCACCCGAGAAGACCATCTCCGACCGGCAATTTTCCAGGCTGTCGATAACCACGAGATCGGCGCGCCAGCCGGGGGCGACGAGGCCGCGATCCCTGAGGCCGAAGGCGCGGGCGGCCGAGATGGAGGCCGCGCGATAGACCGCCAGCGGCGCGACGCCTGCTGCAATTGCCGTGCGGATCATATAGTCGAGATGACCTTCCTCGGCGATATCGAGCGGATTGCGGTCGTCGGTGCAGAGCGCAAGGAATGGCGAAAGCCGTTCGGTGATAATCGGCATCAGCGCATGCAGGTCCTTGGATACCGAGCCCTCGCGCACGAGGATATGCATGCCCTTACGGATCTTTTCGAGTGCTTCCTCCGCCGTCGTGCATTCGTGGTCAGTACGGATGCCGGCGGAGAGGTAGCCGTTGAGGTCAAGGCCGCGCAGCAGCGGCGCGTGACCGTCGATATGGCCGTCCTGGAAGGCTTCGAGCTTGGCGAGGCAGACGGGATCCTTGTGGATGACGCCGGGGAAATTCATGAATTCCGCAAGGCCGATGACCTTTTCATGATCGCGGAACGGCAGCAGCTTCTCGATGGGCAAGTCGGCGCCGGAGGTTTCCAGATGCGTGGCCGGCACGCAGCTCGAAAGCTGGACGCGGATATCCATGATGGTTTCGAGGGCGCTATCGAGGAAGTACTGGATGCCCCCGGTGCCGAGCACATTGGCAATTTCGTGTGGATCGCAGATCACTGTCGTCACGCCATAGGGCAGGACGCAGCGGTCGAACTCATGTGGCGTGACGAGCGAGGATTCGATGTGCAGATGCGTATCGATGAAGCCGGGAACGACGATCTTTCCGGAAATGTCGATTTCCGTTTCGCCCTGATAGGAACCATAGGTCCCGACGATCCGGTCGCCGCAGATTGCGATGTCGGAGGCGACGAGCTCCCCGGTCGCCAGATCGAAGAAACGCCCGCCTTTAAGAACGATATCGGCGGGTATGCGGCCCGTGCCCTGGTCAATCAGGCGTTCGAGACGTTCGGACATGGACGGATTCCTTTTCTATCGCGGTCGTGGAGAGCTTTCCCTCCAAAATCCGCTTTAGAGGATGCCTGGTTCACATTGAACCAGGCATCCTCTAGATTCTTTTGTTTTCGTTTGTCTTTTCGGGAAAACCGGTTTCCACTTTCCCTGACAAACTCTGGGCAATCTGAATGGCTGGGAATCTTTACCTACTGGGCAAACTATCAGGGTGCCTTGGAGCGTCAAGTATGCGGCTGGAGCGGTTGTTTTGGGTCAATTGATAAGCTTCAAAACGGTGTCTTTGAGGAAGCTTAACCTGTTTGCGGCAGATTGCAGACGCTCGTATCCGAAACGGCTTCAGGACATGATCTTGCGAAATGGCGTGGCCTGCGTGGCCCTTGTTGTGCTGGGCCTGCTTCTCGTGCAAGCGCGCGCGGAAGAAACTATCGTGGACGGGGCTTTCGAGCAGGCCAAGGATGGCTTCTGGGGAAGTGGCGATGTCGTGCTTTCGCGCGATAACGGCAAGCTCTGCGCGGCAGTTCCTGCGGGCGGGCAGATGTGGGACCGGCTCATGGGCGTCAACGACCTCAGCTTGAAGCCCGGCAAGACCTATCGCCTGAAGATAAAGACCGAAAGCCGCGAGGAGCATCGCTTCCCGATCCTGGTGCAGCGGGCCGCCGAACCCTGGACGGCCCAGGTTCGGATCGATGGCCGCGCCGGCGAAGACCCGACAGACATTTCGACGATTTTCGTCGCCACGGAGGCGGCGCCGGCGCAGCTTGTCTTTCACCTTGGCGGCGCCCAAGGACCGTGGCATCTCTGCATCGACGATGTGACGCTGGCGGAGGTCGATACGAAGCCGGCCACGGCTGCGATGGCGGCCACCCCTTTGCCGTCTGGAACACCCAGCCCGCTTGAGGTGCTGCCTCCTCTTGTCAATCAATCCGGTTATTTTCTGGATGGTCCCAAGCGGGTTACCATCATTTCCTCGTCCGCGAAGCCGTTGGATTTCAGACTCATAGACGCGTCCGGCGCTACGGTGGGAGAGGGCACGACAAAGCTTGCGGGTTTCGATCCGACAGTCGGGGCCGATACTCATGTCGCTGATTTTTCCGCCTTCCACAGGGCCGGCGAAGGCTACCGGATTGTCGTTGGCGACGCGACCAGCTTTTCGTTCTCGATCGGCCGCGATGTCTATTCCAAGCTCAGGATCGACGCTCTCTCCTGGTTCTATCCACAGCGCAGCGGCATCGAGATCGATGGCGCCATCGCAGGTGCTGCCTATGCGCGGCCTGCCGGCCATATCAACCAGGAGGAAAACAAGGGCGACAGCGATGTCGGATGCCTGAGCGGATCGGCGGCCGAAACGCTGTATGGCGATTGGCACTGCGGCTATCGGCTCGACGTGACGGGAGGGTGGTACGACGCGGGCGACAACGGCAAATACGCGGTCAACGGTGCCATCTCGGCGGCGCAACTGCTTGGCACCTTCGAGCGCGGCATGATCTACGGCGGCGGAGCCTCGGCAGCGTTGAGCGACAGCCTGTCGCGGATACCGGAGAATGGCAACGGCGTGCCCGATCTTCTCGACGAGGCACGCTGGGAGCTTGAATTTCTGCTGAAGATGATCGTGCCGGATGGGCAGCCGCTTGCCGGCATGGTTCATCACAAGGTCCATGATACCGCGTGGACGGTTCTTCCGCTTCTGCCGCATATGGACGCTCAGGAGCGTGCGCTTCACCGGCCGTCCACTGCCGCGACGCTGGATTTTGCAGCGACGGCGGCCCAGGGCGCTCGATTATTTGCCGCCTATGACGATGACTTTTCCCAGAAGCTTTTAACAGCCGCGAAGAAGGCCTGGCTGGCTGCTGCCGCCAACCCTGTTCTCTACGCGCCGACGTCCGATGGCTTGCAGGGCGGTGGCGACTATGACGACGACGATGTCATCGACGAGACGTATTGGGCCGCCGCCGAGCTTTTCATCTCCACGGGCGAGAAGAAATATCTGACGGCGCTTCATGCCTCGCCCTATTGGGCAGGTCCGATCTTTTCACCGGCCGGCGCCTTTCACTGGCGCAATCCGGCAGCGCTCGGGCGGATCAATCTGGCGCTCTATGGCGACAAACTGCCGAAGAAGGATCTGTCGATGATCCGCAAGAGCGTGGTATCCGCGGCCGGCAACTTCCTCAAGCTGCAGCAAAAGGAACCTTTCGGCCAGATCTACCGTCCGGCCGAAAGCCGCTATGACTGGGGCTCAAACCACGCGATCCTGCAGAACATGATTGTCATGGCTGCGGGATACGATCTTTCCGGGGACCGAGGCCTGTTGCAGGGTATCCGCGAAAGCATGGATTACATTCTCGGCCGCAATGCCATGAACATGTCCTATGTCACCGGCTATGGCAGCGTCTCGCCCCATAACCAGCATAGCCGCTGGTATGCCCATCAAGTCGACGCAAGTTTCCCAAACCCGCCGGTCGGCTCTCTGGCCGGTGGGCCCAACTCCACACCGGTGGATGAGATTGCCCGCAACCGTTTGCAGGGTTGCGTGCCACAGACCTGCTATGTCGACGATATCGCCGCCTATGGCAGCAATGAGATCGCGATCAACTGGAATGCGCCGCTCGTCTATGTGGCCTCGTTCCTGGCGGATGCGCTATGAGCAACACAGTCGCCGTGTGAACGAGGTTGGTGTTCGGCCATTATATGACAAGGCTCATAGCAATGCCGAACCCGGGCTTTTCGCGGCCTTCGATATCGACAGAGCGAAGATTGGTCAGTTCCGCAGTTGCTGAAGGGTGAAGCTTCTTCGAAGCTTTTGGAGGACTGCCTGCAGAGCCAGGGATCGGATCGTCGTCAGCTACACCATGCCGGCGTTCCGTGGAGGCAAAGGCAAGCCAGGCACAACCTTGTCGTGCGATTACGGGTGTGTCCTGTGAGTGACGGATAAAGGGCAATATTGCCGTCGCTGCCGGGTTGTGATCACTGCCTGTCGCGCCCGGATCCGTTTATCCGGGCGCGACAGGACAAACGCCTGATGTTGGATGTCCGGGGACCTGATCCGTTCATCTGCAACAGGAGGCGGCGTGCAGACGACCCAAAGGCATCGTCTACATATGATATTTGCCCCGCCAATCGGGCGGAACTGAGAAGCGTTTAAGCGCGAAGCTGCTTGAGCGGCTTAACGTCTTCCTCATCGCTCCGATAAATGTCCTTCAGCGTATCCAGAACCTTCAGCACCTGCTCGGACGCGCAGGAATAATAGATGGTCTGGGCGTCGCGCCTTGTGGTTACGAGGTTTTGTGCACGCAACTTCGACAGATGCTGCGAAAGCGCCGACTGGCTCAGGCCGACCCGAACGGCCAATGCGCCGACAGCCATCTCCTCCTTGATCAGCGAATTGAGAATCAGCAGACGCTTCGGATTTGCCATCGCGGACAAAAACTCGGCGGCGATCTCGGCTTTCTGATGGGTTTCAGAGGAAATTTCAGGCATTGCGCACTCCGATGTGGGATTTCATCACGCTTTAGTCATACTAATAATCGGGAGATAATTAGACGTGATGAATGAAAGGGCAACGGGCTAGTGCGAGAATTAGGGGTAGCTGAGACGAGTTAACCGTAAAGCCGGAGGAGCAACGGGCGCAGTTCAGCGGCGGATTGCAGCGGTTCGTCGAATTCGAGGCGTTTCAGCTGGTCCGCGAGCGCAAGATCAAGGCCGGCAGCATCGATGCCACTGATTCGCCATCCGTCTTCCGTTGCCTTGCAGAACGTTCGCGCATAGCGGCTGGCGGCGTCCGCATGATCGCTGTTCATATGACCGATAGCGCGACCTTCCATGGCGGCAAGCTCGTAGATAGCAGGCGATTGGATGATCAGTTCATGGCCTTCCAGCACATAGGCGCGGCCGAATCCACCGTTCAGGCTGGCGCGGAGAGGGGGGAGTCGGAAAAAGGCGAAATCGGGAAAATCGACATAAAGCTGCGCCTTGGGATGACGGCGGAGAAAGCGTTCGCGGAGCTGCAAATGACGCGGATTGTCGCGTTCGACCTTCTCTGCCTGGCATTGCACGGTCAGCCGTGCATGGGCCAGCGGATCACCCTTGCCGATTTCGCCGACCAGAAGCGAGCAGCGGCTATCGGCGGCCAGCGCCTGCGTATGGGTCGAAAGCTTCGAGATCAGGATGACAGGCGTCGCATCGATATCAGTGCCGACCAGCGCGCGGCTGACGAATGGGAAACCGTCTTGTCCGGGTTCCAGAACGGCGAGAGCCGCACTTCGCGCCGAGCGCAGCAGGGTCCGGGCAAGCGTGCGCGCCTCATCGTCGGTTTCACGCAGGACGGAAGGTTTGTCGTTCATGATCCTCATTTCCCTAAAACGGCACCGCCCGGAAGAGACCTCCGGGCGATGTGCGTTTTAGCTTAGAATTGTTGTTGTCGGAACCTGCCGGTTCGACGCTGATCTACACGTCTCTGTTCTTGTGCCGCGTCAGGCTTTCCACGACGTTCTGCGCGCTGATGGTGCCGACGATGGCGCCGTTGTCCACCACGCCGATGCTGCCGGGCTGGCGGGCCATGGCGTCGAGGATATCGACAAGCGGCGTGGTTGGCTTGGCGGTAGCACTGACGCCGGCGGAATCGCGGCTGACGCCCGGTTGCATCACGTCCATGGCCATCAGCATCGTGATCGGGTTCATATGCTGGACGAAATCGGCGACATACTGGTTGGCCGGGTTCTTGACGATCTCCTGCGGCGTGCCGCACTGGATGATGCGTCCGCCTTCCATGATGGCGATGCGGTTGCCGATGCGGAAGGCCTCATCCAGATCGTGGCTGACGAAGAGGATGGTCTTCTTCAGGCGGCGCTGGAACTCAAGAAGTTCGTCCTGCAGGCGGGTGCGGATCAGCGGATCGAGCGCGGAGAAGGGCTCGTCCATCAGCAGGATCGGTGCGCCGGTGGCAAAAGCACGGGCTAGGCCGACGCGCTGCTGCATGCCGCCCGAAAGTTCCTTCACTTGCCGACCGGCCCATTTCGTGAGGTTTACCAGCTCCAGCTGCTCGGCGACGCGCGTCTTCAGCTCAGCTTCCGGCACACCGGCAAGCTCGAGACCGAAACCGACATTGTCGGCGACGGTTCGCCAAGGAAGCAGTGCGAACTGCTGGAACACCATGGAGACGGTGTGCATGCGAAAATCGCGCAGGGCCTTTGTCGTCGTCTTGTAGGGGTTGAGCGAACCATTGCCGGTCCTGACCTCGACGCTGCCGCGCACGACGGGGGCAAGGCCGTTCACCGCACGCAGAAGCGTGGATTTGCCGGAACCGGAAAGGCCCATGAGCACGAGAATTTCGCCCTCATGGATGGTCAATGAGGCATCTGCCACGCCCAGCACGAGGCCAGTCGCAGCGCCGATCTCGTCGCGGGTCTTGCCCTGATCGACCATGGCCAGAGCGGTTTCAGGCCTGTTGCCGAAGACGATGTCGACATTCTTGAATACGACCGCGTCGCTCATGCGCCTTCTCCTTCATCGGAAGACCGGAAAAGACGATCGAGAATGATCGCGAGAATGACGATGCAGAGGCCGGCTTCGAAGCCCATCGAGATGTTGACGGTGTTGAGTGCGCGCACGACCGGCACGCCGAGGCCCTTGGCACCCACCAGTGCCGCAATCACCACCATCGACAGCGACAACATGATGGTCTGGGTAAGACCCGCCATGATCTGCGGCATGGCAAAGGGAAGTTCGATCTTGCGCAAGACCTGCGAGGGCGTCGCACCGAAGGACACTGCTGCTTCCACGAGCGATGGCGGCGTGGAGATGATGCCGAGACGCGTCAGGCGGATTGGTGCGGGAATGGCGAAGATCACCGTTGCGATCAGGCCCGGAACCATGCCAAGGCCAAACAAGATCAGCGCCGGAATGAGGTAGACGAAGGTGGGGATCGTCTGCATCAGGTCGAGTGCAGGCCGCAATATCGCATAGAACCAGGGCCGCCGCGCAGCGGCGATGCCGAGCGGTACGCCGACCAGCATGCTGACCCCGGTTGCGGCGAGCACCAGCGCCAGCGTTTCAGTCGTTTCCTTCCAGAAGCCCTGGTTAACGATCAGCAGCAGCCCGAAGAAGGTAAACAACGTGACGCCGATGGAGCGGCGGAAATACCAGGCGAGGCAGGTAATCAGCAGGATCATCGCAAGGGCGTATCCCAGCTTGCCGCCGGGGCTGGTGAGATAGGGGCCTTGCAACACGAACAGCACGGCATTGATGCCGGCCTGCAGCACGACTTTCAGGAAGTCGAACACGCCTTCACCGTTGGTTGTCAGCCAATCGACGACGGCTTTGGCCCAGGGACCAATTGGAATCTTGGTAGTTGTCAGCCAATCCACGAATTGAAACCCGATTTCAAAGTTGATGGGGCATCTACAGGCGAAATCCTCAATGACAGGACTGCAGACATGGGATGCGATGCGCGTCGGGATGCGGGCGGATATGCCGCCCGCATGAGTACGTTTGCGATCGTCAGGCCGGCCTTTTTAGAGGCGGGCACAAATTTTATTCAGAGGCCGAGTGCGGTCTTGACTGCGCTCGCGGCGTCGGCGCCGTCCTTGGTGGTTACGCCTGCAAGCCAGGGATCGACAGCGGTTGGGTTGGCTTTCAGCCACTCGGTGGCTGCAGCTTCCGGGTCCTTGCTCTCGTTCAAGATCTTGCCCATGATCTCGTTTTCCATCTGGAGCGAGAACTTGAGGTTTGTCAGCAGCTTGCCGACATTCGGGCACTCCGTGATGTAGCCCGCGCGCACGTTGGTGAACACCGACGCTCCGCCGAAGTTCGGCCCGAAGATGTCATCGCCGCCCGAAAGATAGGTGAGCTTGAAATTGGCGTTCATCGGGTGGGGTTCCCAGCCGAGGAAAACGATCGGTCCACCATCCTTTTCGGCGCGCGCGACTTCGGCGAGCATGCCCTGTTCGGAGGATTCGACCACTTCGAAACCGGTAAGGTCGAAGGTGTTCTTGTCGACCATGTCCATGATCAGGCGGTTACCGTCATTGCCCGGCTCGATGCCATAGATCTTGCCGCCCAGATCATCCTTGTGCGCGGCAATGTCCTTGAAATCCTTGATGCCAAGTTGGGCGCCCTTGGTATTGGTCGCGAGCGTGTATTTGGCGCCCTCGAGGTTCGGGCCGAAGGATTCGACCGACTTGTCATCGAGGAACGGGCGAACGTCATTTTCCTGGGTCGGCATCCAGTTGCCGAGGAAGACGTCAATGTCCTTGTTCTTCAGCGACTGGTAGGTGACAGGCACGGAAAGAACGGTCGTTTCCGTCTGGTAGCCGAGGCCCTTCAGAACGGTGCTGACGGTTGCCGTCGTTGCGGTGATGTCGGTCCAGCCGACGTCGGAGAAGCGCACGGTGCCACAGTTTTCCGGTTCGGCGGCAAAGGCCGAGGAACCACCGAGTGCGATAAGCGAAACAGTTGCGGCAGCTATGAATTTCAATGAGAATGCGTGGTTCATTTTGTCGTTCCCCTGTCATTTATGACTTTAGCCAATCACCAATTTTTCGCCTTTTCAAGCGCCCTGGTGTTGCGTGGAGTGTATTGGGACAATCGCCGGACACGCCCGCCCAAAGCGACGTCATATGTCGCAATGCTGATGGAGTGCCGTGATCGATCGATTTTCTGTGGTTTTCGTGATCGGCGCTCTAGTGTTCCCCGCCCTGTCTGTTCATGAACGGGATGAGCATACGAGGACAGAAAGCCATGGCCAAACTCTATTTCAGCTACGCCACGATGAATGCAGGGAAATCCACCCTGCTGCTGCAGGCTTCCTACAACTATCAGGAACGCGGCATGCGCGCGCTGGTGCTGATCGCGGCCTTCGACGATCGCGCCGGAAAGGGCCGGATATCGTCGCGCATCGGGTTGAGTGCCGATGCGACGGCTTTCGCTCACGGGGACGATCTCTATGCGATGATCGAGCGGCTTCACGACGAGGAAAAGATCGCCTGCGTCTTCGTCGACGAGGCGCAGTTCCTGGCGGAAGAACAGGTCTGGCAGCTGGCGCGTGTTGCCGATCGGATCGGCATTCCGGTCATGGCCTATGGTCTGCGGACCGATTTTCAGGGCAAGCTTTTTCCCGGCTCAATGGCATTGCTGGCCATCGCCGACGAGCTGCGTGAAGTGCGCACCATCTGCCATTGCGGTCGCAAGGCGACGATGGTGGTACGGCTTGATGCCGAAGGGCGGGTCATTCGCGAGGGTGCGCAGATCGAGGTGGGCGGCAACGAGAAGTATGTTTCCTATTGCCGCCGGCATTGGGACGACCTGATGAACGAGGTTTGACGGCTTTCGCGAAGGCGGCGCTTCGTGCCATGGTGGCGCTTTCTGCCTTTCCGGGGTTGTCATGATGCCGCGTCTGTTTTTCTCCATCCTCTGTCTCTGTCTTTCCGCCGTCGCTGCCCAGGCCGCCGGCGATGCCGAAGCCGGGGCCGCCGTATTCCGCAAATGCGGTGCCTGCCACACCGCAACCGAACCCACCAACCGGGTCGGCCCGAGCCTTCTCGGCGTCATCGGTCGTCCGGTCGCGACAGTGCCAAACTACAGCTACTCCTCGGCCATGACCGAGTTCGGCGCCGATGGGAAAGTCTGGGACGAGGCGCGGATCTCGGAATATCTTCTGAGCCCCAAGGCGATGGTGCCGGGGACGAAAATGACCTTTGCAGGTCTGAAGAAACCCAACGATATCGCCAATGTCGTTGCCTATCTGAAATCGGTCGCCGCGCCAAAATAGCAATAATCCCGCCTGCAACCCTTGTGCTTCAAAGTGCGGGGACCATTATATAATCCGGTCCGGCTTCGAATAATCCGGCGACGCGATGCGTCATGATCGGCAAACAGGGGGAAAATCCGATGGCGACACTTCAGAATTTTGAAAGCGAGATCGAAAAGACCCGCGGAATCGTTCAGGAGATGCGTGGCAAGATGGACCAGTCGGCCGTCGTGCTCGACCAGTTCGCCAAGGCCGACACCAAGCTCGGCGATGCCAATTTCGACATCGAGAATGCCCGCATCGACGACGTAATCCGCCAGCAGAAGGTGATGGAAGGCAATATCGCCGATCTGATCATCGGGCTTGAGGATGCGACCAATGTTTTCGGCGCCGAATTCGAGAGCATGAAGACCTTCACCGGCTATGAGAAATTCATCGGCATCTTCTCCAAGCAGAGCGCCCAGCGCATGCGCACCGATCGCGTCCGCAACATGTCTCTGGCCGGCAACCTGCAGGAGCTGCTGTCCAAGTCCGACACTATCGTCGGCATTCTGAAAGAGCAGAAATCCGTCCTCGACCAGCGCTACAAGACGTCGGAGGCGAGCCTTATCCAGGTGATCGAGCGGCGCAAGGGTACGATTGCCAAGCTGCAGGAGGTGCAAAAGCGCATCGAGGAGCTGAACCCGATGTTGATGGATATCGAAAACCGCATCGCGGCTTCCACCGACCAGATTTCGCGGACCCAGCTCGAAGGCGAGCGCTCTGTGCTGGCGACGGAATATAACGAGAAGCAGGCCAAGGAGCAGGAATTGCTGGCCGAAAGCCAGACCTACGAGCGTTACACCTCGATGTTCCAGACCTTCGTCGATTCGCTCAACAACCAGATCGCCGCCCAGAACACGCTGATCAACAAGCTGACGATCGATACCGAGCAGCGCATCGTGCTCTACAAGGCGCTGGAAGATTCGCTGAAGACAGCAGCCCAGCAGGATGTCGCCCACAAGATCAACACGCTCGGCAGTCAAGTGGATACGGCGGCTGAGGAAACCATGGCCGGCATCGGTTCCGCTGCCCAGCGCCATATCGGTGATCTCCTGGAGATGCACGAGAAGAACATGCTCTCGACTCAGGACATCCAGCGGCGGAAGAAACTTGCGGATGATGCCTTTGCCCGGCGGTTCCAGACGGTGATGGATAAGCACAATGCTGCGAATTACGTGAAGTCGTGATGCTTGCAGCCATGCGCGGTGCGTCTTCGTTCACAGGATTGCCCCAAACCCTAGCCCTCTCCCCGCCTGCGGGGAGAGGGCACCACGGAGTTTGCCGCTTGTCCCTTCTCCCCGCCAGCGGGGAGAAGGTGGCCGACAGGCCGGATGAGGGGCGAACCCGCACTCATCACCGCAAGGTTGACCACCCATGAACGCCGCCCTCGAAGGCCCCGTCGGCCAATATTTCGGCTCCATCCACGCCGCCCTTGCCGGGCTGGAAATCTTCCTCGCCGACCGCAATTCGCCGCTTTACCGCAATTCCGTGGTCGGCGAAGTCGTCGTTCCCTATCTCGCACGGCTGAAATCCTCTTTCTCCTGCTGGGAAAACCGTGTCGGCTTTATCGACCAGTTTCGCATTTCCCGCGCTGAAAGCGGCTTTCCGGTGTTCCAGAATGTGCTGGAACTCGAAAACGACCGGCAGACGGCCGAGAAGCGGCTGGCCAGCATTCCCGTTGCCGATGCGCTTCGCGCAGAAATGGCCGATTTCATTCTGCGGCAAAAGGTGTTTCCAACCGACCTTCAGGCGCGCATGGCCGAGCGGCTCTATCTGGAGCAGATCGGCAAGGGCGACATTTTCTCGCCCTTCATCCTGCCCGAGACGATAAGAGTTGCCGTCAATCCGAAGACCATGCGGCCGTACTACGTGGTGTGCTGGGGTGCCTTCGACGGCACCAGCACGCTGCCGATGATCTACATGTCAACGATCGAGGATTCGTCCGAGAAGATCGTCAATCTGCTGGTGACGCCCGATGGCAAGCTAAACCCGGACCAGGATATCCCGCTGCCGATCGGTGGGTTGCTCAATCCGGAACTCGCCAGCCGTTTCGATGATTTTACGCTGAAGAACAGCGCTTATTCCCTGTCGCCGGTGACGATCGCCACCAATCTCGACAAGGATTTCGAGGAGCTGCATCCCAAGCAGTTGCGCCGCATCGTGCTCGGGCCTTTCTATTCGGCCGGGATCACCGAGAACAATGCGCGCATCAACGACATCCTCTCCAAGGTGCGCAAGCTGGAGAATGCCTGGCTACTGACCTGGACAGTGCAGGAGGTCTTCTCCAAGGCAGAACGTCCTGCCCAGCGCGGCTTTTGGTCCTCGACACCGGCCTCCGAGGAATTCCATATCGATACGGACAATCTCGAAGCGACGCGCATGGGGGTCAGTTCCTTCGAGAAGCATGCACTGGTGCCGCACGAGGCCTATCAGGCGCTTTATGCTGCCGGCGATGTCGCCGCGATCTTCGGCGACTACAAGGTGCATGTGATTTCCGGAAACCAGGTGGTAAGCGAGGTGTGACCCCATGAGCCTGAATACCGGCCTGACGACATTGCATGAGGACGATATCGCCAGGCACCAGGCCGTGGCGCAGGGGCTGGTGACCCGGCGGATCATTCTCGAAGCGGATGATCCAGCCTCATCGACACCGCTTGCCGGCACGGGAAGGCGTTTCGTCTCGACGGTTTCGACCGGTGGCCAGCGCCGCACGCGCGACGTGGAGCTGATCAAGACGATACAGAGCGTGCATACGGGCGACCCGCTGATGTCGCTCGCCCAGCATGCGTTGCTCTATCGCGCAAGGCGCGCTTCGCAGGTGGCGCTTGCGGTTGCCGATGTCTTTGCCCGCCAGACCGACCTCGAAAGCCTGCAATCGCGCAACGCGTCCGCGCCGCTTGCCGGTGAGGAGGCGGGCCGCTTCAAGGCGCTGCTTTCGGCCTCGGCCTATGTCGCCGCCTTCACCTTCGCGGCCTATCTGTCTTCCACACTGACGGGTGAAGGCGAGCCGGTCGAGGATGGCGCAGAGCCCGATTTCCTCTTCGACACGCCACAGGATGCGCTGAAGTCGATGATCTCGGCGCTCGACAAGACGATTGCCGGCGCGCCTGACGATCCGGCGCTGACCAGCCGGGCGCGGGCTTTCGCCCGTGTGGCGATCGAGGGACTGATTGGCCGTAAGGCGCGCTTTACAGGACTTGCCGCCTTCGAAAACGCGCATATTCGGCTTGATCAGGATGATTTCACGCTGAATGGCTTCGATGTCGCCCCCGGCGCCAAGCGCAAGCCGCTGGTGATGACCTTCAAGAAGCCGGAAGAGATCATCGGCAACCACATCGCCAAGTATCAGGCGCTGAAGCTTGCCAAGATGCTGATGGCCTATGATTTCGACCGGCAGATGAATCCCTTCGTCGAGCTCGGTGGTTTCCTCTTCACCTTCATCGGCGACGGCATGCCGGGCACCGGCAAGACTATCCTGATCCAGATGCTGGCCGGTATGCTCAACGATTACTGCGAAGTCGCCGGTTACGCCTTCCATTACGAGAATTTCGGCGTCGACCAGATTTCCTCCTACCAGGGCAAGTCGGGCCAGAACTGCAAGGAATTCGTCAACAACGTCATCCACCCGCGCGCCATTGGGTTTGGCACGATCGATGACGTCGATCAGGTCGCGGCCAAGCGCTCTGATGACCGCGCTTCCGCCGGCCAGCATGAGGTGACGGCGGTGTTGATGGAAAGTTTTGCCGGGGCCTCGACCGTCGTGCGCGGCAATTGCACCTTCGGTATGTTTTCCAACTACCCGGAGAATGTCGACGATGCGCTGCGCCAGCGCGCGGGGGCCCGCTGGCTGGTCGATGGGCCGCAGACGGAGGCCGATTACATCGACATCTTCGCCATGCTGGTCGGCAAGAACCACAAGATCCCGCTCGGTGAGCATGCGCTCTTTGCTGGGCAGGAAATAAAGAAGGCCGTATCGCAATCCTACGAGGCCCATTCCCGGCCGAAGGAGGAGGGGCTGGTGGCCGTCTGGGAGCATTTCGAAAAGGCGAGGGGCGCGATCACGACGCTCGCCGATGTTGGTGCCTATCTGCACGAGATCAAGCTTGCCGAACCGCGCTTCACCGGCCGCGCCATCAAGAACATCACGGACGCGATCAAGATGCGGGCGATGGATGTCGAACTGCCGGACGACTGGTTCAGGGACGCCGCAAGCTTCATGCACAGGCCCTACGACGAGAAGAAGGCGATGATCGAGGAACTGCGCGGCCCCGTGACGCTGCCCATGGTGCTGCAGGAGATCAACCGCTACGCCGACAGCGAATTCCGCTACACCGACAAATCCGACGATGCCGCCGTCAACGACATCATCCGCCGCGAACGCCAGCGGGAAAGGGCGGTGCGGGAGATCGAGGAAATGAAGAGGGACGGGCGGTGGTAGACGTTTGATTCCTTCAAGTGGAAGTCGCGTCATGGTTATGATAATGTGGGATACGCGTATCCCAGGGGAGTTGGTCATGGCCAAGCAAACGGCAGTTCGTCTTCCTGACGAGACTTATGAACGGCTGCAGGCCCTTGCCGCCCGCACCGGTCGCACGGCGACATATTATATCCGGCAGGCGATTGAGGAGCATCTCGAGGATCTGGAGGATATCTATCTTGCGGAAAGCGTGGTTGAGCGCATTGAACGCGGTGAGGTCAGCACCCGTCCTTTCAAGGAGGTCATGAGAGAACTTGGCCTGGACGATTGAAATCTCCGATGTCGCCGAAAGGAGCCTGAAGAAAGTAAGCTCTTCCGACGCCCAACGCATCGTCGACTTTTTGTATCGCCGGGTGCTGGCGATGGATAATCCCCGGCAACTGGGTCAGGCGTTGCAGGGCTCGAAACTTGGAGATCTCTGGCGTTATCGGGTCGGAGACTTTCGAATCCTCTGCAGGCTTCAGGATCAGCGTCTGGTCATTCTCGTTGTCGAGATCGGGCATCGACGTGACGTCTACAGATAACGAACTCTCGCCAAGGTCCGTCCGCACAGCATGAAACGCCTCCTCGAAGCCGAATTGATCTATGGCCGGCTGCTCGATATCTCGGAGCCACACCTGATCGCGCGCTACAACAAGGCGCTGGCCGGGTTCGGACTACGCCCGACGGGGCTTTCGTCGTTCCAGATCGACATGACCGGCTTCTCCCCCGAAATTGCCGATGAACTCGGCGACCGGGACTATCTCGATCCGAACCGCGTCAACCGCCGTTTCATCATCATGACACCCGCGCAGGAAGAGCTGCCGGTTGTCCACACCAGCTTTTCCAACACTGCCGCCCTGATGCACGAGTTTTTCGCCGCCAATGCCCGCGCGATCAATGCGGTGACGATCCGCGATGCGCTTTACGGGGAGATCGAAGACAGCGTTTCGGTGGTCACCGATATCGACGACTTGCTGTCGATCAACGAGGTCCGATTCCGGGTTCTTTCCGCGGAGGACATGCTGGGCAAGGCCGGTGAGCTTCGCTCGCTCGTCGATCGTCTGAAAACCGTGCCGACTGCATGGGCGGATGACACGCTGCTGAACCGCATGGTGGAACTGGCGAAGCTGACCGGCGATATCCGGGAAAACGCTCTCGTACCCGACAAGCTCGTCTTCCGGCATGATGCCTTCTGGGCCAATCATTTCGGCGGCGTCTACATTTTCCTCGATGACAAGACGACGACGGTGATCTGCGATCCATCCGTTCCAGGTTTCCGTCGTTCGCGGCCGTGGCAGGTAAGTTACATCGGCCTGTCTGATCACCAGCGCATCTTCGATTTCCTCGCTTCGACAAACCGGCTGCAATTGCCGCAGGCATCCTGGGTGGAGACATCGGGCCTCTACCAGCACCGCGCCGACATGGTGATCCGTGCGCTGGTCAATGAGACGGAGCCGACCGTCGATCAGAATGCGATCGATGCCATCTGGCTGCAGACTTGGATGCATCGCAATGCCGCCACTGTGGCGAAGAACGGGATTTATCCGTTCTTGCAGAATGCCATCCGCACGGTCATGGCAACAGGCGTCATCAAGATGCAGGACGTACCGCCAGCGCAACGGTTCCAGCTGGTGCGGGCAGCGCCCGAACATCCCGATCAGTGGCTGGTCAACCGGCTGATATCTCAGCTGACGCCGGATGATTTCGTTTCCCGCTTCGTCTTCGACAAGCAGGGTTTTTACGCAGCCTATGAACGCTACAGCGAAAAATTCCGCGAATATGTTGTGGCGACGCTGACAGGTGCATATCTGAAGGACAAGACTGCATTTCGCAGACGCCTTTACGGGCTCAAGGAGGATACCGCCAATGCTTGATCCGATCGTCACGTTCTTCCAGCGTGTTTTTGCGGCCATCGGCCGCGGCATCGGATTGGCGATTTCCTGGATACTGACCCCTTTCGTGGCAATCGCCACGTGGTACCGCTCCCGCGCCTGGATCATCAAGGGACCGATCGGAATCTTCCTGATCGCCCTGTTCGGCCTTTATGGCTATTTCATCTGGCAGACCCAGGCATGGACGAATTTCAATCCCGATTATGTCGACCGGTATAATTTCGCGGCACGCAAGAATGACGCAGGATTGCCAACCAAGCCCGTGTCGGGCGGGGCGGCAACGACCGCGAATGCGAACACCACGACTGCCCCCGACGCAAGCACAGCCGAACTGGCAACGGCCCCTGCACCGGCTCCGGGAAGCACCTGCGAACGCTCGGCAATCGTCGATGTTTCCGCCGATCTCATCGACTTCAATGTCAATCAGAATGCCTGGATTTCCTCGATGCTGCTCTACAAGACTGGGCTGTTCGGGATGGATTGGGACGATACGCCCTGGCTCGATAACAAGGCTTCGTTCCAGCGCGGTGTGAACCAGGCGATCCGGCGTACAACGGTGGAACTGGTCGACTCCCTCGGTCGCGTCCGCGGCACCTCAGGCATCAACAACAACCTGCAGCGCGCCCGTTCCAACATGCAGTTCGACGAAACCGCCTGGTATTTCGGGCTCGACCCCTTCGGCCCGAAGACGCCGACGCCGAGCTTCTATCGCAGCGCCATGCGCGATCTTCAGGCCTTCAATGAAAGCCTCATCAAATGCGAAGCGACCTTTGACGGCCGCTCCGACAACCTGATCGAGTTCCTCGATCGTATCGCCAACGATCTCGGCAACACGTCAGCGATGATCCGCGAGCGCTCTGAAAACCATAATGGCGGATGGTTCGATACGCGCGCGGACGATCGGTTCTGGTTCGCCTACGGCCAGCTTTACGGCTACTACGGCGTGATGGCGGCGGCTGGTGCGGATTTCCAGGCTGTTATCACACAGCGTGGACTAGACCCGATCTGGACAGAGAGCATCAAGCAACTGCGTGCGGCTTTGCGCATCCAGCCCGCGATCATCTCCAACGGGCGTGAGGATGGCTGGATCATGCCGACGCATCTGGCGACGATGGGCTTCTATATTCTGCGGGTCCGCTCCAACCTCGTGGAAATGCGCGACGTTCTCGCTCGCTGATTTTTCCTTCGGACGACACTCCTGCCCCGCCATCGGTGAAAGCTGTTGGCGGGTTTTGTACGCCGTTGAAACAAAGGCTGGCGTTGCGCCGCCTTTCGCGATTTTATGTCGCCATAACAAGGTGCATCGGGGGAGACACCATATGGGCGAGGTCAAGTCGGACATTGAAATTGCGCGCACTGCCATCAAGAAGCCGATCTACGAGATCGGTGCGCGGCTCGGCATACCGCCGGAAGATCTCGTTCCCTACGGCCACGACAAGGCGAAGGTCAGCGCCGGCTTCATCGCTCGCCAAAGGGAGAAGAAGAATGGCCGGCTGATCCTTGTGACCGCTATAAACCCGACACCGGCCGGCGAGGGCAAGACGACGACCACGGTCGGGCTCGGTGACGGATTGAACCGGATCGGTAAAAAGGCGGTGGTCTGCATTCGTGAAGCCTCGCTCGGTCCGTGTTTCGGTGTGAAGGGCGGAGCTGCCGGCGGTGGTTATTCGCAAGTCGTGCCGATGGAAGACATCAATCTTCATTTCACCGGCGATTTTCACGCAATTACCTCGGCGCACAATCTGCTGGCCGCCCTTATCGACAACCACATCTACTGGGGCAATGCAGAGGGCATAGACGTCCGTCGCATCGCATGGCGGCGGGTAATGGACATGAACGACCGGGCGCTGCGCCACATCGTCGGCTCGCTCGGCGGTGTCGCCAACGGTTTCCCCCGCGAGACGGGTTTCGACATCACCGTCGCCTCCGAGGTCATGGCCATTCTCTGTCTCTCACGGGACCTGAAGGACCTCGAAGCTCGCCTAGGCAACATCATCGTCGGCTATCGCCGCGACAGGACACCGGTCTTCGCACGCGACCTCAAAGCTGATGGTGCGATGGCTGTGCTTTTGAAGGATGCGCTGCAGCCGAATCTTGTCCAGACGCTCGAAAACAATCCCGCCTTCGTTCACGGCGGTCCCTTTGCCAATATCGCTCACGGCTGCAATTCGGTAATGGCGACGACGACGGCGCTCAAGCTTGCCGACTATGTGGTGACGGAAGCCGGATTCGGCGCCGATCTCGGGGCGGAGAAATTTTTCGACATCAAATGCCGCAAAGCCGGGTTGAAGCCCGACGTCGCGGTCGTGGTCGCTACGGTTCGTGCCATGAAGATGAACGGCGGCGTGAAGAAGGAGGATCTCGGGAGCGAAAATGTCGAGGCTGTGCGCAAGGGGTGCGCCAATCTCGGCCGCCATGTGCTGAACGTCAAGAAATTCGGCGTGCCGGCCATCGTCGCCATCAATCACTTCGCAACCGATACTCAAGCGGAAATCCAGGCGGTGAAGGATTATGTCGCGACACTGGGCGCCGAAGCCGTGCTCTGCCGCCATTGGGCGCAAGGGTCGGGCGGGATCGAGGATCTGGCGCACAAGGTCGTGGAGCTGGCGGAAGGCGGCCATGCGCAGTTTTCACCGCTCTATCCCGATGACATGCCGCTGTTCCAGAAGATCGAGACGATTGCCACCGAGATTTACCATGCAGGTGAGGTGATCGCCGACAAGCAGGTGCGTGACCAGCTCCATGCATGGGAGGCGCAGGGCTATGGCAACCTGCCGGTCTGCATAGCAAAGACCCAGTATTCCTTCTCGACCGACCCCAATCTGCGCGGCGCTCCCACGGGGCATACGGTCCCGGTGCGCGAGGTTCGGCTTTCGGCCGGCGCCGGTTTCGTGGTCGTTATCACCGGTGAGATCATGACCATGCCCGGGCTGCCAAGTGTGCCATCGTCGGAGAGGATTTTCCTCAACGACGACGGCTTTATCGAAGGGCTGTTTTGATACCGGCAATCATTCAGCCCATGTCGCCTTCAATACCGTTTTCAGCTCGCCCCGACGTGAACGGAGGTCAGTCTCAGGCGGCCGCCTGAGATGTGCCAAGATAGTCAATCTTGCCAACCGGAACGCCCTGGTTGCGCAGGATGTCGTAGGCCGTCGTGAGGTGAAAGAAGAAGTTCGGGATCGCGAAGGTCAGCAGGTATTCGGTACCGGTGAAGGTGTATTTCAGCTTGCCGAGGTTGATCGCTACTTCACGTTCACCGCTGCCTTCCATATCCTGAGGCGTCACGGTTTCCAGGAAGGCGATCGTTTTGTGGACCCGCTCCTCCAGCTCTTCAAAACTCTGTTCTGTGTCGGGAAAGCCGGCTGCGGTGATTGTCGTCAGCCGGCCGACGGCATTTTTCGACGTATCGCTGACGCGCTGGATCTGGCCCGCAAGCGTGAGCATATCTGGCGCAAGGCGCGCGTTGAAAAGCGTTTCGAGCGGGATTGCGTTTTCAGTGGCATGGATCTTCGCTTTGGCGAGGATGGCCGAAAGCACGGCGAGGCCGCGCAGAAAAACCGGGATCGACAGGGAATAGGTGGAGACGGACATTCGGAAAAATCCTTGTGAGACACGGCCTATGCCGCGCTGAGCAGATGGGGTGCGGCCGACCAATCCACAAGCGGTTAAAAACAAACGCCGCCGGATTCTCGAAACTGCAGCACCCTATCGCTCCTTATCGGCAATAGCGATATCCGCCGCGGCGCTGCAGTACATCGAAATGCAGATGGTTTTCATGTGCTTCGTCGCTGCCGGGATCGAGAACGGTTTCGAAATAGAGACAGCCGGACGCGGTAACGGCTCGCTGGAAAGCGCCTGAAAGCGTCGAATCCTCGTCGCGCGGTTCAATCGCGATGGTCTTTCCACTCTTAAAGGTGAAGGAGGCGATGTCGATGGCATTGCCCCGGGCATGCTCGGAAATCTTGCCGGTCTTGGCGTTGTTGCGCAGCCGGCAGATGTAGCTCGAAGCCTGGTTGATAGTCGTCAATTGGCCATCGCTTTCGAGCGCTGCTTTTGCCGCGGGAAAAACCGCTTCCTTCGTCCAGCGGGCCAGTTCGAGTGCCGTTTCGCAACGCATCGTGCCTTCTGGCTTCAGCACGACGCCAGGTAGAACCGTCGTCAGTTTGATGGGCTTGTCGATGCCGCACCCAGAGCCATCATCGATACGATCGACGGGTTCGAACTCTGCCCCGATTGCCTTCAGCTCGGCCATGCAGGCGGCGTGGTCCTGATCACTTTCGGCCATGATCGGCGGGGGCGGGGCGGGTTTCTCACCGACCTCATCCGTTTTCTTGCTCTCGTCCGAGGCCTTTGCATCATCCGCCTGTGGAGGTTTGTTTTGCTCGTGGCCTTTCACGTCACCATCCTTTCCGGGGGGCCGGGGGATGGGGGTCGCGGTTTCACTTTCACTTTGCGCGGCGGGGGCCGTCTGTTCCGTTTCGGGCCGCTTTTCAGGTGTTGGGCCTTCCTTGGGAAGACTGGCTGCACTGAGAAGGGTGGCGAACAGGACGATTGCGGCGATCCGAAAGGACATTGAGACACTCCTGGTGGCCTTTATGGCCGACGGGAAAGCTCAACGCATGGAGGTGGCGCTGGGTTTCATTCGATCTCAGCGAGAAAATATTTCGCCGCAAAATAAAGCGGTTGGGGAACGTAGTCAAAAATCGCAGTTATATGTTGACAACAATAGTCATGTTTTTTATGTGGCGAAAGGAAGGCGGATGACTTTCCGCCGTGACAAACGTCACATCGCCCAGCCAGCCCCTCGAGCACATTGCCTCGGCAGCCAGCCCGGTTCATCGTAAAAGGATTGGTATATGCACACCCGGCATCACTGCGCTCGTCTTCTGGCCTGTGCGGCGTTTCTCACCCTCGTTTCTGCCCCGCATCTCGCTTACACACAGGATGCCAGCGATCCGTCCGAAAAGACGGATCGTGTCACGGTTCTGAAGAAGATCACTGTCAAGGCGCCGAAGAAGGGCGTTGCCAACACGCCGCTCGCCGCTGAAACCACGGCAGAGCAGATAGACGACGAGCAGATTTCGAGCTTTACCGATCTTGGCCGCAGTCTTGAGCCGGGCGTCAACTTCAACCGCACCAATGGCAGCGTCAATATCCGTGGTCTGGAGGGGCCGCGTGTCCAGACTACAATCGACGGTATCCCGATCCCCTATCTGGACGACGGCGCACGTGACGCAGATGGCGGCATCGATAGCTTCGATTTCAACGAGCTTTCCTCCGTCGACATCGTGCGTGGTGCCGATTCGAGCCGCGCCGGCGATGGTGCTCTCGGCGGTGCCGTGGTGCTGAATACCCTTCAGCCGGAAGACCTGATCGGCGATGACAAGAGCTGGGGCGGCATTTTCAAGTTCGCCTATGACAGCGAGGATCGCAGCTGGAGCACGACGGCTGCCGTCGCCACCCGTTTTGACAACACCGCAGTCCTGTTTCAAGGCGGCTACAAGAAGGGTCACGAGACGGAGACGAACGGCGACAACGACGCCTATGGTGCTGGCCGCACGGAAGCAAACCCGGCCGATTTCGACCAGAACAATTTCCTCGTGAAGGTCAAGCAGTATACCGAAACCGGCCACACCTTCACGCTGACCGGCGAGCGCTTCGACCGCAACAAGGACGTCGATCTGCGCACCGAACAGTCGGTCGGCGGAAATTATCGTCCGGGCGACTGGGATGGACTTGACGATGTGCAGCGCGATCGCATCTCCTTGAACTACGAGTTCGAGGCCGTCGATGATGATGCCCTGTTCGACAACGCCAATGCCGTCATCTACTGGCAGGACCTGACCCGCGATAGCGGCAAGGACGGATATCGCTACACCTCGGTTATCGGGGACTATTCCCGTCTGAGCGAAGTGGAAAATCGTTCCTTCGGCGGTGCGGGTTACATCGAGAAGGAAATCGAAAGCGGCGCCTTCAGCCACACCTTGCGCGCCGGCGGCGATTTCACGATCGGCAAGACCACGCAATATTCTTCGGGCAAGGATAGCTGCGCACCGGTGCCGTCCGGCCCGTTCGACCCCTGCAACTTCCTCCACACCAACCAGGCCGACATGCCAGATGTCGACTCCAGGAAGCTTGGCCTTTATCTAGAAGACGAGATTGCATTCGGTTCTTCCGGCTTCTCGCTGACGCCCGGCCTACGCTATGACTGGTACGATCAATCCCCCGAGGAAACGGCGGCATATACCGAAAATCCGAACTATGACGGCATGCCTCCGGGACAGAGCGATGATGCTTTCTCCCCGAAGTTGCTGGCAAAATATCAGGCGGCGGAAGATGTCGAGCTGTTTGCCCAGTGGGCGATGGCGTTCCGTTCGCCGACCGCCAACGAGCTCTACCTCGATTACGGTGCACCGGGTACCTATCTCCGTCTTGGCAATGAAAACCTGAAGCCGGAAACCAGCAACGCCTTTGAAGTGGGCGCGAAGCTCGGCGACGAAGACTTTGGTGGTCGCGTTACCACCTTCTACAACCGGTATCGCAACTTCATCGATACGGTCGCGGTGCCCGGCTTTGATCCGAGCTATCCGATGGGCATCACCCAGACTGTCAACCTCGATCGTGTCCGCATCTACGGCGTCGAACTCTCCGGCTATAAGCGCTTTGACAACGGTTTCCATATCAACGGCTCGTTGACCTATGCCGATGGCAAGAACCTCGATGCGACGACCGAGAACGACAAGCTCGGCTCCGTTGCGCCGTTGAAGGGTGTGCTGGGCGCAGGCTATGCCACCGAAATCTGGGGCACGGACGTGACCCTGATTGCGTCGAAGGCCGTGCCGAGCAAGAGCGACGCGTCGTTCAAGCCCGCAGGCTACGGCATCGTCGATCTGACCGGTTGGTGGAAGCCCGAGCAAGCTGAAGGGCTGACCTTGCGCGCTGGCATCTACAACGTCTTCGACAAGACCTACTACGACGCAATCAACGTGCGTGACGTCAACCTTGCGACGTCGGTGCCGGGCAAGGAGTACTATTCCGAGCCGGGTCGGACCTTCAAGATTTCGCTCACACAGCGGTTCTAGAAGCTCTTCAACCGAGCTTCAGCGAAAAGGGCGGCCTGAAAAGGTCGCCTTTTTCATCTGGATGACCTGGTCGACGCTTTTTTCCGGGCCGATTTCCGGCGGCCCGCTTGCGCATTTCCTGATCCCGCGCTAACAATTTCGGCCATGACACAGGCACGCATCCTTTCGATCTGGTGGTGGGCTCGCTGAGGCGGCCTTGACCAGTCATGCGTGATTGAGAGCACAAGCCGCCCGGAGATTTCGAGGCGGCTTTTTTGTATTCGGGCCGCTCCAGGGAAAAACGGGCCGAAACGGAGTGGAACATGGCGACGACAATTCTGAACGATGGCGCGGAAACCTATACGACCAAGGGCGGCATCGACATTATCAGGCGCAGGCGCGAGGCTCCCTATGCGGAGGCGATCTCCAGCTATGTCGATCGGCTCGACGAGCGCCGCGGCGCGGTCTTCTCGTCCAACTACGAATATCCCGGCCGCTATACCCGCTGGGACACCGCCATAGTCGATCCGCCGCTTGCCATTTCCTCCTTCGGCCGTGCACTCTGGATCGAAGCCTATAACGAGCGCGGTGAAGCGCTGATCGACATCATCTCCGCTCATCTCGCTGGTGTAGCCGATATCACCATCGGTTCGATCACGACCCGCCGTATCGACCTGACGATCAACATGCCGGATCGCGTCTTTACCGAGGAAGAGCGCTCGAAAATCCCGACCGTCTTCACGGTTCTTCGTGCCGTGACCGCGCTGTTCTATTCGCAGGAAGATTCCAGCCTCGGCCTTTACGGCGCTTTCGGATACGATCTTGCTTTCCAGTTCGACGCGATCGAGCTGAAGCTGAAACGGCCCGATGACCAGCGCGACATGGTGCTGTTCCTGCCGGACGAAATCCTTGTGGTCGATCACTATTCGGCCAAGGCCTGGATCGACCGCTATGACTTCACCAAGGCTGGCGTGACGACCGAGGGCAAGGCCGGAGATATTGTGCCGGAAGCTTTCCGCACCGTCGATAGCATCCCGCCGCATGGCGACCATCGCCCCGGCGAATATGCCGAGCTGGTGACCAAGGCGAAGGAAAGCTTTCGCCGTGGCGATCTGTTTGAAGTCGTGCCGGGCCAGAAGTTCTACGAGCGCTGCGACAGCAAGCCGTCGGAAATTTCCAACCGGCTGAAGGCGATCAACCCGTCGCCCTATTCCTTCTTCATCAATCTCGGAAACCAGGAATATCTCGTCGGCGCCTCGCCGGAGATGTTCGTGCGCGTCTCCGGCCGCCGCATCGAGACTTGCCCGATCTCTGGCACGATCAAGCGCGGTGCTGATCCGATCGCTGATAGCGAACAGATTCTGAAGCTGTTGAACTCCAAGAAAGACGAATCCGAGCTGACCATGTGCTCGGACGTCGACCGCAACGACAAGAGCCGCGTCTGCGAGCCGGGCTCCGTCAAGGTCATCGGCCGCCGTCAGATCGAGATGTATTCGCGCCTGATCCACACGGTCGATCATATCGAAGGCCGCCTTCGCGACGATATGGATGCCTTCGACGGCTTCCTCTCCCACGCCTGGGCCGTCACCGTCACCGGTGCGCCAAAGCTCTGGGCGATGCGCTTCATCGAAAGCCATGAAAAGAGCCCGCGCGCCTGGTATGGCGGCGCGATCGGCATGGTCGGGTTCAATGGCGACATGAACACCGGCCTGACGCTGCGCACCATCCGCATCAAGGACGGCATTGCCGAGGTGCGTGCGGGGGCGACGCTGCTCAACGACAGCAACCCGGAAGAGGAAGAGGCCGAAACCGAACTGAAGGCATCCGCCATGATCGCAGCCATCCGTGATGCAAAATCGGCCAACAGCGGCAAGGCAGGGCGCGACGTCGCCTCGGTCGGCGCAGGCGTCAACATCCTGCTCGTCGATCACGAGGACAGTTTCGTCCATACGCTTGCCAACTACTTCCGCCAGACGGGCGCGACTGTAACGACCGTACGCACGCCTGTTGCCGAGGAACTGCTCGATACGCTTAAGCCCGATCTCGTCGTGCTGTCGCCCGGGCCGGGCATGCCGAAGGATTTCGATTGCAAGGCCACGATCAAGAAGGCGCGTGCGAGAAACCTGCCGATCTTCGGTGTCTGCCTCGGACTGCAGGCGCTGGCCGAAGCTTATGGCGGCGATTTGCGCCAGCTTGCCATCCCCATGCACGGTAAGCCTTCGCGCATCCGGGTGCTGGAGCCGGGTATCGTCTTCTCGGGTCTTGGCAAGGAAGTCACCGTCGGTCGCTACCACTCGATTTTTGCCGATCCTTCGACCCTGCCGCGGGATTTCATGATCACGGCCGAGAGCGATGACGGTACAATCATGGGCATCGAACATGTGAAAGAACCCGTCGCGGCGGTTCAATTCCATCCGGAATCGATTATGACGCTCGGCGGAGACGCCGGCATGCGCATGATCGAAAATGTCGTGGCCCATCTTGCCAAGCGGGCGAAGATCAAGGCTGCTTAAGCATTCCGGACGCGACTTTTTTGACCGCCGCGCCCCACCAGGCGCGGCGGTTGTTTATTTGGCCAGGGAACTCGCTGATGACGAACAGCAACAAGAACAAGGCACAGAGGCTCGCTTTCTGGGGCATTCCGCTGGCACTTGCCGTGCTGGGGCTCAAGATGGCGGCCTGGTGGGTAACCGGCTCGGTCGCCCTGCTGTCGGATGGGCTCGAGTCCATCGTCAATGTCGTGGCCGCCGTCGTTGCCTTCGTGGTGATCGGTTATGCGGCGAAGCCCGCGGATGCCGGCCATCCCTTCGGCCATTACAAGGCTGAGTATTTCTCTGCGGTTATCGAGGGCGTGTTGATTGTTGTCGCAGCGCTGCTGATCGTCGGGGAAGCTATCCCGGCGATCTTCGCTCCGCGTCTGCCTGATGCTCCAGTGCTGGGTCTGGGTATCAACCTTCTGGCGGGCGTCATCAACGCGGTCTGGGCCTGGATTCTGATCCGGGCCGGCAAGAGCCTTCGTTCTCCTGCGCTGGAGGCGGATGGCCATCACATCCTGTCCGATGTGGTCACGTCCGTCGGCGTTCTCGTCGGCCTCATTGCAGCGATCGCGACCGGCTATGCGGTGCTCGATCCGCTGCTGGCTGTCATCGTCGCCTGCAACATTCTCTATCAGGGGTGGAAGGTCATTGCCCGCTCCGTCGATGGGTTGATGGATCGCGCTGTTCCCGCTGATGAGGAAGAGGCGATCAAGCATGCAATTGCCGCAAATGGAGCAGGTTCGCTCGGCGTGCATGATCTCAAGACGCGTCAGGCCGGGCCGGCGATCTTCGTGGATTTCCACATGGTTGTTCCATCCGTAATGCCGGTTCGGGAAGCGCACGATATCTGCGACCGCCTTGAAGATGCCATTCGGGGCGTTCATCCCGGCGCAAAGATCGCCATTCATGTGGAGCCTGAGGGTGAAAAAGCCCATGGCATCCGCGTCAAAGTCGTTGAAGGATTGAAATCATGAGCAAGACCGATGTTTCCGGCCTCTCGCAACTGGGGCAGGCCGTTGAGGCACCAATGAGCCCTGAAACGGCTGTACTGGAGCGCGTGCCGAGTAACCATGCCGGCACTGACTTCGTGGTGCGCTTCACGGCACCCGAATTCACCTCGCTCTGCCCGATGACGGGGCAGCCGGACTTCGCGCATATTGTCATCGATTACGTGCCGGACGGCTGGTTGGTCGAATCCAAGTCGCTGAAGCTCTACCTGCATTCCTTCCGCAATCACGGTGCCTTCCACGAGGACTGCACGATCGACATCGCCAAGCGGCTGGTGGATCTGCTGTCGCCGAAGTGGCTCAGGATCGGTGCCTACTGGTATCCGCGCGGTGGTATCCCGATCGATGTCTTCTGGCAGACGGGCGCACCGCCGGAAGCCGTGTGGCTGCCGGATCAGGGTGTGCAGCCCTATCGCGGACGGGGATGATGTCCAAACAGAAACGGCGGGCTTTTGGCCCGCCGTTTCTGTTTCAGGCTATGTCTGCTCAGTTGAAGATCAGCGCGAGACCGGCAAGTGCGGTGATGCCGCCGAGAATGCGGGAAAGAACACCGCCGGCAGAAAGCCTGCCAATGCCGAGACCAAGGCCGATGCCGGCGGCATGCAGCAGCGCCGTGGCAATGACGAAACCGGTGCCGAAGGGCACGGCGCCTGCCGCTCCCAACTCACCGCCATGGGCATAGCCATGGAAGAGGGCGAAGACGCCAACGACAGCGGCGCAGGCGACGGTTTCAAAACGCACGGCCATTGCGACCAAGAGGCCAAGCGCGACGATCGAAGCGAGGATCGCAGGCTCGACGAAGGGAAGCGAGACACCAGCAAGGGCCAGCGCGAAGCCGACCGCCATCGTGCTGACGAAGGCCGATGGGCCCACCCAAAGCGCGCGCCCGCCGATCTGTGCGGCCCAGAGGCCGACAGCGACCATGACGAGCATATGGTCAAGCCCGGAAAGCGGATGGGTGAAGCCGGCCATCAGCGAACCGTGCTCGGCAGGGTCCAGATGGGCGAAGGCGGGAGCTGAGGAGACCGCGAGAAGAGCGGCGGCGAGAGACAGGATTTTTTTCATTGAGTTCCCCACTGACGGGCGGATGCGTGGGAGGCGGACCCGCCGGATGCAAATGCGTGAAACTCATCTTATTATCCGGCAGGGCCGAGTCCATACGGCATTTGCCTTAATTCGCGTCTTTTACCATAGCGCAAGCTTAGCTCTTTCATCCTCAACCGCTTTTGTTGCATTGTTTTCGCAGTCGAGTCGCCTTATCTGACTGCGGCAGAACAACACGAATTTCGCGGGAGACAGCGAATGAACGAAGACGACGAAGACAAGAAGACGGAACTGCCTTTGGGCAAGGAGACCGAGGCGAACCTGTTCAAGTCGCGCTCGATCTTTATCTATGGCCCGATCAACCAGGAATTGGCGCAGAAGGTTTGCTCGCAGCTCGTGGCGCTTGCCGCCGCCAGCGACGAAGACATCCGCATCTTCGTCAATTCCCCGGGCGGCCATGTCGAATCCGGCGACTCGATCCATGACATGATCAAGTTCGTGAAGCCGAAGGTCTGGATGATTGGTTCCGGCTGGGTCGCTTCCGCCGGTGCGCTGATCTATGTGGCTGCTCCGAAAGAGCGTCGCATTTGCCTGCCGAACACCCGCTTCCTGCTTCACCAACCGTCCGGCGGCACCCGCGGCATGGCCTCTGACATCGAGATCCAGGCGCGCGAAATCATCAAGATGAACGAACGCCTGAACCGCATCTTTGCGGAGGCGACCGGCCAGCCGATCGAAAAGATCGCCAAGGATACGGATCGCGACTACTGGCTCTCCGCCGAGGAAGCCAAGGGTTACGGTCTGGTCTCGCGCATCGTCACTTCGGGCGCAGATATCTGATCGCACGACCGATCGAACATTATTGACCCCATCGGCTCGTGCCGGTGGGGTTTTTGCTATTTCGTGAGCGCAAGCGGATGGTTCGGCAATGCGTGCTCGATCGTGACAAGCTTCAGATTTTCAACGGCGCACTGCGCGAGGAGAAGTCGATCGAAGGGATCGCGTGTCGATGGCTCGGGCTCCACATGGCGGAGAGCATGATGTTCAGTGATCGACAAAAACGCCACATTGGCGTTTCGAGCTAAATCGGGCAATAACTCAAGCGAGGCGGGTAGAGGAAGCTTTCCGAGACGCCATTTGTGGCCATTTCCCACAGCCTCGCAACGCTCAGATAGAGATCATTTTGCGACGATTCGATCTCTAGCCCGATCCAAGCTGGCAGATGGCGCATCCGCTCCTCCACCAACGCGATGAATATGTGAGTATCGAGGAGTAGCCGCATTATTTTTCGGGAAAGGGCGGTAACGGTGTTATCAGGAAGTCTTCCGGGAGCGGATTGTCGAAATCGGCCGGAATCTCACCGAAAATTTGCGTGATGCCATTTTCGCGTTTGAAAGCGCGCAGCCCTTCCCAATTGATCCCGCCCTTCTTCTGCGAGGGAACAAGGTCCATTACCGGCTTGCCATCGAGCGTGACTGTAATGGTCTCGCCGCCTTCAACACGGCGGGCAAGTTCGATCAGACGGTTTTCGACTTCGCGGATCGGGATGATTGTCATCCCGTTGTTCTAGCGGCATCCCGGAACCTTCGCAATCTGCATAGCATTGTCCGGCTGCACAGCATTGTCCGGTTTTTTCCTGACAGCTCTCTTGCCCCCGGAATTTTCCCCAGTTATACAACACGTATGCAGACGATTGGCGCACAGATCAACGAACAGGTTTCCCGCGGGCATTTTGCCGCGCGCAACCGTTCGTGCGCCTCGCTTCTTCTTCTCGGCCTTATAAGCGGTTGCCGGGTTCTTTGAAGGAGCGCCCGGTGGCCCAAAGCCTACCGGCCCCAGCTCCTTTCACCTTCTGAAATCCTTCAAGAAAAGAACCATCAAGGGCAGATTTTGCCATCGCATTGCGACCACTGATCGGTTATGGCATGCGGGCAATGCGCCTCAAGACGAAGAGAAGCCGCAATGATCATGAAATCCCATTCTATCAAGCAGGGCATGTCCGACGCTTCGGTGAAGTATCAGCCCTATCCACAGATCAACATTCCGGACCGCACGTGGCCCAGCAAGACAATCACCAAGGCGCCGATCTGGTGTTCGGTCGACCTGCGCGACGGCAATCAATCGCTGGTCGATCCCATGGGCCACGACCGCAAGGCGCGCATGTTCCAGCTGCTGCTCGACATGGGCTTCAAGGAAATCGAGATCGGTTTTCCTTCGGCTTCGCAAACCGATTTCGACTTCGCCCGCTGGTGCATCGAAGAGGGCAATGTGGCGGACGACGTCTCGTTGCAGGTTCTGGTGCAGTGCCGTCCCGAACTGATCACCCGCACCTTCGAGGCCCTGCAGGGCGCCAACAAGCCGATCGTGCATTTCTATAATTCCACCAGCGAGCTGCAGCGCCGCGTGGTGTTTGCCAAGGACGTTGCCGGCATCAAGCAGATCGCCACCGATGCCGCCAAGATGATCACCGACATGGCCGCCAAGGCCGGCGGCGACTTCCGCTTCGAATATTCGCCGGAAAGCTTTACCGGCACCGAGCTGGAAGTGGCGCTGGAGATCTGCAACGCGGTCACGGAAATCGTCAAGCCGACCGCCGACAACAAGCTGATCCTCAATCTGCCGTCAACCGTCGAGATGGCGACGCCGAACATCTATGCCGACCAGATCGAGTGGATGTGCCGTAATCTCGACAATCGCGAAAACCTGATCATCTCGCTGCATCCGCACAATGACCGCGGCACCGGCATCGCTGCCACTGAACTCGGCCTGATGGCCGGCGCAGACCGCGTCGAAGGAACGCTGTTCGGCAATGGTGAGCGCACCGGCAATGTCGACGTCGTGACGCTGGCGTTGAACATGTTCACGCAAGGGATCGATCCGGAAATCGATTGCTCCGATATCGAGCGGATCAAGCAGGTCTACGAATATTCCAACCAGATGATCATTCCGGAACGCCACCCTTATGTCGGTGAACTGGTCTATACGGCCTTCTCCGGCTCGCACCAGGATGCGATCAACAAGGGCATGAAGGCGATCAAGGTTGCCAACAAGCCGCTGTGGGAAGTTCCCTATCTGCCGATCGATCCGCGTGACGTCGGTCGCAGCTACGAGGCGATCATCCGCATCAACTCGCAGTCCGGCAAGGGCGGCATCGCCTATATCCTGCAGGAAGACTACGGTATCAACCTGCCGCGCAACCTGCAGGTGGAGTTCCGCGAAGACATCCAACGCATCACCGATGAGGGTGGCAAGGAACTGCCGTCGAAGGCGATCCACGCCCGCTTCATCGAGCGCTATGTGGACCAGCCGGGCGCGCGCATAAAATTCGTCGATCACCACACCTATCCGGTGGGCGAGCACAAGGGCGTTCGTATCGTTGCCGCAGAGATCACCGACAATGGCGAGACCAAGCGCATCGAAGGCAAGGGTACAGGTCCGATCGATGGCTTCATCAATGCGCTGTCGATCTATCTCGGCATCGATATGTCGGTGGCTGATTATTCCGAGCATTCGCTGCAGCACGGCTCGAATGCAGCCGCCATCGCCTATGTCGAGATGGAGCATCCGAGCGGCAAGCTCTTCGGGGCCGGCATCAACACGAACATCGTTGGTGCATCTCTGGAAGCTATTGTGTCGGCCGCAAACCGTGTTCTGGAGGAGCGCGGTTAATCGCCGGCCGTGACGGGTGGCATTTTCCATTCAAGGGGCTGCGATCCTGTCGCAGCCCTTTTTCTATCGGGAATACGGAACATACGCATGCGACGCGAGGAATCTTTTGACGTGTAGTCAATAGCCAGATTTCTCGCTTTGGTTTTAACTCTTCGTTAAAGCAATTTGTTAACCACAAAAATCTAATATGCCTTTCGAGCAAGGCGGCCGGGTGCAACCGGCAAGGCGACATGATGGCGCAAGAGACCCGGCGGGGACCGGTCAGTCTTGAATGTTCTTTTTCAAAGTAAGTGCGCTGCTTTTTGCAAGAGCACAAAGAGGAGGAATTCAGGATGACATCGACGTTTCGGTTCGGTGTCGGAACGCGTCTCGGCATAGGATTCGGCTTTCTGGTCCTGCTGATGCTGCTTCTGACCCAACAATCGGTCACCAAGGTCAACGACATCAACAGCGATCTTGCCGCAATCAACGACATCAACAGCGTCAAGCAGCGTTTTGCCATCAACTTCCGTGGCAGCGTCCACGATCGGGCGATTGCTATACGCGACGTGACCCTGGTGGAGACGCCAGAGGAGCGCGCGACTGCGGTGCAGTTGATCGACAAGCTCGCTGCCACCTATGCCGACAACGAGAAGAAGATGGCGGATATGGTTGCCGCCGGTGCATCCGATCGCGAAAAGGAAATTCTCGGCGAAATCGCCGATATCCAGTCCAAGACCAATCCTCTTGTTGTTGAGATCATCAATCTGCAGGAAAAAGGCGATACGGCCAAGGCGAAGGAACTCCTTCTTGCTGAAGCGCGGCCGCTGTTCGTTTCCTGGCTGGGCGCCATCAACAAATTCATCGACTATCAGGAAGCCCTCAACAAGTCGGTCGGTGGCGAAGTCCGCGCCACCGCGAGCGGTTTCCAGACATTGGCGTTTTATTCTCTCGGCGGCGCCGTGCTCCTTGCCGTCATTGCCGCGTTCCTTGCGAGCCGGTCGATTACCGTGCCGATGGCAAAGCTGCAGCAGGCGTTGGAGAAGATGGCCGCGGGCGAACTTGCGACTGACGAAGCGCTCGATGCCCGTCGTGACCAGATCGGCAGCCTGGCACGCGCCGTGGGCTCGGTGCGCGATACCGTCCGCTCGCAGGCGGCCCGACAGGCAGACAACGACGCAACCCGCGCTGCCACAGAACGTGCGCAGATGGAAGCGACCGCACGCGAACGCGAAATGGAAGCCTGCGCAACGAACACTGCTGTCGCCCAGCTTGGGCAGGCGCTTGAAGAAATGGCCAACGGCAACCTTGAGTTCCGTTTGTCGGAACCTTTCGGCTCGGCGCTCGACGAACTGCGCTTAAACTTCAACAACTCGGTCGAGAAGCTCCACTCCGCTCTGAAGGCGATCGGCGGCAATGCGTTCTCGATCGATGCCGGCGCACGAGAGATCAGTTCTGCTGCGAATGATCTTGCACGTCGCACCGAACAACAGGCGGCCTCGATCGAACAGACCGCAGCGGCTCTGGACGAGATTTCGACAACAGTCCACGACAGCACCAAACGCGCGGAGGAGGCCGGAAATCTTGTCGCCAAGACCAGGGCAAATGCGGAGCATTCCGGCGAGGTCGTCAAGAAGGCTGTCGCGGCCATGGGACAGATCGAGGGATCATCGAACGAAATCAACAACATCATCAGCGTTATCGATGATATCGCCTTCCAGACCAACCTTCTCGCCCTCAATGCCGGCGTGGAGGCAGCGCGCGCTGGCGAGGCCGGCAAGGGGTTTGCCGTTGTGGCCCAGGAAGTTCGCGAGCTTGCCCAATGATCTGCCAATGCCGCAAAGGAAATCAAGGCTCTGATCAATAATTCCGGCGTACAGGTTCGCTCCGGCGTTAATCTTGTCGGCGAAACCGGCAAGGCGCTGACGGAGATCGTTGCCGAAGTCCAGGAAATCAACCGACATGTCAATTCGATCGTCGAGGCGGCCCGCGAACAGTCGGTTGCCCTCAAGGAGATCAACGCCGCGGTCAATACGATGGACCAGTCCACCCAGAAGAATGCGGCTATGGTCGAAGAAACGTCTGCCGCGAGCCATAAGCTGGCTGCAGAAGCTGGCTCACTTTCCTCGCAACTTGCCAAATTCCGCTTCGAGGGTGGTTCTATACGGACGGTTCAGGCAGCCGTTCCGTCCTCCACCCCGCGATCATCGCCGGCAGCCGGCATGATCCGCAAGGTCGCTTCCGCTTTCGGCGGAAAAGGCGGCGGGGATGCCGGCGGCGACTGGCAGGAATTCTGAACACCGTCGTCGAATGACAAAAGCCGGTTCCGCTTGCAGGAGCCGGCTCAGACTGCCGATAAAGTTCAAAACTCTCTTCCGCCATGCCCGGACCTGTCCCGAGCATCTGCAAGTGTTTGATATTACGATATGCCGGTAGATCCTCGGCATAGGGCTGAGATGTCGAGATCAGATGATCTGAGCCGAGACCCTGTCTGCCAGTTCCTGCAGGTTTGCCTTCGCAGATGAACCTACCACGACATAGGATGCACCTGATTTTTGCCAGGAAATCATGGCCAGGTCGTCGCGGATGCTTTCCGTGGCGGGAGAATCTGTGCTGCCGGGCTTGCTTTTCAGGAAACAGATTGCGACGACGTCGCCGTCGCTCGACTTGTACATCAGCTGCGCAACGGGTTTTCCGGCGGCAACCAAAAGGCGCGCGCCTTGAAACGTCAAGCCTTGAGCTTCAAGGTCGGGCAGGCGGAAGGGGATGCCGACGCTTTGGGACAGCCAGGATTTGATTGTCTCTTCCTGGGAGGCGGGCACTTCGACGAGATGTTTGGCCTGCCGCGCATAGATGCGATGATAGTCGGCAATGTCATCGAGCCAGGTTCTTGCGGCGACAGCGGTTGTGGGAAGGGCTGTGTCATTGCTCGCCTTTCCGATAATGAAACCTGTCGAACCGCCGACGAGGAACAACGCCAGGGACGCGACCAAAGCACGGGGCCAGATTTTCACACGGTTCTTGCGCTGTGGCGCCACGGGCGCGCGTTCGTTGCGCGGCATGGCGCCGGAGCCCTGCTTGATATGGCGTACCAGCGACAGCGGCACGGGATCATGCAGGAACTCTTCGAAGGCGCTGTTGCCGAAATTGTTGCCGGCCTTCAACATTTCCAGGAGCAACCGCGCCTCATCATCGTAATGGACAAGATGCTCCAGCTCACGCCGCTCAACTTCGCTCACTTCGCCGTCAATATAAGCCGATAACCGGACTTCGAGGGCCAAACCCTTTGTGTTTTGCAACCTTCAAGCCCTCCTTTCGGATGTTTCCGTGATCATGGCTGCAAGCCGCAGCCGTGCCGTCGAGAGCCGGCTCATCACGGTGCCGATCGGAATTTTCAGAATCTCGGCGGCGTCCTTGTAGCTATGGCCCTCGACGTTGACGAGGACGAAGACGCTGGCAAGACCTTCCGGCATAGAGAGGATGAGCTTGTGTAGCTGGTTGACATAGACGGCCTTTTCACCGGCAGCGTCGATCGAAAGTTCGTTCTGGTCCTGGGCGTTGACCGTACCGCTACCGGCGCGAACCTTGCATTTTCTGATTTCATCGACCCAGAGGTTGCGCGTCATTGCATAGATCCAGCTTTCAAGCCGTCCTTCACCGTTCCAGAGATGGTTGCGAGAGATCGCTCTTTCGCAGACTTCCTGAACCAGATCGTCTGCGTCGGCGGCATTGCGCGTCAATGTCAGCGCAAAGCGGCGCAACTTGGGCAGCAGGCTGACCAAGTCCCGTCGAAATTCGCTTGAATCCGGCGCTGGGCGCATTGCACTTCCAATGAAACGTTTCCTGTCGGGTTCTTATTCGCCCCGATCGATTTTACGTTCGTTGATATGAAACACTTGGTCGATGATCCGCAAGCCGCCCAATGCCTGAGACCCCATAATTTTACTGCTATCGGGATCCCGCGACATGGCCACGTGTCCGTTGGACAGGGCATCGCCGCGAAAATCCCGATATTGAAATGACATGCGGCCGATTGCGGGCCGCGAAACCTTAGTACTGGCGCACGCCGCCGAGCGTCTCAAGCAGCGCCTGGTAGGCCCATGTCTTTTCGCCGCCGCGGTCGCGGATCTCGATCAGCTGTACCTTGGCTTCCTCGATCTTGCCCTGCTGAACCAAGGCCTGCCCCATATAAGAGCGCGCGAGGATGTAGTTTTCGTCCGCCTGGATCGCCTTGCGGTAATACTGCATGCCGAGTTCCATGCGTCCGGCCTTGCGGTTCGAGTAGCCGCGATAGTTCAGGATGCGGGCGCTGTTTTGGTCGCTCACCGCATCAAGCACTTTCAATGAGTTCTCGTACTGGCCGTCATAGGCAAGTTCGCGGGCCGCCTTGAACAGGGTGTCGTCGTCCAGGCCGCTCTTCTTGGCGTTGGCGCATTCCTTTTTGGCTTCATTCCAGACCTTGCCGTCCTTGCATTGGCTCGTGGTCTTGGTTTTTTCCGGCGGCGCCGTGGTGTCCTCTCCCGCCGCGTAAACGCTGGAAAGACCGAGGGCGGAGCTTGCGAGGAACAGGCTTATCAGTGCAAAATTACGGGCAAACATTGTGCATCTCCATTTTGAACATCTGCCGGTTCGAGGCGAGGCAACGCCAAGCGCCGTTGTCCGGTTATGCAGGGACGGTCAAGCCGCTCCATTTATTTCACAGGATAGCGTCTTTTGCTTTTTTGGCGAGAGCGGTTTTCAGAAACGTGTCGTCTCCGCAAGGGTAACGGAGCGGCCATCCAGGGTAAGCTCGAAGCGTTCCCTCAGCAGGTTCCAGCTTCCTGGCTCGCCGGTGATCGAAAACAGATTGAATGCAGCCGGTGGTTTCTTTCCGCCTTGTCCTTGCGAGGCCGATGCGATGCTGACAACCGGGACAGGATTGGTTTGCCCCTTCAGCCAATGAACCGTGTTAAGATGCGTGTGGCCATGGAGCACGAGTTCGGCGCCGCCGGATGAAATCGTCGCGGCAAAGCGACGGATGCCGAGCATGCGCTTGTGCATTGGGGTTGCACCGCGGATCGGCGGATGATGGATCATCACCACTCGGAAAAGCCCGGCGTCGCCGGCTGCTTTCAGGAGGTTGACCGTTTCGCGGGCCTGTCGCTGGCCGAAGTAGCCGGAGGCGGCAAAGGGGGGCGTAGCAACCGCCGTTGAGCAGCCAATGATTGCAATGGGCCCTCGTACGCGCATGTAAGGATAGCAGTGGAAATCGTCATCCCATTCCTGCGGCCCCTTGTCGGCGCGCATATAGGGGTACCAGGCTTTGGTCGTTTTCTCATAAGCCCCTGGAACATAGGCATCATGGTTGCCTGGTATCACGGAGATGTTTTCAGGCTCACCGGCTTCGTGCAGCCACGCGGTCATGATTTCGATTTCGCGAGATGATGCGAGGTTGACCAGATCGCCGGTAATGGCGAGGTGATCGGGATCGATGCGCTCGATCTCGTCCATCAGCAGGTTCAGTGTGTTGCCGACGAGATGATTGCGGCGATTGCGGTGCCAGTTGACGAAGCCGGTGATCCGCTTGGAGGCGAGTTCGCGAAACGAGAGATCAGGCAGAGGGCCCAAATGAATGTCTGAAATATGCGCGAATTTAAACATATTGGGTAACTAGCGCATATTCCGGGAAAGGGGAATCATTCGCCAGGGATATTCGGCATTTGCCTGTTCACAGTAAGGAGACCGGCCGCGATGAGCGAAATTCCGCCGGAGATGCGAAATTGGAGAGCAAGGCTCTTTACCCGCGCGATTCATAGTTATTTCGCCTGCGCTCGGGGCATGACGATGGGGGTTCGCGCGGCCTGCTTTGATGCGGAAGGGCGCGTTTTCCTTGTGCGTCAGTCCTATGTCCCTGGCTGGCTTATGCCGGGCGGCGGCATCGAACGGGACGAGACAGCAGGGGAGGCGCTGGCGAAGGAATTGCGGGAGGAGGGGAACCTCGTTCTTGGCGATCCTCCTGAACTCGTCCACGTCTATCACAACCGCCTGACCAGCCGCCGAGACCACGTCATCTTCTATCGTTGTCTCAACGTCGTGCAGGCCGAACCGAAGCGCGCCGACTACGAAATCCGGGAGGCGGGATTTTTCGCGCTGAATGATCTGCCTGCCGAGACCACACCTGCCACGCTTCGCCGCCTTGCCGAGCTTTCCGGCAAGGCGCCTTTCGCCGACGTCTGGTGATCAGCCGCCGATCTTTTCGCGACCATGTGGCGCGTCGAGATCGAGCAGTGGGCCGACGGGGACGACACCGGTGGGGTTGATCGTCGTGTGGCTGCGGTAATAGTGCTGCTTGATGTGGCGCATATTGACCGTCTCGGCAACGCCGTCGACCTGATAGAGGTCGCGCAGATAATTCTGCAGGTTCGGGTAATCGGCAACGCGGCGGATGTTGCACTTGAAGTGTCCGACATAGACGGGATCGAAGCGCACAAGCGTCGTGAAAAGCCGCCAGTCAGCTTCGGTGACCCGGTCGCCGGTCAGGTAGCGGCGGGTCGAAAGCCGGTCTTCCAATTCGTTCAGCGCCTCGAAGAGCACCGTGACGTTTTCCTCATAGGCTTCCTGGGTCGTTGCAAACCCTGCCTTGTAGACGCCGTTGTTGACGGCGTCATAGATGCGGCTGTTCAGGGTATCGATCTCTTCGCGCAGATCTTCGGGGTAGACGTCGAGGTTAGAGCCGGTCAACCCGTCGAAGGCTGTGTTGAACATGCGAATGATTTCGGAGCTTTCGTTGGAAACCATCCGGTTGCTCTTCTTGTCCCACAGCACCGGCACGGTAACGCGCCCGGAATAGGTCGGGTCGGCCTTCACATAGACCTGCCACAGCGCTTCTGAACCGAAGAGGTGATCCACGGTGCCGCCGATTTCGTTCTTGAACTCCCAGCCATTCGACAGCATCAGCGGATCGACGATGGAAACCGAGATCAGGCCTTCAAGTTTCTTCAGCTTGCGGAAGATCAGGGTGCGATGCGCCCAGGGGCAGGCGAGCGACACATAGAGATGGTAGCGGTCCGCTTCCGCCTTGAAACCGCCTTCGCCGCTCGAACCGGCGGAACCATCTGATGTCACCCAGTTGCGAAACTGCGATTGCGCGCGCTTGAAATGTCCCTTGGTTTCCTTGGTATCGTACCAGACGTCCTTCCATATGCCATCGACCAGCATGCCCATGTTCTCATCTCCTTGGCCTCGGGCAGCTTTTGTCCCGTGCTCTTGAGGCAATAGATAGCGGACAAAATCGCATCCGCTAGCCGCTGGATGATGAACAGTGCGTTTTTGGCTTTGACGGCGGGAATTTTTCTGCTATCGGGCCAATCAGTCTTTTTGAACAACTCGGAATTCTCGTCGATGTACTTCCCAGGAAACCCGCGACGACGCTGATGCTCAACGCCGACAGGCGCGCTATCACCCTTACACGTCTCGCATATCCGGTTTCCTCATGTTCATGAAAAAGCACGATCTCGTCTATCTGACGGAAGATGCGTCGCACGACGCTGCCATCGAAATCATCAACGAAGAAGCATTCGGCCCCGGCCGGTTCGTCAGGGCTGCTGCCCGTATCCGCGAGCAGGGGCCGCACGACCTTTCGCTTTCCTTTGTCTGCGCCGATGATGGCGAGACAATCGCCTCGGTGCGGATGACGCCGGTTCTGGCCGGTTCGGTCAACGGCCATCTGCTCGGCCCGCTTGCCGTTCGACCCTCCCACAAGAACCGGGGCATCGGCCGCGAACTCGTGCGGATCGCTGTGGAAGCTGCGCGGCGGAAGGGCTCTGAGGGCGTGATCCTCGTTGGCGATCCGCCGTATTACCAGCCTCTCGGTTTCGAGAGGGTCGCATACGCGGCACTGGAATTCCCAGGCCCGGTTGATCCCGCGCGTGTCCTCGTCGTCCCCATGGTGGGGGATGTCCATGCTCGGCTGAAGGGTGTTATCGGCTGGCGGAGATGATCGCCGCTGCCCGATGACGCATCAACGCCCTTCGCGGTGCCAGGTCGCCGAAAGCGCCAGAAGCAGCAGGCCAAGGCCGAGGAAGCCGGCAAAGAGCGGCAGCGAGTTGATGCCTTTCAGCACCGTTTCATCCGTCATGCGCAGCGACAGGCGATTGTCGTCGGCGACACGGACCGCGCCGCGCACAGGCAGAAGCGGCGGCATGTCGAGGGCGCCGCTCGCGTCGGCCACCCGGCGCACGAGGCCCTTGGTCTTTTCCGCCCACGGTTTCAGCGTTTCCTCTGTCGAGATCGTCGCCTTGAATTCCGGTGCATCGACGGCGCCGACATGGACGAGGGTCGAGAGATCGCCGTTGGTCACTTCGAACAAGCCGGTCTCGGACGTCTGGACGGTTGCCTTGTAGAGGCCGGGACCGGCTTCGGTCAGGGCCAAATCTTCTTGTCGGCCAGAGGGATAGGCAAGCTTTGCCGGGCCGGGATCGCCCTTGATTGTCTGGCGCGAGATTTCCAGCGAGCGGCCGCTGGCACGCGCCGTGAGCGCCTCTTCTTCCAGCGCCGGCTCCTGCATCAGCCAATGGGCGGTGCGGCGATAAAGCGACACGCTTGGGCCGCCACCCTCGAAGCCGCGCGACCAGAGCCAGCCCTGATCCGAGAGCAGCATGGCGACGCGCCCCTTGCCGACGCGGTTCAGCACGAGCAGCGGCTTGCCATCCGCGGCCTCCATCACCGTCTGGCCGAGCGGGCGATTGACATCGACTGTACGGAACCACCGACCCCAATGCGGCGGCTCGGAATCGGCGCCTTCCAGGCCGCGCGTGACCGGATGCTTGCGGCCTTCTTCCGACAGGCGCGGATAAAAGGCCTTTTCATTCATGTAGCCTGTGGGTGACGCAGGCAGCACGGCAGAAAGTGGCGTCGTCGCGATCGAGTCGTCGCCCGCATGCTCGGGGCCTGCCGCGATCAGCAGCGCACCGCCGTTTTCGACATATTGCGCGATATTGTCGTAATAGAGGATCGGCAGCACGCCGCGATGCTGGTAGCGGTCGAAGATGATTAGGTCGAATTCGTTGATCTTGTCGACGAACAGTTCGCGAGTCGGGAAGGCGATCAGCGACAGCTCGTTGATCGGGGTTCCGTCCTGTTTTTCCGGTGGCCGCAAAATGGTGAAGTGCACGAGATCGACGGCGGCGTCTGACTTCAGCAGGTTGCGCCAGGCGCGCTCGCCGGCATGGGGCTCGCCGGAGACAAGCAGGACGCGCAGATTTTCCCGGATGCCATCCAGCACATGGACGGCGCGGTTGTTCGTGTCCGTGACCTCGCCGGCAACGGACGCAACCGCGAACTCTAGGATATTGCTGCCACCGCGTGGAACCTTGAAGGAGAAGGGAATGTCCATTCCCGGCTCCGCCCGTTCTGTCGCCAGCGGGTTTCCGTTGAGGCTGATCGATACCTCGGCGGTGCCGCCGGGTGCCGCGCCGTCGTCAATAACCCGGAACGTCACGGTCTGTTCTTCGCCGACAATGCCGAAACGCGGGCCGCTGCGGATCTCGATGCGACGATCGAACTCGTCGGCCTTGCCGGTGATCAACCCGTGCACGGGGGCATCGAAACCAAGCGGCTGGTTGACATCGGGGATGTCGTGAATCTGGCCGTCGGTGATGAAGATGGCACCGCCAACGCGGGCGGGCGGCACATCGGCAAGCGCGGTCGAAAGCGCGCCAAAGAGTCTGGTGGCCGGGGCCTCGGTGTCGGCGTCATCGGCGGCCTCGACGATGCGCGGTTCTATCTGCGGGAATTTGGCAAGTCGCGCCTTGAGTTCGGCGAGCGCTGCATCGGTCGTCTCGCGTCGCCCGGCATAATCCTGGCTCTGACTGCGATCGACGACGACGGCGACGACCGTGGAGAGCGGCTCGCGCTCTTCCTGGAAGAACACCGGATTGGCAATTGCAAGCACCAGGGCTGCGAGCGCAAAGCTGCGCAGTACCGCGCCACGAATGCCGCGCCACAGGCTGACCCCGGATAGCAGCAGCGCCAGGACAGCAAATGCGCCGATCACGATCCAGGGCAGGAGGGGGGAGAAGGAGATCGTCATGGTCGTCTCCTATTGCCCAAGCCGTTCGAGCAGCGCCGGGATGTGAACCTGGTCTGCCTTGTAGTTGCCGGTGAGCATGTACATCATGATGTTGACCCCGGCGCGATAGGCATATTCGCGCTGCATTTCGTCAGGCGGAACGGTCGGCAGCAGCGGCGCGCCGTTGCCGTCGATGGCCCATGCCCCGGCGAGGTCGTTGCCCGTGATCATGATTGGCGAAACGCCATCGCCTGTGCGGGCCGGGCGGCCTGCATCTGCAGCGGTGCTGTCCGGATGGGCTTCGATCCAGAGCGGGCTTCCGGCGTAGCGGCCGGGGAAGCTTGACAGCAGGTAGAAGGATTTCGTCAGCACATTGTCGGTCGGCACGGGTTCGAGCGGTGGAATGTCAAGGTCAGCGAGGATCGCCTGCAGCCGCTCGCCGTTGGGACTGGCTGCCGCGCCGCCGCTCAATGAATTGAACTGGTCGCGTGTATCGAAGAGCACCGTGCCACCAGCGCGCATATAGGCATCCACCCGGCTGATCGCCTGCGTACTCGGCATCGGGGCATTGGCTGATATCGGCCAGTAAATGAGCGAATAGAAGGAAAGCTCGTCGTTGGATATGTCGAGGCCGACCGGCGGGCCGGGCTCCAGCGTCGTGCGATAGGTGAGGAAATCCGTGAGGCCGGCCAGGCCACGCTCGGAAATGCGATCGACCTCGGCTTCACCGGTGACGACATAGGCGAGATGCGTCTTGTCCAGCCGTTGAAGGATCACGTCGTCGCCCGGCTTGCTATCATCGGCGCGAGAGGCGTCCGGCAACATTGTGGCCACCGTTGCGGCAGCTAAGAAAACCGCTGCGGTCGCGGCGCGCGACAGGCGGATGCGGGCAAAGGTCCCGGCCATGAACAGCACGACGAGCGTATCGATAAACGCAAGCACGAGCGCTATCGTGAACAGCGCTGGCTTGAACGAGACGGTTTCCGCGCCGAGTAAAGGCTCGCTGGTATAGGCGACAGTCAAGCCTTCCGTGTTGATCGGTTTCAGCTCTGCACCGGCGGGAAGCAGGTTGACGGCCGTGAAGCCTTCTTCGGAGCCATAGAGCCCCGGCGGATGTTCCGCGTCGGAGACGGGAACGGCACCTGCCTTCGGCTCAAGTGGACGGGCACGCGCCGTCTCGCCGACAAGAACGCCATTGGCATTGAGCAAGCGGTAGGGCGCCAGTGTCTGGCCGCTCGGCGCGCCTTCACTTGCGACACCGCCGCTGCGAGACAGTTGCACGCTTCGTCGCAGCATTTCCACGAAGGCGCCGGAGATCGGCAGGTTCGACCATGTCGCTTCGGCGCTGACATGGAACAGGATGATGCGGCCCGTGCCCTGGGTCTTGGTGGTCACCAACGGCGTCCCATCGGCAAGGCTTGCCCAGGTGCGCGAGGAGAGATCCGCCGTCGGTTCGGCGAGAACCTGACGCTTGACGAGGATGCCTTCCGGCTTGGGCATGCCGGCGAACGGGCTGAGGGCGGGGTAGTCGGCAAGCGGTTGCGGCTCGGACCAGGACAGCGCGCCGCCAAGCGCGCGCTCGCCCTGGCGCAGCGTCACCGGCACCAGCGGATCATCTGCCGGGGCTGCGGCAAGGCGCGGGCCGGCAAAGCGGATCAGCGTGCCACCGTTGTCGATCCACTTGCCAAGCGGTGCGTATGTTTCTTCCGGCAGGCGGCCGATGTCGGCCATGATCAGCATGGACGGTTTTTGCGACAGAAGCTCGGGAATGGCCACGGCCAGATCGGCTTCGTTGGGCTGAACGAGATCGGCATAGGGCGCCAGCGCCCGGTTTATATAATAGAGCGGCGAGAGCAGTGGCTGCGACTGGTCGCGGGCTTCACCGCTCAGCAGCGCCACGCGCCTGCGGCGGAAGCCGTCGTCAAGCAGGAACGTTCCGCCCGCCGTTGCCTGACCGTCGATACCAATGCGGGAGAAATCGTTGCGCAGTTCGAACGGGGCAGCGATGGAGCCCTTCGCTGTCGCCTCGCCACCATTGAAGGACACGGTTCCGCTGGAAATGGCGCGTCCTCTGATATCATAGGCCGTCAACGGCAAAACGCGTGCGCCCGCCGTATCAAGGCGACTGACGGATATGGACATGGCATCCGCTTCGTTGGTGGACGCGGTGATGGCGACGGCTTCGGGATTGCCGCCAATGAGCCGCAACTCGGCAGGCGCGAGCGAGGCGAGATCAGCCATCACGTCGTTTTCGCCGGACGCGACGCCATCCGAAAGGAAGGCGACAGTTCCGGGCGCGGAGCCCTTTAATGCTGCCGAAAGTGCTGCGAAGGCGGCTTTCCTGTCAGGCGTCAGCGGTTGGGGTGCGGCGGCGGCAAGGCGGTTGCGGGCCTCGGCCGGGGATATTGGTACGGCGTTCTGTTCACGGTCAGCGGTGAAGACCACGGAGACGGGAACATCGCGGCTTTCGGCATCGGACAGCAGGGCATCGATCGTGTTGACCCGACGCTCCCAGTCCGGAGCAGTCGCCCAACCATTGTCGATGAAGAGAACGAGAGGGCCACTACCGGACAGCGTATTCGCGCGGGGATTGAGAACCGGATCGGCGATGGCGAGGATGACGGCGGCGGCCATCAGCATACGCAGCAACGTCAGCCACCACGGGCTTTTCGACGGCGTTTCCTCGCGCTTCAGCACGCTTGCAAGAATGCGCAGCGGCGGGAAGGCCTCGGTCACCGGCTTCGGCGGCGTCAGGCGCAGGAGCCACCAGATTGCGGGTAGCGCGACAAGCGCCGCAAGCATCATCGGATTGGCGAAAAAGAGCGACAGGAAGCTCATAGCTGCCCCCCATGTGTCGCTCGCGCCGGCATGCCGGAAAGGTACATATGCACCGCGACCAGCGCCTCGGAGGCGAGATGATCGGTGCGGTGGGGCGTGAAGGTCCAGCCCATGTGGCGGAGATCCGTGCCCATCGTATCGCGGCGCGCGAGATAGGCACGGCGGTAGTCTTCGGCCAGGATTTCGGCACGGCCGGCGGTCAGCTTGTCGCCGGTCTCGGGATCGGTGAATTCCGTGCGGCCTGCATAAGGGAATGTCTCTTCCGCGGGATCGGCGATCTCAACGACATGGCCGCGCATGCCGCGCCGAGCAAGCGGCCCGAGCCGCGCCATGATCTCATCGGCGGGGTCGAGGAAGTCGCCGATCAGCACCAGATCGCTCCAGCCGCGGATCATGCCGGTGTCTGGCAGGCCACCGGAGAGCGGCGTGTGCATCAACGCGGTGGCGAGCCGTTCCGCGGCGTTGCGGGCGGACAGCGGTTCCATGACGCCGGGACATCCGATCCGTTCACCCGAGCGCGCCAGAATTTCCGCCAGCGCCAGCATGACGACCAGCGCGCGGCTCTCCTTGGAAACGGTGCCGAAGCGGGATTTGTACATCATCGAGGGCGAGAGATCAGCCCAGAGCCAGATCGTGTGGGCCGCTTCCCATTCCCGGTCGCGCACATAGGTATGGTCGTCGCGTGCGGAGCGGCGCCAGTCGATGCGCGTCAGGCTTTCGCCGTCGCTATAGGGCCGGAACTGCCAGAAATTTTCGCCGATGCCGCGCTTGCGCCGACCATGCCAGCCGGAGATGACGGTATTGGCGATGCGCTTTGCCTCGACCATGCAATCGGGAATGAGCCGTGCGCGCATCTGCGCTCGCGACAGCACCTCGCCCGAAGGGGTACGCTCGACGATCTGCCCGATCGAGGCCATTCATTATCCCTTGATCTGATTGACGAGGCTGGAGATCACATCGCGCACCGACATGCCTTCGGCGCGGGCTGCAAACGTCAACGCCATGCGATGCTGCAGGACAGGCTCGGCAAGGGCGACGATATCGTCGATAGAAGGTGCAAGCCGGCCGTCATAGAGTGCGCGGGCACGGGCGCAGAGCATCAGCGACTGGCCAGCGCGCGGGCCTGGGCCCCAGGCGACGTTCTTGTCGGTGGCGGCGTTGCCATTGCCCGGTCTTGCGGAGCGCACCAGCGACAGAATGGCATCCACCACCTTCTCGCTGACGGGCATCTGGCGGATCAGGTGCTGGATATCCAGAAGTCTGGCGGCATCGAGAACTGGATTTGCCTCCGCTTCGTCAAGGCCGGTCGTCTCAAGCAGGATCTGCCGTTCGGCCGCAAGTTCCGGATAGCCGACATCGACCTGCATGAGGAAACGGTCGAGTTGGGCTTCTGGAAGAGGATAGGTGCCTTCCTGCTCCAGCGGGTTCTGGGTGGCCAGAACGTGGAACGGCTGCGGCAGGTCATTGCGCTGGCCAGCGACGGTGACGTGATATTCCTGCATCGCCTGCAGCAGGGCCGATTGCGTGCGCGGGCTGGCGCGGTTGATTTCGTCGGCCATCAGCAGCTGGGTGAAGATCGGTCCCGCCACGAAGCGAAAGGAGCGTCGCCCGTTCTCGTCCTGGTCCATGACCTCGGAGCCGAGAATATCGGATGGCATCAGGTCGGGCGTGAACTGGATGCGGCTGGAATTGAGCCCCAGCACGGTTGCCAGCGTCGTCACCAGCTTTGTCTTGGCGAGGCCGGGAACGCCGACCAGCAGCGCGTGGCCTCCGGACAAGACGGCCAGTAGCGTCTGCTCGATGACGCTTTCCTGGCCGAAGATCACCTTGCCGACTTCCTTGTGGATGATCGCGATGTCGGCGAGGGCCTTTTCAGCGGACGCGACGATCATCTTTTCATCGACCAGCTTGTCCGAGGTCTTCATTACACCCATCTATTGTCTCCCTGCCGGTCGGTCGAATCGACGAATACGATCTTTCCGTCTTCAATTTTCAATCTATGCTCCGGTCAGCGGCTGACAAGACGCCCTAGGCGCACTATCTCGTGAGCGAGACTTTGAACAGGCAAGAATAGGGCCAATCGGGACCGAACGATGGCAGAAATAGAAGCAAATCACACAAACGCCAGAGCTGGCGACGCGGCCGGACTGGCCGAGATGATCGCGAGAGCGGCGGGTCAGGTCAACAGCGGAGCCAAGGGGCTTCCGCCCGTAGACCGCTGGAACCCGCCGTTTTGCGGCGATATCGACATGGAAATCCGTTCTGACGGTACCTGGTTCTACATGGGAACGCCGATCGGCCGGCAGCCGCTGGTGCGACTGTTCTCGACCGTGTTGCGCAAGGACGAGGACGGCAAGACCTATCTCGTGACACCTGTGGAAAAACTCGGCATCCGTATCGCCGATGCGCCGTTCATCGCCGTCGAAATGAGCGTGACGGAAAAGGATGGCGAGCAGCTGCTTACTTTCCGCACCAATGCCGGCGATGTCGTGGAGGCCGGTGCCCATCATGCATTGCGGTTCGTCATCCATGGCGAAAACCGCGAGTTGAAGCCCTATCTGCACGTGCGTGGGCGGCTGGAAGCGCTGGTTTCGCGGGCCGTGATGTATGAGATGGTGGAGCTTGGCGAGAAGGCCGAGGTCGATGGCGTCGTGATGTTTTGCGTGCGGTCGGGGGGCGTGTTGTTCCCAATCATGCCGGCGGCCGAACTTGAGGCGCTTTCGGCGTGAGCGAGCCGCTTGTGTCGCCTGCTGATTTTTCCGCGACTGATTTTCGCCGCCGTGCGCTAAACCAGCAGGGCAGTCAGGCAGAGGATGCCTGGCGCGAACACGGCGATTTCCTGCTCAATCCTGATTTCGTGCCCTTGGTCGAAGCCCTGAAACTCAGGGATGCGGCGGTCCTGATCCCGGTCATAGACGATGGCGACGATGCGCGGGTCATCCTTACCCAGCGCACCTCGACGTTGCGCAAGCATTCGGGGCAGGTGGCTTTTCCCGGCGGCGCCATCGATCCCGGCGACGATACGCCTGAGCGTGCAGCTTTGCGCGAGACGGAGGAGGAGATCGGCCTTGATCGCCGTTTTGTCGAGACGGTGGGGCGTCTGCCGTCCTATATGGCGATGTCAGGGTTTCGCATCACTCCCATTTTGGCGGTGGTGGAGCCGGGTTTTGACCTGACGCTCAATCCCACGGAGGTCGATGCCGCCTTCGAAGTGCCGCTCTCCTTCCTGATGAACCCGCGCAACCACGGTCGCGGCCGGGCGACGTGGCAGGGCAGCGAACGCCAATTCTATCGCATGCCCTATGGCGAACGGAACATTTGGGGTATCACCGCCGGCATTATCCGCATGCTCTACGAAAGGCTTTACGCATGACATCCGTTGCCGCCGAGGCCTGGTTTTCGGCGCCCGCGCTCAGGCGCGTCTTCGATCTTCTGAATGCCGATGGCGGTGAGGTCAGGGTGGTCGGTGGCGCGGTGCGCAACAGCCTGATGGGCCTTCAGGCCAGCGATATCGACATGGCGACGACGCTGCTGCCGCAGGAGGTGATGGCGCGGGCGAGCACGGCCGGTATCAAGGCGGTTGCGACCGGCATCGAGCATGGCACGGTCACGCTGATCATCGACGGCAAGCCCTTTGAGGTCACCACCTTGCGCCGCGATGTCGAAACCGATGGCCGTCACGCCGAAGTTGCCTTCGGCACCGACTGGAAGGTGGATGCGGAGCGGCGCGACCTGACGATCAATGCTCTTTATGCTGATGCTGCAGGTGAAGTGATCGACCTGGTGGGTGGCCTTGCCGATATCGAAAGCCGCACCGTGCGCTTTATCGGCGAGGCCGAAAAACGGGTGGCGGAAGATTATCTGCGCGTGCTCCGCTTCTTCCGTTTCTTCGCCTGGTACGGGTCTGGTCGACCTGATGCGGATGGTTTGAGAGCCTGCGCCCGTGCACGCTCGAAACTTTCCGGTCTTTCGGCCGAGCGGGTCTGGGCCGAGATGAAAAAGCTGCTTTCGGCCGAGGACCCCGGCCGGGCGCTGCTCTGGATGCGGCAGGCCGGTGTGCTGACGGAGGTTGTGCCGGAAAGCGAAAAATGGGGCATTGATGCCATTCCTGGCCTGATCGCGGCCGAGCGCGCTTTCGGCTGGAAGCCCGATCCGCTTCTGCGGCTGGCGTCCATCGTTCCACCGAATGCGGAACGACTTGCCGAGATGGCAAAGAGATTGCGTGTGTCGAAGGCAGAGACGGCATTCTTTGCGGCTTGGGCCGCGTCGCCGACGATCCCAGCTGCGATTGCCGATACCGCGTTCGATCGCATGCTTTACCGTAACGGTGCTGCAGGTCTTGTCACCCGTCTTAAGCTCGCCGCCGCCGTTACTCGTCAGAAGACAGAAGGCGATCTTTCGCTTCTTGCTGAAACCGCGCGCCTGAAGCGGTTGCTTGCGCGGGCTGAGGCTTGGGAGAAGCCGGTTTTGCCGGTGAGCGGTGCCGATGTGCTGGAGGCAGGCGTCCCGGCCGGGCCGCGTGTGGGGGAGCTTTTGCAGAGGCTGGAAGACGGCTGGGTCGATGGCAATTTCAATGCTGACCGGGCAACGCTTGTCGCCCGGTTGAAAGCCATGATCTGAGGCTGAAAGAGGCGGCCTCAGGCTGCTTTGGTTTCCTCGACGATCCGCATCTTGATGTTGTCGACCATGTTTTCGCGGATGAGGGTTTCTCCGTGAGCCTGGCGCATGTGTTCGACCGCGCGGCGCACCACTTCGGCGTCGCTATCTGCCCGGGTATGCCAGTCGCAGCCGGGAACCAGAGAACCGCATTCAAACAATCTCATGATTTTCCTCCTTCCATGGGGCGTCCCGCCCCAGAGCCGAAAGGCCGCGGGGCGCTTGTCATCATAACCTGAAAACCGCCGAATTGGTTCCTTCTTTCTCATCGGTCTCGACCGCGCTGCCCGAGGATGGCCCTTCAATGGCCCTGTAATGCCCTTTTCGGGGTCACATTCTCGCCCGATCGGTCGCCAAGTTTTGCGCCGGGGCTGGAAATGACCAAAAGGAAGGAAAGCCTATGGCCCACATGCCCATCGCGGCACTCACCGCCGCAGCCTGGAGCCTGATCGTCGTCAGCACACCCGCCTTCGCGCAAGGGGCAGCAGAACCCCAGGCGACATCACCTCAAACGACACCGCAGATACAAACCGGCGCGCCTGCCGCCATCAGCGATCAGAAGCTTGAAGCCTTTGCCGTGGCCTATCTGAAAGTCGATAGCGTTCGGCAGACCTATGCGGCCAAGATCGGTGCCGAGAAGAATGCGACCTCGCGCCAGAAACTGCAGAACGAAGCGAACAAGCAGATGATCGATGCCGTCCAGAATTCGCCGGGCATGTCCGTCGAAGAATACAAGACGATCGTCAGCACTGCGCAGACCAACCCGGAAGTGGCACGCAAGGTGCAGGAGAAACTGAAGACGTCGCCTGCCAAGTAAACACGGGCGGGACGGGGCCTTGTGCCCTGTCCCGTTTATCTGCGACGCTGCGTGGCGAAGGCTGTATTGCACGGGCGGGATCGGAGAAAGGGCTATAAAATTCGAGCCGTTTGGTGCTATGGCTGGCGCTTCCTAAAAGAGACGTCGCGCAAAGGCATACCATGAGCTCTTCGATTAAGCAGGATCTGATCGCTTCCATCCGCAACATCCCGGATTATCCGAAACCGGGCGTGATGTTCCGCGATATCACCACCATGCTTGGCAATGCCCGCAGCTTCCGCCGGGCGATCGATGAACTGGTTCATCCCTTTGCCGGCCAGAAGATCGACAAGATCGCCGGTGTCGAAGCACGCGGCTTCATCCTCGGCGGCGCCATGGCCCACCAGATGTCGTCCGGCTTTGTTCCGATCCGCAAAAAGGGCAAGCTGCCGCACGACACGGTGCGCATCGCCTACAGCCTCGAATACGGCGTCGATGAGATGGAGATGCATCGCGACGCGATCAAGCCTGGTGAAAAGGTGATCCTCGTCGATGACCTCATCGCCACCGGCGGCACGGCCGAGGCCGCCACCAAACTTCTCCAGCAAATGGGTGCCGAGATCATCGCCGCCTGCTTTGTCATCGATCTGCCGGAACTCGGTGGCCGCAAGAAACTCGAAGCGCTCGGCGTCGAAGTCCTCACCCTCGTCGAATTCGACGGTCATTGAGGCGAGACAGCAATGACATCGCTGAAATCGGCACTCACCGCCGCAGCCGGAGACGGTATCATCACGGCCGATCAGGCGTTGGCATTGGAGCCCTATCTCAATGAGAGAGGGATCTCGAGTGTATCGCCGGTCGAGGCCGACGAGCATGATGTCCTGACGGATGCGCGCCTTGCCGAGGATAGCGAACAGCCGCGGTTCGTCAGGGGTTTTCACGACATCCTCATCACGATCGGCGTCGTCGTGGCGCTTGTCGGTGTCTGGGGCCTGGGAAGCGCTTTCGCCGTTTTCCCGGCTGTCCTGCTTCTCGCGGAAATCCTGGTTCGGCGGCAGCGCTTGGCTTTGCCTGCGGTCGTCCTGACGTTGGCGCTGGTTCAGGCGACGGCGATCGCGGCGGCGCTCCTGATCGACGAGGGCGCCGGTCCCGTCTTTACAGAAGGCCTGAAGGTGCTACCCGTCATAGCCGTGGCACTGGGTGTTTTCTATTGGCGCTACCGCGTGCCGCTGGCCCTGTCGCTGCTCTTCCTGTCGTTGGCGGCGTTTGCCATGTGCCTCGTCTTCACCGTGCTCGAGAAGGTGACGGGGTCGGCCAATCTTCTGATCGACTACAGCACACTTTCAGCCGGCGTTTTCCTGGTGTTTGCGCTTGCCGTCTTCGGGGTGGCAATGGCTTACGACGTGTCGGACCCGCATCGCCGGACGCGGCTGTCGGACGTGGCCTTCTGGATGCATCTCGCGGCCGCGCCGATGCTGCTTTACGCAATGCTTTCGTTCGTCTTTCTGAAAAAACTGTCGGGCGACTGGTGGAACGATAGCACGCTCTTTCATGCGATCACGGTGGTCCTGATTGTGGCTGTCTTCATGGCCATCGGGCTGGTGATCGATCGCCGCGCCTTCGTCACCTCTGGACTTGTTTCGCTGGGGCTGGCGATCTGGACGATCCTGTCGCGTGGTCAGGCCGTGCTCAGCGACTACGCTTCCGTTACAGTGCTCCTCGTCGGAATTGTGGTTCTGTCCATCGGCGTCTTCTGGCAGTCGCTTCGCCGCCTGACGATCCGCCCCTTGCCCGACATGATCAAGGCCTACCTGCATCCCGCTTTGTGATGCAGGATGCTTTGGGCTTCAGGGAAACTCGATCACCTTGCTCTCAAAACGGATAACGGCTTCGCCCTTCTGGTTTTCGCCCTCGTTCAGGATGGTGTTGATCCGCCAACCGGGACGGGAAGCGAGTTCCTTGCTTTCCAGGAATGTCGTGTAATAGCGGATGGTATCGCCGGCATAGACCGGCTTCAGCCAGTGCAAGTTGCGAAATCCGGGAGACGGACCAAGTTTCGGGGCATCAACGCCTTCGCGTCCCAGCCGCTTCATTTCCCTTATCCAATAGGGCACGAAGCACTTCATCCAGCCGGCGACCGTATGCCAGCCGGAAGCGCAGAGCCCGCCAAGCAGCGACGATTTCGCGGCTTCGGCGTCGAGATGAAAGGGTTGCGGATCGTAATCGCGGGCAAAGCGGATGATATCGTCAGCCTTGAATGTGACCTCGCCGATCAGGGTTTTGCCCTTGTCGCGATAAAGCGTCTCCATGGTCATTGGCCGGCCTCCCGCATCCGAAACATGATCGGGCATTCGGAAACGGCAACCGTCTCGCCGCGCTGGTTGACGATCTCGTTGCGGAACCGCACGACGCCAAGTCCGGGTTTCGAGCGGAGGGGGCGGGCGTCGAGCACAATGCTGTAGCCGGACAATATGTCACCGGTGATCACGGGGCGCTTCCAGTCCATGAACTCGATGCCGGGCGAACCTTGCGAGGTGGAATCGCCGAGAAAGGCGTCGATCATCATGCGCATGCCGATGGAACTGGTATGCCAGCCGGAAGCAGCAAGGCCGCCGAGAATACTTTTCTTGCCTGCTTCCTCGTCGAGATGCATGGGCTGCGGGTCGAATTCACGTGCAAAGGCGACGATTTCGGCCGTTTGCACCGGTCGTGGAAGATAGTCAAACCGGCGGCCCGGTGAAAAGTCCTCGAAATGAAGCATGCGTTTCTCCCACCCGTTCCGTTCCAACCGGATAAAGCCGATAGGAGCTGGTTGCAACCCGGAAGCCGCAAGGCGGGATGGACGGTTTTTCAGTGAGGAATAGCCATGTCGCGGCCGTTGACCTTCATCCGGTTATTTTCATCGATCTCCAGCCGCCAGCTCTGGCCGCCGTCTGCGGTCTCCTTCGCAAAGCCCTTGATCATCAGTAGGACGAACGCGGCCTGACCGTATTGGGGAACAGCCTTCGCGTTGTCCTGCAGATAGGAGACGGTCTTGTCGAAATCGTGGGCGACGATCGTTACATCCGTCTTCTGGCGACCCTTGAGTTCCGGATAAACAGTGGTTTCGCCGGTCAATGTGACGTCGTAGATCGAGGAGCGTGCGGAGACGTTCTTGTAGGTCAGATGCAATGCGCCATCCGGGAGGATAACCCTGCCCAGTTCAGCGGATTGGGCGTCGGTCAGCGGCTTTTCGGCGGTGAAACTGGCGTTGTCCAGGAAGTAGTTGAGACCGCTCGCGACATTGACATCCTTCACGCCGATCTCGAAATCGAGGCTTTCCGGGATCGCCTGCCGGTAGACTATGGGAACGAGGTTCGGCGGCGTGGTTGGTTTCTCGACACCGAAACCGAAGCTGAAGGAGGCACCATCACGCAGTCCGTCGGCGGAAATGTTGTAGCGGGCACTTTCGGCGCCGAACTCGCCCTGCGGCGTGGCAACCCTGAGGCCCGCAAACTCGATCGTTTCCAGCAATTGATCGAACAAGGGCAGATTGGAGCGAACGAGTTTCTTGAGTCGCATTTCTTCTTCGCTCGTCAGTTTCTGCTGACGCGCCCGGTCGAGGACGAAGAAGACAATTTCCTGAAGCGGTTTATAACGGAGACCATTGACGGCGGCATCCGCGATAATGCTCTGAGCCGCAATGTCGACGCGAGTGTTCTTGTCGTCCGTGACTGCCTCGGTAAAGGCGCCGAGCGTCGAATTGGAACGTACATCGACTGTGTCCGCTCCTTCGCGCGTGGCATTCAGGGTGCCGGTCATATTCGCGAAGTAGGCCTCAATCGTCTGCTTCGGCGATTTCGACGTGAAGGCAAGGCCATCGGCCTTCATGGCAAGGGACTTGAAGTAGAGGAGGTCGGGATCGACCACGCCGTCGCTGTGCATCTTGTCGATGCGGTAGGTGAAGTCGGTTTTCTCCGGGCCGACGGTAAACGTGCCCTTGACGTCCAGGTCGGCGTCCTGGGCGAAGCTCCACAGCCCGTCTTCCAGCGGGCGCACCAGCGAGAGCAGCGGCTTCAGCCCGGTAACGGTAACGTCAACCGGATTAATGTCCTTCAGCAGGACATTCGGATCGAAGATCACTTCGTAATCGGTGGTGCCGGGACGCACCTTGATCAGGCCGTCCTTGACGAAGTTTTCGGGAATGTAGGTGGTCAGTTTCTTTTCGAGAGCAGTTGCGCCCTCATAGCTGATATCCGCTGCGATCGCCGGCTGAAGGGGGACGGCGAGTAAAACGAGGGCAGCGGCCAGTGATCGCATGAAACGTGTTCTCCATCAGATTCTGTTTGACGGAAGATATGAAAACCGCCCGGCACGGCAAGCGCCACGGGCCGCAAAAGCTTTTTTTTGCTATCGGATATCGATTTCGCTATCGGATATCGATCAGGTGTTGAAACGGAAGTGGATCACGTCGCCGTCCTGGACGACGTATTCCTTGCCTTCGTCGCGGGCCTTACCAGCTTCCTTGGCACCAGTTTCACCCTTGAAGGCGATATAGTCGTCATAGGCGATGGTGAAAGCGCGGATGAAGCCGCGTTCGAAATCCGTATGGATGACCCCGGCAGCAGCGGGTGCCTTGGTCCCGCGCGAAATCGTCCAGGCCCGCGTCTCTTTGGGGCCGACGGTAAAATAGGTGATCAGGTCGAGCAGCTTGTAGCCAGCGCGGATCAACTGGTCGAGGCCGGCTTCGTGAAGACCTAGAGCTTCCAGGAATTCCTTGGCTTCCTCTTCAGGCAACTGGGCAACCTCGGATTCGATCGCTGCCGAAATGATAACGGTTTCGGCTCCCTGCGCCTTAGCCATCTCTTCAACGGCCTTCGTGTGGGCGTTGCCGGTTGCGGCGTCGGCTTCCGCGACATTGCAGACGTAGAGCACCGGATGCGCGGTCAGAAGGTTGAGGCTCTTGAGTATATCGCGCTCCTCGGCGTCGAGCGTCGGCAGCAGGGTGCGAACCGGCTTGCCTTCGTTCAGCAGCTTCAAGGAAGCGTCCATGACGGGCAGCAGTGTCAGTGATTCCTTGTCCTTGGAAGCAGCGCGCTTGCGCGTCTGCTCGGTGCGGCGCTCCAGGCTCTCCAGATCGGCGAGCATCAGCTCGGTTTCGATGGTTTCTGCATCGCCGACCGGGTTGATGCGGCCTTCGACGTGGGTGATATCGTCGTCTTCGAAACAGCGCAGCACATGCACCGTCGCATCGACTTCGCGGATATTGGCAAGGAACTTGTTGCCGAGACCTTCACCCTTCGAGGCGCCGCGCACGAGGCCGGCGATATCGACGAAGGAAATGCGGGTCGGGATGATTTCCTTGGACTTGGCTATGTCGGCCAGCGCACGCATGCGCGGATCCGGCACGGCGACTTCGCCGGTGTTCGGCTCGATCGTACAGAACGGGTAGTTTGCCGCTTGCGCCTGCGCCGTTTTGGTCAGTGCGTTGAAGAGAGTGGACTTGCCGACATTCGGCAGTCCGACGATACCGCATTTGAAGCCCATGGCCTGTCGTCCGTCTATTCTGGAAAATCTTTGACCTGCCTATGGGGGATAGGACATGGCAAGGTCAAGGGTGGTGGCCGGAAAGTTTGGACGAATGGGCATTTCACGCACCTTGTGATGGGCCCACTCTTGCGATCAGAGTGAGATCGGGGCAGACTTTCGCGTGTTCGTCCGCCAGTTCTTCATCCATGGGTGCCTCCACGATGAGCGACAACGAAACCGATCTCAAACCGAAATTGAAGATCAAGCCCAAGCTGGAGCGGCCCAAGCTTCACAAGGTGATCTTGCTCAATGACGATTACACGCCACGCGAATTCGTGACGCTGGTATTGAAGGCTGTCTTCCACATGAGCGAGGAAGCCGGTTATCGCATCATGATGACCGCTCACAAGCTCGGCTCGTGCGTGATTGTCATCTGCGCCCAGGATATTGCCGAGACCAAGGCGAAGGAAGCGACCGATCTCGGCAAGGAGGCGGGTTTCCCGCTGATGTTTACGACAGAGCCGGAGGAGTAGGATTCACGAGCTTTCAGGGTCTATTCCGCTCTAAGGGAATCTGGAGTTGAGCGGCTTTCTCCCTCTTCTCCCCAGCGGGTAGAAGGTGGCCCGAAGCGCCGGATGAGGGGGCCGATGGGCTCTGAATTCGTGGCGAAGCCCCCCTCATCGCCTCGCACGCGCTCGGCACTTCTCCCCGCTGGGGAGAAGAGGGAGGCCATCATTCACCCTTGTTGCCGAACATCTTCTTCAGCATCTCGGCCATTGGTCCGGTCGTCGGCAATATCTTCGGCTGCTGGTGATTTCTCGCCTGATGGATATGCGACTTTCCCGCCGGCTTGGGCGCCGGAGCCTCGGCTTCCGGCTTGCCGCCGATGGCAAGGGCCAGTTTGTTCATCAGCCGTGAATCCTCGGCCTTTGCGAGCATCTCGGCGTTATCAGCCAGTGCATCGAGCAGGGGAGAAAGCCAGACCTGGTCGGATTTGGCAAAATCCCCCAGCACATGATTGTGCACCTGCTCTTTGGAGCCGGGATGTCCGATCCCGAGGCGCAGGCGGCGATAGTCCCTGCCGCAATGGGCATCCAGTGACTTGATGCCGTTGTGGCCGCCATGGCCACCGCCGGTCTTGATGCGCGCCTTGCCCGGCAGGAGGTCGAGTTCGTCGTAAATCGCGACGATATCCTTTGGCTCCAGCTTGTAGAAGCGCATGGCTTCTCCGACTGCTTCGCCGGAAAGGTTCATGAAGGTTTGCGGCTTCATCAGAAGCACCCGCTCGCCACCGAGCTCACCTTCGGAAATCTCGGCCTTGAACTTCTTCGACCACGGCGAAAAACTGTGCCGACGCTGGATGGCATCGACGCCCATGAAGCCGATGTTGTGACGGTTGCCGGCGTATTTACTACCGGGATTGCCAAGGCCTGCAAAAATCTGCACGGACACTCTCCAAGATGTTTGACCTCAGATGCGGCGGGCAGATGCGCAAGTCAACGCCGGAAGAGGCGTTTTTCAGATTTTTGCCCGTGCGGCTCACCGGTTGGGACGTAGACCGTAGTCGGCGGAGATCCGGTCCTGTGTGCCATCTGCGATCAGATCCTCGAGGGCTTTCTGCATCTTGCCGATGAGCGCGTCCGGAACCGAGAGATTGCAGGCGAGGCCATAACGCTTGCCGCCGAGCACGAGGGCCGGCTCCACGCCCTTGCCTTGAGCCTTCATGGCTTCGAATGTCTTTTCCGATGTCATCATCAGGTCGATGCGGTTGTTGAGCAGCTTCTTCAGCGTTGCTTCCATATCGGCAGCGAGATCGATCTTTGGAAACTCATTGGCAGTCAGGAAGCTATAGGAAAAATCGTCGCGCTGGGTGCCGATGGTAAAGCGCTTGGCAGCTTCGATGGTGAGAGGATCAATGCCGGAGCCGGCCTTGCGAACCATCACCATCTTGTCGATGAGCAGCGGCTCGATCCACTTGAACCGCTTGTCGCGCTCGTCGTCATGACCCGTCGTGAAGACGCAGGTGCTGTCTTCGTTTTTGGCGCGGGCAAAAGCACGAGCCCAGGGCAGTATTTCAAGCTCGAAGGGCGCGTCGATCGCCTTCATCATCAATCGCACCTGTTCCACCGAGGCGCCGGTGATGGCGCCGTTGCTGGTGAAATTGTAGGGCGGATATTCTTCTGTAAGCAGTTTCAGTGGTTCTGCCTGCGCGATAGCCGGAAAGCTCAATGCGAGCGCGAAAAATATGCGTTTCATGCATGCCCTCCGCCCGTCAGGCGATCGTGTTGCTCTTCGCTTCGGAATTCATTTCAAGCATCGTCAGCATGTTGTCGATCGGCATGGGTTTGCTGAACAGAAACCCCTGGCCGTAATCGACGCCAAGCTTGCGCAGGAATTCCCATTGTTCCGTCGTCTCGATGCCTTCGGCAACCACGGAGCATCCCATCTGATGCGAGATGGTGCGAATGCCCTTGATCAGCATGCGGCTCTTGCGGCGAACGTCATTGGTGCCTGTGCTGAGTGACCGGGTGAAGGACTGGTCGACCTTGACGATATTGACAGGGAAACGGTTGAGATAGCTCAGGGACGAGTAGCCGGTGCCGAAATCATCGAGCGCAATGCGGCAGCCGAATTCGCTGAGCTGTTTCAGGACGGCGTGGACATCCGGGTTGTCGAGCATCAGCACCGCCTCGGTGATTTCCACGACGATCCGGCTTGGGGCGATATGGTGCTTGAGCAGCAGGGCTGCCAGCTTGTGGGGCAGGGTGAGTTCGAACTGCAGTGGGGAGAAGTTGACGGCAAGATAGGTGGCTTCCGTTCCCTCGAGCTTGCTGATGCGGGCGAGGTGCGAGATCGCCTTTTCCAGCACACGATCGCCGATCCGGCCGATGGTCCCGGTTTCTTCGGCGATACCGATGATCTTGCCTGGCGCCAGAATGCCCTTTTCAGGGTGATTGAGCCGCATCAGGGCTTCGAAGCCGGCAATGCGCCCATCGCCAAGGCTGACGATCGGCTGCAGATAGGCTTCGAACCAGTCTTCCTTGAGGCCGGCTTCGATATACTGCTCGATCTCGTGACGCTCGCGCGCCGTGTCGAGCATGGAATTGTCGAACACCAGCATGCCGTTCTTGCCATCGCGCTTGCGCGTATACATGGCCATGTCCGACTTCAGCAGCAGATCGGCGGCATTGGCCGCATGGTCGGGATAAAGAGCGATACCGATGCTGGCGGTGACGGAAAGGTCCGCACCCTCGACGATGATCTGCTCATTCAGGCAATCGCAAATCCGCTCGCCGATTTCGCTCGCAAGATCCGACACGCTTTCGGCGCTGACCAGGATCGCGAACTCGTCGCCGCCAAGGCGGGCCATGGCGTCGCCGGGTCTCAGCGTCGTCTTGATGCGGGCAACGACCTGACGCAGCACTTCGTCACCGGCCGCGTGGCCGAAATTGTCGTTGATCCACTTGAAGCGGTCGAGGTCGATGAAGATGCAGGCGAGCTGCATGGCTTTTGCATCGACATCCTTGATGCCCTCGTCAAGTGCGGCTTCAAAACCCTGGCGATTGAGCAGCCCGGTCAGGTGGTCGGTGATCGCCTGCGCATGGTTGCGGCTCTCTGCCTGCTTGAGCGCAGTAACATCGGTCATCACCGAAAGCGAAACGCCACCGACATCGTCGCTGACGAAGTTGCGCATTTCCAGGATCAGCACGATCATCATCTCGCCGTTCGACTTGCGAAACGGCACGGTCACTTCGCAGATGCCGCTATTTCCCGGGCTGACGCGGCGAGCCTTGTAGGTTTCATGCCAATGTTCATCGACGAAATCGGTAAAGGCGCGGCCGATGACCTCTTCGCGGCGGTATCCCGTGGCGACCAGCCAGTAATCGCTGACGGCAGTAATGTCGTTGGCGGTATCCAGCGAAAAGAGCATAGCCGGCGTCTTGTTGTAGATATTCGATGCACGACCATGTGCCAGCTTCAGCTCGGATTGTTCCTGCTCAAGGCGCGTCTGCATTTCATTGAAGTTCTGGGCGAGCGTGCCCATCTCGTCGTCCGAGTTCCAGTCTACCTGATGACGGGAGCCCAGGCGGCGGGTCGCCTCGATGGCGGCCGTCAAACGCATCAGCGGCTTGATGACGGTGATGCGATTGCTGAAGATCGCAGCTGCGAAGACGATGGTGACGGCAACAACCAGAATGAGGAAGACGCTGATTTCGTCTCGGCTGAAACGGGAAATCAGCCCCGGTTCTTCGACCCAGATCTCGACAGAGCCGACGCGGCGTTCTCCGTCCTGCGAGCTGTACTGAATATCGCTTGAAAGGACCGTGTAGTCGGTTTCGGAAACATTGAGCGGCCCGTCGGGAATGCGAACGGAAATCGTTCCGGAACTGTCGCGGACATGGACCGCCAGCACGTTTTCACCGGCGATCAGCGCGCGGGCAATCTGCTTGACGCCGTCGGTATCGAAATCCCAAAGCGGTTTTCCCAGTGCCTCCGCACCGGTCTTCATCAGCACCTGCGTGTTGGTGAGACGTTCGCGTGCGACACGTTCCGATGACAGTGTGAGAAACAGAACGATGAGGGGCGCGACAAAAACCAGGACGGCGCCGCAGACGATCGCAATGAAGCGGTTCTCGACAGAATGCATCATCGTATGCATCCGATCGTGTTTCGGGTGTCACATGTCATATAGGATTCTCGTACGCGCTAGGCCGGTTCAATCCCCCACGGACAACACATCACAGAAATCTTAAATGTTGCTAAAATTCGCAGATCAAACTTTGTAATCAGAGGCTTTGTCGCCTGCAGGCAATAAAAAACCCGCCATGCTCGCGAATTGCCGGGGCAACTTTCGAGCATGGCGGGTTTTCATATCGAATTGGGGTCCGATTATTCTTCGGTAGCTTCCGCCGAAAGGCCGGCTGCCGGAGCAACGATGGTGGCGATCGTGAAGTCACGGTCAGCGATGACCGGGGTCGCGCCCTTCGGCAGCTTGACATGCGAAATGTGAACGCCGTCGCCAACCTTCAGACCGGTCAGGTCGACAGTGATGAATTCCGGAATGTCGTCTGCCGATACATGCAGTTCAACTTCGTGACGAACGATGTTGAGAACGCCGCCGGTCTTGATGCCCGGGGACTTCTCTTCGTTGATGAAGTGAACCGGAACTTCGACGGTGACCTGGGAATCCGCAGAAACGCGCAGGAAGTCGACGTGCATGGTGAAGTCGCGGACCGGATCCAGCTGGTAGTCCTTCGGAAGGACACGGATCTTTTCGCCGTTGACGTCGATCGTTGCAACGGTGGTCATGAAACCGCCGGCATGGATCTTCTGGGTGACTTCCTTCGTGGAGAGGGCGATGGAAATCGGAGTCTGCTTGTCGCCATAGATGACAGCAGGAATAAGGCCGTTGCGGCGAAGTTCACGGGAGGACCCCTTACCAACCCGTTCGCGCGTTTCGGCCTTGAGCTCGTATGATGCGTGGCTCATGGCATTACCTTTCTGGTGTTTTTGGAGAGCCCATCCACATATGATATGTGCCGGATGGACCTGAGACCGTGAGGTCCCATCCGCGTTTGCCTCCAAGGGTGTCTGCGCGGACGCGCGTCTTTAACCGAGAATGCCTGGAAATGCAAGCAACCCGGCCGGCGCAAGAAAATGCCCGAAAATCCCGGAATGCGTGATCTCTTTTAATGGTGTGCACGTCATGCGTGATATTTTATCAGTTACTAACCTTCGCAACCGACAAATTTCCCATCATTAAAGTATCTTAAAGCCCACATGGGATGGTGCCGCCGTCTTCAATATGGGTGTTTTATGCTCACGGTACTCTCCTGCATCGCTATGGATCACGATTACGGCCTGGTTGCGCTGGCCGCTCTTGTTTGTGTCCTGGGGTCGGTTCTCACAATGAGGCTCTATGCCCGCGTGCGGCGCACGGAGGGCTTGCAGAAGATAAACTGGTTGTTCATGAGCGGCATTATCGGCGGATCGACGATCTGGACGACGCATTTCATTGCGATGCTGAGCTACAAGTCATCCTTGCCGCATGCCTATGAGCCGACGCTGACCATGCTGTCACTCGCTGCCGCCATCGGTATGACGACGCTCGGGTTCCTGGTGACCGCCATGCGCAAGACCGGGCCGACGATAGAGCTCGGGGGTGCCATTGTCGGCGGCGGTATTGCCTTGATGCACTATATGGGCATGGCCGCTTACCAGATCATGGGCGTGCTGCAGTGGGATTACAGCACCTACGCTGCGTCGATTGTGATCGGTGTTGTCTTCGGCGCCGTGTCGGCAAACCGCATCGCCCGTCCGGTGACGCGGTTCTGCAAGCATGGTGCCGTCGTGGCGCTGATCCTGGCCATCACCGGCATGCATTTCACCGGCATGAGCGCGATCACGATCCTTCCGGCGGATCTGGTCACCATTCCCACCGCCATGATACCCGACAATGTGCTGATCATTATCGTGCTCGCGCTGATGGGGGTCATGCTCGGTCTCGGTGCCTCGACCTATGTGATCGACATGCACTCTTCCCAGATTGCCGCAGAGCGCTTTCGTTATCTTTCGCTGCACGATCCATTGACAGGGTTGCCGAACAGAGCCGCCCTGAATGACTACCTGGGTGAGCGTGTTCGCCGACAGAAAGCCGACAATGCCAAGTTTGCGGTGCTGTCCTTCGATCTCGACAGGTTCAAGGACGTGAATGATGTCCACGGCCATGCGGCCGGAGACGCCGTTTTGCGGACGGTATCAGAACGTATGACTGCTATTCTCGATGAGGGCGAGTTTCTGGCCCGTATCGGCGGCGACGAGTTTGTCGCGCTGACCCGAAACTGCTTTCTCAAAAGCGATATCCGGGCTTTTGCCGACAGATTGACCCATGAAATCGTCAAACCGGTCGAGTGGGATGGCAATACGCTTCTTGTCGGCACGAGTGTCGGCATCGCACTTTACCCGGAAGATGCCAGAACACCGGAGGAGCTGCTGGCCCAGGCCGATCTCGCGATGTATCGCTCCAAGGCTGCCGGTAATCGCATGGTCTGCTTCTATGAACCCTCAATGGACGTTGCTGCGCGTGATCGTGCGCTGCTGGCCATGGATATGCGAAACGGCATCGAACGCAACGAGTTTGAACTCTACTACCAAAGGCAGAACAATTCGATGACCGGCGATGTCGTTGGCCTTGAGGTTCTGTTGCGCTGGAAGCATCCCGTACGCGGCATGGTGTCGCCCGTGGAGTTCATTCCGATCGCGGAAAAGAACGGGTTCATCCATGAACTCGGTGACTGGGTCCTGCGTACCGCCTGCATCGAGGCAGCGTCCTGGAAACGGCCGCTCAAGATCGCCGTCAACGTCGCGCCGGCGCAGCTTGCCGATGTCAATCTTCCAGCACGGGTGAAGGAAATCCTGCGCGAAAGCGGTCTCGACGCATCCCGCCTCGAGCTGGAAATCACCGAGTCGGGCATCATTGCCGACCAGCAGCATGCCTTGCAGATCATCCGGCAGCTGAAGGCGCTCGGTGTACGCATCGCCATGGATGACTATGGAACGGGCTATTCCTCGCTTTCCACGCTGCAGAACTTCCCCTTCGACAAGATCAAGATCGATCGGGCCTTCATCGGCGGCGTCACGCGCAACCGGCATTCCGCGGCAATAGTACGCTCGACGATCATCCTCGCCCAGAGTCTGGATATCCCCGTGCTGGCCGAAGGCGTTGAAAACGAAGCCCATATGGACTTCCTGCGGAAGGAAGGCTGCATGGAGGTGCAGGGTTATCTGTTCGGCAAGCCAATGCCGCTCAGCGACCTCGATCATGTGGTGAACGGAGACGCCGGGGAAGACGAAGATCGGAACGCCAAACCCAGCAGCGCAGCTGCTTGAGTGTGAGGAGCTAGGCCAATCTATTTCTTGCGCGAGGTGAAGCGGGCAAGCACCAGCATCAGCCCGCCTGACAACAGTCCCCAGAACGCACCGGATATTCCTGCAAAGCTGACGCCGGATGCTGTCACCAGAAATGTGACGGCCGCCGCTTCCCGGCTTTCCGGCTCCTTGAAAGCGGCCATGGCCGATCCCGAAAAGGCACCTACCAAGGCGAGACCCGCTACCGCTTCGATCAGGATTTTCGGGGCGAGGCTCACGAAGGCCGTGACCGTTGCTGCGAGCAATCCGAAGGCGATATAGCCGGCACCGGCAACGATGGCGGCCCAATAGCGGCGCGCGGGATCGCGATGGGCGTCTTCGCCGGCGCACATGGCGGCGGTGATGGCGGCGAGATTGACCGCATGACCGCCGAAGGGGGCACTCAGGATCGAAAAGATACCCGTCGTGGCAAACAACGGTCCTGGCTGCGGCTCATAGCCGTTGACTTTCAGGACGGCGATGCCGGGAATATTCTGCGATGCCATGGTCACGACAAAGAGCGGCAGGGCGATGCTGACAAGACCCGCAAGCGTGAAGGACGGTACTATCCACTCGGCGTGGGGAACAAGTGTTCCGAAAACGCGGGCCAGCGCGTCGGTGGGCATGTCGATGCCGAAGGCAAGCACAAGCGCGAAGGCGAGGAGGGCTGCCGGCACGGCAAAGAGCCTGTTGATTGCACCGACGATCACCCAGGCCAGGACGATCGGTAAGCCGAGCAGGGGATTGAAGGCGACTGCTTTCACCGGGGCAAAACAAAGTCCGATCAGCACGCCGGCGAGCATGGCGTTTGCAAGGGCTGCGGGAATGGCGGCGACCATGCGCCCCAGCGGCTTCCACAAGCCTGCGGCCACGATCAGAACGCCGCAGACAACAAAGCCGCCGACAGCGACGTTGAAGCCGCCCGGCAGGATACCGGAGCTCGCCAGCAGCGCCGCACCCGGTGTCGACCAGGCGATCGATACCGGCAGCCTCGTGGCGACCGAAAGGACGATGGCACAGACGCCCATGGCGATCGACAGCGCCATCACCCCGGACGCTGCCTGCGCCTCCGTGGCGCCGACACCCGTCAACCCGTGCAGAACCACCGCAAAAGAACTGGCAAACCCGACGAAGGCTGTGAGCAGGCCCATGAACAGGGCTTGAAGGGAAAAGTCGCGGATCATGGGCTTCAAGGAATCACCGGTTGAGGAGTGTGACACATTGCCTACTGCAAAACCCCGCGCGCTGGAATAATGCCTGCACAAGCGCCGTTGCGCGAATTTCGCCTTGTCGGTGCATGCGACTACAGAATCTTTTGCTGCAAGCGTAACCATCGACTTTCGTGCTGGTGGACGTTCCATCAAGAATACGCCTATACTGACGGCCTGCGTCAGCCCTCAGGGAGGAGAGCGGATGAACCATTCCGATCACGTCAATGCCGTTGCACAGCAGCTGTCAGCTGCAGCCAGCTCGCCGGTCGCTGCCTCGTGGCGCCGCTGCATGACCATTCATGGCCTTTCTCCGGAAGAGCAGCGTACGCCCTGGCGCCTGACGGAAGCTGAGTTTCTGCAGGCAAGGGAGCGTTCGGGCCACATCATCGAAGAGTCCCGGGACGAGCTTGACCGTCTTTTCCTGACGGTTGGCAAGGCTGGATGCTGCCTTCTTTTGACCGATGAGCGCGGCGTTGCCCTGGAGCGGCGCGGTGCGGTCGGCGACGACAAGGATTTTCGGGGGCTCGGTCTCTGGTCCGGCACCGTCTGGAGCGAGGCGAGTGTCGGTACGAACGGTATCGGAACGGCGATTGCCGATGAACGTGCCGTCGTCATCCACCGCGACCAGCATTTTTTGAGCGCCAATACCGGCTTAAGCTGCGCCACCGCACCGATCCGCGATCATCTCGGGCGGATCACAGCGGCGATCGATATCTCGACCTGCCGCGACGATGTCAACGACATGGCGGTTCTCATTCTCTCACAGGCGGTGCGGGATGCTGCCAGCCGCATCGAAGCCAATCTCTTCCGCCGTGCCTTTAACGGCGCGCGCATTTTGCTTGTGTCCTCGGAGGGAAAGAGCACGCCTGCGTTGCTTGCGATCGACCGCGACGATCTGGTGCTTGGCGCCACCCGCGCGGCGCGCCAGACGCTGGGTCTCGACGATCGCAGGATTGCTGCCGGCGTCCCCGCCGCAGATCTGCTGCACGAGGATCGCAGTTCTAACGGTGGGGATCTTCTGGATGCCGAACGGGCGGCATTGCGCCGGGTTCTGTCGCGCGCGCGGGGCAATGTTTCCCAGGCCGCGGACATTCTCGGCATCAGCCGTGCAACGCTCTACAGAAAGATGAAAAAGCTTTCCGTAGAGTAGAGCTCTGACGGAATTTGCTGCGATTGCACCTGTGTTTGCGGCGCTGCAGCATGGATGCTGTAATTCCCATGTCTCAATTCTGAAACAGAAGCTGCCGTTCGCTTCTTGTTTACGGCTATCGCAATTTGTTCTTCAGGCGCAGTCTCTCTCGTACAGATGATGAATATCTGTATTGGAGGAGAAAACAGATGTTGCACCAGAAGATCGTCGAAAGCCCGTTCAAGCAGAAGTACGGAAACTTCATCGGCGGAGAATGGCGCGAGCCGGTCAGCGGCCGCTATTTCGACAACATAACCCCCGTCACCGGCGGCGTGATCTGCCAGATTGCGCGCTCAGAGGCGGCCGATATCGAGCTGGCGCTCGATGCCGCGCATGCGGTCAAGGACAAGTGGGGCCGCACTTCGGCCACCGAACGCGCCAACATCCTGATGAAAATCGCCCAGCGCATGGAAGACAATCTCGACCTTCTGGCGCGCGCCGAAACCTGGGACAACGGCAAGCCACTGCGTGAAACCATGGCGGCCGACATTCCGCTCGCCATCGACCATTTCCGCTATTTCGCATCTTGCGTCCGTGCCCAGGAAGGTTCGATCGGCGAGATCGATCACGATACGATTGCCTACCATTTCCATGAGCCGCTCGGTGTCGTCGGCCAGATCATTCCCTGGAATTTCCCGATCCTGATGGCCGCGTGGAAGCTTGCACCGGCGCTTGCTGCCGGCAACTGCGTCGTCTTGAAGCCTGCCGAACAGACACCGGCCTCGATCCTCGTCTGGGCCGAACTGATCGGCGATCTCCTGCCGGGTGGCGTGCTCAACATCGTCAATGGCTTCGGTCTTGAAGCCGGCAAGCCGCTGGCCTCCAACCCGCGCATCGCCAAGATCGCCTTCACCGGCGAAACGACGACCGGCCGGCTGATCATGCAGTACGCCAGCCAGAACCTCATCCCCGTCACGCTGGAACTGGGCGGCAAGTCGCCGAACATCTTCTTTGCCGACGTGATGAACGAGGACGACGACTATCTCGACAAGGCGCTCGAAGGCTTTGCCATGTTCGCGCTCAACCAGGGTGAAGTCTGCACATGCCCGAGCCGCGCGCTGGTGCATGAGAAGATCTACGACCGCTTCATGGAAAAGGCGATTGCCCGCGTGGCCGCGATCAAGCAGGGCAATCCGCTCGACACGGCAACAATGATCGGTGCGCAGGCCTCTTCCGAGCAGCTTGAGAAAATCCTGTCTTATATGGATATCGGACGCCAGGAGGGAGCAGAAGTTCTGATCGGCGGCGAGCGCAACACGCTCGAAGGCGATCTGGCCGGCGGCTACTATGTCAAGCCGACGGTGTTCCGCGGCCATAACAAGATGCGCGTCTTCCAGGAGGAAATCTTCGGGCCGGTCGTGTCCGTCACGACCTTCAAGGACGATGCCGAAGCGCTCGAAATCGCCAACGACACGCTCTACGGCCTCGGTGCCGGCGTGTGGAGCCGCGAAGCCAACCGTTGCTATCAGTTCGGTCGCAACATCCAGGCCGGTCGCGTGTGGACCAATTGCTACCATGCCTATCCTGCTCATGCCGCCTTCGGCGGATACAAGCAGTCGGGTATCGGTCGCGAAACCCACAAGATGATGCTCGACCACTATCAGCAGACGAAGAACATGCTGGTGAGCTACAGCCCGAAGGCGCTCGGTTTCTTCTGAGGACGTCGTTCCCCGCCAAGGGTGTTCGAATATTGGCCGAGGAGCGCTGCTGGCATCTCCTCTCAAGCCCCTCAGCCCGACCCTCTCCCCGTGCCCTGCGGGGGGAGGGCGCTTTATGCTTGGAGCAAAAAAAAATGGATACCGATACAATCGACGGACAACCTCGTGTCGTTGCAACCGATGCGGCCTTGGCCTTTATCGACGAAATTCGCAAAGACTACCCTGACATCCTGTTCCACCAGTCGGGCGGCTGTTGCGATGGCTCGTCGCCGATGTGCTATCCGGCGGACGACTACATTGTCGGCGATCGTGATGTGAAGCTCGGTGAGATCGGCGGCGTGCCGGTCTATATCAGCGCCAGCCAGTTCGAAGTCTGGCGCCACACCCAGCTGATCATTGATGTCGTGCCGGGCCGGGGCGGGATGTTCTCGCTGGACAACGGCCGCGAACGGCGTTTCCTGACGCGCTCGCGAATGTTCGATGGCGGTGAAGCCTGCGCCATTCCGTTGGTCAAACGGGGCTGAAGGCTCGCTCGAATGCCAATTGTCTGACCGGGCCGCTTGCGCGGGTCAATCGAACAGGCTGGAAACCGATTCTTCCTGGCTGGTGCGGTTGATGGCTTCGCCGATCAGCGTCGAGGTCGTGATGACGCGGATATTGTGGGCGGACTGGACAGCCGTGGTCGGCTGGATCGAGTCGGTGATCACCAGTTCCTTGAGCTTCGAAGACGTGACGCGGGCAACCGCGCCGCCCGATAGCACGCCGTGGGTGATATAGGCGGTGACGCTGGTCGCGCCGTTCTTCAGGAGGGCTTCGGCCGCATTGCAGAGCGTGCCGCCGGAATCGACGATGTCGTCGATCAGCAGACAGTCCTTGCCGGTCACGTCGCCGATAACGTTCATGACCTCCGATTCGCCAGCGCGTTCGCGGCGTTTGTCGACGATGGCCAGCTGGCAATCGAGACGCTTTGCAAGGGCGCGGGCGCGCACGACGCCGCCGACATCAGGCGAAACGACCATGACGTTCTTGAGGTCGTAGTTTTCCTTGACGTCGCGCGACAGGATCGGCACGGCATAGAGGTTATCGGTCGGGATGTCGAAGAAGCCCTGGATCTGGCCTGCATGAAGATCTAGCGTCAGCACGCGGTCTGCGCCGGCTTCGGTGATCAGGTTGGCGACGAGCTTGGCCGAGATCGGCGTGCGCGGCCCGGGTTTGCGGTCCTGACGGGCATAACCGAAATAGGGGATTACAGCCGTAATGCGCCGCGCCGACGAGCGGCGCATGGCATCGATCATGATCAGCAATTCCATCAGGTGATCATTGGTCGGAAACGACGTGGACTGGATGACGAAAACGTCCTCGCCGCGTACATTTTCCTGAATTTCTACGAAGATTTCCTGGTCGGCAAATCGTCTGACAGTTGCTTTGCCGAGCGGCAGGTTAAGATAGTTGCAGATCGCTTCGGCAAGCAGCCGGTTCGAATTGCCTGCGAAAACCTTCATCGATGGTCCGCCTGTGCTGGCGCGAGTGGTTCCAGACCGTTGGTTCCAGTCCGGGTCGTGTCGCGCGAATTCCGTAAGCAGTGTTCGGTGTGCGCTGTCAGCCCGAGGGGCTTTGAAACAGAGCCGCTTGGGCGCTTCATAACGTCCCTGACCCTGAATGCAAGGGGAATGCCGCCTTCTCGTGCGGTTTATCCGAAAAAGTTTTAAGCGGCGTTGCCCGTTGGCTCGAATCGGACGCCCGGCGTTGCCATTCTGCATCGTTTTGCGACAACTCTAACCCGCGTTGGCGCGGGCCCAGGCGAGGTAGGTCTCGATCGACTTGCTGGCAATGGCCTGCATCGTCTCCGGTGGCACTGCCGCCCAAGGGTCCGCCGCCGTGGCATCGACCGTGTCCTGCCCCTGAATGCGGTGCAGCCGGTTACCGCTGCCATCAAGAACATCCCAGATATAGACCACGGTCGTCTTGCCGCCGTCCTTCAGGGCCGAGAAATAGCCCTTGAGGATGTGCTGGCTGCTGGCGTCCGACGAACTCTTGATCGTCAAGCCGTGTGCACGCGCATCGGCACCGAGCTGTTTGGAAAGCGAGGTCACGGCGGCGACCGGCGCGCCGATGATCGGAAGGAAGCGAATGCTGTTGGCCTCGCCCTTGGGAGCGATGGCTGCGGATTGTTGCGGCTTTTCCAGCCGCGGCTGCTCGGCGGCGGCCTGCAAGGGAGGCACTTGTTGTTCAGCGGGCTGTTCGTTTTCGGCAGGCGCGTTGTCTGCCGTCTGCGTCAGCTGAGGCGTGCTACGGGCGATCTGGCGTTCCTGCGCGGGAACATCTCCCTGGGAAAGCCGGCTTGCCTGTGCTTCCAGGGATCCGGCGGGATCAGTGTAGTCGACGTCGCCCTGTGCAAAACTCGTGTCGGGCTGCGGCTGCCGGTAGTCCGGCTGCGCATCAAGCGGCGCGCTCTGCACGGATGCCGTTTCCTGGGGCGGCACATAGGCCGGTTGCGAGGACATGGTGTCGAGGTCGGCCTGGTTGACCGGCGGGGAACGAAACGTTCCTTCGCCGACATCGACCTGGGGGATCAGGGCATCGGTCGAGTTGCAGCCGGCGAGCAGGGCAAGGCCGGTAATGGCAATGATCAGCTTGTGCATCGTTCCACCGTTCATTCGTCGCGAGGAGGAGCGCGAAGGCCCCCACCTTCACCTTGCTCGCCAAAACGATACGGCAATTTTCCTAAGCAGTGATGAAGTCCAGTCCGTACCGTGACAGCGGTCTCGGCGCGCCGTCGGTGGTGATGTAGGTCTGCCCGAGTGTCATGGCCGTTCCACTCTCGCTGTCCATGATGATCATGTGCAGGAAGAGCGACATGTCGGGCAGGATTTCCTGCGGGTTGCCGATGTGGAACATCTGCTGTTCCATCCATGAGGGCGAGAAGCGGGCACCCAGCGAATAACCGCAGGCATTGAGACGATGGCGGGCCAGCCCGCGCTCATCCATAATCTTGGCATGGATCTCGAAGACCGTGCCGAAGGTATTGCCCGGCCGCAGCACCATTTCCACAGCCTGGATGGTTTCCCGGCAGGCGCTGTAGAGTTCGCGGTGCCGGTTCGTCGTTTCTCCGATGACAACGGTGCGCATCATGGCTGCATGATAGTGGGCGCTGACGCCCGCCCACTCCAGAGTCAACTGGTCCTGGGCATCGAGCGTGCGCCGGCCGGCCTTGTAGCGGCAGAGAAGCGCGTCGGCACCCGAGCCGATGACGAACTCGTTGGCCGGATAGTCGCCGCCGCCGGCAAAGATGGCGCCCTGCATAGCGGCCAGAATATCGGCCTCGCTGCCGCCGGGACGGATCAGGGGCAGGGCAGCGTCGAGGGCATCGTCGGCAAGGCTTGCTGCCTTCTCGACATAGGCAATTTCGGCCTGGCTCTTTATCAGCCGAAGCTTGCCGACCATGCCAGATGCGCCGATGAGCTGACCGAAGCTGGTAAGCTGCTGGTCGAGCAACCGTGCAACGCGGCCGGTCATGCCATGGGTGTCATATTCAACGCCGATGCGCATGCCGAGGAGATCGAGATCGCTCAGCAGGTTCTTGAGATCCATCGTCGGATCGGCATTTACCCTATCCACCCAGATCTCGATGCGCTCGATGTTCGAGGTATGCCGCGCTTGCCGAAGGTCGGCGGAACGGGTCAGCAGCACCATTGAGCCATCGGCCTTGACCACCAGCGTCTGGAAGAAGCAATAGCCGAAGGTGTCATAGCCGGTGAGCCAGTACATGCTTTCCTGGGCGAAGAGCAGAAGCGCGTCGAGCTTCTCCTCCTTCATGGAGGCTTTCAGCCGTTCCAATCGCGCGGTAAATTCGTCCTGGCCAAAGTGCAGTGCCATGTCATGCCTCCCGAATGGAAATTGCCGAAATCTGTCGGCCGTAGTCCGGCTCGTTGCGGTGGGTCGTCCGGCGATAGGAAAAGAATCGGGCTTCGTCCGCATAGGTGCAGAGATCGAGGTTCTCCGCGGTTACGCCCGCGTCGGTCAGCCGCTTGATCGTCAGCGCCGGCAGATCGAACATCGCGTGGCCATCGCGCGCAGATGGGGTGAAGAACGACGTGTAGCTCGCATCGCGTTCGAGGAAACGCTCGACGAACTCTGCACCCACCTCGTAACTGCGGCGGCTGATTGAGGGACCGAGGCTGGCAATGATGTTTTCGCGCCCTGCGCCGAGCGACACCATGGCGTCTATCGTGCTTTCAAGCACGCCACCGAGCGCGCCCTTCCAGCCGGCATGGGCGGCACCGATGACGCCCGCGGATGGGTCGGCGAAGAGGACCGGGCCGCAATCGGCTGACAGCACGCCGATGACGAGGCCGGGGGTCATCGTCACCAGCGCATCGGCTTCCGCCCGGGCGCCGTTATAGGTTTCATCAACGACGATTGCCGTTGGCGAATGAACCTGATGCACGGTGGCGAGCTTCTCCGGCGCAGCATCGAAAAACGCTGCGACCCGCTGGCGGTTTTCCACGACATGCGAGCGCTCGTCGTTTGAGCCAAGGCCGACATTGAGACCACGATAAATGCCCTCGGACACGCCGCCCTCGCGGGTGAAATAACCGTGAGAGATGCCGTTTTTTGCGAGGTCAGAGAGAATCGGACTGAAAACAGGCGAGGGCAGGGCGTCATCCTTCATCGGTGTTTTTGCCCTTTCATGTCTGTGATATCTGGGATTTCGGACCCCGTGCGGAGGGCCTGTTCGATTTGGCGCGATGTTGGCCTCCGCCTGTCGCCGTGTCAATAATCGCATTTCACGGGATCGAGACAAGGCGGGCAACGGGCAGCCGTTCAGCGTTGAAATGGCGTGAGCGCAACGGCAGGGCTGCTGACGACAAGAACCTTGAAAAGTTCTCCCATCTTGCCTTCCCCGCTGCCAGCCAGCCTTTCGACGTCAAGACTGATGCCTTCCTGTGTCAGTGTATCCTTGCCGCTGCCAAGGGAGGAAGCTCGCTCGATGAGCCCGAGCCCAACGAGAAAATCACCCTGATAGGTCAGGCCGTTGATCTGAAGCTCTTCCGTCACAGCCCTGCGAGCCAGTTGCTCGAAATCGACATGACTTGTGATGTCGGCTTGACCGGGTTGCTTCAACGGCGGGTCGAACTGATGCTCGCGCACTGCCTGCAGCGTATCTCCATAGCCGGTCGACAGGTGGCCGTAGTCGATGATGACGGCAGTGCCGCCGCCGGTGCGGATACGCAAGGCAAGCGTTGCCATGACCGCGTCACGCGCGGGAGAAATCTCGAAGATCGTGCCCGCCGGCACTTCGGTCGGCGACTGTGGTAGCAAGGCAGGGTCGAGACCGGCTACACCGGCCGCGAATGTCAGCTCGCCTTCGGCATCCAGGCCGACCATGCGCTCGCGGAAACCTTGCGGCGTCTTCACGAACTGCCGGATGGGGATGGCGTCGAAGAGTTCATTGGCGGCCAGAAGGAGAAAGCCTTCCGGCAGCGTGTCGAAGCTCTCGTGCCAGGTGATTTTGAACTTGTGGGCGACGAGCGTCTGGCTCTGGATCTTCTGCAGTCGTTCGCTGGTCTCGATGAGGTGGAACTGGGCTGCCTCATAAAGCGACGGAGCAAGCTTGGAGATGACGCGCATGATGTCGGCCATCATCGTTCCACGCCCCGGGCCGATCTCGGCGATATGCACCGGATCCGGCTCGCCATGACGCTGCCAGGCCTGGACGAGGAAGATACCGATCATTTCGCCAAAGAGTTGGCTGATCTCGGGCGCAGTGGTGAAATCGCCGGCTGCGCCGAACGGCTCGCGCGTTTTGTAGTATCCGTGCTGCGGGTCGGCGAGGCAGAGCGAGAAATAGTCGGTGACGCTGATCGGACCGCTTGCGGTGATCAGGGCCTTGATCTTTTCTCCCAGGGGCGTGCTCATCGCGCTCCTCCTCAGGTGACGGTTGCGGCTGTACGACGGGCACGGAGGATCGCCCAAAGTCCGGCCAGCGCCATCGGTGTCGACAGCACCATGCCCATCGTCAGCCAACCGCCGGCGAGATAACCGATCTGGGCATCCGGCTGGCGGAAGAATTCAACCAGGATACGCGAGATCGCATAGCCAAGCACGAAGATGCCACAGACGAGACCCGGCGTCTTCAGTGCGTGGCGCCGATAGATAACGTAGGTCAACACTAGCAACAGCACGATGCCTTCAAGGCTCGCCTCGTAGAGCTGGCTCGGATGGTAGGCAAGGCCGCTTCCCGGCGGGAATTCGACTGCCCACGGGAGGGAAGACAAGCGACCCCAGAGTTCACCATTGATGAAATTGGCGATGCGGCCGAAAAACAGGCCGATGGGGACGACGGCGGAGACGATGTCGAAGAGGCTCCACATCGCGATGCCTCTGCGTCGTGCAAAGATCATCATGGCAATCATCGTGCCGATCAGACCGCCATGAAAAGACATGCCGCCGTTCCAGATTTCAATCGCCCGTATCGGGTTTTCGATGACGGTCGCAAGATCGTAGAAGAGAATGTAACCGATCCGTCCGCCACCGACGATGCCGGCCGCAACCCAGAGCAGGAAGTCGTCCAGCTGTGGTTCCGTCATGGCCGGTTGGCCGTTGCGCCAAAGCGTGATGTTGCGCACCAGTCTGCGTGCATATTGCCAGCCGATGAGAATACCCGCGACATAGGCGAGACCGTACCAGTGAATCTGCAAGGGACCGATGGTCACAAGGACAGGATCGATCTGGGGGAAGGGCATGATGGCGAGAAAAGTCGCGGTTGTTTCCAAGGTCTTGCTTTTCTCCAGCCTGTCGTTTGCCGGAACATGGCTCTCCAACCCGGCAGGGTCAAGGCACGCGCCGGGCGCTAAAGGAAATCATTCACTTGTATTTTTCCTTGCATCGCGCCGCCGCCGCTCCTACCTCATTCATGAGACTGCGGCAGCAATGACCAGCGGCAGGGAAGATCGGAGATCGAGACGATGACGACGGGCACCAACCGTATTCTGGACGAATTCGCCAAGCTGATGACCGATGCGGCCGGTGCTGCGCAGGGTGTCAGGCGGGAAATGGAAACGGTCTTTCGGGCGCAGGGCGAAAAGCTCATGAACTCGATGGATATCGTCAAGCGTGAAGAGTTCGAGGCCGTGCGCGAAATGGCGCTCAGGGCGCGCGACGAAAACGACGCGCTGCTGGCCCGGATCGCTGCCCTTGAAGCTCGCCTCGACGCAGCCGGCAAGTAGGCTTTCGGAGGGATTCGGCAGGCCTTGATCGCGATGTCGCGTGCGACCTGTTTCGTTTTGTAACATCCGGGCATTTCATCCGCTGCCGGGGAGTGTTTCCGGCAGCTTTTTTCATAAATTTTTTACCCCTGTGGACACTGCCAAAAAATGCTTACGGCAGAGTCGTTTAAGAACTCCCGCTGAATCTGTTTCAAAGTTCTTTCCACAACCTCGTAGACGTATTTTCGAGTGGAGGGGCTGGCATGCAGACTCCGCCGTTATACACTGATTTTAAATGATGATTCGAAACGGGTCACGCAAGCTCCGGGCAGGGTAAGTAAGCCAGGATAGCCGTGTGTCCAGCAATCATAGTGTTTGTTTCCGGTGTTTGAGTTTGCCGCTGTCGTGTGTGAGCACGACGACGCATGTCTGTATCGGGACTTTTAAGGTGACATATGAGCCTGATGGAATTGGACCTTGAGCGTCAATCAAACCCGGTCGACATGATCGAGTTTGTCGCAGCCAACAATGACTGGTGCTTCGAGCGCTCCGGCGAAGATGAAATCGCCATGACGGTCGAGGGCAAGTGGACCGACTATCATGTCTCCTTTTCCTGGATGGAAGAGTTTGAAGCGCTGCATCTCGCCTGCGCGTTCGACATCAAGGTTCCCGAGAGCCGCGTCAACGAAGTCATCAGGTTGCTTTCCCATATCAACGGGCAGGTGCTGATGGGGCATTTCGACCTGTGGCGGCAGGAGGATGTCGTGATCTTCCGCCAGTCGCTTCTGCTTTCAGGCGGCGCGGAGCCGACCAACCAGCAGGTGGAAGTCCTGTTGTCCAGCGCGCTCGATGCTTGTGAATCCTACTTCCAGGCCTTCCAGTTCGTCGTCTGGTCCGGTGTCGAAGCGCACAAGGCCGTCGAGGCCGTGATGTTCGAAACTGTCGGCGAGGCTTGAGGTGACCAAGGCGGTGGGACCAATCGTTCTCATTGGTGCTGGCAACATGGGTGGCGCGATGCTGTCTGGCTGGCTGAAAAACGGCATCAAGGGCAGCGACGTCCTCGTCATAGATCCCGGCCCGTCGCCGGCCATGGCCAAGCTCATCGCCGACAATGGTGCAACCCATGTGACGACAGCACCCGAAGGCCTGAAGGCGGGGGTCCTGTTCCTGGCGGTGAAGCCGCAGCTGATGGGAGCGGTGCTGCCGCCGTTGAAGTTTCTTGTCGGCCCTGAGACGGTCGTCGTTTCGGTCGCGGCTGGTACCACTCTTGCCTTCATGGCGTCCCATCTCGGCGAAGCGGCCATGGTTCGTGCCATGCCCAACACGCCCGCAATGATCGGCCGCGGCGTCACCGGCGCCTTTGCCAACAGTGCCGTTTCTCCCGAAAAGCGGGCAGCGGTGCATGATCTTCTGAAAGTCAGCGGTCCGGTCGAATGGGTCGAGACGGAGGCCGATATCGACGCGGTAACGGCGGTATCCGGCAGTGGTCCTGCTTATGTGTTCTATCTCGTGGAGTGCATGGCGGAGGCCGGTCGCAAGGCCGGTCTTCAGGCGGACCTCGCCATGCGGCTCGCTCGAGAAACCGTCGCGGGGGCTGGTGAACTTCTCTACCAGTCCCCCGACGATGCTTCGCGTCTGCGCCAGAACGTTACCTCTCCTGGCGGCACGACGGCGGCAGCGCTTTCCATCCTCATGGCCGATGACGGTATGCAGCCTCTCTTCGACAGGGCGATTGCCGCAGCCCGCAAGCGGGCGGAAGAGCTCGCCGGTTAACTCTGGATTTCTCATGACCGATACCATCACCTATGCCGATTTCGAGCGTGTCGATATTCGCGTCGGCACGATCGTCGAAACCTCGCCCTTTCCGGAAGCGCGCAAGCCTGCGATCAAGCTGGTGATCGATTTCGGACCCGAGATAGGCCTCAAGAAATCTTCTGCCCAGATCACAGTTCACTACACGCCAGAGAGCCTGATCGGCCGTCAGGTGCTCGGCGTCGTCAATTTTCCGCCCCGTCAGATCGGGCCGTTTCGCTCTGAAGTCCTAACGCTCGGCTTTGAGGACGAGGCGAATGCGATCGTTCTTGCCGCGACTGATAAACCGGTGCCGAACGGCAAGAAGCTGCTTTAGGAAAATATCAGGGCCTGGCTCGGTTCAACGAGCGTCGCGGGCTGATGGCAATCTATCCCCGCTGATCAAGCCGGGACACGGATAACAGCGCGCAGACCGCCAAGGGGACTGTCGGCAAGCGTGATGTTGCCGCCGTGGCTGCGGGCGATGTCGAGGGCAATGGCAAGGCCAAGGCCAGTGCCGGAATTGTCGAGATTCCGTGCTTCGTCCAATCGGAAAAACGGCTTGAAAACGTCATCGCGTGAGCGCTCGGGAATGCCGGGACCGTCGTCATCGACGGTAATGGTCAGCCACTTGGCGCCATGTTTGGCCTCCACATTGACCGAATTGGCATAGCGGTAGGCATTTGACACGATGTTGGCCACAAGGCGGGTGAAAGCGTTCGGTCTGACGCGAATATCGTCCTTGCCTTCAAGCGTCACGGCAAGTGCCTTGCCATGGAGTTCGGCCTCAGCTTCCAGTCTGATCATCAGGTCGCTGAGCTTGAGTTCGCCGACGTCTTCTTCCGCTTCCCCGCGGGCAAAAGCCAGATAGCCTTCGAGCATGCTTTGCATGTCCTCGACATCCTGGTTCAGGCTTTCGAAATCCGGGTGGTCCGGCGCCAGGGCGAGTTGCAACTTGAAGCGAGTGAGGATGGTGCGAAGGTCGTGGCTGACGCCCGTGAGCATGGCGGTGCGTTGCTCGATCTGCCGCTCGATGCGCTCGCGCATCTGAATGAAGGCGAGGCCGGCGCGACGAATTTCTTCGGCGCCGCGCGGTGAGAAGTCGTCGATCTTCTGTCCCTTGCCGAAACTTTCTGCTGCATGCGCCAGCGCCAGGATCGGCCGGATCTGACCGCGCAGAAAGAGAATGGCAATGGCGAGCAGCACCAGTGACGTGCCGACCATCCAGACAATGAAAATATGAGTGTTGGAGGCATAGGCCTGGCTGCGCCGGGCATAGACGCGCAGGATGCGGTCGCCATCAATCTTGATGCGGATTTCGACGAAAGAGGAGTCGCCGACGGTATCAATCCAGAATGGCCGGCGAATCTGGTCGGATATTTCCTCGCTCAGAATCTGGTCGAGAATTTCAAAGAATGGTTTCGGGCGGGGCGGAGGTAGCTCACCGCCGGTCTCGATGGAGACATTGAGGTTCAGACGCTCGCGGGCGATACGGATGATGTCATTGACTTCACTTTCCGGCGTATGGTTTATCAGGTCGATTATGGCGGCGATATCGGCGGTTACAGCCGAGGAAAGGCGTTGCGTCACCAGCTGCCAGTGCCGTTCCATGAAGACGAAGGCAACCACGGACTGCAGCAGAACCATCGGAATGATGACAATCAGCAACGAGCGGGCGTAAAGCCCCATCGGCAGCCGGCGGCGCAGCCAGAGTGTAAAGCGACCCCAGGCGCTGTTGCGGTTCAAGGTTCGCCGTCTCACCTTCAGGCCCCGGCACATTCCCTTAAAGCTTGCCATGAGACCTCATTCGTCAGTCCACGCTCAGCCGATAGCCGATGCCGCGCACTGTCTGGAGAAACACCGGATTGGACGGGTCGTCCTCGATCTTGCGGCGCAACCGGTTGATCTGGACGTCGATGGTGCGTTCACCGACCTCCGCGTCGTCACTGACAAGTTCGTGACGCGGGATGGTTTCGCCGGGACGCTGGGAAAACAGCATCATGATTTCCTGTTCGCGGTCCGTCAGCCGAATATGATCCGCGCCGCGGCGCAGTTCCTTGCGCACGACTGAGAAGGTAAAGGGGCCGAAAATGACCTGCTCCACCTTCGGCTGCTGGGCCGGAGCGTTGCGTCGCAGGATGTTGTTGATGCGCAGCACGAGTTCGCGCGGATCAAAAGGTTTCGGCAGATAGTCGTCGGCGCCGGCCTCCAGGCCCTCGATACGAGCATTGGATTCGGCAAGCGCCGTCAACATGATGATCGGCACAGTCTTGATCTTGCGCAGGTCCTGGGTGAGGGAAATACCCGTTTCGCCCGGCATCATCACGTCCACGATCAGGAGGTCGAAGTCGATGCCCTGCAGACGGCGCCGTGCCTCGTCTGCATCCGCTGCCGTGGTAACCCGGAAACCCTGCTCCATCAGGTAGCGGTTCAAAAGTTCACGGATGCGCCGGTCGTCGTCCACCACCAGCAAATGGGCGGCATCATCGGGAATATTCACTGTCTTGGTCATGGTTCCATGTCCGGGCGCTGCCCTCGATTTGAAATCCATCCTTGCGACGGCGGGGATGGCGATGGTCTCAGTCGTCCGATTTGTTCTTCATGCTGGCCAGGAAGCGCGTGACGATATCTCTTGCTTCAGGCCCACTTGCGGCAATCGCATCGGCTATGCGCCGTGACTGTGGCTCTGCCAAGGCTCGGGCCAAAGCCTTGCCTTCCTTGGTGGTATAGAGCTTACGCTGGCGCCGATCCTCAGGCCCGGCGATCTGGTGGATATAACCAGAATCGATCAGCTGCTTGAGCACCCGCGCAAGGCTCTGCTTGGTGATTTTCAGCGTATCGAGCAGGTCGGCCACCGTCATGCCGGGTTCACGGTCCACAAAATGCAGGACACGGTGATGGGCGCGTCCAAAACCACGCTTCTCCAGGATCACATCCGGATCGGAGGTAAAGTCACGATAGGCAAAGAACAGCAGCTCGATGATCTCATAATCGACGGAATCGGAGCCTTCAGGGGTGGCCTTGATCGCGGAGTTCTGATTGGGCTGTCCTGCCACGCAGTCATTTCCTTTCGTTTGCAAGGCCTTCGCTGCAACTTTCGAAAAATTATGTCAGCTTTATTGACATAATTTTCTACGGTTGGTAAGTCTTCACCCTAGAAAGGCGAGACAATCGACGCCAGCGTCCTGCGTTGAATGTAGGCGGTGGCGATGCGATCGCCAATCCAAATTCACTCAGGATCATTCCCCTCCACAATTTGCCGTCCGAGCGGCGCGTGGAGATATCGAAATCGCAAAGAAAATGGCGCGGATACGCCGGAGGATAAGAGCATGGCAGGAGTTCCTTTCGACCAGATGGATGGACAGATCTGGTTCAACGGCGAGTTTGTCGACTGGAAGGACGCCAAGATCCATGTGCTGACCCACGGGCTTCACTATGCAAGTGCTGTTTTCGAAGGCGAGCGCGCCTATGGCGGCCGCATCTTCAAGCTGACCGAACACAATCAGCGTCTTCACAAGTCGGCTGAAATTCTTGGTTTTACCATCCCCTGTAGCGTTGAAGAGCTGGATGCGGCGACGATCGAGCTTCTGAAGCGTCAGGGCTTCTCGGATGCCTACGTCCGCCCGATCGCCTGGCGCGGCTCGGAGATGATGGGCGTTTCCGCCCAAAGCAATCGCATCAATGTCGCTATCGCCATCTGGCAGTGGGGTAGCTATTTCAACCCGGTCGAAAAGCTGAAGGGAATTCGCCTGGACATCGCCGAGTATCGCCGTCCGGACCCGAAAACCGCCCCTTGCGCTTCCAAGGCCGCCGGCCTTTACATGATCTGCACCATCTCCAAGCATGCCGCCGAAGCCAAGGGCTACGCCGATGCCATGATGCTTGACTATCGTGGGCAGGTTGCGGAAGCGACGGGTGCCAACATCTTCTTCGTGAAGGATGGCGTCATCCATACGCCGGTGCCGGATTGCTTCCTCAATGGCATCACCCGCCAGACCGTCATCGAGCTCGCCAAGCGTCGGGGCTATCAGGTCATTGAGCGGGCGATCATGCCGGAAGAGCTGGACAGCTTCACCGAATGCTTCCTGACGGGCTCGGCCGCGGAAGTAACGCCGGTTTCCGAAATCGGTCCTCACCGCTTCACGCCGTCGACCATCTGCGAAACGCTGATGAACGACTACATGAAGGAAGTCTATCCGGTCGCAGCCGTTGCCGAATAAGCATTTATTTGTGCCAGTAAAGACAAAGGCGGCCCAAGATGGAGGCCGCCTTTTTCCTGTCCCAATAGCTATGTCTCCACTGCAAATCGCAGGACGGACCGAGTTGTTTACGCCTTGCGGCCGAGAACGGCGCCAGCAAGTCCGGTCAGCACGCCGCCACCGACAAGGCCGCCGATCGCCTGAGCGACAAGACCCGCCGCAGCAGCTTCACCACCGACCATCTGCACGATGAAGCCGCCGCCAAGGCCGCCGATCGCTCCGACGATCGTGCGGGCGATGACGCTGAGACCTTGCTGCTTGAGGGCCGCCCCGGCGGCGTTTCCGCCCGCAGCGCCTGCGATCAACTGGGTAATGATGGGCAAGAGTGCTTCCATGATGAGTGCTCCCGTCTCTGTCCCGCTACCAGGCTCCCCCCGTGAGCGGGCTCTACGCCGGTCATTCGGCCACCATAACGTGCAGCGTATGAGGATGGGAGTCAATTTTCAACTTTGAGAAAGTATTAGAGGATGTCTGGTTCAGATTGAACCAGACATCCTCTAGATTCTTTTGTTTTCGTTTGTCTTTTCGGAAAAACCGGTTCTCACTTTTCCCTGACAAACTCCAGGTGCAGCATCTCCGGTCCTTCCTTTGGCGGGCGCCTGTATCGCAGGGAACAGCGTATTTCGCTGAAATCTAAAATACTGCAGTTGTTCCGTTTTCAGGAACCTTTCCGATTTCCCGGTGTTAACAGGCCAAATGAAAAGGACCCGTCCGATGAACCAGTCTGTCACCTACGTCGAATCCGCAGCCGCCAGCCAGTTGCGACCCGTTGTTATTACGGTTATTGCCGCCAAGCTGGCCGTGGCTGCCCTGCTGATGACAACTGTGAACCTTGCGCCGGTTCAACCGCCCGTAGAACTTGCCCAGCTTCGTTAATATGAACGCGAAGCTGCGGGGCTCGGTCTGAAGGCAGGTTTCATTCCCGTCATTGCCGTTCTATATGCAGGCTGATTGTTGTTCAGCGAGGCAGGCATGTTACAGGCGGGCATTATTCCGGTTACCCATTTCCAGCAGAACTGTACGGTGCTTTTCGACACCGACACGAAGGAAGGTGTCATTGTCGATCCTGGCGGGGATGTCGATGTCATTTTGCAGACGATCAAGGAAAACGGCATCACCTTGAAAGCGATCTGGCTGACGCACGGCCACATCGACCATGCCGGCGGCGCCAAGGAACTCAAGGACACGCTCGGTCTGGAGATCATTGGTCCGCACAAGGACGATCTGCCACTGCTTGAGCGGCTGGAAAGTCAGGCAGAGCGTTTTGGATTGGCAATGAAAGTCGAGAACGTGCTGCCCGATCGCTGGCTGGAAGATGGTGATACTGTTTCCTTCGGCGAGCATATATTCGAGGTTCTACATTGCCCGGGTCACGCGCCGGGTCATGTTGTCTACTATAATCGCATCCAGGGCTTTGCTCATGTCGGAGATGTGCTCTTTCATGGTTCGATAGGGCGCACGGATCTGCCCGGCGGCAATCATCAGCAGCTTCTCGATTCCATTCGTGACAAGATCCTGCCGCTTGGGGATGGCGTGGGCTTCATTTGCGGTCATGGCCCTGGCGGGCAGATTGGCGAAGAACGCCGCACCAATCCTTATCTGCGCGGTCTTTGAGGCAGAGTACAAACAGAAAAAGGCCCGCTCCATTCCTGGACGCGGGCCTTTTGTCGGGTTCAACCGGAAATTCTCAAAGAGTGCGGCGATTTAAGTTCTGACGCGACATCCCTTAGCCAGCCTGGCAGAAGTAGTCGCGGCCGTCATAGCCGCGGAAAGTGCCGGTGCGCGGGTTGAAGGAACGATAGCGGCGTTCGCAATAGTCGTACCAGCCGGAGCTCCAAGGCTCGATTGCGCCGTATCCATAGCCATTATCGACGACGACGGGGCGCGGGCGACGATAGACCGGTGCAGGCTCGTAATATTCGGGTTCCGGATCGACGTAGACCCGTTCCTGATAGCGCGGCTGGCTGGCGATCGCGCCGCCTACAATGAGGCCGGTCGCAAGGCCGAGTGCGCCCAGAGCAACGGCGTCGCCATCGTTGTGGTGGCCGTGGTGGTAGTCACGACGATAATAGCGCCGGTCCCAGTCGCCAGCATGGGCGGGGGCAAGAGCCGGCAGCACCGTAGCGAACGTTGCAAGGCCGAGCACAGCAGCTTTGATCATCTTCTTCATGGTCGTGGTCCCGTTGATAACCGGAGGATTTCCGGTCTTCATGATGACAAGAGGTTAAGACCATGAGGCTGAATGCAGCCTGAACGAAAAAACCCGGCAACAGTGCCGGGCCTCAACTTGAATCGTGTGCAGATTTTGCGATCAGCCGGAAATCTGCAGATTGACCGCTTTGGGGCCTTTGCCGCGGCGATCCGGTTCCGTGTCGAAGCTGACTTTCTGGTTTTCAGACAGTCCGTTCAGGCCGGAAGCCTGTACGGCGGAGATATGCACGAAGATATCAGCCCCACCATTGTCGGGCTTGATGAAACCAAAGCCCTTATCGGTGTTGAAGAATTTAACAATGCCAGTTTCGGCCATGCGTCAGGTCCTTTTTCCTCTGCCCGAAGCGGCGGGCAGCATTACGATTTTGCCCATAGGGCGTGGGGCAGGCAGTTATCGAGGAGGAAAGGGTCCTGTAATTGCAGCCAGTCAACACAAAGCTTATCTTGCCCGACTGCCCGGAACATTTGGCGTCTCCGGCGCGCTTTATTCAAGGTCTTCCCGTGTCCGTAAATTGCCCGAACACAGTAAGATTGATGCGTTTATTTTGAATTGGCAAGCAAAAGTTTGACGAAACAAATGCGCCTTTTCACTTTGCGCAAAATGAGATCAATTGCTGAAAAAAGAAGACTTTCTCAGGTTGCATTGCAAGCTATTGAAATCGCTTGTTTTTGTCTGATTGTGAGAAAAATTTAGGCGTCTGCGTCAGGAAATGTCGCAGTCGTTTCTGATATTGATACCTGAATCGCCGAGACAATCCGTAAACGATACGTTAACGGCCGAGCTGCTTGTCTCGATTTGGAACAGCACGTTTTCGGCAGGTGGAGACGTTATTGTTCCTGCCGGGATCAGGCCGTTTTAGGTCGAGGCCTTCATTTCGGCATTGCGCTTCGTCAGCTCGGGAACGAGCTCCACCAACATCATGGCGGCGAAGATGATGCCGCAGCCGACATAGCCGATCGGCGTAATCGTTTCACCGAGAAGCAGCATTCCAAAGAGCGCGGCGAAGAGCGCTTCGCTGGACAGGAAGATCGCCGCCTGCGGGGCTGTCGTGTAGCGTTGAGCGACAACCTGGCAGGTGAAGGCGACACCGCTCGACAGGATACCGGCATAGAGGATTTCCGGCAGGACGTTGTTGATCGCTGTGAAACTGATCGGTTCCATGACGGAGCCGAGGATGGAGCTGACGAAGGCGCAGGTGGAAAATTGCACCAGCGACAACATCATGGGACGGCCGGTGCTGACTGCAAAAATCCCGACCAGCATCACCTGAATGGCCCAGAAGACCGCGCAGACGATGGTCATGAGGTCGCCACTATTGAGGCCCGCGAGCGAGCCGCCGCTGAGCAGGAAAATACCAAACATCGCCATGGCTGCCGCCGGCCAGATGATCCAGTGCGGCTGGCGGCGCAGGAAGATGACGGTCAGCAACGGCACGAACACGACATAGAGCCCGGTGAGAAAACCGGAGTTGGTGACACTGGTCGTCAAGAGGCCGATTTGTTGCGTGATGGCGCCGCAGAACAGGGCAAGCCCAATGATCGTGAAATTGCGGATACTGTTTTTCGGCATCGCGGTTGTTGCCCTGCGTGTCTCGAAAAAGGCGAGCGGCGCGACGACCAGCGCTGCCAGTGCGAATTTCATGCCTGTGAACCAAAAAGGGCCGACCTGACCCATCGCAGTGGATTGCGCGACGAAACCGGCACCCCAGATGGCGCCCGACAGAAGCAGAAGCAGGTTGGCCTGAATGCGATTCACGATGGGAAGTCCTGACGGTAGCGGATCGAGGCCGTCAAGTATCAGTTGACCGAATTTTGGGCAAGTGCGTTGTCAGACGACTTTTCCGGGAGTTCTTGCCCTGCGCCGCCTGCATCGGTCGCTGCAAGCGAGGCGTCTTCCATCAGCTCAGCGCTCACGATGTAACGCATCGGGCCTCGCGCTGTTGCATCAAAAGGCCAGCAAGTCGCGAGTGCGAGATGATGGCCCGCGGCATTGGCATTGATGCCACTTTCGTCCCAGCGGGCGATCCGGCCCGGCCCTGCGCGGAAAGTAAGCTCCCGGCCGTCCTTGCGGGTGATGAGGAGCAGGTCGCCGGGCTTCACGTCCTTCAGCCAGCGGAAATATGTATCACGATGGGCGGCAATGACGGCGGTGCCGCTGTCGCCCGGCTGCGGCGTGTTGGAAAGATGGGCGGGACCAAAGGCAACGGCTTCGCCGCTGGCCCCGGCGAGTACCACAGCCTTTTCCCAAGGCGCGGCGCTGTGATCTCCGCTTCGGTGGTGAAGTCGGCCCAGGGCCAGGGTTTCGCCCCTGTCTCGCCGCGCAGCTCGGCGGCAAAGCTGCGTTGCAGCAGAACCTGCGAGAGTTCCGCCTTGGCCTTCATGTAGAGGCCTTTGCCGATCAGAAGCGTTCCGGCAAGGGCGATCATGGCGATGATGGCCAGGACGACGGTTTCGCCGGCACTGAGGCGCGCCAGAAACCCGGCGCGCCTTTCGTTCGATCTCTCAAGGCTCATGGCGGGATTCAGCTTTCGCGGTGAAAAGACCCTGCATCTGCCAGCGCCACAGGCCGAAGGCGATGGCCGCCATCGCGGCGATGGCGATCAGCATCAGGCCGATCAGGATATGCCGGTCGGCAAGGGTTGTGGTCTGCGGCAAGGCTACAGGCTTGGCCGCCTGGGCGATCATGCTGGCGGCGCGTGCGGTCGGGGCAGCGGCTATGAGGTCTGCAACCATCTCCGCTTCAGGGGAGGGCATTGCTGCGGCGTGCTCGGTGCCCCCACCTGAGCCTTCCTCGCCAAACACCGTGTCGAAGTGCCAGCCGGCCGGCAGGTTGAGCGGCACCTCCAGCCGTGCGGTCTTCTTGCCCTCGGCTTTCGCGTCTTCGTAAATCTGACGGGCCTCTTCGCGCGGCTTGATCTCGCCTTCGATGAAGCGGTCGCCGATCTGCATCTTCATGACATCGACGGCGGAATCGTCGGGAAGCGGAAAGACTTCCACCCAGCCCTTCGACGGGTTCTGGAAGCGCTGGGTGACACGGGTGCGCATGATGGGACCTGACACATCAATCTCGACGTCCGTCGCCAGCCGCAGCGCCTCGACGAAATAGCCGGGCTGTGGCGAGGGAAAGAGCAGGGCGCCGGTGCCCATGTCGTTGGGCCGCACGAGGCCGGGTGCTGCTTCCCGCGGCTGCGGCGTTTCGGCGAGAGCGCGGGCGAAGAGCCCGGCGAGCATCAGAAAACTCAGGCTCAGTGCCGCAAGCGCGACGCCAAGGCGCAGATCGCGCCGGCTCGTCTGTGTCCGGATCAGTTGTTCATCAAGAAACATTCCAGGACCCCTTCATTACAAAAGATTCATGTTCGGCATGAGAAGAGGCCCGGAAATCGGCTGCACGAAGACTGAATTGCGGCCTGCCGACGCATTTGTTGTGTCGAAATCGTGATTTTATGAAAAAGCGGAAAACCAACTGTTTTCCTTGAATAAATCAACCTTCTTCAACGTCTGATTCAACTTTGATTTTTGGCGCTCCAACGCTTTCGAGGTCAGGCGGAAAAGCAGAGTCATTTCAGGTGGCTGGATGGATAAGTGGAGAAGCTAATTCATCTTGGAGGCTGACGGCACCGATGAAACATTGTCATGGTCACGATTTTTGCCGGCTTTGCCGGGTGTTTCCGCTTGAAACGCAGCCTCTCTTTCGACATACACCTAACCGCTATGGAGCCTGCGCCGCTCCATTGGCCCGCATGCCGTTTCAACCTGATCAGGACAACCGTATCATGGCCTTTCTTGCCGACGCTCTTTCCCGTGTGAAGCCATCCGCCACCATCGCCGTTTCCCAGAAAGCCCGTGAGCTGAAAGCCAAGGGTCGCGATGTGATCGGACTTGGTGCAGGCGAGCCGGATTTCGATACGCCTGACAACATCAAGGCAGCGGCCATCGACGCGATCAACCGAGGCGAGACGAAGTACACGCCGGTTTCCGGCATCCCGGAATTGCGCAAGGCAATCGCCGAGAAGTTCAAGCGCGAAAACGGCCTGACCTACGCCCCGGAGCAGACGATCGTCGGCACCGGTGGAAAGCAGATTCTTTTCAATGCCTTCATGGCAACGCTGAATGCGGGCGATGAAGTCGTTATCCCAACACCTTATTGGGTTTCCTATCCCGAGATGGTGTCGCTGTGCGGCGGCACCCCGGTGTTCGTGGCGACCACCCAGGAAAACAAGTTCAAGCTGAAGGCCGAAGACCTGGACAAGGCGATTACGCCCAAGACCAAGTGGTTCATCTTCAACTCGCCGTCCAATCCGTCGGGCGCTGCCTACAGCTACGATGAGCTGAAGGCGCTGACCGACGTTCTCGTCAAGCATCCGCATGTCTGGGTCCTGACCGACGACATGTATGAGCACCTGACCTATGGCAACTTCAAGTTCGTTACCCCGGTCGAAGTCGAGCCGTCGCTCTATGACCGCACGCTCACCATGAACGGCGTCTCCAAGGCCTATGCAATGACCGGCTGGCGTATCGGCTATGCAGCCGGGCCGCTGCAGCTGATCAAGGCGATGGACATGATCCAGGGCCAGCAGACCTCGGGTGCGACCTCGATTGCCCAGTGGGCGGCCGTGGAAGCGCTGAACGGCACCCAGGATTTCATCCCGGAAAACAAGAAGATCTTCGAAGGCCGCCGCGACCTCGTCGTCTCGATGCTGAACCAGGCCAAGGGCATCGAGTGCCCGTCGCCGGAAGGCGCCTTCTACGTTTATCCGTCGTGCAAAGGGCTGATCGGCAAGACTGCCCCGACCGGAAAGCTGATTGAGTCAGACGAAGATTTCGTCTCCGAGCTGCTCGAATCGGAAGGCGTCGCCGTCGTTCATGGTTCGGCTTTCGGTCTCGGCCCCAACTTCCGCATTTCCTATGCGACTTCGGAAGCCCAGCTTGAGGAAGCCTGCAAGCGCATCCAGCGCTTCTGTGCAGCCTGCAAGTAAAAAGATTGCAGCACAGCGCAATCTTTCAATTGCGCTGTGCTGCAGATTTTTGCTGCACATGTCGTTGTCGCAAAACCGCTGCGCACTTTTGCGCGACATACTGCTGAATTTGTAGCGAAAACTGCCGGTGGCATCGCCCCGGCAGTTTTTTTATGCGGCGACTCCTTCTATAGAACGTTCTACGAGGAGACACCCATGCTTGCGCCGCAACACCGAATCTATGCCTGCTTTTTTCTCTTTGCCGTGTCGCTGGGGGCCTTGCTTGCCCGCATGCCCGACCTGCAGGTGGCGCTTGGCGTCAACAAGTCCGAGCTGGGGTTGACGCTGATCGGCATGTCAATCGGTGCGTTGATCTCGCTGACCTTCTCCTCGCATCTGATTGCGCGGTTGGGTGCAAGAACGACAGCCTTTATCACCGTTCTGGGGATCAGCGCCATACTCGCGCTCATTCCGTGGCTGGGTGCCGCACCTGCAGTCTTTGCAGCCTTCTTTTGCGCCGGGCTTCTGGCTGGTGCGCTCGAAATCAACCTCAATGTCGAGATCGACCGCATTGAGGCACAGGCCGGGCATGGCATGATGAACCGTGCCCATGGCTTCTGGAGCCTCGGCTTCTTCGTTACCGCGCTGATCGCATCCGGCATCCGACAGGCCGATATCTCCATGCAGACGCACATGGCGGTGACGGTCGCCATCGTCTTCGTCATTGGTGGATTTGTGATCACCGGCATCCGCAATGCGCCAGCGCGGGAGTTGCAGGAGGATGCGGCAGCGCCTCTATTTGCCGTGCCGACAATGGGACTGCTACCGCTCTGCATCATCGGCGTCGCTGCGTTCCTGGTGGAGGGGGCAGGGATCGACTGGTCTGCAATCTATATGCGCGATGTATTCGCGGTTGAGCCATTCATCGGCGGGCTTGGTTTGACACTCTTCACATTCTTCATGGCGATGATGCGGCTTTTTGCCGATCCGGTGGTCGATCGTTTTGGTGCCCGAAACGTTGCCGCGGGGCTTCTTCTTCTGGCAGCCTTCGGCCTTGCCGCCGTGTGGCTCGCGCCGCATGCCTACATCGCGCTGTTCGGCTTTGCGGCCATGGGAGCAGGTTGCAGTGCGGTCTACCCGCTTGCCGTCTCCGCGGCGGCGCAGCGCACCGATCGCGCATCGCATCTCAATGTCGCGGCTCTTGGACAGGTGACGTTTATTGTCTTCTTTCTTGCGCCGCCGCTGCTGGGCTTTGTTGCCGAGCATGCGGGCATCCGCATCTCTTATCTCGTCTGCCTGCCGCTGATCGTCTACGCGCTGTTCTGTGTCAAAGCGCTCGCGCCACGGCGTTTGGTCGGCAGGGAGTTGGCGGCGTAGGGATTACTTCGGGTCTGAACCCGGCAGGATGATCTGCATGAAGGTGAGGTCAAGCCAACGGCCGAACTTGGTGCCGACCTCCTTCATCTGGCCGGTGATTTCGAAGCCAAGTTTTTCGTGCAGGCGAATGGAGCCCGTGTTGCCGGCCTCGATACCGGCGACCATCACATGCTTGCCAAGTGCCTGGGCGCGCTCGATCAGAGCCACCATCAGCGCCCTGCCTATGCCGCCGCCGCGCTGGTTTTTCTCGACATAGACGGAGTGTTCGACCGTGTGACGATAGCCATCGAATGCGCGCCAGTCGCCGAAGGAGGCATAGCCGGCAACAGTGCCATCTTCCGCCACGGCAACGATGACCGGATAGCCACTCTTCTGCCGATCGGCGAACCATTTGGCGCGGTTTTCGAGGTCGACGATCGTCTCGTTCCAGATCGCCGTCGTGTTGGCGACGGCATCGTTATAGATGTCTCGGATCGCTGGCAGGTCCTCAAGGGTCGCATCGCGAATGATCATTGGTTCAACTCCGGTCTCGATTGCCTTGGCTCTATACGATCCGGCGGCATCGGACATCCTGTAAATGATTGCCGTTTGTCATTCGCTTCGGATTATCGACAAAAAAGCCGCCCGCGAATTGCGGACGGCTTCGATATTCCAAGGTTCGAACGGGACGATCAGGCGACCTGTTCGAGCGCCGGATAGTCGGTGTAGCCCTTGGCACCGCCACCGTAGAAGGTGGCCTGGTCCGGGGTGTTGAGCGGGGCGTTTTCCTTCAACCGCTCGACGAGATCCGGATTGGCAATGAACGGCTTGCCAAAGGCGACGAGATCAGCGCGGCCCTGCTCGACAGCGTCGATGGCTTCCTGCCGGTCGTAACCGTTGTTGACCATCCAGGCCGCCTTGCCGCCGGCCTGTTCGTAAGCTGTGCGCAGTGCCTTGTAGTCGAACGGCTTTTCGCCCTGCTGGAAGTCACGGGGGCCGCCGGTCGCGCCCTCGATGATGTGGATATAAGAGAGCGAATATTTCGCCAGGCCTTCCACGACATAGGTGAACAGCGGCTGCGGCTGCGGATCGCTTGCGTCATTGGCCGGGGTGACCGGGGAGATGCGAATGCCGGTGCGGCCGGCGCCGATTTCCTTGGTGATGACATCGACCACCTCGAACAGGAAGCGGGCGCGGTTTTCAATCGAGCCGCCGTACTGGTCGGTGCGTTGGTTGATGTCGGAGCGCAGGAACTGGTCGATCAGATAGCCGTTGGCGGCATGGATTTCCACGCCGTCGAAGCCGGCGTCGATCGCTGCACGTGCGGCCTTGCGGTAATCCTCGATGATGCCGGGGATTTCCGAAAGTTCCAGGGCGCGGGGCTCGGAGGTTTCGGCAAAGGAGCCCGTACCGTCCTCATTGACGAGGTAGGTCTTGGACTTTGCCCGGATGGCCGAGGAGGATACCGGCTTGCCGTTGTTGGGCTGCAGGTCTGTGTGGGAGATGCGGCCGACATGCCACATCTGCACGACGACCTTTCCGCCCGCCTTGTGAACGGCGTCTGTTACCTTCTTCCAGCCATCCAGCGCTTCCTTGCTGTAGAGGCCGGGAACGTCGGCATAGCCCTGACCTTGATGGGTAATGGCGGTTGCTTCGGTGATCAGCAGGCCGGCAGAGGCGCGCTGTTCATAGTAGGTGACGTTCAGCGTGTTCGGCACGGCGCCCGGGGAGCGGTTACGGGTCAGCGGCGCCATGACGATGCGGTTTGCAAGCGCAATATCGCCGATCTGGATGGGGTCAAAGAGGGAAGCCATTGGTCGTCCTTTTCGTTGCGGGAAGGATGCTTGGGAGGTCCGGTCCAAGCCGGATGATGTGGGCGAGGCCTAAAGCGCCTCGCCGATGTCTTTCAGGAACGCCTTGATGGTCTCCTCGTTCCTTTTGTAGAAAATCCACTGCCCGACGCGCCGGGTCGTTACCAGACCGGCGCGCTGCAGGGTGGCGAGATGGCCGGAAACAGTGGATTGCGACAGGCCGCAGCGTTCAAACTGGCTGGCGCAGACACCCATGTCGAGCGGATGCTCTTGGTTTTTGAAATGCGCTTCCGGCTCCTTCAGCCAGGAAAGAATCTCCATCCGCATGGGGTGGGAAAGCGCTTTCAGAATATCGTCTCTGTCCATCTCGAAACTCTGTATCGTTAAATCCCGATATACCGATACATAGATCGGAAGATCGCGATTTTAAAGGTATCGTGTTCCGATTTTTTGGGATGCAGGCAAAAAAAGAGCCCCGCAACGGAGTTGGGGGCCATCTAGGTGTGAAGGTTAAAACCTCCAGAGGGGAACAGCTGCGGCGGTGGATACCGGGAGGAGAAGACCACCATGTGCCTCAGCTATCTCTAATATGGCGCGCGTTGGTAAATTTTCAATGCTTGCTATTAAAAAAATCTGCGAGCCGGGCAGAGCATTTCATGAAATTCCGCCGCCCCGGTTGTCTCTCAACTCGTCTGCCATAGTTTGTTGACCAAGGAGAACTTGGCGGTCGCCACCAACGGCGGCTCGCCCAACGCGAGCGAAACAGGGAGACTTGAGATGAAAATTCAGAAAAATGGATCCGCGCACTGGTCCGGCGGCCTGAAGGATGGAAAAGGCGAGGTTTCCACCGAAAGCGGCGCATTGAAATCGCACCCCTACGGCTTCAAGACCCGGTTTGAAGGGGTTGTGGGCTCCAATCCGGAAGAGCTGATCGGCGCGGCACACGCCGCCTGCTTCACCATGGCGCTCTCCATGATCCTGGGCGAGGCCGGCTTTACCGCCGACAGTCTGGATACCAAGGCAGTCGTCACGCTTGAGCAGGTTCCCGATGGTTTTGCGATTACCGCGATCGAACTCAACCTGACAGGCAGCGTCCCGGGCGCGGATGAAGCGACCTTCAAGGAGCTCGCGGACAAGGCCAAGGCGGGGTGCCCGGTATCGAAGGCGCTCTCGGCGGTCCCGATCAGCCTCAACGCGTCGCTCTCTTAATTATCCGGTCGCGCGGCCGGCGAACACCACGCCGGTCGCGCCACTCTCGCCAAAATCAGGACAAAAAAAGAGGCCCACAAGAAAACTTGGGGCCTTTATAGTTATGAAGGTAATTAAACCTCCAGAGGGGAACAGCTGCTGCGGTGGCACTGGGAGGAAAAAAGCCACCAAAAGTGCATCAGCTGGGTGCGGTATGCTGGTTTTTTGGGCTGTTAGCAATCATTTAATGTGCATGCCAGCCATGTGCTGGGCGCACTCCTGCGAATAAAATGTGCAGAATTCCATTTTGCGACAATGCGTTAACTTTGTCGTTCCGGAAAATCCATAATAATCATAGAGTTGGGCGCTGATCCAAAGCGGCCGATTTTTTCGGCAGTTCTAGGCGTCGGTTCAGAAGTTCCAGTTTCTGGCCTTGGCGACGATGAAATCGCGGAAGACCTTCAGCTTGGCGGCGTTCTTCATCTCGTCCGGATAGCAGAAATAGGTATCGAACGAGGGGATGTCGGCGCCGATGGGCAGCTGGATCAGGCCCGGATCGCGGCCGACAATATAGTCGGGCATCATGGCAATACCGATGCCGAGCAAACAGGCACGCTTGATCGAGGTCTGGCTGTTGATTTGCAGGTGCGAGGGGCGGGGATTGTCCGATTCTCGCCCTGCGATTTCCAGCCAGTTGACGTCGAGAAGATAGTTCGGCGCCGGTTCGCCGAAGGTGATAATCCGGTGGTTGTCCAGATCCTCGATCGACTGCGGTTCGCCGTATTTGTTGATGTAGGACGGCGCGGCGTAAACGTGCATGTGCACGGTAAAGAGCTTGCGCTGAATGAGGTCCGATTGCTGCGGCTGGCGCAGGCGAATGGCGCAATCGGCATGGCGCATGTTCACGTCCAGCTCCTCGTTGTCGAGGATCAGCTGAACCTGCATGTCGGGATAGAGCGACAGGAATTCCTGTACCTTGTCCGTCAACCAGCCCTGGCCGAGGCCGACGGTGGTGGTGATGCGCAGCTTGCCGCTCGGCTTGTCGGTCGTCTCGGTGAGTTGCACCTTGACGCTTTCAAGTTTCATGAGGACTTCATGGGCGGTGCGATAGAGAATTTCGCCCTGCTCGGTGAGGATCAGGCCGCGCGCGTGGCGGTGAAACAGCTTCAGGCCGACATCCTGCTCGAGCGAGGAGACCTGTCGACTGATGGCCGATTGGGAAAGATGGAGCTTGTCTGCCGCATGGGTGAATGAACCCGCCTCAGCTGCCGCATGAAAAATACGCAGTTTATCCCAGTCTAGCGGCATGCTTTCCCCCATATACGCCCTCGGCGGAAACGGTGCCTCGTTCCGCCGGGGAGCTCAATTGTCTGTTCCCGTGCCGAAGCGGTTGATCCGCTTCGGTTATTCGCAGCTTCTATTCGGCTGCAATTGCGACAGGCATGTGGCCCGCCAGAAACTTTTCCGCCTCGAGGGCCGCCATGCAGCCCATGCCGGCGGCGGTAATCGCCTGCCGGTAGATGTCGTCGGTGACGTCGCCTGCAGCAAAAACGCCGGGAATATTGGTCGCGGTCGAATCCGGTGCGGTCCAGAGGTAACCGTTCGGTTTCAGGCGCAGCTGGTCCTTGAAAAGCTCGACGGCCGGCGCATGGCCGATGGCCACGAAGACGCCATCGATCGGCATGTCGCTGGTCGCACCGGTCTTGGTGTTGCGCAGTTTGACGCCGTTGACCGAGGCCGGCATCGGCGGCTTGGGTGGCGTGCCCAGATATTCGGTGACCTCGTGGTCCCAGAGCACCTTGACGTTTTCCTTGGCGAACAGGCGTTCCTGCAGGATCTTTTCCGAACGGAAGCTGTCGCGGCGGTGAACGACGGTCACGGTCTTTGCGAGGTTGGAGAGATAGAGGGCCTCCTCAACAGCGGAGTTGCCACCACCAACGACGATCACGTCCTTGTTGCGATAGAAGAAGCCGTCACAGGTGGCGCAGGCCGACACGCCAAAACCCTGGAAGGTATGTTCCGTCTCGATGCCCAGCCACTTCGCCTTGGCGCCGGTGGCGATGACGACGACGTCGGCCGTCCAGTCGGTGCCGCTGTCGGTGGTCAGCTTGAAGGGGCGCACGGAGAAATCGACGCTGGTGACGAGATCGTTGACGATCTCGGCGCCAACATGCTGCGCCTGCTTCAGCATCTGCTCCATCATCCACGGACCCTGGACCGGATCGGCATAACCGGGATAGTTTTCCACATCCGTGGTGATCATCAGCTGGCCGCCCTGTTCCATGCCGGCGATGAGCACCGGGTTGAGCATGGCACGCGCCGAATAGATCGCAGCTGTGTAGCCGGCCGGGCCGGAGCCGATGATGAGAACTTTGGTGTGACGGGCAGTCATTTTGTAATTCCTAAGCTCTGGGCAGATAGCGGGCGCATTTACACGCCCAGCCGATCGACCAGTTCAAAAAACGTTCCTGTTATTTATGGATACCGAAGCCACATATACAAGTGCGGCGTTGATGTTACCAACAATACATGCGCGACGTTGAAATTTTCTTGCGCGGAGCAGGCGTTCTGGTTCAGAAAGACGACGATTCAAACAGGAGAAGACCGTGTTTCGCGCCGAACTCGATAGCATTGATATCCGTATCCTGCGCGCGCTGCAGGCCGATGGACGAATGACGAATGTCGAGCTTGCCTCCAGGGTTGGAATATCTGCGCCACCCTGTCTGCGACGTGTTCGACGTCTGGAGGAAAAAGGGATCATCGAAGGCTATCATGCCATTCTCAATGGCCCTTCTCTCGGCCTGGATCTCGTTGCTTTCTGCATGGTGGGGCTGCGTCATCAGTCGGAGGCAAATCTGAAGTCCTTTGCCTTGGCAACGGCCGACTGGCCATTGGTGCGTCAGGCTTGGATGGTATCTGGCGACAGCGATTTTCTGCTCCATTGCGTGGCCGAAAATCTAACGACGTTTCAGGATTTTGTCATCGAGGTGCTGACTGCAAACGAACAGGTGGACACCGTTCGCTCCATGCTCACCATTCGCCAGGTGAAGAAGCACGGTCTTGTTGAAGTCTGATGGGGATTGATAGGCCGTTTGCTCGCAAGGTATGGAAGCTGGGCAGTCGGCTGATACTCGGGAAAAAACGCGCCCACGCACAGGACTGGTTGCCGCATCTTCGTCTGGAACAGCGAAACGACGATGCGTTCGATGCGATCCGATTTCGCGGCCAGCGCGTTGCGACGCTGACCCCGCTCGATGAATGGAAGCAACTGGCGACAAATGAAATTTTCGTCGTCGGTTCCGGCCCTTCAATCAAATCGACCGATGTCAGCAAGATACCTCCCCATTCGGCAGTTCTTCTGAATGGCGCCATGGCGCTCATGGATCAGGGGTTGCCCGCTCCGCTTGCGATCGCGGTGGAGGACGAACGCTTTGTCTATCGGCATTTTGAGCGATTCCTGGCACCATTGAGGTGTGACATCCCCTGCCTGCTCTCCGTCGCTGTCATGCGTGCGATCTGTGAACTGAAGCAGGATTGGCTGGCCGAAAGGAAAATTCTGCTCATTGATAGCATCGCTAAGCCTTACGGGCGTGATGCCCGAAGCATTGACGAGTTGGAGACGCTGCCGTTCGTTTGTTTCAACGGCGATCATAGCGCCGGCTTTTCTGTCGCTCCGGAAAAGGGCGTGTTTCAAGGAGGATCCGTCGCGGTATCGGCGGTGCAATTCGCTGTTGCCTGTCGTCCTGAAATGATTGGATTTGTCGGCGTGGATATTTCCAACGCTGATATGCCCCGTTTCTATGAGGGTAAGGAAAACGCAGCGTTTTCAGGAATTGCGCGCGCAGAAGAGCGTATCCTCAAACACCTTGATTTCGCCAGCGAGATTGCGGGGGGAAGCGGTATAGCTTTCACGAATTTTTCCCGAATTTCGGCATTGGGAAAATGTGGAATTCCCTTCAGCGACCGATTGGAAAAAAGCTGACTAGAGGATGTCCGGTTCAGATTAAACCGGACATCCTCTAGATTCGTTTGTTTTCGTTTGTCTTTTCGGGAAAGCCGGTTTCCATTTTGTCTCTGACAAACTCTAGGTCAGAAGGCGTTCATAAACATCAGCCAGGGCGGAGGCTTCGCGGGAGATGTCGAAAAATGCGCGCGTCCACTCCAGCGCTGCCTTTCCATCTTCCTCCGTTTTGCGACTATCTTTCAGGTAAATTTCAATTGCGTCACGTAGCGCCTCATAGTCACCCGCCGGTACGATCAACCCTGTTTTGCCGGGGTTGACGAGTTCAGCATAGGCGCCTGCATCGGAAGCAACGACGGCTGTCTGGGACGCCATTGCTTCAAGAGGCGTCAATCCGAACCCCTCGTTGCGCGAGGGTGCGACATAAAGGGACAAGCGCCGATACCAAGGCTTGATGTCGTCTACCTCTCCCATGAACTTGATGCGATCGGTTAAACCATTTTTCTCGACAAGCCGCTTGAGATCGTTTGCGAATGCCTGGTGTTCGGGCGTAACACGTCCGCAAACGATCGCGCTCCATTGCGGGTAGCGCGGCAGCAGATCGACCATGGCCCGCACGAAGAGGTCTGTGCCCTTTTGGTGACGCACCCTACCAAAGCAGCCGACCAGACGTGTGCCGGTGGCATTCCCGCAAAGTTCGGTCATATCGGGGTGAAAGAGTTGAAGGTCGATACCGTGATTTATCACCGTATGAGGCACGTCGAGAAACGAGCCGGAGCGTGAGGACGTGGCGACCACCGCGTCCATGCGCCGGATGAGAAAGCGGGTCCATGCCGAATGTTTTCGCTGAGCTGCCGACGTGAAGAGCAGCTTGAGTGGCATGCGCAGGACATCGCGCATCAAGATGCCCGGCAGCATCTCTATGTTGCGACGCGCATGCCACACACGATCCTTCCGTCCCTTGGGCGGCGTCCATAGGGAAAGGAGGTCAGAAAACCGGATGCGTGGCATATTCTCGGGAAGGCCGGGGCCTAACGTGGCGATCTTCTGACCCTGCCTGTGCTGCACGGGCACGAGTTGCACGATGGTCGATGTCACCCCGGAAAGGCGCTTCTTGAAGTTTGGCGCGATGATCTCGACGTTACGGATATCGGTCAAGTATCGTATCCTTCTGCATGCAAAAAGCCCGGGGCAAAAGCCACCGGGCCTTCAGTGAAAAGCCTGCCTGTGGATCAGCCCCAGTTGATCGCGAGGATTTCGTAGGCCTTGGAGCCGCCGGGGGCGACCACTTCAATAGAATCGCCGACTTCCTTGCCAATGAGCGCACGGGCGATCGGCGAGGAGATGGAGATGCGGCCCTGCTTCACGTCTGCTTCCTGGTCACCGACGATCTGGTAGGTCTTGTTTTCTTCCGTGTCTTCGTCGATCAGCTTGACGGTCGCGCCAAATTTGATGGTGGTACCGGACATCTTCGACAGGTCGATCACCTCAGCGCGCGCAACATAGTCCTCGAGTTCGCCGATACGGCCCTCGTTGTGGCTCTGCGCTTCCTTGGCGGCGTGATATTCTGCGTTTTCCGAAAGGTCGCCATGGGCGCGAGCTTCGGCAATCGCTTCGATGATCCGCGGGCGCTCTTCCTGCTGACGCCAGCGCAGTTCATCCTGCAGCTTGACGAATCCGCTCTGAGTCATCGGCACTTTTTCGACCATTGCACTGTCCTTCATAATGCGCGCTGGGCCCACGCATGGCGGGCCCGACGCAAAAGAAAACGGCTTCCGGAGCGCGAACCCCGGAACCGTCCGAAACATTTGAACGACGCTTATAGCAGAAAGTGCATCGCAAAAGCCAGATTATTCGCATGGTTCGAAACGTCGCGCCCGCGTCATGGAATTCCATGTTGTGCGCGAAGGCGGCAGGCAGGCGGAACAAATGTCCGGTCGGTTCATTGTTCCTTTGAAAGGGACCAGGCATGCAGACACTGACTTTCGAGCAGATTGACGGACGGCTGAACGCCCACAGGCGCCTTTTCGTCGCGCTTGTCGCCTATATCGCGCGAGATGCCAAGGGTCGTGAATTTCTCGAGGAACTCGTGCGCGACACCGAGATCGTCAGCGATCATGAGGAAGATCCCGGCATCGAGCCAGACGAAGGTTTTGCCGGACAACAGATCGGCGATGAGGAAATTCAGTCGATCGTTCGTGCGGCACTCTCTCGCGCCGATGCTGTGGAAGGTTTTGCCAGCAAGGGTGCAGGTCGTGTGGCGGCGGCGTTCAAGGATGGAGGATGATCCGATGCTTCAGGCAACCAAAACTCTTAAACTGTTCAGACTTGTACCCGTGGCTCAGCCCACCGATCCCAATTGGGATGTCGCGGAGAATATGGGCGAGGTGGTCGTCAGGGCGTTTTCACCTGCTGATGCACGCGTGGTCGCGGCCCAGGCCGAACTTGACTTCATGGAAATCGATGCGATGCCCGCTGAAGGTAACTCGACGCGCGATGCGAGCGCCTTTCGCAACGAGCGACTTTATGCCGTTCGCGAAGAACAGTCTTCGCAGGCTGCCCGACGCGACGAGCCGCGAGGCGTCGTTGAAGGCACGGTGTCAGTTGGGACGATCAAGCCTACCCAGGTTTCCTGAGGGTAAACACGTAAGGAGAGGTGACATGGTCGCCAAGGCAAACCCTTCGAACACGATGAGCCCGGCCAAGCGCACGGCGGAGCAGCAGCGGGATATACAAGAGCAGGTCGCCAAGGCCGATGCCAAGGACCGGCGGGCGAAATCGTCCCGTCCAAAGGCGATGCAGGCCGGCGCGAGAGCCTATCCCGTTCCCCCGTTTCCCAAGCAACATCTGCCAAAGCCCGGTGCCGAGTTCAAGCTCGATCCCGCTCCACTTTACGAGGCGCCCTTCTACAAGGGATCCGGCAAGCTGGAGGGCAAAGTTGCGCTGATCACGGGCGGTGATAGTGGTATCGGCCGTGCCGTTGCTGTTCTCTTCGCGCGGGAGGGCGCTGATGTCGCTATCCTGCATCTGGCGGAGGGACGCGATGCCGACGATACCGTGAATGCAATCGAGGCTGAAGGACGCAAGGCAATGGCGATCCCGGGAGATGTTAAGGACAAAGCGTTTTGTCAAAAGGCGGTTGCGGCCGTGGTCGAGGTCTTCGGAACGCTGGATGTGCTGGTCAATAACGCAGCCTTTCAGGTCCATACGGCCGACGTACTGGATCTGACGGAAGAACATTTCGATGAGACGCTGAGGACCAATCTCTATGGCTATTTCTTCATGGTGCAGGCCGCTGTCCCGCATATGAAGGAGGGCAGCGCAATCGTCAACACGGGCTCGGTGACCGGGCTGGAGGGTAGCAAGGCTCTCCTCGACTATTCGATGACCAAAGGCGGTATCCATGCCTTTACGCGCTCTCTTGCCAGCCAGCTGACACCCAAGGGCATTCGCGTCAACGCGGTGGCACCCGGGCCTGTCTGGACCCCGCTCAACCCTTCTGACAAAGAGGCGGAGGATGTGGCGCATTTCGGGGAGGATACACCGATGAAGCGCCCCGCTCAGCCTGAGGAAATCGCACCGGCCTATGTGTTCCTCGCCTCGCCGCAGTGCTCAAGCTATATCACCGGCGAGATATTGCCGATCATTGGCGGATATTGAGCCTCCTCAGAATCGTGAGGGTTAAGTGTTTGGCCTGATATCTTTCAAGGCATCCTGAATACTGCCAAGAGAATCTTGATTGGCACGTACGGATTTGTCGATTTCAGCTATATTTCCTTGAAATGTTTTTGAGTCTGCTAGTATCGATTTCCAATCGAATTCAGTATTATATTCAAATTTACTTTCTTTGCACGGTTCTGGATTTGTAGCGCATAAAAAGAATGTGTTATCCGTCTTGAAGGTTGGTTTTCCATTTGAATCGATAGTTTTCGGAGTAGGGACTATTCTGTCGACTCTCTCATTTAGCAGGTTGCGGAAATAGCGCTAATTTTTCTACCGATCCTCGCTAGACGGTTCGAAGACGAGCGGGGATGAGGCTTTTTCAGCGGCCTTTTCGGTCCTTTTGTCGTCATCCGCCCTGTCTCGGCGGATTGCGGGCGCGATTATGCCGTCGTCAGCAGCTTTGGCAGCCTCACCAGATTATAAGCCGTCGCTGTCAGGGTGAACATCCAACCGACGCGATCCTTTCCGCGATGGCGGGTCTTGCGCATTCCGCCGCTGGTCTTGGCCCAGCCGAATACCTCTTCGATACGTTTTCGGATGCGCTGACTGACAGCGTAGCCGGGGTGATGGGTGGTACGACCATCGATGGCTGAGCGTCGGTTCGCCGTGTTCTGAGCAACGTGTGGCGTCACCTTGATATCCCGCAAGGCGGCAACGAAGTCTGCCGTATCGTAGGCTTTGTCTGCAGCCAATGTGATGCGATGACGACCATCCATGCGGCCCACCATATCCAGTGCAGCCTCGCGCTCTGCGGTTCCTGTCGCATGGGTCAGCGTGGCGTCGACAACCAGCCCGTTGCGGTTTTCCAGGGTGACGTGGCCCATGTGGCAAAGCTTGGCCGCCTGCCCACGGGCCTTCTTGTAAAGCCTGGCATCCGGGTCGGTGGTCGACGCGTGAGTTGCGTTGCTGCGCTTCTCGCCGTGGAAATCCCGCTCAGGGTTGCGTGCCGTAGCCTTTGCGGGCTTGTTCGCGTCAGCGCCGGAGCCGTTGTTGTCATCACCGTCACCATCAGTCTCGTCCTTGGGCTTGAAGCTCTTCATGCTGGCCCAGGCTTCGATCAAGGTGCCGTCCACCGAGAAGTGCTCGTCTGACAAGAGAGCCTTAACTCGCGGCTGGCTCAGCAATGCGGCCAGGAACTTGGCGGCGATGTCGCCAGCCAGGAGCCGCTCACGGTTCTTGGTGAACACGGTGACGTCCCAGATCGGCGCGTCCATCGACAAGCCGACGAACCATCGGAACAACAGATTGTAGTCCATCTGCTCCATGAGCTGGCGCTCCGAGCGGATCGTGTAGAAAGCCTGCAACAACAGGGCGCGCAGAAGCTTCTCCGGCGGGATCGACGGGCGGCCGATCGCTGAATACATCGCCTCGAAATCAGGCGACAGAACTTCCAGTGCCTCGTCGACAATCACGCGGATTGCCCGCAGCGGATGGCTTGCCGGAACGCGTGCTTCGCAGCTCACATAAGAAAACAGACCCGCCGTCTGGATATCACTGCCCCGCATGTCCTGCTCCTGCCGGCCAATCACTCGGGCATGGAATCACGGCAGTCCGCTCGCAGCAAGCGCCTTTTTCCGCATCCTGTTAGGGCGACCAAAGCCCCCTTCAGACTTTCTATTGCGGAATTGGTCCGGTCAGCGGCTGCTGCCGCTTCAGCCAGAGCACCTGCAATGGTTTGAATTTTTCCCTCCTTCGTGCCCCATGAGATGCTTGCGAAAACGGCAGATCCACATAAAGCAGCCCCAAACGCTAAAACCCCAAGCGCCGCGACGGATGTCTGATTGCGAATTACTGCAATACAAACACTCAGAATAATTAGCGTACCGGCAGCTACGGGAATAAGGCCCAGCAGAAATTGATAATTCTGAGCAAGCCAGGAAGCATTATCAGCGGGCGTTGCGCGTCCTCCGGTAGTATTTTTGCATAAGAGCAAAAACCTAAGGTAGGCGCAATAGGAAATTTAGATGATGCTTATGAATGATGATTGTGAGAGGTGAGGAGATTTCTCACCTCTCATGCCTAAATTTCGATAACCTCAGAAATAGCTCTGCAGCGGCCGGACTTCGAGGCTTCCGGCCTTCAGTGCCTTGATGGCGTTGGCGGCTGCTTCGGCACCGGACATTGTCGTGTAGTACGGCACCTTCTGCATGAGGGTCGCGCGGCGCAGGGACTTGGAGTCCGAGATCGCCTTGTTACTATCCGTCGTGTTGATGACGAGCTGGACCTGGCGGTTGCGGATCGCATCCTCGATGTGCGGACGGCCTTCCTGCACCTTGTTGACCTTGGTTGCAGCGATGCCCTTTTCGGCGAGGAAGCGTTGGGTGCCGCCGGTGGCGATAACCTTGAAGCCGATGTCGGTGAGGATGCGGATCGCCGGGAGCACGCGCTCCTTGTCCTCGTCGCGCACCGAGACGAACACGGCGCCATCGCGCGGCAGATCAACGCCGGCACCGAGCTGGGCCTTGGCGAATGCGAGAGCAAAATCGGTGTCGAGGCCGATGACTTCGCCAGTCGAGCGCATTTCCGGTCCGAGCAGGATGTCGACGCCGGGGAAGCGGGCAAACGGGAAGACGGCTTCCTTGACCGCGATGTGCTTCAGCTTGCGCGGATCGGGCTTTTCGCCATAGGCCGCGAAACTCGCATCGAGCTTCTCGCCAGCCATGACGCGGGCGGCGATCTTGGCGATCGGCGCGCCGATGGTCTTGGCGACGAAGGGCACGGTACGCGAAGCGCGCGGGTTGACTTCAAGAACGTAAACGGTGCCGTCCTTGATGGCGAACTGCACGTTCATCAGGCCGACGACGTTCAGCGCCTTGGCCATGGCTTTCGCCTGGCGCTCGAGCTCGTCGAGCATCCCGTTCGACAGCGTGCGCGGCGGAAGTGAGCACGCCGAGTCTCCGGAGTGAATGCCGGCCTCTTCGATATGCTCCATGATGCCGGCCACATAGGCGTTGGTGCCATCGGACAGGCAATCGACATCGACTTCGATGGCGTTGCTGAGATAGCTGTCGAACAGCAGCGGGTTCTTGCCGAGCAAGGTATTGATCTGACCGGTCTTGTCGTTCGGATAGCGCTGCTTGATGTCTTCCGGCACCAGTTCCGGCACGGTGTCGAGCAGGTATGTCTGCAGCATCGATTCCGAATGGATGATCTGCATGGCGCGGCCGCCGAGAACGTAGGACGGGCGAACAACCAGCGGGAAGCCGATTTCCGACGCGACGATGCGGGCCTGCTCGACGGAGTAGGCGATGCCGTTGTTCGGCTGGTTGAGGTCCAGCTTCATCAGGAGCTTCTGGAAACGGTCGCGGTCTTCGGCAAGATCGATCATGTCGGGCGCGGTGCCGAGGATCGGGATGCCGTTCCGCTCCAGCGCTTCGGCAAGCTTCAGCGGGGTCTGGCCGCCGAACTGGACGATGACGCCAACCAGTTCGCCGTTTTCCTGCTCGGCCTTGAGAATCTCGATCACGTCTTCGGCCGTCAATGGCTCGAAATAGAGGCGATCGGAGGTGTCGTAATCAGTCGAGACGGTTTCCGGGTTGCAGTTGATCATGATCGCTTCATAGCCGGCATCCTTCAGGGCGAAGGCGGCGTGGCAGCAGCAATAGTCGAACTCGATGCCCTGGCCGATCCGGTTGGGACCGCCGCCGAGGATCACGACTTTCTTGCGGTCGGAGATGAGGGCTTCCGAGCGCGCAGCGCCGTTGAAGGGCGTTTCGTAGGTCGAGTACATATAGGCGGTCGGCGAGGCGAATTCGGCAGCGCAGGTGTCGATGCGCTTGAAGACCGGGCGAACATTCAGCCCGTTGCGTATCTCGGCCACTTCTTTCGGACGCTTGCCGGAGAGGGTGGCAAGCCGAGCATCGGAGAATCCTATGGCCTTCAGCTTGCGCAGGTTTTCGGCATCGCCCGGCAGGCCGTGTTCGCGGATACGGGCCTCCATGTCGACGATTGCCTTGAGCTGGGCGATGAACCACGGATCGATCTTGGAGCCGTCATGGACATCGGCTTCGCTCATGCCCATGCGCAGCGCCTGGCCGACCATGCGCAGACGATCGGGCGTCGGCGTGCTGATGGCGGCGCGGATGGCGTTGCGGTTGTCGCCGGTGCCTTCGAGGCCAGGGATCTCGATCTCGTCGAGGCCGGTGAGGCCGGTTTCAAGGCCGCGAAGCGCCTTCTGCAGCGATTCGGAGAAGGTGCGGCCGATGGCCATGACTTCACCGACCGACTTCATCGCCGTCGTCAGCGTGGTGCCGGCGCCGGGGAACTTCTCGAAGGCGAAGCGCGGGATCTTGGTGACGACGTAGTCGATCGACGGTTCGAACGAAGCAGGCGTCGCGCCGCCGGTGATGTCGTTGTCCAGTTCGTCGAGCGTGTAGCCGACAGCAAGCTTTGCGGCGATCTTGGCGATCGGGAAGCCGGTCGCCTTCGAGGCAAGCGCAGACGAGCGCGAGACGCGCGGATTCATTTCGATGACGACCAGACGGCCGTTTGCGGGGTTGACGGCGAACTGTACGTTCGAGCCACCGGTTTCGACGCCGATCTCGCGCAGCACCGCGATCGATGCGTTGCGCATGATCTGGTATTCTTTGTCGGTCAGCGTCAGGGCAGGGGCAACCGTGATACTATCGCCGGTGTGAACGCCCATCGGATCGATGTTTTCGATCGAGCAGATGATGATGCAGTTGTCCGCGGTGTCGCGGACAACTTCCATCTCGTATTCCTTCCAGCCGAGAACAGATTCTTCGATCAGGACTTCGGTGGTAGGAGAGGCGTCGAGACCGGAATTGACGATCTCGAAGAATTCCGAGCGGTTGTAGGCAATACCGCCGCCGGTGCCGCCCATGGTGAAGGACGGACGAATGATCGCCGGCAGGCCGATGGTGTCCAACGCCTGCGCGCCGATCGCCATGGCGTGGCTCATGTAGCGCTGCTTGCGGTCGGTTTCGCCGAGGTTCCAGGTGTTTTCCAGGGCGTCCAGCGCCTTGTCGAGTTCCGCGCCGGAAAGCTGCGCCTTCAGCTTGTCGCGCTCGGCAACATGCAGCTTGCGGTCGATATCCTTGATTTCGGTGGCGTTGGCCAGCAGCGACTTCGGGGTTTCGAGGCCGATGCGCGACATCGCTTCGCGGAACAGGGCCCGGTCTTCGGCCATGTCGATAGCCTCGGGCTTGGCGCCGATCATCTCGACATTGTAGCGGTCGAGCACGCCCATGCGCTTCAGGGAGAGCGCGGTGTTGAGCGCCGTCTGGCCGCCCATGGTTGGCAAGAGTGCGTCCGGGCGCTCCTTGGCGATGATCTTAGCGACGACTTCCGGGGTGATCGGCTCGACATAGGTCGCATCGGCAAGGCCGGGGTCGGTCATGATAGTCGCCGGGTTGGAGTTGACCAGGATGACCCGGTAACCCTCTTCCTTCAGCGCCTTGCAGGCCTGGGTGCCGGAATAATCGAACTCGCAAGCCTGGCCGATGACGATCGGACCCGCGCCGATGATGAGGATCGATTTCAAATCTTGGCGCTTGGGCATGGGCTCTATCCGTTCTTGCGCGTGCGCGAAAAACCGGCCAGGGTGAGAACGTCACCGGCCGGGGCGCATGCTGTCAGTCTTAAAAGGCTAGAAGCGGCTTATAGGCAAATGTGCCTTTGAGCGGAACCCCGAAAATCAAGGAATCGACAGAAAATCCGAATCCTTTGCGGTTCACTGTGAATCCTTGATCGTAACGACGATATTTCTGCCTGGAGCCTTCAATCGGTCACCGGCAAACCTATGTCTCTTCATGCAATTCCAGGTTTCGGAAGGACTTGATCCATGACACTTCAGAAACGAAAACTCGGCTCGCAAAGGCTTGAGGTCTCCGCCATTGGCCTCGGCTGCATGGGCATGAGCCAGTCCTACGGGCCGGCGGACGAAACAGAATCGATCGCCACCCTTCACCGCGCCATCGAACTCGGCTGCACCTTTCTCGATACGGCGGAGGTCTACGGTCCGCTAAGGAACGAGGAGCTTCTCGGCCGCGCGCTCGAAGGACAGCGCAACGAGGTGACGCTCGCGACGAAATTCGGTTTTGTCATCAATGAAGGCAAGCAGCAGGGACGGGATCTGGACAGCTCGCCCGCAAATATCCGGCGTGCGGTTGAGGGATCGCTCAAGCGCCTGCGCACCGATCATATCGATCTCATCTATCAGCACCGGGTCGATCCGGCCGTGCCGATGGAAGATGTCGCCGGCACGGTGAGCGAGCTCGTTCAGGAAGGAAAGGTACGCTTCTTCGGCCTCTCCGAAGCGGGTGTTGCGAATATCCGCAAGGCGCATGCTGTCTATCCGGTTTCCGCCGTGCAGAGCGAGTGTTCGCTCTGGGAGCGCAATCTGGAAGCCGACATCATTCCGCTCTTGCGCGAACTGGGCATCGGTCTCGTGCCGTTCTCGCCGCTTGGTCGCGGTTTCCTGGCGGGCGAGGTCAAGCGGGCGGAGGAGTATCCGGAAGGTGATTTCCGCAAGAATGATCCGCGCTATCAGGGTGAAAATTACGACGCGAATGTCAAGGCGGCCGGGATCGTCAAGGATATTGCCGCCCGCCGTAATGCCAAGCCCGGCCAGATCGCACTCGCCTGGATCCTTGGCAAGGGAGAGGACATCGTGCCGATCCCTGGCACCAAGCGCCGCCGGTATCTGGAGGAAAACGTAGCCGCGGCGGATATCGTCCTGAGCGGCGACGAGATGTCAGAACTCGATGCGGCCCTTGCATCGGATCGGATTTCCGGTGCGCGGTATGCGCCCGCTACCTTGGCGATGATCGATCGGTAGCACGGGCTACGTCCCTGCCATCACCAGAACCTTGATCTCGCCCGCCCGGGCGGGATTGCGGATCGTCTCTGGTGCCTCATCAAGCGTGATCTTACGCGAGATCAGCTTTTCGACATTGATCTTGCCGGAAGCGACGAGATCGGCCGCGCGGCGGTGGGTATGCGGATTGATGAAAGAACCGATGAGGCGCAATTCGCGAAAGAGAATGTCGAAAGGTTCGATCTCAACCTTCTCGCCTTGAGCAAGCACGCCGAGGATGACGACGGTGCCACCGGATTTCGCCAGTTTCGGCGCCTGCATTACCGTCTCGCGGACACCGGCGCATTCGATGACGACATCCGCGCCTCCCGGCAGCAATCCCTTTAGACCCGCAAGCCCGCCGATCGGATCGTCCTCGGAAGGATCAAAGCTGGCGGTCGCGCCGAGTTCTTCCGCAAGCCGACGCTTCGATTCCTGTCGTGTCGACAGGATAACAGTCGTCGCGCCTGCCAACCGCGCAAGCTGCACCGTCAAGAGCCCGATCACACCACCACCGAGCACGATGACGGATGATCCGGCCTTGATCCGAGCCATATCGATACAGTGAAGGCAACATGCAAGCGGCTCGCAGAAGGCGCCGTGTTCGGGCGGCAATGTCAGCGGGATATCGAAAGCTTGCTTCTGTGGCACGATGACATAATCGGCAAAACCGCCGTCGCGGCTGATACCGATCGCCTTGAGGTTGGCGCAGAGATTGACGCGGCCCGCCTGGCACTGCGGGCAGAGGCCGCAGGAAATATTGGGGTCGCCGGTGATGCGCATGCCGGGCTTGAAACCCTTGACCGCTTCACCCACTACCTCGACGATGCCGCAGAATTCGTGGCCGAGCGTCACGGGAGGCGTGGACGGAAACTCGCCGTGCAGAAGATGCCGGTCGGTGCCGCAGATACCGCAGGCCTCTACTCTCACCAACAAATCTTCCGATCCAGGCACTGGCTTTTCGACCTCGCGCACGAACAGTTTTCCGATCGCCTCCAGACGCATGGCTTTCATGATGCGCTCCTCCCAAAGCAAGCGCCCATGCTGGCATGTTCGCTCATTGTGTGCCAGCGGGAAGCTGCCGTCATGCGTGATGAAGTTTATTGATTTGACCTTGCACAAATTTCGTTCTGGCGCGTTATATGCGGGTTAAGGCTTCGTTTTCGCAGCCGCTATAGAAAGATATGCAGACGGGAGTTGCATCATGGAATGGAAAGGCCGTCGCCAGTCGGGCAATGTCGAGGATGCGCGCGGTTCCGGGCCGGTGCGCGGCGGAATGGGCGGCAACCCCTTCGGCCGCGGCGGCGGCTTTCGTATTCCAACCGGTGGCGGTGGTCGCGGCGGCGGCATGAGCATCGGCACGATCATCTTTCTCGTCGTGATCTATTTCATTCTGAAGATGATGGGCATTGACCTGTTACAGGTCATGGATGGCGGGCAGACGAGCCCCAGCCCCTCCGGCTACGAGCAGAGCCAGGGCACCACGCAAGGCTCCGCTGAAGAAGAGGAGCGCAAGGCCTTCGTCTCCACCGTGCTCGCCGAGACGGAAGACACCTGGAACGGCATCTTCAAGGCCGGTGGCGAAACCTATGAGGAGCCCAAGCTGGTTCTCTTCCGCGATAGCATCAACTCGGCCTGCGGCATGGCATCGGCGGCGACCGGGCCGTTCTATTGCCCCGGCGATCACAAGGTCTATCTCGATATGGCGTTCTTTGACGAGCTCGCCCAGCGTTTCGATGCGGCCGGCGATTTTGCCGAAGCCTATGTCGTTGCGCATGAAGTCGGCCACCACGTCCAGAATCTTCTCGGCATCCTGCCCAAGGTCAATGCCCAGCGTCAGAGCATGAGCGAGGCGGATTCGAACCAGATGTCCGTGCGTGTCGAGCTTCAGGCCGATTGCTTTGCGGGCATCTGGGGCAAATACACCGAGCAGAAGGGCTTGCTTGAACAGGGCGACCTTGAAGAAGCGCTGAATGCCGCGACGCAGATCGGCGACGACACGCTGCAGAAGCGAACCCAGGGCTATGTGGTTCCGGAAAGCTTCAATCATGGCACGTCGGAGCAGCGCGCAGCCTGGTTCAAGCGCGGCTTCGACAGCGGCAAGCTTTCGGCTTGCGATACGTTCAAGGGCAATATCTGAGCTGACGGATGGCTGCGGTGGTAGGAGAGATGGTCGATCCGGCAGCACGGCGCTTGCGGGGCAAATGCCTGTGCGGTGCTGTCGAATATGAAGTGGCGGATGCGTTCGAATACGCCATGAACTGCCATTGCTCCAATTGCCGTCGGGCCACTGGTTCCGCCTTCAAGCCCTTTGCAGGGATCGGGCGGGACAAGCTGAAACTCGTGTGCGGCGCCGATGGCATTCTCATCTACGGCGATGAACAGGCGGCGCATGATGTCCATTGCGCCACTTGTGGCTCTCTTCTTTATTCCGTTGTGCGCGAGGGGCAGTATGTGCACGTGACGATGGGGACGCTCGTTGATGCGCCCTCCATCCGTCCGTCAGCCCATATCTTCGCGGGATCGAAGGCCATCTGGCACGAGATCACGAATTGCCTGCCGGCCTATGACGCGTTTCCCGACGACTGAGTGAGAGGCATTGAAAGCCCGGCGTCGCCGCCTAGATGTCCTGTCTCAAGCCAGAGGAGATGGAATATGGAAACCAACGAACTGCATCGCGGGCGCCTGATAGACCATATCCAGCTGGTCGTGCGGGACCTATCGGCAAGCCGCAGCTTCTACGGCGCCGTTCTCGAGGTTTTGGGTATCCCGATCGGTGGAGAAGGAAACGGCTTTTTCTGGGTTGACGAACTCTTCATCTCCTCGCTCGACAGCGAAGCCTCCACCGGTGCACTGACCGGCCGCCATCATCTCGCCTTTCAGGCGGCGGACGAGGCGACCGTGCGGGCCTTTTACGAGGCCGGACTTGCCCATGGCGGCACGGATAATGGCGGGCCGGGCGAGCGGCCCTATCACCCCGGTTACTATGCCGCCTTCCTGTTCGATCCGGATGGCAACAATATCGAGGCCGTGTTCCACGGTGCTGCCAATCGAAGTGCACCCTCGGTGAAGATCACGTTCTAACTACGGGCTCAGCTTTCGATGACCGCGACAAAAGGAATACGGCTGAAAGAGCCTTTCCAGACTGGATGAAGTGAAGTCGGATTTTCCTTTGTTTTAAATATTTTACACGGCTGTCTTGAAACGGACACATATGTCCACCATATTCGCTTCAACAAGAGATTCATCTCCGCCTGACCACGGATGTACTGGCAGTGTCGTAGAGATGGAGTGAGGAAGGTCGGTGCGAATTTCGCCCGGCCTTTTTTGTTGTTGAAGACTGCGCATTTGAATCGTGTTCTGCGTTTCTACCGGACGCTTCTTGCAATTTTCCCGCCATGACGTCTGTTTCGTAGAAATGCGTCTTGTGCGATATTCCGCCTTCGGTTCTTCAGCTTGTGCGGAATTTAAAACAATGAGCGACCTTCCCCTTGCTGACCTCGATGCGTTTACTGCGGTTGCCCAAGAGCGGAGTTTTCGCGCTGCGGCACTCAAAAGGGGCGTATCTGCTTCTGCACTGAGCGAGGCCCTGCGGCGGTTGGAGCAGCGGCTCGGGGTTCGCCTCCTCAACCGCACCACCCGCAGCGTTACCGTTACGGAGGCGGGGGAACGCCTGCTGGAACGGTTGACCCCGGCGCTCGGTGACGTGGCGTTGGCGCTCGACCAGATCAACAGTTTTCGCGAAAGCCCCGCTGGCACCCTGCGGCTCAACGTGCCGACCGTTGTGGCGATGACCTTTCTCCCGCCGCTTATCGGTGCTTTCCTGAAAAAGTATCCGGACATCACGCTGGAAGTGCGGGGAGAGGATAGCTTCATCGACGTGCTTGCCGCAGGCTTCGATGCCGGTATTCGTTATGACGAGCGATTGGAGCGCGACATGATCGCCGTCCCGATTGGTCCTGGCGAGCAACGTTATGTCACCGCCGCTGCACCGTCCTATCTTGCCGATCAGGGCGAGCCTCTCCATCCCAACGATATTCTCGACCACACCTGCATCCGTCACCGCTTCCTGAGCGGCGCGATGTCGCCATGGGAATTCGAGCGGGGAGACGAAGTCTTGCGCATCACGCCGCCAGCGAGGCTGATTGCCAATACAGTCGAACTGGAGATACGGGCGGCTATCGATGGCTTCGGCATCATCCGGACATTCGAGGACTTTCTGGTGCCGGCGCTTGCCGAGGGCAAACTCGTGCCGATCCTGGAAGATTGGGTTTCGTTTTTTCCGGGGCCGTTTCTCTATTACGCCAGCCGCCGTCATATGCCCGCGCCGCTGCGCGCCTTTGTTGACTTCATCAAACAGAACCGCTGACAATCGATGACGAACAATCGGCGTGTCATCAATTCCGGCTATCTCTGCATCACGAACATTGAAATGTTCATGGATTGTTTCGCCTGATTTTTTGCGTTACGCAGGAAATGGATCGGTTTGTTCCCGTTCCGTATCGAGTTTCTGGCCGGTGGAGGGAATGATGATCGATCCGAAATCGGCACGGCGCGGCCTGTTCCTCGTCTTCGTCATCCTGTTTCTCGATATCATGGGCATCGCCATCATCACGCCGGTGCTGCCTGCCTATCTGGAGGAGCTGACGGGCGCCACGATCAGCGAGGCGGCGGTCGAGGGTGGCTGGCTGCTGCTTGTTTATTCCGGTATGCAGTTACTTTTCGCGCCACTGATTGGCAATCTTTCCGATCGCTTCGGTCGGCGCCCGGTGCTGCTTGCATCCGTGCTAACCTTCGCGCTCGACAATCTGATCTGTGCGCTGGCTACGACCTACTGGATGCTGTTTGTCGGGCGCGTGCTCGCCGGCATCAGCGGCGCAAGCTTTTCCACGGCCTCCGCTTACATTGCCGATGTCAGCGACGACAGCAACCGGGCCAAGAATTTCGGACTGATCGGCATCGCCTTCGGCACGGGATTTGCGCTCGGGCCTGTGCTTGGCGGCATCCTTGGTGAATTCGGGCCGCGCATTCCCTTTTACGGCGCCGCAGCCCTTTCCTTCATCAATTTCGTCGTCGCCTTTTTCCTGCTGCCGGAAACGCTGGGCAAGGAGCATCGCCGCAGGTTCGAGTGGAAGCGGGCCAATCCGCTGGGTGCGGTGAAGCAGATGCGCAACTATCCGGGCATCGGCTGGATCCTGCTGGTGTTTTTCCTCTACTGGCAGGCCCATGCGGTTTATCCTGCCGTCTGGTCCTTCGTAACGTCCGAGCGCTATGGTTGGAGCGAAGGGCAGATCGGTCTGTCGCTCGGCATCTTCGGTATTTGCGGGGCCTTGGTCATGGGCTTCGTGCTGCCGCGTGTCGTGCCACGGCTCGGCGAATGGAAATCCGGTGCGGTGGGGCTGGCCTTCACCGGGCTCGGGCTGTTCGGCTATGCCTTGGCCTTCCAGGGCTGGATGGTCTATGCGGTGATCCTCTTGACCTGCATCGAAGCTCTCGCCGATCCACCGCTGCGCAGCATCGCGGCAGCCCGGGTTCCACCTTCTGCGCAAGGCGAGTTGCAGGGTGCGTTGTCCAGCATCTCCAGCTTCACCACCATCATCGGTCCGCTGATGTTCACGCAGATCTTCAGTAGTTTTACCGCACCCGGAGCGACCGTTCACTTTGCTGGTGCGCCGTATGTTCTGTCGGGATTTTTCATCGTCTTGGCACTCGCCGTCTATCTCGCAAAGCTGCGGCCAATGCCAGTGGGTGCCGCCCTGGAGAGCGTCGCGTCGTAGGCGGCGCTTTTCAAATGGCCTCGGATTTAAAGAGCCCAGACTTCTTTTCTCAAAATCCATCAGTTTCTGTGATGTTTTGATGAAAAAATAAGCGATTTTGATCCGATCTCTGGCCATTTGTCGCATATTGCGGTATTTCCCGGCTTCCCATCGTGCGGCCATTGTCCGGCTGCGACGAAGTCAAAGGCCTAACCCCATCATGTTGACGAGGATCGATAACCCAGCGGAAGTTGGCGCGAACAATTCGTGGTCTGCGCATTACCGCGCCAGCATCACGCTCGGAATCCCCTTCATCGGGGCGCAGATCGCACAGTTTGCGATCCATGCAACCGACGTGCTGATGGTTGGCCGTCTCGGTACCACCGAGCTTGCGGCGATGGTTCTGGCTGCGCAGATGTTCTTCACCGTCTTCATTTTCGGGTCCGGTTTCGCCAATGCCGTCGTGCCGATCGTGGCGCAGGCCGAAGGTCGTGGCGATCGTGTCGCCGTGCGCCGCGCCGTGCGCATGGGCATGTGGGCCGTGTTGGGCTATGGCGTCATCACTGCGCCGCTGCTCTGGAACGCAGAGACGGTCTTGCGGTCTATGGGGCAGCAGCCGGCCGTGGCGGAGCTTGCCGGCCATTATCTTCGGGTGGCGCAATGGGGCATCTTCCCGGCGCTCCTTTTCATGGTGCTGCGCGGCTTCTTGAGCTCGCTGCAGCGGGCTGGCGTCATCCTCTATGTGACGATCACCATCCTCGCGACCAATGCCGTGCTCGCCTATATCCTGATTTTCGGCCATCTCGGTGCCCCCGTGCTGGGCATTGTCGGTGCAGCCATTTCCGCGCTGGTCGTCAATACGATGAGCTTCGTTCTGCTCTACATCTATATCCAGCGGACGCCACAGACACACGATTACGAGATTTTCGTCCGGTTCTGGCGCCCCGACTGGCCGGTGCTGAAGGAAGTCGTCAAGCTCGGCCTGCCGATTGCCGTGACGATTCTTGCCGAGGTGAGCCTCTTTACGGTCGCATCTTTGCTGATGGGCATGATCGGTACTGTCGAGCTTGCCGCCCATGGCATCGCGCTGCAATTTGCGTCGGTCGCCTTCATGATCCCGCTCGGCCTGGCGCAGGTCGCGACCGTGCGCATTGGCCTGGCACATGGGCGAGGGGATGCGGAAGGCATCAAGCGTGCCGCAATCTCCGTTCTGGTGCTTGGCTGCGGCTTTGCCGTCATCGGCAGCCTTGTCTTCGCGCTGTTTTCGCACGAGCTTGCCATGCTCTATCTGGATATCCGCCGCCCGGATGCGATGGACGTCGTTGCCTATGCCGGGCCGCTGATCGTGATTGCCGGTGCCTTCCAGCTCGTTGATGGCGTGCAGGCCCTTGCAGCCGGCATGCTGCGCGGCCTGAAAGATACGACGGTGCCGATGATCTTCGCGCTGATCTCCTATTGGGCGATCGGTTTTGTTGCGGCCTATGTGCTGGCGTTCCCGCTGGGCTTCGGCGGCGTCGGAATCTGGTACGGCTTCGTCATCGGATTGACGGCTGCCAGCATCTCGCTGACCTGGCGCTTCTTCCGCTTCCTGTCGCGGGAGAGAAAGGCTTTGCAGCGAGCAGCCTGAGCCGGCTCGCAGGTTCCGCAGACACCAAAAGGCCCGCAACGCGCGGGCCTTTTCCATTCCACTCCGGTCTTCCTGACTCTCAGCGTTCGGCCAAAGCCGGTTCGCCCTTCTTCTCGTTGATCATGTTGATGAAGCGGCGGAAGAGATAGTGGCTGTCCTGCGGGCCGGGGGAAGCTTCCGGGTGATGCTGGACGGAGAAGACGTTCTTGCCGTTCATGCGCAGGCCGCAATTGCTGCCGTCGAACAGCGAGATATGCGTTTCCTCGACGCCGTCCGGCAGCGACTTCGAGTCGACCGCAAAGCCGTGGTTCATCGAGACGATCTCGACCTTGCCGGTGGTGTGGTCCTTCACCGGATGGTTGGCGCCGTGGTGGCCCTGGTGCATCTTCTCGGTCTTGGCACCGAGCGCGAGCCCGAGCATCTGATGGCCGAGGCAGATGCCGAAGACCGGGATATCCGTGGTGATCAGCTGCTTGATAACTGGCACGGCGTATTCGCCCGTTGCGGCCGGGTCACCGGGGCCGTTCGACAGGAAGATCCCATCCGGCTTCTGGGCCAGAACTTCTTCCGCGCTGGTGGTTGCGGGCATGACGGTGACCTTGCAGTCGAGGCCGGCGAACAGGCGCAGGATGTTGCGCTTCACGCCGAAGTCGAGGGCGACGATGTGGTGGCGAGCCTTCGCCTCGTCGAGTTCGCCGTAGCCTTCGTTCCAGACCCAGGGGGTCTGCGTCCAGCGCGACGACTGGCCGGAGGAGGCGGCCTTGGCGAGGTCGAGGCCTTCAAGGCCGCTCCAGGCGGCAGCTTCTGCTTTCAGGGCTTCGATATCGAAGACGCCGTTCGCATCATGGGCGATGACGGCGTTCGGGGCGCCGTTTTCGCGTATCCAGGCGGTCAGTGCGCGCGTGTCGATGCCGCTGAGGCCGATGATGCCGCGGGCCTTCAGCCATTCGTCGAGGTCCTGGGACGCGCGGTAGCTGGACGGTTCGGTGATCTCGGCCTTGAATATGACGCCGACCGCGCCGTGGCGTGCAGCCGGCGTCAGGTCTTCGATGTCTTCGTCATTGGTGCCGATATTGCCGATATGCGGAAACGTGAAGGTAACGATCTGGCCGAGATAGGAAGGGTCCGTCAGGATTTCCTCGTAGCCGGTCAGCGCCGTGTTGAAGCAGACTTCGGCCTGGACGTGGCCAGTGGCGCCGATCCCCTTGCCCTCGATGACGGTGCCATCGGCCAGAACGAGCAGGGCGGTGGGTTTTTCGGTGGTCCAAGGAGCAGTCGCGGTCATCGTTTCTATCCCGTTCGTGTGACGGGAAGCGGGGAGACGCCTCCCGCGGCCGTGTGCCAAATCTCGTGCTCAGGCATGGGCGCGCGGAAACCCCGCGGTCGCTCTGTGTCATGCCAATTTCGGTGCAGGTGCCGGAAAATAGTCCCGACCGCCCTTGCGGTCAACACCTCCCTGTGAATTGTTTTGAAATAAAAGAATAATAAAATCAATTATTTGACTATTCGGTTTGATTGTTTTGCCCTTGCTGGTCTAAGACTGCGCAAAATCACAACCCTGGGCACGGCGCATTTCAAGCGGCCGGCCTTCGCTACCGGCGGGAGAAAACGATATGCGCGACACGATCAGCGAAGCGCTGAAGACCGCAATGAAGGCTAAGGACACGCGCCGCGTTTCGACGCTGCGCCTCGTGCAGGCGGCGATTAAGGAGCGCGACATCGCTAATCGCGGCATCGGCAAGGACGCGGCCTCCGACGACGACCTCCTGCAGATCCTCGCCAAGATGGTCAAGCAGCGCGAAGAATCGGCCAAGATCTACGACGATGCCGGCCGCCCGGAGCTTGCGGAACATGAGCGCGAGGAAATCGCCATCATCGCCGACTTCCAGCCGGAACAGTTTTCCGACGATAAGGTGCGTGCGGTAACAGCCGAAGTGATCGCGGAAGTCGGTGCTGCGGGCATCCGCGACATGGGCAAGTGCATGGCGATCCTCAAGGAACGTTATGCAGGCCAGATGGATTTCGCCAAGGCCTCCGGCATCCTCAAAGAACTGCTTTCAGCTCTCTGAAAGCGGGAGCCTTACCTGCTTCAGCTTCGAATGCAGCGTCGATAATCGCAAATTTCTCGGCTTGATAATTGCGATATTCGGTCACAAAGCCTTGGGAGAGCCAGAGGCCGGCGCTTGGGCCGGTACTCTGGAAGCCAAGGCTTCCCATTTCCGACGCGCGTTTCATCAGGCGCTTGAAGTGGGTTTTCGAAATCATGAAGGTGCGGCAGAGTTCTGCCGCCACGATCGGCCCTACCGCCACCTGTTGATCATTCCGATCCCAGCTTTCGATACGACCGATGAAGTAGTCCATCACCCCGCCGCCGGCATTGGCCCATGTGAAAAGATTGAAGGCTTCGCCCGGTTGGCGAAGCCGCTGGTTTTCAAGGATGCTGTAGGCGGTCCTTGCTTCCAGGCCGGGGAACATTGCCGGGTCTTTGGCAAGCATATCTGCTCGGCGACCGCCGTCCAGGCCGTCGAGGATGGCAAGATGCACATGCATCCATTGCCGGACGGGATGAAGGGCGGTCTCCGTCGGCTCCAGCGGACGCGTGCGATTATCGGGCGGGTTGTCGATATATTTGACGAAACGGTAGGCGAGCATTTCCTGCAGGAAGGCTGCTGCCGTGTTTCGGCTGGCGATATCGTATTCGACCGCGGTTGCAACGAAGCGGCCGGAATAGAGGCCTGCTTCCCGTCCGAGTGCCGGGCAGCCGAAATAAATTGCAAATCCCGCCTGCGCCAGCAGCCAGCGCTGTTGAGACGCGAAGATCGAGCTCAGGCGCGGAAACTCTGCGAACATCGCTGTCAGCGCGCGGGCGCTCGCACGCATAGCGGCGAAGAAATCTTCGCTTTCGGCCAGGCTTTGTGCGGTGAGAGCCATGATCATGTTTCCGGAATATGGATGACTTCATCGCTGTTGCAACGCAGCAATGTCAAACGCTTTGTTGTTTCTGTACCGTTTAAGGTGAATGCTCCGTCACGACTGCCTGTGAATTGCGGGCATGCCTGATATCGGCGGTGGCGTGGCGGGATTTTGACGCCTATATGAAGGCCAGATCAGAGGTTTTCATGCGCTTTTCCAACGCCTTTCTCGATGAGATTCGTGACCGCGTTCCGATTTCGGACGTGATCGGCAAACGCGTGACCTGGGATCGCAAGAAGACCAATGCGTCGCGCGGCGATTTCTGGGCGTGCTGCCCCTTCCACGGGGAGAAGTCACCGAGCTTCCATTGCGAGGATCGCAAGGGGAGGTATCACTGCTTCGGCTGCGGTGTATCGGGAGATCATTTCCGTTTCCTGACTGATCTCGACGGCATGAACTTTCCTGAGGCCGTGCAGCAGATCGCCGATCTTGCCGGCGTGGCGATGCCGCAGCCGGATGTCGAGGCCGAGAAGCGTGACCGCCAGCGGGCGAGCCTGCAGGACGTCATGGAAATGGCGACGCAGTTTTTCCAGGATCAGCTGCAGACGGCCAACGGCGCCAAGGCGCGTGCGTATCTGCGCGATCGCGGGCTGACGGGGCGCACGATCGAGACGTTCCGACTTGGTTATGCGTCCGAGAGCCGCAATGCGCTGAAGGAGCATCTGGCGACCAAGGGTATTGCCAAGGAGCAGATCGAGGCCTGCGGTCTTGTCGTTCACGGGCCGGACATTCCGGTTTCCTACGACCGCTTCCGCGACCGCATCATGTTCCCGATCCTGTCATCCCGCGAAAAGGTCATTGCCTTCGGTGGACGCGCCATGTCACCGGATGCGCCGGCGAAATACCTCAATTCCAACGAGACCGAACTCTTCCATAAGGGAAGCGTGCTTTACAATTTTGCTCGTGCCAGAAAAGCCATGTCTGGGGCTGGCCGCGACGGCAACGCCGCGCAAAACGAAAATGGCGCTGGCACGATCATTGCCGTCGAAGGCTATATGGACGTTATCGCGCTCCATCAGGTCGGCATCGAGAACGCCGTCGCGCCGCTGGGAACAGCGCTGACCGAGAACCAGCTCGAACTTCTGTGGAAGCTGACGCAGCAGCCGGTGCTCTGCTTCGACGGCGACGGCGCCGGCATTCGCGCAGCAAACCGCGCCGTGGACCTCGCCCTGCCGCATCTGAAGCCCGGCCGGTCCGTGCGCTTTGCGCTTCTGCCTGATGGCAAGGACCCCGACGATATCGTCCGCAACGAAGGGCGCGGTCCCTTCGACAAGGTGATGGCGTCGGCGCGGTCACTGTCCGAGATGGTGTGGATCCGCGAAGTGCAGTCTGGAGGCTTCGATACGCCGGAAAAGCGCGCTGAACTGGAAGCGACATTGAAGCAGGTGGTTGCGGTCATCGCCGACGAGAACGTGCGTCGCCACTACGGACAGGATGTTCGCGACCGGCTGAATGCCTTCTTCCAGGGCAGCAATCGGCAACAGGGTTTTCAGCGCAATTTCGACCGCAATCAGGGAAGAGACGGAGCACGCAACGGCCCGCAGGGGCGTGGCGGGCCTTCGGCCCAGCGAGGGACCGGCGGTGTTTCTGAACGCCTGGCCCGCTCTTCACTGGTGAGCGGCAGCCAGAGCCTCCCGCCGTTGCGCGAAAGTGTGCTGGCCTTGACGATTGTCAATCACCCGCAGCTTCTGTTCGAGGAATATGACGAGATTTCCGCGATCGAATACGACAATCGCGATCTCCAGCGCTTCTGGTCGTCTGTGCTCAATGCCGCCGCCGCCAAGGGACCGCGCCTGTCTCGCGAAGGTTTGATGGAACAGCTGGAAGCGGAAGGTTTTGGCGCACTTCTGAAGGGGCTTGATCAGCAGATCCGCTACACGCGGCTTTGGACCGCGACCATTCAGGCGGCACCCGAGGATGCACGGGAGGGTTATCTCCAGGCGCTCTCTTTGCACAAGCGCACCAAGGCGTTGCTGTGGCAGCGGCATGAACTGGAAAACGAGCTTGCCCACGCGACGGAGGAGGGGGACGACGAGAGTGTCAGCCAGATCCTACGGACGTTGCAGGAGGTTCAGCTCGAAGTGACGCGTCTTGAAAACCAGGAAGCGATCATTGACGGTTTCGGCGTGTTGTCGGGCCGCGTGAAAGGGCCGGCGGGCAAGTAGAAGGGGACCAATCGTGCATTGGGGTCGCAGGCGATGGCTGTCGTGTCATGATCCGTGCCATAGTCCGCTCTCCAAGAAAGCGATTCCATGCCGCAGACAAAAGACCGTATCGATCCCCTGTTTGACCGTGAAGGTGCCCGAAACCCGCTCGATGTCTTGAAGACCGTCTATGGCTACTCGGCCTTTCGCGGCAAGCAGGCCGGCGTGGTCGAGCATGTGACGGCAGGTGGCGATGCGGTCGTGCTGTTTCCCACGGGGGCCGGCAAGTCGCTGTGTTTCCAGATCCCGGCTTTGTGCCGCAACGGCGTCGGCATTGTCGTCTCGCCGCTGATCGCCTTGATGCGCGATCAGGTGGAGGCGTTGAAGCAGGTTGGCGTCAGCGCGGCGGCACTGAATTCTTCGCTCACGCGCGACGAGGCCTTTGCTGTTCGTGATGCCTTGCGTGCCGGCAAGCTCGATCTCCTTTATGTCACGCCCGAACGTATCCTGACGCCATCCTTCCGCGACCTGATCAACGGGGCGAAGATCGCGCTGTTCGCGATCGATGAGGCTCACTGTGTCTCGCAATGGGGCCATGATTTCCGGCCGGAATATCGCGAACTCGGCCAGCTCGGCGAGCATTTTCCGGGCGTGCCGCGCATTGCGCTGACGGCGACGGCCGATCCGCATACGCGCGAAGATATCATCGAGCGGCTCGGCCTGCAGCGAGCAGAGGTTTTCTCGACCAGCTTCGATCGGCCGAATATCGCCTATGAAATCGTCGAGCGGGACCAGCCGCGCCAGCAGCTTCTGCGCTTTCTATCTCGCCACGAGGGTTCGAGCGGCATCGTCTATTGCCTTTCGCGCGCCAAGGTCGAGGACACGGCGGAATGGCTGAACACGCAGGGCATCCGAGCCCTTCCGTACCACGCCGGCATGGACCGCGCTGTGCGTGACGCCAATCAGGATGCGTTCCTCAAGGAGGAAAACCTGTGCCTTGTCGCGACCGTCGCTTTCGGCATGGGCATCGACAAGCCGGACGTGCGCTATGTCGCCCATCTCGATCTGCCGGGCTCGGTGGAAGCCTACTATCAGGAAACCGGCCGCGCCGGTCGTGACGGCCAACCGTCCGACGTCTGGATGGCCTATGGCATGGCCGACGTCATCCAGCGCCGCCGGATGATCGACGAAGGTTCTGCGGCAGATGAAATCAAGCGCGTCGAGCGCGCCAAGCTCAATGCGTTGCTTGCGATCTGCGAGACTGCTTCCTGCCGCAGACAGGCAATCCTGGGACATTTCGGAGAAGCGCATCCGGGGCGCTGCGAGAGCTGCGATACCTGCCTGAAGCCGGTCGAGACCTGGGATGGCACGGATGCGGCGATCAAGGCGCTTGCCGCCGTCTACCGCACGGGCGAACGCTTCGGTACCGGTCATGTGATCGACGTGTTGATGGGCGTTAGCAACGAAAAGACCGAGCGCTTCGGCCATGTCGATATGCCTGTCTTCGGCGCCGGCAAGGATATAGCGGCCAAGACCTGGCAATCGGTGTTCCGCCAGCTTCTCGCCGGCGGTCTCGTCAGCGTCGATCATTCCGCCTTCGGCGCCATCAAGCTGGAGCCCGAAAGCCGCGCGGTATTCAAGCGTGAACGGGAGGTGCGCTTCCGCAAGGACCGGCCGACATCGGGGAAATCCCAGCGCAACGGCAAATCGGGAGCGGCGGCTGCGGCCCGAAGCGAACTGTCGGACCGCGACGGCGAACTTTTCCAGGCGCTGAGGGCCGTGCGCGCGACGCTTGCCAAGGAGCTGAACGTGCCGCCCTATGTGATCTTTCCGGATACGACGCTGGTTGCCCTTTCCAAGGAGCGGCCTTCGGATGCCAACGCGCTTCTCGACATCTCGGGCATCGGCCAGTCCAAGCGCGAACGTTACGGCGATATCTTCCTGAAGGCGATCCGCGACCACGAGCGTGGCTGAAACGGCCGCGCGTTCTTGGGCAGGATTCCTTTTTCGGCTATCAATGAGTATTGCGCCGGTTACATAACGGCTGGGCGGTCTTCCAAAACCAGAGGCTTACATGTCGTCGTTCGAACTATTCGTCACTTTCCTGATCACGACCGCGATCTTTGCCTATATTCCCGGCCCCTCCATGCTCTACGCCGCCGCGCAGACGATGGCGCGGGGCCGCTGGGCCGGCTTGATGGCAACGCTCGGTATCCATATCGGCTGCTATGTGCATGTGATTGCCGCTGCGGCCGGTCTTTCCATTCTGTTTCATGCAGTGCCGGCACTCTATATGGCCGTCAAGCTGATGGGCGCCGCCTATCTGGTCTGGCTCGGCCTTTCGCTGATGCGTGCCAAGGCGAGCGGGGGAACCGGTCCGGTCGGGTTTATCCCCAAATCCGCACGTCGCGCCTTTCTGGAAAGCGTCACGGTCGAGGTGCTCAATCCGAAGACTGCGCTCTTCTTCCTCGCCTTTCTGCCGCAGTTCGTCGATGCAGCCGCTGCCCAGCCGGTTTGGCTGCAGTTTCTGGTGCTCGGCACGATCGTCAACTGCGTGTTCTCGTCCGCCGATATCATCTGCGTCATGTTGGCAGGCGCTATCATGAAGAGACTACAGCAGTCGAGCACAGCGCAACGTCTGCTGCAACGCGCCGGTGGCGCCGTACTCGTCGGCCTTGGCGCCCATCTCGCTTTGCAGAAAAGCTGAGCTTACATCCTGACGGTCATTCCACCGTCGACGGTCAGCACATGGCCGTTGACGAAGGAGGCCGAGGGGCTGGCGAGAAACAGCGCCGCACCGGCGATTTCGTCCGGCCGCGCCCATCGCTGAACGGGGATGCGCTGGCGAACGAACGGCATCAGCTCCTCGTTTTCCGCCATGACAGCATTGGTCTCGGTCGCGAACCAGCCCGGCGCAATGGCATTGCTGGTGATGCCGAAGGGGCCGAATTCGATCGCCATGGAACGCATCAGACCGGTCAGTCCCTGTTTGGCGACGGGATAGATGCCGTCGCCCGGCATCGCCACCTGGCCGTTGATCGAGGTAATCGAGATCAGTCGCCCGTATTGCCTCTTCTTCATCAAGGTCGCCGCATCCCGTGACAAGGTGATCGCGGCAACCAGATCTGTGCGGATCAGGTCGAGCACGGCGTCATCCTCGAAATCGGCAAGTGGTCGCCTGTCCCGGGCGCCGACATTGTTGACGAGGATGTCCAGCCGGCCGTGTTTTTTTTCGATATCTGCGAGGGTAGTCCGCTGGGCGTCGCTGTCTGCGATATCGAATGCGGCGGCTCGCGCACTGCCGCCAGCATTTGCGATGGTCATGACGGCGGTGTCGAGTGTCTCTATCGTTCGACCGGTGATCACGACATGTGCGCCGGCCTCGGCAAGTGCCCGCGCGATCTCGAAACCGAGGCCCCGTCCGCCGCCGGTGACAAGCGCCACCTGACCCTTCAGGGAAAATCTCTCGAAGATGTTCATCGTCTTCCTTCTGGCCGCCGCGGCGCCATGATCTGACGTTTGCGCCGATGCGAGGCGAGGTTGGCTGTGTTATGTCTGTCATCGTCGAATACAGTATTGGAACCCCGGATCGCAATCATGACATCAGCCTTTATCGACCACCTCATCCGCGAAATCGACGAACTTAAATCGGCTGGGCTTTACAAGTCCGAGCGTGTCATCACGTCCAAGCAGAGCGGTGAGATCGAAGTCGCATCTGGCCAGAAAGTGCTGAATTTCTGCGCCAACAACTACCTCGGTCTCGCCGACAACGCCGAGCTGGCAGACGCCGCCAAGCAGGCGCTTGATCGGTACGGCTATGGCATGGCCTCCGTGCGTTTCATCTGCGGAACCCAGGAAGAGCACAAGCAGCTCGAAGCCCGCATCTCTTCCTTCCTCGGCATGGAAGACACGATCCTCTATTCCTCCTGCTTCGATGCCAATGGCGGGCTCTTTGAGACGCTGCTCGGAGAAGAGGATGCGATCATTTCCGACGCCCTCAACCATGCCTCGATCATTGACGGCGTGCGTCTCTCCAAGGCAAAGCGCTTCCGTTATGCCAACAACGACATGACCGCTCTGGAAGAGGAGCTGAAGAAGGCCGAAGGCAGCCGGTTCAAGCTGATTGCGACCGACGGCGTGTTTTCCATGGATGGCATTATCGCCAATCTCGGCGGCGTCTGCGATCTCGCTGAGAAATACGGCGCGATGGTCATGGTCGATGATAGTCACGCCGTGGGCTTCGTCGGTCAGAACGGTCGTGGCTCGGCGGAATATTGTGGCGTCGAGGGCCGCGTGGACATCATTACCGGAACACTCGGCAAGGCGTTGGGTGGCGCATCCGGAGGCTATACATCCGGTAAGGGTGAGGTGGTCGAGTGGCTGCGCCAGCGTTCGCGTCCTTATCTCTTCTCCAACACGCTGGCGCCGGTCATCGCGGCGGCTTCCCTCAAGGTGTTTGATCTTATCGACAATGGTGGTGCTTTGCGGGCACGACTTGAGGCGAACTCCGTTCTTTTTCGCAGCGAGATGTCGAAGCTCGGCTTTACGCTGGCGGGCGAGGGGCATCCGATCATCCCGGTCATGCTGGGGGATGCCGCACTCGCCCAGGAAATGGCGGCGCGCATGCTGGAAAAGGGCGTCTATGTGATCGGCTTCTCTTTCCCCGTCGTGCCCAAGGGGCAGGCCCGTATCCGCACGCAGATGTCGGCCGCACATAGCAAGGCGGATGTCCGGCAGGCAATTGCCGTCTTCGAGGATGTCGGACGTTCGCTGGGCGTGATCCGATGAAATCCCTGGCATGAAATGAAAGCGGCTCTGCCATCTCTGGCAGAGCCGCTCGTCTGGCCGAATAGCTTGAGGGCTTATTCGGTGATGGTGTATTCGCCCAATTCGCAAAGGTCCTGCGTGTCGGTCGTGGTCGTCAGCTCGTCGCCCTGGAATTCGAAACGCATGTCATATTTGCAGACGTCGCGGCCATCGGCGATGGTAATTTCCATGCTTTCGTCTGGGCCGAGAGCCTGGCGGCCGAAGATATCGTCTTCCCACTGCTCGACGCCGACCGGCGAAGCGTAGAAATTGTTGAGAACGGAACCGGTGCCGTTCTTCAGCGTGAAGACCAGGTCTTCCGCATGAGATACAGAGGCTGCGAGAAATGCAGCGGCGGCAAACGTGGCAAATTTGAACTTGTTCATATCGTCTTCCCTTAACCCTCGAATAAGGCCTAGTCCTTTGAAATTCGCAGGTTTTTTATGCAGGGATCGGATGAATGGCCGATGAATGCGGGCTGTCTCAAATAGTCGGAAATGAAACAGGATTAATAGAAAAAATATTATATTTTTCAATATGTTAGTTTGTTTTATACTTGTTGGGGGACCAAAGACACGCCAAACGCGCCCAATAATGTTCCGTTTTTCATCGTGCGCATGCAAAGTCCGCTGCAACGACGCTGCAGCGGACTGATCTGGGCGATACCGTCAGTTGAGGACCTGAACGACCGTGTGGGTGTTCGGATCGACGATGACGCGCTGGTTGTTGACAACCGCATAGGCGTAGCGCTGGTCTTCCGGCACGGGAACGAGCACGACGTCGCGCGGAATGGGCTTGCCGATCACGACAGGCTGTTGCACGACGATGGACTGCTGGACCGGCTGCTGCTGGACATAGGTTATCACCCTGGCCGGAGGCGGATCGATCGTGGCGGCTGCGACCGCCCCAATAACACCGCCGACGCCGGCGCCAATCGGGCCGCCGACGATAGCGCCGGTTGCGGCGCCGCCGACCATGCCAGTGACCGTGGCTTCCTGCGCGACGGCAGTGGTTGCAAGGGCTGCAAAGGCAGCAGCGGCAATGAGGGTCTTTTTCATCACGTTCTCCTTTAGATTCGATGGCCGGAAAACGTGCGGGTTGAAGTTTCGTTCCGTTTTAATTCGCCCCACGCTGCTTGACCCCAGCTTTCCAGCGTCATGAGACGGCGGATGCAGCCATTGTGAAAGCCCTCGGGAAGTTGCTAGGTTGGCGAGCCGAGGCAGGAATCTGCTTTATGAGGAGCGCGCGATGACCAACATGATGAAGGCTCTTGTGAAGGCAAAGGCGGAGGTAGGCCTCTGGATGGAGCATGTGCCCGTTCCTGAGCCAGGCCCGAACGATGTCCTGATCCGAGTCCGCAAATCGGCGATCTGTGGCACCGACGTGCACATCTGGAACTGGGATCAATGGGCGCAGAAGACCATTCCCGTGCCGATGGTCGTCGGCCATGAATTCTGTGGTGAGATCGCGCAGATCGGTTCTTCTGTTACGAAGTATCATGTCGGCGAGAGAGTTTCGGGCGAGGGGCATATCGTCTGCGGCAAATGTCGCAACTGCCGGGCGGGCCGGGGCCACCTCTGCCGTAACACGCTTGGCGTCGGCGTACACCGGCCCGGCTCCTTCGGCGAGTTCGTCTGCATTCCAGAATACAATGTCGTTCCGATCCCCGACGACGTGCCGGACGAGATCGCTGCGATCTTCGATCCCTTCGGCAATGCCGTACACACGGCGCTTTCCTTCGATCTGGTAGGCGAGGATGTGCTCGTCACCGGCGCCGGACCGATCGGTATCATGGGCGCCATGGTTGCCAAGCGCTCCGGCGCCCGCAAGGTCGTGATTACCGACATCAATCCGATCCGGCTGGATCTCGCCTGCAAGGTCGGTATCGACTATGTCGTCGATGCCTCCAAGGAGAACCTTGCCGATGTCATGAAGAGCATTGGCATGACGGAGGGGTTCGATGTGGGGCTTGAGATGTCGGGAGCGGCACCTGCCTTCCGCGACATGATCGACAAGATGAACAATGGCGGCAAGATCGCCATTCTCGGCATCGCTCCCACCGGCTTCGAGATCGACTGGAACAAGGTCATCTTCAAGATGCTGAACCTCAAGGGCATCTATGGTCGTGAGATGTTCGAGACCTGGTACAAGATGATCGCCTTCGTGCAGGGCGGGCTCGATCTCACACCGGTCATTACCCACCGTATCGGCATTGATGATTTCCGTGAAGGGTTCGAGGCGATGCGCTCGGGCAATTCCGGCAAGGTCGTCATGGACTGGGGCGTTTAGGCCGCATAGGCTGCGCTGGACCTGCAGATTGTACCCGGTATCTTGGCGATCGGCTGTGTTGATTCCACGCTTTTTTCAGCGAAAACTGATTCTCGGCGGGTTGTGGACCGTAACAGACCGAATCGAAAGTTGAGCTAAACGATGCTTTCTGCTGCGCTGCACCCCTTGTCTTTTAGGCGCGCATGCCTACATCTGCCACAGGAAGCCGGAATGCGGTCTTTAGGGCTCTATTCAGCGTTTTTTACCGAATTGAACGGTTTTTTTACCGGAATCGCTTGACGGAGCGGAATTTTCTGGGAATCACCATTCTGGCGCAGAAGGTGAAAATGGGTACGGCGGATACGACAATCATGCAAGTGGTCTTTCAATGGGCTTGCTGTCGCAGCCGGCCACACCATCCACGGTGACTGTCGTGGTTAATCAGGAATTAAACATCATCCCGTTACGTCAGGGGTAATGATTCGCGGCGGGAGCTGGTGCAGCCCCCGAACCGGAAGGGTTCACACCGCATACACGAATGCTTGTCCAGGGAAAGCGACGAAGAATGGCAACCAAAGTCAAAGAGAACGAAGAAGCAGAAGCTGAACGCGAAGGCGCTCCCGATGGCCCGCTTCTCGATCTCTCGGATGACGCGGTCAAGAAGATGATCAAAGCCGCCAAGAAGCGCGGCTACGTCACCATGGACGAACTCAACTCTGTTCTGCCGTCCGAGGAAGTGACCTCCGAGCAGATCGAGGACACGATGGCGATGCTGTCCGATATGGGCATCAACGTCGTCGAGGACGAGGAAGCCGACGAAGCCGCCGGTGGCGACGACGACGACAGCAGCGACGATAACGAGAGCGAAGGCGGCGAAATCGCGCCTTCGAGCGGCACCGCGCTTGCAACCGCGAAGAAGAAAGAGCCAACCGATCGTACCGACGATCCGGTTCGCATGTACCTGCGCGAAATGGGCTCGGTCGAGCTCCTGTCGCGCGAGGGCGAAATCGCGATCGCAAAGCGGATCGAAGCCGGCCGCGAAACCATGATCGCGGGTCTCTGTGAAAGCCCGTTGACGTTCCAGGCCATCATTATCTGGCGTGACGAACTCAACGAAGGCCAGACGCTGCTGCGCGAGATCATCGATCTCGAAACCACCTATTCCGGTCCCGAGGCCAAGGCTGCACCGCAGTTCCAGTCGCCGGAGAAGATCGAGGCAGACCGCAAGGCTGCCGAAGAAAAGGAAAAGACCCGCCGGGTCCGCAGCTCCGAAGACGACATCACCAATGTCGGTGGTGAAGGCCTTCCGCCAGAAGAAGAGGAAGAGGACGACGACGAGTCGAACCTTTCGCTTGCTGCGATGGAAGCGGAACTGCGCCCGCAGGTCATGGAAACGCTCGACACGATCGCCGACACCTACAAGAAGCTGCGCAAGCTGCAGGACCAGCAGGTGGAAGCCCGCCTGCAGGCAACCGGTACGCTGTCGCCAGCCCAGGAGCGCCGTTACAAGGAGCTCAAGGATGAGCTGATAACGGCCGTCAAGTCGCTGTCGCTCAACCAGAACCGTGTCGACAGCCTCGTCGAGCAGCTCTACGACATCTCCAAGCGCCTCATGCAGAACGAAGGCCGTCTCTTGCGCCTCGCTGAAAGCTACGGCGTCAAGCGAGACTCGTTCCTTGAGCAGTATTCCGGTGCCGAACTCGATCCGAACTGGATGAAGTCGATCTCGAACCTTGCGGCCAAGGGCTGGAAGGAATTCGCCAAGAGCGAGAACACGATGATCCGTACCATCCGTGCGGAAATCCAGAACCTTGCGACCGAAACCGGCATCTCGATCGCCGAATTCCGCCGTATTGTTTCTATGGTCCAGAAGGGCGAGCGCGAAGCGCGCATCGCCAAGAAGGAAATGGTCGAAGCGAACCTGCGTCTCGTGATCTCGATCGCCAAGAAGTACACGAACCGCGGCTTGCAGTTCCTGGACCTCATCCAGGAAGGCAATATCGGCCTGATGAAGGCCGTCGACAAGTTCGAGTACCGTCGTGGCTACAAGTTCTCGACCTACGCGACCTGGTGGATCAGGCAGGCAATCACTCGCTCGATCGCCGACCAGGCCCGCACGATCCGTATTCCGGTGCACATGATCGAGACGATCAACAAGATCGTCCGTACCTCGCGCCAGATGCTGCATGAGATCGGCCGCGAGCCCACGCCGGAAGAGCTGGCGGAAAAGCTGGCGATGCCGCTCGAAAAGGTCCGTAAGGTCCTGAAGATAGCCAAGGAGCCAATCTCGCTCGAAACCCCCGTGGGTGACGAGGAGGATTCGCATCTCGGTGACTTCATCGAGGACAAGAATGCGCTTCTGCCGATCGACGCGGCTATCCAGGCGAACCTGCGCGAAACGACGACCCGCGTTCTCGCATCGCTCACCCCGCGCGAAGAGCGCGTGCTGCGCATGCGCTTCGGCATCGGCATGAACACCGACCATACGCTTGAAGAAGTCGGTCAGCAGTTCTCGGTTACCCGCGAACGTATCCGTCAGATCGAAGCGAAGGCGCTGCGCAAGCTGAAGCACCCGAGCCGCTCCAGGAAGCTGCGCTCGTTCCTCGATAGCTGATCTGGGTCGATACCAGAACCTTTTGAAAGGCCGGGCCTGTTGTCCGGCCTTTTTGCTGCGAGGGCCTTTGCTTTCCAAAAGCGGCAGCCTCCCTGAAGGAACAGCTAGGCTCTGCTCCATCTCGAAATAAAAACTTGTTAGTCCATGTTTGTTGCACTGCAGCACTTGGTTCTGCAACTTCTCGATGATAACCTTGTCGGTGCTGGGGCCTTTTGCGTGCAATGGAGCAGCCCGATGAGTAAAAGCGTTATCAATGCCATAGGCAAAGTCCTCTACTACAGTGCGGATTCCACGGCCTGGTTTTCCGCAGTCGGCTCGGGCCCAATCCTGAATGGATCGATTGGAAACGACTCGATGTGGGGCAGCGCCAATGTCCAGGTGACGATGAGCGGTGGGACGGGCGACGACATTTACTACCTTTATTCCGCGAAAAACGCCGCGGATGAGGCGGTGGGCCAGGGCATCGATACGATCTCGACCTGGATGAGCTATACGCTCCCCACCAATTTCGAGAACCTGCAGGTGTCCGGCGACGGGCGACACGCCTTCGGCAACGCCGCCGACAATATAATTTCCGGCGGCTCGGGTGCGCAGACACTCTATGGTGGACGTGGCAATGACGTGCTGTTCGGGGGCGCCGGCGCGGACATTTTTCTGATGGAGCGTGGATCGGGAAGCGACCGGATCGGTGATTTCGGGGCTGAGGATACCTTGCGCCTGAAAGGTTACGGTCTGACCTCCTTCAAGGACGTGCTCGCCCGGCTGACACAGAAGGGAAATGATCTGAGCCTCGATCTCGGCAATGGCGAAAAGCTCGTTCTGGCAGGCGTCCAGGCGCAAGATTTGAAGGCGGAACAGTTCGATCTCTCGATCGATAAATCCGAGATGACGCGGAGTTTCTTCGATAATTTCTCGACGCTCTGGCTCCACAGCGGCAAGACTGGTATTTGGGACGCGAAATTTCCCTGGGCACCGGAGAGTGGCGGCACGCTTCATACCAACGGCGAATTGCAATGGTACGTCAATCCCGCCTATGAGCCGACCCGATCGCTCAATCCGTTTTCCGTGCAGAACGGAATCCTGACGATCAGCGCTGAACGGACCCCGCAGGGTATGGAGCAGGAAGTCGGGGGGCGCACCTATACCTCCGGCATGCTGACGACCCATTCCTCATTCGCGCAAACCTATGGCTACTTCGAGATAAGGGCAGACATGCCAAATGATCGCGGCGCGTGGCCGGCGTTCTGGCTCCTGCCGGAAGACGGCAAATGGCCGCCCGAACTCGATGTTGTCGAAATGCGCGGACAGGAGCCGCAGACGATCCATACGACCGTCCATTCGATGGAAACGGGGTCCCGCACAACGAAGGAAACCGCCACTCAGGTGCCGACTACGGACGGGTTTCACAACTACGGCCTGCTATGGACCGAAGACGAACTGGTCTGGTATTTCGATGACGTGGAGATCGCCCGGGAGAGGACACCCTCCGACATGCACGGTCCTATGTATATGGTCCTCAACCTGGCCGTGGGCGGTACGGCGGGAACACCTTCCAGCGACTTTGATGATGGTGCGCAGATGAAGGTCGACTATGTTCGCGCCTACTCACTGGATGCGGAGTGGACAATGTGATCTTGCCTTTTCGTGTGTCGCGACGAGTGTCGCGACTATCGCAAAACGGCCGCATACTTTTACGCGGCATGTTTTAGCCGGTGCGCAGCCAGGCGGTGTCGCTCCGGCACGAGATTTCGCCCTTGTTTTAAGGCCTGTGCTCAATCATTTTGCGCACAGGCTTTCTACTGCCAGAGGATATACCGCGTGAAGCTACAGCTCATCCGAAACGCCACCCTGAAGCTCGACTATGCCGGCCATGTCGTGCTGATTGATCCCTATTTCGCGTCAAAACATTCACTGCCGTCCTTCACAGGGCGCTCGCCCAATCCGATGACCGAACTTCCCGTCGCGATCGAAGATATTCTGGATGGCGTGGAGCTGGTCGTCATTTCCCATCTCCACACGGATCACTTCGACGATGTGGCCAAGGAGCGCTTGCCCAAGGATCTGCCGATTTTCTGCCAGCCCGGTGACGAGGAAGCGATCCGCAGTTCGGGTTTCACCGATGTCACACGGTTGACGGAGCGCGCTACCTGGAAGGGGCTGACCCTGACGCGTAGGGACGGCAGCCACGGACTTGGCCCGGTGGTCGAGCTGATGGGATCCGTCATGGGCTTTACCCTGGAGGGGCAGGGCGAACCGACAGTCTATTGGGCCGGTGACACCGTTCTCTATCCCCCCGTGGAGAAGACGATCCGCGAGACCGCCCCTGACGTGATCGTCACCCATTCCTGTGGTGCCAAGTGGGATGGCGACCTGATCGTCATGGATGCGGCCGAGACGGTGAGCGTTTGCAAACTTGCTGAAGCTGCAACGGTTGTCGCCGTCCATATGGAAGCGCTGGACCATGCCACGGTTGCTCGAGAGGATCTGCGAAAGGTGGCAGATGCCAACGGTATCGACGCATCTCAGTTGCGGATTCCCGCCGATGGGGATGTCCTCACGCTTTAGAGCCTTTCCGGGTTAGATTGCAGCACCTCAGTTCTTCAAAAGCGCGTAGTGCTATTGATATTTCGGACCTGCCGGCCAAACTGATGGGGATGGTTTTCGTTTTGACCCGCCGATTTTTTGCACGGCGGGTGTGAAGGTATTGATGCAGCAGCAAATAAAACGGCGTTGGAAAGAGATTGGCTGGGGCACGATTGTCTCGGTCGCGCTTCATATTGCCGTCGGTCTCGTGCTGCTCTTCCAGCTGCCGATGCCCGACTTCACGCCGCCGGCGGAAGAGACCATCAGCGTCGAGATTGTGCCGCCACCACCGGAAAAGGCCGCAGAGCCGACACCGGAGGAGAAAAAGGCCGAAGAACAACCGCCTCCGCCACCTCAGGAGCAGCAGGCACAGGAGCAGCCTGCCGCCGAGCAGCCCCCGGCGGAAGTTCCGATCCCCGTGCTGCGCCCGGTCTATGAATTCGCGGACAAAGACACCGGCGCCAAGCGCGCGGATGAAGGCAACTCGTCCGAAGACCAACCCCTGCCGCAGCCGGAGAAGACGGTAGAGGAGGAAGCGAAACCACCGGAGCCTGAAAAGACGGCACAAGAGGAGGTAAAGCCCCCCGAGCCTGAAAAGACAGCACAGGAGGAGGCAAAGTCCCCCGAGCCCGAAAAGGCGGCAGAGGCTGAAAAGAAGCCCGAAATCGAAGCGCTGACAGCCATGGCGGATGCGGTGCCTTCCGAAAAGGCCTACCCTCTGCCCGGTGTTGTCGAGGCGGATTCGAAGGCTCCGGCCGAAGCGGAAAAGCCGGAGGAAATCGACAAGGAGATTCCGGAAGTCAAAAAGCTGTTTTCGAAGGACGTCAGCGACGACCCGATTGCGCGCACTGCCATGGGCAACCTGTCGCGCAGCGAGCGCATCGCCCGTCTCTGCAGCAGTGAGCTTTATGCCCAGTTGCAGAACGGTTCGCCAGCCTACAAGGCTGAGCTTGTTCCTTCCTACGATCTGCCGAAGGGAAATATTCTCAAGGTGCAGCGCGCCGCATTTCGCGCCAGGAACCGCTGGTACGATCTCTCCTTCCGCTGCGAAGTGGATGCGGAAGGGACCCGTATTTACTCTTTTGGGTTCGATGTCGGTGCCGAAGTTCCGAAAAGCCAGTGGCGGAGCAGGGGCTTTCCATCTTCTTGATGCCCTTTCTCTCGCCGGGGAGAAGAGAATTCCAATAAAAAACGCCGGAAGTTTCCTTCCGGCGTTTATCATTTCGGATCGTTGCGGGCTTATTCCGCAGCGACGATCTTGCCATTTTCCCACTTGAACAGCGAGAAGCTCGGTGAGGTGAGATCGCCGGTTTCGCCGTAGGTCAGCTTGCCGATGGCGGTTGCGATCGGTTCGCCGGTCTTTAGTACGGTCGTGACGGCTGCGGCATCTTCGGCGCTACCAGCCTTTTCGATGCCGGCCTTCAGCACTTCGACAGCAGCATAGGCGTTGAGCGTGAAGGCTTCCGGCGGGATGCCGGCTGCTTCGAGAACCTTGACCGCGGCGGCGGAGTCCGGGTTCTTCAGCGCATCCGATGCGTTGGTGAAGATGGTTCCGGCTGCCGATTCGTTGCCGATTGCCCAGAATTCGGTGTTGGAGAGGCCCTCGCCGCCGATGATGGTGGCGTTGACCTGCAGGTCATGAAGCTGACGTGCCAGCAGACCGCCTTCCGGATGGTAGCCACCGAAATAGATGGCCTCGACACCCTCCGCCTTCAGGCGAGTGATGAGGGCGCTGAAATCCTTGTCGCCGGGAGTGACGGAATCATAAAGCACTTCCGTGATGCCACCGGCATTGATAGCCCCCTTGAAGGCATCGGCCAGGCCTTTGCCATAGGCTCCCTTGTCATGGATAACAGCGACTTTCTTGTCCTTGAAAGTCTTCAGGACGTAAGCGGCAGCAACTTCCGCCTGTTGGTCGTCGCGGCCGCAGGTGCGCAGCACGTTGGTCAGGCCGCGGGCAGTGAGATCTGGCGCCGTTGCGGTCGGGGTCACCATGAGGACGCCGTTTTCGGCAAAAACGTCGGACGCGGGGATCGCGACACCGGATGTAACCGGCCCGACGACGAAATGGATGCCTTCGCCCACAAGTTGGTTTGCGGCGGAAACGCCCTGTTTCGGTTCGCCGGCATCGTCGGCCAGCTTCAGGACGACCTGTTCACCGAGAATGCCGCCATTCTTGTTGATCTCGGCAACGGCCGCTTCTGCTCCGTTTTTGACCTGGGCGCCATAGGCGGCAACCGGACCGGTAAGCGGGGCGACGAGGCCGATGGTGATATCGGCATAGGCAGTCGAGGCAAACAGCAGGGAGGCAGCCAGCGTGGCGCCCGTCAATGTCTTCAGGTTCATGTCTCTCTCCTTGGTGGACTTCAAGAGTCCGACGATCGGCCCGATCCCCTGTGCTGGCGTTGGCCGCTCGCGTTCAGGCAGGATCTAAGTCGTGCGGCGGCGGGTTGCTTGTCGAATATGACCGAAATCTCCGCCGTTGCGACTTTTAGCTATGGCTCCCGCACCGCACGCGCAAGAAAATAACGCATATCGCCTTTTTTGTGAGCATAATTTTGCTCATAAATTGTTCAATTAAAATGATCGAACCGAGAAGCGAGGCGATTTTTCCGCAACGCCGGAACCGTGCTATCGTCTCTGAAGCCTTTCAGGAGGAGGAGGATGTCATGACCTATGTCGATGGTTTTATTCTTGCCGTGCCGAAGGCCAATCTGGATGCCTATCTGACGATGGCCACTGTCGCCGGCAGCGTCTGGAAGGAGTACGGCGCGCTCTCCTACGTCGAATGCGTGGCCGACGATGTGCCTTATGGCGAACTGACGTCCTTCCCGCGTGCGGTGATGGCAACCGACGACGAGGTCGTGATCTTCTCTTTCATCACCTATCCCTCACGCGAACAGCGGGATGCAATCAACGCCAAGGTCATGGCGGATCCACGTCTCGCGCCGGATAAATGGGACATGCCCTTCGACGGCAAGCGCATGATCTATGGCGGTTTCAAGAGCATTCTGGAATTGTAAGGTCTCCCTGCAATTGCCGAGGCCACCATGCCGCAACAGATCATTTCCGTTTCCACCCGCGGCGCCGGGCTTTACGAGTTCACCGAGGAGGCCGCTGCCTTCGTGGAGAAAGCGGGCAGGGGCGAGGGGCTGCTGACGCTCTTCGTGCGCCACACATCCTGTTCCCTGACGATCCAGGAGAACGCCGATCCGGACGTCCAACGCGACCTCCAGTTGTTCTTCCATCGCCTCGTTCCCCCGGCGGATGATCCCTCCATGGGATGGCTCCACCATACGATGGAAGGCCCCGACGATATGCCGGCCCATATCAAGGCAGCGTTGACGCAGGTGTCGATTTGCGTTCCCGTTTTCGCAGGGCGATTGATGCTCGGTACCTGGCAGGGCATCTATCTCTTCGAGCACCGCAGCCGGCCCCACAGGCGGGACATCGTCCTGCATCTGGGGCCTTGAAAGCGGGCAGTATTTTTTCTGGACACGGCGTTTTCCGAAGAGCAGGCTCGGATCTGCATTGCAGTCGATTCTCGTATAATTCATGGAACGAAATCAGTGGTTTGGTGTTTCCCTGAGATCGGCAGGACCGCTCCGGGGGAGTGTTAGTCCAGGCTGCTTCAGGAGACAGATCATTGACCGACGCGCAAACCATCGCCAGCCGTTTCATCGAAGCGCTCAACGAGCGTGATTTCCAGACTATCGGCAGCTTCCTTGATGAGGATGTGGCGCTCGATACCATGCTTGGGCAAAGGACAATCGGCGCCGAACCGCTGCGCACGGCGATCATGAGCTATTTCCGCCATTTCGACGAAAATTTCAGCGATATCGTGGTGATGCACGATGCCTTCGGGCAGCGGGTCGCCGTCGATACCACGGCGCGCGGCCGCTACCGCGAACGGGCGCCCGGCCTGCCGGAAGCGAGCGGCCAATCCTATTCCATTCCCAGCGTCTTCGTCTTCGAGATCGACGGCGGGCTCGTCATCCGGCTGACGCATTATCGCAACATCCGCGTTTTCGAACAGGCTCTGGCGCGCTGATCCCTCGCTTTTTGCTTCGCCAAATGGCTGCCGATATGCCTGAACCGCGCATGAATGGGCGGTTCGTCCGGCGTTCAGGTGATCCCCTTTAATCTCCGTTTCATAGCCCGAAGACATGGTTTCCGCGCAGCGGAGCCGCAAAGGGCAGGTCAAACGAAGTCCAAGGGAGAAAGAAGATGAAACAGCTTTTTGCAAAACTGATGGTGGCCGGCCTGATCGGTCTTTCCGCTGTGACTGGGCTTGGTGCGACGGCAGCTTCCGCCGAGACCCTGTCTTTCGGCATTCGCTCTGATGGTATCGTCGATGTCCAGTATGGCGGTTATCCCGACCGCCGCCCCGACTGGGGCCATGATCGTCGTCCGGGCTGGGGGCCAGATCGTCGCGGTCGTTGCGAGCCCTGGCTTGCGACCGACAAGGCTCGCGCCTACGGCCTGCGCCGCGCACAGGTCGTGCATGTAAGCCCGCGCCGCGTCGTCGTGGAAGGCCATCGTCATGGCAACTACCGTAGTATCGTCTTCGCCAATGTTCGCGGCTGCCCGACGCTCGGCCGGTAAACATTGTACACGCAGTCACGGACGACCGCAGGAGGAGGCGCACCCGCAACGTCTCCATCCCGGCTGACGATGATCGACGGTTCAGGACAAAAAGCCTCCCGCAGTGCTGCGGGAGGCTTTTTGTCGAGGCCTTTAAGCCTGCTGCGTCCGCCACCCGGAACGGCCGGGCAGCGGTGCAGGGCGTTTTTTACTGCTTGATCGCAAAGGTGACGTTGACGTTCACACTGTAGGCGTTTTCGCCGGTTGCGAGCGGCACTCCGTCTGCTGCCGATTCCTTTGCCATGGCGCGCATCATCGGCATCGGCTCAGGACGCTGCGAGTTCTCCGAAATCTCGACGATCCGGCCGAGCGAGACGCCGGCGGCTTCTGAAAGCACCTTCGCCTTTTCCACGGCATCGGCAACGGCTGCCTTGCGGGCCTCGATGATGGTGGCTTCCGGCTTGTCATTGGTAAACTGAATGCTGCCGCCCTGGTTGACACCGAGCGTCACGGCCTGATCAATGATGCCACCGAGCTTGGCGAGATCGCGCACCCGGATTGTCAGCGAATTGGCCACCTGATAGCCGATCAGCACCGGCGGCTTGTTTGCGCCATCGCTGTTGTCGGGATACTGGTACTGTGGATTGACGGCAAAACCGGACGTCTGAAGATCGCGAGCGGCGATGCCGCCCGTCTTCAGCGCGTTCAATACGTCGGCCATGGTCTTGTTGTTGGCGTCGAGCGCTTCGCGAGCCGTCTTTGCGTCGCTGAGGACGCTGAAGGACAGAACGGCCATGTCCGGTGTCGCTGCCGACCGGCCTTCGCCGGAAACAGAAATAACGGCTTCGCGCGGCGTGGCTTCATCGGCGCGTGCAGCGGTCGCTGCGGCAAGAGCGATTGCTGCAGCCGTCAATATGCCGAAAGCCGGTCGCGAAAAATTCCTGATCGTCATGAATGGTTCTCTCCAATTGATCTGTCCCTGCGGCCTTCTTGGAGGTGGATTGTGTAGGCATTGCGGCAAAGCCTTGTGGCAGAAGAGAATCTAAGCTAGAGCCAAAATGCACCGCTGAATACCATTGATCCGCGGCTGCCCCGCCTGCCGGGAAAAGGGCCTGTAGCTCAATGGTTAGAGCCGGCGGCTCATAACCGCTTGGTTGGGGGTTCGAGTCCCTCCGGGCCCACCACTCAAATTCTATCCTTTTGTTTTCGTTTGTTTAATTGAATTTTCTCCCGCACCCTGCTCAAGGTGCGGGGCAAGGATAGTCTCGATTTGTTCTGCCACAATGCGCGATGTGTCTTTGCCCAGTCGCGCTCTATCAGCGCTTTTCGTGTACAGCTCAGCCTGTTGAACCGTCACCCAGCCAAATTGCGCCATCAGCTGATGAGTCGTCGCTCCGGCTTCTGCCGCGAGTGTTGCAGAAAATTTTCGGAGGCCGTGCGCACTTTTGGGAATATTGGCGGCACGGCACGCTTCACGGAACCAATTTCCAAAAGATTCCTTCGTTAAAGGTCGACCTTTTCTACCGACAATAAACGCGAAATCACCTGTTTCTGTTTTCTCGATCATTTCCAAAACTCTCGCGGAGAATTCCAGTGTGACCGGCGTTCGCGTTTTTGCTGTCCTGATTGAGAAGACGTCATCTTTCAGGTGCTGACGCCCTGCCAAAACCATGTCTGATCTGCGCAGGCCCGATGCTATGAGTAGTTCGAAGGCCAATCGTTCGCGGGTGCCTACAGGCCAATGTCGCATATATGCGTGGACTTCATCGATGGTCCAAATTGGAAAGCCGTCAGAATCTTTCACCTTCAGGCGTTTCACGCCGACCGTAGGGTCAGTTTCAACATAGTCCTGAATGAGCGCCCATTTGAACAGCGCCGACATAGCCTTCAAGAAGTTGTTTGCGGATGACGGTGTATTTCGCCGCCGTTCCAGGGCTTGCCTGATGTCTTTGTCTCTTACTATTCGGCAATCGACGTCGCCGCTGGCTTCGATGACCTGGCTGTAGAAATTCCCCCGCTGCTTCCGGGTGGCAACGCTAAGGGAAGCCCAGGCGGAGCTTTCCATGTATCTGCGGACCAACCAGCGTAGTGAACGGGCATATTCCTGGTAATGAGGCTGCACAAGATGTTTACCGGTCAACGCAGCTTGATAAGCTACCTTGAACTCTTTCGAACCCGGAGAACCAGGCAAACGGATTCGCTCTCCTTTTCCAATTCTGAAATAGAAGACGATTTTGCCGTGCCGCGATTTTTCTTTAGTGACATAGAGGGGGAGCGTGCGAGGCATCAGAGTACCACCCCGCGACTACTGGAGGAAGCCGACTTCATTGTCCATGAAAGCGGAGCCGCTGGGCTTACACGAATGATCCGGTCAACGCATTCAATTTCAATTGTCACATTTTCAGTCCTGGCTACGTCTGCGGCACGAGCGATTTCGGCCTTGGTAATCACCTTTGAGTTCTTCATTTTTGGATCGGGCGCTTCTGGGCTGCGCTGTTGTCGATGACAAAATGCTGCTGCATAAAATTGTGTGTGGCAACAAAAAAAGAAGGAAAAATGAAAATAGATTCAATCCCCTAACTTTCAAACGGAGTTTCCTATCGAACTTCACTAAGACCTAGTGACGTGATGTAGTGGACTTCGTTTGAAAGTTAGGGGATATCACGACACGGTTCAGGGCTCGGCCCAGCGCGGACTTGATAGCCGCCATTGATCGACAGGTTCGGATGCGGCACGACATGAAGAAGCGAATACAGCTGTAGATGCAGACCGGCGTTTTGTCTCCAGGCCCTCGCCATTCAAATAGCCCCGACGAAAAAGCATCTCGACGCTGGATATTTGGCTACTCGCGTACCGCCCCAAAGGTCGATTTGGTGGTCACCGCTTATAGCCGAACCCATCATCATCGAGGTTTCTGGCCACTTTCGCCTCGGTTCGCTTTTCTTCATCGACCTGGGCGGTCGCCCGGGCGAGAACGAAATTGAGACCACAGAATGCGAGTGCTGGATGAAGGCGAATGATTTCATTCGCAGCATCAACCTGCGCAAGAGTTGGGCCAGCAGCCTTCTTTCGCTGAGCTATGTATCGAACAAGATCGGCATGCCGCTGTTTGTCGTGAACTTCTTGCTGAAGCAGCTTCGATTTCACTGCCTCCAGGCAGTGCTTGCAAGCCTCCAGTTCGTCAGAGGCTTGCTGAGTCACTAACGCCAGGTGCCGATGCTGACGCTCGAAAACAAAAGCAATTCCTAATAGGTAATGCCACCATCTCGGCCGTTTGGCCTTGCGGAGTCGCTCCTCGGCACAGAAGAGTTGATCCCATTTCTTGGCTGAGCTTTCTTCCAGGTCTGCGGCTTCGACCCGCAGGCGCTGGGTCTTTTCAGAATAATCAAGGACAGGAATATGCCTACTGAGATCGGCACGCGCTTGCTCCTCAATCTCCCAGAGAGACGCAATAATACGTTCTTCCTGGGGCATAGAGAGCATGTTCGCCTTGCCGAGAAGCAAAGAGAGCTGATCACTGTATCCATCAAGTTTTGCTAACCAACTTAAGGCGTCCCGGTTGCCTTTTTGGGGTAATCCAGTTTCTGATTGATGCTCTCGATCTCGCTCGACACCTTTTCGAGAGCTTCCAGGATTTTGAACTGTATCTCGATAAGGACTTGGGGGCCGGGCGTTTGTTGGTCGCTTTGTGGCTCCAGCAGGCTGCGGATGACTCGCGCTTCGGTCAAAATTGCTTGTTGGATTGTCTGTCTTTCTACTGGCTGGCTCATCACCGGCTGCTCCCATGACTTTTGTGATTTCTGATTTTCTGCTTCCGGCTAGGCGCGCAAGAGAGCCGATGAACTCGCCGCCTCCGTCGGTTACGATCCATGTGTCTGGTTTGTCGCCAGGCATGACGAGCAAAGATGAACTGGACAGAATAGATTCCAGTTCAGCTCTTGTGGTCGCTATCGACATAGCGTGCTTCACCGCCTGCCTGACAACGGGGAGATCGGTTCCGGCTCTTTTCCTTGCCTGATGCTCGGCATGCGTAAAAGCTTCTCCCGATGGAGGCAACGCTCCGCCAAGTTGAGCCTCGACGCTTGACGCGGCATCGACAGCACCGCGTTTTCGCAGTCCACCGATCACCGATTTTGTATGATTTCCCTGCACAAACTTGTGCCCAAATTTGTATTCGGACCACCGAGCGACCAGTTCGTGAATAACGCGATCAAAAGAGCATCTAAGCACCTTACCTGAAGCAGGATCAATTTCACCGACCAGTACATGCCAATGGGTGGAATGTGCGTCTGAGGTCACACGCGACTTCCTGTGCTCGATGATCACCGCTCGCCCTGGGTCGAAGTCGAATTCTCCGGCAATCATGGAAACGACCTCCCGCATCTGCGCCCTTGTTGTGGCTTCGTGCGGGGCCACGACCCAGTGCCGGATCGAATATGTTGAGCGCTTCGCCAACGCGTCAATACGCATGTCGGTGATATCCGCTGGCGTCCCGCTGACGAACTCAACGGCATCGTTGTCGTTGCCGTTCCGGAGGTGGCTTATCAGCCTGTTCACGTTCGACTTCGTCAGAAAACGGAGAGCTTTGATTATCATGTCGCAAATCATGCTAGAGCCCTGATGGCATCTTTACGCACCTGCGCCGCGATATCCCTGAGCTTCGGGATATCGATGGGCTTCCCAGCGAAGGCTTCAAGCATGAGGTTCGTTGAACGGCGCAGTTTAGCGATATTTTCGCGCCGCTGTTGACCGGCAACCTGTCCTCGTGTGGTTTCGTTAATGGCAGAACGGACGATCTCGGAGACGGATTTCCCGGCTTCATCCGCAAAACGCTCCAGGCGCACTTTGTCAGCATTTGAAATTCGAATTTTTACAATTGCGCTCTTGGTCAATGTTAACTTCTTTTGGGGGTCCACGGGGGCAGCGCCCCCTGGCCTGCTGGCTTCGTGTTCACGAAGGCATGGCTGGCAGCCGCAGGCCCCTGGTAAGTTTGTGCCTACACCAAGGATTGTCCGGAAATTCATCGGCTACAATAGCCGACGTGATCAGCTTCAAACAAAGTAGCGATGTTAATTTGTACGAAAGGCGGGTATGGGCATGCCACCGCTGCCGGTGGTCAAGTCTCACAGGAATCAGTAATGCAAAACACATCCCACGCTGTGATGGCACAACGGTATGAAGCCGCTGACAGTCCAGACGACTTTCCAACCCCTCCATGGGCCACCAGGGCGCTCATTGAGCACGTTGTCGGCGTTGAGGGTGTCAAAGCCATGTCCTGTTTGGAACCGGCATGTGGCAGGGGTTACATGAGCCGTCCGTTGGCAGAGTATTTTTCATCGGTGGATTCTGCCGACGCGTACCATTATGGCTTCGGCCCGATCCGAGACTTTTTGACCTCGCCCTGTCGGCGCAGTAGCTATGACTGGGTCATCACAAACCCGCCGTTTCGTTTGGCAGAGGAATTCGTTCACCAGGCATTGGATGTAGCGAGGGTCGGAGTAGCGATTCTAGCAAGGACGGTCTTTCTCGAAAGTATTGGGAGATATGAAACGATCTTTCGGCATAAGCCGCCATCTGTTTTCGCCCAATTTTCGGAGCGCGTTCCAATGGTAAAGGGCCGCGTAGATCAAAAAGCTTCCACTGCAACCGGATACGCATGGTTCGTCTGGAGCAAAGCCGAAGACCGGACTGGTCCTCGGCTTGCCTGGATACCGCCTTGTCGAAAACTGCTGGAGCGCCCTAGAGACTATCTCTAAGCTTCATTTTTGGCGAAGTCGGCGAGTCCATCTTTAAGCAACTGCATCGCTGTCGCGACGTCATTCTTCTCCAAGGCTTCCACAGCTTTTGTTACCTTGCCCCGAAGACGACGCCCCTTTGGACCAGGCGCACCCTTAGGAGGAAGCTCGTTCGCTGGCGCGGCGGAGACGCTTCCAAATTGTCCTTGCTCAACTTCCGCGATCCGTGCCTGGTTCTCGCCGAACCAAGCGGCGATGTCGTGCTTCTTGTCGCCTCTCATCGACATTCCCAAAACCAGCGATGCATCCCGATTTGTCAGTGTCATTCAACCCCTCCATCTGTGGTTGAAGGAGATTATCGCCAAGCCAAATAATCTCAAGCGCCATCCTTAAATAAGTGCGTAAGTCTGGCACCAGTGGTCGGGAGAAGGACAAACATCCTATGCGGAGTAGAAATCGTAACTTGGCACTTCAAGTTTCGGCCTCATTCCACCACATTTCGGGGAGGGCGTTAGAGACGATTAACAACCGATGGTGTAGCTAAACGGAGGCATTGTAAATTCCGGGGCGAATCATGGACCTTTTTGACGTCAGGCGAGACGAAGTAATCAAGAGCGCGGTGATTAGCGGGCGCACTACATATGAGGATGCGCTTGAGCGGTTCTACCCCCTTATTGATAGATTCGAGGAGCAGCGCAAACTTCAACGCCCGCGTTTTTACGACAGGTTGAAAAAAGACATTCTTGCGGGTTGCATAATGCCTTCCATAACGCTCGCCTTTGTCAATGAGGCGATGTCTGCGGAGGTCGATATCGACGCTATATCTGATTTCATTCGAGACAATATCAGTGAAGGATATGTACTCGATGGAATGCAGCGGCTGAACACGCTAGAGGCTGCAAGCCAAGAGGATGGCTTTGATCCGGCCCGGCCTATTTTCGTGAATGTCATAATCGCACAAAAGTATGATCTCCTCCTGTATCGCATGATCACCCTTAACAACGGTCAAAAGCCGATGACTGTTCGCCACCAGGTGGAGATGCTGACTGGCAATCTCATAGGCAAGATGGTGGGTGATGGTGCATTGCAAAACATCACTATCCTGAAAGAAAAGGAAACTGAGCAGAACTCGCCTAAAGGTAGTTTTCGCATGGTGGACGTAGCGTCTGCCTACTTGGCTTTCCTTACCGGGGGGCCGAACAATCAGAATTCACGCTTCATTGAAGAAAAACTCGATGAAATCCTTGTCGGAAAAGTGATGGAATCAGGCCTTACATCCGAGCAGACAAGCTTTACGGATGTCCTGACACAGGTTGACCGAGTGTCGGCAAACAATATTGCGAAGGATTGGCTACGGAATGAAAATAATCTGATTGGCTTCACTCTGGGTGCTAAGAAGTCAAATCCCGAACTGAGCCAACTCACCGCCGATCATTTCGCCTCATGTATAGTTGCTTTCGAAGCGGCATTTCAAGCCATCAACCCGTCGAAGGTAAATGTCGGTAAATACAGGAGAGAGTTATCTTTGCATTTCATCGAAAATATCGATGACTTGAAGGACGCGCGCGAGGAACAACTGACAGAAGTATTTTTCGAACTGACGGCTAACTAATGTCCGTCATAAAATTAAGAATGGTCGAAAAATTCGAAGTCCCAGTGGGTTCCTGCAGCCCTTCGTTGCTTCTCGCGAGTGAGCCGCCGGAGATCATAAAAATATTGCGCCTTTTGTCTGGGACAGCGCACCTTCGCGATGACGGAACGGATGAAGTCCTCTACGAGGCAAATCAAAACTTTATAAATCCTGGCGATGACATTGCTTTAGATGAGATTGACCGGATTCTAGACTATATTTTTGAAGAACGCCCAGACGAAGATGAGATTGCCTCACTTTTTCGCAGAGCTAGAATTCTCAATAAAGGCTTTTATATTGAGATTCTTGCGGAGCTTGGATTTCTACTTAAGTCTCTCGGAGAGCAAAAATTCACTGAGAGCTTCCTTTACACATATAGAATACTTGAAAGAATTTCGGCCGCATGTCCTCTCATCTACGTCTCTAATGACAAGGACTTCAGGCACGCACATAGCTTTCTTTCAAGTATTTATGATGAGAAAAAAGCTCCAGGTGAGCTTGGCATGTTACAAAAATTTCTACAGCACTACACTGGGTTGAATGAGGGCTTCGCGAGAGCGACTTTAGATTTTTCTTTGGCAGAGCTGGGAGACGATCTTGCAACGGCACTCATTGATGAATTCAAGACAATAATCCTACCGGAGATAAAAACCTTGGTGATCGACGAGGAGAACGGAATTTTTTCGGTTCCATTCAAGGATGTCGGCTCATTCGTTGTTACTGTACGGAACCGAACGTTCCACAATCTGGGGGCACGCGCAAACTTCAATCTGTCTCGAATCGGTGGGTCAGAGCCATTATTTGCACTTTTGGTTCCAATCTTACTTTATTGGTTTTCCTATGTGTTTGTTGATTTCGCAAAATGGCAGATTTCCAAAGCCTGATCTTTTCTAGCTTGCTACCCACCAATAGAACCCCAGCGATTTTGTCGCTATGCACCAGGCCTGTTCTGTCCATAAGGCTAATACGCCGCGCATTGTTGATTTAAGGGCTGTAACATGGCTAAATGAGCATATAGAAATGTTACAGAAATCACTTTCATGAAGTCAGCCATCGCATACGTCCGCGTTTCTACCCAGGCCCAAGGCAAAAGTGGACTGGGTCTTGAAGCCCAGCGTGCCAACATTGAGCGGTTTGCAGAAGCGGAAGGTCTTGTCGTCACAGACTGGTTCCAGGAAGTGGAGACGGGCAAGGGGTTTGATGCACTTGACCGTCGTCCAGTCCTCTCCGAAGCCCTTCGGATCGCCCGGAAGACAAAGGTCCCTGTTATTGTAGCCAAGCTCGACAGGCTTTCACGCGACGTAGCTTTTATCGCCGGGCTCATGGCGCAACGCGTTCCGTTCATCGTGACCGAACTAGGTGCAGACGCCGATCCCTTTATGCTGCATCTCTATGCTGCGCTGGCTGAAAAGGAACGAGCGCTCATCTCAAAGCGTACCCGGGAAGCGCTCCAGGCAAAAAAGAAAGCCGGTGCTGCTCTCGGCAATCGAACTAATCTTACGCAAGCCCAGTTGTTTGGCGCGGCGCGGAACGCAATGATTGCCGACGCATTCGCCGCCAATATCCTGCCGGTGGTAAAGCAGTTGCAGGATCAGGGCGTGGTAACGTTCCGCGCCTTGGCCGAAGTTCTCAACCAGCGCGGCATAAAAACTGCTCGTGGTGGGGGATGGGCTGCTATGACAGTAAAGCGTGCCTTAGATCGCCCAAACGCTGTCGTTTATGCGGAAAACGCTGCCGATACGGCCCCGCGCACCACCGTAGATTCCTAGAACGTCTTCTATCCTCTGTAGAAAGAACGCAAGGTCCTATGCAGCCGCATGAGTGCGTTCCTTGTCTGCCATTTTGATCGCCAAAACGAGCACCTCTTCACCAGCTACTGCCATGCGAGGCAGATTATCTAAGTGTGGAGAAGTGACTATGGCCGCCCGCGTACGAGCCTCAAAGGCTCTCCCCATTGCGAGTGTGTAGCCCGGTCCAGGTGCAGGACCAGAAAATGAGCAGAGCTAACTTATGAACGCAGACAAGCAGGTCAGAAGGTTTACTGGCAATCGCCGAATGACACGATAACTTACTTAAGCTTTTCGAAAGAGCTGGCCGAAATATGATTGGGGAAAAACATGACGAACAGTGAATTACCAATGCTCGCGCGACAAAGATAATCCAGCGGCAATCAAAGTTAAAACTTGCCGAGGGTCTTTCGGTGGAAATCTTTCTGCAACGAAAAATTCCTCGAAGACTTGAGCATGCTCTGGTCGGTAAGCTGCACATATCGTAGCACAGGTTTCAAGATCGCTCACTAAATAGCCTGTATTTTTGTACATTTGCATCACTGACAATCTAAGGAAAAGGCGGGCATACCATCGTGCCAAAAAATCAGGGCCTCTCGGTTCCCCAGCGTAGCTGAAAGGTACTCCTTTTAATATATACTCCTTTATTTTATTCGACTCCAGCCAATATTCACTGTAAATTGTTCTGTGTAGATATGTTGTGCTTGTTATTCTAGGTATCGTCGCCATAATGTCCGGACCAACCGCCAAAATACGCTGCAAACTTAAGTTATAGAATAACTGTAAGTTCTTCGAGAGTGCGACACCGTGTGGGGCGCACACGATTTGAAGGTCGATCAACGAAAATCGACTGTAACTTTCGCCGATTCGACGAACAATCACATCTGCTTCTGCTTTGTCGTAGCTTGTAGAGTTGCAAAAACCGACCAAATCTAAGTCGGAATACATTGGGACATCTGAACCTATGGCGACAGAGCCACGGACATAAAGTGTCTGGACATCAATTCCAAGCTGGAGGAATAGATGTTCTTTACACCGGATGCAAATTTCCAGAACTTCTTCGTCGATGCGGCCTCCATCTGCCAGGTTCGGTATAATGTCGCCGATGGCGACGCGGATAAGTTTTTTTAGCATTCTTAGATTCCCTCTAGTTGCATTTTTATACAAAAAGTAATTTGATGCAATAATTGGTGGAGGGATAGGAAATGAGCCTTATTGATAGAGGTAATTTGATCAAGCTTTATTCTTCGGGGCTCGCGGCTACTAGATCGTGGATGGACCACTTCGGGGCAATAGAAGTACACCCCCCAACACTGGAAAGGTCTGGAGAAAATGACGGTGATAGAGCTTCCATAAATGCGGAATTGTCCGGAACTAAACTTAAGCTTTCTCAAGGTAACTTGGATTGTCTAATAGCCTCGTCCGCTTTGGTCGGAAAAGTATATAGTACAATGCGCGTTTTTAGGCCGGAAGAGGGACGAAATAGGCTTCTTGAATTTACTTACGTATCCCTTGTATTTCCGGGGGATGAACATCGAGCGAAGAAGCTTTTTCAGGACTTGATTTCCTTCGTATGGCGAAATTGGGAGGCTTCTGCTGGTATAGGTAAAGTTCTCGATTTTGCACATTTCGATTTTGCGACAGCGTGCGAAGCAAGCGAAATTCCCGCTGATCGTGATCTCAGTAGTGCTGACCAGCTACGCCTGGTTGAAGCGAACGGAAACAGGGCTGTGATCCTGACCAATAAGCCCAAGTCAACAGAGCCGTTTCGCTACGAGTTTGTCAGTGACGAGACCTCATCGTCGCTCTTCGAAGTGATCCTTCCTTTCTCGGGAGAAGTAGGGACCGGGAGTAGATTGGAACTCGATCAAGAACGCTTAATCAGCTCTTATAAGTCATCGGCATTCGCATCTGACCCTGGTGTTGAAGAAATTATCCGCAACCTGGATTTTAGCTTGAAGAAAATTTCTTCTCCCTCTGCATTGATCGGTTTTAGCTACGAGCGTCTTTTGCAGAGTTTCCTTGGCCTAGAAAACATTGTTGATGCCGTGCCCTATCCGCTTAATTTGCAGAGCAGTAAAATTGGCGGTCTGTACCCTTTTTCGAAATCAATGCCGTAGGGGGATTCATTAATGCGAAATCTAATCGAAACTTCTGAGTTGCAATCAGCGGAGGGATGGACGAGCACAATTGTAAATGGGGTGCTAATCACCACGATCACATTTGCAGCTGATCTAGTTGGAGTGGTCCAGTTTCCTTGGGCGGTGTTTGGGGTGTCAGGATTCTACGTCGGTGCGCCGATAATTACACTTGCAGCGCTTGCGGGCGGCCGTGCAGCATTTCCGGCGATTTATGTTGGATTACTCGCCGCAGCCGCAGTTACCGGGCGATTTTCCGCCTTTGCCTTGGTACTGAATTTTTGCAATCTTTTTGGCGTCTTGTTCCCATATCTAATTTATCGGGTTTATCGTAGCGACTGGCGGCTCCGTGGCCCTGTCGATGTGGCGCGGTATATCTGGTGGGCAGGCATAATCCAGTCCACGGCTTCAGCTATGTGGTTTTTTGGTGGGCTTTGGCTTGTTGGGGCTATGGATGGTGGCACGATCAAGATGGCTGCTATCGGTTGGATTTCTGGCGGAGTCGCGGCCCAGTTCATAGTCGGGGTGCCTTTAATACTGGCCGCTTCGAAGCTGCTAAGGCGGCGAAATTGACTGCTAAGGCGGGAAAGAGATTTTCGATTTTAAGGTCAAAATCTACCCGAATTGAGCCGAAACAGAAATATCTGGCTGTCGTTTAAAGTGCGCGCCTACGTCTCGCGCAAATCTGCGAGGCGTAGGTAAGTCTTCTCAGCGGCTTCAACATACCAGGACCTCTGTTTCGATGAAATGGCAGAAAACGCACCCTGCGATACCAGTTCGCGCTTGGCTAACAACTGGTTCGGTCAAATGCCAAGCGGCCGCGCAACGATGCTTGGTCGCAATAACTGTAAAGCCGTTTTGGATGGTTTGACCGCTATCAGACATTGGGCCGTGCCCGTCTATCAAGAGCAGACGCCTTCATTGCCGTATATTTCGAGAACGTCCCTGATTTTAGGCGGATAAAAGGTAAGGCCATTGGCTACCGCATGGCCACGTTCTCGATCTAATGCAATCCTGATCGCTTCGCCGTTTCGCTCCTTACGGGTGAGATGCCATTTATAATGAAGCGCCAAATTTGCAACCTGCGCTGCACTCGGCCGATGCTCGAATGTCTTTGTAGGAATTTTGTCCTGGGTCTGGACGGCATTGATCGAGGACTTTTCTGCCGCCAAAGTTAGAGCCAGCGAACAGATTTCCTGCCATGCTGCTGCACCACGATCTTCGAGAAGGCTCAAGATGACATTTGTTTTGCGTCTGTTTACGAGCACTTTCCAGGTAGGTGCAGGTAGCTGACCTACTATATGTTCGTGCGCTACTTCTGCAGTATCGTCGTCCTGATTGATGTTCAGACGAACCGCTATCGACCGGGTCAATACGCATGACCGTGTTCCGGGCATGACATCCGCGTATTCTTTCCAAAGGGATTTCATGATTTTACATCCAGACGCTTTCTGGAGAATATCGAATGGATAAAGATGTTTATCTCTGAGTTTTCCAGGTTTACGCAGCCCCCACACATCCTGCGCCAACCGTGTGACTCCCTTTCTCAAATAGGTAAAAAATCGTCTCGGGTCGCGTACCATTGAAACTTCCTGGCTTTGGATGTTGGCGGTAAAGCCCGCGCTTGCCAGATACTTGAGGTATCGCCGAACAAACCACCAACCCAATTCTTCGGAGTTCCCTGTCTCCCCAGTTAAAAAGGCATGGTGAATGTGGAAATGCCAACCGTGTCTTAGTGAATATATCACCTCTGGAGCGGATAAGACCCCGATGACGTCGTGCCGAAGCTTCTGCCGTTCCCATGGAGCCCCCTGTCGTGCCTTTCGTGACGCTGTTTCGATTGCCTGCTTGATGTCCTGCAAATGGGAGGCTCTATCGTGACCAACAGTAATTGTGATCGATGCCATTTTCCCGTTTTCTGTAACTAGAGCATTCGCCAGGTCTTGAAGCCGCTCCAGACGTTGGTTTGCCTTCAACGGTGCACAATCTGCGCAAAGCCATGGCGATCCGCATCGAAGTGTTCCATTGGTTCCGGCGGTCCCATCACTCTTCAGGAACAGAGCGACGACTTTGGTGCCTTTGCCCGAGTGTCCACATGCGCAGACTGCTCGTCCGCGACCGTTTTCGGATTGAAGGATATATGCTGCCGTATCACGTAAGGCTGTCCGTTCTCGCCGTGATAGCTTTTTATGATTCCAATAATTCTCAGGGAACTTTGTCGGTAGGGTCAACGGACCGCCTCCTTTGTGAACACGACCCTACGAGCCTGTGCAGCGGTTGCCTGCGCAGAGAAGCTCGTTTCAAAGGCGGTCAGGAAGTATCTGTGCAACACCGGCAACGTGTTGACGTTGACCGTTTTTGCAGGAATTAATATGTACATTTACACTCATCCTTGAAGATGAGCGGTGCGGGGTGCGGTTCAGTTTACAAAATGAATTCAAAGCCCGTTTTTTGAAGGTGCGGGCCTGTTAAGTATCTGAATTTATTGTATTATGCTGCCGCCTCCGGGCCCACCACTTTTTCCAGGATTTTGTGTCGGACACGCCCGTTTTGCCGGTGCTCCTGGGCGACAGGGCCAATTCTTTCATTGTACCTCTGTCGACCGTGAATATAACATAAAATCTTGATAATTCAACCGGTTGCCGGCCCTGATTTTGGGATCGGGCGTGGGCTGCTCTCGCGATAATGTGCAGAATCGGCTTGGGACCGAAAGGTCGATGGGTCGAGTCGTCGACCGGCCGCGCTCGATTTGTTGAAGAGGCAAGCCTCTGCGCGAAATGCCAGTGATTTTGGGCGACGAATTGGTCGACAAACCAGTCAGTTTTGATGTTCCGAAGGTCTTTTGCTGGATTTCCCGATTCGCCCCCGGGATCGAGGTTGCCCGCGAGGGGGCAGTTAGCGGATCTATCGTAGAATGACACAGTTGCCGGGATTTTTGAATACCGCTCGTACACGACGCCTTTGTTGCGTCACGGTCGTCAGCGACCACCCTACGCTGCACGGAGACCGACGACGGCTGCGACCTCAATTTATTTGACGGTCAATCTTATCCAGGCGGCTCGGGCCCTGCTCGGTTGGGCCCAGCCTGAACTGGGAGAAAACTGTTGCGGGCGAAAGATTAGCCGCGGTTTGCGGACAAAACTTGAAGCCAGCGGCGTAATTGCGAGGCCACGAATTTCGAAACTGGCGATGAGGTGGCGGCGGGCAGCTTCAATATTTTGATATCCATGCGAGGAGGTTTCGTACGCCACCGAACGCCCTTTGATATGCCATGCCGCTGATCACTCTACGGGCGAGCAGTAAAGCATCCGCGTCAGCGGATTCCTTTTTCGGCATTGGTGGTGAAGGCGATGCGTGGCAGCGGGCGATCAGCCAGCCGATGCCCTCCTAAAAGATACAAGCTGGCGCACCGCCTTTGCCGGCTCGCACCTGTACCACAACTGTAAGGCGAAGGGCGGGCTGTATTGCATGCATCCAAATTTGGATTAGCGGACCGCCGACAAATCAGATTACTTTTATGTCTGTGTAGGGATGAGCAATTTTCCATCGCACGCCCGCTCCAGCGATGTGGCTTTCCGCAATATTTGCCGCAATGAACTGGACCTGCTCTTCCTCGAAAACGCGGCGCAGCTTTTCGCTGGCTTTCGCCGTGATGGGCTTTCTCCCGAGTTCAAACTCACTCAACGCCTTTTGAGTAATTCCAGCTTTTTTGGCCAACGCGCTTTGGCTGAGCCCTATCAGGCCTCTTGCAGCGCGTATCAAATCCCCAGTCAACAAAGTAGCCATTCTTTGCAGAAACAGACATTCCGGCGCTCCGTCAAATAAGACGTAAATTACGTCTTTTATCAATTGAAAATAGTTAATAAAGCTGTAATTGAAGACTTCGGCAGGTGGCCTCGAATCTGATTCGGGCGGTTAGACTGCAATTACCGACCCAGCCTTCAGGGTGGGGCCGCGAAGTTTTGAGGTGGTACAGTGAGTGCATCTTCTTCGATTGCCTGGTTTGGAATGACGCGAGAGCAACTCTCCGCGCATCTTCAGCAATTGTCTTGCGATCTTAGACAGCCAGAGATTGCCGCAACTATGCGCATGACAAAAATCGACAAGTGGACAATCGCCCGTCGAACCGTTCCGTGTCTAATAGGTTTGCCTAGCGCTCACCCGAAGTTTTCTGACGGTCAGCCGCTACTTACCAGTGAGCTTTATTTTTTGGACCCTGGGCTTCGGATCGCCCGTTCTTTCTCTCGATGGTACGAACTTGGCGAGCAAGTCGATCCAAGCTACTGGGAACAGCGTTCTCCGAGGCAGCAATGAAAGCTTGGATTTTCTCCGGCCTCTATCTTGAGGCAGACCCAGGCTTCACGCTGCTCGAAATCCCAGATGCCGACGTGTGCCTTTGCTCGGGCGAAATCCTGGACGGCGGCATCGCGCGAGTATTTTGTGGCTGGCTTCGTTCGGTGCCCCCTACATGCCTATTATCTTCGTGTGAGGTAGGTGTCGCCCGTACTCTCTCTCGATGGCATCGGCTGGAGCGGGCTGACAGGTTCGATCTCCGGCCGCAGAAAGCGGTCCGATGGTTATGGGTGCGCTTTTATGGCGGTCGATTTTACTAACTGGATTGATGAGTTCAATAAATTGGGGGTGTCCATGCCGAAGAACCGGTTTGGAAAACAATCGCGTGTGCCATGGCGTATGGTCCGAAACGGTCAAGCCGAGGCTCTGACGCTACCGGCCTTCATGGCCTACTGCGCAGTCGCTGATGCTCTGCGATCCTGGAACAGGATCGATACGAAGGCCATTCTGACGCTGGTGGCGAACGAAGACTTCTATTTCCCCATTTTTGCGGAAGCTGCCCGCCACTTCGCTTCGCAAATCTGGAAGACCACGGTGTTCCAATCCAATGTCTTCGAATGGAGCGAGAAGCCTTTCGAAACGAAGCCGAGGCCCTGCGCGACGAGAGGGCGATATTCTTTGCGCCGGTCGGCTACGAAATCAAAGACGACGACCGCCTCCTCTGCGATGCAGTGGTGCCACTTGGCTCTCGAACAGAAAGGCATGCCGAGGCCGCACTTCGGCGGGCTGGACTTCCGATAGTCAGTGAGAATGTCGAGCTCCTGCTAACCGAACCGTGGCCGCGCCTCTATAAGGCTTTCCAAGATCGACGCGATCCTTTGCAGGCTTTTCAGCGGCTGCGAAGTCTTCCGAAACGAATGCCGACTGCCGAAGGGCTCGTTAAGCCCAAGCCCGTCGGCCTGACATTGTCTGACTTGCACGGTTATGGGGAGCTCATGGAGTGGGGCCATGAACTCGCGAACGACCTAGCGAACTATAAAGCCGGACTAGTTCCTTGGAGCGATGTCCACGCCGGGGTCTTGATTTCGGGGCCGCCCGGGGTCGGAAAAACCATTTTCGCGCGTGCACTCGCCAATACCTGCGACGTACCGCTTGTGTACGGTTCGGTATCAAAGTGGCTGGAGGCCGGCCACCTCGACGATGCCATCAAGGCGACGCGAGCGTCGTTCAACGAAGCGAAGATTAATGCGCCCGCCATACTATTTATCGACGAGATAGACACCATTGGCTCTCGGGGTGGAAGGGACCGGCACGACGTTTATTTCGGGTTTATCATCGCAACACTTTTGGAACTGCTGGGCGGATTTGAGCCCCGACAAGGTGTTGTGGTGGTCGGCGCTTGCAATTTTCCGAACCAGCTGGATAGCGCGATCAGGAGGGCGGGGCGGCTTGACCGACACATCGAGGTCGGATTTCCAGACGCCAAGGCTCGTCAATCGATCCTGACGTTTCATAGCGGCATCACGCTCGATGTCGGTGAGGTTGAGCAATTTGATCTCGCGACGGACGGTTTGTCCGGAGCCGATATCGAGCTACTGGTCAAGGACGCGAAACGTTCTGCCCGGCGTCAATCGGAAAAAGTCAGCGGTCGACACATAATCAGCAAGCTTCGTCCCATGTCTGCGTTACCGGACGAATATATCCGCGCTTTGGCAGTCCACGAAGCGGGCCACGCAATTGTGGGTTTCGAGCTAGGGCACGGCAACGTCACCGGCATGAAAATCTCGAGCTATCGAATCAACGCCGAAAATCGCGTGCTCGGTTACGTTGAATACGAGCACGCAGGAGCGCAACGAAAGACGCGAACGCACTACGAGAACGCTATTGCGGTCTGCTTGGGGGGTATCGCCGCAGAAATCGAGGTCTTTGGTTCGTTTGGAGACGGCGGGCGGGATCAAGTAGTGCTGACCTAAACCGGGCGACCGATCTTGCCACGGCGGTGGAAGGGTCCCTGGGCATGGGGCACACGCTGATGGTGGGAGGGCTCACCGAGGCCGAGTTGGCTGCCATGCGAACATACCATCCCGAGCTTCGCAGGGAGGTCCATACGGTTCTGGAGGCGGAGCTACGAAGAGCGACGTCTATAATTCAGGCTCAGCGACGCGCGCTGGAGGAGCTTGTAAACCGCCTCGTGGAAGTCAAGACGATGACGGGTGAGGAGGTTGTCGAAACTATCCGCCGTTATCGGCGGACCGCCGTCAGTCTTGCGAAAACGCAACCGAGGACGGGTACATGATGGCGAAACGCACACAATCATCCAGACGCAAGACGGGCGGGAAACCGATGCCTGGTTCCCTGGGGGAAGCGCTTGACGAAATCGGCTTCGAACCTTTGTTTCATCGAATCGTCGTTGGCAAAGGAGTGGTCGCAAAACCAATTCCGCTTCCAGATTGGGTAGGCCCGGTCGCCGAGTCTTTAGCGCAAAGCCTTCCAAACGCTCCGGATGGGGGTTGGAGCCATTTATCCATCGGCGCGTTTGAGGTGGCGTGCCAGGCTTTGATTGCCCTCGGGCACGCCGTTGAAGTAACGGGAGGCGCGAAGCCTGTAGCCCAACCTAAATTGCCCGCGAACCTGCCGCGCTGGGATGATATCGCAACGGCCGTCGTTTGGCTGTCCAGTAAATCGAGTGTTTTAGGCTACCGGCACTTCGCTGGAACTCGCGGCGGACGGAATCCAGTAGGCCTTCCCGGGCCCAACATCCTCGCGGCCCATGGCAGCGGTCCGGCCTACCTCGAACCACGGGCGTTTCAGGTTTTCCAGACTCTTGGACTAATCCTCGACGGTCGGTGGACAGAGCAGGCGGAGACGATTCTCTGGCGTGTCTACCCCGAGCAGTGGAGGATTGATTACACGGAAGACCCCCGTTTCGTTGAGGCGTGCAAAGCAGCGGTGGCCGATGTGCCGAAGGACATAGCCGCGGAGATCAGGAAGCTGGCCAGCATTCCCGAGCAGGACATCGTAGAATGGCTGGAGGTTGCCGAACGTCATGCGCCCACTCCGAAAACGCGGGACGATGCCTTGCGATCACTGCGGTCTTTGAGCTGCATGGACATTGATCGCCTATTTGGCAAGCGATGGCGGTTGGACGGTGGGTGGCTTTCCCTTGAGGAATCCAAGCGCACTCTGTATTTCCAGTTTGACCCGGTCGCCCTCGATATGAGGATGAAGTTTGCCAGCCGATATTTGCCAGAATTCCCGTTTTTATCCCGATGGAGCATGGCTTAGCCTATGAAAATCTGGATCGTTTCTGACCTTCACCTAGAATTTGGTGAGCCTTTCAACGTTGAGCCGCCATCAGACGCGGACGTTATGGTCTGCGCCGGCGACGTGCTGATAAAAGGTGTACTTCCAAGCCTGGCGTGGCTGACCAAAAGAATGGCTCTCAAGATACCGATCGTCTTCGTGGCGGGAAACCACGAGTTCTATGGCGCGTCGTTGCAGGAAAGCCTGCGCGACGCCAAGATGGCAAGCTACCCCGATCTTCATTTCCTGGAAAATGAAGGCGTGGAGATCGATGGTGTGTTTTTTGTGGGCGGCACGCTGTGGTCCGATTTCCGGCTTTTCGGACACGATCCACAGGTCGCAATGTCATATGCCCAAAGCGGAATGAACGACTTCAAAAAGATCAAGTTGTCCAAAGACCCGTTTTCCAAGTTCAGGCCGTTGCATGCCTACAGAAAACACGTCGAGACGAGGGACTTCATCGCTGCCGAACTCCGCAAGCGCGGTGGCCAGAAGAGTGTGGTCGTCACTCACCATACGCCGTCTCCGCGTTCGATTGCGGCCATGTTTCGCCATGACCCGCTCTCGGCCTGCTATGCCTCTGATCTCGAAGACCTCATTCGCCAGACCGGGCCTACGCTCTGGGTGCATGGTCATGTGCATCATCGCGCCGACTACACCATTGCCGACACGCGTATCGTATCCAATCCCCGTGGATATCCCGGAGAAAATACTGGCTTCGAGCCCGCGCTCGTTGTGGAAATTTAGAGTGCTCAATCAAGAGGTTCGAAATCGGCCGAAGAAGCTGTTGCTGACCATAATTTTTCAACGCACCGGCGGCGAGGAAGAAGGTGAGAGATGATGTAAGAAGCCACTCCGCTCGTAAGAGAAGCTCGAAAAGCCGAATATCTGCGCTGTAGGGACCTCGAGAATTCCGACGATCGTGTAGAACCTCGTCTCGATGGTGCCGACGATTATCTGCTCGTCAAATAAACGTGTGAGATAGAACTTCATCTACTTGGTGGTCTAAGGTGTCTTCCAGATCGAGGGTGTAATCTTCACCGTCGGCCGAGCGTGTCGGCGCTTTGATTTTCGATCCTCCCGAAAAACGGAGTGAAAGCCGCCGTCTCAATGTTCCATTCGGTAAACGCTGGCGTTGTCTTCCTGTTCCCGCAGTCCCTTGAAAGCGGAATGGCGAAGTTTGTTGTCAGGTGTCCATTGCCGAAACTCGATTTCTGCAATCAACGTTGGTTGGACCCATACCACCGCCCGCTTGCCGTCGTATGCCATAGGCGGTGCTTTCCGCGTCCATGCCAGCTTGTCGAATATAGCACGGAGATCGAGGGCGACACGCTCTTTAAAACCAGTGCCGACCGACCCGACATAGACGAGATCGTCGCCTTTATAGGCGGCTAGGAGAAGCGAACCGAAGCCGCCAGGTGCCGCCTTGGACGGTTCATAACCGACGATGAAGAACGGTTCCGATTGGACGCATTTCAGTTTTACCCAATCGCCAGTTCGGCCGCTTCTATAACGGCTATCGCGGTTCTTGCCGACAATGCCCTCAAGCCCGAGGCGGCAGGCATGTTCAAGGAGGGCGGCGGGATCAGCCTCGATTTCTTCCGAAATGCGAATGGCACCGTCGAACCCTCGCAAGGTATCATCAAGCAGATGCCGCCGTTCGCTGTATTCGAGGCCGCGCAGATCGTGGCCATCGAGATACAGAAGATCGAACGCGTAGAAGATCGCGTTGCCAGCCGTCTTGTTGCCGCTACGTCGGCCGACGGCCCCGAGGGAGGTCTGGAGGGCGTTGAAATCCGACCGTCCTTGTTCATCGAGAACGACACCCTCGCCGTCTAGGATCATCGATGTTGGCCCGAGATCGCGGGCGGCTTTCTCTATTGCTGGAAATCTATCGACCCAATTATAGCCGCCTCGCGTTAGGATTTGGACGCCCGCGGCGCTGACGTGGATTGCCAAACGATAGCCGTCCCATTTTACTTCCCAGCCCCAATTGCCCGCCGCCGGCGGCGTTTGTTTCAGGGAGGCAAGCGCAGGTTCGATCCGCGACGGCAAGGGATCGAACGGCAATCGTGGTTGCGCTGGATTCCGCTTATTGATCGTCCGACTTTGCAACGGCCCGCCGTCGTCGCGGAGCAACGGCTTTGATCGAGGGGGGTGAGGCGGCTTTGTCATGCCGCCATGGCAACACGAAATCTTTAAAAAGCTTCCTATTGCGTCCATATCAGCGGGCATGACGGACGACACCAAAGACCAAGGCCCGAAGAAGCAGGCCCATGTACCCCGCAGATATCGCTTCGCCTCAGGCGGGAGCAATGCTGTTCAAATCGACTTTTGGACGTGGCAGGGCCTGCTAATGTCTCCGACGATGGAGAAGCGGCCGCGATATCGTTTCCGTGCCATGACGCCTTCCGGCCGGCCCGAAGCGGACATCGATGGCTGCATGATTGAGAGGCAGCTTTGCGCCTTTATTCCCGTCATTCACACCGTGTTTGCACGTCCCTAAATGCGGACACGGCTTTACATCCCGGCGCTTGCTGCTTTCGCTCTCACGAGTATCGCTCCGCTAGACGGTTGGGGGAAGGCGCGCTGCAATTGACCGTCCGATATGGCTGTTATTCCCCTATCAGCACAAACGCTACGCTCACGGGTGACGATGGCGGCAGTGAAGTTGCCAGCGCGGTGTTTGTATGTCACCTCGTCTACATGCCAAATTTGCGAACGACATAAGGATGCGACCGTGGGAGACGAAGTTTGGGGGACGTTAGTCAAAGAATTCTCTGATGTGCCAGACGCGGCGGCCATAACTCGCATCACTGTGCGCCTTGTGATCGCGGCGGTTCTCGGTGGGATTCTCGGGTTCGAACGCTAGAGCAAGGGCAGAAGTGCTGGCTTGCGGACACATATGTTGGTTGCCGTGGGTGCTGCACTGTTCGTTTTAGGTCCACTGCAGAGCGGCATGCAGATCAGCGATCTGTCACGGGTACTGCAGGGTGTCGTTCAAGGAATAGGCTTCCTCGGCGCGGGTGCTATCATAATCCGCTCGGCGCAGCGCGAGGTAGAGGGGCTCACCACAGCGGCCAGTATCTGGGCGACAGCCGCGATCGGCATAGTGGCTGGCCTGGGAATGGAAGTAACTGCCGTCTTATCAACCGCGATCGTGTTGGTCATTCTCGCAGCGGTGCCTCACATCGCGCCCACGCCATCCGAGACAGACCCAAAGTCTGGTGGGGAGAATTGACCGTACGAGGACAGCGAAGATATTTCCGGAATTAGGTAGCAACTGCCACCAACTGCGCTGCCTAGCGGCCGCGCTATAGATTTATTCGGGCATTGACAAAGTAAGCAAAAATCCTTACTTTTCGGGCCAGCTAAAGAGACTCATAAGGGACTAAAATGCCTGCCCTGTTGAAAAAGATAGGCACGATCACCGAGAAAGGCCAAGTGACCGTTCCCAAGGCGGTGCGCGAAGCACTTGGCCTTGGTTATGGTGGACGAGTTGCGTTCTATGTCGATGAGAACAGACATGTCTCCATCGAGAAGGAATTGGACGAAGCTGATGACGACCCTGTGATTGATAGCTTCTTGAGCTTCCTCGCTGACGATATGGAGAAGCATCCAGAACGTGTCCAGGAGTTTCCGAAGGCATTGGTCGACCGAATGGTTGAACTGACCAAGGGGATGCATTTCAATCTGGAAGACCCCATCGCGGGCGATGTGAATATCTGACCTATGCCTGTCATCAACGGCTGGACTGTACATGCTCACCCACTTCTGCTCGACCAGTTGGAAAAACTAACTGCATCGGTCGATGCGCTGAAGCTCAAGGAACTTGAGGGTTACCAGGACAGCGCCAACGCCAAACTGCTGGCCGCGCTTCTGGAATTGATGTTTGAAAAGATTCCCCAAGACCCGACTTCGACATCCTATGTTCAAGGCAAGACACTCGGAACCAATCGACGGCATTGGTTTCGAGCGAAATTTGGCGCGGCGCGATTTCGCCTTTTCTTCCGCTATAGCAGTCGAGCTAAGGTGATCATTTTCGCATGGGTGAATGACGAAAACAGTTTGAGAACTTACGGATCGAAGTCAGATGCATATGCAGTGTTTAAGGATATGCTGAATAGCGGCAACCCTCCGGATGACTGGGAGAAACTATTGAAGGGGGCATCGGACGACAAGGCCGAAAAGCGCTTAAACAGCGCTCACAAATCCGTGTCGAAAAATCGGGATTGAATTTGCCTGTTTCATGAAATCTCCACGATTACCAATTTGGTGGCAATTGCTGCCTAATCCCGGATATTTCGGCTTTAACTTAATCTCCAGCAGGTAGCGCGAAACGGCTGGAAAGCTCCTTGATGTCGGTCGTTCACGCCACTCGCATTCGTACCCGGAAGCTGTCGGTCTGCTGTTCGCGCGGTCACGTCCGGAACGCGGCCGATTGGTGACTTCGACAATGATAGAACGCGCCAACATTGAGCCTCAGACTGCGCCAATAGCCTCGCAAGTATCCGTAGACCAGCGTTTCCAGCGAACTCGTTTCAGTATCGGCGCGCCGATCTCCAACGGCCTCGGCATTTCGCTGCATTCTAGGAACAACAGAGACCGACCTCACGATTTGAAATGAATGGTCACCGAAAATGAGTTCCCATTCTGTGCCAGTGCAGTCATGTCTTTGGGAAAGTTCGTATGAGCCACTGCTCGACGGCACACGAATCAAAGAGCTGACAGCATGGAAAATCCGGTTGCACTGAAACGTCTTTCCGAGAATACGGTCTTCCGCAAAGGCGATGTTTTCGTCCTGTTCGGGGAACTGTTCGGTCGCGGATACGCCACTGGCTTGCTCGAGGACGCCAGACGGGCTGGAATGGAGATCGTGGGAATCACCGTCGGGCGGCGCGACGAGAACAATGCGCTGCGGCCGCTTGACGCCGAGGAGCTGTCTTCGGCGGAGGCCCGGCTGGGCGGTAGGATCATCAACATACCTCTTATGGCGGGTTTCGATCTCGATGCGCCTGCAGACGGCCCAACTCCCACCGATCTCCTGGCAAAGATGACGCTTGAGAGCTGGGAACACGACAAGCTCGACTGGGACTATGTTGGGCAATGCCGCGACATCGCCACTGCGCGTTTTACGGAGTCGCTTTCGAAAGTCATGACCGTTCTCGACGGAATGATCGCCGCTGGCCGCAATGTTCTCTTCGCCCACACAATGGCAGGGGGCATCCCGAAGGCGAAGGTATTCTTGGTCGTCGCCAATCGAATCTACAAGGGGGTCGGAACCCGCCACATGTCGTCGCAGACCTTGCTCGACAGTGACATGGGAAAACTCATCCTGCAGAATTTTGACGACGTCTCCGCAAACACCTTTCGCCATCTCATTGATTTCAGCGCGGCGATCCGCGAGCGCGTGGAAGCTTCGGGCGGTCAAGTGCGATATACGGCCTATGGTTACCACGGATCGGCGGTCCTCATTGACGGAAGCTATCGTTGGCAGACCTACACCAATTACACCCAGGGTTATGCGAAAATGCGGCTCGAAGGCATTGCAGAGGAAGCCTGGGCGACAGGGATCAAGGCAACTGTCTATAACTGTCCCGAAATCCGGACCAATTCGTCCGATGTGTTCACGGGTATAGAGTTGCCCCTGATACCGCTGCTGCTTGCCTTGAAGAAAGAAAACGGTGGCCAATGGGCGGACGAACAGTGGCAGGCCTGCCAGCAGCTTCTGGCAGACGGCTTAACCATGAAGGATGTGTTCCAGAAGATCACCGACATGCAGGCCAGCGAGGTCATGCGTCCGTTCTATGACTTTTCGAAATGGCCCATGGCGAACAGCCAAACACAGGCCGATTTGACCATCGGCACGTCCAACGAGATCACCCAGATGCATCGGGACAGCAAGTTGATGATCAGCGACCTCCTGAGCAGTCTCGTGGTGAAGGCAACTGGACAGCTCATTTTTGGCGAATCTTCAGAACCTTCCGGTCCCGTCCTGTGGCTCAACCACGATATCGTGGCTCGGCGACTTAACGCTTCCCACCCGCATTCGAAGTCTCCCGCGCCGCTTATCGCGCAGGGAACGGAATCCTCGCACCTTGAGATGGCGTGACGGCTTTCCAGCTTAGCTTGGAAGCTGGGTGTTTTGGCCAAGAAGCGACGAATCTTGTGACAGGAATGCGCCTTGATATGCGTCGTTTACGCTGCCGGACTGGCTTCCCAAAAGCGGTCGGTCCGCATTTTTTAGGCTGCCAGGATACCTGCCACTCCTTCGTCAAATAACAGCGGGGCGGCGGGGAGTGCTGTCAACCGTTCGTCGCTGGAGCCAATGTTGATGGCCCTGTTTCGTGATGAGATATATTGCGGGCCAGCAACCGTTGCAGCCAGGTCCTGCGCGGCTATCGATTGCACGCCTATTCCGCGAGCCAGGCATAAGTGAAGGGCAAAAAGCCCAGATTGTTCTCCTTGCCTAGTACAATCTCGCCATCACTTAGGAAAGGTTGAGCGCTTTCGGGGAGATTCATCTTGCTCGGGACCATCTGCGGATCACTCCATCGGCCAAGATGTATAAAGACGTTCCTATTACGCTCTGAGCCAGATAGCAGCCCTTACACGGTAAGCGCTCATTTCCATGCGCGTTGACACGTTGACGCGGCCTGTTTGACTGGGGTCGCTGTGCGACGGCTGCATCGGCTCAGGCAGCGGCGGTTTTTGTGAAGTTGAAGGGTAGCAAATCGGCAATGTCGGCATCTGGCGCGCGCTGCGGCAATTCTGTGAGGATGCAGCGCAGATAGGCCAAAGTCTGTGTCAGCCAGGCGAGCGGATCGACGTTGTTCATTTTAGCTGTCTGCAAAAGCGTGGCGATCGTGGCCCATGTGTTGCCACCGCCTTCGCTTCCGGCAAATAGACTATTCTTCCGTGTGATCGTTTGGGGACGGATTGCGCGCTCGACGATATTGGAGTCAATCTCGATGCGGCCGTCACCGAGAAAGCGTTCCAGAGATTGTCGGCGGGTCATTGCATAGCGGATCGCTTCCGCGGTCTTGGACTTGCCAGAAACTTTCGCGAGCTCCTTTTCCCAGATGTCAAAAAGGTTGGCGACAATGGCCGCAGACCGCTCTTGTCGTGCGGCAGCACGGATGTTGGCATCCTTTCCCCGGATCTCGTCCTCGACCTTCCACAACTCGCTCATCGCCTTCACCGAGGCTGTCGCGGCGTGATTGATACCCCCCACATGGAGTTCGTAGAATTTGCGCCTGACATGCGCCCAGCACCCTGCCAACGTGATGGTTTCGTTGCTGCCGGCCTTGACCTGCTCTTTGACCATGCTCGTATAGGCGCCGTGCCCATCAACCTGGAGAATGCCGTTGAAGCCGCTCAGGTGACGGGCCACACAGCGCCCACCTCTGCTGTCTTCAAATCTGTAGGCGACCATTGGTGGCCCTGATCCCCCGAACGGCCGATCATCACGTGCATAGGCCCACAGCCATGCCGTCATTGTTTTTCCCGAACCAGGCACCAGGGTCGGCAATGTCGTTTCGTCGGCAAAGACCCTTTCACCTGCTTTAATCCTCTCCAGGATGTAATCGGCCAGGATCTTGAGCTCGAAGCCGAGATGTCCCATCCATTGAGCCATCAAGGAGCGGCTCAGTACCACGCTGTCGCGCAGGTAGATTGTTTCCTGACGGTAGAGCGGAAGGCCGTCGGCGTATTTGGATACGGCGATGTAGGCCAGGAGCCGTTCGCTCGGCAGGCCAGCTTCGATGATATGGGCAGGTGCCAAAGCCTGCAGCACGCCGTCACGGCCCCTAAACGCGTATTTAGGTCTGCGGGTGACAATAACCCTAAACTTCGGTGGGATGACATCGAGCCGCTCGGATCGGTCTTCGCCGATCAAAACCTTTTCCAACCCTTGGCACTCTTCAGGGATTTCAGGTTCAATGACCTCCTCGATACGCTCGAGATGAGCGGCAAAGCCTTTGCGCGGGCGAGCCTCCCGCTTCGGCTTGTCTTTCCGTAACTGGTCGAGCTCGCTGTCGATCGTCGCTAAGCCGGTTTCGACCTCCTCGAACGCAAAGTCGATCTGATCATCGTCGATTCCCAACCGAAGCCGTTCTGAGCGGGTGCCTTTCTGAGCACGCTGTAGAACTTTCACAATCGCAGTGAGGGTGGCGATCCGCTCGTCAGTGTCTTTCTTCAATGCCTCAAGCCGGGTGATCTCCGCTCGGGCAGCGGCGCCTTCTGCACTCATGGCGACGATCATCGCCTTGAGTGCATCAACGTCGTCAGGAAGGTCCGAAGCAGAGAACATCATAGCAGGAAGTAGATCACAAATAGTGATCTTTTCCTAGCGTTTACAGTAACATGCGTGAGATTTTTTGGATGGGTTCAACCCGTCGAAAGCGGCCTCCTGATTGTCGCCGGGCGGATCTTCTTCCAATCCATTCCGGCCAGTAGGGCCATGAGCTGGGCATGATCCAGACGGATGCGCGCCGCCGTCGCTGCCGGCCAGCAAAAGCCATTTCCTTCGATAACTTTCGAATAGAGACAGACCCCGCTGCCATCCCACCACACGATCCGGACACGGTCCTTCCGTTTGGAACGGAACACGTAAAGGGCGCTATTGAAAGGATCTAGACCGCCATCCCTGACCAAAGCCATCAACGAAGCCGCTCCCTTGCGAAAGTCGACCGGTTGGCAGGAGACGTAAACGACAACGCCAGACGCAATCATGCCCTGCGCACCGCCCGTAGGATCTTGGCAAGATGATCCGGCTCGATATCTCCGGCAACGCGCACCACGACGTCACCCATGACGATCTCCACCGGTGAACTTGCAACAGCTTCGACGCGCGCGAAACTAACCCTTTCATTAGCCTCTTTCGAAAGGGGCACCACCGATCCCGAGGCCAATGCCTTGCGACGCCAGCCGTAAAGCTGCGAAGCATCCAGTCCTGCAGCGCGTGCGATAGCCGAGACATTCGCCCCCGGCAGAAACGTCTCGGCAATCAGCCGCGCCTTCTCGTCATCCGGCCAATCGCGCGGCTTACGTCTCGACCGTACCGGTGTTGCTGTCAAAACCTCAAAGGCACGAGCCTGATTCACACTGTCGCTCATAGGATTCTCCGCATGATTCATGCCGAAAATGAGCCATTTTACGCCCCCCCCCGCTACGTGGGGTCGCCTGCGCGCTTACGTTCAATCCGACGTACTTCGCGAAGTTACGATGCGGTGTGTTATGTCCGCAGGGGTCGCTTCCAAAGCCTTCCATTCCTAAAAGGTACAAATTAGCGCGTTACGCGATGTGTTGGGGTGTGGAAACCCGGAATGGATAGGTATGGGTGTCAATGGGAACGGTATCGCTGTTTGACCAATGGTCGGGGAGGCTGTTTCCCAGTGACGAGACGCCTGTAAAAACTCCTTCGTTTCTCCATTTTAAAACCGGTTGTAAGAAAACCTTGCTGTCCCGGCGTGACAGGAACTGGACGCAATCGCGATCGGAGCAACGAGGAGCAGGCACAGATTGTCGCCGAAAGCTATTCGGCCGACGGGATGGTTTTCGCTGTGGAGGCGGCATGGCCTTTCGGCGGAGCAGTTGTTCCCCCGGCGGCGGCATTTGCCAAAACGCGAGCACATTAAACTGAAAGGTATTCGATCGATTGCCCAAAATTCCGATCGGGCATACACTTCCTGGAGACCGGGGAGGAGAAGATGATGGCCATATTCATGGATCGTCACGATCTCAAAGGATATAGCGCCGTAGACGTTGCCGAGGCACATCGGAAGGATCTCGAAGTCCAGGACGAGTATGGAGTGAAGTTCCTGACGTACTGGTTCGACCATCAGCGCGGTACTGCGTTTTGCCTGATAGATGCACCAGACAAGGAAACGGCTCAGTGCGTCCATCGCGTGGCGCACGGCCATGTCGCGGGCGAGGTTGTCGAGGTGGCACTTTCCGCTGTGGAGGCTTTTCTTGGCCGTATCCACGATCCCGAACCTCTTGCCGGAAAATCACAAACGAAAGATGGCGCCCACCGCGCGATCATGTTCACGGATATAGTGGGCTCGACGGAAATGACCGCCCGCCTCGGCGATCGCATGGGCACGGAACTGGTCAGGGCGCACGATTCCGTCGTTCGAAGATGCTTGAAAGAGCATGGCGGGAGCGAGGTGAAGCACACCGGCGACGGCATAATGGCGTCCTTCGTATCCCCTACGCAGGCCGTTGATTGCGCCACCGCCATTCATCAGGGGTTCCACCGCTATAACCGAGGCAACGCCGAGCCTATACATATTCGGATCGGCATTGACTGCGGAGAACCCGTCGAGGACAGCAACGATCTTTTTGGCAGGACAGTTCAGCTGGCTGCCCGCTTGTGTTCTGCGGCCTCGTCTGATCAGATTCTGGTATCCGAGAGTGTGTTCCGGGATCAGGACAGTGGCGCCACTTTTGTGGAAGTCGCCCGACTGCAACTGAAGGGGTTCTCCATGCCGATACCTGCGTTCGAATGCGCGTGGGCTGGATCGGTTGGCATCTGAGAGCGCGTTTCTCGTATCCCGCGGGAGAACCGCAGGCCGCGTTCTCAGGCGATAGCCGTGGTATGGAGTGGTGCGCTCATCATCTTGGTGCCGGCGCAGTACATAGACATGTCGAGGCGAAACGAGTCGTGGCTTTGGATCTGTAAAACTGAAGCCAGGCATCGGTCCGATAGGTCGTTTGATCTGTCTTTGCTGCTGCCCAGGCGGAGTTGCTGGAACACCGGTCCTGTCGAATACGATGGGGGTCAACTTGGCAGGAGAAGGTCACGATTCTCGCCGGTCGGTCGATTCAATTTTCTGGCCAACGTCTATCCAAAGCCAACACTTTCCGCGACCCGATTTTAACCCAAATAGTACGTGAGTTGTTCGGTAATAAATGTTAGAGGTTTCTGAAAGACAAATCCGATTTTACTTCCTTTTTTGACTGAGCCGCAAATTTCGATCACCGTCTGGTAACAGCGCAGGACGCATCGCCGATCGGATGCACGATAATCCCGAAGCGCAGAGGAAAGTGTTGCGACGCCCGGCGTCTATTGAAATCCGCAGCTGAACAAGAAGCCAAAGCCGAACGATCCAGTATCCATCACAGGAGGGACCGCAGTGCAGTCATTCGGTCGAAACTACCTAGCGAAGATTCCGGGCGTCCGGCATTGCGGGACATTGTTTGCGCGGTATACCGCCGCGCGAATGCGACGCGCCGATCACGCAGCCCCAAAGAAGGCGGCATTGAGGGGAGAGAATGAGTTGGCGGATGTTTTTCGCCGGGTGGGGATCGACAAGGATTATTCGACCATGGACTTCAGCGGCGTCGTCGAAGACGTTCAGGGATGGGAGAGCCGCCACAAAGTTTTCGAAACCGTCTTCCAGGACGTCCGCCCGAAGATTGTTTTCGAGGTCGGTACCTGGAAAGGCGCTTCGGTTCTGCACATGGATGCGCTTAGCAGGAAGCTTGGCTGCGACACCTTGTTCGTTTGCGTCGATACGTGGCTTGGCTCAAACGATACACTCTGGATCGATACGGATTTCCGAAAGAGCCTGATGCTGCAGCACGGCTATCCAACCATGTTCCGGCAATTCATCTACAACATCACCAAGAACGGCGCGGTCGATCGCATCTTTCCGCTACCCATGACCTCGACCTGCGGTGCCTATCTGCTCAAGCGGCTTGGCCTCGTGGCCGACGCGATCTATGTCGACGCCGGACATGAAGAGGACGAGGTCGCCACTGACCTCAAGCTCTACTACGATGTTTTGCGCCCGGGCGGCGTGATGTTCGGGGACGACTACTCCAGCGATTGGCCGGGCGTGGTCCGCGCCGTCAACACGTTTTGCCAAGATCACGGGCTTGTGCTCACGTCCGGAGCGGGCAAATGGCGCTTTCAAAGCCCCCTGAAAACTGTTCATCCCGAACCCATGCCTCTTGAACCGATTTTAAGTGAAATGCCTTAAACTTCGCGAAAGCTGAACGGGGCACGACACCGGCGGGATCGAGGGGCTGGGGGGATGCCCGGTAGCCCTCGATCTCTCGGCAAGGTCTTCGTCTTAGATAGCGAGATTGCCAACGGGAACTTCGAAACGAAGATCAAGGCCGCTGACCGCGTAGGTAATGGAGAGCGTTCCGCGCAGCTGGTCGGGCAGCATCCGGCGGATCATCAGCCCGCCGAAGCCTTCCGAAGTCGGCGTTGATACGGTAGGTCCGTCGATTTCTCTCCAATGGAAGATCAGCATGTCGGCGTCTTCCACCCGCCTGACATCCCATTTGATCCACACCTTTCCCTCGGCGCTCAGGGCTCCGTATTTTGCAGCGTTGGTGCAGAGTTCGTGAAGCGCCATACTGAAGGCAAGGGCCGCCTTGGAGCCGAGCACGACATCCGGGCCGGATATCTCAAAGGCCGTTGCCTCCGGCTTGTCGAATGGATGGATAGCCGATCGTACGATTTCGACGAATTTCGCCTTTTGCTTCTCGTTGCCCATCAGAACGGAATGCGCGTCCGACATGGCGGCCAGGCGGGCGTCGAGCGCCCGAAGGACTTTGGCATCGATATTGGCGGATTTGAGGGACTGCCGGGCAACCACCTGGACCGTTGCCAGCAGGTTTTTGACCCGATGATCGAGTTCGCGCATCAGAATTTCGCTTCTGCCGCGCGCATCGGCAAGCTCGTCCATGAAGTCGTCTATTGCCTTTCCGACAACGCCGAACTCGCCGTCGGCTTCGCTCAAACCCGTTCTTGCGCCGGGTTGATCGTGACGCCATGCTTCCACGGTGGAGACAAGCCTGTCGACGGGGCGGCGGATCGCGTATCGCCCCGTGATCCATGCAAGGAGGCAGGCGACGATGGTGGCGCCCAGCGTAACCACGATACCGGAAACGAGCGCTTTCGTTATCTCGCCGTATTCCTCCGCTGTCGACAATCCAACGCTGACGTAAAGGCCAGTGGAGGGGCTGGAGGGTGGAAAATAAGCCAGTATTCGGTGCGTGCCGTCCTGGCTGGTGAGTTCCGTGGTCCCGGGGGCAACAGCGCGCACGAGGTGGCGGTATCGTTCCGGGATCTGCGTTCCCACGAAGCGCTCCGGTTCGGGATAGCGGGCGATGATGGTGCCATCTGCATCCGCCACAGTCAGGGAGCTGCTCTTTGCGAAATTGCGTTCTGTCAGCTTTTGTTCGAGCCATTTCAGGCTGATGGATCCGGCGACGACGCCGAGGACCTTCCCGGCTTCATCGCGGATCGGAACGGCGACGGGCAGAACCAGCTCCTTGCTGACGCGGCCTTCTGTAAACCGGCCGATGACCGTCGCGCCGGTACGCATGCTATCCTGAAAATAGGCCTTGTCCGCCAGGGAGACCCCGATGCCCGCGGGGTTTTGCAGGCACCGTATGACACCGCTGCCGTCGAGCACGGCAATCCCCGAAAACTGCGGGAGAGCCTTGGTGACACGTGCCATGTAGGCGTTGCAGGCGTCGGCCTGAAAGTCGCGGACAATCGGCGCTGCGGCCACGGCAAGCAGCGTATCCTCGACGCCGCCCATGATTCGCGCCATTTCAAGGGATGCAACCTGCCCGAGACGATACGCTTCGTCGTGGACGCTACGTTCCTGGGACTGCCAGAGGGCATACAGATTGTAAAACAGGATCGCAGCCAACGGCACTATGCACATCAGCATCAGTACGAAGAGACGTTTTGCCAGTGAAGACCGCAAATTCCCTACCTTCCTTTGCCTTTCCGGATGTTTGCATCACCTATCAAGGGAACGCAACCCGCTCTGGGAGAGACGCTGGTTCCAGGTTGGCTATACAGCCGAGCGAATGGTGAAAACTTGGATTTCTAGGCTTTGAATTCCACCGTCGATATCGTCAATGCCCAGTGAATCGAGGAGCTGTGGTGCCGCGATCAACGAACCGGGCAGCAATTCCTGGCTACAACCTGTTCCGCGCCTTCGTGGAGGCCATCCGGTGAATATCAATGCAGTTTCAAACGGGGAGGCGGATGTCACGGCAATCAGCTGCGTTTCTTTGGAAATACATCGCTATTTCCAAAGACATGACGAACTGTTCATGCAAGCCTATGTCTTGAGATACCAGCCCCACGGTTCGTCCGCCTCGAATGCGGTGATCTGCTTGGTTTCGAGATAGTTCTGCAGCCCCCAGCGGCCGAGCTCACGGCCGATGCCGGATTGTTTGTAGCCGCCCCAGGGGGCTTCTGTGAATGTCGGCTGCGAGCAGTTGATCCAGACGATGCCGGCGCGGAGCGCACGCGCCACGCGCTCGGTGCGGGCCTTGTCCTTCGACATCACGGCAGCGGCGAGGCCGAAGCGGCTGTCATTGGCCAGGCGGATCGCATCCTTCTCGGTTTCGAAGGATTTGACGCAGACGACCGGACCGAAAATCTCCTCCCTCCAGACGAAGCTGTCTTCCGCCATGTCGGTGATGATGGTCGGCTCCAGAAAATAACCGGTGTTGAAGCCTGCGGGGCGCTTGCCACCACCGGCGACGGTGGCGCCATCGGTTCGGGCGCGGTCTATGGCAGCCAGAACCTTATCGTATTGGCTCTTCGAGACCAGCGGTCCGAGAAGTGTGCCCTCAGTGAGACCGTCGCCAATCTTGATCCTGGCGGCTTCTTCGATCAGGCGATTGATCAGCGCGGGATAAAGACTTTCCTCGACAAGCACACGCGACGTTGCCGAGCAGACCTGGCCCTGGTTCCAGAAGATGCCGAACATGATCCACTCGACGGCTTTTTCGATATCGCTGTCGGCAAAGACAATGAAGGGCGATTTGCCGCCGAGCTCGAGGCTGACATTCTTGATGTCGCGCGCCGCCGCCGCCATGATCTTCGCGCCGGTCGGAACCGAGCCGGTGAAGGCGAGCTTGTCGATATCCGGATGCTCGGAGAGCGGCTTGCCGGCCTCTGCGCCCAGCCCGGTGACAATGTTGAGAACGCCGGCAGGAAGGCCTGCTTCCTCGACAATGGCGCCGAGTTCCAGTGCGGTGACTGGGGTGAGTTCCGAAGGCTTGAGGACCATGGTGCAGCCGGCAGCGAGAGCCGGGGCGACCTTCCAGGAGGCCATCAGCAACGGGTAGTTCCAGGGGATGATGGCACCGGCGACGCCGATCGGTTCCTGCACCACCTTCGCGGAAAAACGGGTGTCGCCAAGCGCGATCGGCTCTTCCGGATGCGCGTCCATTTCTTCCGCAAGACCTGCATAGAAATTGAAGCAGCCGGCCGTGTCTTCCATGTCCCAGACGGCTTCGGGAAACGGCTTGCCGTTGTCCATGACTTCGAGGCGGGCGAGGTGTTCCTTGCGCTCAAGGATAAGGGAGCTGATCTTGCGCAGGATGGCGGCGCGTTCCTTGCCGCTCATCTTGGGCCAGGGGCCGGTGTCGAAGGCGCGGCGGGCGGCGGCAACTGCGAGCGCGATATCCTCTTGCGTGCCGGCCGGGGCGTGGTGGATCACCTCTTCGGTAGCCGGGTTGATGACCTCGAAGCTGCCGCCTTTTGCCGGAGCGAGCCAGGTGCCGTCAATGAAGAGTTTGTCGCGCATTGTCGCTCCCTGGTTTTATCCGGATAGTCTGGTGTTTGGCGCGGCAGTTGCAACCTTGAGGATTGCCTCGGCCGCACGCTTTACGCCGGCAGCTTTCTGCATACGGACGGCATTGCCCTTCAGTCGCGCCCGCATCGCCTCGTCGCTCATCAGGTCGGTGATGGCGCGGGCAAGCTCGCTCTCGCTCCAGTCATAGCGGCCGAGATGCCGCCCGACGCCGGCTTCTTCGGCGCGGCGGGCGTTGTCGTGGCCGTCCCAGCAATAGGGCATGACGATCGAAGGCACGCCGAAATAGAGCGCCTCGCAGAAGGAATTGTTGCCGCCGTGATGGATGAAGAGGTTCGCCTGCTCGACCACCGAAGGTTGCGGAAACCAAGCGTCGATGAAAACGTTGTCCGGCACGTCGCGATACTCGTCGCGCCAGTGGCCGGCATTGACAAGGAAACGATAGGGCAACGTCGAAAAGGCCGCTATCATCCGCTTCATCATCGCCACGTCCATCGCGCCGAGCGAGCCGAAGCTGACCAGCGCAAGCGGCTCTTCGTTGTGGCTGGCAAAGCGTGGCGGCACATAGGTTGCTTCGTGCCGGACACAACCGTCGAGAAAAACGAACAGGTCCTCATCGAGCGCATTGCGGCGTTCGTGGCGGATGATGTTCGGTGCGAGCAGGAGGTTGAGATAGGGCGACGGATCGAGGAAATTCGGTGCGGACGGCGCGTTCAGGCCAGTCTGGTTGAGAAATGCCGCGAAGCGCTTGTGGGCCGCAGACGTTACTTCCTGGTATCGCTCGGAAAACCGATCCCATTCCCCGCCGGGCGTGTCGCTGCAACCGGAAAGATAGGGCGGGACGAGCGGATCGGGGATCTCGGTTTCGGCGCAGGAAACAACCCTTATCCACGGCACGCCGGCATTGGCGATCGCCGGAAACATTACGACGTTGTCGAGCACGATGGCATCCGGCTGCAATCGGGCGAGCACTTGCCTCAGTGGCTCCTCCACGCGGATGGCCGTGTCGACGATCGCGTCCCATGTCGGTCCGACATAGCTTTGCAGCTGGTTGAACGGGCACTGGCGGAAGGCATCCTGATGTCGTTCGATGAAGTCGGTCCAGTCGGTTGCCGGCGCGGAGGTGTCGTCACCAAGCTGGTATTCGGCAAAACCGTAGTCGGCGAAGATACCGCTGAAGCCGGGGTGACAGATGAAGACGGGCGTTGCACCCAGCCGCCGCAATTCCTGGGCGATGCCGACGCAGTTCAGCGCAGCGCCGTAGCTGGCTTCCGGAAACAGGGCGATAGTCTTTGCCGGCGTCATCGATCTCAACGCGAAACAAGCTTGAAGGCGGGTGGAACGCCGCGACCGGCAAGTCGTGGCCGCTGGCTTTGGGAGAGCTGTATATGAACGCGCATCAGGTCGGCGGCAAGCTCCATCTGACCGCGCTCGACCTGTTCGAGGATCTGCATGTGTTCGAGGTTGAATTGCATCAGCCGGAAGAGATTGGCGTGGCCGGAAACCGGGTTGCTGCGCCGCCGGCGGTGGTGGTTGGTCAGCGCCTCGGACATGAAGGGATTGCCGCAACTTTTGGCGATCAGCATGTGAAAGTCGAAATCCGTGCGCTCGAAGAGCTTCTGGTCGAAACTGGCTTCGCTCATGCTGCGCAGGATGAGCATGGATTGCCTAAGCGACACAATTGCCGGGATATCGCGCTTGAAGTCCGGCATGATCAGCGCCAGCGGCTCGGTCGCGAGGCGAAATTCGTAGCTCTTTGCCACCGCGTCGCTGCTGACGGCGAATTGCTTCAGCACCCATTGCTGGCCCGCGGCCCGCTCGGCAATGTTCTCGTCCGCCAGTTTCATCATTGCATTCTGTACCGTCTGCCGGGAGACAGCATAACGGCGCTGCAAGGAGGCGACGGTCTGCTGGTCGGAGATGCGGCCGGCGGCGAGATCACGCAGGATCGCGGCATGGATGTCACTCTCGCCCTCGCTTTCGGCTGCGCCTTCGAGCCGCGGCATGGTCGCGGGATCGGCAGACAGCGCATAGCCGCCTTCTGTCTCCGTCGTGACGACGCCGCGTTCGAGCAATACCTGAAGCGCCTTGCGGATCGGGGTTCGCGAGACATTGCAGAGAGAAGCGAGCGCCTGCTCGGCCAACCGGTCGCCGGGGCGCATGCCGCGTTCGCTGGCTATCTCCAGTATCTTTTGCGCCAATTCGACATGACGGTGGTGGGTCCGTCGTGTTTCGGAACTCATGCGAAGCGTGCCTCCAGTTAGGCACAATGCTGCCTTCTGTTTGAGGAAATCGCAAGGCCGATCGAACAGAATTTTCGAAAATGCGCAAATCGACACGAAGCCTATTGACGTATTTTTTTTATAAATAATACTGCCACTCGCACGGCAATGAGACCGGAATACCGGCAGGGACTGTGCACCAGAGGTTGAACAATCGAAAACAAGGGAGTTTTCCGTGAAAACGCGAAACGGAAAGGCGACGTCGTATGCGACGGCCGCATTCTTGGCTGTAAGCCTTGCGGCGGGGACGGCATCGTCCGCCGACCTCGTGATATCGAACTGGGACGGCTATATGGCCAAGGACATCGCCGAGACTTTCAAGGCGGCGACCGGGCTCGAGATCGAGGTCGTCAACCACGCGACCAACGAAGAGGTCATGGGCAAGCTCATGGCAGGGCAGGGCAAGGGCTATGACGTCGTGTTCGTCTCCTCGCCCTTTGCGGAAATCCTCAACCATCAGGGCATGCTGGCGCCGATCGACAAGGCCGCCGTGCCGAACCTTGCCAATCTTTATCCGGAGGCTGCGGCCTTGGCCTACGATCCAGGCAATGCGTTTTCCGTTCCCTATACCTGGGGCACGACGGGGCTCTGCTATCGCTCGGACGTGGTGAAGACTGCGCCGGATAGCTGGATGAACCTGTTGCAGCCTTCGGACGACATCAAGGGCAAGACGACTATGCTTGCCACCGACCGCTGGCTGATGGCCGCCGGGCTGCTGGCCAAGGGCTATTCGGTCAACGAAACCGATCCGGCCAAGATCGACGAGGCGAAGAACCTCCTGATCGAAGCCAAGAAGACGCTGCTCGCCTATGACGACACCACCTTCTATTCGAAGCTGGTTTCGGGTGAAGCCTCGCTTGTCCACGCCTGGGACGGCTGGTGCAACTACGGCATCACTGAAAACAAGGACATCAAGTTCGTCGTGCCGAAGGAAGGCTCCGACCTCTGGGTCGACACGATCGTCGTCATGAAGAACTCGGAAAAGCAGGCCGAGGCGATGAAGTTCATCAACTTCATTCTCGATGCCAAGAACCATGCCTGGGCGGCGGAAAACATCCTCTACAAGGTGCCGAACAAGGCCGCCATGGAAAGCCTCGATCCCAAGCTGATCGAGCAGTATCCGAACATGGGCATGTCTCCGGCCGAGCTCACCAAATACGAGCTCCTTCGTGACCTCGGCGACGCGCAGAAGGATTATTCCCGCGCGGTGAGCGAGATCAAGGCGGCCAACTAGGCGCCGAAGAGTTCGGTGGTGCGACGCCAACAGGCGGCTGCATCGCCGGCCAACCCGTGGCGGCTGGGTGGCGGCCCGCCGCCACGGGGACCTACAGTTAAGATGAACAGTTGACAGTGGATGCGGCCGGAGTAACCGGTGGCGCCGGAGCTTTGCGTGGCCTATCAAACGACAAGACCGAACATGCTGGCGGCGCCCGCCGTGCTGTGGCTTCTTGCCTTCATGGTGATGCCATGCCTGCTGGTTCTGAGTTACGCCTTCTTCCAGCGTGGCACCTGGGGCGGGATTGAATACACCTTCACGCTCGATAATTTCGCCCACGTTTTCGATCCGCTGTATGCCAAGATCTTCCTGAACTCGGCACGCATTGCCCTTACGACGACGGTGCTTGCCATCCTCATCGCCTATCCGGCGGCCTATGCCATCAGCCGCGCGCCGCGGGTGCGCCAGCCCATGCTGCTATTCTTCGCCGTCCTGCCCTTCTGGAGCAACTACCTGATCCGCACCTATGCCTGGATAGTGCTGCTCAACCGCGAGGGGTTGCTGAACGGATTTCTCTCGTTTCTCGGTTATCAAGGCGAGCCGTTGTCGCTGCTCTATACCGAGACGGCCGTCATCATCGGGCTTGTGTATAACTATCTGCCCTTCGTCATCCTTGCGATCTATTCGACCCTGTCGCGGCTGAACCCGGAACTGATGGAGGCCTCGCGCGATCTGGGTGCAGGTGCTATCAGAACCTTCTGGCGGGTGACGCTACCATTGACGCTGCCGGGAGTGGCAGCGGGCGGTGTCTTCGTCTTCGTGCTGTCGATCGGTAATTTCGTGACACCCGCACTGCTCGGCGGCGGCCGGTTCCAGATGATCGGCAATCTCGTCTACGACCAATTCCTGACGGCAAACGACTGGCCGTTCGGCGCGGCTCTCGGCATGGCGCTGATTGCCATCATGGTCGCGCTGCTTTTCCTCCAGGCGCGCGCCACCTCCCATGCCAGCGGCGAGCGTCAGGGAGAGGCGACATGAGCGGCATGGCAAAAAATCGCCTTCCGGGGCGCATCGTCCTTCTTGTCGTCTTCGGTTTTCTCTATTTGCCGATCGCCGTGCTGGTGATGCTGTCCTTCAACGAGTCCGGCCTGCCGACCTCGTGGTCCGGTTTTTCGACGCGCTGGTACGTTTCGCTCGCGGGAAACAGCGAAATCCTGCATGCGGCTTGGAACACGCTGGTCGTCGCGATCTTCGCCACACTGATCTCGACGGTGCTCGGCACGCTGCTTGCCATTGGCATGGAGACGCGCGCCCGCAAGAGCAATGGGCTCGAAGCGCTCGCTTTCGCGCCGATGGTCATTCCCGACATCGTGCTGGCCGTGGCGCTGCTCACATTCTTCTCACGTCTCAATGTGGCTACAGGCCTGCACACGATCATTCTTAGCCACGTGATCTTCGATCTGGCCTTCGTCTGTTCGGTGGTTCGGGCCCGCCTCAAGCATTTCGATTTTTCGATTGTCGAGGCCTCGCGCGATCTCGGCGCTTCGGGTTGGACGACCTTCTGGCGGGTGACCTTTCCGGTGCTCCTGCCATCGATCATCGCCGGCGCGCTTCTCGCCTTCACCCTTTCCGTCGATGAATTCATCATCGCCTTCTTCACCGCCGGTCCCGGCCGCTCGTCGATCACGCTGCCGATGCAGATCTATTCGATGATCCGGTTCGGCATCACGCCGGAAGTCAATGCGCTCGCAACCATCGTCATGGCCGTCAGCGCCACGGCGCTTTTGCTTTCGCAATGGCTCAATAAAGAACAGATCCAATGACCGCTGCCACACCCTCCGCCGCGCCGATCCTCAAGATCGAGGCGATCGTCAAGAACTACGGGCCGATCACGGCGGTCGATCACGTCTCGCTCGATATCCGCGAGAAGGAATTCTTCGCGCTGCTCGGTCCTTCCGGCTGTGGCAAGACAACTCTCCTTCGTATGTTGGCCGGTTTCGAGACCCCGACCGCTGGCCGCGTGCTGCTTGAAGGCAAGGACATCTCGCCGCTGGCGCCGGAAAAGCGGCCGTTGAACCTGATGTTCCAGTCCTACGCGCTCTTTCCGCATATGAGCGTGCGCAAGAACCTCGCCTATGGCCTTGAGATGGAGAAGCTTGCGCGCGGCGAAATCAACCGGCGCGTGGACGACATCCTGTCGATGACCGATCTCGTGCGCTTTGCCGATCGCAAGCCGGAGCAGCTTTCCGGTGGACAGAAGCAGCGCGTGGCGCTCGCTCGCGCGCTGGTGAAACGGCCGAAGGTGTTGCTGCTCGATGAGCCGCTCGGCGCGCTCGACAAGAAGCTGCGGGAGAAGATGCAGCTCGAGTTGAAGCGCATGCAGCACGAGGCCGGCATCACCTTCGTCATCGTTACCCACGATCAGGAAGAAGCCCTGGTCATGGCCGACCGCATGGCGATCCTGAAGGATGGCAAGCTTCTGCAATGCGGTACGCCAGAGGAAATCTACGAGCAGCCCGCCGATGCCTTCGTCGCCAATTTCATTGGTGTGATGAATTTCATTGACGGGGGCGTCAGCGAAGCCGGCGTGTTCGAAGCGCCGGGTCTTGCGCTCGCCCTTGCGGGCGTCCGCAGCGGAAAGGCGAGCCTTGCCGTCCGGCCGGAGCATATCGTGGTTTCAGCGGCAGGTGGGGCCTTTGGCGGCGTCGTCGAGGAGATCGCCTATCACGGGCTCGACCGCGTGCTGCATGTCAGGACGCCGGCCTGCGTCCAACCCTTGCAGGTGCGGGTGCCGGCCGATGCCGGCCACCGTTCCGGCGATACGGTGGGACTTACCATCGACCCCGCGAAGGTTCGGCTGTTCCAAAGCTGAACCGGCGCGATCGGAAACCAATAAGAAAAGGGAACACCATGTCAAAGACAATCGCATTCTTTCCCGAGGCGGCATTCGGACCGGCGCTGAACTCCGTCGGCATCGCCCAGGCCGTCGAGGCGCTCGGCCACAAGGCGGTCTTCCTCTCCGATCCCGGCTTCGTCTCGGTCTATGAAGGCTATGGTTTCGAGGCGCATCCGGTGAACCTGTCTGAGCCGATGCAGCCGGAGCAGATGGCGAAATTCTGGGAAGATTTCATCAACGGCCACATCCCGAACTTTCGCAAATCGCCCTACGATCAGGTCGACAACTATGTGAAGGATTGCTGGACGGCGATCGTCGACAGCGCCAAGTGGGCGCAGAAGGACCTGCCGGGCGTGCTGGCGAAGATCAAGCCGGATCTGATCTGCGTCGATAACGTCATCCTCTTTCCCGCGATCAAGCAATACGGCACGCCGTGGGTGCGCATCATCTCCTGCTCGGAAAACGAGATCGAGGACCCGAAGATCCCACCGCATCTTTCCGGCTGCGGCGAGAAGGATTTTGCCGGTCACGAAGCCTATCGCCAGCATTTCAACGACGTGATCAAGCCGATCCATGACGACTTCAATGGCTTCCTGGCGGAGAACGACGAGGCGGCCTATCCGATCGGCCAGTTCTTCGAGGCGTCGCCCTTCATGAACCTGCTGCTCTATCCGGAATCGGTGAAGTTCGATCGCGAACATCCGCTCGATCCGAAGCAGTTCCAGTATCTGGAAGGCTGCGTGCGTACCGAAAAGCCCTACGAGGTCCCGACCTTCAAGGAGTACAACGACAAGCCCCTGATCTACATTTCCTTCGGTTCGCTCGGGGCAGGGGATACCGACCTCCTGAAGCGGCTGATCGAGACGATCGGCAAGCTGCCCTACCGGGCTCTCGTCAATGTCGGCGACTACAAGGATATCTACGAGAATATTCCCGACAATGTCATCATTGACAGCTGGTTTCCGCAGCCTTCCGTCATCCCGCAGATCGATGCGGCAATCCATCATGGCGGCAACAACTCGTTCACGGAATGCCTCTACTTCGGCAAACCGGCGATCATCATGCCCTATGTCTGGGACGGCCACGACAACGCGACCCGCGTCGATGAAACCGGCCACGGCTTCAAGATGCCGCGCTACGACTGGACGGATGCGGAGCTTGCGGCAAAGCTTGAGCAATGCGTCAACGATCCCGCCATGAAGGCAAAGCTTGCTGCGACCAGTGCCCACATGCAGGCGCGCAGCGGGCCGAAGAAGGCGGCAGGAATTCTGGATGAGCTGGTGAAGACCGGAGATCATCATGGCTGAGTCAGTCCACTCGTCTGCCCCCCATATCTACAACGCCACCACCTACGACGATCTCGTCGATTGGGGCAACCAGCCGGACAGCCTCGAAGGCCAGTCCCATTCCTCCGGCCGGCTCGTTCATAAGGGGCCGAACAACCAGCCGGAATCCGGCATCTGGGTCTGCACGCCCGGTCGCTGGCGGCTGTCGATCCCGCGCGATGAATTCTGCCACTTCGTTGCCGGCAAAGCTGTCTATCGCTCCGATGATGGTGAGGTCGTAGAGGTGGAGGCCGGAACGGTCGTCATGTTTCCGGGCGGCTGGACGGGCGAATGCACGGTCATAGAGACCATGCGCAATATCTACATGCTGGTCTAGACAACAAAATCGAAAGGAAACACCATGACCGCGACACCGCTGATGCGCAAACCGCTTGATGAGGCCGATCTGAAGGACTGGGGCATCATTCCCACCATGATCGAGGGCGAAAGCCGTACATCCGGCAAGCTGATCTACAAGGGGCCGAACGGCGAGTCCGAATGCGGCCTGTGGATCTGCACGCCCGGCAAATGGTTCTGCCACGTCACACGCGACGAGTTCTGCCACTTCCTCGAGGGGCGCTGCACCTATGTCCACGAAAGCGGCGAAGTCATCGAGATCACGCCGGATACTGCCGCCTTCTTCCCGCAGGACTGGCAGGGCGAATGCACCGTCCACGAGACAGTGAAGAAGGTTTACATGATCCGCTGACTGGAGGCCTCTCATCCGGCCCGTCGGCCACCTTCTCCCCGCAGGCGGGGAGAAGGGATGTGCCACATGATCCCGAGTCCCTCTCATTCCGCGTGAGAGAAGCGGGCAGGCAACCGATCCATTAGCATAACGCCAAGGAAAATTCCCATGTTCAACTCAGCCGAACCCGTATTCTACCGGCATCCGACTTACGTTCCGGCGGGCGGCGAGCGTCATCAAGTGATCGATCCGGCAACGCTTGCGACCGTCGGAACCATCGCTGATACCACGTCGGCGGAGATGGAGGCGACGCTCGATGCGGCAACGACCGCCCAGCGGAAATGGCGCAAGCTCGATGCCAAGAGCCGCGCCACTATGCTGCACCGGATCGCCAACCGGATCGAGGCGACGGACATGCGCCGCTGCGCCGAGCTGATGTCGCGGGAGATGGGAAAACCCTATCCCGAAGCGATCGGCGAGGTCGCCAATTGTGCTGGTGCTTTTCGCTATTTTGCAGAGATGGCGCGGGACGATGGCGGCAAGGTGGCCGGTACGACGCAGGCGGGCTCCTTCCAGCACGCGCGCTATGATGCGCTGGGCATCAGCGTCCACATCATGCCCTTCAATTTTCCGATCCTGCTGATGTGCTGGACCGTGGCGGCGTCGCTGGCTTCGGGCAATGGCTGCATCATCAAGCCGGCGCCGGCCACCACGCTGTCGACACTCGAATTCATGTCCGTGTTTGAAGCTTTGCCGGAAGGTCTCATCGCCTGCCTGCCGGGTGGAGCCGAGCTTGCTTCTGCACTTATCGCCTCCGAGAAGACTCATGCCGTCGCCTTCACCGGCTCGGTTGCTGCCGGTCGCGCCGTTGCGATGGCGGCTGCCGCGCAGATGAAGCCCGCCGTCATCGAGGCAGGTGGCAGCGATCCGCTTGTTGTCACCGCCCATGCGCCGCTCGATGTCGCCGCGGCCGGTGCGGTCACGGCGGCCTTCCATATGTCCGGCCAGGTCTGCACATCGGCGGAACGCTTCTTTGTGGTCGATGCCGTGCATGACGATTTCATCGCGCGTTTTGCTACAGAGGCCCGCAGGCTGCGTATCGGCAACGGGTTGACCAAGGCGGAAATCGGCCCGCTCGTCAGCAAGGCTGCGCGCGACAAGGTCATCCGTCTCGTTGAGGACGCCAAAGCCAAGGGCGCGACGGTCGTGCTCGGCGGCAAGATACCGGAATCGGAGCCGCAGGGGTGGTTTTACGAGCCCACCATCCTCACCGGCTGCACGCCCGACATGGCGATCCTGCGCGAGGAGTGCTTCGGTCCGGTCGCAGCCGTCATGCGGGTCAGGGATTTCGACGAGGCGATCGAACGCGCGAACGACAGCGAGTTCGGCCTTGGCGCCTCCATCTTCACGACCTCGCTCGAAGAGGCGATGGAGGCGGCCGAAAGGCTGGAAGCCGGCATGGTCTGGATCAACAATCCACTGATCGACAACGATGCGCTGCCCTTCGGCGGCTGGAAGAAATCGGGGCTGGGCCGGGAGCTGTCCCGCCTCGGGCTCGACACATTCCGCCGCTCGAAAATGGTGATCATCGATCACAAGCCGGTCGTTCAGGACTGGTGGTATCCCTATCCCGACGACTGGTTCTACGACGCGGACGGGCGCAAGCATGTGTGAAGCCGGATAGAACAGAAGAACAGGAAAAACATCATGATCATCACCCTTCTTGGCGGCGCGGGTTTCATGGGCGCCGGTATCGTTCGCGATCTCGTTTCCGACCGCGCGATCGTCAACATCACGAAAATCCGCCTCTGCGATGCCTCGCGCGAAAAGATGGAGGCGCTGGCCTCAGAACTCGGCGATCCGCGCATTGAGATCGTGTCGCTGAATGTCACCGATCCATCGGCCCTGTCGACTGCGATTTCCGGCGCCGATATCTGCATCAACTGCGTACCGACCCTGCTCGGTTTCCAGATGGCGATCTTCGAAGCCGCCCTTGCGGCAAAGGTTGCCTATGTCGATCTCGGTGGTCTCGGCACCTTCACCGTCAAGCAACTCGCCGAGCACGAGCGTTTTCAAGCAGCTGGCGTGACCGCCGTCATCGGCGTGGGTGCCGATCCCGGCATGTCCAATGTCATCTGCCGTGCGGTCGCCGAAGAACTGGACGAGATCGACAGCATCAATCTCTACTGGGCAGCCGAGCTGACCGGCGATGAAAACCCCGTGCTGGTGCCGCCCTATAGCGTCTCCACCGTGCTTGCCGAATATGCTAATCCCAGCACGCAGTTCTACGATGGCCGCCACGTCGAATGCCCGCCGATGAGTGGCCGCGAATTCCTCGACCTGCCGGAACCCTGGGGGCGTTGCGAATTCATGCATTCTCCGCATTCCGAGCAGCTGACGGTGCCGCTGGCTGACGGCATCCGCGAAAAGGGCATCAACGAATTTTCATGGAAGCTGCATCTGCCGCATCGCGAGCACGAGGCCTGGGTCGGTCTGGTCAAGGCCGGCTTCGGCGATTTTGCCGAGCCGGTCGAGATCGGCGGCGTCAGCGTCAAGCCGCTCGATGTGCTCAACAAGGTCATCGAGCGCAACGTCCGCAAGAACGCCGAGAAAATCCCCCAGCAGGACAGTTACGAGATCCATTTCGCCATCGGCCGCGGCCGGAAGGATGGCGTGGCGCGCACTGTGCGCGTTGAAGTCACCGTTTCACCTGATCCGCTCTACGGTTCCTACATCGACGCCTGCACCTCGATGAACGCATCGATTGCTGCCCAGCTCATTCTGGCGAAGCCACGGAAACCCGGCGTCTTTGCGCCAGAGTCCTATTTCGATGTCGTGGAATATTTCCCCGAACTCGAAAAGCGCAAGTTCGCGATCCGAACGCAGATCGATTGATCGAACGTCCATTTCGCTGCGACGAGATCGACGTTTACAAACGAGGTGGAGAAGCCGGTCAATCCGGCTTCTTGTGAATGGGGTCCACCCAATAGACTTCTTCCGGGGCTTCGACCGGGTCCACATCCCTTATGTTGACGACAACGGCCTCATTGTCCGAACGGACAAGAACGCATTCCAGCACGTTGTCCGGATCGGCGTTGATTTCCTGATGCGGCACATAGGGCGGCACGAAGATGAAATCGCCGGGGCCGGCCTCTGCCACATATTCCAGCCGATCGCCCCAGCGCATCCGCGCCTTGCCACGGATGACGAAAATCACGCTTTCCAGCGCGCCATGATGATGCACACCGGTCTTCGCATTGGGCTCGATTGCGACGGTGCCGGCCCATATCTTCTGGGCACCGACGCGGGCGTGATTGATGGCCGCCTGGCGGAACATGCCGGGGGTCTGGGCAGTATTGGGATCGAGCTGGTCGCCCTTGATGACGCGGATGCCGTCATGTTTCCAGCGGTCGGTATTGGAATGATGATGATCGCTCAAAGCTCAGGTCCTTCCGTCATCAACACGGCTGAAACGGCTTTTTCTGAAGACGCGCCGCGCAGAATACTCAGTACCTTGGGCGCAACGACGGCAAGCGAGAAGCTTTCCTCGACCCGTTTTCGGCCATTTTTCGCAAAGTTCTGACGCAGTTCCTTGTCTTCGCCAAGCCTGATGAGCGCCCGCGCCCACTCTTCCGCTGTCTCTGCGAAAAAGCCGCTGATACCCTCGACGACGATGTCGGTGTTGGCGCCGACCGGACTGCAGACAACCGGCAAGCCGGCGGCCATATAGGCGATGAGCTTGAACCCGCACTTGCCGCGGGCTTCCTCATCATCGAACAGGGGCATGATGCCGACGTCGAAGGACTGGATATCGGCAACTTCCTGTTCAAGCCGCCATTTCCTGAATTCCACCGGGACGGAGCCACATTCGAACGGTTCGGCCCCGACAAAAACGAACCGCGCCTTGGGCAGTGCTTGCGACACCATGGTCATCGCGTCACGCAGGGAGCGCAGGTAGGCTGTCCCCCGCGGCGTTCCGATCCAGCCGATGGTGAAATGGTCGTCGTTCCCGGGCGGGGCAGGCCGGAAATCGGCCGTACCGACCACGGTCGGCACCACGGAGATCGTGCCAGGCGTGTGTTTGTGTCTTGCAGCGAAGGCTGCGAGATAGCGGCTTCCGGCTGAAACATGGTCTGCCATCCGGATCAGCTTTTCGGTCTTGGAGAAATCGCGAAACCGGTCGAGCGGGTTGTCGTAGGCGGTGGAAGAAACATAGATCGCGTCGTCGTAGTCAAAAATCATACGACCCGAGCCGGCGGCCATGAGCCTTTCAAGCCAGGGCGGACCGAAGGGAAAGGCCTCCCGCAGCACATAGACGACGTCATAGCGCGGAGATCGCAGCACGTCGTAGATGCGTCGGAGGCCGCCGTAGAAGGTCAATAGAACTTTCCGAAATGTCTTGCCCTTCTCGTAGATCAGGGGAGCAAGGGCGGAAGAAAGAAGGGGAGACAGGGTGGCCTCGATACCGTGTTCCTTCAGGAATGGCAGAAACTGGTAGACGCGGAAGCGGCTCGACGGTCCCTCGATAGGGTGGGGGAGAATGAAGAGCACGCGCAGCTTGCGAGATGATGCATCTTTCAGGGCAGGGTCTATGGTCATGTCGAATGCCTTGCGAATTGCGTCATGAAGCTGATGCCGAGGCCGGAATGGGGCGACTGACATAGTGCCGTCTCAGCCGCTCGCTGTCCGAGATCAACCGTTTGAAATCTCCTGTTGAAATTCGCCTCTGCTTCTGCACTTCACGGCGTTGCCGGATCATGACCGGCATGTAGCCGATGGCTTCGCCCAGGCCCTGTGCATAGGCTTTGAGGTTTCTGCGCAGCCAGGGATGGCGTTTCATGAACAGGCATTGGAAGAGCGCCCCCAACTGCAGGACGGTCGTTTTCACCAGAACCTGCGGCAGCAACGCCAGCGGTATATCCTTGATGATGATCGCCAGAATATTGCGTGTCGTCAACCGGACGGAGAAGGCGCTGGCCGTTCCTCCCGTGGAGGCGCTGCCCATATGATAGATCTTGGCGGCGGGAACGGAAAGGCAGCGATATCCGGCCAGTCGAGCACGGATACTGAGATCGACATCTTCCATGTATGCAAAGAAATTGACATCGAAGACGCCGATATGGTCCAGCATGCTGCGTCGGTAGATGGCAGCGCAGGCCGAGGCTCCGAAGACATCGAATGGCTCGTGGTCCAGCCCGTCGTCTTTGCAGCGAGAGCCGATCTTGAAGGAAAGGCCGCTCAGCGAATATCCGTCTCCAACGGTGTCGATGATGCTGCGATTGCGGAAATCGAGGATCTTAGACGTTGCAAGCCCGACGTCGGGATGGCGGTCCATTGTCTCGACCAGGGCTGCGAGCCAGCCGGGATCGATCTCGGTATCGTTGTTCAAAGCCACGACATAGTCGGTGTCACCGGCGGCGATGCCGGTGTTGATCGCGGCGGAAAATCCAAGATTTTCCGTGTGACGCAACACACGGACTTCGGGAAAGCGCGATGCCAGCAGCTCCACGGAGCCATCAGCAGAGCCATTGTCGACGAGAAGGATGGTGAAGTCGCGAAATGTCTGGCTGCGCAATCCCTCCAGGCATGCCGGCAGAAGATGTGCGCCGTTCCAATTGGGAATAATGATCGAGGCTCGGGCCATCAGGATGCCTCCGGCTCGATACGCGCCATGACGGCAAATGCATTGGCCGTTCCCAAGGCTCGCAGCAGAGCATGGAAACCGGCAGATGGTCCCTTGGAGCCGGAGCGAACTGCTTGCCATTCGAGCACCGTCAATCCGTGGCGCGCGAGCAAGCTGCGCACCTCGTCAGGATCATATCGGCGATATTGCTTCTCCTTGCCGAGCAGCCGCCAAAGCGTGCGCAGGCGTGCATTCATGAAGTCGAAATAGACAAGCCCACCCGGAGCAACGAAGGGGATATAGCGGGCCAGCATGGTTTCCAGGTCAAGCGCGGTTTCGTAGAGGAGATCGTGCATGACAAGCAGGTTGAATCGAGCGTTCGGGTAACTCACGGTCATGGCATCGGCGTGAAAGAAACGGACGTCGGCAAGCAGGCCTTCCTGCCGGAAAATATTGAAGAAGGCGGCAAATTCCGGGGTGTAGTCAAAGGCCTCGATCTGCTGGTGCTGGAGGGCGCCGACGAATATTTCACTCGCAAAAGGCCCACATCCGGCGTTCAGGACGGCCTTGCCGGTTCCGCCGAAATTTCGCTGCAACATGCCGGCCATCGTTTCGAGCCGACGTGTGTTGGCAAAGAAGGGGGCGAAGGGGCGGAATTTTTCGGGCAGGTGATCGCGCAGCAGGTCGTGATACCGCGCGCGGTAATCGATGCGGACCAGAGGCGAGGAAGTATTGTCGGGATCGATCGCTTCAGACGACATCCATGTCCCCCCAGGTGAAATGCCAGCCCCCCGTTTTAAGCGCCCCCTCGGCTTCCGGTGACAGTACGAGGCCGGCAAGGAAGAAGCGCTTGGGATTGTATTTTTGCGGCACTGCGAAGAAGCCGCTTTTGGCGAGTGCGCGATCCAGGAGATTGCCCTGGCAGGATTGCGCGACACAAAGTTCCATCCCCTCCCGCGCGCCCTTGTGGGATGCATGGCGGATCAGGGCAGAAAGGGCGGCGGGATTGCCGTCTTCGCTCAAGGCATCGACGATCAAAAGGGATTTCAGCCCGAGGATCTCACGGGTCGTGGTGACGAGGAAGGCTGTCAACCGCCCGTCCACCTCCCAGGCATGGACTCTGTATTTATAAAGAGGATGTGCGAAATATCGCCAGTTTACATAGGCCTGGTCGCGCACGAAGCCGGTCTGGATATGACCGGCTGCTCGTTGCCATAGCGCATCCAGCCTTTCATCCGCCTGGCCGAGATCGATGGCACGGCCTTTCGGATTTCTTTTGAGCGACTGCAGGACATCGAGACCGGCAACCAGCGTGGTCGTAGACACATGTGTCATCCAGGCGGGGATACGTGCGAGAATGGTCTCCTTTGAAGCAAAGCCGCGCAGCGGCCGTGCCCGCAGATGCGGCTCGAGCACCACTTGCCACTTCAACCGCCCTGATGTCAGAAGGCGAAAGGAGTTCACGTTGGGAAAGACAACGCCAAAGGCAAAACCGGCCTCTCGGGCTTGGCGGGCCCAAGCATCGCTAACCTTGAATCCGTATCGCCCTGACAGCATTCCGCCAAGATCGGGATCGACCATCAGGTCAAGACCATGGGCTGTCCGAAGCGGCGTTCCGTTCATCAGCAACATACGCGGGCTAAGACCTGCAAAAGCAACAACTTGACCTGCCTGCCGGATCAACGAACCCGATCCGGCCTCGACCGGATTGCGGCGCAGCAACCATTCGAAGAAACGCTCGTCCGTGTGTGGGTGATCCTTGCCCCATACGGCGGCGCGAAGGCGCAGCACATCGGGGTCGTCCGTTCCCAGGCGATAGGGCTGGACAACGCCGTCTCGCGGTAGCTCATTCAGCATAGCGAGGCTCCCGCCCGGCGGCCTTGGCGGCAAGTAGTTGATGGTAGAGACGAGTTGTCTGCGTCACCATCTGTTCTGGCGAGAAGGCTTTGGTCACCCTGTCCCTGCCGGCCGTGCCGAATGATTGGCGCAGCCCCGCGTCCGCGGTCAGTCGCAGTATTCGGTTGGCGATCTCTCGTGGTTCCCGCGCTGGCACGAGAAAGCCGGTCTCGCCTTCTGCGACGAGTTCCGAAATTCCGCCGACATCCGTTGCAACCACGGGCAAACCCGCGGCCATTGCTTCGAGTATGGAAATCGGCAGGCCTTCGGAAACGGATGTCAGCGCAAAAATGTCGGCGGCAGAGAGGATGTCCGGCACATCGCGTCGCTCCCCCGCAAAGATGACCCGGTCGGCGATACCAAGCGCTACGGTTTTTGCCCTGAGTTCATCAAGCTGGGGACCTGATCCAACGATCAGGAAACGTGCGTTGGGCTCTTTCTCCAGCACGAGTGCGGCCGCGTCGATGAGGTCATGCAACCCCTTGAACCAGACAAGCCGCGCGACCGTGACAATCAGCGGGTGGCTATCCTCGATACCGAACGTGTGACGGATTGCGGATGCGCGATCCCGGTCGGTCGGAAACCGTCCGGCCTCGATGCCGTTGTGGATTGAAACGACCTTGTCGCCCGGTGCTATTCCGCTTCGTATGATCCCATCCCGCACCCTCCCGGAAACGGTTATCACGGCGTCGGTCGTCAGGGCGAAGAGCAAACGATCGTAAATCCAGAAAAGGCCCCTTGCTGCCGGGTTCGACAAGGCGAGAAAGCCGAGATTGTGGGCCGTGTTGATGGTCACCGGAATGCCGCTTGTCGCGGACGCCAATCCACCCAACATGGCTGCCTTGGACATATGGGTATGAACAATATCGAAAGCGCCATCGCGCAGCGCCTTGCGCAGCTTCCCGAAGCTCCTGATGTCGGAAAGGGGTGAGAGGGACCGTTCCATGGGAACAGGTAAGAATGGAACTCCAAGGTTGGTGAGCGCTCGCTCGTGCTGGGGATCGATCGAACTTCCGATCACGGTGACCTCGGCATGGTTGCTCAATCCCTGAACGAGCGTCATCACATGGTCCGGCACGCCGCCGATATCCATGCGCGTCACGACCTGCGCGATCCGAAGCTTGTGGCCCTGAGAAGGAGAAGGGGCGTGCGGGATCATGATGTCCCCTTTGCCAGTGGCATGAGGATACGGTTCGATGCCGCAAGCAGTCGGCGAATTGGCCCTCTGTCCTTGACGGCCAGCCAATCGAGGCTGCCACGCAGTTTCATTCTGAAGACAAGCTTGCTGTCGCTTGCAGAGACTTCCGTGCGGCTGAGCGTTGTCATGGGTTCATCAATCGGGGTCGCCCCCGTGAGCGTCGTGAAGGCGGCCGAATATCCCGCCCGGGCGACGCTTTGCTCGACGCGTTGGTCGAAATCTCCGCCCGGATAGGCAAAGCTCTTCACGGCGGTGCCGAACATCTGCTCAAGGCGCTCGCGCGAACCCGTGATCTCCTGCTGGAGACGTGCAGCATCAAGGGACGTCAGGAGCGGATGACTGAGGGTATGCGACCCTATGTCGATGCCGACTGTCATCAGTTCGCCTATCTGCTCCTGCGAGAGAAACCGGCCATACTGCCTCTCGTCAGCATAGGGGAGAATATCCGCGCTCTGCTTGCCGATGAAATCGGCAACGACGAAAACAAGGGCTGGAAAGCCATGCTTTTTCAAGACAGGTGCGGCATAGAGCAGGTTGTCCTCGTAGCCATCGTCAAAGGTGATAAGAACGCAATTCTGTTGCAGCTGTTTGCGTTTTGCACGCAGCTCCTCGAACTCCTCGAAGTTCACCACGTGGAAGCCATGCCCGGCGAGGTATTCCATCTGCCACGCAAACTCTTCGGGACGAACGGTGATTTCGCGGGAGACCGGACCGAGCCCTTCGGAAGGGTAGGGATTTATCCGGTGATAGAAGAGCACGCGCAGGCACGGCTCCTTGCGGCCAAGAAAGAGACCGGGCAAGCCAAGAACGGTCTTCAATGACCGTTTCAAGCCGATCCGGGCTGCGGAAAGTGCCGGCCCCAAGGTGGTCTCCTTCCTCAAACGCGATATGCGGTTCTGATGGTCATGCGGCGTTCCATTCGATGCAGACGCGGTTTGCAGTGTCCGTGTTGATTTCCCGCGCGTAGACTTCATCCACCCGTGCCCAGGAGAAATCCGCAAGCAGCCGCCGCAGTTTCGCTTCCATCGCCGAAAGATTGACATAGTGGCGAAATCGCGACCGGGCCTTTACCGAAAGTCGTGGTTGACCCGGGTCGATCTCCCATGGGTGGAAGTAGAAATGCGCCGGCTGGCTTTCGGTGCGGATGATATGCCGTAACATCAGCGAATAGAGCGCGTAGGGCATCAGGCGAAAGTACCCACCTCCCGAAGCGTGGAAGCGTCGACCGGCGACGAGAAGGCTGGTCAGCGGCAGTTCCACAATCCCCTCGACTCCGGGGCGAAACGGCAGGCGGGGCGCCGATGGCACGCCATAATGATCGTGGGGAACCGGATTGACGCTCGAACTGTATCTATATCCCGCCTGCGAGAGCTGTTCATAGGCCCACCAGGTTTCGCCGCCGATGGAAAAATTGGGAGCCCGGTAGCCGATGACAGCTTTTCCGCAGATGTCTTCGAGCAGGCTTTTCGTATCCTTCACGTCCTTTGCAAATTCCGGCTTCGATTGTTCTCCGACGCGGTGGTGTCGATAACCATGGCTGGCAATTTCGTGGCCGGCATCCGAGATGCTTCGTACAAGCCCGGGAAACTGTTCCGCAACGCAGCCAAGGGTGAAGAACGTTGCCTTAACTCCCGCCTCGTCGAAAAGCGCAAGCGTCCTGTTCGTACTGGCCTCAACGCGGGATTCCATGGTGTCCCAGCGATCCCTGGGAGCAGCGGCGCCGAGGGCTGCCGCATGAAAATAGTCTTCGACATCGACGCTCATGGCATTGGGAACGGGGAACGCTGCGTTTCCTGGGAGCGGCGTCAACATGGCATCCTCTCCTTTCATGCGGAACGCTGTCGCGATGACTGGCTGCTGGCTGCTGCGGGTACTTCAGCAGACTGGCGGTTTGGGTCGCTTGATGTCAGCAGCGTGACGCTCGAGACATAACGAAGCAGGACGTTTGAGAGCATCGCCACGAAGGGTGATCCCGCAGGATAGCGGGCTATTTGCTCGCGCCCGAGGATGCTTCGCAATTTGCCAGTGTAGTAGTGGGGGGTGTAGCAGAAGGACGAGCCTTGGCCGCTTGCCTTGGCAAGGACGTGCATCTCGCCCTGTGTCTTGTAATTTGTGAGGTGGGCAAGGAAATTGGTGTGTTCGCGAACATAGGTGTCGAGCTTATCGTCCAGCGCTGGCTTCATGTTGCGGCGTGTCCGCGCCCAGCCTCGGTAATTGGAGAAGCCGATCTTGCTCCAGAGCCGAAGCCACGCGCCGAGGAGCTCAACATCGCGGATCCAGTGTGCAAACGGCACATGCAGATGCGGCTCGACCAGGCAGTGGCCGGACGGATAGAGATGCGCGGAAAAGCCCTGGTCGTGCAGCACACGGCCAAGTTCCGAGAAGAACAGTGTCTGATTTCGCACATGTTCGAGCACCTGGTTCGAAACGACGACATCGAAGAAACCTGCTTCGTAGGGCCACGGGTCGTTCTCGGAGATCAAGGCAAGCCTCTCGCGCCATCGGCCGGAAGGGGCGGCGGCATCGAGGCGGGCCAGCGCGTTGCGGAAGAAACTCGGGGCCTGCAGGCCATGATCGCCAACATCGAAGCCATAGAGTTCGAAGGTGAGCGAAGGCCAGCATGCCTGCAGCGCTCCTGATAGATAGATCAGCAGCATCCCGTCACCACAGCCGACATCCAGTACCCGGATGATTTCTCCAGCGGAGGGATTTCGTCGGGAAATCTCGGTGTTGACGATCGAGAGAAGGTGAAAATGTGTCTGACTGGCTGCCACCGGTACAAGGGATGTATCCCACCGGAAGCCATGTCCGGAGAGCGGAGCCTTTTGCTTGTGAAGATCGACAGACATTCTCACCTGCTCATCGTTTCTGGTTCATCAGTTCTGAGGCATATCGGCCAGCTTTCGGCGAACCTCCACCACGTCTCCGGGCAGCACTGGTTCCGTCTCGCTGCTGATGTTATCGAGCACCGTGCCGTCTTCGCGTGTGATCCTGTAGGTGGTCAGCACATCGCTTTGTTGCCTCGGAGATGTGCTCGATTCTGACTCGACAATGACGGCCCGATCTGCAGACAGTTGTCGTCCCAGTCGCTCGATCGTCGCGTTGACTTCCTTGATCCGGTCGAGAACCTCCAGCTTGCGGTCTCGAGAAATATTCATCATCTGGATTTCGAGCTGGGTCTTGGCCTGGCGGGCCTGGTTGAGCAAAACTGCCGTCTGCAGGTTGGTGCTGAGCACCTGGCCTTCTTCCCGCCTCAGCTGGAATATCATCTGGCGCAGCATCAGCTCTTTCTTTACCAGCTCCTCCGTGCTGCCGATCTCGGTTTTCAATGCCTCGAGCTGTGCATCCGTTGCCTTGATGCGCGCCGTGAGCGCGGCAATTTCATCGTTGCGGATACCCGCTTCCTTGGCCAGAAACTCGATCTGGCGCTGCAGGCCAACCTTTCGGGTTTCGAAAATGTCTGTTTCCCGCGTGACGACCGCCGCAAGATCCTGGGCGTTGGCGCCAGTCGCCGATACCGAGGATGCATCGAAGGTTTCTGCGCCCGAGAGCTCGGCCTGCAAGCGGGCGTATTCGACACGGGCTTCCAGGAGCTGCCGGGCGCCGACCTGCATGGTTTCGGAGGCGCGAATACCGGTGACAGTCGCGGTATAGGGGTCGCTTTGCCCCTTGAAGCCTCCGGCAATCGCGACGGCCTTCACTACCGTCAGTCGGAACCGGGCGGGGTAGGGGCCGGCATTGTTGACATCACCGAGGATGAAGAATGGCCGCAGCTGTGCAAGCTCGACCATCACGGTGGGGCTCACGAGGGTTTTTTCCAGCGCGCGGCGTATCGCGTCTCCCGCCTGCGCAATCGACATGCCTTCGAGTATGAGCGGCGCTCCGATGGGTATCGCTGCGCCACCATCTTCGCCAAGGACATAGGTTCCCGACAGATCAGGCGCCTCGGGAATGACCACGCGGATTTGGTCGCCAGCGGCAAGTTTGTAGGGCTCGGCAGCCGCGAGACCACCGTGAGGGACAGCCATTGCGAGGAGAAGCAGAATGAGCGTCGCAAAGCGTCGTAACAGGCTCCTTTGCTGTCTTTCTTGCTTTCGTCGCGGTCCTGACTGAACCATTTTATCCCTCGCTTCCGTCCGGTTCCACTCTCGTGAGGCTTTTCGCCGGTCGATCTGTCAACGCGGCAGCGCCTTGCTCACCGTCAATACGTCGTCCCATAACGGGCTCGCAGGATCTGCTTTAAAGGCGGAGCCATACCAGATGATCAGCTGCGCGCCGCGATCGATGCTGATCTGTGCCATGGTCTTCAGTTCCTGTTTTGTCGGATCACGGGCTTCGGCAATCATTTCCGGGGGCGCGACCTGGGTCAGATAAGCGTGCTCGAACTGGTCGGCATAGGCAAAGGATTGCAACACCGCCATTGTCTGCTTTCCGGGCAGGTTATCAGAAAGCCAGCCCATGTAACCGTCGATGGCAGTGGGATAATCGACGATCTCGTCGCCATGTCCGGGGCTGCCGAGCTTGGCGATGGCGGCGGGAATGGCGTAGAGGCTGAAACCGACGATATCGGCATACTCACTCTGCTGGCGCACCTGCTCCATGTATTGGGTGCGGGCCGCATCGCTGTCCTGCCTTCCGGGCTCGATGACCATCGGCGATTGTACCATCAGAACCGGAAGGGATGGATCGATCTCCTTTACACGCTCGTACAGCTTGCGTGATGCGTCGAGGCCTATTCCGTTCAGCGCGGGTTCGTCGAAGCCAAGCACGCCGTAGATTGCTTCGCGTCCCGCGCAGGCGAGAAGCGCATTGAGCGGATCGAGTTCAATGCTCGGAAACGCTCCGGAGGTTGGATAAATCAGCCCGCCGGGCACAACAAGCCGTATCTTGTGACGCCGCAGGGCGGCAAATGCGGGAGAGGTGCGTTCGCAAGGGGGGACGAAATCCGCCTCGTGACCGAGCGTCGCGGGCGCTGGCGCCTCCTGGTACTGGAATACCGGAAAGAAAATATCGATACCCGCCGCGCTCAATTGGGCAAACATGGTTTCGTAGTCTCTGGATGCACCGATATACTTGGGCACACCCGCGACGCCAACCTCGGCGCAAAGACCATCTCCCGCGCTCAAGATCAGACTCAAAAGGAAAAATGCAGCACCTATTGAATGTTTCACCGCCCGCTGTTCCCCGCTCATCAGACGATCAGAATTTTATATTAAATGAATATGAAATATACAGATAATTTTCAAGTATGATTTATCTGAAGTCTTCACGTATGCGTGATTTGTATATTTCTATGTCTTTTCATTTTCCTGTCGTATATATAAGAAATTCTACCATTCATCATAGTTTATCTAAGTTTGTTTGACAATATTTTATTCGATGTATAGATTTATCTTGTGTTGTCTGACGCGCGGCTTTGTAAAATAATTGGGCCGCGTACATAATTTCGCGCGTAACATTTTGTATGTTTTTGTTATGGTGGTGCGTTTCATGGGCTTTTCACAGCAGTTGAAGAGGCTGGTACCGGTCAAGCTGCGTATTCTGCGGTCAAATGCCATCCACGCCTGGCGCAGGGACAGTGCCTATCAGGAGCGTCGCGGCCGAAGTGAGTTCTTTCAGAAGGCTTTCCGGGGGCTGCAATTCAACGGGATTTCCGGCGGTTATGCCGAGTTCGGCTGTTGCGGGGCCATGACTTTCAGCCTTGCCTTTCAAGCCGCGCGTCAGAACGGACATTCAGCGCATTTCTGGGCCTTCGATTCCTTTCAGGGATTGCCGCCGCAAGCCGGAAGCGAGGATTCCCATCCCATGTGGGTGGAAGGCGATATGAGCATGTCCTTGGATGACTTTCGCGCGGTTTGCAGAAGTGCGGGAATGACCGAGCGGGATTTCACGACCGTAAAGGGCTTTTACGGCGATACGCTGAAAGCCACGGCGATGAGTGCGCCCGGCCGCCCCGATCAGCTCTCTCTGGTTTATATCGATTGTGATCTCTACAGCTCGACGATCGATGTCCTGCGCTTTATCGCCCCCCGCCTCAGGCACGGCATGGTGATAGCCTTCGATGACTATTTTTGCACCTCCGAGGATACGATATCGGGCGAAAGGCTGGCCCTGCTCGAGTTTATCGAGGAGATGAGGGATTTCAGTTTCCTGCCCTATCTGCCAATCGGCTGGCATGGCATGTCGTTCGTCGTAGAGAGCCGACGCCTGCTGGAGCGGCCTTCCTTGCGGGATCCTATGGTACTTCGGCAGCAACATGGATAGGAAACCACAAACTGAGGTGAAGCTGCATGGGCGAGGGGGATGAAGGCCCTGTTATCGCCGGGGTTGAAGGCCCGTCGCGCCAGCGCATGGGGCGCTCACTCACGGCGATCATGTTTGTCGCCATTTTGGTTTTTCTGACCGTTTTCGGCTTCACCGCTCTTGCGGCACCGGCGCTGTTGGTCGCTCTTCTGGCGGGGGGCACATTTGCGTTTCTCTCGTTGCAGTTTCCGGTTGCATCTGTGGGCATTTTTGTGTTTTTTCTGGTTGCATTTCCGCTTTACGCTCGTTTGCCGCCGATAGGTCCCATTCCGCCAATGCCGGTTGCTGCTGCCATGCTTGCGGTGATTGTCTCGACGTCGATACTCGCATGGCTGACGGGCGAAAAGGGCCGGTCTCTTGGTTCGTTCGGGCCAACTCTCCTAAAGTTGTTCCTTTTGTTTGCCGCTGTAGCCCTGCTCTCGCTGATCGACGAGCGCACTGCGGCGGAGGGCATCAGCATGTGGGTCAAGGTTTTCGTGATCCCCGGCGCGATCCTCTGGGTTTTTCTGTTCCGATTGTCGAATATGCGTGATGTGGATCGGATATTTCGCTGTCTGCTCGCCGCATGCTCCGCCTGCGCGCTCTACGCACTGCTGGAGTCGGTGCTGGGATACAATCCGTTGCTGGAGTTCTACGATGGGCAAACCGACGTCGTTTATTTCAAGGCCGAAGAGCTAGGGTCCGCGCTTGCCTATCGCGCCTTCAGCGTTTTCACGCAGCCGATCGAATATGCCACGTGTCTCGGGATGATCTTTCCCTATGCTGTCATCCGGATGGCGACGAGCACTCATTCCTGGCAGCGACTGTTCTATGCATTGGGTGGTGGTCTCTGCGCTCTCGGTGCCGCGCTCACCTTTTCTCGCGGGCCCTTGCTTGCGCTGTTTATCTGCTCCGTCATAATCGGCCTGAGCTATCGGTCGCTGCGACGCGCTCTTGTGATGTTGATGGCGGCGGGGGTTCTATTGACAGCCGCAGCCTGGCCGTTTCTCGGGGCAGGCATCAGCGACCGTCTCGGGGATGTCGATAACGTGACGTTGCGCTTCAAGCTTTGGCAGACGGCGTTCGCTGTGTTTACCGATCATCCGATCAATGGCGTCGGCATTGGCAATTTTCCGGAATATTACATCGAAGCGGCCCGGCAGCATGAGATAGGGCCTTTTTTCGAGTTTGGAGATGACGCCGTGGAAAACATTCGGGTGGCGGAGAATACCTATCTCCAGATGCTTGCGGAGATGGGCGTTCTCGGGTTTTCGTGCGCTGTCCTTCTGGTCCTTGCCTTCTTCCGATTGGTGATCGTAACCGCGCTAAGAGCCACGGAGCCTCTTACACGCAATCTAGCGATTGCGGTCGGGCTCGGCGGCCTCGCATACCTCGTCAACGGCCTGACGATTACCGCCTATACCCACTTTACCTCGACCAGCCTCTTCATTGGCGTACTTTTTCCCTTCGCACTGATCCTTGAGCGTGATGTGGTGCGGCGAGGCGATTTCAAAACGGTCAGGCCCGCGTAAGCCAGTCATGCCACCATCAATCATTGAAAATTTGTCGCCCGGGCGGCGCTTTCCGGAACTAATGTCGTGGAAATAACATCTCTCCTGAGACCTCGTGTTTGCGCAGGAGGCGTCAGCGCTGTTATCAATGTAACAAAGAGATTCGATCGGCATGCTGGTGTTGATTGTGGCGCTTACAAACGAGATTCATGGTCCGTTAAGACCTGAGGGCTTAACATGGGACTGGAGTTGCAATGAAAGAAACGGCTAACCACGCGATCGACATTGGCGGCATGCCTCCTGCAATGGAGCGCTGGACGGTCCGCCGTTGTGCTTTCGTGGTTCTCGGATTGTCCGCGCTTTTCTGGCTTGCCGTTGCGGTTTTCGCCTTCGCCTGAGATCTCGGCGTTAGCGGGCGCCTTCGCCCATAAGGATGACACGCACTGTCTGAAGCAGGATTCTCGTATCGAGAATGATGCTGCCATGTTCCAGATAAAAGAAATCGTATTTCGTCTTTTCCTGGGCATCCTGCAGTGAAGCGCCATAGGGATAGTTGACCTGCGCCCAGCCAGTTATTCCGGGCTTGACGCGGTAGCGATAGCGGTAATTCTGGATCTCGCTTTCCAGCATTGCCGCAATGGTTGGGCGCTCCGGGCGGGGGCCAACAAGGCTCATGTCGCCAAGCAAAACATTTATGAACTGCGGAAATTCATCAATCCGGCTGCGTCGTAGAAATTTCCCTACCATCGTGACGCGGCAATCATGGACCTGCGCCCAGCGTGCAATGCCATCGGCCTCGGCGGAGACATACATGCTGCGAAATTTGTAGAGGAGAAACGGCTTGCCGTTACGGCCCACCCGCTCTTGCCGATAAAAGATCGGACGGCCATCCTCGATCAGGATTGCCAGTGCAGCAAGCAGAGTGACGGGTAAGGTAAAGGCCAGCAAGAGTGTGCAGAGCACGATGTCCATGCATCGTTTCACGGTGTTGCTGAACAGGCTGCGTTCATTGCAGAAGGCAGAGCCAAGATTGTTCGCCCGCAGTGCTTCTAGGCGCACCTGTCTATTTTCTTTGGCCCTGACCGCCGCCGCCTCATCAAGGTGAAATATCGATGCCGCCGCGAGCCGCCCGATGAACATCATCGTGAAAGCGAGCGGCAGGGCGCTCAGCCAGCGTCCCTGCAGCGTCTCGCGAAAACCGGCGAGTGACATGATGACGATCGCGCAGAGGGTAACGAGTGTGAAAGCGACAAGGAGCGGAACGATCATCTCGCGCGCCACAAGCCTCTCCAGGCGATAAAGCCCCATCGCATAGGCCCATATGATGGCGCACCCGACGACAAGGAGGTTCAACGCAGGGGGAATGCTTTCAGGCGCGCTCGAGAATGCAATCTGAGCGATCGCATCCGCGACGACGAGTGCGGTAAGCAGATAGACTATATCGCAAAGGATCGCGACAAACCCCAAGGTGACGGAATTACTCTGCGTCGGTGCCATGATGGTTACTCTGGTGAGACTGTTAGATTTTTTGCGAATAAAGCTGACTAAGAAATTCCTATATTTTGATATTTGGCCACGCCTCTTGGGAGCGTACACACGAGCACGTGTACGTTGCTTTCCGAGAAAGTTTATCCAGGCGCTGTTCAATGTTTCTGAATGTTTCTACAATGCCTGCACTTTTCATTTTGCACAACAGCTTTATGAGTCTAAGCTAATTTTAATTGAGGTGGCGGCGGTCAAATGCCTGCTTCGGAAGTGTTTTCAGCGCGAGTGTCGAAGAGCATGAGCATGTCTGTTCCCACGATTTCCGTGATTATGCCGACCCATAACCGGCGGGACGTGCTGCTGCGTACCCTCGATCTCTACCGCAATCAGACCCTTGCCAGCGCGCAATACGAGATCATCGTGTCGGATGACGGTTCGACGGATGGCAGCGAGGCGGCGGTCACAGACTTTGCCACGCAATGCGCCTTCGCTTTGATTTACAGCCGGCTGGCCGACAATGCCGGGCCGTCGGTGGCCAGAAATCGGGCGATGATGCTGGCGCGGGGGAGCATTCTCGTCTTTGTGGGCGACGACATTTTTCCGGAACGCGATTTTCTCGAACAGCATCTTGTGTGGCACAGGGAAGTCTATCCAGATGAACGTGCCGGAGTCTTGGGGCGGGTGGAATGGTCTGAAGAGCTTGGATCAACACCGCTTATGCGTTGGCTGGAAACAGAAGGCACGCAGTTTGCTTATGGCAGGATGGTTCACGGCCAGGTGCTGGACTATGGCTGCCTTTACACCTGCAATGTTTCCGTGAAGCGCGCCTTCCTCGAGCGAACCGGTGAACGGTTTTGCGAAGAGTTGCGGTTCTGCGAGGATTCCGAGTGGGGATTGCGCCTGGCGCAATGGGGTTTTGAACTGCGCTACAATGCACAAGCGCGGGCCAAACATTTTCATCCCGTTTCGCTATCGTCGTCGCTGAGCCGCATGGTCGCTCTTGGCCGTTCCACGGAAGCCTTGGCCAAGGTAAGCCCGACCAACTTCCGGCGCATGATCAACGCCGATCGTTACGAACATCGGCCACTGCTCGCCAAAATGCTGAGCATTCTGCTGCATCCTCTGGCCGGTCGTTTCCTGTATCGGCCGCTCGCTGCCTTCTGTGAGCGCCGTCTTGCTGCCGATCGGATTTTTGCGATCTGCCATGCCTCCTATTTCTATAGGGGGCTGGCGTCCAAGCGGCTTTGGCATAATGACAAAGCGGCGGGTTGAAAGAGGATGGCCTTGTTGGGAGACTATCGTCGACAGTTGCGCGAAATCTCGGTTCAGGCGCCGACCATACCCCTGCCTCTGCTTCTGTGGCGGCTTGTTCGCTGGAAAATTCTTCGGGGCATGAACGGCTACGGCACTGTTCCGGTGCATGTGTCCAGCCGGATGAGGCTTCACGCCAGATCCGGTGATCACGGTATCCGCACAAGCATCTTCCTTTTTCGCGAAGCGTATGAGCCATCGGTTCGATTTGCCATCGACAGTTTCGTTGGTCCCGGCTCTGTCTGCTACGACATCGGTGCCAACCAGGGCTTGTGGTCGCTGCGCATGGCAGAAAGGGCAGGCCCGCACGGGCAGGTCTTTGCTTTCGAACCGATCCCCGACAATATCAGCAGCCTCCAAGCCAACGCAGCGCTGTCCGGTTGCGTCATCGGTATTTGCGCATTTGCCCTGGGCGATCGAGAAGGTCGGGTCGACATGCATCTCCCGCACGATGTCGGTTCGGGATCGCTTGCGGCCCATGGCGACGATACCGAGGTCACCAGCGTGGAGATGCGGCGTCTTGATGATGTCTGGCGGTCGCATGGATGCCCCGACGTCAGTCTCGTCAAGCTGGACGTGGAAGGTGCGGAGCTGCTGGTCCTGAAGGGCGCGAGCGCGTTTCTGGCACAGGTCATGCCGGTGGTGTGCTGCGAAATCAACCCGGAGCGGCTGGCGGCGATGGGGGCGAAGCCGATCGAGCTGGCAGAGATTTTCATCCGCCTTTCCTACAGGACCTTCGCCTGGGATGAGCAGAAGAACACGCTGGTTGAGTGGGAGATAGACTTCTCCCGAGACAGCAATATCGATGTGGTCTTCCTGCCTCCGGCCATTGCCGCCGCTCAGCGTGACGGCACGTGAGCTATATAATATAATGCGATTTGTGGTTGTTTTGATATTTTTAAAATAGAATTTTCGAATAAACTGATTTCAGGACGCAGAGCGTTAACGTTGAGGCCGAGCATGCGTACTGTATTCGATGCCTATTCCATACTTCTTCAGCAGCGTCGTCTTTTCACGATCTTTTTCCTGGTCCTTTTCATCGGGGGGGTGGGTGCTGTTTATCTGAAGCGGCCGACATTTGAATCCTCCGCCAAGCTGATGGTGAACATGGAGGGGCTGGGTGTATCGCTGTCGCAGGCGGAAGTTCCCGCGACAGGTCCGCAGGTTCAGGCCGTTGAGGCCGTAACGTCGCAGATCGAGCTTCTGACGTCGCGCGATCTGGTGGTCGAACTGGTGGATCGTCTCGGCATGGACACATTCCGTGCCCCGCCGCCGAAAAATCCAATCGTGCGCGCTGCCGTTCAGACGTTGGAAACCGTCAGTCGCGGCGTCGGCAATGCGTTGGCTACGCTGGGCCTTGTGCAGCCGGTCGGCGAACGTGATGCGTTGATCGAACAGCTCAGCAACTCGATCCGCGTCTTTCCCGTCCGCCAATCCCAGGTCATCGTCGTGAGCCTGCGGTGGCGCACCCCCGCCATCCCGTCACTTGCTCTGAGCACATTGCTGGAGCTTTTCAATGAGAAATCCAAAACGCTGGACGGCATCAGAAGTGAGTATGTGCTCTTTTCGGATCAGGTGACGCAGGCGGCGGAAGCGTTGGAGAAGGCGGAGGCGGAAGCGCGCGCGTTTGACCAAACCCATGACATCGCCGATCTGGCGCGGGAAAAGCAGATGCTGATTGACCGGATCGACCGGCTGACGGCAATGCGCACAGACGCTGGCCTGGGTGAAACAGCGACCGCCCCCCCCACCGGTCAAAGCGATATCGCGGGTGCTGGCGAGCAACTGACGCAACTGCGTTCGCGTCTTTATACGCTCAATGAAGAACGGGCGAAGGCTCTGGCTTCCTTTACGCCCGAACACAGGACGGTGCAGGAGCTGGATCGCCAGATCTCTGAAACGAAGAAGGCGATGGTCGAGGAAAATGCGGCTGTTGGCGCAGCGATCAAGGCCTCGCACACCCGGTTGCAGGTGTTGCTTGGCGCGGAGCAATCCAACAACCGCATTCAGCGCAATATCGAGCTCGCCACGCAGGCCTATCAGACCTATCGAAAAGTGGCGAGTGACCGGCAGAATATGCTTGCTCACGAGACGATCGTGCATGTGCAGACGATCGACGCCCCGAGCCAGCCTATCCGCCCACTTGGTGCGAGCCGGTTGATCTGGGCCATTGCAGCCCTGGTGGTTTCCCTGGTTCTCGCTGCAATCGCCACGCTGGCGTTGAACCTGCTGCGCCAGCGGCAAGAGACGACATCCGCGATTGCCACGATCGAGCCGCCCTCCGAGGCCACGCTACGGCTCAAATCGGGTTTCTGAGCTTGAGCACGCGCATCAATCCCAAGCTGATTGCTGCATAGAGAAGAAGGCCCAGTCCATCCCTTGCAATATCGACCGCCAGCCCGTTTTCGAAGGTCAGCCATAGACAGGGAGCGGCGCCGAGAACGGCAGGGGCCGCCGCGCGCAGAAGTGGCGCATTGCTTGCATATTTCCGGCGGATCATGGCGGTGGAGACAACAGCCGCGCAGATCGAGGACAGGCAAAATGCGGTGGCGGCGCCGGTGGCGCCATGGACGGGGATGATGGAGAGGCCGAGCAAGGATTGGCTCGTCACGAGCGAAAGCACGACGGCAACAGTGTGCCGCTGTTCACCTGCTCCGAGCAGCAAAGCGAGATTGAGATAGTAGATCGCCACAAACGGGTAGGCGGCAAACAGAATAACGATCAGCTTCTCTACACCTTCGAAACTGCGCGACAGCAAGATCGACATGATCGGCGCAGCGAATTCCACGCTCAGGACTGCTCCCAGAAACCCGCCGAGCAGGACGAGGCGGAAGGCCCAGGCATAGAGATCTGCGAGCTGGGTACCCTCTTCCCTGTGGAACTGGATGAAGCGCGGGGCGAGTACCGACCCAACGGCAAGCGGCGCGATCACGGCGGCATCCATCATCCGGGCGGCCACTCCATAGACGCCGAGTTCCGGGCCGGCATGGAACCAGCCGAGCACGATCAGTTCCACGCGCGCTGAAATGATGAACAGGCCAAAAACCAGCGCGTAGGGGAGCGCCCGCGGAATAACCGAGAGGCATAGCGCAAGGTCGCGGCGCATACGCAACGCAATGCCGGCTTTGCGCAGGCCGGTATAGAGAACGGCGACATAGGCGATATTGGCTGCAACGAAGACGGCGGCCACGCTTATTACGCCACCTCCGGAAGCCATAGCCGACAAGCCAAAACCCACCTGCGCGACGGAGAGCGACAGGTGTGCCAGCGCGATCGTTGAAAATCGGCTTTGGCTCTGCAGCAGCGCTTCGAGCACCGAGGCGAGCGCGGTGAGATAGAGGCCGCAACCTGTCACCAGGACCAGCTGCGGAACGGGCGTTGTGAATCCGAAACCAAGGAAAAGCAGGACGACCGCGAGATTTGCAACCGCTGCTGCTGCCAGCCTGAACGGCAGGAATGCCGCCGCGTAATCCTGCCCGCGCTTGATATCGACGGACGCCTCCCGAAGAAGAAATCGCCCCAGGCCGATGTCGGCCAGCGCGTCGAAAATAATGACAACGGACAGAACAAAATTGAGATAGCCGAAATCTTCGGCTCCCACGTATTTCGCCAGATAGAGGATGTAGAGGAAATTGAGCGCTCTTGCGAACACCTGAACGGAGAGCAACAGCCCGACATTGGCGAAGAAGCGGAGATTGACCGGGATGTTTCTCAATTCCGAATGCCCCGCAGTGGCGTATCGATTACAAGAGTAACTTGCACGGCAACCGCCCCGACTGCCCGTTTTCGACCGTAGCCGCAAAATGTGCAGTTGGCGATATCTTGTTAGAAGACGGTAATGCAGGGATGTTGCGGACAATGGCTCGCAATACCAAGTCCGGATGATTCCTATCATCCAGACTTGGTATAAGGTGGCACTGCTGCCAGGACCCTATCGATGGAAGGCGGGCTTGCCGGATCGAAAGCCCGGTTGAAATGTTGGTCCCTGTTAGAACGCCTTCTGCTTTTCCTCGATCCAGTTGCGGATGACGTGGCGATACCGCTCGCCATCGAAACTCGGGAAATGGCCGCCGTGGACGATGCGGACCGGATAGTCGAGCAGACGCTTCATCGACGCCAGGTAGTCTTCGGCATCGGAGTGATAGGTGTCTTCAATCAGCGGGCCGTCATAGAGAATATCGCCTGAAAACAGGATCTGCGTCGCCTTCTCGTAAAGGGCAATGCCACCGGGGGAGTGGCCGGGCGTGTGGATCACCTCGAAATGACGGTCCCCCAAATCGATGACGTCACCATCGACAAGGATGCGCGTTGCCGGCGCCTTCTTCACGGCGTAGCAGGCCGAGCAATACGGTTCCGGCGGCAGGCTGTCGAAGATGTCATCGGTGACGTAGGGATCGGCAAGCGTGTTGAGCCGCGTCGGCGCTGCCATCAGTTCGGCTTCCTCCGCATGCACGGCGCGGCATTCGAATTCGTGGTGGCAGCCGATATGGTCGAAATGGGTGTGGCTGGCGACGGCTGTCAGGGGGCGTTCGGTGACGAGCGGCACCCATTGCCGCAGGGAGACGACACCCATGCCGCTATCGACAAGCATGTCCGCGTCACGCCCACGCACGTGCCAGATGTTGCAGCGGTAAAACTCCTTGATATGTGGCTCGCTGATGAAGGTCACATCGTCGCCGAGACGCTTGACGGCATACCAGTCTGCGGGCGCGATACGCTGCATGTTCGGATCTCCTAGGCCGCGGGCAAAACGGTGAGGCCGGCGGGGTCGAGCGCGAGCGTGATCCTGTCGCCGGGAGCTATGGGCGCCGACTGTGGCATGTGGGCGATCAGCGAGAGATCGCGGGCGGCGAGGGGCGACAGGTGGCAACGGAAATGTGTGCCGAAGAAGGCACTGCCTGTCACTTCGGCCTCACCGAGGCGAATGCTCGATTCTTGCGTTGCTAGATGGATGTGTTCAGGGCGGACGCAGATGACGACCTTGTCACCCGCTTTCGGTTTGCCGTGCGTGAAGCGTGAGAGTGGCAATGCGGCCGTGCCGGTTGCCGTTTCGATCTTCACGCCGTCGGTGGCAACCTCCAGAACATGGCCGGGCAGCAGATTAACCTCGCCCATGAAGCCTGCCGAGAACAGCGACTTCGGCCGCATGTAGATATCGGCCGGCGGGCCGAAATCCTCGATCCTGCCCTGGTTCATGACGACGATGCGATCGGCGATGGCCATCGCCTCTTCCTGATCGTGGGTCACATGCACAAAGGTGGTGCCGACGCGCTTCTGGATGGCTTTTAACTCGTCCTGCATCTGTCGGCGGAGCTTGAGATCCAGCGCACCGAGCGGCTCGTCGAGCAGGAGGACATCCGGATCGACTGCGAGTGCGCGGGCGAGTGCCACGCGCTGGCGCTGGCCGCCGGAAAGCTCGTGCGGCTTCCTGTTGGCGGATGCCTTGAGGCCCACCAGATCGAGAAAACCGAGTGCTTTTTCTTCCCGCTCATTCTTTCCCATGCCGCGCATGCGCAACCCGAAGCCGACATTGTCGGCAAGTCGCATATGCGGAAAGAGCGCGTAGTCCTGAAACATGGTGGTGGTCGGGCGTTTAGCCGGTTGCACGCCTGTCATGTCCTTGCCGCCGATTGAGATCGAACCGGACGAAGGTGTCAAGAACCCGCCGAGAATGGAAAGCAGCGTAGTCTTGCCGCAGCCGGAAGGGCCGAGCAGCACGATGAACTCGCCGGCTTCGATATCGAGCGACACGTTGTCCAACGCCGTGAAGCTACCGAAGGTTCTGGTGGCGCCCCTGACGGATACGGATGCAGTCATGTCTTGCGGTTCCTGCCAAAGAGGGTGAGTTCGAGCACCAGCAATACAGCGACCGAGCCGAGGAAGACCAGCGAGCCGATGGCGTTGGTTTTGGGATTGAGGCCGGAGCGCAGCATGCTCCAGATCTCAACAGGCAAGGTTACGTCGAAGCGCGACAGCAGGAAAGCTATGATGAATTCGTCCCAGCTGAAGGTGACGGACAGGAAGAAGGCGGCAAGGATGGAGGGCATCAACATCGGTGCCGTCACCAGCGCCATGACCTTCAGATCGTTGGCGCCCAGATCGCGCGCCGCGCGCTCGATGTTGATGTGATGATCGCCCATCGAGGCATAGATGATGGCAAAGCAGAGCGGCAGGTTGATCACCACATGGCCGATGCCGACCGTCCAGAGCGAGAGCGGCACTTTCACGGCATTGAGGACGGCGAGCAGGCCGAGCGCGATGATCAGGTAGCTGACCGTCATCGGTGCGATGAGGAGACCACGCTGCAGGGCCGAGCCCGGAAGCTTGTAACGTGCCAAGGCGTAGGCTGCGAGAAAGCCGAGCAGGCAGGCGACGGTGGAAGAGCCAGTGGCGACCAGGAAGGAATTGCCGAGCGCCGCCATCAGCTTGCGATCGGCAAACACGGCCTCGTACCATTGCAGCGAAAATCCGTTGAAGGGGGGAACGGGCAGGCGGCCGTCCTGAAAGGAAAATAGTACGAGCACGGCGACGGGCAGGAAGATGAAGCCATAGATGATGATGAGATAGCCCCAGCCGAACGAGCGGGAAAGAAGATCGCGCATCAGGCCCTCTCTATCCGCAGCCAGCGGGCGCAGAGCACATAGGCGGCGGTGACGGCCAGCATGAGGATGATCGACAGTGCCGCTGCCATCGGGAAATCTGCCCGCCGGCCGATCTGCAGCATGATGATCTGCGGCAGCACCAGCTCGTTGTTGCCGCCGAGAATCTGCGGCGTGATGTAGTCGCCGATGCAGAGCACGAAGGTCAGGAAGGCGCCGGTCATTATGCCGGGCAGCGTCAGCGGCAGGATCACGTGCCAGAAGGTCTGGAAGGCGTTGGCGCCGAGGTCCGCTGCGGCGCGGCGATAGTTCGGCGAGAGCTGGACGAGGTTCGAATAGATCGTCAGCGTCAGCAGCATGACGAAGAAGTGCACGAAGCCGATGACCGTCGCGGTGCGGTTGCTGGCGATCTCCAGCGGTTCAGTGATCAGGCCGATGCCCATCAGCGCCTGATTGATGACGCCACCCTTGGAAAGCACCAGCAGCCAGGAATAGGAGCGCACCACATAGGAGGTCCAGAAGGGCAGGATGGCGAGGATCAGCGCCATGCGCTGGAGGCGCTTCGGTACACGCTCGGCGATGATCCAGGCGAGCGGGTAGGCGAGAAGCACTGAGAGGATGGTGACGGTCAGGGTGATTTCGAGCGAATTAGTCAACCCACGCAGCAGCGCATTTTCGCTGAAGAAGCGGAGATAATTGTCGAAGTTCCAGACGTGGACGATATCGCGGCCCTGGCGCGACCAGAGGCTGAGGGCGGCCATGTAAAGGAACGGCACGACGAAGAAGGCAAGCGTCCACAGCAGCGCCGGGGCGACGAAACCCCACGCCCTGCGGCGTTCCTTGTCTTCAAGCGTGATCGTGGTCATGGGCGTTCAACGGGGTTGTTGGAAGAGGGATGATCGGTCGTCTTTGGTTTGACGGAAAGAGTAAGCAGTTGGGATAAAGAAAATCGACGCTTGCCCCCTCTTCTCCCCAGCGGGGAGAAGTGCCGAGCTTGCAAGGCGATGAGGGGTATCTCCACTTGTTCAGAGCCAGCCGCCCCCTCTTCCGGCGCTAAGCGCCACCTTCTCCCCGCTGGGGAGAAGAGGGAGCCAGCGGCTCCATTGTGCGCATTCAAGAGCAGGGAACTTTTCCTACTGCTGCATCATGTTCGTCCAGGCGTCCTGCATCTTCTTGTCGAGTTCGGCTGTCGGGATCGGGTAGAGCTGGGTATTCTTCAGGTAACCGGCCTGGTCGTCCCAGCGCAGGGCCTTCTTCTGCTCGGCATCGAGGTGGTCGCCGGCCTTCTGGTTGGTCGGCATGCCCCAGTAGCAGGAAGAGGTCGCAAGCCGCGCCTGGCCTTCGGGGCTCAGGATATATTGCACGAACTTCAGCGCCAGCTCGGGGTTCTTGCTTTCCTTCATGACGCTGATCGACTGCGCCCAACGCACGGCGCCCTGTTTTGGAACTGTCCAGTCGAGGTTGGGCTTGTCCTTGGCGAGCGAGGCTGTGATCCATTCGCCGCCGCCGACGAGGATATCGACTTCGCCGGTTGCCAGCGCTGTCTGGGAGGAAACAACGTCGCTCACCTGCTTGGAAGCCGCCTTCATTGCCGAGAGCTTCTCCTCGATCGCCGGCATGTCGGCATCGGAGAGATCGGCGGTCTTCTTGCCGAGACCAAGCTGCACGAGGCCGATCATCGGCAGGTAATAGTCATAGAGCGCGATGCGGCCCTTGTACTTGTCCGACCAGATGACCGAGAGGTCTTCCATGTCCTTCGGGTCGACCTTGGTCTTGTCGTAGGAGATGGTGTTGTAGCCGAATTTTTCGGTGACGGCGTAGGTCTTGCCGTCCTTGCCATTGTTGGCTTCCATCACCAGTTCGGGGAAGAGATCGGCGTTGGGCAGGGCGCTGGCGGGCATTTCGCCGAGCACGTCCATGTCGATCAGCCGGTGAACGTCCACGGCGTCGATGACCATGACGTCCCAATCGCCCGGTTGCGACTGTTCCAGGATCGAGATACCGGCGCCGGTGCCTTCGTATTCCTTGAGATTGACCTTGACGTCGTTTGCCTTCTCGAACGGCTCGATGAGGGCCGGATCGGTATGGTCGCACCAGACGAGTGCGTTCAGCTCTTCAGTGGCGTTGGCCTGTCCGGCGGTGATTGCCGTCAGGGCGATGGTTGCGACGGATGTGAAAAATCGGCGCGCCGCGCCGCTTGCAATCGATGTGCTCATTTTTAGCCCTCTGGTTTGAACGCTCGTTTTGGCGCCTTGGAAAAAAGATTGAGTGAATTCATTTTTTAAGTCAATATGAAAACTGAAGGCATTCAGAAAAAGGAAAACGCGGGTGACGGGGCTGCGCGCAAAACAGAAGGCCGACAAGAACAGACGCATCCTGGAGGCGGCGACGACGCTGTTCCGGGAGGTTGGCTACGATGCTGCGCGGATCGAGGATATCGCCGAGCGCGCCGAGGTTTCTGTCGGCACTTTCTATAATTATTACCAGAACAAGGGCGACATGCTGCTTGCGACGGTCGCCATGGAGGTGGAGGAGGTGCTGGAGGCCGGCGAGCCGATCGTCGCCAATCCTCCCGCCGGCGTGCTGGCGGCACTCACGGCGCTCATCAACCAGTATTACGACCATTCTCTCGTCTATCTCAGCAAGGAGATGTGGCGCACCGCCATGGCGCTTTCGATCCAGCAGCCCGAAACACCGTTTTCCAAGCGCTATACCGATCTCGACCGCAGGCTTTGCACGCAGGTCTCGACGCTGGTGCAGAAGCTGCAGCAACGGGGTGCGGTTCTCATGGGTATCGATACGGTCGCCGTTGGCGCGATGTTCTTCAACAACCTGAACATGATGTTCACGGAGTTCGTGCGCGACGAGGCGATGCAGCTGGAGCGATTGAAGGATGACGTCGCGCGCCAGAACAAACCGCTGGCGTCGCTGATCAGCACACCTAATTTCTAAAAATACTCCGGGAGGAACTATGGATACCGAACTGTCGAGCGTGTTGGCTGCGGCCGACCAGTTGGTCGAGGCTTTTGGCCGACATGATACGGATGCTTACTTCGCCGCCTTCGCGCCGGATGCGAGCTTCATCTTCCACAATCTCGACCATGTTCTCATGAGCCGCGCCGACTACCGCGCAGAATGGAGGCTCTGGGAGGAGCGCGATGGCTTTCGTGTGAAAGACTGCCGCTCAAGCGAGCGCGCGGTGCGCCTCGCCGGTGACGTCGCGATCTTCTCGCATCGCGTTGAAACGACGGTGGAATTCAACGGGGAGCCGGTAACGTCAGTTGAACGCGAGACGATCGTCTTCGAACGTTCAGAAGACGGCAGCTGGCTCGCCATTCACGAGCATCTTTCCAAGCTGCCGTGATGAAACGTCATCTCGCAAGGGCTTCCCTGCGAGATGGAGGAGGCGTCTGATACCTATCACCCGTTACTGGCGCACCACGATGCGGGCCTTGTAGGGCACGCGATCATAGAGATCGATGACGTCCTGGTTCATCAGGCGCACGCAGCCTGACGACACGGCCTTGCCGATGGAATTCCACTCGGGCGAACCGTGCAGTCGGTAGAGCGTGTCCTGGCCATTCTGAAAGATGTAGAGCGCACGGGCGCCGAGCGGGTTCTTGAGGCCCGGCTCCATGCCGCCATTGACGATGGAGTAGCGCTCGAGGTTCGGCTGGCGGGCGACCATCTCATTCGGCGGCTTCCAGCGCGGCCATGCCTGTCGCCAGTGGATCACGCCTTCGCCCTGCCAGGCGAAACCGTCGCGGCCGATACCGACACCGTAACGCATGGCCGTGCCACCCGGTTCGACAACATAGAGGAAGCGCGAAGGAGTATCGACAACGATCGAGCCCGGCGTTTCACCGGTCGGGTCGATGACGCGCTGGCGATAGAAGCGCGGATCGATCTTCTCGAAGGGAATCGCCGGAATGAGGAAGCCGCCATCCTCAATCGGACCATACATCGACACGAGCTCTTCCTGCGTCGGCGGAATGACGGGGCGGCTGATGCGGGTAGGCACCGGCGTGGACCGGCCGCCGGGCACGGTGGAGCATCCGGCAAGCAGGGTGGTCATGGAGGCTGCGCCAAGGATGAAGGTCCTTCGCGAAAGACTGTATTCTGGAGGCATTTCGTCGGTATCTTTCAAAAGGCGTCCGGCGATGTGCCGGTCTTGCCGGTCTAGGAAGAGAGTGCCGATACTGACAAGCGGCCGGTGATCACATCCGCGTCATACTGTGGAAAGCTGCGGCAACATCTGCGTCGGCGTGGCAGGGATGCTACATATAAGCTTTGGCTGCGATATGCCTTTGCCAGACATGCGCCGAGGGGGGCGGTTGCTGTATACGTCAAGGCGGGATAGAACCGTGGCAATGTATACGTAAGCAGGCACCCGCAGAATGTCGTCAAATTCCGACCGCGTAGAAATTGCCCACCGGACCCTGCGTCAGGCCATTATTGAGCAGGCATTGAAAGCCGGTACCAAGCTGCCGGAGGACGATATCGGGCAGCATTTCTCGATGAGCCGCACCCTCGTGCGTGTCGTGCTATCAAAGCTTCAGGCTCAGGGCCTTGTCGATACCTACCACAAGCGGACGGCGACCGTTGCCCAGCCGAGCCTTGAAGAGGCTCGCGACGCATTCGCTGTTCGTCGTGCGCTTGAGCGTGAGGTGATGAAAAGCGTCATGAAGCGCTGGAGCCCTGTGATCGAAAAGATCCTGCGCGAGCACGTGCAGGAAGAAGAGGCGGCCCATGCAAAAGGTGACGTGCGTCTCTCTACACGCCTAGCCGGAGAGTTCCATCTGAAGCTTGCCGAGCTTTCCGGCAATGCGCTGCTGGAACGCTATCTGTCCGAACTTGTATCCCGCTGCTCGCTTATCCTTGCCATGTATAGCCGTCCGCATTCCAGTGAATGCGCGATCAGCGAGCATTCGTCCCTGATCGGTGCGCTGAAATCCGGCGACCTCGCCGTTGCCGAGCATCTTATGGACGAGCATCTCTCCTCCGTGGAAAGCCGCGCCCTAATCGAGGAAGACCTCGCGGTGGAGCCGGAACTGGGTACGATCCTGTCGCGCTACACCAGCCGCGGCTGATCTGCCGCTTTTTCGATCACGTATACAAGAATTTGCATCTTATGTAGACGTTGTCGCCGCAATGGCGGAGACGCTGCGAGTAGTTTCCTGCGTCGTGTTGGCCGTGATCGAGATTTTTATTGAATGATTCCTACCGTTTAGCTGTATCTTGTGATCGGTTCGATGTATTGCGATACGTCGTGGCATCTGTCTTGCATACATGATTATCAAGATCATGTAGCCAAGAATTTGCCCATGTCATCAAGCGCAGCAGCACCGTCAGAATATCGCCTTGAGCTTCGCGGAATCCGCAAGGCCTATCCGTCCGTGATTGCCAATGATGGTGTGGAGCTCAGGGTTGCACCCGGCGAGATCCATGCCGTCGTCGGTGAAAACGGCGCGGGCAAGTCGACGCTGATGAAGATCATCTACGGTATGGTTCGGCCCGATGCCGGCGATATGCTTTGGAATGGACGTGAAGTGGAAATCGCTTCACCTGCGGATGCGCAGCGGCTCGGCATCGGCATGGTGTTCCAGCATTTCGCCCTGTTCGATACGTTGACTGTCGCTGAAAACATCGCGCTTGCCATGCCGGACAAGCCGCGGCTTGATGCGCTTTCTCGTGATATCAGCGCCATGGCCGAGCGTTACGGCCTTCCGATCGATCCGCGCCGGCATATCTACACCATGTCAGTCGGCGAACGGCAGCGGGTCGAGATCGTGCGGGCGCTGCTGCAGCATCCGCAACTGCTGATCCTCGATGAGCCGACATCGGTTTTGACGCCGCAGGCGGTGGAGACATTGTTCGTCACCCTGCGCCAGATCGCGGCAGATGGATGCAGCATTCTCTATATCAGCCACAAGCTCAACGAGATCCAGGCGCTGTGCCACAGCGCCACCATCCTGCGCGGCGGCAAGGTGACCGGGGTTTGCGATCCCCGGCAGGAAAGCCCGGCCTCTATGGCGCGGCTGATGACCGGTAACGATCTGGCCGCAGTCCGCCAACGCCGGCAGATGAAGGGGCAGCCAGTCCGACTGGAGGTCGAGAAGCTCGACCTGCCGACCGACGATCCCTTCGGTACGACCCTACGGGATATCAACCTTTCGGTGCGTGGCGGTGAAATCCTCGGTATCGCCGGTGTGTCGGGCAACGGGCAGGCGGAACTGCTGGCGGCCCTTTCGGGGGAGGCAACGCTGTCGCAGCGCCAGACGATCCGCATAGATGGCAGGCCTGTCGGTCACCTCGATCCATTGCGTCGCCGGGCGCTTGGCCTCTGCTCGGTGCCGGAAGACCGGCTGCACCAGGGCTCTGTACCATCCCTGCCATTGTCCGAAAACGTGCTGCTCACCGCCAATCGCAAGGGTGCGGTGGAGAAGGGCATGATCAGCTTTCGTGGCGTCACGGCTTTTGCGGAGCGCTGCATCAAGGCTTTCGATGTCCGATGCTCCGGTCCGCAGGCGCAGGCAGGCAGCCTGTCCGGCGGCAACCTCCAGAAGTTCATCATCGGACGGGAAATCCTGCAGGAGCCCGGCGTGCTCGTCGTCTCGCAGCCCACATGGGGCGTGGATGTCGGTGCTGCGATCGTCATCCGTCAGGCGCTGCTCGACCTGCGCGACCGGGGTGCGGCGATCGTCGTGATTTCGGAGGAGCTGGACGAATTGTTCGAGATTGCCGACCGCATCGCCGTCATCGCCGGCGGGCGTCTCACCGAAGCCGTATCGCGCGAAGCGGCGAACCGGGATGCAATCGGTATCGCCATGGCGGGCGGCGAACTGAAGGTCGAAGAGGGCACGACACAGGAGATGGCCCATGCGCTTTGAGCTGCGTTCGAAACCTTCCCGCATCATGGTCTGGTGCTCGCCGCTGATCTCGCTTTCGCTGACGGCGATCGTCGCGATGATCATCTTCGCCTCCGCCGGGCTCGATCCGCTTGCCTCGCTGGTGACGTTCCTGACGGCCCCGCTGGTCGATCTCTACGGTTTGGGCGAATTGCTGATCAAGGCCGCACCACTCGTGCTGATCGCCATCGGCCTCGCCATCGGCTTTCGCGCCGGTATCTGGAATGTCGGCGCCGAGGGGCAGCTGACGGTCGGCGTCATCTTTTCCGGCTATGTTGCGCTTCACTATGGTCCAAGCGGCAGCGGCTGGGTTCTACCCGCGATGGTCATTGCCGGTGCTGTCGGCGGCATGGTCTGGGCCGCGATCCCGGCCTGGCTGCGGGTACGGTTCAACGCCAATGAAATCCTCGTCAGCCTGATGCTGAACTATGTGGCGGCGCTCTGGCTCTCCTGGCTGATCTTCGGTGCCTGGCGCGATCCCGCAGGCTTCAACTTTCCCCAGTCCGAGCCGCTGGCGCCGGCCGCGCTCTTTCCGACACTGATCGAAGGCACGCGCGCCAATGCCAGCATTATCTTCGCCGTTGTTGCGGTGGTGCTGGGCTGGATCTTCGCCAGCCGCTCCTTCGCGGGTTTCCAGTTGAAGGTTACTGGGCTTTCGGAAGGGGCGGCCCGTTATGCAGGTTTCAGCATCAGTCGCGCGGTCTGGATCGGCATGCTGGTGAGCGGCGCCGTGGCCGGTATCTCCGGTGTTGGCGAGATCGCCGGGCCGCTGGCGCAGATCTTCCCGACGGCGTCTCCGGGCTACGGCTATTCGGCGATCATCGTCGCCTTCCTCGGGCGGCTGAACCCGATCGGCATTCTGCTTTCCGGCCTGCTGATGGCGTTGCTCTATCTGGCCGGCGATCTCGCGCAGATGTCGCTCGGCATGCCGTCCTCGATCACCGGCCTGCTGCAGAGCACGCTCCTGTTCTTCCTGCTTACTACTGATGTCCTCGTTCAATACCGCATCCGTCTGCGTGGCCCGATCAAGGAAGGTGCATCCGCATGATGAACCAGTTTCTCCCCATCCTGATCGCAACTCTGGTCGCCGGAACGCCTCTGGTCTATTCGGCCCTTGGTGAACTTGTGGCCGAGCGCTCCGGTGTTCTCAACATGGGTGTCGAGGGCATGATGGTGATCGGCGCGGTCGTTGCCTTCATCGTGATGATGACCACTGGCAGCCTCTTCCTCGCGATCATCGCGGCCATGCTGGCGGCGATGCTGCTTGCCCTGATGTTTGCCGTTCTGGCGGTCAGCTTCCGGGCAAATCAGGTGGCGGTCGGCCTGGCGCTGACGATCTTCGGCACCAGCCTCGGCTCCTATCTCGGCAAGTCCTATGTCGGCATGGCGATCGTCATGGAGCCGTCTGTGCTCACAGCCTATGCGGCGCGCATTCCGCTGCTTGGAAGCGTGCTCGGCCAGCTTCATCCGCTGGTGTGGCTCTCCTGGGTGCTGTTTGCCGGGGTCTGGTTCTTCCTGCAGCGCAGCCGCGCAGGCCTTATCCTCAAGGCTGTCGGCGAAGCCCCGCTGTCGGCCCATGCGCTCGGCTATCGCGTCAGCGCGATCCGCTATCTCGCGACCCTGTTCGGTGGCGCGATGGCGGGCGTTGCCGGCGCCTATATCTCGATCGTCTACACCTCGCTCTGGACCGAAGGCCTGATCGCCGGCCGCGGCTGGATTGCCGTGGCGCTGGTGGTCTTTGCGACATGGCGACCGGTGCGTTGTTTTCTCGGTGCCTACCTGTTTGGCGGTGCGACCATCGCGCAGCTTTTTGCCCAGAGTGCCGGCATTGGCCTGCCTTCCGAACTCATGTCCGCCTTGCCCTATCTCGTCACCATCATCGTGCTGGTGCTGATTTCCCGCAATGCGGCGCTGATGCGCCTCAACATTCCCGCTTCCCTTGGAAAGCCTTTCACCGCGGAAGGCTGATGCCCCGGCTTGCCGGATCGATAACGAAATCAAAAAGAGAGGAACTGAAATGAGCAATTTTTCCAGACGTGATTTCCTGAAGACCAGCGCAGCCGCATCGCTCGTCATGGCCGGCGGCACGAAGATGCTGCTTGCTGCCGATGAAGTGCTGAAGGTGGGCGTGATCCACATGGGCGCGATCTCCGATACGGGCTGGGAGTATTTCCAGGCCAATGCCTGGCGGGCGCTCGAAAAAGAGTTTCCGGACAAGGTGAAGGTTACGGTTCTGGAAAATATCGCCCAGATCCAGGATTGCGAGCGCCTGTTCCGCCAGCTTTCCACCCAGGGCCACAAGCTGATCTTCGGCACCACCTTCTCGCAATATGCCTCGCTGAAGAAGCTGGCACCGATGCTGCCGAATTCGCATTTCGAGTGCTGCGCCGGTATCGATGCGGGCGACAATCTCGGCGTCTTCGAAGCGCGCCACTATGAAGGCACCTATCTCACTGGCATCGCGGCTGGCCGTATGACCAAGACCAATGTTCTCGGCTGGGTCGGTGCATTCCCGGTTCCGCAGGTTATCTACAGCCTCAACGCCTTCCTGCTCGGCGCCCGCAGCGTCAACCCGGATGTGGTGCTGAAGGTCGTCTGGGCCAACGCCTGGGTCGATCCCGGCAAGGAGAAGGATGCGGTTGCGGCTCTCGTCGCACAGGGCGCGGACGTGCTTTCGGGCAGCCCGAACACGCCGGTCCAGGGCTTGGCCGCCGAGGAGAAGGGCGTCTGGTCGATTGGCAGCACCGGCGACTTCTCGGCCTATGTGAAGAAGAAGCAACTGGTTTCCTTCGAACTCGATTGGAGCTCCGCTCACATCAATGCGGCCAAGGCTGTCATGGCCGACAGCTGGAAGCCGGAGAGCCGCTGGCTCGGCCTCGGTGACGGTGGCTTCGTCAAGATGACGACAAGCAGCCCGGAACTGCCGGAATCCGTCGCGGCCGAGATGAAGGCAGCTGAAGCCGACATCATCAGCGGCAAGCTCAAGCCCTTCACCGGCGAGATCAAGGACCAGTCGGGCGCGGTGAAGGTCGCTGCTGGCCAGTCGCTTGCCGATGCCGATATCAAGAGCATGACTTGGCTGATGGAAGGCGTTCAGGGCACATTGCCCCAGAACTAAAGAGAATTGGGATGGCCGCTCTCAACGGAGCGGCCATCCTTCAGCATGACGACAAGAGATGGAGAAACCGGTGAGCACGATCGATACAGTTTTTACCAATGCCAAGCTGGCCGATGGCAGGCTTTGCGACATAGGCGTCTCGGGAGGCCGCATCGCGTCGATCGAGCCTGCCGGTGCCAAGCCCGCGACCGCACCGGTCGTCGATATCGCCGAGGCGCTGCTCGTTGCGAGTTTTGTCGAAGGCCATATCCATCTCGATACGAGCTTCTACGGCGACAAGTGGATACCTCACAAACCCTGCACCAATGGTTTCGACGTGCATGAGCGCGTTGCATTTCAGGCTCAGAACATGGCGCAGGCGGCACCGATGATTGAGCGTGCGCGCAGCCAGCTCGAGCTTTGCGTGTCGAACGGTACGCTGCAGATGCGCAGCCATGTGATGGTCGATGGTTCCGTCGGATTGACGTCGCTGGAGACGATCCTGAAAGTGCGCGAGGAATACAAGGGTCTCATCGACATCCAGCTCGTGGCCTTTCCCCAGAGCGGCATCCTGAAAAGTCCCGGCACACCGGAACTGATGGACGAGGCAATTGCGCTGGGTGCGGATGTGGTTGGCGGTCTCGATCCCGGCAGCTTCGACCGGGACGTGAAGGGTCATCTCGATGTCGTCTTCGGCATTGCCGAGAAGCGCGGCGTCGATATCGATATCCATCTGCATGACGCGGGATCGCTCGGCGCTTTCACCATCGAGGACATCTGCGCCCGTACGACGGCGCTCGGCATGCAGGGGCATGTCGCGGTCAGTCATGCCTATGGTCTTGGCGACCTTGCACCGGAGGCGGCGAAGAAGATTGCGGCGTTGATCGCCGAAAGCGGCGTTTCGATCATGACAAATGCGCCGGGCAATCACAATTTCCCGCCCGTGGCGCTTTTGCGCAAGGCGGGCGTGACCGTGTTCAGCGGCAGCGACAATATCCGCGACAGCTGGTGGCCCTATGGCGATGGCGACATGCTCGGCCGTGCCATGATGATCGGCTACCGGTCTGGCTTTTATACGGACGAGGAGCTGAGTGCTGCATTCGACGTGGTGACGGCGGCTGGCGCCAAGGCTCTGCGTCTTGAAGGCTATGGTATCGCTCTCGGCGCCAAGGCCGATTTCGTGACGCTCGCGGCAGAGCATGTGCCGGAAGCTATCGTTGCCATTCCGAAGGGCCGCAAGGTCTTCAAAGAAGGCCGGCTTGTGGCGCAGGATGGCGCCGTGGTGCGCTGATGTCCGCGCAGGTGAGGCAGGGCGCAACCACCAATGCGGTTTCGCGCACCGCCATGGTGACGTCGCCGCATTGGCGCGCGACGGAGGCCGGCGCGGCGGTGCTGCGTCGTGGCGGCAACGCCATCGAGGCGCTGGTTGCCGCGGGTGCGGCGCTCTCCGTGCTCTATCCGCATTTCTGCGGGCTGGGGGGCGATGCTGTCTGGATGGTGTCTGATGCGTCCGGTGACGTTCGCACGTTTCTGGGAATCGGGCAGGCTGCTGAGGCCGTAAGCGACATAACCGAAATTCCGCTGCGCGGCCCAAAGTCCACGCTTACGACAGCTTGCCTTGCCGATAGCTGGGAGAAGGTGCTCACTCATTCCTCCAGCCACTGGCAAGGAAAGGAGAAGCTCGCATCACTTCTTGACGAGGCGATCGAGATCGCCGAAGGCGGCTTTGTCGTGAGCCGGTCCCAGAGCTTCTGGCATGATTTCCGGCGCACCGAGCTCGGAAACTGGCCGGGTTTTGCCGAGACTTTCCGTGGCGAGGGGGAGCAGCGCCAGCCGGCGCTTGCCCGGACGATTCGATCACTTGCCAAGAATGGGGCGAGGGATTTTTACGAGGGTGAAATCGCCCACCGTATTGCAGGGGGATTGGCGGATGTCGGCTCGCCGTTGACATCTACCGATCTTGCCCGGACGCAGACGCGTGAGGCGGCACCCATAACTCTGCCCTATCGGGGGCTGGATCTCTTTGCTCCACCGCCGCCGACGCAAGGCGTGACGACGCTTGGCATCATGGGCGTATTGGGGAACCTTGCCATCGGCGATCTGCCGCCTTCCGGTGCCGCCTACTATCATCATCTTGTGGAAGCGGTGAAACAGGCCTTTCTCGATCGGCATCGCATCGGCGATCCGGATTTCTCAACAGATTCCGCGATGACCGCGCTGCTAGATGATGAAATCCTGTCGCGGAAGGCAAAATCGATCGATCCGGGCAAGGCTATGGCCTGGCCTCATGTCCATCGTCAGGGCGACACCGCCTTTCTGGGTGCCGTCGATGCGGAAGGGCGTTGCGCCTCCCTGTTGCAGAGCATCTATTTCGACTGGGGCAGCGGCGTCGTCGTCGGCGATACCGGCATTCTCTGGCAAAACCGTGGAGCGGCCTTCAGTCTCGATCCGGCAAGCCCGAACCGGCTCGAACCCGGAAAGCGGCCGTTCTACACGCTCAATCCCGGCATGGCGCTCAAGAATGGCCGGCCGCATCTGCTCTATGGCACACAGGGCGCCGACGGGCAGCCTCAGACCTTGTCGCTTCTAATCAGTCTCCTTGCCGATCATGGTTTCGATCCGCTGGCAGCGCTTTCCCATCCACGCTTTCTGCTCGGGCGCACATTCTCCGACACGCGCGACACGCTGAAGATCGAGGCCAATCTTGGCGAAGCGGCAATCGCCGGCCTTTCCGGCCTGCAGCACGAGGTCTCGGCCATCGACGCCTTCAGCCAACTCGGCGGACAGGCAGGTATCATCCGCATTGCCGATGACGGTTTGATTGAGGGTGCCCACGATCCGCGCAGCGACGGTGGTGCGATCGGGCTTGCGGAGCAGGCGGCATGATCTTCGATCTCGTCATCCGCAACGCCCGTATCGAGCAGGGCGGCGCGCTCGTTGATTTAGCAGTCCGCGATGGGAGGATCGTGGAGATTGGCTCGGATTTCCGTTGCGAGGCTATCGAAAGCTACGATGCAGCTGGTTCCTTCGCCTTCGGCGGTTTTGCCGATAGCCATGTGCATCTCGACAAGGCCTGCATTCTCGATCGCTGCCGGATCTGCGAGGGAACGTTGGCCGAGGCGGTTCGCGAGGCGGCGCGGTTGAAGCCCGGTTTCGACGAGGCCGACGTCTATGCACGGGCGGCGCGCGTTGCCGAAAAGGCGATCATCCACGGCACGACACGGTTGCGCACCTTTGTCGAGATCGATCCACGCGCGGGTTTTCGTTCCTTTGACGCAATCAAGCGCATTCGCGCGGACTATGCCTTTGCCATCGATATCGAGATCTGTGCCTTCGCCCAGGATGGGCTGACCAACGAGCCTGAAACCTTTGCGATGCTGGACGCCGCTCTTTCCGACGGCGCGGATATGATCGGCGGCTGTCCCTATATCGATCCCGATCCGACACGGCATGTCGAGCTTATCTTCGATCTGGCCGAAAAACACGATGTCGCCATCGACTTCCATCTCGATTTCGATCTCGATCCGCTCAACACCAATCTTCCGACAGTGATCCGTGAAACCCTTCGCCGAGGCTGGCAGGGCAGGGTTGCCATCGGCCATGTCACCAACCTCTCGGCCATGTCGCCCGACAGGCTTATGGAAATTGCAGCAGGCCTCGTCGAAGCCGGTATTGCATTGACGGTGCTGCCGGCCACGGATCTGTTTCTCAATGGCCGCGAGCATGACCGGCTGGTCCCGCGTGGCGTGGCGCCGGCGCATCTGTTTGCAGCTGATGGTGTCGTCACCTCGGTCGCCACCAACAATGTGCTGAACCCGTTCACGCCCTTCGGCGATGCCTCGCTGATCCGCATGGCCAATCTCTATGCCAATGTGGCACAACTCTCCCGTGACCAGGATCTGGATGCTGTCTTCGGCATGGTCAGCCATTCGGCTGCGCGGCTGATGGGTGCTGACTATGCCGGCATCGAGGTGGGGGGCGAGGCGACGATCGTGCTTCTGGATTGCAAGGGACCACGCGAGGCTGTGCGCGAAATCGCGCCTGTTCTCGCGGGCTGGAAATGTGGTCGCAAGAGTTTCGACAATGGCCGCCCGGTGATTTTCCGGAATGTGGGCGAAAACGGCAAGGAGAACCATCCATGATTACCGATACCGATCTCAAGCATCTGCGCCGCTGCGTTGAACTGGCTGCGGCGGCGGTCGAAGTGGGTGACGAACCCTTCGGCTCCGTCCTTGTCGCGGAAGACGGCTCGATTCTTGCCGAGGACCGCAATCGCATTTCCGGCGGTGACCACACCCGCCACCCGGAATTTGCCCTTGCCCGGTGGGCCGCCGAAAACATGGCCGTGGACGATCGCCCGATAGCGACAGTTTATACCTCTGGTGAGCACTGCCCGATGTGCTCGGCAGCCCATGGCTGGGTCGGCCTCGGGCGGATCGTCTACGCCAGTTCATCCGCACAACTGGGGCAATGGATGACAGAGATGGGCCGCGATCCTTCACCCGTGCGCGGCCTTGCGATAGGCGACGTCATCCGCAATGCGGATGTGGACGGGCCTGTGGCCGAGCTTGCCGAAGAGGTCCGCAAACTGCATCTGAAGTGCCATGGAGCCGGCTGAAAACGGCTTTAAACTCCGTTTCGGCGACTTTTACGGTGGTCGGATTAGCCGGATGCTTCAGCATTTTTTGACAGCCTTGCCCCAAACTCCGCGTCATCCTCAGTCTTGTGTCGAGGATCTGCTGACCTCTCAAAAAACACGCCCTGGCAGATCCTCGGCACGAGGCCGAGGATGACGGAGGGTTTCAGACTTTGTCAGCAGTCTGCGACCGCTGCTCCGTCCTTTCATCCTCCTGCAAGGATCGCATTGACAGACCGGACAAAAGCGGACAGGTTCGCCTCAATTCCGAGGGGGGCATCGAATGATGCTGAGATGGCGGTGAGCCGGACCCTTGAACCTGATCCGGGTCATGCCGGCGTAGGAACGGAAACAGGGGCCGGCAGGCAACCCATTCTCTTCTCCGCTTCACCTGGATCTCCTCTGGAGATCGATCGATGACAGCTATTTCCTTGTCTCGCGACCGGCACACGCCACCCATCGCCCAAAGCCGGATTTTACTGCGCCGTCCGGGCTGACCGGCGATGCGCCTTTCCCATGCTTTTGGCGGAGTCGCCGCGCTGGTTGCCGTCTGGCAACTGGGCGTGATGGCTTTGGCGCCGCCCCATTACATTCTCCCTTCACCGGTGGAGACCACTCAAGCGTTCCTGCACCAGCCGGGCTTCCTGATGCGACACGGCTTCGTCACCCTGTCGGAAATCCTCGTGGGGCTTGCGCTCGGCTCGCTGTTTGGAGTGGCCACGGCCTTTGCGATCGCCGCCTTTCCGCGTGCGGGCCGATTGGTTTGGCCGATGGTCGTGGTGCTGCAGGCGCTGCCGGTCTTCGTGCTGGCACCACTCCTGGTGCTCTGGTTTGGGTTCGGCATGGCGTCGAAGGTGGCGATGACGACGATCATCATCTTCTTTCCCGTAGCCTCCGCCTTCGGAGACGGCCTGCGCCGTACCAACAGCGACATTCTCGACGCCGTTTCGCTGACGCAGGCCAGCCACTGGCAGGCGCTTGTCCGCGTGCGCGCGCCGCTGGCTTTGCCCAGCCTGATTTCCGGCCTGCGGGTCGCTGCCCCCCTGGCACCGCTCGGTGCTGTCGTCGGCGAGTGGGTGGGCGCCTCCGCCGGCCTCGGCTTCGTCATGGTGCAGGCCAATGCCCGCATGCAGACCGACACCGTCTTTGCCGCCATGGCAATCCTCGCCGTTTTCGCTGTTGTCCTCAGGCTGATGGTTGATCGCCTGACCGCCAGCCTCGTGCCTTGGGCACGCGAGGCCGAACCCGCTTGCTTCCCGAAATCATCCCGGAGATCCATCTAAACATGAAACGCATTCTTTTCTGCACCCTTGCTGGCCTGTCCGTCCTCGCCAGTCTACCCATGCCGGCGTCAGCCGCGGACCGGTTGACCGTGCTGCTCGAATGGTTCGTGAACCCCGATCACGCGCCGATGGTGATCGCCGAGCAACGCGGCCTTTTTGCCCGCGAAGGGCTTGAGGTCGAGCTCATTCCACCGGCAGACCCATCCGCCGTGCCGCGGCTCGTCTCGGCGGGACAGGCGGATATCGGCATCCACTACCAGCCCAACCTCTACCTCGATCATGCCGCCGGCCTGCCGCTCGTGCGCTTCGGAACCTTAGTCGAAACGCCACTGAATACGGTGACCGTATTGGCCGATGGGCCGATCAAGAGCCTGAAGGACCTGAAGGGCAAGAAGATCGGCTTTTCCGTTTCCGGTTTCGAGGATGCGATGCTTGCCCGCATGCTTGCTTCGGAGGGGCTGACGAAGGACGATGTGGAACTGATCAACGTCAACTTTTCGCTCTCGCCTTCGCTGATTGCAGGCAATGTCGATGCGACGCTCGGTGGCTTCCGCAATTTCGAACTGACGCAGATGAGGATCGAGGGCCATCAGGGAAGGGCGTTCTTTCCGGAAGAGCATGGTGTGCCGGCCTATGACGAGCTGGTCTTTGTCACACGGAAGGACCTGGCGGATGATGCCCGGTTGCCGCGCTTTCTTCATGCGGTGGAGGATGCGGCGATCTTCATGACCAACCATCCCGACGAGGCCTGGGCGCTGTTCGTCAAGGCCTATCCCGATCTCGACAACGCGCTGAACCGGCAGGCTTTCTTCGATACGTTGCCACGTTTTGCCAAGCGTCCTGCAGCGCTGGATGTTGGGCGGTACGCGCGTTTTGGCGGGTTTTTGCAGGAGATGGGGCTGATCGAGAAGGCGCCGGCTGTGGAGGAGATTGCGGTGCAGGTGGGAAAATAGTCTGCGAAATTTATGGACGCGGCACTCTCCCTCTTTTCCCCAGCGGGGAGAAGGTGGCCCGCAGGGCCGGATGAGGGTGATTGGCTCCGAGTGTGCCGCACCACCCCCCTCATCTGCCCTTCGGGCATCTTCTCCCCGCGGGGGAGAAGAAGAACTCAATCCAGCTGAATTTTCGCGTCCTTGACGACCGGCGTCCATTTGGCGATCTCGGCCTTGACGTGAGCAGCCAGTTCCTCGGGGCTTGAGGCAACGATCGTTGCGCTGAATTCCTTCATGCGTTCGGCGACGGCCGGATCGGCAAGCGTTTTCTTTGCAGATTCATTCAACCGCGCGATCACCTCCGGCGGCGTGCCAGCGGGGGCAAAGAGTGCGTTCCATGTATAGGTTTCGTAGCCCGGAATGCCGGATTCGGCGATGGTCGGGATATCCGGGAACGAGGCGGCACGTTCCTTTGTCGTGACGGCAAGAGCCCTTAGCGTGCCGGATTTGATATGGCCGGAGGATGAGGGCAGGTTGTCGAACATGATCGGTACCTGGTTGCCGATGACGTCGTTCAGTGCCGGGCCGGATCCCTTGTAGGGGATATGCTCCATATCGACGCCGGCCATCGACTTGAACAGCTCGCCCGAGAGGTGAAGCGGCGTGCCGTTGCCGGACGAGGCGTAGCTGTATTTGCCGGGATTTGCCTTCAGCAGCGCAAGCAACTCCTCGACGTTCTTCACTGGCAGTTCCGGGTTGACGACCAGAACGTTGGGCACGACGACAAGGAGCGAGATCGGTGCGAAATCCTTCTCGGCATCATAGGGCGTCGATTTCAGGATCAGCGGGTTCAGCGCATGGGTGGCGACCGTGCCCATCAGGATGGTGTAACCGTCCGGCTCGGCGCGCGCGACATTATCGGCACCGAGATTGCCACCGGCGCCGGCGACGTTCTGGACGATGACCTGCTGGCCCAAGTCTTCCGACATTTTCTGGGCGATGATGCGGGCAACGACGTCGGTGGAACCGCCAGCCGCGAAGGGTACGACCATGGTGATCTGCCGGTCGGGGAAATCGGCCGCGACGGCTGCTCCCGCAAAGGCAAATGCCGCCGTGAAGGCGGCCCCGGCGGCAAGCACCGCGCGGCGTGTGATGTTCGATAGTGTCATTCTCATCTCCTCCTTGATTGAATCTAGATCGGGCGACGTATCCTCTGCCGCCCGATCCCATAGTTCCGGGTTCAATCCTCTTCCTGGAAAACCTCCTCGCGCTTGGCCTTGATCGAGGGCAGGAAGACGACGACGAGCACGGCAAACGCCAGAACCAGCAGGACGGCGCTGATTGGCCGGGTCACGAAGGTAGTCGGATCACCACGCGAGAGGATCATGGCGCGGCGCAGATTTTCCTCAAGCAAGGGTCCAAGTACGAAGCCCAGAAGCAAGGGCGCCGGCTCGCAGCGCAGCTTCGTCAGCAGATAGCCGCCAAGGCCGAAGAAGGCGACGGCATAGAGGTCGTAGACGTTGGAGTTGACGCTGTAGACCCCGATTGCGCAGAACGCCATGATGATCGGGAACAGCACGTAGTAGGGGATGGTGAGCAGCTTCACCCAGAGCCCGATCAGCGGCAGGTTCAACACCACCAGCATCAGGTTGCCGATCCACATCGAGGCGATGATGCCCCAGAAGAGGGCCGGCTGTTCGGCGGCGACATTCGGGCCGGGCACGATGCCCTGGATGATCATCGCGCCGACCATCAGCGCCATCACGGGATTGGCAGGAATGCCAAGCGTCAGAAGCGGGATGAACGAAGTCTGGGCACCGGCATTGTTAGCCGATTCCGGACCCGCGACACCGGCGATGGCGCCGTGGCCGAATTCCTGCGGGGTTTTCGAGATGCGCTTTTCAACCGTGTAGGATGCAAAGGCCGCGAGGATCGCGCCGCCACCGGGCAGGATGCCGAGTGCCGAGCCGATGGCCGTGCCGCGCAGAACGGGGGCGACCATGGCGCGAAAATCCTCACGCGTCGGCCAGAGACCGCTGACCTTGGCCATCAGCACCGTTCGGGTCTTTTCGCCTTCAAGGTTGCGCAGGATTTCCGCGACGCCGAAGACGCCGACCGCGACGGCGACGAAGTTCAATCCGTCGGCATATTCGCGAATTCCGAGCGTGAAGCGCGGCGTGCCGGTGTAGATATCGGTGCCGACAAGGCCAAGCAGCAGGCCGAGCGCCACCATCGCTAAGGCTTTGATGATCGAACCGTGGGCCAGAGCCACCGAAGAGACCAGGCCAACGATCATCAACGAGAAATATTCGGCAGCGCCGAACTTCAGCGCAATGCCGGTGAGCGGGATGGCGAAGATCGCGACGAGGAAGGTCGAGACTGTGCCGGCGAAGAAGGAGCCGAGCGCCGCGATCGAAAGCGCGGCACCGGCACGGCCCTTGCGGGCCATCTGGTAGCCGTCGATGGCGGTCACGGCCGAGGAGGATTCGCCGGGCATGTTGATGAGGATGGCGGTGGTCGAGCCTCCATACTGCGCGCCGTAATAAATGCCGGCGAGCATGATCAGCGAGGAAACCGGTTCCAGCTGGAAGGTGATCGGCAGCAGCATGGCGATGGTGGCGGTGGCGCCGATGCCGGGCAGCACGCCGATCAGGGTGCCGAGCAGCACGCCGATCAGGCAGAAGAGAAGGTTTTCCGGCGAGGCGGCCGTGGAAAAACCGAGAGCGAGATTGCTGAAAAGATCCATGACGCGCCTCCTAGAACCGGATCCAGGGGCCATAGCGCTCGAATGGCAGGCCGAGTGCGTAGCTGAAGACCGCGACCGAGAAAATGGTGATGCCGATTGCCAGCAGGATGGCCATTAGCGGTTTCATGCGCTGTGATGCGAAGGCGGCAATCAGCGCCGTGAAGAACAGTGCTACGAAGAAGCCGAGGCCACGAACCGTCAGCCCGAAGAAGATTGGCGCCGGCAGGATGAAGAGCATACCGCGCACGGCGATAGGTCCGATGGGCTCGCCCTCGACGCGGGTTGCCTGGACCAGGATGATCACACCCAGCAGGACCAGGACGATGGCGAGAACCAGCGGGAAATAACCCGGCCCCATGCGGAGCGCTGTGCCCAGTTCAAGGGTCAGGCTTTGATAGGTGAAGAAGCCGCCCAATGCGACGAAGACAGCGCCGCAGAGCGCGTTGGTGCTGTCGAATGTCAATGATTTCATGGTTTCCCCCGAGAGTTCGGTTTTCTATCGGCGACTGTTTGGCTGGCTTGCGGTGGGCGCCCTGAAAATTGCATTGGGTCACCGGCACGACGCCCGCTTTTCGCTCCCGATCTCCCCCTCGAGGGGGAGATGTCACGCAGTGACAGAGGGGGGTATTGCCGCACGTCGCAGCAAATGACCCGGCACCTCAGTCAGCGTACTGACCCGCTGCCTCGATCACCGGCTTCCACCGTGTGATTTCACTTTCGAGCTTGGCCTTGAGTGCTGCCGGGGTGGCATCGGCTTCCGATGAGGGAATGGTTCCGAGTTCGGCAAAGCGATCGATGACGTTCTTGTCCTTGAGCGCAACCTGCAGCGACTTCGAGAGGCGCTCCGTTACTTCTGCAGGCGTGCCCTTCGGGGCATAGACGCCGTGCCAGATGCCGACGGTGAAATCGGCAAGGCCACCTTCAACTGCGGTCGGAACGTCCGGCAAAACGGGAAGCCGCTCGGGTGAGGTTACGGCATAGGCCTTGATGGTACCGCCCTGGATCTGCTTGGTGGTGTTGGTCGTCTGGTCGCACATGATATCCACCTGTCCGCCGAGCAAATCGGTCATCGCCGGGCCGGTTCCCTTGTAGGGAACGGTGACGAGCGGTGTCTGGATGGCGCTCATGAACATCATGCCGCACAGATGCGAGGCGGCGCCGATGCCGGCATTGGCCACGGTCACGGTGTCCTTGTTGGCCTTCACGTATTCGACCAGACCCTTGAGATCGGTGGGTTCGAAATCCTTGCGGGCGACGATGGTCATCGGAACGTCAGTGACGAGGCCGACATATTCGAAGGCGTTCAGCGTGTCGTAGGCCAGCTTGCGGTAGAGCGTCGCTGATGTCGCCATGCCGATGTGATGCAGAAGAATGGTGTAGCCATCGGGATCGGACTGGGCGACGCGGCCGGCACCAAGCGTTCCGCCGGCGCCGCCGACGTTTTCAACGACGATCTGCTGGCCTAGATCCTTGGACATCGATTCCGCCACGAGGCGCGCAACCGTATCGGTCGGGCCACCGGCAGCGAACGGCACGACCATGGTGATGGTGCGTTCCGGATAGGTCTGGGCGAAAGTGGCTGTTGAAAGAAGCGAAACGGCAGCAGCAGCCGTCATTCCAAGCATGGTTTTCAGGATTTTCATCGAAGTCCCTCCCGGATGAAATATAGGCCAGTCCGACGCAGCTCCTCCCGCGACGGTCCCGGAGGCATCAAGAGTGGCGCTCACGGGGCATCGGGCAAGCGGTTGACTACGGGGAGAGAGAGAATTTCTGTATGCGTGCGGCGCAACATGGGTGACATCGGGAACAAACGGCCCTGATGATGGGTGGAAATCCACCCATCGATAGCGATATCAGCCGGCGTCGTCGTCGTCGGGAGACTGGTTTTTGCGGTCAAGCCCGTATTTCTGCATCTTTTCATAGAGAGTCTTGCGGGAGATTCCGAGCTGTTCGTAGACGGGCCTGAGGCTGCCGCCATGGGCGGAGATCGCGCCGGCGATGATGCCACGCTCATAGGCGGCCACCTTGTCCGCGAGTTTCTGGGATTCGGGAGATGCCTGCTGTTCCTCCGGTCTGGTGTCGAGGCCGAGCACGAGCCGGTCTGCGGCATTGCGCAATTCGCGTACATTGCCCGGCCAGCTCCGGCCTGCGATTTCGGTAATCAGCTCCGGCGGCACATCCATATCGGCGCGGCCATAACGGGCGGCGGCTTCGCGCACCAGCTGCAGGAAAAGCAGGGGAATATCGGTGGCGCGCTGGGCGAGGGCGGGGACCGTCAGCGTCGCGACATTCAGCCGGTAGAGCAGGTCGGCACGGAAACGGCCGGCATTGACCTCGGCTTCGAGATCGACCTTGCTGGTGGCGATGAAGCGCACATCGAGCGGCACGGGCTCGTTTGAGCCAAGGCGGGTGATGACCCGTTCCTGCAGCACGCGCAGGAATTTCGCCTGCAGGTCGAAGGGCATGGAGCCGATCTCGTCGAGCAGGATCGTGCCGCCGCGGGCATGTTCGAACTTGCCGTAGCGAGCGCGCAGTGCGCCGGGAAAGGCGCCGGCCTCGTGGCCGAAAAGCTCGCTCTCGATCAGGTTTTCCGGCAGCGCCGCACAGTTGATGGCAATCAGCGGCCGGTTTGCGCGGGTGCTGATGTCGTGAAGCGCGCGGGCGACGACTTCCTTGCCGACGCCGGTTTCGCCGATGATCAGCGTATCGGCATCGGTGGCGCCGATGGCCCTCAGACGATAGCGCAGATCGACCATGATCTGCGTGCGTCCGGGAAGCCTTGCCTCGATGTCGTCGCGCTTGCCCGCGATGGCGCGCAGGCGGCGGTTTTCCAGCACGAGGCTGCGCCGGTCGAGCGCGCGGCGCACGATGGCGGCCAGATGCTCGACCGTGAAGGGTTTTTCGAGGAAATCATAGGCGCCGGCGCGCATCGCCTTGACGGCAAGCTGCACATCGCCATGGCCGGTGACGAGGATGACAGGGATTTCCGCATCCATCTCGCGAATGCGGCCGAGCAGGGTCATGCCGTCCATGCCGGGCATGCGGATATCGCTGAGGACGACGCCATCGAAGCCGTAGCCGACCAGTTCCAGCACCCGGTCGGCGCTGGCAAAGGTATCGACGTCGAGGTCGAAGAGTTCGAGCGCCTGGGCGCTCGATCGACGCATTTCCTCTTCGTCATCGACCAGAAGTACGCGGGCGTTGCTCATTCTGCCGCATCCTCCAGCCCACTGGTCGCTTCAAGCTCCAGCCGGAAGACGGCGCCGCCGTCCGGGGCATTGGTGACGGAAAGACTGCCGCAGAAATCCTTGACGATATTGTAGGAGATGGAGAGCCCGAGCCCCAGCCCTTTGCCGACGTCCTTGGTGGTGTAGAACGGATCGAAGATCCGCTCCGCGATCGCCGTTGGCACCCCCGCGCCATGATCGCGAACAGTGATGACCACCTTGCCGGTATCTTCCGCGATCGCCAGAAGGATGCGCCGGTCATCCAATCCCTCGATCGCATCGGCGGCGTTGGTGAGGATATTGACCAGCACCTGTTGCAGGCGCACGGAGCCGGCCCGGACGGTCCAGCCCGAAGGAGAGGGGGCGACCTCGACGGTTGCGCCGGCAAGCTTCAGCCGTGCGGAGACGATCTCCAGCGTATCCTCGATGACGGCATCCAGCGCGACCGGCCCCAGCTTCTCGTTGGGCTTGCGGGCGAAGTTGCGCAAGTGTTTGGAAATCGACGCCATCCGATCGATCAACGCTGAAATGCGCCGCACGTTGTCGCGCGCCTCCGCGACACGGTCACGGTCGATCAGCATCGCGGCGCTGTCGGCATAGGTCTTGGCAGCGGCGAGCGGCTGGTTGAATTCATGCGAGAGAGCCGCCGACATCTGGCCGAGGCCGGCGAGCTTGCCGGCCTGGATGAGGTCGCCCTGGGTCTTGCGCAGCTCCAGTTCAGTGAGGCGGCGTTCTGCGATTTCCAGCTCGATGCGCTGGTTGACGCGGGCGAGATCGGCGGTGCGCTCCTCGACGCGGTGTTCCAGTTCGTTGCGCGCCTCGACCTGCATGCGCAATCGCTCTTCGGCGCGCGCCCGCCGTTGCATGAGAATGGCAAGTGCAAGCCCGGCAAGGCAGAAGAACAGCACCACGGCGACCAGCACCGTGCGCGCCTGGCTGCGGACGGAGGCCGTGTCCATCAGCACGTTCACAGTCCAGTCGGCATCGGGTACATATTGCGACAGCGCCATATATTCGCGCGTGCCGCCGGGCGAGGAGATGGTGAAGAGCTTGTGGCCGTCCTCAATACTCTCGCGATAGGGCAGCGGCTTCAGCACGGCCTCAGCGTAGCGCCGCGACCCTTGCGTGCGCGAAAGCCGCTCGGGGCTCAAGGGCAGTATGCCGGAATAGAGCCATTCCGGGCTGCCGGTCATGAAGATGATGCCCTCGGGATCACTGACAAAGATCTTGTATTCGCCGCCCTGCCACGACGATTCGATCGAATCGATATCGACCTTGAAGACGATTACGCCGCGCACCGCATTGTCGATGATGATCGGCGAGCTAAAATAGTAACCGCGTTTCAGGGAGGTGGTGCCGAGCGCGTAGAACCGTGATTGCAGACCCTTGGCCGCCTCCTGGAAATACGGTCGATAGCTGAAATTCTGGCCAACGAAACTGGCGGGGCCATCATAATTGCTGGCGGCGATGGTTTCGCCATCCAGTGTCATCACATAGATATCCGAGGATTCGAGGAGGGTATTGATCTCCTTGAGGTAGATGTTGGCGGCAGCACGAAGCTCGGCGTCACCGGGTCTTTCGATCAAGCTCTTGATGTCGTCATGGTCGGCGATGAGCGCGGGCAAGGGCTCGTAGCGGCTGAGATGGCCGCTCAGTGCGGAGACAGCGAGCCTCAGCGCCGAGCTCGCCTGCAACGAGGCCTCGTCCATATAGTTGCGCGTGGCCAGCACGCTGCCCTGATAGATCAGCACGATGACGGCGAGGGGAAGAAGGCTGAACGCCAAGCCTTTACGAATTGTCACGGAATGCCGGCTCCTCCTCCGCTTCCTGGCGGCTAGGCCGCAGGGAGAAGTCTAAAGAGCAATGGCGAAGTTTCCAAGAGCCGCAAATAAACGATCGGCAAAAGCGGAAAAGGGGGCTTGCAGCTCTAGTTACTAGAGGTCCTAGATTGGGGCAAAGAGTTGAGAAGGATGAGCTATGACAGTCGAAACACGTTTCCGCGTCGAGGGCATGGATTGCGCCTCCTGCGCCACCAAGATCGATACGGCCGTGAGACGTGTCGCGGGCGTAGAAGAGGTCTCGGTTTCGGTGGCGATGGGCACGATGACCGTGCGCCACGCGGAGGCTGACGGATTTGCGGATATGGTTGCCAGGAAGGTGAGCGGCCTAGGCTACAAGACCGCGCTTGCCCCAAGGGCAGCGAAGCCGGCACCGGTTGCGGATGCTGGGCATGGGGGCGGCTGCCACGCTGGTCATGATCACAGCCACGATGATCACCCCAGGCACGATCACGGCCATGGCGAGGGTGAGCACACCGTTTCCCATCGCCATGACGCGGAGGACGCCGCTGTGGCCGGCCTGCATGGCCACGATCGCGGGCCGACATCCGGTCCCTGGTGGAAATCAGCCAAGGGTCGCCTGACCATCGCCAGCACGGCGGCTCTCGTCGTCGCCTATGCTCTCGGAAAGCTGATTCCGGGCGCGGAGATGTGGCTTTTCACGCTCGCCATGCTCGTCGGTCTCGTGCCCATCGCCCGGCGCGCCGTCATGGCGGCTTTTGCGGGTACGCCGTTCTCCATCGAGATGCTGATGACCATCGCCGCAGTCGGTGCGGTCATTATCTATGCAACCGAGGAAGCGGCGGTGGTTGTCGTCTTGTTTCTCGTTGGTGAGCTGCTGGAAGGTGTCGCGGCCGGCCGGGCGCGGGCGAGCATTCAGTCGCTCGCGGCACTAGTGCCGAAGACCGCGCTTCTGGAAAAGGATGGCCGCACGCAGGAGGTGCCAGCCGATAGCCTTGCGATTGGCAACATAATCCTTGTCCGGCCGGGGGATCGCATTCCGGCCGACGGTACCATTCTTTCCGGCGAAAGCACTATCGACGAATCCCCGGTCACCGGTGAGAGCATACCGGTGCGCAAGGTGGTCGGCGCGGAGGTTTTTGCCGGCACAGTCAATGGCGAGGCCGCCCTTCGTCTTGAGGTCACCGCGGAGGCTGCCGACAACACGATCGCCCGCGTCGTGCGTCTCGTCGAGGAAGCGCAGGAGAGCAAGGCGCCAACCGAGCGTTTCATCGATCGTTTCTCCCGTTATTACACACCGGGTGTTGTCGTGGTCGCGGCGCTCGTGGCGATCCTGCCGCCGCTGGTTGCAGGCGGCAGCTGGAGCGAATGGGTCTATAAAGGTCTCGCCGTCCTGCTGATCGGCTGCCCCTGCGCGCTGGTCATTTCCACGCCGGCCGCGATTGCCGCCAGCCTCGCCTCCGGCGCCCGCCGTGGCCTGTTGTTGAAGGGCGGAGTCGTGCTGGAAGGCCTGGGCAAGGTGACAGCTGTCGCTTTCGACAAGACTGGAACGCTGACCGAAGGCAAGCCGAAGGTGACGGATATCGTGGCATTTTCCATGTCCGAGGGCGAGGTTTTGAAACTCTCGGCAGCGCTGGAAATGGGATCGAGCCATCCGCTCGCCAAGGCCATTCTTGCAAAGGTGAGCGATGCCGGGATCGATATTCCGCAGGTTACGGATGCGCGAGCGCTGGGCGGCAAGGGGGTGGCCGGCAAGGTCAATGGTCGCGAGGTTCTGCTGGCATCGCCGAAAGCGGCCGGGGATCAAGTTGTGCTGACGCCGGAGCAGAGCGAACGCGTCGCGGTGCTGAACGGCGAGGGCAAGACCGTGTCCGTGTTGATCGTCGATGGTGTGATTGCCGGGGCACTGGCCATGCGCGACGAGCCGCGCGCCGATGCCAAGGTCGGTCTCGAAAAGCTGGCGTCTCGCGGTATCCGCACGGTTATGTTGACCGGCGACAATGCACGCACAGCGCAAGCCATCGGCAAACAGCTGGGTATCGAGGTCCGCGCCGACCTTCTGCCGCAGGACAAGCAGCGTATCGTCGGTGAATTGCAGAAAGCGGGACTGACGGTTGCAAAAGTCGGCGACGGTATCAATGACGCGCCGGCATTGGCAGCCGCCGATATCGGCATCGCCATGGGCGGCGGCACCGATGTCGCGCTCGAAACGGCTGACGCTGCGGTGCTGCACGGCCGGGTATCCGATGTTGCCGGGATGATCGATCTGTCCAACCGCACCATGCGCAACATCCGGCAGAACATCATCATCGCGCTCGGGCTGAAGGCGGTCTTTCTCGTCACAACCATCCTTGGCGTGACCGGCCTCTGGCCAGCTATCCTCGCCGATACCGGGGCGACCGTTCTGGTCACGATGAATGCGTTGCGGCTGCTGTCGGTGGGGAAGTCGGCGTGAGGCTTGCTCCCTTTTCTCCCCAACGGGAAAAGGTGGCCTGTAAGGCTAGATGAGGGGCGGCTGGCTCTGAATTCGTGAACCACGACCCTTACTCTGTACATTTCGCCGCAGAAGCAGTATGAGCGCGCAATGATCGGCCATGACGTATGGCTGCGGATATTTTGTGCCCTGCTTTCCCAACACGGGCACGCACGCACTCCGAATTGCGAAAGATAAATACATGACAGAATTTGCAGGCGTCGCTCCGGCGATCGCAGAGGCGTTGAGCAAGCGCGGCTATACCGACCTGACCCCCGTGCAGCAGGCCGTGATTGCAACGGAACTCGAAGGCCGCGATGCGCTGGTTTCGGCCCAGACGGGCTCCGGCAAGACTGTTGCCTTCGGCCTCGCGCTCGCCTCGACCCTGCTGGATGGCGCCGATCGCTTCGGCCGCGCCGGTGCGCCTCTGGCGCTTGTCGTGGCGCCGACGCGCGAACTGGCCCTTCAAGTCAAGCGCGAGCTGGAATGGCTCTACGAGCTGACGGGCGCGGTCGTCGCGTCCTGCGTTGGCGGCATGGACATTCGCTCCGAGCGCCGTGTGCTGGAGCGTGGCGCCCACATCGTCGTCGGCACGCCCGGCCGCATCTGCGATCACATTCGCCGCGCCGCACTTGATATGACGGTTCTCAAGGCCGCCGTGCTCGATGAAGCCGACGAGATGCTCGACCTCGGTTTCCGCGAAGATCTGGAATTCATCCTGGAAAGCGCGCCAGAGAGCCGTCGTACGCTGATGTTTTCGGCGACCGTGCCGCGCAGCATCGCCAATCTTGCCAAGAGCTATCAGCGCGATGCCGTGCGCATCACGACGCAGTCCGAGCAGAAGCAGCATGTCGATATTGAATACCGCGCCTTGACCGTTGCTCCGGCAGACCGGGAAAATGCTATTATCAACGTACTGCGCTACTACGAAGCGCGTAATGCCATCGTGTTCTGCTCAACCCGCGCCGCCGTCAACCATCTGACAGCACGCTTCAACAACCGCGGCTTCTCGGTCGTTGCGCTGTCTGGCGAGCTCAGCCAGAACGAACGCACCCATGCGCTGCAGGCCATGCGCGACGGCCGTGCCCGCGTTTGTATCGCGACCGACGTTGCCGCTCGTGGTATCGACCTGCCGGGCCTCGAGCTGGTCATTCATGCGGACCTGCCGACCAATTCCGACACGCTGCTTCACCGCAGCGGCCGCACCGGCCGCGCCGGCAACAAGGGCATCAGCGCCCTGATCGTCCCCTTCAGTGCTCGCCGCAAGGGTGAACGCCTGCTGCGTGAAGCCAATATCGAGGCCGTCTGGGCAAAGCCGCCGGGCGCCGATGAGGTCAGTGCACGCGATGATGAGCGGCTGCTTTCCGATCCGTCCTTTGCCGAGGCGCCGCGTGAGGAAGAACAGATCCTCGTCAAGGCGCTGCTCGAAAAGTTCGGTGCCGAACAGGTGGCTGCGGCGCTCGTGCGCATGACCCGCGCCAACCGCTCCGCCCCGGAAGATCTTCTGGACACGCCGTCCTTCCAGCCGACGGGTGACCGTCAGCCGCGCGGTGACCGGCCTGAGAGCGCGCCGCGTGCGCCGCGCAGCGAATTCGGCGATTCCGTCTGGCTGTCGCTGTCTGCCGGCCGCAAGCAGAATGTCGAACCCCGCTGGCTGATCCCGATGCTCTGCCGCATCGGCAAGATCACCAAGCAGGAGATCGGCGCAATCAAGATGCAGCAGGACGAGACCTTCGTCGAAATCGCCAGCGACTGGTCGGAACGCTTCCTTGAGGCCGTCGGCCCGAAGAAGATGCTCGAAAAGGGCATCACTATCCGCGAACTCGATGGCGCTCCAAATTTCTCCGCAGCACCGCGTGGCGATTATGGCGATCGCAAGCCGAAGCCTGATTGGAAGAGTGAGGGCAAGCCGAAGCGCAGCTACGGCGATCGTCCGGAGCGCGCCGCAAGCGACAGCCGCCCGTTTGAAAAGCGCGACGACAAGCCCTGGACCGGCAAGCCGGGCAAGCCGAAGTTCGAAAAGCCGAAGTTCGACGGACCGAAATCCGGCAAGCCCGCTTTCGACAAGCCGAAGTTTGACAAGCCAAAGTTCGATAAGCCCAAGTTCGACAAGCCGAAGTTTGAGAAGCCAGCATCTGAAAAGCCGGCCTTCGAAAAAGTCGATGGCGACGGCGTGAAGCCGAAGAAGAAGTTCAAGAAAAAGGCCAACGGCTAAGCCTTGGTCATCGGGGCTGATGTCGTCAGCCCCGATAAATCCCACCCGATAAATCCGGCTGCATCAGGCGCTTTAGGCGTGCGAATTTTCCACCCTTGGCCAGATGTTCTCCGGCGCGTGGCGGTAGGCCGTGCGGGCTGGGTCGTTCGGATAAGGCGTGCCGGCCGAACAATAGATGATTTCCGTAGCGATCTTCGAGAAAGACGCGTGGAAGTGGTTGGTCGATTTGATCAGCAGGATCCGGCACTTGGTCGGGTCGATGCCAAGGGCGGCAAACAGGCTGGGGTCGAAACTCTGGGCCCGCGTCGAGTTCAGGATGATGTCGATCCCATCGAGACGGATATGGGCGGCATCACCGAAGGGCACGCGGCTTTCGCCAAAATCCATCTCGGAGTTTTTGACGAGCGTGACCACGGTTACATGTCCATCGATCGGAGCACCCGTGCCCGGCGCAGACTTGGCGCCGAAGCGGAGCGGGATGTGAGCGCCTTCGCCGGCCGCCATGCAGATTTGCACCGCCACCGGATCCCAGATCGTGCCGACGGCGACGCCTGTGGCACCCCGCTTCATCAGCTCCGCGAGAATGACGGTCGCATCGCCTGCGGTACCGCCGCCCGGATTGTCCCAGACATCGGCAATGACTACCGGACCCGTTTCCGCTGCCATGGCCTGAACGACGGCTTGCTTCTCGTCCAACTGGGATGGAAAGAAGGTGCCGCGGTGCGAGAACAATTCCATGCCCAGCGTCTCGGCAATCTGAGCGCCCTTCTCAGGTCGGTCGTTGGTCACGCAGATGATCTTAGTGCCCATTTCCGGCACGTCACCGGCCATGAAGCCGTGGATGACCGAGAGCGAGAGGATATCGGGATCATCAGCTTCCATCGCCATCATCCGATCGACGAAGCCGCGCATTGGCTGGCGAGAGGTCGGAAACACGTCGATCATCCGGCAATCGAACACAGACATGACCGGCCGCACCTTGCTCGCAAGGGTGTCGAGCACGATCCGCCAGAGATCTTCGGCGCGGGCCACGAAATCCGTATGGGGGAATTCCTTGAAGGCGAGGAGGAAGGTCGAGGCGCCGACACGTTTCTTCGTCAGGTGGCTGTGCGGATCAAGCGAAGCGCAGACGAGCGTATCCGGGCCAACGATCGTGCGGATGCGCTGCAGTAGGTCTCCTTCCGGGTCCTCGTATCCATCCGCGACCATCGCGCCGTGCAGACCGAGCACGACGCCGTCGACTGGCATTGCGGCCTGAAGCTGGCCGAGGATTTCGTCGCGCAGACGCTCATAGGTCTGCCGATTGATGAGACCGGCAGGATCGGCCCAGGCGGCGGTGCCCTCGATCAGGGTGAAGCCTTGCTCCCTCGCCAACCGGCGGCCGACTGTGATCGGTGCGGTGCAAAGCGTCGGTGTCTCCGGATGCGTGCCTGGCGGCGCGTAGAGCGAGGCCTCGAAGGCTTTGATGTCGATGGCGATCGGCGAAAAAGTGTTGGTCTCGGTCGCAAGCGCCGCAGTAAACAGCCGCATGATCGTCTCCGTCAGGCCGTGCCCATCGGGTTTGGCAGATAGCCGGTGAAGCCCGCGATCTTCCAGCGGCCGTCGTGGCGCCTGCAGGTGTAGAGCGTCTGCCACTGCATGATGTCGCGGGTGCCATCCGCCTTCAGGATGCTGCCGTCGAACTTCTTGCGCACCAGTGCTGTGTCGCCGAGAATTTCGATCTCTGTGAGATTGGTGGTGGTGAAGATCGCGGTGCGCGGGTCTTCGGCAAAACTCTCCTTGGCAAAATCCTGCGCCTGGCGGAGCCATTCGTCGCGGTAAGAGGCCAGATCGGGGAAGGCGAGCGTCCAGCGGTCGGGATTGTCGGCGCGATTGCCGTTGATGCCGACGAAACCGGTTTCGATGAAATCGTCGGCAACTTGGCTCCAGTCGGCGGCAAGAAAAGCGCCGATGTCGCGGGTCACCAGCATGTCCCAGATTTCGCGGCGGTCGGTATCGATGGTGGGGAAGGGATTGGAGAAGGGGTCGCGCATGTCAACGATTCGTCTCTTGTTGGTTGAGCCTATCTTTCGGCTCTGCTCCGACGTTTCGTCAACCCTTGTGACGGCAAGAGTGTCGATTTCAGCTTCCGCCCAGACTGACAATATTTTCAGCGAGTTGCTGCGCGAGCTTGAGGGATGTTCCGGCCGCCATCGCCATCGGCGGAAGGAGCATCCATTCCAGTGTCCAAGCGGCGCCAGAGCGTTCTTGCTCGTGTACAATCGACTGATGAATGCCGGCGATCTGGGTGGCGTTGAAGCGTGCGAGCGCCATTAGCGTTTCGGCCGCAACGGGGTTCTGCTTGTGCGCCATTGCCGAGGAGCCGCCGCCGCCCCGGAGTTTGATTTCTGTTCCGCCCTGGGCGAGGAGAGCGATATCCTGCCCGAACTTTCCGAGGCTGCCGGTGATCAGCGAGAAGAGGTTTGCGATATCGACAATGGGAAGGCGCTGGCTCTGCCATTGCGGCTGGTCGGTCAGACCGAGATCGGCCGCCAGCGCGGCACGCACCATGGCCGCCTTGTCGTACAGCTTGTCGAGCGTGCCGGCAGCGCCGCCGAATTGCAGCGGAAAGCGCTGCTGCATCAGCCGTTCGCCATACTCAACGAGCGGAGATTTCCAGGCGGTGAGCCTGTTGGAAACCGTGATCGGGATTGCCGCCTGCATGCGGGTATGGCCCATCAGCGGGCTTTTGCCGAACTGCGCATCAAGCCCGTCGAGGCTTCGGGTGATCGCGTAAAGACGTGCACCCAGAATAAAGCAGATTTTCTTCAGCCGCAGCATCAGGCTCGTGTCGATCACATCCTGGCTGGTGGCGCCGAGATGCAGGCTTTTGGCCGCATCACCGCCGATAGCGTCGCGCAATTGCCGTACGAGGTCCGGGATGACGACGCCATCGGTGCCCGTCGCCTTGCGAAGGCTGGCAACGTCCGGGCGGAAGGTGGCGCAGACGTCCAGGATTCGTGCTGCTGCCTCCGGCGGGACGAGACCGCAGCCGGCCTCGGCCCTGGCAAGCGCCGCCTCGAAGGCGAGCATGGCGGCAATATCGCCCTCGGCGGTAAACTGGGCGCCGATCTCCTCATCACCGAGTAGGCCGGAAAGATAAGGATGGTCGAAAACGGAAACGGTCATGCCAGCACTCAGATATCGAGGAACACGGTCTCCTTCTCCCCCTGGAGATGGATATCGAAGTTATAGACCGAGCCTTCGCGGGTTGCCACCATGGTCAGGACGCGGTGGCGATGTTCGATCCGCATCAACAGCGGGTCCGCGGCGTTGGCCTCGACGTGCTCGGGGAAATACATGCGGGTGTGCAGGCCGATATTGATGCCGCGCGCCACGATCCAGAAGGTGATGTGCGGCGCCATCTTGCGACCGTCCTTGAAGGGAACGCGGCCGGGCTTGATCGTGTCGAACGTGTAGACACCGGTCTCCCCATTCGAGGGGCAACGCCCCCAACCGGCGAAGTTCGGATCGGCGGTGCCGCGCATTTCCGCGGGGCTGTTGTAGAGCCCGGCAGCATCGGCCTGCCAGATCTCCACCAGCGCGTCCTTCAGCGGACTGCCGGCGCCGTCGATAATGCGGCCGGTGACGGTGATACGGTCGCCGAGCGTGCGTTCGTTGACCATGCTGGTGCCGAGATCGGTCTCATAGACACCGCCGATGCCGGCGAAATTCGGCGTGCAGCCGATGTGCACGTAGGGGCCTGCCGTTTGCGACGGGGTTTCCTTGAGATATCCGAGCGACTGGACCATCAGTTGCCCTCCATGCGGTTTTCAAACAACGTCGAGCGGCGCCCGCGCAGCACGATATCGAACTTGTAGGCACGGGCATCCATGGGGATCGTATTCGCCCAGTCGAGCGGCGCGATCAGTTGCTCGATGGCTGCGCGGTCCGGGATGGTGGCGACAATCGGACATTTCCAGATCATCGGGTCGCCCTCGAAATACATCTGGGTGATCAGCCGCTGGGCAAAGCCATGGCCGAAAACCGAGAAATGGATATGGGCCGGACGCCAGTCGTTGACGCCGTTCGGCCAGGGGTAGGGGCCGGGCTTGATAGTGCGGAAGCTGTAGAAGCCATCCTCGTCGGTGATCGTGCGGCCACAGCCGCCGAAATTGGAATCGAGCGGCGCAAGGTAGGTCTCTTTTTTGTGGCGATAGCGACCGCCGGCATTGGCCTGCCAGAATTCCAGCAGCGCACCGGGAACGGGGCGGGCACGCTCGTCCAGCACACGGCCATGCACGATGATGCGCTCGCCGATCGCGCTTTCGCCGGATTTGGCGAAGTTGTGGATCAGGTCGTTGTCCAGTTCGCCCAGCATCGAATGGCCGAAGACCGGGCCGGTGATCTCGGAAATCGTGCCATCGAGGGAGAGCAGCGCCTTTTGCGGAGAGCGCAGTACGGAAGTCTTGTAACCGGGGGTGAGCCCCGGCGCGTGCCACGCCCGGTCTCGCTGGAAAAAGGCGCCGGTCTCGGGTTTTTTGTTGGAAAACTCAGTCATGGTCCTGCCTCATGCGGCCTGTTCTGCGTCGATCTCTTCGAAAACGTGCTTGGCAATCTTGATCGCACGGTTTGCGGCGGGCACGCCGGCATAGATTGCCACATGCAGCAGCGCTTCGCGAATGTCATCCCGGGTTGCGCCGGTGTTGAGGGTGGCGCGGACGTGCATGGCCACTTCCTCGTCATGGCCGAGTGCCGCGAGGAGCGCGATCGTCACCATGGAGCGTTCGCGCTTGGTCCAATTGGAGCGCGACCAGACATTGCCCCAGGCCGTTTCGGTAATCAGTTCCTGGAACGGCTGGTCGAAATCGGTGGTTTTCGCCAATGCCTTGTCGACATGGCGGTCACCTAGCACGGCGCGGCGGGTCTTGAGCCCCTGGGCATAACGCTCGGAAGGAGGAGGCGTATCGGTCATCAGGCTGGCTCCAATGTATCGATGAAGGCGCGCAGAATGGCTGTCAGCGCCTCCGGTTGCTCGACGCAGGGGATATGGCCGGCGTCCTTGATCACTTCATAGCGCGCGCCGGGAATGAGGCGCGCGGTCGACAAGACGAGATCGGGCGGCGTCGAGCCGTCCTGATCGCCGACGATGCAGATCGTCGGTACGGAAATTCTTTTTGCCGCTTCGGTAAAGTCGGCATCGCGTACGGAGGCGCAGGTGCCGGTGTAGCCGGCGACCGGCTGGCGGGTCAGCATATTGCGATAGCCCGGAAAGGCGACGTTTTCCGGGCGCCGGAAGGCTGGCGTGAACCAGCGTTCCAGAACGCTATCGGCAAGGCTGGCGATACCATTGGCTTCGACCGCGGCGATGCGGGCGTTCCACATTTCGGGCGTGCCGATCTTGTGGGCGGTGTCGCAGAGGATCAGCGCACGAACGAGGTCCGGCCGGGTAGCATAGAGCCCCTGCGCAATCTGCCCGCCAACCGAAAGGCCGCAGATGACGGCGCTCTTCACGGACAGGAAATCGAGCAGTCCCGCCAGATCCGACACGTGGAGATCGATGGAATAGGGGGCGTCGCCGACATCGGAAAGCCCATGGCCGCGCTTGTCGTAAAGCAGGATGGCGAAGTCGCCGGCCAGACGCACAATCACGTCGCGCCAGATGCGGAAATCCGTGCCGAGCGAATTGGAAAACACCAGCACCGGCTTGTCGCCGGTGGCGCCGATCACCTGGTAGTGCATGGCGATATCGTTGATACAGGCGAACTGCATGAATTTCCTCCGAAGCCAAATTGGAACTTTAATTTGGTTAGGTAAAATGACATTTTACCGGATATCGTTAACTCCGGGGTTATGTGTCAATGGTCGATAGTCGTGTGAAGTTTCGCCATCTTCAGACATTTGTCGAGGTCGCACGCCAGCGCAGCGTGATGAAGGCGGCGGAACTGCTGCATGTCAGCCAGCCGGCCGTGACCAAGACCATCCGCGAGCTGGAAGAAGTTCTGGGCGTTGCCGTCTTCGAGCGCGAGGGGCGCGGCATCAAGATCACCCGCTACGGAGAGGCGTTCCTTCGCCATGCGGGCGCGGCTCTGACGGCCATCCGTCAGGGGATTGATTCCGTATCGCAGGAGCGTTCGGGGGATGGGCCGCCAGTCAGGGTCGGGGCGTTGCCGACTGTTTCGACGCGCATCATGCCGCGGGCGATGGTCCAGTTTCTCTCGGAGGAAACCGGCAGCCGCATCAAGATCGTCACGGGGGAAAATGCCGTGCTGCTGGAGCAGCTCAGGATTGGCGATCTCGATCTCGTCGTCGGCCGGCTTGCCGCGCCCGAACAGATGACGGGCTTCTCCTTCGAGCATCTCTATTCGGAGCAGGTAGTGTTCGTTGTGCGCAAGGGGCATCCGCTGTTGAAAAGCGGGGGGTCGACCTTCGGCGATCTCGGAAACTATACGGTGCTGATGCCGACGCGCGGCTCGATCATCCGGCCATTCGTCGAGCGGTTCCTGATCGCCAATGGCATCGCCGGGCTGGCTAACCAGATTGAGACCGTCTCCGACTCGTTCGGCCGCGCCTTTGTCCGGCGCAGCGACGCGATCTGGATCATCTCAGCTGGGGTGGTTGCGACCGATATCGAAGACGGGATTCTGGAAGCCTTGCCTATTGATACCGTTGAGACGCGGGGGCCGGTGGGATTGACGGTGCGCACGGATTCCGTGCCCTCAATGCCGCAGCAAATCCTGATGCAGACCATTCGTGAGGCAGCGCGCGAAGTGTCGTCCGAGACAAAGAGGCCGAATGGCTGAAAGGCTGCACCGCTGGGGAGGAGGGCGATGCAGCGAGGGCTCAGGCCAGAATGCCGGCCTGGCGGGCGGCGGTCACGAAAGAGGCGCAGGCAGCCTTGGCGCTGCGGATGCCATCGAGTGCGTCGAGGCAGTGTTGCAGTGCGCGCCGATAGGCGTTGTCGCGCTTGCCCGGCCAACGGCGGAGGAATTCCACGGCGTCCCAGGCACTTGCAATGATGTTCTGCTGGCTTTGTTTGATGACCCTGACAGGGGTGGGGAAGGGTTTGTAACTCAACTCGTCCTCGCATGCGTATTGAAATTGCGGCGAGGAAACGCTGCAGATGAGGGAAGGTTCCCCCACTGACTTTACATTCTTTTCCGGTTAATTTCGAATGTTCTGAATAACGTTATGCCTGCACACGTTATCTTTGGCGGAGGCGGATTGGCGCACTCGCGGGCAAGATCAACGGAGGCAGCATGTCGAAGAACCGCAAGCTCTGGCTCGGCTGGATATTCATTGTCGTCAACGGGCTCTATCTGTTCCTTGGCCTCGCTACCAACGACATTGGCGGCATCATCGGCCTTGGCTACAATCCTGACGTGCCGCTCTCGTTCGATGCGGCCCCTGCACGATTTCTGCTGGGGATTGTTCTCTACGGCGCGATCATGGTGGTCGGTGTAAAGATGGTACTCGAAGCCAAGCGAATGGAAGGCTGATTGCCCGATCACGCTCAGAGGCGAAAGGCTTCCTTGAGTTCTGAGTCTTTTTCCGCGCGCAGATCGAGGTCGGCCTCGATGTGATCGATATGGTGCAGCATAAGCTTGCAGGCACGATCGAGGTCTTTTTTCTCGATGGCTTCGAGAATGTCCTCGTGTTCATGGTGGCCGCAGCTTGAAATCGCCGATTGGCCATAGAGCGCGATGACCAGCGACGAGCGCGCCACAAGTTCATCCATGAAGCGCTGGAGCACGGCATTGTTCGTCAAGGAAGCCAGCATCAGGTGAAAATCACCGGATGCCTTGATTTCGGCCCGACGAGCTGACTGGCCGCGTTCACCCATCAGGCGGCGTTCTTCCATCAGCAGCTGTTTCAGATGCTGGATGTCGGACGGCGTGATGTGCCGCGCTGCTTCCATGAGCACACCCGGCTCGAGCATCCGGCGGGTGGCGAAAATCTGCCGTGCCTCTTCGGGCGAGGGGTTTGCCACGAAGGCGCCGCGGTTCTTTTCGACATTCACCAGCCCCTCATAGGACAGGGCCTGCAGCGCGCCGCGCACGAGGGTCCGGCTGACGTTGAAAAGAGCGCCGACATCGGCTTCCGAAAGTTTGGTGCCGGGTGCGAGCCGACGATCGACAATCGCATCGCGAATGGCTTCGCGGATGTATTGGCTGTCGACATCGATGGGATCAGTTGCGGCGATCGTCATGGTGGAACTCTTAACACGCTGCCCGCAAGTGTATAGCGCTTCAACGCCGAAGTTAACTCAAAATCGTCGGAAATCGCCTGATCAAATTGTATACGATCTTTTGCTTTGATTGGGCACAAAAGGCTATTTTATGGGCAATTCGATGTGGCGTTGAAAATTGAGGCAAAATTGAAATTTTAGAAATTTATGTTTATTCAATGGCTTAACAACAGAAAATCCATCTGGCACGGCGAATGCATCGTCTATCCTGTCACAGGGGAGACATGATGTCCAAAGCCGCTGAAATCGATATCGTATCCGTTTCCAAGGTCTATGGCAGCACAACTGCCGTTCATTCCATCAGCCTGAAAATACCCTCCGGCAGCTACTGCTGCTTCCTTGGCCCCTCCGGCTGCGGCAAGACCTCGACGCTGCGGATGATTGCCGGCCACGAAAGCATTTCGTCCGGCGATATCCGCCTCGGCAACACCGTTGTTACTGACTTTCCGCCAGCCAAGCGCGGCACGGCGATGATGTTCCAGTCCTACGCCCTGTTTCCCCATCTCGACCTCATCGACAATGTCGCCTTCAGCCTGAAGATGAAGGGCGTCGAGAAGGAAGAGCGCCGGGCGAAAGCGCTCGACATGTTGAAGCTGATGCAGATGGAGCCCTATGCCAACCGTCGTCCAGCCCAGCTTTCCGGCGGCCAGCAGCAGCGCGTGGCGCTTGCACGCGCACTTATCACCGATCCGGAAGCGCTGCTGCTTGACGAGCCGCTTTCCGCGCTCGATCCGTTCCTCAAGATCCGCATGCGTGCCGAGTTGAAGAAGCTGCAGAAGACCCTCGGCATCACCTTCGTCCACGTTACCCATAGCCAGGAAGAGGCGATGGCGCTCGCCGATATCATCGTCATCATGAACGACGGCAAGATCGAGCAGGCGGCATCGCCGCGCGAGGTCTTCGAGCGCCCGGCAACGGCTTTCGTTGCCCGCTTCATGGGCGACCATAACGTCCTGACTGGGCGGACCGTCGAAAGTGCCGATGGCACGGTGACGCTCGAAGTGGCGGAGGGGCAGACCTTCAAGGTCGCCGGTTCCTCCGAGCCCGGCGTTCCCATCGATATCGGCATTCGCACCGATCGCGTGCGCCTGGCCGATGCTTCCGACAAGACACTCGGCTTCAACGGCGTCGTTTCCAACATCGAATACCGGGGCTCCTCCGTGAAGATCACCGTCATCGGCGCCGGCAGCGACGACTTCACCGTCATCGCCACGGATGCCGATTATTTCGCAAAACCCGTCTCGGTTGGAGACGCGGTGTCTCTGAGTTGGGGCCTGGAGGACGCTGTCCTGCTGGGCCGCATGGCTGCCTGATCAATCTCTAATATCAACAAGAGGGAACAAGAGAATGACCACTGAAAAGAAGACCACTACGACGGGCATTTCCCGCCGTTCGCTCCTGAAGACAGGCGCGGCAGCCGCCGGCGCCATCGTCGGCTCGGGCGCCATCACCGGTTTCCCGACCATCTGGGCGCAGAACCCGATCACGCTGCGCCAGTTTGGCACCGGCGTTTCCAACATCAACGCCATCGCCGAGAAGTGCAAGGCCGACCTCGGCATCACGCTTGAGATGACCGCGACCGATAGCGATGCCGCCGCCCAGCGCGCCGTCACCCAGCCGGACAGCTACGACATCGCCGACATCGAATACTGGATCCTGAAGAAGGTCTTCCCGGCCGGCGTCATCCAGCCGATGGATATCAAGAAGCTGAAGTACTACGACAAGATCGTACCGCTGTTCAAAACCGGCAAGCTGACGCCGGACAGCGTCATCGCCCAGGGCACCGCACCGCATACCGTCGGCTACGTCGAAGCAATCGGCGACAAGACCTTTGCCAAGGGCGAAACCCAGTTCTTCACCATGGTTCCGACGATCTACAATGCTGACACGCTTGGCATCCGTCCGGACCTCGTCGGCCGCGAGATCACCTCCTGGGCCGATATCATGGATCCGGCCTTCAAGGGCAAGACCTCGATCCTCAACATCCCGTCGATCGGCATCATGGATGCCGCGATGATCATGGAAGCCATGGGCAACATCAAGTATGCCGACAAGGGCAACATGACCAAGGAAGAAATCGATGCAACCATCGACTTCCTCATCAAGGCCAAGCAGGACGGCCAGTTCCGCGCCTTCTGGAAGTCCTTCGACGAGTCCGTCAACCTGATGGCATCGGGCGAAGTCGTCATCCAGTCCATGTGGTCGCCGGCTGTTGCCGCCGTCCGCTCCAAGGGCATCGCCTGCAAATACCAGCCGCTCAAGGAAGGCTACCGCTCGTGGGGCGGCGGTCTCGGTCTGGCCGCGCACCTCGAAGGCGCACAGCTCGACGCAGCCTATGAGTACATCAACTGGTACACATCCGGCTGGGTCGGCGGCTACCTCAACCGCCAGGGCTACTACTCCGCAGCCATGGACACCGCCAAGGAATTCATGTCGGCCGACGAGTGGGGCTACTGGATCGAAGGCAAGGCCGCGACCGGCGACATCATGTCCCCGGAAGGCAAGGTCATGGAGAAGGCCGGCGCAGTCCGCGACGGCGGCTCCTTCCAGGAACGCATGGGCAAGGTCGCGTGCTGGAACTCGGTGATGGACGAGGACCGCTACATGGTCAAGCGCTGGAACGAGTTCATCGCTGCGTAAGGAAATCAGCCCCTCACCCTAACCCTCTCCCCGCACGTGGGGGGAGGGGATGACAGAGGTTGCCGCAATTCCTTCTCCCCGCCAGCGGGAGAAGGTGCCCGCCCTTCTTCGCAAACAAGGAGGGGCGGATGAGGGGCATTTCCCTCCACGAACAAATGTCGAAACGGAGACAGGCCCGTGGCAGCCATGACAGCGGAAGATAGCAGCACAGTGCAACCGAAGCCGGCAATCGCCGAGCGTCTCGGCAGCTTCGCCGCCACCATCGCCTCCTATCTGCAGGCGATCCCGCTGGTGCTGATCCTCGGTTTCTTCTTCGTGCTGCCGATCCTGACGATCATCATCGTCAGCTTCTGGGACTATGATTTCGCCGGTCTCTACCCCGATTTCCTGACCATGAACTACACCGATACGCTGGGATCGTGGGTCACCTGGAAAACCTATCTCAATACGCTGAAATACACGGCCATCGTCTGGGCGCTGACGCTCGCGATCGGCTTCTGGGTCGCCTATTTTCTCGCCTTTCACATCCGCACGACGACCATGCAGATGGTGCTGTTCCTCGTCTGCACCGTACCGTTCCTGACCTCCAACATCATCCGCATGATCTCGTGGATCCCCGTGCTCGGCCGCAACGGTCTGGTCAACACGACGCTGATCGAGATGGGCGTCATCCCGCAGCCGATCGAATGGCTGCTCTATTCCGATTTCGCCGTGATCCTTGCGATGGTGCATTTGAACACGCTGTTCATGGTCACGCCGATCTTCAACACGCTGATGCGTATCGACAAGTCGTTGATCGAGGCCGCGCGCGATGCAGGCGCCACCGGCTGGCAGATCCTCTGGAACGTGATCATTCCGCTCGCCAAGCCCGGCATGGCCATCGGCTCGATCTTCGTCGTCACCCTCGTCATGGCCGACTTCTCGACCGTGCAGGTCATGTCCGGCGGGCAAAGCGCGTCGGTCGCGCTGATGATGAAGAACCAGATGTCGCTACTGCAATATCCGGCTGCTGCCGCCAATGCCGTCGTGCTGCTGGTCGTCGTCCTCCTGATGGTCGCCGCAATCCTGCGCGTCGTCGATATCCGCAAGGAGCTGTAAGGCCATGTCCCACGAGAAACGAACCATCGAATTCTACGTGCTGGCGGCGTTCTTCACGCTCTTCGTGCTGTTCCTCTACGGCCCACTGTCTGCCGTCTTCATCCTCTCCTTCCAGGGACCGGATGGCGGCCTGACCTTCCCGCTGAATGGCGTTTCCGTGCACTGGTTCTTCAACCTGTTCGAACAGCAGGCGGTGGGCGATTTCGGCGCTTCGTTCAAGCGTTCCTTCACGCTCGGCCTGATGGTGATGATCGTCAACGTCGTGGTGGCGCTGCTGGCCGGGCTTGCCTTCCGCCGCAAGTTCCGCGGCGCAACCGTGCTGTTCTATCTTTCGGTCGCAAGTCTCGTGGTGCCCTCGATCATCATCTCGCTCGGCATCGGCGTCGTCTTCCAGCAACTCGGCCTGAAGCCGGCCTGGTATTCCTCCGCTTTCGGCGCGCATCTCACCTGGACGCTGCCCTTCGGCGTGCTGATCATGTTTGCCGTCTTCAACCGGTTCTCGCCGGCCTATGAGGAAGCCGCTCGTGATCTCGGCGCCACCTCCTGGCAGACATTCCGTCATGTGCTCCTGCCGATGATTGCGCCGAGCCTTGTCGGTGTCGGCCTGTTCGGCTTTACGCTGTCCTATGACGAGTTCGCCCGCACGCTGATGACGTCCGGCACCTACAATACCCTGCCGCTGGAAATCTACGGCATGACCACCAACGTCACGACGCCGGTGCTTTATGCGCTGGGCACGGTGACGACGCTCTTCTCCTTCTCCATCATCCTGGGCACGCTCGGCACGATCTACTATCTGCGCCGCCGCCAAGCCCGGCTCCTCTAGAGTTTGTCAGGTTCATTCTGAACCAGACAAACTCTCATTTCTTTTCCGTTTGTCTTTTCGGGATAACCGGTTTCCACCTGCCAAACTCTAGAGAGTTTCATGCGCATTCTTCTCGTCAATCCGAACACGACCCGCTCAATGACAGAAAAGGCCGCCGTGGCAGCGCGCGCGGTCGCCGGTCCCATGACCGAAATCGAGGCGGCGACATCGCTCATGGGACCGGCATCCATCGAGGGGCATTACGACGGCGCGCTGGCGCTGCCCGGCCTGCTCGATGAAATCCGCAAGGGGGAGGCGGCGGGCGCGCAGGCGGCCATTATCGCCTGCTTCGATGACACCGGCCTCGACGCCGCCCGCGCCATGGCCGGTATACCTATCGTTGGCATCTGCGAGAGTGCGTTGGTGACGGCCGGTTTTCTGGCGCAACGCTTTACCGTGGTGACGACGCTGGAGCGTTCACGCGTGCTGATCGAGGACCTCGCCGCTCGCTACGGCCTCGGCCATCGGGTGAAGGTACGCGCTGCCGATATTCCGGTGTTGGAGCTCGAGGATGAAGGCTCCGGCGCTCTCGACAAGCTACGCCGGCAGATCGAGCGGGCGCTGGAGGAAGACGGTGCCGAGGCGATCGTCCTCGGCTGCGCCGGCATGGCCGATCTCGCCTATGCACTGCAGCAGGCTTATCATGTCCCGGTCATCGATGGTGTTTCGGCTGCTATCAAACAGGCGGAGGCGCTGATCGCTCAAAAACTGACCACCAGCAAGCGTGGGTCTTATGCCTCGCCGCTGCCGAAGAATTATACGGGAGCGATGAGTGTGTTTGCGCCGGAGTGATGGTCGCTCGCTAACTCTTCTCTGTGGAAGCACCCCCTCAGTCACTTCGTGAAATCTCCTTCTCAAGGGGGAGATTGGGCCGAGCTGCATCTCTCGCGTTAGACAACGATCTCCACAAATGCCGATGGTGACGTGAGGCGCAAAAGTTGCCGCATCTGATCTCCCCCTTAAGGGGGGAGATGTCACGAAGTGACAGAGGGGGGTATCTCGCGACGAACTCGTTCCATCCGCTCAACCCACTCCGCCCCGATCCGCCATCGCCACAGCACATCCAGCGGATCCTCCCCATCGAGCCGCGAACAGATGCGGTAGACCTCCAGCACGTCGGCTGCCATCTCGCCCTTCTGGAAGAAATACATGGCCGCCGCATAGCGGGCGCGGCCGGACCATTCGATGCCGGGGGGCGTGTGGATCAGTGCCCAGTTCTCGCGTGCTCCCTCGTCCATGGGAGCGTCAGAAACTGCCCGGCGGGGTCGTCGTGCGGCGGGCGAGCTTGACGAAGGGGCGGGGCACGATGCGGGCACGCTTCATCATCTTCTGGTATCGCAGCTCCCGCAGGGCATAGATTTCCACCCAGAGATCGTCGGTGAACTTGACGCCGTAGGGGCGGTCCAGCGTCGCAATGGCGATGTTGCGCTTGGCGGTCGGCGACCAGATCGCGGCCGTCACGAGGCCGGCTTCGCGCTTCTTTCCGTGATAGACCAGCGCGTGTTCGGCCGGAATATTCCCTTCGATTTCAAGGCCGACGAGGATGTGCTTCAGAGTTTGATTCCGCCGTGCTTCAAGTATCGCTTTACGTCCGTTGAAACTGGGCTTGTCGGCATCGACGAGCCAGTCGAGACCCACTTCATCCGGCATGCGAACCCGGTCGGCCCGGAGTGCACCTTCGGCCGTGATGAAATCGGTATTGGCAACGATGAAGCCCGCCTCGATGCGTGCCGTGTTGAGCGCGGCGTAACCGATCGCCCGGATGCCATGCGGCTGACCCGCCTGCCACAGCCGATCCCAAAGAGACAGGGCCAGCGCGCGGGGCACGAAAATCTCGTAGCCGAGATCGCCGGTGAAGCCGGTGCGGGAGATGGTGACCGTTCCCGTCTCATGCGGGACGCTCGCGATATCGAAAGGCTTCAGCCGCTCGACGCCGGAAAAGCCGGCAGCAAGTAGTGTGGAGCAACTGGTTGGCCCCTGCAGTGCAAGTCCGGCGATTTCTTCCGTTTCCTCGTGGATGTCAACGGAGAAGCCGAAGGCGCTGTCGAGCAGCCACGGCAGATGCCGCTCCTGGCAGCAGAGACGAAACGTGTTTTCCCCGAGCCGGAACAGCGTGCCGTCATCCAGTACATGGCCGTGATCGTCGCACCAGGCGGTGTAGTGCACCCGGTTGATGCCGAGCTTCCGTACATCGCGCAGCGTCAGGCGGTTGAGATAGCGTTCCGCATCCGGCCCGGCGATGCGGTATTTCACCATGGGCGAGATATCGAAGAGCGCGGACGTGGAGCGGATCGCGAAATATTCGAGTTCCTCGTCGAACAGCGTATGCGGCGCCTTGTAGCCGGCCCAGCTGTACCAGTCGCTGGTTTCGCTGAGCGCGGCTAAACGTGGATGGAACGGTGTTTCGAGCCGTGGCGTATGGATGTGACTGCGGGCGGCCCGGCGGCCGTCGGTTGCGTTCAGAGGTGATGTCATCGCATTCATGACCGTGCTCCCGAAAGAATGTGGCGTGCCGCGTTCCAGCCGGGCAGGCCGGAAATTCCGCCGCCCGGATGCGCGCCGGCACTGGCGAGATAAAGCCCCTCGATCGGCGTCTTATAGCCGGAGGCGGCACCGGTCGGCCGGTTGATCAGCAGTTGATCGGCCTGCAACTCGCCGTGATGCCAATGGCCGCCGGGCAGATTGTATTCCGCTTCGATATCGGCGGGCGTGCGGAGCTCCGCTGCAACGATTGACTTTGATATGCCCGGTGCATGCCGTTCCAGGATGTCGAGGATAATCTTCAGGAAAAGCGGCTTGCCGGCCTCCCAGCCCATTTTCAGCTTGTGCGGCGCATATTGCACAAGGGCCGAAAGGGTGCAGGCGCCGGAAGGGGCGAGCGAGCCATCGGCAAGGCTCGGCAGCACGATCTCCATCACCGGATCGGTGGAGAATTCGCCATATTTCGCCGGGTTGAAGGCGCGCTCCACATGCTCCATCGAGCGGGCAAGCACGATCCGGCCGGAATGGTCGGATGAGCGCAGGTTGAGGAAATTTGGTGCACGGTCCAGCGCAAGGTCGAGCTTGGCGACATTGCCGGATGTGCGCAGGTTCTTGAGCGAGCGTACGAAGCCGGTGCTGCTTTCGGCGGGATCGACGAGCTGGAGGAATGCCGTCTGCGGATGCACGGCGGCAACGATGACGGGGGCGGCGATCTCCGCGCCGTCGGTCAGCACCACGCCGGATGCCCTGCCGCGATCGGCAAGGATGCGGCCGACGCGCGTGCCGCAGCGGATGGTTACCCCCACCTTTTCCGCAGCCTTGACGAAGGCAGGAGCAACGGCAGCCATGCCGCCCTCGGGAATGAACTGGCCGCCGGTCCGACCGGCGACTTCGCCGGTCAGGCGATAGTAGAGGCCGAGCAGGGAGGTCGGCGAGCGCGGGCCAAGGTGGATGCCGAGCGTCGCGTCGAAGGCGACGAGCGCCTTCAGCCGGTCGTCGGTCAGGTATTCGTCGGCGACATCGGCGACGTTCATCAGCAGCATGCGCAGGAAATCGCGGCCTTCGCTGCGACCCTTGCGGATCAGGCAGAAGCCGGCGGAGGCGAAGCTGGCGAGATCGGCCATGCCGATGGCCCCGAGTTGCGGCGGCGCGCGGCGCAGGAAGCGCTTGAGAATGCCTGCCTGGAAGATCAGCTTGTCGCGCATGCGGTTGAAGGCGGTGGCTTCTTCAGGTGTGACGCCGTCGATCGTCTCGCCATAGGCGCCGTGCAGGACGACCGGCTGCCTGTCGCCGTCGAGGATGGCCGTGGGCATGGCGGAGCCCGGTTTTGCGACAAGCGAGATGCCGAGATCGCGGGCGACATCCGGGTCGAGCCGGTTGATCAGGTGGGCGAGGCCGGCGGAGCGGAAGCCGGGGGCGAATTCGCGGCCGCGCGTGGCGCCGCCGGGTTCGTTTGCGGCTTCCAGCACCAGCACCTTGCGGCCGCTGGCGCCGAGCTTGGCGGCGGCGGCAAGGCCGTTGTGGCCGGCGCCGATGACGATGGCATCGTAGGCCTTCGAGGCGGGATCAAATGACGTCATGGGCTTTGCTCATCAACTCGTTGGGTCGTTTCAGGTCGCGCAGGATTTCGGCGGCGGCGTTGCGGCCGGGGGCGCCCATGACCCCGCCTCCCGGATGGGTCGAGGAGCCGCACATATAAAGGCCATCGATCGGGCTTCGATATTGCGCATAGCCGGGCACCGGCCGGTTGAAGAGCAGCTGGTCGAAGGTGAGTTCGCCCTGGAAGATGTTGCCCTCCGTCAGGCCCACCTCGTTTTCGATCTCGCGCGGGGTGCGCACTTCCATGTGCACGATCCGGTCGCGGAAGCCCGGCGAATATTCGGCGATTTGGCTGACGACCGTTTCGGCAAAGGCGTCGCGGTCGGCATCCGTCCAGTCGCGACCCTCGACCTTGGGCGGACAGTATTGCACGAAGCAGCTCATGAAATGTTTTCCGGGCGAAGCCATGGTCGGGTCGAGCGTCGTCGGGATCACCATGTCGACGAAGGGATCGGCCGACCAGCGCCCGTCCTTCCAGTCGTCATAGGCGCGCTCCATGCGCTCGATCGAGTCCGTGAAGTGCATGTCGCCGCGAATGCAGGAGGAACTGTCGGGCAGGGCAGGGAACTCGGGCAGGCTGTCGAGCGCAATGTTGAGCTTGCCGGAGGAGCCGCGCATCTTGAAGTGCTTGACCCGGTGGACGAAATCCTCCGGCAGGGCATCCTCGTCGACCAGCTTCAGGAAGGTGCGTTTCACGTCGGCATTGGAGACGACGAGTTTTCCGCGCACTTCCTCGCCGTCAACCAGAACGACGCCGGAGGCTTTGCCGCCACGCGTCATCACCTTGTCCACATCGGCCCCGGTGCGGATCGTGCCGCCGGAGGCCTTGAAGGAACTGGCGAGCGCCTGTGTCACCGCGCCCATGCCGCCGCGTGCATAGCCCCAGGCGCCGACAGAGCCGTCCACTTCGCCCATATAGTGATGCAGCAGCACATAGGCCGTGCCGGGCGACATCGGCCCGAGCGCGGTGCCGATGATGCCGGAGAGCGCCAGATAGGCCTTGATCACGTCGGTCTCGAAATATTCGTCGAGAAAGTCGGAGATCGACATGGTCCAGAAGCGCAGGGTCTCAGCCATCTCATGCGGGCTGAATTCGCCGAATTTCTTGCCGAGATAAAGCAGTTCGGAGATATCGCGCGGGCGAAAACCGAAAGGATCGGGCGCGGTGCGCATCAGTAGCGGCTGGATGAAGCGGCACTGGCGGGTGACATCGCGGGCGTAGCGCTCATAGGCTTCCGCATCACGCTTGGAATAGCGGGCGAATTCGCGGCGGTGGCTGTCGTGATCGCGGTAGGAGGCGAGATAATCGCCGTCGCGGGTGAAGACTGCGCCGCCCTCATAGGCGATGATCTGCAGCCCGTGTTTCGGCAATTCCAGATCGCGCATGATCTCGGGCCGGAACAGCGAACAGACGTAGGAACAGTTGGAATAAAGATAGCCGGGCGTCAGCTCGCGGCTGGTGGCGGCGCCACCCACCCAGTCGTTCTTTTCCAGCACGATCACATCGAGCCCGGCGCGCTGGAGATAGCAGGCCGCAACGAGCCCGTTGTGTCCGCCGCCGATCATGACAACGTCGTATTTTTTCATGCTGTCTCCCCTTGTTGACGAGAAAACTGACATGAAAAGCAGAATGTTGTCCAGATATATTGAATGATCATTCAGCAAGTATGTTGCAATTGCCTGATTATGCGATAGGATTTCTCTTGTCATCCCGGCAGGGCGAGGCAGGATGGAAAAGCTGGAGATTTCATGATCGAGACGGGACGCAAGGTTCTTGACAGCGGCGAGCATTGTCCCACTCATCTGCGCGGTGAAAAACCGGCGGGAGCGGCCTCATGAGCCTGCGTCTCGGCCTCAAGGGCAGATCGATGGCATTGAAAGTGAAGACGGGTGCGGTTGCATCCGAAACGACCGACGCCGATCGGCGTGGACGCAAGGCGTCCAAGGAAACCCGCCGCCAGCAGCTCGTGGAAGCGACGATCGATTCGCTCGCCAAGCGCGGTTATGCTGAAACCACGCTTGCGGACGTCGCTGACGGAGCCGGCCTATCGCGCGGCATCGTCAACTTCCATTTCGAGAGCAAGGAAAACCTGCTCATCGCCACGCTGCAGTTCATGGCCGACGAATACGCCGCCCACTGGAATGCGGCCTATGAGAAGGCCGATGCGGCGGCTGCTTCAAAGCTCTGGGCGCTGGTCGCGGCCGATTTTGACCGGAAAATCTGCACGAAGCGCAAGCTCGCGGCTTGGTGCGCCTTCTGGGGCGAGGCGAAATCGCGGCCGACCTATCAGGCGCTCTGCGGCGCGCGTGACGTCAAGTATCAGGAAACCTTCGTCAGCCTCTGCTCCGACCTGAAGGCCGAGGCCGGCTACGGCTATGAGCCGGAGGGCATGGCGCTGGCGCTTTGCGCGATGATGGAGGGCCTGTGGCTGCGGCTGATGATGGGTGACGGGTTGACCCGTGAGAAAGCCCACGCGGCGGCGATCGAACATCTGGTTTCGGCCTTCCCGAAACACATGACCTACGAGGGGCCGAAAAAATAGCGGCCCGACAAAAAGAGGGAGAATGGCATGACGGCAAAGAGACTTATCGGACGGACCCTTCTGGCGGCCTTGCTCGCCTCCCTTGCAAGCAGCGCGGCATTCGCGGCGGACAACATCACCGTCTTCGACTGGTCGGGTTATGAAGACCCGGCCTTCCACCCCGCCTATACGGAAAAATACGGCGTCGAGCCGGATTTCGCCTTCTTCGGCGACGAGGAAGAGGCGTTCCAGAAGCTGCGCTCCGGCTTCAAGGCCGATCTTGCTCATCCCTGTTCGCAGAGTGTCGCCAAGTGGCGCGACGCCGGCATGCTGGAGCCCCTGGATACGTCGAAGCTGAATGCCTGGAAGGATATCCTGCCGGGCATCGCCGGCATGAAGGGCCTGATGACCTCCGAGGACGGAACCGCGTGGCTGCTTCCCTTTGAGTGGGGCAACACGGTTCTGACCTATCGCACCGACACAGTGAAGCCGGAGGAGATCACCTCGCTCAAGGCCTTTGCCGATCCGAAATTCAAGGACCGCGTTTCCATCGGCGACAATGTCGATGATGCCTATGCGCTGGCAAGCCTTGCGACCGGCGTCAAGGACTGGACGACGATGACCGATGCGCAGTTCAAGGCGGCCTCCGACTTCCTGCGCGAGGTGCACAAGAACGTGCGTCTTTACTGGACGGACAACACCGAGGTCAGCCAGGCGATGGCGAGCGGCGAAGTCGATCTCGCCTGGGCCTGGAACGAGACGGTGACGACGCTACAAGCGGATGGCATTCCTGCTGCAATCAAGAAGGATACGACAGAAGGGCTGTCCACCTGGGTTTGCGGCTATGTGCGGCTGAAGGGTGGGGAAGGCGGCGAGGAAAAGCAGTATGCCTATCTGAACGCCGTCACCGATCCCGCGATCTCCGCCTATATGGTCGAAAACTGGGGCTATGGCCATGCCAATGCCAAGGGCATGGCGGCGGTCGATCCGACGATCCTTGCCGACAAGGGCTATGCCGATGTTGACAAGTTCCTCGGCAACACGCTCTTCCAGTCACCGATGCCGACGGAATTGCGGCAGAAGATGATTGCTGAATTCGAGAAGATAAAGGCGGGCTATTGAGCGCAGACGATATCGATGTTGTGGTTGTCGGGGCCGGTTTTTCCGGCCTCGCGGCCGCCCATGCGCTGATCGATGCGGGATTGCGCGTTCTCGTGCTCGAGGCGCGTGATCGTCCCGGCGGACGTGTAGAGCCGGCGGATTTTGCCAATGGCCGGCGGATCGATGCCGGAGGCCAGTTCATCAGCGAGGATATGCCTGCGGTCATGGAGCTTGCGCGCCGCTACGGTCGGCCGCTGGTGTCGATACCGGACGAGGGAAAGCTTGTTCTGCGGCCGGCCTTGCCGCAGCGCGAGGCGTTTCGGTTTCACGAGGGCGTGGAGGGATTGCGCGGCCGCGCCAATGCCATTGATCCGCGTGATCCCGTTATTGCCGGGCTTTCCGTCGCGGACTGGCTGGCCCGGCGGCCGGAGGCCGACGATGCCAAGGCCGGTTTCCGCGCAATGATCCATGGTCTCTGGTGCCGGCCGGCTGAGGAATTGCCGCTCTGGTATTACATCGACAACGACCGGCGGTTGGAGACGACGGTTTCGGAGCTGCAATATTATCTGGAGGGCAGCACCCATTCGCTTGCCGAGGCGATGGCGGCCGATCTGGGAGAGCGGTTGCTACTGTCTACGCCGGTGGAAGCGGTTTCCGTCGCGGCCGATGGCGTGAGCATCGAGGCGGGCGGCAAGAGGTTCCATGCTGAACAGGTTCTTCTGGCGGTGCCGCCGGTGATGGCGCGGCGAATTTCGATCTCGCCGCGGCTTCCGTCTGACGTTTCGGCCGCTCTCGATGCCTGGGCGAGCGGCACGGTCATCAAGATTTGCTTCCGTTATGATCGGCGTTTTTGGCGGGATGACGATCTGAGCGGCATGGTGATGTGGCGCGATGTAAAGGGCCTTTTCGCCTGCGATATCAGCAGTGGTGATGATGCTCTGCTCGTCGTCTTCATCGGCGGGCCACTGGCGGTTGAGTGGGGTGGAAAAGGAACGGCAAATTCCCTCTTCTCCCCAGCGGGGAGAAGTGCCGAGCGGATGCGAGGCGATGAGGGGGCCGCGAATTCAGAGCCAGCCGCCCCCTCATCCGCCCTTCGGGCACCTTCTCCCCGCTGGGGAGAAGAGGGAGCAAGCGGTGCCGTCACCGAAAACAGCGAGGCTGCGGTGCTTGAAAACGTGCTTTCGCGACTTTCCGACGCCCTTGGCCCGGAAGCCTGCAAGCCGCTGGAAACCATCCTGCGGGACTGGACGGACGACCGCTGGAGTGGCGGCGGCTATAGCGACGTCATCCTCGATATGGCGGCCTATGACGCTGAAGATATCCTGAGGCGCGGCGCGGGGACAATCCACTTTGCCTGCTCGGAACTCTCGCCGTTTTTTCCCGGCTATATCGAAGGCGCGATCACGGCGGGACGCGCGGTGGCGCAGCGCATCATTACTCAGCCGCGCAGCGCCACCAGCGCATCTGGATCGTAAGCCAGCCGGATCGGCGCGCCGACCGGAATATCATCGGCGCCGAAATTGTTGGTTTCCGAGACCGAGAGCGGCTTTTCCATGCCGGGCACGTCGACGATCAGGTGGGTGATTTCGCCAAAATAATGCCGGTCGACCACCTGTCCCTGCAGGGAATGATTGGCATTGGTGTCGTCCCATAGAACGCGCAGCCGCTCCGGGCGGATGCCGAGGGTGGCGTGGCCGTCGCGGGCGGCAAAGCCGAGCGGCTTGGCGACCCGGACGCTGCCGAAGCGCTGGGTTTCGACGGAAAGTTCACCGGCGCTTTCGCCCGTGATGCGAGCCTTCATGAAGTTCATGCCTCCGAGGAAATCGGCGACTTCGCGGGTCAGCGGATGCTGATAGATATCCTTGGGCGTTGCCACCTGCGCGATACGTCCGCCGAACATCACGGCGATACGGTCGGAGAGGCCGAGCGCTTCATACTGATCGTGCGTGACGAGGATGAAAGTGATGCCGACCGCCTTCTGCAGCGAGCGAAGCTCGACCTGCATTTCCTCGCGCAGCTTCTTGTCGAGCGCCGAGAGGGGTTCGTCCAGCAGCAGCACCTTCGGCCGCATCACAAGCGCACGCGCCAGCGCCACGCGCTGCCGCTGACCGCCGGAAAGCTCGTTCGCCCCACGTTTGCCGAGCGCGCCGAGCCGGACCTGATCGAGCGCATCGCCGACCCGGCGGCGCTCTTCGGAAGCATCGAGCTTCAACCGCTTCAAGCCGTAGGCGACGTTTTCCTCGACGTTCAGATGCGGGAAGATCGCGTAGTTCTGGAAAACCATGTTGGTGGGGCGCCGGTTCGGTGGTGTGCCGATCACGGAGTGGCCATCGATGCGGATATCGCCTGATGTCGGTGTGTCGAAGCCGGCGATCGAGCGCAGCAGGGTAGTCTTGCCGCAACCGGAGGGGCCGAGAAGCGAGAAGAATTCGCCCGCGCCGATATCCAGCGAGACCTCGTCGAGAGCTTTGTAGATGCCGTAGTTGCGGCTGACGGAGCGGATCGAGATCATTTCAGCCATGGGCCTATGCTCCTTGGATGCGACGCTCGGCGCGGCGGCGAATGATTTCGGCCACCGTCAAAAGCGTAATGGAAAGCGCGATCATGATGCTACCGAGCGCCAGCACGCCCGGCAGCTTGGCGGCAAAGCGCAGCTGGCCCCAGATATAGACCGGAAGCGTCGGCTCGGTGCCCGAGAGGAAGAAGGCAAGGATGAACTCGTCCAGCGAAATCGTGAAGGAGACGAGCAGGCTGGAGACGATGGCAGGAGCTACCACCGGCAGCGTCACCCGGCGAAAGGTGCCGAAGGCGGTTTCGCCGAGGTCGAGCGAAGCTTCCTCAAGGCTTCTGTCAAAACCTTCGAAGCCGGAGGTCAGCACCGACATCGCATAGGGCAGGCAGAAGACGGTCTGGCCGAAGATGACGGTGGCCAGCGACAGTTCGATGCCGATCTGCAGGATGATCATCAGCAGCGATACGGCGACGATGATTTCCGGCAGGAACAGCGGCGCCATCAAGAGGCCATTTGCCGCCTCGCGTCCGCGAAACCGGTAGCGGGTGATTGCGCGGGCGGCGCAGATGCCGAGGCTGGTAGACAGTATGGCAACACAAACGCCCACGAACAGGCTGTTGCGCGCCGCCTCCAGCATCACCGTGTTGCTCCACAGCGAGGCGTACCATTTGAGCGTGAAGCCCGCGAGCGGGAAGGTGGTGGCTGCCGCATTGTTGAAGGAGAAGATCGGCAGCAGCAGGATCGGCAGATAGAGGAACGCCAGATACAGGCCGACATAGGCCGGCAGCCATCGGGATTTTGCGATGCCGTGACGTCCGCTCATCGAATGCGCCTCACGAAAAATTTGAGCGCCAGCACCACAGCGCCGGCCATGGCCGAGACGATCACCATCGTCGTGACGGAAAGGGCGGCACCTAGCGGCCAGTTGGCTCCCTTGCCGAACTGGGCCTGAATGGCGGTTGCGATCATCACCCCGTCCTTGCCGCCAACGAGCTTCGGCGTCACATAATCGCCGACCGTCGGGATTATCACGATCAGGAAGGCGGAGATGACGCCGGGCAGCGACAGCGGCAGGGTGACGCGCAGGAAGCTTCGGAACTTGTTGTCGCCAAGATCGTGTGCGGCCTCGATCAGCGAGCGGTCGATCTTTTCCAGCGACACGAAGATCGGCAGGATGGCGAAGGCCGCCCAGCTATGGACCAGCGTGATGACGACGGCATTGGAATTATAGAGCAGCGAGGTCACCGGCTTGTCGATCAGCCCGGTCGACATCAGGCCGGTGTTGAGGACGCCCTGATAGCCGAGGATCACCTTCCACGACATCACGCGCAGCAGATAGCTCGTCCAGCAGGGCACGGTGATCAGGAACAGCCAGAGGTTCTTGTGAATGCCGCCATGGAAGGAGATGAACCAGGCGATGGGGTAGGAGACCGTGACGGTGATCACGCTGACGACAAGCGAGATGGTCAGCGAGCGCCAGAGCAGGTCCTGGTAGATCGGCTCGCCCAGCGCGGTGCGGTAGTTGGCCAGCGTGAAGGTCCGGTCGATCGTCAGGTAGTCCTGGGACCAGAAACTGTAGGCGAAGACGATCAGGATCGGCAGCAGGAGCAGGGCAAGCGCGTATAGTAAAGTGGGCGAGACCAGCATCAGCCCCTTGGCTTCGTCGCTGTCCGCCCAGCGCGCGCGGGCCGGGCCATCGGGCTCTGCGATCGTCGATGCCGGGAGCGCCGTCATAGGCGGCACCTTGCATTGGCGAAGGTGTAGCCTGTTGAGACGAGGCTGGCTCCCTCTTCTCCCCAGCGGGGAGAAGATGCTTGCAGGGCAGATGAGGGGGGCTTCGCCGCGAATTCCGAGCCAGTCGCCCCCTCATCCGGCGCTCTCCGCCACCTTCTCCCCGCCGGGGAGAAGAGGGAGGTCGCCGCATCCTCGCGACTCATGATCCAGTTCGCATCAAGCGTGCTTCGACAGTCGAAAAGCAGGCTTTGTTCCATGCCATCCACCCATGGGCGTTGTTTGCCCGTTTTGTTCCCGTTTCACAGAATGTGCGCAAAACCGGATTGAAAGCAAGTGTTTTTTCTGTCAATATTGATTGAACGGACATTCAGAATAATGAAATTTTATACAAATAATCAGTTGATTGTGCCGTTTTATATTTAATGGAGGTCGTTTTCATGGCGGCGAAGCGGGAAGAGGCGGCAGAGGTTTTGGCGCAAGGTGAGATGACGGCGCTTGCGCGTCAGCATCTGGTTCAGCCCTGGCCGGTGGCGGGCGAGATCGGTGCCGAAGCGCGCGGCGGCATTCGGTCCGGTGAGGGCATCTACGTGATCGACGGCGAGGGGCGCAAGCTGATCGATGGCCCGGCCGGCATGTGGTGCGTCAATGCCGGGCATCGGCGCAAGGAGCTGGCTGACGTGCTCTACGAACAGGCGATGGAGCTTTCCTACAATTCGCCGTGGTACACGATGAACGAGCCGTCAGTGACGCTCTCGGCCCGGCTTGCCGGCCATGCGCCGGGCGATCTCTCTCATGTCTTCTACACCACCGGCGGTTCCTCGGCTGTCGAGACGGCGCTGCGCTTCATGCAGTTCGCCAACAATGTGCGCGGGCGGCCGGAGAAAAAGCTGATCGTCTCCCGTCAGGGCGGCTATCACGGCTCGACCTATCTCTCCGCCTCGCTCAACGGCCGCCCGCGCGATCACGACTGGATGGACAGCGCCAGCGATCAGGTGATCAAGCTTACTTGTCCCAATCCTTTTCGCCGTCCGGCAGGCATGGATGAGGCACAGTTCTGCGACATGCTGGTCGAGGAATTCCGCGATGTCATCGCCAACCGTGGAGCGGAGCGAATCGGCGCCTTCATCGCCGAGCCGGTCATGGCTTCCGGCGGCGTCATCGTGCCGCCGTATGGCTACCTCAGCCGCATGCGGGCGCTTTGCAGCGAAAACGATATTCTCTTCATCGCCGACGAGGTGGTGACGGCTTTCGGGCGTCTTGGCTCCGTCTTCGCCTCGCAGGAGGTGTTTGGCATCGAGCCGGACATGATCACCTTCGCCAAGGGTGTGACGTCGGGTTATTTCCCGCTTGGTGGCGTCATGATTTCGGCGCAGCTTTTGGAGGATTTGCGCCGGTCCAATCACTCCGAGGCGATGTTTGCCCATGGTTTGACCTATTCCAGCCATCCGATCGGCTGCGCGGTTGCCCTGAAGAACCTCGATATCCTCGAAGGCGGTTTGCTCGCCCATGCACGCGACGTCTCTGACTATTTCCAATCGAGCCTGAAACGGCTGGAGGAGTTGCCGCTGGTTGGTGAAGTCCGCGGGCTTGGGCTGATGGCCTGCATCGAATGCGTCGCCGACCGGGTCAGCAACAATCCGCTGACGCTCGATCTGGAAGTCGGCAAGCGCATCGACGCCCATTGCCAGGAACTGGGGCTTCTGGTGCGGCCATTGATCAATATGTGCGTTATGTCACCGCCGCTGACGATCGAGCGGCCGCAGATCGACACGATGACCGACATCCTCCACACCAGCATCCGCCGCACCATGGACGAACTGGTGCGTGAGGGATTGTGGAAAGGTTGAGGTAGCGTTTCTGAAAATGGATGCGATCCAGTTCCCTGGTCGCATCCGGACCTGAGGGCCGGGCGACCGGCCCTCTCTTCTTGGTGGAGAGATTGCCGGCTGTTTCATCAGTCAAGGGCAGGATGATCCGAGGGCGAATTTAACATGATAGTTACGGCGAACTCTCAGTCGTCATGGTCGGGCTCGACCCGACCATCCATGCCGCAGCTTCAGGTTTGGATCCTCGGCTCAAGGCCGAGGATGACGAAAGCCATTTTGCTAACCCTCAAAGAAGCAGAGCGCCCCCGGGTGCTCACCATTTCGTCCGCATTTCAGCATTAACCGCACCGATCCGTTCTTCGTCCGGTGCCTGATCGAGCGTCATCACCGGCAGCACGTCGCGCAGATGGTTGTGATGAGTGCGCACGCCGTATTCCAAGTCGGACAGGTAGAATCCGTGGAAGGCCTTCGAGGTCATCGCCTCGTTGGACCAGACAGTCAGTTGCACGTCTTCTGCCTGTGTATCGCGGTCGATGCGGTAGGCGAGATAACGGGCGGCGCGTTGCGCGCGGGTTTCCGCCGCGTGGCGATAGACGCCGCCACGCAGCAGGGTCTGGCCGGTCGAGAGCGGGAATTCCTGATAGAACTGCACGGTTTCAGGCGTCACGGCGATCACGGCGTTGGGGAACAGGCCGTAATAGATCCAGGCCTTGCGCAGGCTTTCCGGCAGATGCGTCGCCTCCGGCGCGACTGCCACATAATTCCGCACGCTCCAGCGGCGGCCGGCATGGGGATTGTAGCTCGCAAACGAGCGGCAGAGGCCGCCGACGAAGGGTTCGTCGTAGTAGGTCGAGCCGTAGAGATCCTGCAGGGCCGGATGGGCCATGGCGACATGATAGCCTTCGTTGTCGACGTCGCGCACGGACTTCCAGTTGACCGGCGAGATCTGGGTCCAGATCGAACCGGCAGGCACCATGGTTTCGGTGCTGTATTGACCAAGCTCTTCGGCAAAGGGTTGCATCTGTTCGGCGACGGAGGGTTGTGGACCCTTGGCGAAGCGGATGAAGACGAAGCCCATCCAGATTTCGGTTTCCAGCGGCACGAGGCCGAACTCTTGCCTGTCGAGCGGGGGGAAGGAGCGGGGGCGGGCGGCGCCCCTGAGCGTGCCGTCGAGATTGTAGACCCAGCCGTGGAAAGGACAGACCAGCGCGTTGCGGCAGGTGCCTTTGTCGTCGGCCACCAGCCGCGAGCCGCGATGGCGGCAGATGTTGTGGAAACCGCGCACGCTGCCGTCCTGACCGCGCAAGATCAGCGCCCGCTCGCCGACCACGTCCATGGCGATGTAATTGCCGGGTTCGGGGATGTCGGAGACATGGCAGGCGATCTGCCAGTATTCGCGGAAAACATGTTGTTTTTCGAGCTCCAGCAGGGCGTTGCTGTGATAGCACCAGCCGGGCAGGCCGCGCCGATCCCAGCTCTCGGGAATGCGGATATCACGGATCATCTCGTTCATTTGTCGCCCCTTATTTTGCTGAACGTTCATTCAATAAAAGCATATTTTTTTATGAAAAGGAATAGCTTGCGATAGGGCAAGGCTTTGTAAGCGATGGAGCCGCTTGGTTTGGAACGTGCAGGAAGGGAATGGCTTCCGACTTTATCGGTCAAGTTCTTGGTAGAAGCGATCGAAGTAGCGAGGGCGCAGCTTCTCGCCGATCATGCAGTCACTCATGATGCCGCCTGCTGTCGGTATGATACGGGCGGGCGAATTGCGACGGGTGATCTCCATCACCAATTTCTGGCGGATGGCGACGGCAAAATCGTCCCGGCGATGCACCGGCACGACGAAGGAACCAGCGCCGCCGATGACGCAATCGGCATAGTAGGTGTCGAGTGGACCGGCAGACATGGAAGGGCGAACGAGGATGGCGAGGCCATTGACGACGATGCCGGCCTTGACCGCCGTGTCGCGTGCGGGTGCAACTGGCGGACCCATGTTGTTCGGGCCGTCGCCGGAGACATCGATGACCTGCCGCAGGCCGTCATAGCTATTGGTTTCGATCAGGCGCGTTCCAAAGAAAAGCGCCTTGGAGATGGAGGTGCCGCGGCGCGTTGCTATCGGACGGGAAGCGATGGCGTTCGCAAATGCAGCGGCATCCTCGTCGCTCTCGATCAGCCGCCAGTCCACCAGCGAGGTTTCGTTGACACTTCCGGCCCATTCGAAATAGCTGATGGCGACTCGCCCCAGCATGCCGGCCCGCACGGCGTTGATAAAATCAGGATGGCTTATCGCCTCGACATAGCCGGAACGTTGTATCTCCGCTTCCTCCGTATCCATGGAGCCCGACATATCGACGGCAAGGACCAGTTCAACGTCGACCTGGTTATCGCCCGAGGCAACCGGAACGGTCGCGCCTGAAAGGCCTAGAAGCAAGACAAGTGTCGCAAGCATCCTGTCGTCCAATCACGTTGTACTGGGTGATTAGTGCGGAGTTTAGCATGGACAAGGGTTAAGGCGACGATTTCAAACGGTTTTGTGTTCAACAATCGGTGATTTGATCATACGCCCAACCTGTGGTGATCTTTACATCACCGGAGAAGTTATTGAATGTTATTAAAAGGTGATACGGATACGTCCGTTTTGGATCGTCTCCAAAGATCTGCATTTGACTATTTTGTCGATTTTGCCAATCCGCGCACGGGCCTGATTGCGGACACGTCGCTGCCTGGTGCGCCGTCGAGTATTGCCGCCACGGGTTTCGGGCTTTCCTGTTATCCGATTGGCGTGGAGCGTAGCTGGATCAGCCGGACGCAGGCTGCCGAACGGACGGTGACGCTGCTTCGGTTTCTCGCAGAAAGCAACCAGAGCCGTGACAAGGATGCGACGGGCTACAAAGGCCTCTACTATCACTTCCTGGACATGGAGACAGGTAAACGTACCTGGCGCTGCGAGCTGTCCCTGATCGACAGTGCGCTCCTTCTTGCCGGAGTGCTGACCGCCGCGGCTTATTTCGCCGAAGAAAACCCGGTGGAAAACGAGATTCGCTCTCTGGCTGCCATGCTCTATGCGCGCGCCAACTGGGCGTGGGCGCTTGATGAGGCAGACGCACTTTCCCTGGGTTGGAAGCCACGCAGCGGATTTTTACCCTATCGCTGGGAGGGGTATAGCGAGGCAATCATTCTCTATGTGCTGGCGCTCGCGTCCCCCTCCTATCCCGTGCCGGCAGAAAGCTACAAGGCCTTCACTGGCAAGTTCGACTGGATGATGGCGGGCGAGCAGCCGTATCTTTATGCCGGCCCGCTCTTCATCCATCTCTTCTCCCATGGCTGGATCGATTTTCGCGGCATTTGCGACGAGGCGATTGCGGAAAAAGACAGCGATTATTTCGAAAACACCCGGCGCGCCATTGCCGTACAGCGCGAATATGCGATCAAGAACCCCGGCGGATTCACCGGTTATGGCCCCGATCTGTGGGGGTTGACGGCCTGCGATGGCCCTGAGCGGTCACGCAAGCTCCTGGATGGCAGGCGCCAGCAATTCGCGGGCTATGCTGCCCGCGGCGCTCCATTTGGGCCGGATGACGGGACGGTTGCGCCTTGGGCTTCGTTGGCCTGTATTGCCTTTGAACCGAGGCTTGCCATGTCGGCCGTTCGTCACATCCTGTGTACCTATCCCAACGTATTGACGGATGGCCGTTTTCTCGGCAGCTTCAATCCGAGCATCCGGGGTGAGACGGAGGAGGGTTGGCTCAATGACCGCAGCGTCGGCCTCGATCAGGGTATTCTGGTGATGATGATCGAGAATTCCCGTAGCGGGCTTATCTGGGAGCTGATGCGTCATACGCCGGTGATCCGTCGCGGGCTGAAACGGGCGGGTTTTTCGGGCGGGTGGCTTTAACGCAGGCTGCGCAGTTCTAGCAGTGCTTTGGCGAATGTCGCTCCAGCGATCTCGCCAAAGTCGCGGATCGAGCTGCCGCAGAAATGTTCGCCCGACAGGTGCAGTGACCCAGTCCCTATTCACGCTCCAAACCTGCGCCTTGGATGAAATGACGTGATCATCGATCATTCTGATTCGTGAAGTTTCGGCCAGTCGAAGGCTTTGCATCGTGCCTTCAGGTGCGGGGAAACAAAGTACTAACGTTTTTACTATGCAGAAGTTGTGTGACCGGCGTCTCGCGCTTACTATCCGGAAAGAAATGCTTGTGTCCGCTGTTTATGGTCGGCGGGAGCGGAATGTTACGACTGCGCAGGCATTGCGAACAGGTGTGGGCTTCACCGTTATAGGCCCAATGCGATCACCTAGAGACAGCAATGAAACCGGTACGATCCGAACAGGAGTTCCAGAATATCGTTCGAAGGCTCGAGCTTGCGCTTGATGCCTCGCAGATCGGCGTATGGGAGCACGAGCTTTCGACGGATGTGCTGACCTGGGATGAGCGGATGTACGAGATCTACGGTCGCTCTCATCCCGGCGGCGTTGTCGATTCTTCCCTCTGGAGCAATGCCATTCATCCCGACGATCTCGCGGGGGCCAAGGCTGATTTTGCGGATGCCGTCCGGTGCAAGGACGATTACTCTTCCGAATATCGTATCCTGTTGCCGGATGGCGAGGTGCGCTATCTCCGCTCGCGGGCGCGGTATTTCGAAGAAAACGGAACCGGCACCTTCATCGGGGCTGAATGGGATGTCACCGCCGACGTGCTTCTCAATCGGGAGCTGGGCGAGCAGCAGCAAATTGCCGAAAAGCGGGCTCAGGCGCTTGAAGAGACCACGGCGCGCATCGAGCACGCCGCCGCGCATGATTATTTGACCGGATTGCCCAATCGTCGTTTTTTCGATCGCCGACTTGCGGAGCTTTCCACCTCCCCGGATATCGACAAGCTTGCACTGTTTCATATTGGTCTCGATCGCTTCGCCATGGTCAATGATGTCGTCGGGCATGATGTGGGCGATCGGCTGCTGAAAGCGACGGCAGCCGCCATCGGAGAGCGCCTTCCAGCAGGGGCCTTTCTGGCACGCATCGGGGGGGACGAATTCGCCATCATCCTCGGCAATTTTCTGTCCATCGATTACTTGCGCAAGTTGGCGGAGCAGCTGCTCGAAAGTTTGAAACGCCCGGTCTGGCATAGCGAAGGCATGATCGGCGTAACGGCTTCGATCGGTGTTGCCTGTGCCAATGCGGGCAAGATCGCCAACCTGCTTGTCGAATCCGACATCGCCCTGATGCGCGCCAAGAAGAGCGGCCGCAACCGCGCAGATTTCTTCTCTGCGCAGATGAAAGCGCAGATCAACAGCGAGCGGCGGCTGGCCGATCAGTTCGTGCGCGGTCTGGAGCGCGGCGAGTTCGTGCCTTTTTATCAGGCGCAGGTCGATGCCCGTACCCGCAAGATCATCGGGGTTGAGGCGCTTGCCCGCTGGCGGCATCCGAAGCGTGGCCTGCTTTCTCCTGCTGAATTTCTGGGCGTTGCGGCGAGCCTTGGGATGCTGGATTTGCTTGACGCTGCGATCCTGAGGCAGACGCTGCACGATCGTAAATCCTGGACGAGAAACGGCGTGCGTGCTCCCAAGGTGGCCGTCAATGTCTCGGCTGCGCGCCTTTCAGATCCGTCCCTTATCTCGGATCTGAAGCAGCTCGATATCGAGCCCGGCACGCTTTCCTTCGAACTTCTCGAAACCATTTTTCTGGATGAAATCGAAGACGGCATGATGGCCAACGTCTCGGCGCTGAAATCCATGTTCATCGATATCGAGGTGGATGATTTCGGCTCCGGCCATGCCTCGATCATCGGCCTTATGAAGCTCAAGCCGCACCGGTTGAAGATCGATCGGCGGCTGGTCATGCCGATTACAACCTCCCGAGAACAAAAGCGCCTGTTACGCTCGATCGTCGATATCGCCAAGGCTCTCGGCATTGAAGTTGTTGCTGAAGGTGTGGAAACGCTGGAGCATGCGAAACTGCTGACGCGGCTCGGATGCGATGTGCTGCAGGGCTATGCCATCGCCTATCCGATCTCGTCGGAAGACATGCTGGATGTTCTGATCGAGGCCAAGCAGGGTGCCTTCATGGTCGAGGCCTGATCGACAGGGCTGAGCCGCTGTTACGACACTCCTGTTGAAGCGCTCGTCTCGGATGCGAGAAGCGCCTCCATGACGCCGATGATCCGCCGATGCTGGTGGGCGTGCCGGCTACGGACACTGGTTGCCCCGTAGACTGTCTGAACGATCGGCACGGCGTCTTCGACGGTTTGGGCCGCACCCGCTGCAACCAACGCCGTGGCGGTTGCCTGCTCGACATAGGCCGCACCGCCGAGTTTTTTCAAAAGGCCTGACATCGCCATGTTTTGCCCTGAGGCGAGGGGAGCCGAAGACAGATGGGGCAGGGCGAGCCTGTGAGCCCGGTCGAAGGCGGGGGAATAGACGGCCTGGATATAGGTCAGAGGGTCAATATCTGCGACTTTGCGCGCGGTGGTACTGATCAGCCGGTAATGCAGTTCGCCGATCCTTTCATAGTGAAGATCCGGCAGGTAATGGGGCGTGTAGAGAATGGCGAGGTCGAGATCGCCTGCGGCGAGATCACGGTTCATCTGGTTGGAATAATCGGCCTCCATGTAGATCGAGGTGCCCGGCAGTTCGGTGCGGATCGCAGACAACCACGCACCTGCGAAAATCTCTGACACATCGTGCTGGATGCCGAGACGCATCGAGCGCTCGTAGGTGCCTGCACTTTCCACAGCGCGGGTTGCTTCGTGCCACTGGTGTTGCAGCGCCTTGGCGTGATCGAGGAAGCGCAGGCCCGACGCGGTGGGGGCGGTGCCGCCTTTGTTGCGAGTGAAGAGCTTACGGTTGAACTGTGCTTCCAGCGCCTTGACGCGGTGGGAGACGGTGGATTGCGTGATGTTCAGTCGCTCCGCCGTGCGGTTAAAGCTGCGGGTTTCCATCAGGTCGAGGAAGGTTTCGATGAGGTCGATCTGCATAGGCTCTGAGTCCGAATTTCGCGGCTTTCTTCTTTTTCAATCTAATCGAATTTTTCGATCAATAAAGCGGAGTTCTGCCGCTTGATGCTCCTCTCTTTCGTTGTCAAAACTCTTGGCAAAACAAGGGAACAGATATGTCGCAATTGCCGTCTCATGCTCGTGTTGTCATCATCGGGGGAGGTGCTGTCGGCGCATCCGCGCTTTATCATCTGGCCAAGGCCGGATGGACGGATTGCGTGCTTCTGGAAAAGAACGAGCTGACGGCCGGATCGACCTGGCACGCGGCCGGCAACGTGCCGACTTTCTCGTCTTCCTGGTCGATCATGAACATGCAGCGCTATTCTGCCTCGCTCTACCGTGAACTGGGTGCGCTGGTCGATTATCCCATGAACTACCATGTCACCGGCTCGATCCGGCTTGGCCATTCGAAGGAGCGGCTGCAGGAGTTCAAGCGCGTCGTCGGGATGGGCCGCTATCAGGGCATGGATCTCGACATCCTCTCGCCGGATGAGATCAGCGGAAAATATCCCTTCCTTGAAACCCACGACCTGACCGGTGCTCTTTACGATCCCTATGACGGCGATATCGATCCGGCGCAGTTGACACAGGCGCTGGCCAAGGGTGCACGCGACATGGGCGCCAAGATTTTCCGCTTCTGTCCCGCCACCGGCGCACGCCGGGAAGGCGACGAGTGGGTGATCTCAACGCCGCAGGGCGAAATCCGCTGCGAGAAGGTCGTCAACGCCGCCGGCTATTATGCCCGCGAAGTCGGCAAATGGTTCGGCCGCGATGTGCCGATGATGGTGATGAGCCATCAATATATTCTGTTCGAGGAAATTCCCGAGCTTGCGGCTTGGTCGAAGGAAGCCGGCCACAAGCTGCCGCTGCTGCGCGATGTCGATAGTTCCTACTATCTGCGCCAGGAAAAGACCGGCATGAACCTCGGCCCCTATGAGCGCAATTGCAAGGCGCATTGGGTAACGCCGGATGATCCGATGCCGGACGATTTCTCGTTCCAGCTTTTCCCTGACGATCTTGATCGCCTCGAATGGTATCTGAACGACTCGGTCGAGCGCGTGCCGATCCTTGGCACCGCCGGCCTGTCGCGCATGATCAACGGCCCGATCCCCTATGCGCCTGACGGCAACCCGCTGATCGGCCCGATGCCGGGCGTGCCGAATGCCTTCGAGGCCTGCGTCTTCACCTTCGGCATCTGTCAGGCCGGCGGCGCCGGCAAGGTGCTGGCGGAATGGGTGACGGAGGGCGAGACGGAGTGGGACATGTGGTCCTGCGATCCGCGCCGCTTTACCTCGTTCGCCTCGGATCAGGACTATTGCATCGCCAAAGGCATGGAAATCTACGGCCATGAATATGCGATGCACTTCCCGAAACATGCTTGGCCGGCAGGTCGCGACCGGAAGCTGTCGCCGATCCACGACCGGATCAAGGCGCTGGGTGGCCAGTTCAAGCCTTACAACGGCTGGGAGCGCGCCAACTGGTATGCCAAGCCCGGCGACGAGTTGTCGGAGGAATCAACGCAGACCTGGAACCGCGAAGGGCCTTGGCGGCCACGTATCGAGGAGGAATGTCGCGCCGTCAACGAGGCTGCCGGTATCCTCGATCTGCCCGGTTTCTCGCGTTACCGCATCAAGGGCGAAGGTGCGACTGCATGGCTGTTGTCGCTGACGACCGGCAAGGTGCCGAAGCCCGGCCGCATCGGTCTGGCTTATTTCTCAGACGACAAGGGCCGGATCGTCACCGAAATGTCGGTCATGATGCTGGACGAGGATTTCTTCTTCCTGATCACTGCGGCGACCGCGCAGTGGCATGACCTCGAATGGCTGAAGAAGTATCTGCCGGCTGGTGCCGCCTTTACCATTGATGACGTGACCGACAATTTCTCCTGCCAGATTCTGTCGGGTCCGAAGTCTCGCGAAATCCTTGCCGAAGTCAGCGATGCCGATCTGCAGAAGGGCTGGCTCACCCACCAGAGCTGCCAGATCGCCGGCCGCTGGTGCCAACTGGTGCGGGTTTCCTTCGCCGGCGAACTCGGCTGGGAAATCCACACCAAGGTTGATGATACCGCCACCATCTTCGATGCCGTCTGGGCGGCCGGACAGAAGCATGGCCTGAAGCCCTTCGGCATGGAGGCGCTGGACAGTCTGCGCATCGAAAAGGGCTACCGCGCCTGGAAAGGCGATCTTTCAACCGACTACACCATCCTGCAGGGGGGGCTCGAACGCTTCGTCGATTGGGGCAAGCCGGACTTCAGGGGCAAGGCGGCGCTGGAGCGCGAGAAGCAGCACGGTGTTTCCAAGCGCTTCGTGATGCTGACGGTTGAAGCCGGCGAGTGTGATGCGCCCTATATGTCGACGCTCTGGCATGCTGGCCAAGTCGTTGGCGAAACGACCTCGGGCAACTGGGGTTACCGCGTCGACAAGTCCATCGCACTTGGCATGCTCCGGGCCGATCTCACAGCACCCGGCACGGAAATCGAGGTCGAAATCTACGGTGACCGTTTCAAGGCGACCGTCCAGCCGGACGGCCCGCTTTTCGATCCCAACAATGAAAGACTGCGTGCATGAGTGCTAAGCCCATCCCCTCGAAAGCACGGGCCGTCATCATCGGCGGCGGCGTTTCAGGCTGTTCGGTCGCCTATCATCTGGCGAAACTTGGCTGGACCGATGTGGTGCTGCTGGAGCGCAAGCAGCTCACGTCCGGCACCACATGGCATGCGGCTGGCCTGATCGGCCAGCTGCGGGCGTCGCAGAACATGACGCGGCTCGCCAAATATTCCGCCGATCTCTACACCAAGCTCGAAGCCGAGACCGGCATCGGCACTGGCATGCGCCAGTGCGGTTCGATGACTGTGGCGCTGACGGAGGAGCGCAGGGAGGAGATTTATCGTCAGGCCTCGCTTGCCCGTGCCTTTGGCGTCGATGTGCGCGAAATCACTGTCGAGGAAGTCAAGGGGATGTATCCGCATCTCAACACGGCGGATGTGAAGGCGGCGGTGCATCTGCCGCTCGATGGCCAGTGTGATCCCGCCAACATCGCCATGGCGCTTGCCAAGGGCGCGCGGCAGAACGGCGCGACGATCCTCGAAAACGTCAAAGTTACTTCCGTCGTCACCAGGGATGGCCGCGTGACGGGCGTCACCTGCGAACAGAACGGCGAGACGTTTACGATCGAGACCGAAAACGTCGTCAATGCCGCAGGCATGTGGGGCCGCACGCTGGCAGATATGTCCGGTGTTACCCTGCCGCTGCATGCCTGCGAGCATTTCTACATCGTCACCGAGCCGATCCCGAACCTGCAGCGGCTGCCGGTACTGCGCGTGCCGGACGAATGCACCTATTACAAGGAAGATGCCGGCAAGATGCTGATCGGAGCCTTCGAGTTGAAGGCCAAGCCCTGGGGCATGGACGGCATCCGAGAAGATTTCTGCTTCGACCAGTTGCCGGAGGATTTCGATCATTTCCAGCCGATTCTCGAAAACGCCATCAACCGCATGCCGATGCTGGAAACTGCTGGTATCCACACCTTCTTCAACGGCCCCGAAAGCTTTACGCCGGATGACCGCTACTATCTCGGTGAAGCGCCGGAATTGAAGGGCTACTGGGTCGCTGCCGGCTACAATTCGATCGGCATCGTCTCTTCCGGCGGTGCCGGCATGGCGCTGGCGCAGTGGATGAACGATGGCGAACCGCCGTTCGATCTCTGGGAAGTCGATATCCGCCGCGCACAGCCGTTCCAGAAGAACCGGGCCTATCTCAAGGACCGCGTTTCCGAAACGCTCGGCCTGCTCTATGCCGATCATTTCCCGTATCGCCAGATGGCGACGGCCCGCGGCGTGCGCCGCTCGCCGCTGCATGAGCACCTGAAGGCGCGCGGTGCTGTCTTTGGCGAAGTCGCCGGCTGGGAGCGTGCCAACTGGTTTGCGAAAGAGGGCCAAGAGCAGGAATACCGCTATTCGTGGAAGCGGCAGAACTGGTTCGAGAACCAGAAAGAAGAGCACTTGGCCGTTCGCAATGGCGTCGGCCTTTTCGATATGACCTCCTTCGGCAAGATCCGCGTCGAAGGCCGCGATGCACTGGCCTTCCTGCAAAGGCTTTGCGCCAACCAGATGGATGTCGCCCCCGGCAAGATTGTCTACACCCAGATGCTTAACGATCGCGGTGGCATCGAGAGCGACCTGACGGTGACGCGGCTTTCCGAAACCGCCTTCTTCCTCGTCGTGCCCGGCGCGACGCTGCAGCGTGATCTTGCCTGGTTGCGCAAGCATTTGGCCGATGAGTTCGTCGTCATCACTGATGTCACGGCGGCGGAAAGCGTGCTCTGCGTCATGGGGCCGAAGGCGCGCGACCTGATGCAGAAGGTGAGCCCCAACGACTTTTCCAATGCGCATCACCCCTTTGCGACAGCGCGGGAAATCGAGATCGGCATGGGGCTCGCCCGCGCCCATCGCGTCACCTATGTCGGGGAGCTTGGCTGGGAGCTTTATGTCTCAACCGAGCAGACGGCGCATGTCTTCGAGGCGCTGGAAGCCGCGGGCGCGGATGTCGGCCTGAAGCTCTGCGGCCTGCACACCCTCGATAGCTGCCGCATCGAAAAGGCCTTCCGCCATTTCGGCCATGACATTACCGATGAGGACCATGTACTGGAAGCCGGCCTCGGCTTTGCGGTGCGCACGAAGAAGGGCGAATTCGCCGGCCGTGATGCGGTGCTGCGGAAACAGGAGGAGGGGCTGAAGCGGCGCATGTTGCAGTTCAAGCTTGCCGATCCCGAGCCATTGCTTTTCCACAACGAGGCGCTGGTGCGCGATGGCAAGATCGTTTCGACCATCACCTCGGGTAATTACGGCCATTTCCTCGGCGGTGCGATCGGGATGGGCTATGTGCCCTGCGCGGGTGAGAGCGAGGCGGATGTGCTGGGCTCGAGCTACGAGATCGAGATTGCCGGGGTCAGGGTGAAGGCAGAGGCCTCGCTTGCGCCGATGTATGATCCAAAGGCGGAGCGGGTGCGGGCGTAAGGGACCTCTTCTCCCCAGCGGGGAGAAGTGCCGAGCGTATGCGAGGCGATGAGGGGGTCTTTGCGGCACATTCGGAGCCAGCCGTCCCCCTCATCCGGCGCTACGCGCCACCTTCTCCCCGCTGGGGAGAAGAGGGAATGCGCGGCAAACTCTGCCGCAAACAAACATGCGCGAGCCGGAACGCGGATTTTCCGGTGATATCTTGGAGACGTCACATGCTCGCGCCCACGCAGGAAATCGCCAAAGGCGACCGCATCGATCAGCTCGTTGCCGCCCACAAGCCCGGCCATGGCCTCACGCGGCCGTTCTATCTCGATCCCGAGATTTACGCCCGCGATCTGGAGCGCGTGTTCTTTCGCCACTGGCACTGCGTCGCCCATGAGAGCGTCATCCCGAAGGTCAATGACTTCGAAGTTTTCCGCATGGCCTCCGAGCAGGTGATCGTCACCCGCCATGCCGATGGCTCGATCCATGCGATGCTGAATGTCTGTCGTCACCGCGGCGCTGAAGTCTGCACGAAGGACAAGGGCAATGCCCGCATGTTCGTCTGTCCCTATCACGCCTGGACCTATGGCAATGACGGCGCGCTCAAGGCGGCGAGGCTGATGCCGAAGGATTTCAAGCGCGAAGACCATGGGCTGAAGAAGCTGCATGTCCGCGTCGTCGAAGGGCTGATCTTCATCTCCTTTGCCGAGACTCCGCTCGATTTCTCCGAGGTGGAAAACCTGCTGCATGCCACCTGCGGACAATATGGCTGGGCGAATGCCAAGGTCGCCTATCGCCAGTCCTATCCGGTCGATGCCAACTGGAAGCTTGCCGTCGAAAACTACGTCGAGTGCTACCATTGCGGCCCGGCCCACCCGGAATATTCGCAGACCCACGCGCTGGAACAGCCGCTCCATATGATCGAGGCGCTGAATGCGGCGATGGAGGAGCGTACCTGTGCGCTCGGTATCGAGGTCGGCTCTGGTGATCACTGGCAGACCTCGGAAAATGGCCGGGAAACCATCCATGCCTTCCGCTACGCCCTCTATGACGGCGTGAAGACCGGCAGCCAGGACGGCTCGCCGCTCAGCATGCTGATGGGCCGTTTTTCCGAATTCGATGGCGGGGTGACCTCCGTCCACCTCGGCGGCACGTCATTCCTCGTGTGCTATCCCGATCATGGCATGATCTACCGCTTCGTGCCCAGGGGGCCGGAAGCCTGCGAGATGGAGCTGATCTGGCTCGTCAACGGCGAGGCGGAAGAGGGCCGGGATTACGATCTCGACAAGCTGAAATGGCTCTGGACCGTGACGACCGACGAGGACAAGGCTATTATCGAGCACACCTCGCGTGGCGTGCGCTCGAATTTCTTCGTGCCCGGCCCGATCGCGCCGATGGAGCAGAACGAGTTGCGCTACATCAACTGGTATCTCGACGAGATCAGCCGCCCGGTTTGATGCCCGGGTGAGTGAGGATCAGCCTACAGATTGTGCCCTGATACGCTGTCGATCCGCGTCGTCCAGCGCGGTGTGCGCAGGATTGGTCCGAGCCGGTTCGGAAACGTGAAGAAGGTGCTGATTGACTGGCTTTCTCCCGGGGGTACGCGCGCAAGAATAAGCGCGGTGTCCTCGCCGATCAGGCGGCACGGGGTTTCTGCACAATCTTCGAGGATGGCCGTCAGCTTGAAATAATCGAGGAAGGCGCCGCTGGTGTTGCGGACGGAGCCTGTGGCCCGGAAGCTCAGGTCGGTGCCGTTGCGCTCGAAGCCGAGGCCTTCCAAAACCAGTTGCTCCGGCGTGATGAGGGGAGCGGGCCGTTCCGTCGTTGGCTTAGATGCCGAATTGCTGTTGTCGTCTGTCAGCCAGATCACGAACGCGACCATGAGACCGATCGCCACAAATACGCTGAGTACCGGTTCGGCGAACCGCCGGAACCGCGACGAGCGCATGGCGAAATACACAATGAGAATGCCCGCCAGCGCAGGAATTATCCAGATCATTCAAAAGCCTCCCTGCGCAATATAGGGAGCAGGGCCGGGCGATGGAAGCCATGCATCAAGGCTATCAACGATTTCGCTTCGCGCAGGAACAATGTCCAGCCCATGCCGTTGTCTGTCAGTCGATGATCGACACCGTGACCATTAGGAGGACAACGGATATGGCCCAGAAGGGTTTGGAAGATCTGTTTTACGACATGCTCAAGGACGTCTATTATGCCGAGCGCAAGATCCTGAAGACATTGCCGAAGATGGCCAAGGGCGCGCAGAGCCCGAAGCTGAAGGCAGCCTTCGAGAAGCACCGCGAGGAGACCGAAGGCCAGCTGGAGCGCCTGCAGCAGGTCTTTGAAATCTTCGGCAAGCGCGCGGTCGGCAAGACATGTCCCGCTATCGACGGCATTGTCGAGGAAGGCGAGGAAATCCTGGAAGAATTCGCAGGCTCGCCGGCAATCGACGCCGGTCTCTTGGCCACGGCTCAGGCTGTCGAGCACTACGAGATGGCCCGCTATGGCACGCTGAAGACGTGGGCTGCAATGCTTGGCCTCAACGACGCGGTCAAGCTGCTTGACGAAACTCTGCAGCAGGAAGGCAAGACCGACCATGATCTGACGGCGCTTGCAGAAACATCGGTCAACGCAACGGCCCTCAAGAAGGCCGCTTGACCTGTATGTGCCTCCGCCACCTCGGTGTGTGGGCGCAACAATGGGCGATCGGGTTTCCCGGTCGCCTTTTTGCATTCACTTCAGGCTGATCCAATAAGCGCCGCGAAAAGGAACCGCGGCAAAGCGCTCGTTGATTTCTTTCAAGCTGTCATCCGGATCGACATCGGCGAAAATGTCCGGTCGCAGCCAATGGGCAAAGGCCTCGGCCGCGAGGATGTTTAGCGGAACTGCGTTGAAGAAATTCCACAGCCCGTGCACGCGGCCTTCTTGCACGCCCTTGAGATTGGCGAGGATGGGGTTCTTCACCGCCTCTCCCAACGTACGGCGAGCTTCTTCCGGATCGACCCCCGGGCCGACCGAGAACACGCTGTAGGTACCGCCTGGCGAGGCCGTCGCGATATAGACTTCCGGATCAGCGCCGATCAGGAATTCGCTGCTGACAGTGCCACCCTGGCGTGGCAGGTTCTTGTCGGCGATGTTGCGGCTGCCGGTGATGGCGATGAATTCGCCGAGGCCGCCGACGCCATAGGCGTAGCAGCAGCGATCCGGGTTCGGGAAGGCGTCCATCAGCACGGTGGGGCCGGGCTCGGGATGGGCGGCCACGCGGTCTGTTATCGTCTTCAGATGCTGCTCGTAGAAATCGGCAAACGCATTGGCCTGCTCGTCGCGCTCAAGGATACGGCCGAGAAGGCGCATATTGTCTGGCGTGTTCCTTAGTGCGTCGCTGTTGAAGTCGACGACGACGACGGGTACGCCGGTGCTTTCCATATATTCCATCGCGCGCTTGCCAAGCTCGGTCTCGGCCTGCCAGTTGGCCATGATCGCGAGATCGGCGTTCAGCGTCAGGATGGTTTCCATCGAAAGCCCTTCGCCGGTGCCGTTACCGATGATCGGCACATCCGCGAGCTTCGGAAATTTTTCGACGAAATCCGTGTAGATCTCCGGGTTGTCGCCCTTCATGTCGCCGGACCAGCCAGCAAGCAGGCTCACGGGATCGGGATCGATCAACGACAGGGCGATCAGATTGAAGCCACTGCCCAGCAGGATTGCCTTGGGCTTGGCCTTGATGGTCACGCTTCGGCCCATGGCATCGGTTACGGTCAGCGGCCATCGACCGTCAGCGAGCGATGGCGATGCAAACCCCAGGAGAAGGGCGACGAAGACAACGAGGAAACGGATCACCTTACTGCTTTCTTTGTTCGGGAAGAGCGCACAGCTCGCCGCAGCTCGGAATGCCCGGCAGCCTGTAGCGCAGGCAGCAAACCTTCCGACGGCAGATCGTCTGTTCGCCATGAGCTTCATGGCGCAAACAATTACGGAAGGGATTAAGCGTTCCGTCTGGAAGGAATTGCTCTTCGAAAAGCGCCTTTGAGGCCCACTTGCTCGCGTCAGAAGCTTCGCCGCGCGCCGTGGCATTGAAGGCGTAGTCGATGTAAACGGCGGCATTGTTCCAGGCAAGTCTCGGAGCGATGCCGCAATGGGCCTTCAAATGCTGGACGATCACGGTCAGATGATCGCGCACCAACGGGGCGACGAAGGACAGGAGATCATCATCGCTTCCTTCGTGCCATGAACCTTCACCGGGCAGACCAAAGGCGCGGGGCAATCCATCCTCGCCAAGCGCGATCGACATGGCTGCCATATCGACGGGCAGTTCCTGATGGAAGCGGCGGGCGACGATATAGGGAATGGTGAGTGCCGAGAAATAGTAGAGCGACCACATAGAAGCAATGGCGCGGCGGTCTGCGCCATCCTTGTCGGCGGCATAGGCGTCCAGCGCTTTTGTAAATGCCCCGGAGGAGAAGAATTCTGTCAGCGTCGTCGCGCCTTCCAGCTCCTCCGAGAGCATCATCTTCTCGCCGCACCAGGCGTGCTCGCCAGCAAAAACCGCCTTCAGGCTGGACGGCCCGAATGCGTTTTTCATGTCGTGTGAAGAAGCGATGCTCACTGCGCCACCGGATTCGAACAGCTGCCGCCTGCGGTCAGCTGTTCGTTCGAGATAAAAAGATGATTGCCTTTATCAAGAATTCAGGGGCGAAATCAATCCGTTTCGTTTCCGGTGGCGTTGGGCCGCTGGCCTCCCTCTTCTGCCGACTGGGAGAAGAGGGAGTAAGCAGGGCATCCTCAGAAAAATCCCCGAAACCGTCGCCCGGGGGATCAAAACCATCAGCCGTGATTGATCATGATGTGGCGAACGGCGGTGTAGTCCTCCAGCGCGTAGATCGACATGTCCTTGCCGTAGCCGGATTGCTTGACGCCGCCATGGGGCATCTCGTTGGTCAGCATGAAGTGGGTGTTGATCCAGGTGCAGCCATATTGCAGGCGGGAAGCCGCCTTCATCGCCTTGGAGATGTCCTTGGTCCAGACGGAAGAGGCAAGGCCGTAGTCGCTGTCGTTCGCCCAGCGGACGGCTTCGCCATCTTCCTTGAAACGGGTGACGGAGACGACCGGCCCGAAGACTTCCCGGCGAACGATCTCGTCGTCCTGGGTCGCGCCGGCAACCACGGTCGGCTGGAAGTAGAAGCCGTCCTTGCTGCCTAGCGCGCCGCCGGTGGCGATCTCGATGTGCTTCTGCTCGGTGGCGCGCTCGACGAAGCTTGCGACACGGTCGCGCTGGCGCTTGGAGATCAGCGGGCCGATCTCGTTTTCGGTGTCGTCGGCGAGGTTGTACTTGATGGTCGAGACAGCGGAGGAGAGGTCGGCGACCAGCTTCTCGTAGATGCCATCCTGCGCGTAGATGCGGCAGGCGGCGGTGCAGTCCTGACCGGCATTGTAATAGCCGAAGGTGCGGATGCCGGCGACCACGGCTTCGAGGTCGGCGTCGTCATAGACGATGACCGGAGCCTTGCCGCCGAGTTCGAGATGGGTGCGCTTTACCGTCTTCGCGGCGGCGGCAAGCACCTTCTTGCCGGTGGCGATGTCGCCGGTGATCGAGACCATCCCGATCTTCGGATGGTTGATCAGGGCATTGCCGACAGTCTCGCCACGGCCGAGGATGATGTTGACGACGCCTTCCGGCAGGATGCCTGCAAGCAGCTTCGCCATCTTCAAGGCGGTAAGCGGCGTCTGTTCGGAGGGCTTGAAGACGACCGTGTTGCCGCCGGCAATCGCGGGCGCCAGCTTCCAGGCCATCATCATCAGCGGATAGTTCCACGGCGCGATCGAGCCGATGATGCCGACCGGATCGCGGCGGATCATCGAGGTATGGCCTGCGAGATATTCGCCCGCGACCGGCGCGTGCATGGAGCGGATGGCGCCCGCGAAGAAGCGCCAGCAGTCGACGATCGCCGGCAGCTCGTCATTGCGCACGGCGTTGATCGGCTTGCCACAGTTGAGCGCCTCGAGCGCTGCGAAGGCATCGGCTTCGCTTTCGATGGCGTCGGCGATCTTCAGGAGGTAGCCGGAGCGTTCGGCCGGCGTGGTCGTCGCCCAGCTGTCGAAGGCTTTCTCGGCTGCGGCAACCGCCGCTTCGATCTGCGCGTATGATGCCTCCGGCAGATCGATGATCTTGCCGCCGGTGCGCGGGTTGAGGATCTGTTCCTCGGCTTCGGTGCCTGCTTCGAAGCGCGAGCCGATCAGGAGTTCGGTATCCATGTGTGTCTCCCTTGGTTATTTGCCGGCGCCGGCGATCTGGTCGCCGTCGCGGGTGAGGTAATAGGCCGCCAGGATCGGCAGGAAGGTGACGAGCACGACCACCATGGCGACCACGTTCGTCACGGGGCGCTGGCGCGGGCGGATCAGCTCTTCGAGCATCCAGATCGGCAGGGTGGATTGCTGACCGCCGGTGAAGGTCGTGACGATGACCTCGTCGAAGGATAGCGCGAAGGCGAGCATGCCGCCGGCCAAGAGGGCCGTGCCGATATTCGGCAGGATGATGTGGCGGAAGGTCTGGAAGCCATCGGCGCCGAGATCCATCGAAGCTTCGATCAGCGAGCCGGAGACGCGGCGGAAGCGGGCGACGGCATTGTTGTAGACAACGACGACGCAGAAGGTGGCGTGGCCGAGGACGATGGTCCAGAACGAAAACGGGATATCGGCCATCGAGAAGGCCGATCGCAGCGCAATGCCGGTGATGATGCCGGGCAGCGCGATTGGCAGGATGACGAGCAGCGAGATCGTTTCGCGGCCGAAGAAGCGCGTCTGGCTGACGGCGGCGGCGCAGAGCGTGCCGAGCACCAGCGCGATGGCGGTCGCGATGCTGGCGACCTTCACCGAGAGCGAGAGGGCAGCCCAGACATCCGGCCGGTTCCAGGTGACGGCAAACCATTGCAGCGTCAGGCCCGGCGGCGGGAACTGGTAGCTCTTTTCCTCCGTCGTGAAGGCATAGAGGAAGATGAGCAGGATCGGCACATGCAGGAAGGCGAGGCCGGCACCGGCGGCGATCTTCAGGGCGAGCGGAGCGGAGGAGCGGTCAGAGCGCATCGAAGGCCCCCATGCGTTTTGCCATCCAGAGGTAAAGCCCCATGATGACGATCGGGACGACGGTGAAGGCGGCGGCGAGCGGGATGTTGCCGGCCGTGCCCTGCTGGGCATAGACCGCCTGGCCGATGAACAGTCGAGAAGAGCCGATGACCTGCGGGATGATGTAATCGCCAAGCGTCAGCGAGAAGGTGAAGATTGAGCCGGCGACGATGCCCGGCAGCGCCAGTGGAAACAGCACATGGCGGAAAGTCTGGGCCGGATTGCCGCCGAGATCGGCGGAAGCTTCGATGAGGTTGCCGGGTACGCGCTCCAGCGACGCCTGGATCGGCAGGATCATGAAGGGCATCCAGACATAGATGAAGACGATGAAGGTGCCGGTGTAGCTGATCGACAGCGAGTTGCCGCCGACGATCGGAAGCGAAAGCCAGGCGTCGAGAACCCAGAGCAGATGCAGCTTGGCGAGCGCCCAGGTGACGATGCCTTCCTTGGCGAGGATCAGCTTCCAGGCATAGATCTTGACCAGATAGCTCGACCATAGCGGCAGCATGACACCGAGATAGAAGATCGCCTTCCATTTTCCCCTGGCATAACGCGCGGCGTAATAAGCGATCGGGAAGGCGATGATAGCGGAAGCGAGCGTCACCAGCGCCGCCATGACGACGGTGCGCAGGATGATGTCGAAATTGGCCGGGATCAGCAGTTGCTTGTAGGTCGCGAGCGTGAACTCGTAGTTGATGAGGCCCGAGAAATCATCGATCGAGAAGAAGCTCTGCAGGAGCAGGGCAAACAGCGAACCGAGATAGATGATGCCGAGCCAGAGGACTGGCGGCCCGAGCAGGATGGCGAGCAGAACATGCGGATGCCGCCAGAGAAAATCCGAGAGACGCCGGGTAAAACCTGATCGTTCCGGCAGGATGGATTGATGGGCTGCGGCGCTCATGCTTCCTCCATCACATGCAGGTCGTTGCGGGAGAAAGCGAGCGCGACGCTGGCGCCCTGATCGGGCACCGGCATCGCGGCCGGGGCGGAGACGATGATGCGCTGACCGTCGCAATCGACGGTGATGCGGTTGACCGCGCCGAGAAAGCTGCAGGCGACGACGGTGCCGGAAAGCGTCAGCTGTTCGGCCCAGGAGGTGCCGATCTGGATCGCCTCGGGACGCAGGCTGGCGGCCTGAGCGGCGATGCCGAGCCGGGCGCAGGTAGGGGCAGAAAGCACATTGGACGAGCCGACGAAATCAGCAACGAAGCGGGTCTGCGGGCGCTTGTAGATATCTTCGGGCGTGCCGAGCTGCTGGATCTTGCCGTCGTTGAAGACGGCGATGCGGTCGGCCATCGACAGCGCCTCGCCCTGGTCGTGGGTGACGAAGACGAAGGTGATGCCGAGGGATTTCTGCAGGCTTTTCAGCTCTTCCTGCATCTGCTCACGCAGCTTCAGGTCGAGCGCACCGAGCGGTTCGTCGAGCAGCAGCACTTTCGGACGGTTGACGAGCGCGCGGGCGAGCGCCACGCGCTGCCGCTGGCCGCCGGAAAGCTGGCCGGGTTTGCGCACGCCGTAACCCGGCAGCTTGACCATGGCGAGCGCATCTTCCGCCGCCTTGCGCCGTTCCTCGCGTCCGACGCCCTTGACCATCAGTCCGTAGGCGACGTTGTCGAGGATCGAGAGATGCGGGAAAAGGGCATAGTCCTGAAATACGGTGTTGACGTTGCGGCGATAGGGCGGCACGCCCTCGGCCGTCTCGCCGAAGATTTCGATATGGCCATCCGTCGGCTGCTCGAAGCCGGCCATTAGCCGCAGGCACGTGGTCTTGCCTGAGCCAGAGGGGCCGAGCATGGCAAAGAATTCACCCTCGGAGACCGAAAGATCGACACCATCGACGGCACGCACGCTGCCGAAGTGTCGGGATACTTTCTGGAAGAGAACGGCGGCGGTCATGGGTGCTCCGGAATTCGGTTTGTTGCCCTTCATCCGCCCTCCTTTTAGAGAAGAAGGGCGGGCACCTTCTCCCCGTAAACGGGGAGAAGGGACAAGCGGCATACTCTGTCGTCCCCTCTCCTCGTTTTGGGGGAGAGGGTTAGGGTGAGGGCATTCTTTCAGGTTTAAAAGCTACCGGACTTACCGGCCGCCGATCACGCCGATATAGTCCGAAACCCAACGGTGATAGGGCACGCACTCGCCCTGGCTTTCGCACTTCGACGTCGGGGTCTTCCAGAAGCTGATCTTGTCGAAGTTGTCGAAGCCGTTGGTGGAGCAACCTGCGTCGGTCAGCAGTTCATTGCCCTTGCAGGCAGCAGGGACGGATGGAACCGCGCCGAACCAGGCAGCAGCGTCGCCTTGCACCTTGGCCGAGAGCGAATGCTCCATCCATTTGTAGGCGCAGTTTGGATGGGCGCTTTCGGCATGCAGCATGGTCGTATCCGACCAGCCGGTGACGCCCTCTTCCGGGAAGGTCGAGGCGATCGGCAGCTTTTCGGCCTGCATCAGGTTGACCTGGAAGGGCCAGGAGCCGGAGGCGACGACGCCTTCGTTCTTGAAGTCGTCGATCTGGATCATGGCATCGTGCCAGTAGCGGCCGACGAGCGTGCGCTGGACACGGAGCAGATCGAGGGCTGCCTTGTACTGGTCTTCGTTCAGCTCGTAGGGGTCCTTGATGCCGAGTTCCGGCTTGTGGGCCTTGAGGTAGAGGGCGGCGTCGGCGACGTGGATCGGGCCGTCATAGGCCTGGATGCGGCCCTTGTTGGACTTACCGTCCGGCAGGGTCATTTCTTCGAAGACGACGTTCCAGCTCTTGGGCGCTTCGCCCTTGAAGGCTTCGGTGTTATACATCAGGACGTTCGGCCCCCAGAGATAGGGGACGCCGTAATGCACGCCTTTGACGGTGTTCCAGGGCGCGCTCTGCAGGCGCTCATCAACGGTCTTGAAGCTCGGGATCAGGTCAGTGTTGATCGGCTGGACGCGCTTGCCGGCAATCAGGCGCAGCGATGCGTCACCTGAGGCGGTGACCAGATCGAAGCCGCCTTCGTTCATCAAAGCGACCATTTCATCCGAGGTGGCGGCCGTCTTCACGCTGACCTTGCAGCCGGTTTCCTTCTCGAAGGAAGTGACCCAGTCGTAGTTCTTGTCAGTTTCGCCGCGCTCGATGTAACCGGCCCAGGCAACGATCGAAACTTCGCCTTCTCCAGCGCCGATCTCTTTCAGCGGCTCCTGGGCAAAGGCATGGGCGGTAAAGGTGAAGGACAGGGCAAGCGCAGTGCACGAATGAAGGTGACGCTTCATTTTCAGTCTCCCGGTTTGTCCGCTTCAAGGCGGTATTGTTCCCGGATGAAAAGGTGCCTTGGTTTTGGCGCATTCGCAAATTCATTAATCAGAAAGGTGATATCGGAATTTCCGATATCAGTCGAATTTACCGGTTTCTTCCGCTCCTCAACGCCTCGGCAACCCCGATGAAATCCTTCGCCGATTGCGGCAGTCCGGAGCCTTTGCGCCAGACCATGCCAACCTGCACGACCGGCAGAGCGCCGGAGACATCGCGGCTTTCGATCCGGTCGCCTTCCAGCGACCAGGGGCGGTAGACGAGATCGGGTAGCAGCGCGATACCGGCACCGGTGGCGACGAGACTGCGCACGGCTTCCACCGAGCGGGTTCGGAAGGCGACATGGGGGCGGGCGCCGAGCGCGCTCAAGAGCTTGCCGGTGTTTTCCTCGATTTCATCGACCGTGAGCATGATCAACGGCTCCTTGGCGATATCGGCAACCGAGATGATATCGGCCGATACCAGAGGATGCCCGAGGGGCAACCAGAGGCGATAAGGCGAGGTTTCGATGATCTCGGCCTGCAGCGCCATGCGATCGCGCAGGTTGGAGATGACCATGACGGCGACATCCAGCTCACCGCCGATCAGCAGGTGTTCGAGATAGGAGCCGTTGTCCTCGATGGCGCTGACCTCGACGCCGGGGCAGGCGCGGCGATAACGGGCGAGCAGGTCGGAGAGCACATAACCGGCGACCAGCGATGTGACGCCGAGATTGAGCTTGCCGCCGGTGCGCGATTCTTTTTCTTGTGAGAAGGAGCGCCGCGCATCGGAGACGCCAGCGAGAATTTTGGTGGCATGACGGAGGAACTGGTGGCCGTTGTGGGTGATGTGCAGGCCGCGCGGATGGCGCTCGAAAAGCTCGACGCCGAGATCTGTCTCCAGCTCCTTTACCGCTTCTGTGATCGAGGATTGCGAGATCGAAAGATTTTGCGCCGCCCGCGTCACCGAGCCCTGCTCGGCAACGGCGATGAAATACTGGAGTTGTCGGAGAGTGAAGGCCATTGGGCTATCGTTAGACGGAGACCACGGGAACAGCAACTGACTTCATCAGGCCTGTTCATTCAATCCATTGGTGACGCATCAGAGCCTGCCTGTTGAAGAGAACAAGGCTGGCTTTACCGATAATATAGTCTTCTGGCACGAAACCCAGATCGAACCGGCTGTCGTTGCTGTTATCCCGGTTGTCACCCATCATGAAATAACTCTCCTGGGGAACGGTGATTTCATCCATGTTATCGCCCATTCTGTCGTCGGAAGCTTCAAGGATGTTATGAAGCAGACCGTTTGGAAGCATTTCGGTGTAGGCGGGAATTTGCTCTCCATACTCGCCAGGTTCCAGGAAGGGGGCTGCTGCCATGCGTGGTACGAGTACATCGTTTAAATAAAGGCGCCCTTCCGTCAGGCGAACGCGGTCATCCGGCATGCCGATGATTCGGCTGACAATTGCACTTGCAGGATTGTTTGGGTTGATAAAGGCGACCACGTCGCCTTGCTGCGGTTTGACCTCCAGTCGCGCTCTTCCATCGGAGCCCGCGAAGTAGGGGCTTCTGAACCCGTATGCGGAATTGCTGGTAAAGATGTAATCGTCAACCCAAAGGGTTGGATACATGGTGCCGCTGGAAATTGAGAATGGCTGAATCCAGAAGGTTCGCGCGAGCAAGGGCGCGCCTCCCAATGCGATAAATCCGGTGAAGAGAAGTGGCGGGCCGAGGAAAACGACCGACAGAGAAATTGCTAATATCCAGAAATACTTCCTAGTTCTACCCACGGATAACCTCTTGCATTTGCTCTTATAAATAGCATTTACTTAATGAATCGAATTTCTATTTATGGTAGCGATAATGACGAGCGCAATGCCCACGGAAGACGCGATCCTTGAATTCCACAGGCAGTGCTCTGCTTTTTATCCGGAGGACGCCGTCGACGCGCCAATAGCGCAGCAGCGCGCTTGGTACGATGCGCTTTGCGCTGAATTTGATGCGCCGCCGCCGCTCGGATTGGTGCAAGAATATGAATTGATTTGCGACCGCATTCGTGTGGGTCGATATCGACCGAAGCGCATCGCAACGCAGACACGGCTGTTTTACATCCATGGCGGCGGTTTTGTAGTTGGGTCGCTGGAAAGTCATGATGCGATCTGCGCCGAAATTTCCGATGCCGTGGGGGCGGAACTGGTGGCCGTGGACTATCGGCTTGCGCCGGAGCATGTTTGGCCCGCCGCTTTCGAGGATTGCTGGGCTGTTCTCTCTCATGTGTTGAAAGATGGCCATCCTCTGGTCGTTATTGGCGACAGCGCTGGCGGTAATCTGGCGGCGGGCATTGCCATGAAGGCGCGGGATGAGGGGCGTTCCGGCATCATCGGGCAGGCGCTGATCTACCCCGGCCTTGGCGGTGATCTGGTCTCTGGCTCTTACATCGAAATGGCGGAAGCGCCCGGTCTCTCCACGGCGGATGTCGCCTATTATCGCGACGTGCTTCAGGCGCCGGCGGGCAATTCATACGCTTTTCCGCTGGCTGCGAAGGATTTTTCCGGCCTTCCTGCCGCTTTCATCACCGCCGCGCATTTCGATCCGCTTTGCGATGACGCGCGGCGCTATGCTGCGCGCCTTGCCAGCGCTGGTGTCAATGTCACATTCCGGGAAGAGCCGCAGATGATCCATGCGTGGTTGCGCGCGCGCTTCATGAGCGAAGGAGCGAAGACCGGGTTTGCGACCCTCTGCGCAGCTGTCAGGCAGCTGGCAAAGGGCTAACGGTCCTCTCGATCAACTCTTGACGTTGGCAACCAGCACCGGTTTTTCCGAGAAGCGGGTCGGGAAAAGCGCCTTCAGATTCTCGATCTTCGGCATATCATTGTAGACGATGTAGGGGTGGGTCGGGTTGGCCGTCAGGAAATCCTGATGATATCCCTCCGCCGGATAGAAGCCCTCGGACGACGAAATCTTCGTGACGATCGGTTCGGGGAAGACGGAAGCCTTTCCGAGCTGCGCAATATAGCTTTCCGCAACCTTCTTCTGCTCGTCCGTTAGTGTGAAGATGGCGGAACGATATTGCGTGCCTTGGTCGGGGCCTTGATAGTTGAGCTGGGTCGGGTTGTGGGCGACCGAGAAGAACACCTGCAAAAGCTGGCCATAGGTGACCGTTTTGGGATCGAAGGTCACTTCGACGGATTCGGCGTGGCCCGTCGTGCCGGAACTGACGGTCTCGTAGACGGCCGTGTCCTTGGCTCCGCCAGCATAGCCGGAGACGGCGTTCTTGACGCCCTTCACATGCTGGAACACACCCTGCACGCCCCAGAAACAGCCACCGGCAAAGATCGCCTTTTCGGTGCCGGATTTGGCAACCTCATCGACGGCAGGGGCGGGGATGACGACGGCGTCTTCTGCCGCGAACACTGTTGTCGCGCCGCCGACATGCAGGGCAACACCTGCAACGAGGGCCATGGCCAAGCTTTTCAATTTGCCCGGAAAAGATGATTGCGTCATGCGCATTGGATATCTCCCACTGTCTCTGCTTCGATGTTGCCGGAGCATCCTCCCAAGCGATCATTCGGTCAAATCGCAATCGCGTGTGTCACGCGTGTGTGACAAGCTGCTGTATAAGCGGGTTTCGCCTTGTCTCGCCAACGCTCTGTCGGCATCTATACCTCGCGAAAAAGTCGAAGAGTGCACTTACGGCGCAAAAGGAATGACGATGGCGGCAATTACGGATCTCGATGCGCTGTTGAGGGAAATGCGTCCGGTTCTGCAGGACAAAGAATACGTCTACTGTCTTGCGGCACCTGAAGAGGCGGTCAATTATTTCGCCCAGGCACTTGCCATGTTTCGCGAGCAAGAAGGCGTCACGCTGATCCTCGAGCGTTCGCTGGCCGATGCGGCAAACCTCGCTTACGGTCCGGTCATGTGCTGCATCATGCTGACGGTTCATTCCGCGCTGGAAGCGGTGGGACTGACGGCGGCGGTCTCGGTCGCTCTCACGCGTCATGGCATCAGCGCCAATGTCGTCGCCGCCTATCATCACGATCACATCTTCGTGCCTGCAGGCGATGCTGAACGGGCGCTGCTTGCCCTGAAGGAAGCAGCGCCCGTCTGAAGTCTTACATGAAGTCGCGTGGGATGCGCTTGTCGAAGCTCTTCTCGAAGATTTCCTCATCCCCCTCGAAGGCGTTCACGGACGCCGAGATCAGCCATTCGTCCCTCGTACAGGCGATGGTGGCGACCGAGATCGTCCGCAGGTTGATATTGTCCCGCTGCATGTCGCAGGTCCAGGTCGAGGTTCCGCTCATCGACAGCGGATCACCATCCACGATGGACCAGATTTCGTCGCGAATCTGGCGCGTGGAAAGCCCCGTATCAGGATGCTGGCTCAGCCCGGTATCCTCGTAGATCGTATAGTCGGTCACGCCGTTGGTCAGGTCGCGTACGACATTGCGGGCGGTTTCGCCCGGTTCGAGATCGATATACTTGGGCAGCGGATCGGGGTTCTCCGGCTCCGGAACGCTGATGCGCTGGTGCTCGCCGAGAAGCGGCAGGGCCAGCCCGATCGAGGCGCGGTCGATTGTCAGGCCCGGATCGCCCGGTGCCGGCAGAACCATTGGCCAATAGGCCGTCGATAGCGACAGGCGGATGCGGTGACCTTCCCGGAAATTATAGCCGAGCGCATCGAGCACCAGTCGGATCTGCGTTTTCTTGCCCTTCTCCATCGCCTTGGGTTCGGCATTGCCGTCGCGGTGGGCGAGGTTGAGCACGCCAAAGGTAACGCGGGTCGCCGTGCCGTCCGCATGGATGTCGACGATGCGGGCGATCAGGTTGGCCCAGTCTTCGTCGCAGGCCACTTCGACGGTCAGCACCGGCTGGCCGAGGGCGGTTATGGCTTTCTCAAGCGGCAGCGTTTCGAAGACCAGCGATCCAGCATCATCGACGCGCTGGTCGCCGGCCATCTCGGCATCCGGCTTCAGCGTAAACCATTCGCCGGAGGCAGTGCCGGTATCGAGCGGTGACTTCAGATAAACGTCCTGATCCGTCGCGCCCGCGATCGGCATGCCTTCGGCAAGGCCGCCGAACTGGTCGATGTAATAGCTCTGCATCTCCGGCTGCTGCCACTCGTCCTTGGCAATCCAGAAGCCGGGGTCGAATTCGCGCCGCAGCGAGGGCTTCGGACCGTCCTGGATATAGGCGCGCATCTGCGGCAACTTTTCAGCGCCGGTGTCTTCATCGCGCAGCCACTTGTTCCACCAGGCGATCGCCTCGCCGTGGAAATCGGCGCGTGGTTTCGGCCAGGCGAAATGCGGATATTTGTGCACCCAGGGACCGATCATCGCCTTGGCCTTGTCGCCCAGACCTTCGATCGCCTTGATCGGCGTGTTGCGATAGCCATCCGCCCAGCCGGCGATCACCAGCGCCGGCACGGGGAAATCGCCGAAATCCTCTGATATGGAGCCGTGTTTCCAGAATTCGTCGCGGCGCTGGTGCTCCAGCCATTCCTCCATGAAGAACGGCTCGTTTTCCAGCCGCTCCAGCCACATCTCCTTCCACCTGTCGCCGACCAGCGCCGGGTCTGGTGCACGCGACTGGTAGGCGAGCATGGTCGCTGCCCAGGAGAGCTGGGCGGAAAGGTGCGTGCCGTTCTTGTAGTGGATGTCGTCGTTGTAGCGATCGACGGTGGAGGCGATCGAGATCACCGCCTTCAGCGCCGGTGGTTTGAGCGCTGCGACCTGCAGGCAGTTGAATCCGCCCCAGGAGATGCCCATCATGCCGACGTTGCCATTGGACCAAGACTGGGCGGCGATCCATTCGATCAGTTCGCAGCCATCGGCCAGTTCGCGTGGCGTATATTCGCCGTCGATCACGCCGTCGCTTTCGCCCGAGCCTCTGATATCGACGCGTATGCCGGCAATGCCGGCTTCGGCAAAGACCGGATAGGTCGATTCATCGCGCAGGCAGGTGCCGTCACGCTTGCGGTAGGGCAGGTATTCGAAGACGGCGGGAACGGGCGCCTGATCGGTACCCTCCGGCATCCAGATGCGCGCGGCGAGCCGCGTGCCATCCTTCAGCATGATCCATTCGTTTTCGATGACGGTGAAATTGCGTTTCGTCATTGAGATCACCGATCCTTACGCGTCGAGCCAGACACGGCTGCCGATATAGCCGTTCGACATGTCGTTGCCGATATCGTCGACAAAACCCTTCACGGAGGCGGAAGCGGCCATGATGTAGTCGTTGAAAACCGGCAGGATCAGGCCGCCTTCGTCGCGTACCATCACTGCCATGGTGTGATAAAGTTCCTTGCGCTTGGCGTCGTCCAGTTCGGAGCGGGCCTGAAGCAGCAGCTTGTCAAAGTCCTCGCGCTTGAAGTGCGTGTCGTTCCACTCTGCCGTCGAGAGATAGGAGGTCGAGTAGCGCGAATCCTGCGTCGGGCGGCCGCCCCAGTAGGAGGCGCAGAAGGGCTGCACGTTCCAGACATTGGTCCAGTAGCCGTCTTCCGGCTCGCGGCGAACCTCGATTTCGATGCCGGCTGCCTTGGCGCTTTCCTGATAGAGCACGGCAGCATCGACGGCGCCGGAGAAGGCGGCGTCGGACGTGCGCAGCAGGATCGGCCGCTCGTGGCCGGATTTCTTGTAGTGGAAGGCGGCCTTGTCGGGATCATAGGCGCGCTGCTCGATGCCTTCGGGGGCCAGCGCATAGTTGCCGTTGACCGGATAATCATTGCCGAGCGTGCCGAAGCCACCGAGCACGCGATCGAGGATCGCCTGACGGTCGATCGAATATTTCAGGGCAAGCCGCAGGTCGTTGTTATCGAAGGGCGCTGTGTCGCAGTGCATGAGGAAGCTGTAGAAGCCCTTGCCGGAGCTGCGCAGGATTTCGACGCGGCGCGCCCGCTTCAGGAGCGGCACGGTCTTCGGGTCGATGTTGTTGATGAAATGTACCTGACCGGAGGAGAGGGCGGCGATGCGTGCGGTCGCATCGTTCATGACGATGATCTCGACCGAGTCCACGAAGCCGCGATCGGAGCGCCAGTCCTCGGCGTTCTTTTCGAAGGTGGAGCGCACGCCGGCTTCATAGCTCGTCAGCTTATACGGGCCGGTACCGATCGGCGAAGCCGGGTCGTCGATACCGCCGTTCGGCTGGATGATCAGGTGGTAGTCGGTCAGCAGCAGCGGCAGGTCGGCATTGCCTTCCGTCAGCGTCAGCACGAGATCGCCGGCCTTTTCCTCGATGGTCTTGATCGAGCGCATCAGGCCGAGCGCGCCGGACTTCGAACCTTCGTCGGAATGGCGCTTCAGCGTGGCGATGATGTCGGCGACGGTCATCTTGCGGCCGTCATGGAAGGAAATGTCGTTGCGGATCTTGAAGGTCCAGACCGAGGCATCCGCCGAGGGTTCCCAGGAGGAGGCGATAGAGGGCAGGGCGGCGCCCGTCTTGGGGTCGGTCTCTACAAGCGTATCGCCCCAGAGATGGCCGATGACAAAGAGTACTGAAGCGCTGTAGGTCGCGGGATCGAGCGTATCGGTCGCAGCACCTCCCTTTAGGCCCATCTTGAAATGGCCGCCACGCTTCGGTTCCTGCGCGCGTGCTTCGCCGACTGCCATCGTGCCACCAAAGGTCGCGGCAAGACCGAGGGCTGCCGTGCCTGCGAGGAAGCCGCGACGGTTGATGCTGGCGGGGATGATGAGCCTGTCGGGACGCTTGGTGAAGTCGGTCATGCGGAAGTTCCCTTTGTGATGTTGTTGCTGAAAACCTACCGCGTGTACACAGCTGCACAATTTCGCGACTTGACGCGAATTTACGCTGGTTTACGCTCATAATGATCCAACGGGAAATCGGGCATGCCGGACAGCGAGGTCTTCCACCAGAATCTGCGATTTGCCTGCGCCACGAGACGTTCGATTTCCGAAATCTGCCGGGAGATCGGCATCAACCGGCAGCAGTTCAATCGCTACATCAATGGCGAGGCGCGGCCCTCGGCGCACAATATCACGCGCATCGCCGCCTTTTTCGGCGTGTCGCCGCAGGACTTCGAGCTGGCGCCGAAGATTTTCGAGACGCGCATGACGCGACCGGATCGCGACAGTGCGCAGGCGGGGCTGCTGCTTGATGGTTTCCCCGGCGATATCGGCGCGCTGCGGCGGCATGTCGGATACTACCAGACCTACCATCTGTCGCCGTCCTGGCCGGGGCTGGTCGTCTCTTCCTGCGCACGGATTTTCGAGGACAACGGCTCTATCCGCATCAAATCCATCGAGCGCATTCGCGACAGCGCAAACGAGATCGTGCAGTTTTCGAAGTATGTCGGCCTCGTCACCTTCTGGCGCAACCGCATCTTCATCGCCGAGCGCAGCGTCGGTCGCCAGCCGATGCTGTCTCAGACGATCCTGATGCCGTTCGAAGTGCACCAGCGCGTCTATTTGCGCGGCACGACCATGGGCGTGTCGTGGCGCAAGGAAAATCTGCCCTATGCGTCACGGATGATCTGGCGCCATATCGGCCAGGAGCCGGACCTCAGGCAGATGCTTTCGCGCTGCGGCGTGTTGGCGCTGAATTCACGGCAGCTGCCGACGACGGTGCGACATTTTCTGGAAACCCCCGCGGCCGAGGTGCTGACACTGCCCTCCGATTATTGAGGGATGCGGCGGCGTGATACTGTGTCGTCGTTGATCTTGTGGAGGAGGAAGCCATGTTAACAAGGATCGTAGCCTGTACCGGCTTGCTTCTGGCCGGCACGTCTGCCGCCGCATTTGCCGAAGAGGGCGCCACTTCGACCATCCCGCCTTGCGCCCTGTCCGGCGCAGTCAGCGTCATGATCGGCGGCGCCCCGGCGCTACGCCTCTCCGACGTCGCCAAATGCCCGCCCGAACTTTACGAGATCGTGCCGAGCATCATGATCGAAGGTCAGCCGGTCGTCCATTTCCGCGGCGGTTCGGATGGCAAGACGAGTTGCGGGGCGAAGAGCGAGGGCAGCGTGATGATGGAGGGGGAGGCTGCGAACAGGTTGGGGGATGTGGCGTGTAAGACGCAGTAGGACGCGGTCCCAATCTCCCCCCTTGCGGGGGGAGATGTCGCGAAGTGACAGAGAGGGGCGGTGCCTCCGAATTCAGAATCAGTGGCTTTGCGTGTGAGGTATCCAACCCCCTCTGTCGGCTCTGCCGACATCTCCCCCGCAAGGGGGAGATTGGGACCGAGTGTGCCGTGCCTCAGTTCCCCGCGCTCTCCATCCGCCGTGTCGTCAGCACCTTCTCCAGCCAGCCGATTTCCATCTCCGGGACCGACTTCAACAGCAGGTCCGTATAGTCGTCGAACGGCGGTGAGAGCACCTTCGATTTCGGCCCGAAGCGGACGAGCTTGCCCCGGTGCATGACGGCGACGCTGTCGGCGATGGCGCGGACGATGGCGATGTCGTGGGTGATAAAGACATAGGAAACAGCGGTTTCCTCCTGAAGCTTCAGAAGAAGATTCAGGATGCCTTCCGCCACCAGCGGGTCGAGCGCCGAGGTCGGTTCGTCGCAGAGGATGAGTTCCGGCTTGGCTGCCAAAGCGCGAGCGATGGCGACGCGCTGTTTCTGGCCGCCGGAAAGTTCGGCCGGGTAGCGGTCGAGGAAACGATCACCCATCTCGATCTGGTCGAGCAGTTCCTTCACTCGCTCCGTCTTCTTGGCCCCGTGCAGGCCGTAGTAGAAGGAGATCGGACGGCCGACGATGTCGCGCACCGTCTGGCGCGGGTTCATCGCTGTATCGGCCATCTGGTAGATCATCTGCACCCGGCGCAGCTCGTCCTTGCTGCGGCCGCGCAAAGCCGGCGGCAGTTGCTTGCCGTCGAAGGTGATGCGGCCTTCGCTCGGCGGCAGGAGGCCGGTGATGACGCGGGCGAGGGTCGACTTGCCCGAGCCGCTCTCCCCGACGATCGCCAGCGTCTGCCCCTTCGGCAGATGCAGCGAAACGTCATGCAGCACCTTGAAGCCATTGGCATAACCGGCGCTGATATTCTCGATGTTGAGCAGCGTGTTGGACTGATCGGCTGCTTCGTCACGCTTGGTCTGGCGGACACTGACCAAGGCTCTGGTGTATTCCTGCACCGGGGCTTCGATGATCTGTTTCGTCGTGCCGTATTCGACGGTCTTGCCATGGCGTAGCACCATGATGTCGTCGGAGATCTGGGCGACGACAGCGAGGTCATGGGTGATGTAGAGCGCCGCGGTGTGCGTCTCCTCGATCGCGTGCTTGATCGCCGCCAGCACGTCGATCTGGGTGGTGACGTCGAGCGCCGTGGTCGGCTCGTCGAAGACGATCAGTTCCGGGTTGGGGCAGAGCGCCATGGCGGTCATGGCACGCTGCAGCTGGCCGCCGGAGACCTGATGTGGATAACGGTCGCCAAACGTGTCCGGGTTTGGCAGGCCGAGAACGCGGAAGAGATACAGCGCCCGCTTTTCGGCTTCGGACCGCGTCATGATCTTGTGGCGCAGCGACGCCTCGATGACCTGTTCGCCAAGTCTGTGCGCGGGGTTGAAGGCGGCTGCCGCAGACTGGGCGACATAACAGACCTTGCAGCCGCGCACGGAGCGAATGCCGCCACGTCCAAGCTTCAGGATGTCCTTGCCGTTCAGCATCACTTCGCCGCCGACGATGGATGCGCCGCCGCGGCCATAGGCCAGAGCGGAGAGGCCGATGGTCGATTTGCCGGCGCCAGATTCGCCGATGAGGCCGAGCACCTTGCCCTTTTCGACGGAGAAGGAGACATTGTCGACCAAGGTCACCGTCTTTGGCGGTTCGCCCGGAGGATAGCTGGTCGCTTCGATCTTCAGGTTCTTGACAGTTAGAAGATCAGGCATCGCCACGGCCTCCTTTCAGGCTGGAGGTTCGTTTCATCAGCCAGTCGACGACGAGGTTGACGCAGATGGCAAGCACGGCGATCGCCCCGCCCGGGATGAGCGCGGCGTTGATACCGAAGATGATGCCGTCCTTGTTGTCCTTGACCATGCCGCCCCAGTCCGCTGCCGGCGGCTGGATGCCGAGGCCAAGGAAGGAGAGGGTGGAGAGGAACAGGATCGAGAAGGCGAAGCGCAGGCCGAATTCGGCGAGCAGTGGCGAGAGCGTGTTGGGTAGGATTTCGCGGAAGATGATCCAGCCCGTGCCTTCGCCGCGCAGCCGTGCTGCCTCGACGAACTCCATGACTGCCACATCGAGCGCAACGGCGCGGCCGATGCGGAAGACGCGGGTTGAGTCCAGCACCGCCATGACGAGGATCAGGATCCAGAGATGCTGCGGCAGGACCGCGAGCACGACGAGGGCGAAGATCAAGGTCGGGATCGCCATCATCAGGTCGTTGAAGCGCGAGAACAGCTGGTCGATGAAACCACCAGTAACGGCGGCGGTGAACGACAAGAGCATGCCCAGCGAAAACGAGATGATGGTTGCGGCCAGCGCCACGAAGATCGTGGTGCGGGCGCCGTAGATCAGGCGGGACAGGAGATCGCGGCCGAGATTGTCGGTGCCGAGGAGGAAATCGCCGCCGCCGGGCAGCCAGATATCGCCGACCACCTGGCTTTCGCCGTAGGGGGCGATCAAGGGTGCGAAGAGGGCGCAGACGAGGGCGATCGCGATACCGGCGAAACCGACCCAGGCGCTGATGGGAATGGATCTCAGGTTCATCGCGGGTGCCTCAGTCTTGGATTGGCAAGAATGGCGAGGATATCGGCCGCCATGTTGAGGAAGATGTAGAAGGCGGCGAAGATCAGGCCGCACGCCTGAACGACGGGCATGTCGCGCACGGTCACCGCATCCACCATATATTGCCCCATGCCGGGATAGACGAAGACCACTTCCACGACGACGACGCCGACGACGAGATAGGCGAGGTTGAGAGCGACAACGTTGATGACCGGCGCCACAGCGTTGGGAGCGGCGTGGCGGGCGATGATGCGGAAGGCGCCGAGACCCTTGAGTTCTGCGGTCTCGACATAGGCCGAGGACATGACGTTGAGGATCGCCGCCCGCGTCATGCGCATCATGTGGGCGAGCACGACCAGAACGAGGGTTGCGACCGGAAGCGCGATGGCTGACAGGCGCTCCAGGAAGCCCATGCTGTCATAAACGGTGGCCGGGAAGGTCGCGACGCCGAATTTGACGGCGAACAGTACGATCAGGATATAGCCGACGAAGAACTCGGGCAGCGAGATCGCGGCCAGCGATACGATGTTGATCAGCTTGTCCGGAAGCCGGTTTCGGAATTGTACCGCGATCATGCCCAGCCCAATGGCGAGCGGAACGGAGATGATGGCGGCGAAGAAGGCGAGAAACAGCGAGTTGCCCAGCCGTTTGCCGATCTGTTCGCTGACGGAGTTTCGGCTTGCCCAGGAGGTGCCAAAATCCCCCTGCAGCGCGCCGCCGAGCCAGGAGAAGTAACGTTCGGTCACGGGCCGATCGAGGCCGAGGTCCTTGCGGATGTTCTCGACCGCCTGCGGGGTGGCCGACTGGCCGAGATAGGTCGTGGCGAAATCGCCCGGCAGGGCTTCCACGCCGCCGAAGATCATCAGCGACACGGCAAAGAGCAAACCGACGCTCAAGCCGAGCCGCTGAATGATGAGCGCTGCCATCGGCCGACGCAGGCTGAAGCGGCGCCAGAAGGTGCCCTGGAGGACACCGGGGGTCATGGTGGCGACAACGCCCGATCCGGCAACGGCTGCGGCCTGCGGCTGGTCGGAGCCAACCGCAGGCGTTTCAGTCGTCGGTGCCGGACCATTGTCTGGTCCGAGCGCCGCCATTATGCGTCGAGCCAGACGCGGGTTGCGACATAGCCGTTCGACATGTCGTTGCCGATATCGTGGACATAGCCCTTCACGTTCTTGCCGCAGGCGTTCACGAAGTCGTTGAACATCGGCAGGATCAGGCCGCCTTCGTCACGCACCATGGTTGCCATGGTGCGGTACATGTCCTTGCGCTTGTTTTCGTCGAGTTCCGAGCGGGCTTCGAGAAGGATCTTGTCGAAGTCCGGACGCAGGAAGCGGGTGTCGTTCCAGTCGGCCGTCGAAAGATAGGCGGTGGAATACATCTGGTCCTGGGTCGGACGGCCACCCCAGTAGGAGGTGGAGAAGGGCTGCACGTTCCAGACGTTCGACCAGTAGCCGTCGCCGGGTTCGCGCTTCACTTCGATCTCGATGCCGGCCTTCTTGGCGCTTTCCTGATAGAGCACGGCCGCATCGACCGCACCCGGGAAGGCGACATCTGAGGTGCGCAACAGCACCGACCCGCTGTGGCCGGACTTCTTGTAGTGGAAGGCCGCCTTGTCCGGGTCGTAGGCGCGCTGCTCGATGCCTTCGGGGAAGAGGGCGTAGGTCGAGTTGATCGGGAAGTCGTTACCGACCTTGCCATAGCCGCCAAGGATTTTATCGACCATGGTTTCGCGGTCCATGGCGTATTTCAGCGCCATGCGCAGATCGTTGTTGTCGAACGGCGCAGTGTTGCAATGCATGATGAAGACGTAGTGGCCGCGGCCCGAGGTCGAGAGGATTTCGACGTTCGGTGCCTTCTTCAGAAGGTTCACGGTCTTCGGATCGACGCGGTTGATGTAGTGCACCTGGCCGGAAGACAGCGCCGCGATACGGGCGGTCGCGTCGTTCATACCGATGATTTCGATCGAATCGACGAAGCCGCGGTCGGTGCGCCAGTCGTCGGGGTTCTTCTCGAAAGTGGCGCGAACGCCCGGCTCGAAGCTCGAGAGCTTGTAGGGGCCAGTGCCGATGCCGGCGCCCGGATTTTCGTAGCCGCCGCCCGGCTGGATGACGAGGTGGTAGTCGGTCAAAAGCAGCGGCAGGTCGGCATTGCCTTCGGTCAGCACGAGAACGAGGTTTTCGCCGTCGGCCTTGATTTCCTTGATCGACTTCATGACGCCGAGCGCGCCGGATTCCGACTTCTCGTCGGTATGGCGCTGCAGGGTCTTGACGACGTCGTCGATCGTCAAGTCCTTGCCGTCGTGGAACTTGACGCCCTTGCGGATCTTGAAGGTCCAGGTGGCAGCGTCAGCCGACGGTTCCCAGGATTCGGCCAATGCCGGAACCGGAGCGCCCGTCAGGGGCTCGGATTCGACCAGCATGTCACCCCAGCAGCGGCCGATGCAGAACATGACCTGCGACAGGAATTTCGCCGGATCGTTAGAATCGGTGGCCGAGCCGCCTTCAAGGCCAAGCTTCAGGTGACCGCCGCGCTTGGGCTCCTGCGCCATGGCGCTCTGCGAAAACAACGTGCCGGCCGCCGCGACGGTCAGGCCCAGAGCCGCGGTGCGGCCCATGAATTCGCGTCGGTTCATTTTGCCAAGCGTGACTTGGCCGCTAAGAAAATTCTTGTAGTCGCTCATTCCCCTGTTCCCTTTATTGTTTGCCGGCTCAGCCGATCAATCTTGTTTTGTCCGACGAGGTATCTCGCTATGCGCAACATGCATGGCAATGGCCCCAACCACCAGTGTTTTTGCAGCCTTTTCGGCTGTCGAATTTTGATTGCGGGGTTTTCGTTGAATGAACGATCCCCGTTGCTGTTCAGGCTAGTTTCAAAATTTCCCTTTGTATTCACATGAAAATTCATTCCACTGCATAAATATAGCTTATGCGAAGTGGCATGCTCTCGGCCGTCTCTTTCGGCGCGTTTCCTCGCGCGCCGTTTGCTTTTATCGCCCTTTCCAGACGGGATCGCGCTTCTCGGTGAAGGCGAGGGCGCCTTCGAGCTGATCCTCGCTGGAATAGAGAATATCCACCGTCTTCAGCTGGCGGCGGGTGATCTTGTTCATAGTCGTCTGGAAGGCCTCGCCTTCGGCAGCGCGCACGACTTCCTTTATGGCGGCATAGACCAGCGGCGGCCCGCTTTCGAGCAGGCGTGCCAGTTCCCAGGCGCGGTCCATCAGCTTATCGGCGGGCAGGATCTCGTTGACGAAACCCCAGCGATGGGCCTCGGTGACATCCAGCCAGCGACCTGTAAACAGCATGTCCATGGCGATGTGATAGGGAATGCGCTTTGGCAGCTTGATGGAGGCGGCATCGGCAACGGTGCCGGAGCGGATTTCGGGCAGCGCGAAGGTCGCGTGTTCGGCCGCGAGGATCATGTCGGTGGAAAGAGCGATTTCAAAGCCGCCGCCGCAGCAGATGCCGTTGATCGCCGCAATGATCGGCTTGTTGAGGTCGCGCAGTTCCTGCATGCCACCAAAGCCGCCGACGCCATAGTCACCATCGACGGCATCGCCTGCGGCTGCCGCCTTCAGGTCCCATCCCGGACAGAAGAACTTTTCACCGGCGCCGGTGATGATCGCAACACGCAGGGTCTCGTCGTCGCGGAAATCGCGGAAGACTTCGCCCATGATCCGGGAGGTGACGAGATCGATCGCATTGGCCTTCGGCCGGTCGATCGTCACTTCCAGAATGCCGCCTTCGCGGCGGGTCTTGATCGGTCCTGTCATGCGCTCGCTTTCCTTCGCCTGATCAGGGCATCGGCCGCGACGGTTCCAGAACCTTCGGGCAGCACCATGATAGGATTGATATCTACTTCTTCGATCATTGAAGCGTTTGAAACGACATAGGATGCCACTGATGCGACGGCCTGCACGAGGGCGTCGATATCGCCCTTGGGCTGGCCGCGATAACCGCCGAGCAGCTTTGCAACCTTGAGGCCGGAAAGCGCCGCGCGGATCGCCTTTTCGGCGGTGGGAAGCGTCAGGATTGCCGAGTCTTCCAGCAGTTCCACGAGGATTCCGCCCGCGCCAACGGTCAGCACCGGCCCCGCGACAGGATCGCGCATCGCGCCGATGATCAGCTCGGCAACCGGCTTTGCGACCATCTTCTCCACGAGATAACCGGAGGCGACTCCTGCCATTGCTTTCGCCGCTTCAAGAACTGCTTCGCGGCTGGCAAGGTTGAGCTTGACGGCTCCGGCCTCGGTCTTGTGGGCGACGCCCTGACCCTTGAGGACGACAGGGAAACCGAGTTTACCCGCAGCGTCGGCGGCTTCCTCGGCTGTTGTGGCGGTCAGGCTTTCAGGGATCTTCAGGCCGAAGGCGGCAAGCTCCGTCTTGGCCTCATGTTCGGAGAGCGTGACGCTTTCGCCATCGGCCTTCGGCGAGACGGGCAGCAGTGGCTCCATGGCTGGTTCGGCCCAGAGGCGGCGGATTTCTGCGGCGACTTCGCAGGCTGTCAGTGCCTCGTCGATGCCGAAGAAGGGCACGACATTCTGCGCCATCAGCGAAAGCGCCGTGTCTTCCGGCATGTTTTCGCCGAGGCTTGCGACAATGCCGGCAACCGCGCCGGTCGCTTTCGAAGCGTCGATGACAGCATCGCAGGTGGTGACCCAATCGGCGGCATCGCAGCGATCCTGACGGGGGAAGTCGAGCACGATGAGATTGACAGCATAGTCGCCCCTCATCATCGCCGTGAAAGCCGTCGTCTGCTTCTCACGGTTGCCCCAGACGAAGGTGTGGTAATCCAGCGGATTGGAGATCGTCACCATCTCGCCAAGGCTTTCGCGCAACGGCAGGCGCTGTTCGTCCTTCAGCGCCCGGTAGATGACCTTGCGCCCGACCCCGGCATCCGCCATCAGCGAAGCCTCGCCGCCTGAACAGCTCATCGAGGAGATGTCGAAGCTCTTCAGCGTGCCGTTCAGGTGGAGCAGCTTCAGCGTTTCCAGAAGCTCGGGCAGGGTATCGACGCGGCCGATGCCGAGACGGGCGAGCAGGGCCGAGGAGACCTTGTCGTTGCCGGCAAGCGAGGCCGTGTGCGAGACCGTCGCCAGCTGTGCCGCTTCCGATTTGCCGACCTTCAGGGTGACGACGGGCTTGCCGAGTTCGCGGGCGCGCGTGGCCAGCCGCTGTAGCGCCTCGATGCTGTCAAAACCTTCGATATGCAGGCCGACAGCGGTCACGCGCGGGTCTTCGATGACGGCGCAGGCGAGGTCGGACAGTCCGGTCTGCGCCTGATTTCCTGCGGTCATGAGATAGGCGAGCGGCAGGCCGCGCATCTGCATCGAGACATTGCAGGCAATGTTGGAGGACTGGGTGAGCACGGCGACGCCCTTGTCGACACGCACCATGCCGTGCTGGTCGGGCCAGAGCAGCGCGCCGTCGAGCATGTTGATGAAGCCGTAGCAGTTCGGCCCGACGATCGCCATCTCACCGGCGGCTTCCACGAGCGCGGATTGCAGCTCGTTACCGTCGGAAAGCTCGTTTACCGCCTCGCGGAAGCCGGAGGCGTAGCAGATCGCACCGCCGGCGCCACGCGCCGAAAGGTCACGAATGATCTCGATGGTGAGCTGGCGGTTGACGCCGACGAAGGCTGCATCAGGAGCGGCCGGCAGCTCCGCGACGGAGCGATAGCACTTGCGGCCGAGCACGTCGTCAAGCTTCGGATGCACCGGCCAGATTTCGCCGGCAAAGCCCATCTTGTTGCATTGCTCGATCACGCGCCGCGCTTCCTTGCCGCCAAAGACGGCAATGGATTTCGGGCGGATCAGGCGATCGAGAGGACGGGGGGATGTGGTCATGGGGGATGCCTCCATCACGCCCCCAGTGGTCGCAAGAGTTCGCGGCTGATGATGTGCCGCTGGATTTCCGACGTGCCGTCCCAGATCCGCTCCACGCGGGCATCGCGCCAGAAGCGGGCGAGCGGCAGGTCGTCCATCAGGCCCATGCCGCCATAGATCTGGATCGCCTCATCCGTCACGCGGGCCAGCATTTCCGTGGCATAAACCTTGGCCGAAGCGATCTCGCGGTTGGCCGGCAGGCCCTGATCGAGCCTCCAGGCGGCCGAGAGCGTCAGCAGGTCGGCGGCATCGATCTCGGTGATCATGTCGGCGAGCTTGAAGGACACACCCTGGTTGGCGCCGATCGGTTTGCCGAACTGCTTGCGCTCGGCCGCATAGGACAACGCATAATCGAAGGCCCGGCGGGCGCGGCCGACGGAGGTTGCAGCAACCGTCAGGCGGGTCGCATACAGCCAGTCATTGGCGATGTCGAAACCCTTGTGCACCTCACCCAGAATCTGCGCCGAGGGCAGGCGGCATTCGTCGAAGGTGAGGATGCAATTCTTGTAGCCACGATGTGACACGGAACTATAGCCGTCGCGGATTTCGAAGCCCGGCGTGCCGCGATCGACGAGGAAGCAAGTAATGAGTTTCTTCGGCCCGCGCGGGGTCTGCTCTTCGCCGGTGGCGATGAAGACGATGACGAAATCGGCGATGTTGGCATGGCTGATGAAATGCTTGGTGCCGTTGACGACCCAGTCGTCGCCATCCTGCCTCGCAAAGCACTTCATGCCGCGCACGTCCGAGCCGGCATCGGGCTCGGTCATGGCGAGTGCATCGAATTTCTCGCCGGAAACGGCCGGCAGCAGGTATTTTTCCTTCTGCTCGTCGTTGCAGGCCATCAGGATGCCCGAGGGGCGGCCGAAGAACACGGTGAGCGCCATGGAGCCGCGGCCAAGCTCGCGCTCGACCAGCGTGAAGGTCTGGTGGTCAAGCCCGGCGCCGCCGACCGATTCCGGCATGTTGCAACCGAAGAAGCCGAGCTCCTTGCATTTGCGGGCAATGTCCTGGCCGAGTTCCGGCGGCACGAAGCCGGTGCGCTCGACCTCGTTCTCATGCGGATAGATCTCCGTCTCGACGAAGCCGCGCACGGTATTGACGATCATCTGCTGTTCGTCTGTCAGTGCGAAATTCATGGTCGTTCTCCCTCGTATCTGTTTATCGGGAGGCCGGCGTTTGTCGCTCTCACCCCCCTCTGTCGGCGTTGCCGACATCTCCCCCTCAAGGGGAAAGATCGTTCTTTTCCCTCACTGCCCACGTTCCTCATCGCCGGCACTTTGGGTTTCCGAGCTTGCCGTTTGCTCCCCATCCCCCCTTGAGGGGGAGATGTCCCGAAGAGACAGAGGGGGTAAAAGCGGCGACTTCAGACTACCGCTTCTGCCCCACAGCCCGCCCAACGCCTTCTGGCGCCGGCAGCGAGGCATGAGCTTCCGCAATCGCCGTCACCTTGGCGATCACCTCCGGCAGTGCGGGTACGGCCTTGCTAGCCTTGCTGTCCACATGCAGCAGCATCTGCTCGGCCGTCGCGACCGGCGCATTGCTGTCCGCATTGTAGATGGTCGAGAAGATGTGCAGGCGCTTTTCGTCATGCGACAGGATCTGGCAGGTCGAGTAGAGCGCATCGCCGAGCTTGGCTTCGCCGAGGTTCCGGATATGGGTTTCCACCGTGTAGTAGCTGTGGCCGTTCTTGACGTAGTCGAGATCGACGCCGATGAGGCGCAGCAGACCGTCGGAGGTATCACCGAACACCTGCAGGTAGCGATGTTCGGTCATGTGGCCGTTGTAATCGACCCAGGCGGCATTGACCTTGGTTTCGAGGATGCGGATCGGTTGAGCCTGGCCGAGATCTGTCTTGGGCTTTTCGGCATTGGCCCAGAGGCCCTGCTCGAAATCGGCAAGCAGCTTGCCCGCACCCCAGCCCTTGCCGCCATCGCCACTCTTCAGTGCATGCATGATGCCGACGAGGTTTTCGTCGCGGATACGTTCCAGGTCGCGGATGCCCCGGGCGCCGGATTGCGCATCGGACTGGCCGGCGATCTTGTCGACCAGTTCGTCATCGAGATCGACGACATCCATCAGTTTGGTCCAGGGCCAGGACAGGCAGGGGCCGAACTGGGCGAGGAAGTGGCGCATGCCGGCTTCACCGCCGGCGATACGATAGGTCTCGAACATGCCCATCTGCGCCCAGCGCATGCCGAACGAATAGCGGATCACATCGTCGAGCGTTTCGGTATCGCAGATGTCGTCCTTGATCAGCCACAGGCCTTCGCGCCAGACGGCTTCGAGAAGACGGTCGCCGACGAAGGCCTCGATCTCCTTGTTGATGATGACGCCCTTCATGCCGATCGGCGCAAGCTTTGCCTTAGCGTCATCAAGGGTGGCTTTGCTGGTCTTTTCGCCGCCGACGAGTTCGGCAAGCGGCAGGAGATAGACAGGATTGTAGGGATGGGCGACGAACATGCGCTCGGGATGCTTCATGTCGCGCTGCAGCTCGGTCGGCATGATGCCGGATGTCGAGGAACCGATCAGCGCCTTCGGATCGGCGGCTGCGTCGATCTGCGTGATGACACTGCGCTTGAGATCGACCCGTTCAGGCACGCTTTCCTGAATCCAGTCAGCGCCTTGCACGGCCTCTTCAATGCTCTTGACGAAGGTGAGCTTGCCCTTCGGAGGCAGCGGCGCCATGGTCAGCATGCCATAGGCGCGCTCGGCGTTTGCCATGACTTCGCCAACAATGCGCTCCGCCTCCGGATGCGGATCGAACATGGCGACATCGATGCCACCGAGAATGAAGCGTGCCGCCCAGGCCCCGCCGATAACGCCGCCGCCGATACAGGCCGCCTTGGTGATCTTGGTCATTGGTGTTTTACCTCTTCAATAATTCGGTCTGTCATCGGGCGGTGATTTCCCCCTCACCAAGCGCGCCCAGGCACTCAGCTTTGCTTCGTGCGGGCTTGCTATCCTCTCCCGCAAGGGGAGAGGTAAGAACCGCGCGACACCCTTGCTTTTGAAATCGAGGTGAACTTGCGGCAGGCTTCCTCTCCCCTTGTGGGAGAGGATAGTTCGTCCCCGAGAGGCGCAGCCGATCGGCTGGACGAACTTGGTGAGGGGTAATCTTGCCTAGACTGCAAGTTTTTACCGCTTCGTCAGCTTCAGCTTTTCGCGCACTTCGGCCGGTCCAATGATCCTGGCGCCCATGCCTTCGATGACTCCAACCGCCTTTTCGACAAGTTGCGCGTTGGTCGCGAGCTGGCCCTTGCCGACATAGAGATTGTCTTCAAGCCCGACGCGGACATTGCCGCCGGCAAGCACGGCGGCTGCCGGATAGGCAAGCGCGTTGCGGCCAATGGAAAACGCGGAGAAGGTCCAGTTTTTCGGCACGTTGTTGACCATCGCCATGAAGGTGTTGAGGTCATCCGGCGCGCCCCACGGAATGCCCATGCAGAGCTGGATGAGGACCGGGTCCTCGATCAGGCCTTCCTCGACGAGTTGCTTGGCAAACCAGAGATGGCCGGTATCGAAGGCTTCGATTTCCGGGCGCACGCCGAGATCGGTCATCATCTTGGCCATGGCACGCAGCATCGACGGCGTGTTGGTCATGACGTAGTCGCCGAGCGAGAAGTTCATCGTGCCGCAATCGAGCGTGCATATTTCCGGCAGGCATTCGGCCACATGCGATACGCGTTCGGTCGCGCCTGCCATGTCGGTGCCATCAGGGTTGAGGGGCAGCGGGTTTTCGACATTGCCGAAAATCATGTCGCCGCCCATGCCGGCCGTGAGGTTCAGCACGACATCGACATCGGCGGAGCGAATGAGATCAGTGACCTCCTTATAAAGGTCGTTACGACGGCTCGGCACGCCGGTTTCCGGGTCGCGCACATGGCAGTGGACGATGGCCGCCCCTGCTTTCGCGGCGTCGATGGCCGATGCTGCGATGTCCTTTGGCGATCTCGGCACATGCGGTGATTTGCCGGCGGTGTCGCCGGAGCCGGTAACGGCACAGGTGATGAAAACGTCGCGATTCATGCTTAGTGGCATAAAAGCCTCCCCTTGTTCTTGACGTCCATTACGAGGCAAGACAAAGCGATCTGCTTTCCTTTCTCGGATGCGTGCTATACATTTTCGGAATGAGTGGCTGGAGACATACGAATGCTCGTTCCGCAGGATGAGACCCAGCATATCGACCTGCTGGTCTTGCCGGAGACCAATCTTATCCTCGTCGCGTCGGTCATCGAGCCGCTTCGCGCGGCTAATCGCATCGCCGGAAAGGTGCTTTACGACTGGCAGATTTTCAGCCCGGACGGCAATGCGATCGAGACCAAGAGCGGCATCCCGATCCCGGTTTCAGGCCCTTTTCGACCACAGAATGAAACGTCGCCGCTGTTCGTTCTGTCGAGCTACAACTGGCGGGCCTATGCGACGACGCAACTGAAGATGCTCCTGTCGCGCACCGCCCGGCATCGCGAACTGATGGCGGGGATCGAGGCCGGGTCGTGGTTTCTGGCCGAGACCAGCCTTCTCGACAATTTCTCCGCCACCAACCACTGGGAGGATTTCGAGGATTTCACGGCGGCCTATCCGCAGGTGACGATGGTGCGAGAGCGCTTCGTCATCGACGGCAAGCGCATCACCACAGGCGGTTCGCTGCCGACGCTCGATCTGATGCTGGAGCTGATCCGCCGCCAGCACAGCTATTCGCTGGCGCTCGAAGTCTCGCGCCTGTTCATCTACGAGCAGGAGCGCACCCGCGGCGACCTGCTGCAGGTGCCGACGATCGGCAATATGCGCATCTCCGACAACAGGGTGGGTGCTGCGGTAAAGCTGATGGAGGAGACGGTGGAGGCACCCTTGACGCTTACTCGTCTCGCCCGTCGCCTCGGGGTGAGTGCCCGCCATCTGCAGACGCTGTTTCAGGAGACGATGGGCGTCGCCCCCCATGTCCATTATCTCGCGCTCCGGCTCAATGCCGCCCGCCGCAAGGTCATCGAAAGCCGCGCCGATTTCGCCGATATCGCGGCCGCCACCGGCTTCAACTCATCATCCGCCTTCTCCCGTAGCTATCGCGCCCACTACCGCGAAAGCCCGAGCGAGACGCGCCGGCGGCTGAAGCTCAAGAGTTGATTCAGGTTTTTAATACGCTGATTCAACAGGCGGGATTTGCTGAATCCAATCAGATGGTTCGTGCCGGATGTGGCGAAACTGATTCCGCTTCGGTCATACCGTTCTCGTCAGCGCGCATCATCGCCAGCATCGTTTCTCCCAGTTGGCGGGAGAGCGCGTTCTTCGGCCAGACGAGCGAAAGCGACTGTGCGTAGCTCGCATCCAGCCGGATCATCGCCGGTGCATTGCGAACCCGCGACAGCGAGCTTTGCGGCAGCACCGACAGATATCCGTGGTTCAGAACGAGGTTGATGATCACGGGGATGGAATCAACTTCGGCTATCGTCAGCCGCTGGCGTTCCACGTCGTTCAATGTGTTTTCGAGAAAGCGGGCCGCCTGCTGGCGAAGGCCGCTGCGCAGGCTGGGAACGACGATGGGGTGAGACGTGAGGATATCGGCGAGCGGACGACCTTGCGCGAAAAACTCGGCTTGTCCGGCAAGCGCAAGCGGTGCCTGTGATACCAGCCGCCCTTCGAACTCGCTGGGAAAATCGGCAATGTCGAGCAGCACAGCGTCGAAGCGGCGGCTCTTCAGCCCGGCTATCAGTTCGTCTGCGGTGGTGCTGGAAAGGAACAGCGGTTGGCGCGGCCGTGCCTGATGCCAGCGCGCGGTCAGCGACGCCAGCATGCGGGCGATCTCGCTTTCCGGGCCGAGCGGCATGACGGAGCCGAGCCGCCACGTCGCCGCGGTCCTACGGAAACGATCGGCCGAGGCGCGCGACAATCTCGCCCAGATTTCGCTCAGCGCTTCTGCCACAGGCATGGCATCAAGCCCCTGCGCGGTACAGGCGACGCCAGCGGCGGAGCGGGTGAGGAGAGCGTAGCCCAACGTGCGTTCCATGTCGGCGATCTGGCGCGTCAACTGCGGCTGCCCGACGCCGATCTGCTGGGCAGCGCTGCGGATGCTGCCGCTGCGGGCAACGGTCAGAAACCTTTCGAGCGCGCTGATACCAATGGCGGGCACCGCCACCGTTTCCCGGTTTGCCGGAGCAAGCAGCGCCTCGATCTTCAGTCTTGCTGCTGCAAAATCACCGAATCGTCGCTGCGCCTCGAGTGTTGGGACAAGATTACCGCCCTCGCGGCGCACGAGCGGCACGGCGATTGCCGCCTCCATCCGCTTCAGCGCGGCCGTGACGCTGGCGGGAGGACGGCCCGTCACTCTCGCCGCGCGCCGGATGCCGCGCTCGACCAGGACGGCGTGAACCAGCGCAAGGGTGGCGATATCCATGAAACAATCTGTCCGGTTGGTGTTTGAAGACGTTGCCGTGTGTTCGGATTGACGCATCTCCCGTTTCGTCTTTGGGATATACCACAAGGCCGTCCAATGCGCATAGCATGGTGACAGGCAAGGACAGACAGGCATGCAGGCGGCGACGAAAACCATTGTTTTGACAGGGCAACCGCTCAGCTTCTCGACTCTGGAGAGAATCGGCAGCGGCGAGCACAGCACTGTCGTGTCCGATCTAGCCATGGACAGAGTACGCAGCGCCCGCACTGTCATCACCGATCGCATCGCTCTGGGCCTTCCTGTCTACGGCGCCAATACCGGCGTCGGTTCGATGAAAGACAAACTCTGGACTGCCGGCGATTTGGATCAGTTCAATGCCTCGCTGGTCAAAGCCCATCATTTCGGCACCGGGCCACTCTTCTCCTCGTCCGTCGTCAGGAAAGCGATGGCGATCCGGGTCAATACAGCGCTGGGCGGCCATACCGGATGCAGCGTCGAGCTGGTCAATGCGTTTCTGGCCCTTCTGGAGCATGACGTGGTGCCTGCGGTGCACCGCCACGGCTCGATCGGATGCGCCGATATCGGGCTGATGGGGCAGGTTGCCTCGGTGCTCACGGGGGTCGGCAAGGCCTTTTATGGCGGCGAGCTTCTCGATGCGAGCGAAGCTTTGATACGCGCGGGTATAACGCCGTTCGGCATGCAGCCGCGGGATGCACTGGCGGCCCTCAGCGTCAACGCCACGGCCTATGCTGCCGCGGCCGAAGTCATTCGCGAGGCCGCATCAGGTGTGCGGGTTCTGATGGTGACGGGGCTCATGTCGTCGCTGGCGCTCGGTGCGTCCGCCGATCCCTGGCGGGTGGCTGCGACGCTTGGCACGCGTGGCGAGGCGCTGGTCGGTTCCTGGCTTTATGGCCAGTCGGATATGGTCGACTGGCCGCTGCCGACGGCGATCCACGATCCCTTGAGCCTGCGCATGACGGCGCAGGTCTTCGGTGCAGCAGCTGATACGCTCGTGGTTGCGGCCGAGCGGTTGCTCGATGCGACCTATCTCTCCGATGACAATCCGGTGGTGCTGGGCGGACAGGTGCATTCTTCCGGTGCCTCGCTGCCGCTGACGACGACGCTCTATATTGAGACGGCACAGATCGCCTTCTCCCATGTCGCCCGCAACGTGCTCAATCGCTGCGTTCTCCTCTCCAACGGCGTTCGGCGCAACCTGCCGATCAATCTCGTCGCGCCCGGCGAAGTCGCAAGCGGCCTCGGCCCGCTGATGAAGCTCGCCGTCGAACTCTACATGCGCGTCCAGTCCAATGCCGTGCCGCTGTCGGCGCAATCCATCGTCGTTGCCGGCGGACTTGAGGAGGAGGCAACCTTCCTGCCGCTGATCGTCGAGCGCATGGAGGCGCAGGTGCGTGATCTCTGCCAGATGGGCGCCATCGAGGCGCTGCTGTCGGCGCAGGCCGTCGATCTGCTCGGCGACAAACCGCAGGCGACCGCCAAGCTTGCCTATGACCGGGTGCGTGACATTAGCCCGATGTACCTGCAGGACCGGCCGCTCTCGGAAGAGATCGAGGCGCTGCGGAGGGCGTTTTCCTGCCCCGATCTGCGCCGCAGTTTCGTCTCGGCGGCGCCGATGCCGGAATTCGACGATTTCTTTGCTCTCGCGATTTGAAGGGAACCGGGCATGGCCGATTTCGATCTCGTCTTGAAGGGAACGCTGGTTCTGCCCGACAGGATCGTCGAGGACGGCCATATCGGCGTCATCGGCGAGCGCATCGCCGTTCTCGGCCAGGGCGCGATGCCCTCTGCGCGAGAAAGCCATGATCTCGGCAAGGCGCTGATCCTGCCCGGTGCGATCGATGCGCAGGTGCATTCGCTGAGCCAGAAGGATCAGGAGGATTTCATCTGGTCGACGCGCTCGGCGGCAGCCGGCGGCGTCACCACCATTGTCGATATGCCCTATGACGAGGGCGATCTCGTCTGCTCGGGCGATGCCGTGCGCCGCAAGATTGCCCATGCCGGGGCGCAGGCCCGTATCGATTTCGCGCTTTACGGCACGATCGATCCCGAGGAAGGGTCGGCACGTATTCCCGAAATGGTCGAGGCAGGCGTCGCGGCCTTCAAGTTCTCGACCTTCGGCACCGACCCGAAGCGGTTTCCGCGTATCCCGGCCGCATTGCTGGCAGATTGCTTTGCCGCTATCGCCCCGACAGGGCTGACGGCAGGTGTCCACAACGAGGATGACGAGGCCGTCCGCGCTGCAATCGAGAAGGTCAAGGCCGCCGGCATCACCGATTACCGCGCCCATGGCCTGTCGCGCCCGCCGCTGACGGAACTGCTCGCCACCAACCAGATTTATGAGACCGGCGCCGCCACCGGCTGCCCGGCTCATGTGGTTCATTGCTCGGTAGGACGTGGCTACGACATCGCCCGCAGCTATCGGGCACAAGGTTTTCGCGCGACAATTGAATGCTGCATCCACTATCTGGTACTGGACGAGGAAAACGACGTGCGCCGTCTCGGCGGCAAGGCCAAGATCAACCCGCCGATCCGCCCGCGCGCCGAGGTGGAAAAACTCTGGCGGCATGTAGCCGAGGGCAATATCACACTGGTTTCGACCGATCACGTCAGCTGGTCGGAAAACCGCAAGACCAATCCGGATATGCTCGCCAATTCCTCCGGCGTACCGGGGCTGGAGGTGATGGTGCCGTTGTTTATCAAGAGCGCGCTGGAGCGTGGCGTTCCGCTCACCCGCGCGGCCGAGTTGATGGCGCTGAACCCGGCGCGACACTTCCGCCTCGATCACGAGAAGGGCGCGCTGGAAGTCGGAAAGCATGCCGATATCGCGGTGCTGACGCCCGAGGCTTATGTCTACGACGCTGCCGAGAGCGGCAACAATGTCGTTGGCTGGTCGCCTTACAACGGCATCCGCCTGCCATGGCGCGTGGCGGCGACCTACAATCGCGGTCGCAAGATCTATGAAGACGGCAAGGTGCTGGCCGCCCCCGGCGACGGCCGCTTCGTGCGGCCGCCGGCAAGCCTGCCGCTTGCGGGGGCGATCGGATGAAGGCATCGCAGACCAATCTGCCGGTTGATGCGACGCGCATTGCCGACGTCATCAAGGGGCTGGCGCGGATCACCGAGCCCGACAGGCCCTACACCCGCCGCGCCTTCACGCCGATGTTTCTCGAAGGCCGCGCCTTCCTCGATCGCCAGTTCAAGGCCGCCGGTCTTGAGACCCGTATCGATGCCAGCGGCAACCTGATCGGAAAACGCAAGGGCCGCAAATCCGGCCTCGGCACCATCATGCTCGGCTCGCATTCCGATACAGTGCCGGAAGGCGGCCGCTTCGATGGTATCGCCGGTGTTGCCGCCGCTCTTGAAGTGGCGCGCGCGCTGGATGATGCCGGCATCCGCCTCGATCATGATCTGGAGATCGTCGATTTCCTCGCGGAGGAAGTCTCGATCTTCGGCGTCTCCTGTATCGGCAGCCGCGGCATGGCCGGGCTGATCCCGGATGGATGGCTGAGCCGTAGCGAGGGGGATTTGACTCTGCGTCAGGGCATCGTCGATGCGGGCGGGGACCCATCAAGGATCGCCCAGCTTAAGCGCACCGATATCAGCGCCTTTCTGGAACTGCATATCGAGCAGGGGCCGGTTCTGGAAAACGAACGCCGCGACATCGGCATCGTCACCGCGATCGCCGGCATCACCCGCATCGAGATTTTCATCGAGGGCCAGGCCGATCACGCCGGGACGACACCGGTGGGCGCGCGGCGCGATGCGCTGGTCGCGGGTGCGGCGCTGGTGGCCGATGTCGAACGTGTCGCGCTTCGGCTCTCCGAAGGCGAGTGGCATTTCACCGCGACGGTCGGCGAATTCGAAATCGAACCGAATGCCGCCAATGTCGTGCCCTCGCGCGCCCGGCTGCTGATCGATGCCCGCGCCGAGCGGCGTGAGGATATGGAGCGTTTCATCACCGAGGTTGATCGCATGGCTGTCGAGCTGCAGCGCGATCGCGGCGTCACGGTATCCTCGCCCAAGATCGTTTCCGACAATATGCCGACGCCTGCGGATATCACGGTGATGGCGGCGCTTGAGGCTGCGGCCGAAAATGCCGGCGCCCTTTTCCGCCGCATGGCCTCCGGCGCGGGTCATGACGCGGCCTGGATGGCGCGGATTTCGCGCTCCGCCATGATCTTCGTTCCCTGCCGCGAGGGCCGGTCCCACACGCCGGACGAATGGGCCGAAAACGACGATATCACGCTGGGCGCAGCCGTGCTTGTCGGCGCCGTGCGCCGCCTCGATACCGAGCTACAGGAGCAGACATAATGGGACGCATCTTGAAGGAAAAGGATGTCGAGGCGGCGGTGAAGGGTGGCTCCGTTTATGCCGCCGGCGGCGGGGGCTGGGCCGATCACGGCCGCATGCTCGGCTACGCCGCGGTCTCTATCGGCAAGCCGGAACTGGTCTCCATTGATGAGCTCGATGCGAACGACTGGGTGGCGACCGCCGCCGCCATCGGCGCCCCGGCCTCGACCACGCCCTGGGAGATGCGCGGCGTCGATTACGTAAAGGCAGTCGAGATGCTGCAGGAGGCATTGGGCGAAAAGCTTTCGGGCCTTATCGTCGGTCAGAACGGCAAATCCTCGACGTTGAACGGCTGGCTGCCATCAGCCATTCTCGGCCCCAAGGTTGTCGACGCCGTCGGCGATATCCGCGCGCATCCGACCGGCGACATGGGCTCGATCGGCCTTGCCGGCTCGCCCGAGCCGATGATCCAGACCGCCGTCGGCGGCAATCGCGAGGAGAACCGCTATATCGAGCTTGTCGTGCGCGGCGCGACGGCCAAGGTCTCGCCGATCCTGCGCACGGCCTCCGATATGTCCGGTGGCTTCATCGCCTCCTGCCGCAATCCGGTCCGCGCCTCTTACGTCAAGGCCAACGCCGCGCTCGGCGGCATCACGCTCGCGTTGACTCTCGGGGAGGCGATCATCGCGGCGGAAGCCAGGGGCGGCCATGCGATCATCGATGCCATCGTGCGGACCACCAGTGGCGCCATCCTTGCCGAGGGCGAAATCACCGACAAATCGGTGGTCTATACCAAAGAAGCCTTCGATATCGGCACGGTGACTCTGGGGAAGGGGGATGGCCTCACGGTACTCCACGTCATGAACGAATACATGGCGGTGGAGAATGCAGGGGGCAAACGGCTCGCGACCTTCCCCGACGTCATCACCACGCTTTCGCCGGAGGGTGAGCCCTTGAGCGTCGGCCAGCTGAAAGTCGGCATGAAAATCTTCGTGCTGCATGTGCCCAAGACCGTCATCCCGCTCGCCTCCAGCGTGCTCGATCCCTCCGTCTATCCGTCGGTGGAAAAGGCGATGGGCATCGAGCTTGCGAAATACGCCCTCGATGGCGTGAAAGGCTGACGGTCATGGCGCGCGACGAGGGACTGGAAGAGCTGATCGAGGCCGAACTCGAGGACCTGCACGGGCTTGTGCGCAAGCGCATGTTCGGCGGACTTTGCTGGATGCTGGATGGACATCTGCTCTGCGGCGCCAGCGATCGCGGCCTGATGATCCGGCTCGGCAGGGGCAATGAAGGCTGGGCGCTGGCCTTGCCGGATATCGAGGAAATGATGTCGAGCCGCAGGATGCCCGGATGGGTGCGCGCCGGCCCGGATGCCTATGGGGATGATGAGTTGCGGCGAAAATTGCTGAATGATGCGATGCGTTCGTGGGGACATTGCCAAGAGAGGATTAGCGGCGCACTCCCTCTTCTCCCCAGCGGGGAGAAGGTGGCGCGCAGTGCCGGATGAGGGGGCGGCTCTCGTAATTTGCCGTGCCGCCCCTCATCGCCGCCTCGCCTTCGCTCGGCACTTCTCCCCGCTGGGGAGAAGAGGGAACCGCGAGTGCGGCGATTGAAAAAGAACAATCTCACCCCTTGAGAGGGAGATGTCCCGTAGGGACAGAGGGGGGTATCGCGCTCTCCATAGGTCAAACAGGAGACGACAATGCCGAAGCCCAATCCCCGTCATCCCGATTTCCCGATCCCCGGCGGCCCGGAGCTTCGCGCCAAGGGCTGGCGGCAGGAGGCCTTGTTGCGGCTGCTCGAAAACGTGCTCTCGGTCGGTGAAGCCCCGGAAAAGCTGATCGTCTATGCGGCGCTCGGTAAGGCCGCGCGCAACTGGGCGTCCCACAAGGCGATCGTCAAGACACTGATCGAGATGGACGAGGACCAGACGCTGGTCATCCAGTCGGGCAAGCCGGTCGCTCTCTTGAAGACTCATCCTAAGGCGCCATTGGTGATCATGGCCAATTGCAACATCGTCGGCCAATGGGCCAAGGCCGAGATCTTCTACGAGCTGGAACGTAAGGGGCTGATCTGCTGGGGCGGGCTGACGGCCGGTGCATGGCAATATATCGGCAGCCAGGGCGTCATCCAGGGCACCTATGAAATCTTCATGCGCATCGCCGAAAACCGTTTCGGCGGCGAACTTGCCGGCCGCTTCATCCTGACGGCGGGCCTCGGCGGCATGGGCGGGGCGCAGCCGCTCGCCGGCCGCATGGCGGGCGCTGCCATCCTCTGCATCGATATCGATGCGGAGCGGGCCGAAAAGCGCAGGGCGATCGGCTATCTCGAACATATCGCCCCCGATCTCGACACGGCGCTGGCGATGATCGACGCGGCGGTGAAGGAAAAACGCGCCACCTCGATCGGCCTCGTCGGCAATGCCGCTGTGATTTACCCGGAAATCGCCCGGCGCGGCATTGTGCCGGATATCGTTACCGACCAGACATCGGCGCATGATCTCCTCTATGGATACGTGCCGAAGGGCATGAGCCTCGATGAGGTGAAGCACCTGCGGGAAGACGGGCAAGGGCAACTGATGGCCGCCAGCCGCGCCTCGATCGCCGATCATGTCCGCGCCATGCTGGAGTTTCAAGAACGGGGCTCGGAGGTCTTCGACAACGGCAACCTCATTCGCACGCAGGCGCGCGAAGGCGGCGTTACCAACGCCTTCGATATCCGCATCTTCACGGAAGCCTATCTGCGCCCGCTGTTTGCCCGCGCCATCGGCCCCTTCCGCTGGATGGCGCTTTCCGGCGAGGAAAGCGATATCGCCCGCATCGACGATCTGCTGCTGGAGATGTTCCCGGACAACAAGATCGTCACCAACTGGATTAAGCTTGCCCGCCAGCATATCCCCTTCGAAGGCCTGCCGGCCCGCATCGCCTGGCTCGGCCATGGCGAGCGCACTGATCTTGCCGTTGCGGTCAATGCGCTCGTTCGCTCCGGCGAATTGAAAGGCCCGATCGCCTTCTCCCGCGATCACCTCGATGCCGGGGCCATGGCGCATCCGAACATCATGACGGAACGGATGAAGGACGGCTCTGATGCCATCGCCGACTGGCCGCTGCTCGACGCCATGCTGCTTTGTTCATCGATGGCCGACCTCGTCGTCGTCCACTCCGGCGGCGGCGGTTATGCTGGTTACATGACCAGCTGCGGCGTGACGGTCGTGGCGGATGGCACTGAGGCTGCGGATGAGCGGCTTTCCCATGCGCTGACCAATGATACGGCGCTCGGCGTCATCCGCTATGCGGATGCGGGTTATGAGGAGTCGTTTGAGGAAATTGCGGCCAAGGGGATTGGGTATATTCCGCTTGGTTAGCGTGTGTGCTGTGGAGTGGGTGGCACGTTTCCACTTCTGTTCCGGGGGAAGCGCCGCAGTCGTCCAAAGGCTTGTCGCCTGTCGAATTGCTTTTTCCCGCGAATGTTCATTCATGAGCCCGGGCGTGGCAACGATCACCGCTAGAAACAGAAATGAAACGATTCCTGCTGCATGCTGAGACCGGCCAAGCGTCGATATGAAATCGGAATGTAGGAGAGGGTTTATGCCGAACAGTTTGCAATATCATTGCGAACCCCCTCGAAACACGACGACGCTGGATGCCGACGGGCCTCGCCCACCTGCGCCCGAAAATTCGGAACAGTTCAATCGGCTTCAGGAGTTGTTCGACAAGTCCTTCAAGGCTGCTCGCGTCGGCATATGGGAATGCACCTTACCCGAGGAGACGATCACATGGACGGATACCGTTTACGAACTGTTCGGTCTGGAACCGCGGTCCCCGCTGACCAGGGGGGCGACTGTTGCGCTTTACGCTCCAGAATCCCGTAAAAAACTGACGGAAATCCGTAGCGCTGCGATCAGGGATGGTGAGGGTTTCACCCTTGACGCCGAGATCATTACCGCCAAGGGCGACCGCAGATGGATCAGAATTACCGCGATCGTCGAAAGGCAGGATGGCATCCCGGTCCGCCTGTTCGGAATGAAGCAGGATATAACTGCCGAAAAGACACTGTTCGAGCAGCTTCGCCACCTGGCGGAAACAGACGTGGTTACCGGGCTTGCGTCCCGGACCAAGTTCGAAAGCATGCTGGACGAGGTCGCGGCTTCTAGTCAATCAGAACAAAAGGCGTTGCTGCTGATCGATCTGGATAACTTCAAGGCTGTCAACGACAGGTTGGGACATCAGGCGGGGGATGAATGCTTGCGGGAAGCTGCCCGACGGATTTCACAGGCGGTGCCGGATGCAACTCTGATCGCCCGCCTCGGGGGCGATGAGTTTGCAGTCATCCATGACTGCGGGGCGGCGAACAGTGTCGAGGACGTCTGTCGGCGCGTCGTCAACAAGCTCGAATGGTGGGTTGGAACGTCTGCGAACAAACTCAAGGTAAGCGCCTCCATTGGCGCTGCGATGATACTGCAGGGGAGTCCTGCCAAGGATATCTTTGCCGAGGCGGACAGGGCCTTGTATGCGGTGAAAGCGACTGGCAAGAACAGCTTCAAGCTATTGCCCAGATCCGGCCCGATTGCAGACGTTGCCTGATAAAGGTTGCCCCGCTTCTGCTTAACAATGACCGGTGTTGGTGCAGCGCGGTCTTCGGCAGATATAGTAAGGGCGGCCCGAAGACCGCCCCATTCGATCAAGCATTAACCAGAACAAGCTCGGCCCGCGCCGCCAGAATCTGCCGGCATGCATTGGCAGCTTCCGCGCCCTTCACCACGAAATGGTCTTTGAAGAATCGGATATGGGTTTCCGATTCCTGGAAGTGATGCGGCGTCAGCACGGTCGAGAGCACGGGAACGCCAGTGTCCAGCTGTACCCTCATCATGCCGTCGAGTACGGTGCCGGCGACGAAGTCGTGGCGGTAGATGCCGCCGTCGACCACGAAGGCCGTGCAGAGGATCGCGGAGAAGCGGCCGGTCTTGGCCAGCGTCTGGGCATGCAGCGGGATTTCGAGTGCGCCGGGCACGTCGAAGATCTCGATGTCGGTGGCATCGCCGCCAAGTTCTTCCCAATGGGAAACGAAGGAATTGACGCATTGATCGACGATATCGGCGTGCCAGCGGGCACGGATGACGGCGATCTTCTGCGAGGGGTGGGAGGCAATCGTCATAAGTCTTGGCCTTTCAAGGGTTGTGCCATTCTTCAATGGTCCCTTGGGCGAACGCACAGGCTTGGCCTCCTCCGGAGAGGTTTCCACCCTGCTTGCTCTCTTCCATCCGGACTTTAACCGTCGGCTCCGGAATTCAACCGGATCTGCTGACCTTCCTGCCTGACAGGCCGGAAGCGCTCGCGGGCTCCGGGCATTGCTGTCCGTTACCGCCGGTGGGGAGTTTCACCCCGCCCTGAGAACTACGCTTCAAACTATAAGCAGCTGACGAAAAAGATCAAACCCGCTTGCGACGTCGAAAGCGGGTTTGGCGACAGATTTTTCCTGCAATGCACAAGAGGCGGGAAAAAGCTTTCTTATTCTCGGATGATCAGCAGATCGCTGGCGGTGAAGCGCAGCGTCACGGTTTCCCCGACAGCCGGCGGCACCAGGCCGGGACCGTTGAACATATCGAATGAAATCACGGCGTCGCCGACCTTCATGCGCGTGCGGATGACGGAACCGAGGAAGTTGCTGGCGATGACCGTGCCGGTCAGCGCTGTATCACCCTTGGCGCCTTCGGCGATCGAGCCGGCTTCCGGGCGCAGCGCCAGCGAGACGGTATCTCCAGCTTTCACGGCCCCGAGGGGTTCGCGCAGGGTGATGCCCTGATCGCCGATCGAGATACGGTTGGCGGCGGTGTCCACCACCTTCGCCTCGATCAGGTTCAGGGTGCCGACGAAGGAGGCGACGAAGCGGGTGGCGGGCTTGTTGTAGATTTCGAACGGCGTGCCGATCTGGTCGGCGCGGCCGGCATTCATGACGACGATGCGGTCGGAGATCGACAGTGCCTCTTCCTGATCGTGGGTGACGAACACCGTGGTAATGCCGAGTTGCTGCTGGATCATGCGGATTTCTTCGCGCAGCGACACGCGGATCTTGGCATCGAGTGCCGACAGCGGTTCGTCGAGCAGCAGAACCTGCGGCTTCGGGGCCAGCGCGCGGGCAAGCGCCACGCGCTGCTGCTGGCCGCCAGACATCTGGTAGGGATAGCGCTCGGCCAGATGGTCGAGCTTGATGAGGCCGAGCATTTCCTTGACGCGCGCCTCGATCTCCGCGGCAGGCTTGCCGGCAACCTTCAGGCCGAACGCGACGTTGTCGGCGACATTCATGTTCGGGAACAGCGCGTAGGCCTGGAACACCATGCCGATATTGCGCTGGTTGGGTTTCAGGTTCGTCTGGCTCTTGCCGCCGATCGTGATCGAGCCGCCGCTCGGCGCCTCGAAGCCGGCGATCATGCGCAGGATCGTGGTCTTGCCGCAGCCGGACGGCCCGAGAAAGGAGACGAATTCGCCCTTGTCGATGGTCATATTGAAGTCCTTGACCACTTGCACGGGGCCGAAGGACTTCTGGATATTGCTCAGTGTAAGAAAAGACATATGAAAAATATCCCTAGGCCTTGCGGGGGGCGGTTTTTGAAAAACGGCTGACGAGTTGGAGCAGGCCCATGCTGATCCAGGTGATGGCGAAGGCGATGATGGCAAGCGCCGATGGCTCATAGGCCTTGTTGGCGCCGACAAGCTGCAGATAGGGGCCGAAGGCCGGGCGATTGAGGAGCGCTGCCATGGTGAACTCGCCCATGACGATCGCAAAGGTGATGAAGGCGCCGGACAGCACGCCGCTCATAACGTTCGGAAAGATGCAGCGGAACATGATGGTCGGCCACTTGGCGCCGAGGCTTTCGGCGGCCTCCGTCAGCGTCGCAACGTCGATGGCGCGCATGGCGGTATCGACGGCACGGTACATATAGGGAAGTGCCAGCGTGACATAGGACAGCATCAGCAGCGCGTTGGTGCCGCTCGTCGAGTTGGTGAGCGGCAGCCAGGAGGAGGAATTGTAGAGCCTGAGATAGCCGAACACGATGACGATGGCCGGAATGACCAGCGGCAAGAGCGTGATGAATTCGATGACGGGCCGTATCTGCGGCAGGCGCAGGCGCACCCAATAGGCGGTCGGTACGATCAGCAGCATGCCGAAGATGATAGTCAGCAGCGCCATCATCATCGAATAGCCGAAGGTTTCGCGGAACTGCATGTCGGAGAAGACCGATTGATAGGCATCGAACGAATATTCGCCACGGCGCATGCGCAACGAGAATTCGAAGGTGCCGAGCAGCGGCACAACGAAATAGATGACGCCGATGGCAAGCGCGATCCAGGCGAGGAGGCGGTTGGTCTTCATTTCTGCCACCGTTCGGCGCGCGAGCGCAGCCAGATATAGAGAACGTTAGACGCGCCGGTGATCACGATCATGCCGAGCGCCAGCGCATAACCCAGGTTTGGATTGTGCAGCACGTCGCCACGGATCTGGGCATAGAGCAGGATCGGCACGATGTTGAGCGAGGCACCGGTCAAGGCGTAAGCCGTGGCGATGGCGCCGAAGGCATTGGCGAAGAGCAGCAGGGTCGTGCCCATGACACTCGGCCACAGGATGGGCAGGGCAACCATGCGCCAATATTGCCAGTTGGAAGCGCCGAGGATTTCGGAGGCTTCACGCCATTCTTTCTTCATGCCATCCAGCGCCGGCGTCAGGATCAGCACCATCAGCGGGATCTGGAAGAACATGTAGGTTATGGTGAGACCGAAGAACGACAACAGGTTGAAGCCGGTCGAGTAGAGATTGAAGCCGAAGATGTCGCGCAGAAGCACCGTCACGAGACCGGTGCGGCCGAGCGTTGCGATGAAGGCGAAGGCCAGCGGTACGCCTGCGAAGTTAGAGGCCACGCCGGAAAAGGTCAGAAGGCCCGAGCGTATCCACGATGGCAGCCCGCCGAGCGTGATCGCCCAGGCGAGGAAGAAGCCGATGACAGCCCCGCCAATCGAGGAGGCGACAGAGACCTTGATGCTGATCCAATACGCGCTGAGGATCGAGGGGTGCGCGAGATCTGCGACGTTCTTGAATGTGAATTGGCCATCCGGCGTGAAGAATGCGCCTGTTACGAGATACAGCGTCGGCAGGATCAAAAACATCACGGCGAAGATCATGAACGGCGCGATGCCGAGCCAATCGACGACTTTTCGGCGGTCTATCAGGGTGCTCATGAAGCGGTCGTCATCCTTGCTCGAGGCAATGAAAGAAGTTTAGTCACAAATGAAATAAGCGCAACGTATGCACCTGAATATAAATGGAAAACCCTCCCGCTATTCGCGGGAGGGCATAGGCGTTCGAAAGCGGTATTACTGGACATTGGCACCGACGACGCTGTCCCACTGACCGCTGATCACTGCCTTGTTGGCAGACTGCTCTTCGAGCGTCGGGAAGAGAGCCTTTTCATAGGCAGCAGCCGGCGGCAGCTTGTCGAGCAGTTCCTGCGGGATCTTGCCGGCCTTGGCGAGATCGTTGAAGCGGATCGGGTGGCAGTAACCCTTCAGCCACAGGAGTTGGCCTTCGTCGGAATAGAGATATTCCATCCAGAGCTTGGCAGCGTTCGGATGCGGTGCGAAGGCAGAAATTGCCTGCACGTAGACACCTGCAACAACGCCGGATGCCGGAACGACAACTTCGAAGGGCGGGTTGCCGTTCAGGCTTTCACCCCAGGAGAGAGCGTTGTAGTCCCAGGCGACGATGATCGGCGTGGACCCTTGGGCGAACGGAGCAGCCTTGCCGACGACCGGTACGAAATTGCCCTTGTCGTTCAGTTCCTTGAAGAACTTGAGGCCGGCTTCGCCCGCCTTGGAAACGTCGCCGCCATTGGTCGCGAGACCAGCTGCGAAGACACCCTGAACGGCCTGGTTGGCGCTGCGCGGATCGCCGGCGAGAGCGACGGCGTTGGCATAGTCGGCCTTCTGCAGGTCAGCCCAATCCTTCGGGGATTCCTTCACGAGGTCCTTGTTCACGAGGAACGAGAGAACGCCGTAGTAATCGCCGTACCAGTAACCTTCGGCATCCTTGGCGCTATCCGGGATCGAATCCCAGGTCGAGACCTTGTAAGGCTGGATCAGGCCTTCAGTCTTTGCAGACGGGCCGAAGGAGAGACCGACGTCGATGACGTCGGGTGCCTGGTCGCCGGTGTTGCCCTTGTTGGCCTTGATGGCTTCGATTTCGTCGCCCGAGCCAGCGTCCGGGTTCAGTTCGTTGATCTGGATTTCCGGATACTTGGCCTTGAATCCGGTGATGACATCGCCGTAGCCGCACCAGCTGTGGGGAAGGGCGATGGTGGTGAGCTTGCCTTCACCCTTGGCTGCTGCGATCAGTTCTGCGCTCGGCTCTGCATAGGCGAGAGCGGACGAGGCCACGACCATGGCCGTGGTGAGCGAAAGCAGGCGTCTCGTATGTGACATCACGGGTGTTCTCCTTTTGTGTGTCAGTCAACTTCGGCGAAGCTGATACTGGTGGCAGGTGAAGTTTATGTGACAGTTTTCCTTCAGTTTTTCGCTCTGAAGCTTTTCCTGGGCCACGATCCGTCTAACGTGGTTTTCGGAAGAGCCGGCTTTCCTCGAAGAGGCCTTCCAGTGCCTTCATTCGATCTCGGGTCTGCGCCCATCCGGAGCTTTGAACGGCCTCGATCAGGGCTTCGACGATAAACAGCGTCACGACGGAGGAATCCCAGGCGGAGGGTGCCTCGATGTGAACGCGGAAAATGCGGGTGGCGAGCTTGGCGACCGGGGAGGCCCACTGGTCAGTGAAGAGGATGATCTCCACGCCGCCCTGGCGGGCGGTGCGGGCGAGCGCTTCCATCTCCTGCTCGTAACGGCGTATATCGAAAAGAACGAGGACGTCACCGGCCTTCATGTTGAGCACGTAGTGGGGCCACGCGCTTGCGTTGGCGGCAATCTGGGTAACACCGGGGCGGACGACCTGCAGGTGGGTGAACAGATAGTCTGCAAGCGCCTTGGTGATGCGGCCGCCGACGACATAGACGTCGCGCTTGCGATCGGCGACCAGGGCGGCCGCGCCATCGAAATCGGCCGTCTCGATCTGCGAGAGCGTGTCGCGCATATTGTTCATAATCGCATCGGCAAAGCGATTGAGAATATGTGTTCCCGGCGCATTCGCCGCCCAGCGATCGTGCTTGGCAATCGGGTTCGAGAGCGTGGCTTCCAACTCGTGATGGAGGCTGGCCTGAAAATCGGGAAATCCGCGAAACCCGATTTTCTGCACCATGCGGGCGACGGTCGGCGTCGAGACGCCGGCATTTTCTGCAACGGTCGTGATGCTACCCAGTCCCGAGACCGGGTAGTTGTCGAGAAGCGATGTTGCCAACTGCTTTTCGGCACGGGTCAACGCGTCGAAATGGGCGGCAATCACGTCCGAAACGGTCGATGCCTGGTTCAAATCTGAAATTCCCCCTAGGCGGTCTTCGCCAGCCTGTGGGAAAATTAAACATCGCTGTCACAATTCGAGTCAAATGTTTTTTTGAAGAGATTTTTTCATTCCCCCGTTGACACTGGCTATTTCCTGAAGAATTCTCTTCATTAACGATTGTTTAGCCAATCGAGGGGATGCGGCTTGGTTGCTTTGTTGAGCGCAGAGGAAGGCGATCCGGTCGCCGTCGAGAACGCCGAAGGTTCAAGCCCTGTCGTTGTCGTCTGCGAGCACGCGTCGCGACGCATGCCCGAAAGTCTCGGTAACCTCGGTCTTTCCGAAGATGCTTTGGAAAGCCACATTGCCTGGGATCCTGGCGCGCTTGCTGTCTCGCATTTTCTTGCGCAGGCGCTTGACGCTGTTCTGGTCTGCCAGCGCTTTTCCCGGCTTGCCTATGATTGCAACCGGCCCCCGGAATCGCCCGGTGCCATGCCGGAGACCAGTGAAATCTACAGCATTCCCGGCAATGTGGCATTGTCACGGGAGGCGCGCGCTGCCCGGGTAGAGGCGCTCTATTTCCCGTTTCATCGCCGTATAGAGACCCTGCTCCAAGAGCATCTTTCGGACGGCCGAGCGCCGGTCCTCGTCACGGTTCATAGTTTTACACCCGTCTATTTCGGCAAGCGGAGAGCCGTCGAAATCGGCATGCTTCATGACGCAGACGCCCGCTTGGCGGATGGCATGCTTGCGGCTGCAGAACGTACGAAACGATATGATGTGCGCCGTAACGAGCCCTATGGCCCGCAGGACGGCGTCACGCATACTTTGAAATTGCATGGACTGGCCAATGGTCTGCCCAATGTCATGATCGAGGTCAGAAATGACCTCATCGCCAATGAGACCAGCCAAAGGGTCATGGCTGATTATCTGGCGGGGCTGCTGCGCGAAAGCCTGCAGCTTCAGCCGAAAAACTAAAAAGACCCGGGGAGCGGCATGTCCGCGGAGAATGGCCCATGGTTCGCCATGGAACAGGGCGTTTGCGGCTTTCGGCAATTCCGCCGAAGGCCCCTTCGATACAGGGGAAAACAATGTCAGATTATTCGGACGTAGATAAAAAAGCGGATATGCAGGTTCTGCATTCCATGGGCTACGCGCAGGAACTTGAACGGCGCATGAGTTCGTTCTCGAACTTCGCCGTGTCCTTCTCGATCATTTGCATTCTGTCCGGCGGTATCAATTCGCTGGCACAGGCGACGTCGGGAGCAGGTGGCGCTGCAATCGGCATCGGCTGGCCGGTCGGCTGCTTCGTTTCGCTGGTCTTCGCGGTCGCGATGGCGCAGATTTCTTCGGCCTATCCAACGGCGGGCGGCCTTTATCACTGGGGTTCGATCCTCGGCAACCGCTTCACCGGCTGGGTCACCGCATGGTTCAACCTGCTCGGTCTCGTCACCGTTCTCGGCGCCATCAACGTCGGCACCTACTACTTCTTCATGGGCTCCTTCGGGGCTTCCTACTTCGGCCTTGAAGATACAACCACGGTGCGCATCCTGTTCCTGTTGGTCATCACCGGCCTTCAGGCTATCGTCAATCACATGGGCATCGGCCTGACTGCAAAGCTCACCGACTTTTCCGGTTATCTGATCTTTGCGACCGCGATTGCTCTGTCGATTGTATGCCTTGCGGCTGTCGATACCTTCGAGATCGGTCGTCTCTTCACATTCTCGAACTACTCGGGCGAAGCGGGCGGCAATGTCTGGCCGGAAACCTCGGGCACATGGGTGTTCCTGCTCGGCCTGCTGCTGCCGATCTACACGATCACCGGCTATGATGCCTCGGCACATACCTCGGAAGAAACCGTTAAGGCTGCAACGTCTGTTCCGAAGGGCATGATCGCGTCAGTCCTGTGGTCAGCGCTGTTCGGCTACATCATGCTGTGCTCCTTCGTGCTGATGCTCCCGAACATGGACGAAGCCGCCAAGCAGGGCTGGAACGTGTTCTTCTGGGCGATGGACACGCAGGTCAATTCCGTGGTGAAGGATATCCTCTACCTCGCCATCCTCGTCAGCCAGTGGCTGTGCGGCCTGGCAACGGTCACGTCCGTGTCCCGCATGATCTTCGCCTTCTCGCGTGACGGTGGCCTGCCGGCCTCCAAGGCGCTTGCCAAGGTTAGCCCGACCTATCGTACGCCAGTTGCTGCGATCTGGACCGGTTCGATCCTGTCGGTGCTGTTCGTCTGGGGCTCGTCGCTCGTCACCATCGGCGAAACGCCGGTCTACACGATCGTCGTCTCCTGCACGGTCATCTTCCTGTTCTTCTCCTTCGCGATCCCGATCACGCTCGGCCTTTTTGCCTGGGGTACGTCGAAGTGGGACAAGATGGGTCCGTGGAACCTCGGCGAGGGCATGTTCAAGCTGTTTGCCGTCCTGACCGTGCTTGCGATGATCCTGATCTTCGTGCTCGGCATCCAGCCGCCGAACGGCCCGGCCCTCTACGTCACGGTCGGTTTCCTCATCCTGACCGGCATCGTCTGGTTCGGCTTCGAGAAGCGCCGCTTCCGTGGCCCGCCGATCGGCGAAGAAGTTGCCCGCCGCCAGGCGGAGATCGCTGCTGCCGAAAAGGCGGTCGGCCAGCATTGATTGCTACGTCGGTCAACGGAGGCCGCCCCTCGCGGCCTCCGTTTTTCATTTCTCAGCGGCGCCATTGTTGCCCGCTTTCCAATACGGGATCGAGACCATGAGCGTCACCTATTCGTTCGACGAGTTGAAGAAGGATGTAGCCGAAGGCCGCATCGACACGGTTCTGGCCTGCCAGGTCGATATGCAGGGACGCCTGATGGGCAAGCGCTTCCAGGCGGAGTATTTCGTCGAAAGCGCCTATGAGGAAACCCATAGCTGCAACTACCTGCTGGCCACCGACATGGAGATGGACACTGTCTCCGGCTACAAGTCCACCAGCTGGGAAGCCGGCTACGGCGACTACACGATGAAGCCCGACCTTTCGACATTACGTCGCATTCCCTGGCTCGAAGGCACGGCGCTGGTGCTCTGCGACATGCTCGACCATCATACCCATGAAGAAGTGCCGCATTCGCCACGCGCCATCCTGAAGAAGCAGGTAAAGCGTCTCGAAGCCATGGGCCTCAAGGCCTACATGGCGAGCGAACTCGAATTTTTCCTCTTCGACCAGAGCTACGACGACGCGCGCGAAAGCGGCTACCGCGATCTGAAGCTCGTCAGCGGCTATAACGAAGACTACCACATCTTCCAGACCACCAAGGAAGAGGACGTGATGCGGGCGATCCGAAAGGGCCTGCAGGGCGCCGGCATTCCGGTCGAGAATTCCAAGGGCGAAGCTTCCGCCGGCCAGGAAGAGATCAACGTGCGCTATGCCGATGCGCTGACCATGGCCGACCGCCACGTCATCATCAAGAACGGCTGCAAGGAGATCGCCTGGAGCCGTGGCAAGGCGATCACCTTCCTCGCCAAATGGCACTATGCGGCGGCCGGCTCGTCCTCGCACATTCACCAGTCGCTCTGGAGCCTCGACGGCAAGACGTCGCATTTCTTCGACAAGGACGGCAAATACGGCATGTCGGAGATGATGCGCCACTACGTTGCCGGTCTTCTGAACCACGCCAGCGAAATCACCTATTTCCTCGCGCCCTACATCAACTCCTACAAGCGCTACATGGCCGGCACCTTCGCCCCGACCAAGGCCGTCTGGAGCAAGGACAATCGCACCGCCGGTTATCGTCTCTGCGGCGAAGGCGGCAAGGCGATCCGCATCGAATGCCGCGTCGGCGGCTCCGACCTCAACCCTTACATAGCGATGGCTGCATTGCTCGCAGCAGGCATTGCCGGGATTGAAGGCAAGCTGGAACTCGAGCCCGCCTTCGTCGGCGACGCCTATGGCGGCAACGGCGTGCGCGAAATCCCCAAGACGCTCCGCGATGCGACGGGCTTCATGGCCGGCTCGAAGATGCTGCGCGAGGCCTTTGGCGACGATGTCATCGATCATTACACCCGCGCGGCCCAGTGGGAGCAGGAAGAGTATGATCGCCGTGTGACCGACTGGGAGGTGGCGCGCGGTTTCGAAAGAGCTTGATGTCACCTGTCTGTTGATATGACGACAACGCGATGGTAAAATCACAACGATTAGGAGGTGCTTCATGATTGACAGCGCGTGGTTCTATCAACAGCTGGAAAAAGACGGCCGTTCGCTGCGCGGCATGGCGCGGACATTGGGGCTCGATCCGAGCGCCGTTTCGCGCATGCTGCGCGGTGAACGAAAGATGACGGCGGATGAGCAGGACGGGATCGCGGAATATCTCGATGTTCCGATGGTGGAAGTCGCCGCCCGGCGTCGAGGCAAGGCTTTGGGTTTAGCGGAAAGGGGGCAGGAACCGTTGATAAGAGACGATAAGGTGAGCGCTCAAGGAAAACGCGGGAACGGCGATACTCACGGCGCCGATAACTTTCTTGATCGAATTCGCGGCCGGATGGCGGGAACCATCACTGTGGCACCCGGGGTCGATCTGACTGAGCCGGCAGATCCGGATTGGGCGCGTGTCTATGACGATGACTACCCGATATCTCTTTGATACTTGCCTGATCTTGTATCTTGCTCGCCGCGAGGCTTTGACGTCGAAAGCCGAGCAGGTGTTGACGGAGGCGAGCAATCAGCAAGATACGCTGTTTCTGAGCGCGTTTTCGGCGTGGGAGATCGGCATGCTCGTCTCGAAAGGGCGATTGAGCCTCACGCAGGCACCGTTGCCCTGGTTTCGAAGCTTTGCAAGTGAACACGAGCTGTCGGTGCTGGAAGCGACACCGGACATCCTCGTCGCTTCGTCGTTCCTGCCGCAGCCGCTACATGCCGACCCTGCCGACCGCATCCTGATCGCCACGGCGCGCGAGCATGATTTGACTGTTATCACCCGCGACCGCGCCATTCTGGCCTATGGCGCTGCGGGTCATGTGAAGGTACTGGCTTGCTAGGCATCGATCCTGCAGCCGAAGGAGAAAAACGGAATGACTGTTATCCAATGCATTTCACCCATTGACGGCTCGGTCTTTGCCGAGCGGCCGGCCCTGCCGCTGGATGCGGCGCGTGACGTCGTTGCGCGGGCGAAAAAGGCGCAGAAGAGCTGGGCCAAGCGGCCGCTGGAAGAGCGCGTGCAACTCGTTCTCAAGGGTGTCGCGCGGCTCAACGAAATGGTCGATGAGGTCGTACCGGAACTGGCTTGGCAGATGGGCCGGCCGGTGCGCTATGGCGGCGAATTTCGCGGCTTCAACGAGCGCTCCAACTATGTCGCGACCATCGCCGCCGACGCGTTGGCGCCGCTGATCATCGAAGAGAGCGGCAGCTTCGAGCGCCGTATCGAGCGCGAGGCCCATGGCGTCGTCTTCGTCATCGCGCCGTGGAACTATCCCTATATGACCGCGATCAACACGATTGCCCCGGCGCTGATGGCCGGCAACACCGTCATCATCAAACATGCGAGCCAGACGATTCTTGTCGGCGAACGCATGGTCCGCGCCTTCAGCGAGGCCGGCGTGCCGGAAGACGTCTTTCAGAACATCTTCCTCGACCATGCCACCACCTCGGCGCTGATCGCCAAAAAAAGCTTCGATTTCATCAATTTCACCGGTTCCGTCGAGGGTGGACGTTCGATCGAACGGGCTGCTGCCGGCACCTTTACGCCGCTCGGGCTTGAACTTGGCGGCAAAGACCCCGGCTATGTCATGGAAGACGCCGATCTCGATGCTGCCGTCGATACGCTGATGGATGGCGCCACCTTCAATTCCGGACAATGCTGCTGCGGTATCGAGCGCATCTATGTGCACGAAAGCCTCTATGACGCGTTCGTCGAGAAGTCCGTCGCCTGGGTGTCCAACTACAAGCTCGGCAATCCGCTCGACACGGAAACGACGCTTGGCCCGATGGCGCACAAGCGCTTTGCCGCAACCGTGCGTGCGCAAATCGCCGATGCCGTTGCCAAGGGCGCCAAGGCTTTGGTCAATCCCAAGCTTTTCCCGGCCGATGATGGCGGCGCCTATGTCGCGCCACAGGTTCTCGTCGATGTCGATCATTCGATGGAGTTCATGCGCGAGGAAACTTTCGGTCCCGCCGTCGGCATCATGAAGGTGAAGAGCGATGAGGAAGCGCTCTCGCTGATGAACGACAGCAAGTACGGCCTGACCGCCTCGCTCTGGACCAAGGATGCCGAGCGCGCTGGCCGTATCGGCCGCGAGATCGAGACGGGCACCGTCTTCATGAACCGCGCTGATTATCTCGACCCGGCGCTCTGCTGGACCGGCGTCAAGGAAACAGGCCGCGGCGGCTCGCTTTCCGTCATCGGCTTCCAGAACCTCACCCGCCCGAAATCCTACCACCTGAAGAAAGTCACCGCATGACCATCACCGCCAACTGGAGCTACCCGACCGCCATCAAGTTCGGGGCAGGGCGTATCAGCGAACTTGCTGACCACTGCAAGGCCGTCGGTATGAAGAAGCCGCTGTTGATCACCGACCGGGGTCTTGCCCCGATGCCGATCACGCAGAAGGCACTCGATGTTCTCGAAGCCGCAGGCCTCGGCCGCGCCATGTTTGCCGATGTCGATCCGAACCCGAATGACAAGAACCTCGAAGCCGGCGTCAAGGCCTTCAAGGACGGCGGTCATGATGGTGTCGTCGCGTTCGGCGGCGGCTCCGGCCTCGATCTCGGCAAGGCGGTCGCCTTCATGGCCGGCCAGACGCGCCCCGTCTGGGATTTCGAGGATATTGGCGACTGGTGGACGCGTGCGAGCGTTGCGGGCATCGCCCCGATCATCGCCGTGCCGACGACGGCCGGCACCGGCTCGGAAGTCGGCCGCGCCTCGGTCATTACCAATTCCGAGACCCACACCAAGAAGGTCATCTTCCATCCGAAGTTCCTGCCGGCGGTCACGATCTGCGACCCGGAACTGACGGTCGGCATGCCGAAGGTGATCACCGCCGGCACCGGCATGGATGCCTTTGCCCATTGCCTGGAAGCCTATTCCTCGCCCTTCTACCATCCGATGTCCCAGGGTATCGCGCTGGAAGGCCTGCGGCTCGTCAAGGAATACCTGCCGCGCGCCTATAAGGATGGCACTGACATCAAGGCCCGCGCCAACATGATGTCGGCTGCTGCGATGGGTGCGGTCGCCTTCCAGAAGGGTTTGGGCGCCATCCACTCGCTCTCCCATCCCGTCGGTGCGATTTACAACACCCATCACGGCATGACCAATGCCGTTGTGATGCCGCCGGTGCTGCGCTTCAACCGCCCGGCAATCGAAGACAGGATCGCCAATGCGGCCGCTTATCTCGGCATCTCCGGCGGTTTCGACGGCTTCTACGACTACGTGCTGAAGCTGCGCGAGGAACTCGGCGTGCCTGACAAGCTTTCGGCGCTCGGCGTCGGCACAGATCGAATCGATGAGATGTCCGAAATGGCGATCGTCGATCCGACCGCTGGCGGCAATCCGGTCGAGCTGACTCTGGAAGCGGCAAAGCAGCTCTTCAAGGAATGCATTTAACCTTTAGGCCCGTAAACGGCTTGGACAGACAAGCCCGGAAACCATTGTGTTTCCGGGCTTTTTTTATGCAACAACAGCTTTCGTTGGGGTGACTAGTTAATTCTCGGGAGGGGCGTCTTCAGAGTTTGTTAACCACGTTCTGAAAGGCTTGAGTAACCGAAGCGCGATGGAAACGGACGCTTTACGGGAGCCATGCCGGGGCTCGAGCCATCTATCAGACGGGGACTAACATGCCAGTCATCACATTTGCCAATACCAAGGGCGGCGCGGGCAAAACGACCGCCGCATTGATCCTGGCACAGGAACTTGCGCGCACGGGTGCCCGCATCACCATTCTCGACTGCGATCCGCAGCACTGGATCACCCATTGGCACGAAATTTCCGTGTCCGTGCCGAATGTGCAGGTCATTTCCTATGTCAGCATGGCCAACATTCAGACGCACATCACCGAAAACCGCGCCAATACCGACTACTTCATCATCGACCTTGCAGGCGCACGCAACACGCTGATGGCAACCGCCATCGGTATGTCGGACCATGTCATGATCCCGATCCAGGGCTGTGCGATGGACGCCAAGGGTGGTGCACAGGTGCTGGAATTGCTCGGCTATCTCAAGGAAAAGGCCGGCATCAGCATTGCCCATTCGGTCGTGCTGACCCGCGTCAATTCGCTCGTCACAACACGCGCACTGCAGGTCGTCAAGACCCTGCTCTCCCAGCGCAACGTGCCGGTGCTGAACACGCCCATCATTGAGCGCGCCGCCTTCCGTGACATCTTCGACTGTGGCGGCACGCTCCAGACCATGGATCCGGAGCGCGTCAGCAACCTCGACAAGGCCCGCGAAAACGCTCGTGCCTTTGGCGATGAAGTCCGTCATCTTGTGCCGCTGCGCGCGACGACATCAGCCCGCCGGGCCGCCTGACACCAAGCAAAAACAAGCCCCGCCAAATCCAGCGGGGTTTTCGCATTTAAAACCGATGATCGACGAGATGCTTGGCCTGGGCGCCGACATGATAGAAAGCTGATTTCGGTGTCCGCCACGGATCGGGGGTCACTGGCGTCTCGGCGATCGGTATCGCGTGTTCCTCGCCCATGACGCGATGGGCGAGCGCGCGGCCGAAAACCGTGCCGGGCGCGATGCCGCGACCATTGTAGCCGCTGACGGAATAGACGTTCGGTGCAAGCTGGTGTGTCTGGGGCAAGTTGTTGGTGGTCATGCCGATGCGGCCGTCCCACCAGTATTCGAAGCTGAAATCACCGATCTCAGGGAAAATCTTGCGTACCGAGCGCTTCGCAAAGGCGCGGTGCGTACCCTGCGCCATTGCATCGAGCCTGCCGATGCTGCCGAAGATCATCCGGTTCTGCTTGTCGGTGCGGAACGATGTCATGACCAGACCCGTATCCCAGCACCCCTGACGTTCAGGTAGGATCTTTGCCGCGACGTGGTCGGGTAGCGGATTGGTCGCAAACTGGAAGTAGGGCAGGATGGTCAGCTCTTCGGTGTGGGCCGTCCAGGGTGTCTTGCCGATCAGCGTGCCGTAGGCATTGGTAGCCAGGATGACGTTCCTCGCGGTAACGCTACCGCCGGGGACGTTGAGCTTCCATGCGTCACCCTTGCGTTCGGCACTCTCAAGCGGCGTGCTTGTGTAGATATGCGCTCCGGCGGCGAGAGCTGCGCGCGCAAGCCCACGGGCATAGGCCATAGGCTGGATGGTGCCGGCGCGACGATCAAGCAGGGCGCCGGTGAAGCCCTTGGCCCCCGTAAGCCTGCGGGTCTGTTCAGCATCGAGCACTTCGACCGGTGCGCCGAATTTCTTCCATTGGGCCTGGCGTTCCGCAACTTCCTTCACGCCGTCCTCGCCCACGGCCAGATGCAGCGTGCCGTTGCGGACGGCTTCGCAGTCCATGCCGTGTTTCTCGACAAGCGAGTAGACGAGGGAAGGGCCGTCGCCAAGCTCTGTCAGCAGCCGTTCGCCGATGCTCTTGCCGAGCGTTGCAATCAGGTCGTCGGGCTTGGTCCACATGCCGGCATTGACAAGACCGACGTTTCGGCCGGAGCCGCCGAAACCGATCATACGGGCCTCGATCACAACGGCTTTCAGCCCCTTGTCAGCCAGATGAAGGGCAGCCGAGAGGCCGGTGAAACCGCCACCGACGATCGCAACATCGGCGACGATGTCGCCGGCGAGGGTTGTGGTTTCCGGGGCCGCAGGTGCGGTCGCGTGCCAGAGATTGGGAAGAGCGCGTTCGGCAGCCATCGGGATTGTCCTTGGTCGGTCGGGAAAATGAGCTTCCCAACAGATAGAACAATGCGAGGCCCCTGTTTCATGACAACATCTCATGAAGTCATGAAGGGGCTCTATGAGGGGAGAGCCCTCAGTCGACGAACTCGACGGTGGTTCCCACGCTTACCATCTTGGCGAGTTCGGTCGCGTCCCAGTTGGTGAGGCGGATGCAGCCGTGGCTCTGGGTCTTGCCGATCTTGGAGGGTTCCGGCGTACCGTGAATGCCGTAAGTGGGCTTGGAAAGCGCGATCCAGACGGTACCGACCGGGCCGTTCGGACCTGGCGGGATATTCAGAACCTTGTCGTTTGCACCCTGCTGGAAGTTGATCTTCGGATTGTAGGTATAGCCGGGTTCAAGCGCGATGCGGTCAACCTGCACCGTACCTGAAGGAGAAGGCGTGTCGGAAGAGCCGATAGAGGCCGGATAGGCTGCGATCAGCGTGCCGGCGTCGTCGTAGGCGAGGATCTGCTTGCGGGCCTTGTCGGCAATCACGCGCGCGACCTTGCCGGTCTTCTTCTCGCCGGGTGAAATGACCTTGATGATCGTGCCGGGAACAGTGAAATCGACGCCGGGGTTGAGTTCACGCAGATAGTTTTCATCCATGTGGAATTTCTCGCCCAGCATCTCGGTGGTCGAGGTGTAGGAGAGATGCGGAAGCGCCGCCTTGTGGGCGTAGTCTTCCGGGATCGAGGCGACGTAGGGGCCAGCCGCGTCGGCTGCTGATATCTCATAACTGGTGATCGGCAGGCCGCCGCTCAGACGCAGGCGTTCGAGAATGTCGTCGGTGTTGTTGGGATCGAGCGTTTCGCCGGTTGCCTGCTGCCAGGCTTCGATCGCCTTGGTGACGTTGGAGCCCTTCTTGCCGTCGATCACGCCCGGCGAGAAGCCTTCGCGATCCAGAAACACCTGAAGCGCGGTGATTTCGGCGCTCGATTTCTTTCCGATAGCGGCGGCAGGCGGCAATGTCGGGCCGCGTGGGCTTTCCTCCAGTGGCGGCAAGGCGGCACTGTCGTTTTCGTCGGGCGCGGATGCGTCCGGCAACGGCTGGCGCTGGATGCCTTGCATGCTGTCGCCATCATCGGGAATAGAACCGGTTATGTCGCCGGGTTGCCGGAAGGCGGGATCGCGATAATCGGGCGCGGAGCTGTAGACCGTGTCGCCATAACGGCGGACGCTGTATCCATAGCCCTGATTGTCATCCCGGCTCGCCTCGCGTCGGCCAAATCCGTCCGGTGCAGTGCGCTGGCGGCCCGAACCCATGACGGTGGCAACGATATTGCCCCAGTTGTCGACCAGCACCGTGCGCCCGCGGCGATCGCGCATCACCGAGACTTCGCTTGATTCGGGGATGTAGTCGAGGATTTCGCCTTGTGGAGTGACGAGTACGGCATCCGGTGGAAGGCGACCGAAGTCCTGGGCCAAAGTGGCTCCAGCGCAAAGGCTGAAGGCGCTTGCGGCGGCAAAAAGGGCGATGGTGGTCCTGATACGGCGCGTCACTTTGAAACCTGTTGTCTTCCGGTTGATCTCGGCGAGTACAAATCAATTGGGACGGTAATATGAAAAATCTGAATTCATTATGAACATCTCGTTAAAGGCGATGTAATTCGGTAACTTGGCCGTTTCAAGGGAAACGAACCAGCGCCTACATCAAACGTTTGAAGGCCGGGTTTGGTTTCACGGTTATTAGCAGGGAGACGATCATGCCGATCCGCATCGCTGGCCAGGGAGGCGAGGGAAACTTCCACATTCTTCTCGACCGGCAATCGGCGCTCGACATCGCGGCTTTCGTTGTCGATGGCATCGACCTGTCGCCGGGAGAAGCCATCCCCTCGGACGGCGATCCGCGTATCGATCATTCCTTGAGGGGCTTCCTGTTCACCTGCGGGCTTGAACATATCCGCCACCCGGAGCCGATGGAGAGCGGCGACGGTCTCTATCCGCTGCACGGCTCGCTGTCCGGCACCCTGGTCCTGAACTCGGAAATGTCCGGTGCGGAGCACGCGCCGGGCTGTTCTGCCGTGATCGAACTCGATCTCGCCGGCGGTGGCAGAGCGAGGCTCGAACGGTGTTGGTCAATCAATGCCGACCGTGGAGACGTGCATCTTCATGATCGTCTGACGAACATCGGCGACCAACCGTTTCCGCCGATGATAATGTATCACATCAACATCGGTGGCTGGCTGCTTGCCGAGGACACGGAGATTACGGCGGATGCGCTGGGAGGACAAACGTGGCCCTGGCGCTTTGGCGATGGCGAGAGTGCGCATTTCTGCCTGCCGGCGGGTGTCGATAGCGAGGGCTGGAGCGCGATAGCACTCGGGCCGTTTCATGCCCTGTCGGGCCGATCGCTGCATGTTCGTTTCGCGACCGCGACCTTGCCGTTTCTACAGATGTGGCGCTGCCAGCGGGGTGACGCCGATGTCATCAGCATCGAGCCGGTGTCGCACCGCATTGCCAAACGACCCGATCTTGCCGAGGGCGGGGAACTGGTGCCGTTGATGCCATCGGCAACCATTGAATACGAACTGGCTTTTCGCGTCGCCTAGAGCTCGCGCGTACTCTCCGCTTTACGATTGACGCCCGCCTGCGGCGGTCTTACATCAATGCCGACATTTCCGAGAAAGGGCTACGCCATGGACATTCGCCAGATCAACGATGAATACTCGGTCACCGGACAGATTTCCGTCGAGGATCTCGATGCGATCAAGACAATGGGTTTCAAATCCATCGTCTGCCACCGTCCGGATCATGAAAGCCCGGACCAGCCGGAGTTCGCGACCATCGCTGCCCATGCCAAGGATCTGGGGCTGGATATCACCCACATTCCGGTCGGCCCAATGGGTGTGACGGCCGATGCAGTGCGGGAGATGGTTGATGCGCTCGACTCGTTCCAGCGCCCGATGCTCGGCTATTGCCGCTCCGGTGCCCGTTCCACGGCCGTCTATCAGCAGACGCAGCATATCCGGAACTGAGCTTCTGGCATTCCCGTTATGGGGACCATCCATACTGAACGGCGCCCCGTCGCGCCGTTCGTGTTTCCGCCGGTATCAACCCGCGCGGATCTGGCTCAGCGTGCGTGTCGGCGTGATCGCTTCGGGATCGAGCCTGATCTCGATGATCGAAGGCTTGCCGCTTGCCCGGGCGCGCTCATAGGCGCCGGCAAAATCCTCCGTCTTTTCCACCGTCTCCCCATGTCCGCCATAGGCAACCGCCAAGGCTGCAAAATCCGGATTGGTGAGGTCGGTCGCGCTGACGCGACCCGGATATTCACGCTCCTGATGCATGCGGATCGTGCCGTAGATGCCGTTGTTGATGACGAGAGTGATGATCGGCAGCTTGTAGCGCACGGCGGTCGCAAATTCCTGGCCGTGCATCATGAAGCAGCCGTCGCCGGCAAAGCAGACCACTTCGCGCTCTGGAAACAGCCGCTTCGCAGCGACTGCCGCCGGCAGGCCATATCCCATCGAGCCGGATGTCGGTGCAGCCTGCGTGGCGAAACGCCGGAAACGGTGGAAGCGGTGCAGCCACGTGGCATAATTGCCGGCGCCATTGGTGAAGATCGCATCCTGCGGCGTATTGGCTTCGATCCACTCCATGATCGGTCCCATGTGCACCGCGCCCGGACCTGTTTTGGGCGGCGTCGACCATGCGAGATAGGCCGCGTGCATCTGCTGTGTCCTTTGCCCCCAAGCAGGCGCTTCCCCCGGAGCGGATGAAGCAAGAGCCGCAACGAAATCATCGGATGCCGCGACGATTGCAAGGTCGGGGCGATAGACACGGCCAAGCTCGCTCGGGTCAGGATGGACATGAACGAGCGTCTGTTTCGGATAGGGCACGTCAAGCAGCGTGTAGCCCGACGACGGCATTTCCGACATGCGCCCGCCGATCAGCAGCACCAGATCTGCCTCGCGGATTTCCTTCGATAGCGCCGGATTGATGCCGATGCCGACATCGCCGGCATAGCTCGGGTGCAGGTGATCGAACAGCATCTGGCGGCGGAAGGAGCATCCGACAGGCAGGTTCCACCGTTCGGCAAAGCTCTGGAAGGCTGCGACCGAGCCTTCGCTCCAGCGGCTGCCGCCGAGAATGGCAATCGGCCGCTTCGCTTTGGCGAGCAGCGCCTCCATCTTCGCGATCTGGCTTGGGCCAGGGTGGCTTTCGACTGGCTCATAGGCGCGCGCGGCAACGGTTTCCACCGCTTTCGTCAGCATGTCCTCCGGAAGCGACAGTACCACCGGGCCGGGACGGCCGGAGGTTGCGACGGCGAAGGCGCGGGTTACGAATTCCGGAATGCGGGCGGGATCATCGATCTCCCCCACCCACTTGGCGATCTCGGTAAAGGCCCGGCGATATTCGACCTCCTGGAAGGCTTCGCGCTCGCGCGCATCGCTCTGCACCTGTCCGATGAACAGGATGACCGGCACGGAATCCTGTCGCGAGATATGCAGGCCGGCCGAGGCGTTCATGGCGCCTGGGCCGCGCGTCACCATGCAGATGCCGGGCTCGCCGGTGAGCCTGCCCCAGGCATCGGCCATCATCGCTGCGCCGCCTTCCTGACGGCAGACGAGGACGTCGATTTCGCTGTCATGCAGCGCATCCAGAACCGCCAGATAGCTTTCGCCCGGTACGCAGGAAATGCGCTTCACGCCGTTTGCCTTCAAGGCATCGACGATCAGTTGTCCTCCGGTTTTCATGTCAGCTCCTCCCAAAGCCTGTGTGCCGGTGTCTAAATGGCCGGCGAGACCGGCGCTGTGCCGGCCGTCTTGTTGAGTCTGTGCTCCCGCCAGATGATATAGAGGCCGGAGGTGATGATGATCGAGATGCCCAGCCATTTCAGCGCGTCCGGCAGGTCATTGAAGACCAGCCAGCCGAAGAGGGTTGCCGAGACGATCTCCAGATATTGCAACGGCGCCAGTACGGAGGCCGGCGCTGCGCGATAGGCATAGACACCCAATACGCCCGAGATCGTCGCTGCGACGCCGACACCCAGCACGTAGACAAGGGAAAGGGCATCCGGAACGACGGGGTCGAATACGTCTGAGCCTGTTCCTTCGCCGAAATAGAGCAGGGCGGCAGAGAACAGCGCGCCCCAAATGCCGGCATGAAACTGCATCGACCATGGGTCTTCACTCTGCGCCACAAGTCTTGTCACCAGCAGGAAGACGGCCAGCGTGAAGGCGGAGACGATCGGCAGCAGCGCGATCAGCCCGACTTCCTGCATGCTTGGCTGGACGACCAGCATGGCGCCGAAGAAGCCGACGCCGCAGGCGGTGTAGCGACGCCAGCCGATGGTTTCCTTCAAGAAAATGCTGCCGAGAATGGTCAGGATGATCGGTTCGACGAAGAAGATGGCGATGGCGTCCGCCACCTCCATGACTTTCAGTGTCGTGATGAACGACAGCATGGTTGCGACCAGAAGTACGCCGCGGAGCGCGTGAAGCGCCGTCTTCTTCCAGGTGAGGTCGAACAAGGCGCCGCGCAGGGCGACGACCGGCAGGATGAACAGCACCTGCAGGGTAAAACGGATCGCGGTGATCTGACCCGAGGGTATCGTTGCGATGGCGAGCTTGGAGAAGATGTCGATCAACGGGGCGATGAGCACCGCGATCGCCATCAAGGTCAGGCCGAACGAAACGTCGCTGTTATCGGCAGCGCTGCCGGATATAGGCTTCCCCATGATCCGCCTATGCCTTGCGCCGGGTATCGACAACGGCGGTGCTCCAGTTCGCAAAATCCCGCATCGGAACCTCGCGGCCGATCTCATTGAGGGTTTCGTGGCGCATTTCCGGATAAATGCGTGTCGTCACATTGGTAAGACCATAGCGCTTCATACGTTGCGCGAACCAGCTGGTTTCGCGCGCGCCGTTGGTTGCGGGGTCCTGGCCACCGCCGACGAGATGGATAGGGAGGGCGCTCGGCAGGCGCCGCAGGCGCTCGCTGCTGGCGCCGCCATAGGTCAACGCAAACAGGTCGATCCACAGGGAGACACTGGTGTCGAAGCCGCAGAGCGGATCGGCAATATAGGCGGCAACTTCCCGATCATCCCGCGATAGCCAGTCGGATTGGGTTTTGTGGTTGGGAATGGCCTTTGCCCAGGTGGAAAAGGTGAGGGGTGGCAGGATCGCGCTTGGCACGTCCGATCCCTTCAGCATCCGCTCGACCTTCAATATGAACTGGCCTGCGCGGCCGGCGAGGCCTGGGTTGAAGTTCGAATTCCAGACAGCCAGTCCGTCATAGAGTGTCGGATGCGTTTCGGCAGCATTGAGCGCGATAAGCCCGCCCATTGAGTGGCCGAAGAGAATCACCGGAAGACCCGGATGCAATGCCTTGGCCATCTCGGTTACCGCGCGGACATCTTCGACCACCTTTTCCGGGCCGCCGCTCCCGGCATAGCGACCAAAGGGCGCATCGGAAGATTGGGTCACGCCATGGCCGCGGTGATCGTGGGCGTAGACGTGGAAGCCTCGCTGGCTCATGAAATGCGCGAACCGGCCGTAGCGTGCGGAATGCTCTGCAAGGCCATGGCTGATCTGGAGGATGCTCATTTCCGGACCCACAGCGGGCTCGGATCGCCAGGCAAGCGTTGCGCCCGTCGGGCTTTGCAGCGCCTTCACCTCCTGAAACATCAAGCCCCCCGCATTCTTCCGGCTGCAATGCAATCGCGCCGGCAAATCTTGTCATCGATATCAAAGAGATTTGCCGGGCGAAAGCAATGCCCTGTTGTTGACTGTTGCGCATCACCTCAGAAAATTTGTGCGGTTATATCGATTCAGGGTTGTATTTTTCCCGCTTATGTTGGTTAATGATCACGTTTTGTTCATGTATGCGAGGGGAAGCGATGATGGTGGTTTTGAAGGTATTGGTGCGTCTTATGCCGGTTCTTGCCCTGTTTTTGGGCGCTTCGGCGGTATTGGCGGCGCAACCGGTGGAAAAAGAAAATTCTGCCGGCCGAACGAAGGTCGTCTTCGCGGTCAGCTGGCTGCCGGGATTTTGCGATACCCAGCCAGAGCGGCCCGAATGCAAGGGGCAGACGCCTGACCGCTTCGATGCCACGCATTTCACGCTTCACGGGCTCTGGCCGGTCGGAAAAACCTATTGCGGCGTCGATGCTGCCGTCAGGGCGCAGGATGGGAAGAAGAAATGGCTGGAGTTGCCGAAACTCGAGCTTGCGGAAAAGACGGCGGTTACGCTCGCGCGGGTAATGCCGGGTGTCCAGCCGGGTTTTGACAGGCATCAATGGGTTCGCAGCGGTCAATGCTATACCTCGACGGCCGAGGCCTATTTCGATGTGCAGCTGCGCTATCTTGAGGTCTTGAACAGCTCGGCTGTAGGGGTGCTTTTCAACGAGAAGCTGGGTGAGCGGATAACGGAGCAGGAGGTTCGACAGGCTGTCGACGTGGCTTTCGGGCCAGGGGCTGGAGCGCGTGTGCGCATGCAGTGTGCAAAGGCCGGAGAAACAACAGTGGTAACCGGCCTCACCTTCGGGCTTGGTGATGGCGAAAAACCCGTCGCGGTCGATGCGGCTGGCGGAACTGCGGTTACGAACGCTACCGACACGCGTGCGGAGCTGTCACGTCTGATCCTTGCGGCCGACGCTACCCATGGCAAATGCACGAGCGGCATCGTCTATCGTGCAGGTCGCCCGTAAAGCAGCGTTCTCTGCCGGTTTCGACATTGCTCCGCAGGGATAATTCGCCTACATAGCGGGCAAAATCCTATTCCGTCGGAGCAGCTTCATGGCACGTCAATTCATTTATCACATGTCCGGACTGAGCAAGTCCTACGGCGCGAAGAAGGTTCTCGATAATGTGAGCCTGTCCTTCTACCCGGACGCCAAGATCGGTATCCTCGGCCCGAACGGCGCCGGTAAGTCGACCGTGCTGCGCATCATGGCAGGCCTCGACAAGGAATATACCGGCGAAGCCTGGGTCGCCGAAGGCGCGACCGTCGGCTATCTGGCCCAGGAGCCACAGCTCGACCCGAACAAGACGGCGCTTGAAAACGTCATGGAAGGCGTTGCCGACAAGACGGCGATCCTCGAGCGCTACAACGAACTGATGATGAACTATTCCGACGAGACCGCCGAGGAAGGCGCCAGGCTACAGGACATCATCGACGGCCAGAACCTCTGGGATCTGGAAAGCCAGGTCGAAATGGCCATGGATGCACTGCGCTGCCCGCCAGGTGATGCCGACGTCACGTCGCTTTCGGGTGGTGAACGTCGTCGTCTCGCGCTCTGCAAGCTGTTGCTGTCCAAGCCAGACCTTCTCCTCCTCGACGAACCGACCAACCACCTTGACGCCGAGACGATCGGATGGCTGGAAAATCACCTGCGCATGTATGCCGGCTCTGTGCTGATGATCACCCACGACCGCTACTTTCTCGACAACGTCACCGGATGGATTCTCGAACTCGACCGCGGCCGCAGCATTCCCTACGAAGGCAATTATTCGGCCTATCTTCTGTCCAAGGCCAAGCGCATGCAGCAGGAAAACCGTGAGGATGCCTCGCGTCAGAAGGCCATCAGCCGTGAACAGGAGTGGATCGCTTCCAGCCCCAAGGCTCGCCAGGCAAAGTCCAAAGCCCGTATCCGCGCCTATGACGAATTGGTCGAAGCAGCGGACAAGCAGCGTCCCGGCGATGCGCAGATCATCATTCCGGTTAGCGAGCGTCTTGGCCAGGTGGTCATTGAGGCGACCGGAATTTCCAAGAGCTATGGCGACCGTCTGCTGATCGACAACCTGTCGTTCAAGCTGCCTCCGGGCGGCATCGTCGGTGTCATCGGCCCGAACGGTGCCGGCAAGACCACACTGTTCCGCATGATCACCGGCCAGGAAACCCCGGATGAGGGCGATTTCCGCATCGGTGATTCCGTCCAGCTCGGTTATGTCGACCAAAGCCGCGATGCATTGAACGGCGACAAAACTGTTTGGGAAGAAATTTCCGGCGGTGCTGAAATCATCAAGCTCGGCAAGTTCGACATGAACTCGCGCGCCTATTGCGGCGCCTTCAACTTCAAGGGCGGCGACCAGCAGCAGAAGGTTGGCAATCTCTCGGGTGGCCAGCGCAATCGCGTCCACCTCGCCAAGATGCTGAAGGCCGGCGGCAACGTCCTGCTCCTCGACGAGCCGACCAACGACCTTGACACGGAAACGCTGGCGGCGCTGGAAATTGCGCTCGAAAACTTCGCCGGTTGCGCTGTTATCATCAGTCACGATCGCATGTTCCTCGACCGTTTGGCCACGCACATCCTCGCCTTCGAAGGGGACAGCCATGTCGAGTGGTTCGAAGGCAACTTTGAGGATTACGAAGCCGACAAGATCCGTCGTCTCGGCCCGGAATCGGTCAACCCAAGCCGCGTCAGCTACAAGCGCCTGACGCGCTGAGATCGAGACGACCGGGTAAACGGCAATCGCCGTCCCCACGCTTTGGGATATTTCAGTTTGACGACGCAAAAGGCGGCCTTCGGGCCGCCTTTTCTCGTCCAGTCCTCGATTTTTGAACCTGTAATTACCTCGCCAAGGCATTGTTTGCGTGCCCCGAGTTTTTCTTTATTGCGCGACCACGCGAAATCACATAAAGATATCTTTATGTGTTGATGGGGTGGTCGATGGCAGACGCACGAGGCTTGGGTTTGGATGCGCTGGTCGACGTCCTGAAGGCGGCGGGAGAGCCGACGCGGATGCGTCTTCTGGCCTTGCTTTCGGCCGGCGATCTGACCGTTACCGATCTTACAGAAATTCTCGGCCAGTCCCAGCCCCGCATTTCCCGTCATCTGAAACTGCTCTCGGAGGTCGCGTTGATCGATCGCTACCAGGAGGGCGCCTGGGCCTATTTCCGGATGAAGAACGAAGGGGTTCAAGTCCGTCTGGTACAGGACATGCTGGCGACCGCTTCCGGTTCCGATGCGGTCCTTGGTCGCGATAGCGAACGTCTGGAGGCTTTGAAACGGGCAAGATCCGAGAAGGCACAGGCCTATTTCAGCCGCAACGCCGGCGAGTGGGATGCCCTAAGGCGACTTCATGTCAGCGAAGCGGATGTCGAAGACGCACTGAAGACAGTCGTCGGTGATGCGCCCGTCGATGCGCTGCTCGATCTGGGTACCGGCACGGGCCGTATTCTCCAACTGTTCGAAGGACTTTATCGCCGCGGCATCGGCATCGATGCCAGCCGCGACATGCTGGCCGTTGCGCGCGCCAACCTCGACCGCAGCGGCACCAGCAAGGCTACGATCCGCCATGGTGATATTTTCAACCTGCCGCTGGATGGCCAGTTCTTCGACCTTGTGACGATCCATCAGGTCCTGCACTTCCTGGAACAGCCTGAGGCGGCGATTACCGAGGCTGCCCGTATGTTGGCGCCCGGCGGGCGTCTGGTGATCATCGATCTGGCGCCCCATACCCTCGAACACCTGCGCGACGAGCACGCCCATGTGCGCCTCGGTTTCTCCCATGGGACGATGGCGGAATGGCTGGAGCGGGCAGGGCTTTCCGTGGAGAAGGCAGTGGACTTGGAGCCTGAAAGCGATCGGCAGCTGACAGTGACGATCTGGCTCGCACGCGACCGTCGTGTCGCCACCCCCTCAGCGGGTGAGGGACGCGATGCAGCAATTGCTGCGGGGGCCGAAGGCGCCCGCTATGCCCATGCGGGGAGAACTTGACGATGGCCATCCACACGCTTTACCCGGCCGAGCGCGGCAACCTGCGGCTCTCCTTTGAATATTTTCCACCAAAATCCGATGAGATGGAGGTGCAGCTTTTTGAGACCGTTGAGGCGCTTTCTGCATTCTCCCCGGCCTTCGTGACGGTTACCTATGGTGCCGGCGGCTCGACCAAGTCTCGTTCGCTGACGACCGTCTGTCGGATGATCAAGGACACCGGTCTCGTGAACACCGCGGCGCATCTCACCTGCGTCGGTGCGACGAAGGCTGACGTCGATGCCGTCGTCAACGAGTTCACCACATGCGGCGTGCGCCATTTCGTTGCCCTGCGTGGGGATCCCCAGGGCGGTATCGGCGCCCGGTACGAGCCCACGGCGGGTGGCTACGAGAATGCTGCGGCCCTGGTTGCTGGCATCCGTGCCAAGGGGGATTTCGAGATTTCCGTTTCGGCCTATCCGGAAAAACACCCGGAAAGCGCCGACGTCACTGCCGATATCGATATGCTGAAGCGCAAGGTAGACAACGGCGCAACCCGCGCGCTCACCCAGTTCTTCTTCGACAACAATGATTTCGAGCGCTATCTGGAGCGCGTTCGCCGCGCTGGCATCAATATTCCGGTTGTTCCGGGCATCCTGCCGATCAACAACCTCGCCCAGACACGCAAATTCGCGGGGCTCTGCGGCGCCAGTGTGCCGGATGCAATCATCACGCGGCTCATCCATCTCGATGAAGCCCCTGAGGAGCGTTTTAAAGAGGCAACCCACATAGCCGCAGAGCAGATTGTCGATCTTGCCCGTCGGGGCGTGCGCGATTTCCACCTCTATACGATGAACCGGTCGCCGCTGGTGGCCGCCGTATGCGATCTCGTCGGCTTCGAGCGTGCGCAAAAGGCAGCGCCGGCACGCCGCGAGGGTGCGGCCGCCTGAGATTGTCGCGAAGACCAAAGCTGATGATTGGTGTCAAAGAAAAATCCCTGTCGGAGAACCGGCAGGGATTTTTGTGAAATCAGGCAGGCTATGTTCAGCATGCGCATTCTGCGCTTTAGATGCTGGATGGCTGCAATGGCATTTCGGATTCTAGATCCGCTCTTGCTGTCTCCTGGCGCTCAAATGAAAAGCATGGTTGCGACGAAGACGAACGCTGCACTTATCATGAGGACATTCAGCGAATGTGTAATTCCCATAATCGGCCCTCCTTGCGTTAACGCCTGAAACATAGGGTGAAAATGTCACACCTCAAAGCGGAAACTATGCTGCGTTGCGATATCGACCTCTCCAAAAACCGTTATACACAGGGTTAAATTCCTGTTCTTAAATCGATTTTCGTCCGCCACATTTTTTTCACAATCCAGCCTGCTTCCTTAATGTCACCGGCTGAAATATGCCGTGAGTGGCGGATTTGGCACAATTGCGGCGATTCCATTAACCTTTCCGGAGATGACGGAGGATGCGTCCATCAAGGACGAGGAGACCGAGTGCGATGAAGGCCATGCCGACAAAGTCGATTGGATGAAGCGTTTCTCCGAGGAAGAGAAATCCCAGAAGCACGGCGCTCGGCGGCACCAGCAGCGTGACCAGCGAGGTGTTGGTGGCGCCTGCGCGATCAAGGATGCGGAAATAGAGAATGTAGCCATAGGCCGTCGAGATCAGCGCGAGCGCGAGGATTGCAAGCAGAACCGACGTGCCGGGCATATCGAGGGTCCATGGATGGTCGATGGCGAGCGAGGCCGGCAGCATGATCACGGTCGATGCCGTCAGCTGGCCGGCTGCCGTCACCGGCGGGACAACGCCCTTGAATCGCTTCCCATAGATGCCCGCAAAGCCGTAGCTGACGGCTGCCGCGACCGGCAGCAGAAGCGGCCAGAGGGGGAGGCCGGCTGTCGATGAAAACCCGCTGAAGGCACTCGGCCCGATCAGCACGGCGGTCCCTACAAGTCCGAGCAGACAGCCGCTGATCTTTCTCGCCGTCAATCTCTCATCCGACGTTACGACGTTGGCGATCAGCACGGTCCAGACCGGCGTCGTTGCATTGAGGATCGCCGCGAGGCCCGCGCCGATCTGTGTCTGGCCAAGAAAGATCAGGGTGTGCGGTATGGCGTTGTTGATCAGGCCCAGAAGCAGGAACTGCGGCCAGCGGTTGGCCAACTCACGGTAGATGCCGTATCGGCCCGCGATATATATCTGCAAGGCCAGTGCGGCGAGTGCGACCCGCAGGAAGACCAGCGTGAACGGTGGTACCGCCGTTACGGCGATGCGGGCGAAGAAGAACGAACCACCCCATATGAGGCCGAGCAGGCACAGCATTCCCCAGGTGGAAAGCGCCATGCGATGGTCCAGGGAAGGGGCCGGGGAAGCGGATGTGTTGTTTTGTTGCCCGCTTCGAATTTCCTGCATATGCCTTGACCTTCCGGCGCGTGATTTGAAACATGGGGCGGAGATACGGGGTCAGGGGCGATTTTGCCACCCGATTCGTGTCGCAGAGTATCGTTCATTCGAGGAGCTTGCGCTGGAACCGTTAGATGCCGCTGCGCAAACCGCGTCCCACGGCGATCAGGGCCTTGTCTCAATAGCGGTCGTGGTTGCTGTTGCGGCGCTGCTCGGCCTTGGTTTCCTGCGTCTTCGCCAGCCTCCACTCGTGGGTTTCATCCTTGCGGGGATCGCGCTCGGTCCCACCGGCTTCGGCCTCATTTCCTCCAGCGGGAATGTCACGCTTCTTGCCGAGATGGGCGTTGTTGTCCTGCTGTTTTTTATTGGAATGGAACTGTCGGTCAAGGCGTTCACTCTCAGCCTGCGCCAGGCACTGCTGGTTGCCGGCGGGCAGGTTTCCGTGGCGCTTGCGGTTGCGGTTCTTATCGAGCTGTTGACGGGGGCAAGCCTTGCTGAAGGCATGATCCTCGGCTTTGTCGCGGCGATGTCCTCCACGGTCGTTGCCATGAAGATGCTGGAGGATATGGGCGAGCTGCGCAGCGAGACCGGCCGCATCGCGATCGGTGTCCTGATTGCGCAGGACGTCGCCGTGGTGCCGATGCTGATCCTCGTATCGAGCCTTGGCGGCGGCGAGCTGGATATCCCCTCCATCGCTCTCAAGATGGTGCTTGCCATCGGCCTCCTGGCGGGCCTTCTGTGGTGGTTCGGCAATCATGGCAAGCTGAAGATACCGTTCAGCGAGACGATGGAGGACAAGGTCGAGATCCTGGCGCTCGGTGCGCTGGCTCTTTGTTTTTCCGCGGCCGCCGTTTCCGGTCTTGCGGGGATGTCACCAGCCTATGGCGCTTTTCTTGCCGGTATTGTGCTCGGAAATTCGACATTGCGCAGTCGCATCATCCCGGTGATCGAGCCGATCCAGAGCGTGTTGCTGGTGGTTTTCTTCCTCTCCATCGGGCTGTTGATCGACCTGTCCTTCGTCTTCGATCACGTCGTGGTTCTGCTGGGTGCTGCTGTTCTGGTCATTGCCGCAAAGACAGTGCTCAACATCTTCCTTCTGCGCAGAACGGGATCTTCGCCGCAGATTGCTCTGATCGCGGGTCTCTCGATGGCGCAGATCGGCGAGTTTTCGTTCGTTCTGGCTGCGGCCGGGTTCAGCGCTGGCGTGCTTCGGCTTGATACGTACCGGCTGGCAATCACGGTAACGGCCATTTCGCTGCTGGTCTCACCCGTCTGGGTCAACGTCATGCATCGGCTGGAGAATATTGCGTCGGAAGAACTGCACGATTATCGCGAGGCCTTCGCGGTCGCCTATGCGCGTGAGCTTCGTGAGCTGTCGCGGCACGGTCAGGCGTTCGCCGGTGCACGTTGGTCGATCCGCTTGCGCTATCGTGCATTCCGGCTCGCGCGACATCATCGCAAACTGCGGCGCGCGCAGCAAAAAGGGCCGGAAAACCGGCCCTGAAGAGTGCTGTGTTGCTGTACCGGCAACTGAGTCGCCAAGAAGCTATTACAGCGCGTTGAGAACCGCGTCAGTAGCCCAGCCATCGGCAGGCAGGCCAAGGCGCAGCTGCTCCTTCTGCAGGGCTGCACGCGTGCCGGAGCCAAGGATGCCGTCGATCTTGCCGACATCGTGGCCCATGCCCTGCAGCTTGGTTTGCAGCGCCTTCATGCCGTCGTCGCTCAGGCCTTTTTCCGGGTTGCGTCCGTCATAGGGCGGTGCACCGTTGAGACGGGTGGCGAAATAGGCGGCCGAAGTCGTGTAGATGAACGACTGGTTCCATTCGAGATAGATGTTGAAGTTCGGGTAGGTCATGAAGGCGACGCCGTGACGTCCCTGCGGAATGACCACCGAGGCTGCCAGCTGCGGAAAGGCTGTGTTTCCGTCGCGCGGCTTCACGCCAAGCGCAAACCAGTCGCCGGCAGTCATGCCCGGCTGCAGGCCGGTTTTTTCCCAAGGGAGGTTTTCTGGAAGGATAACTTCCTGGATCCAGGGTTCGCCGGCTTTGAAGCCAAGGCTGGCAATGAACTTCGCCGCTGTCATGATTGCGTCCGGGCTGCTGTCCTTGAGCTTCACATGTCCGTCGCCGTCTCCATCGACGCCTTGCGCGATAATGTCCTCCGGTAGCATCTGGACCTGGCCAATTTCACCGGCCCACGCGCCGGTCGTTGTCGCCGGGTCGAGGTCGCCGTGCTGGACCATCTCGATGGCGGCGATCAGCTGCGGGCGAAACATTTCTGGACGGCGGCAGTCGTGGGCGAGGGTGACCAGCGCGTTACGGGTGTTGAAATCACCCTGAACCGCGCCGAAATCGGTCTCAAGCGCCCAGAAGGCGGTGATGATCGCGGCCGGCACGCCGAATTCCTTCTCTGCCCGGTCAAAGACAGCGGCATATTCCTTCATCTTCTTGGCGCCGATATCGAGACGCGCCTTGCTGACGGTACGTTGGGAAAATTCGGTGAAGCTCTGCTTGAACACGCCCTGCGCGCGGTCGCGGCTCAGCACCTTCTGGTCGATGACAGCGCCTGCAAGCGCGCGATCCACGACATCGGCAGGCACTCCCTTGGCGACAGCCTCGGTTTTGACGCCTACCAGGAAGGTCGCAAGGTCACCACCGCAGGCCGGTGCCTGCTGGGCCATCGCGGAGGAGGCGAAAAGGGAAACAAGGGTGGAGAGAAGCAGAGGCCGAAAGCCGCGGGACATCGCAGATCCTTCAATATTTGTCCGCGCCGCCAACGGGTCGGGCGGGGGCGGAGGCTGGGATTGGGTAAGGCGTATGTGTGCCCATCGCATGGCAATGGGGCCGAAACAAGAAAGCTGACGGCTCTCAGTTCCGGGCCACCTGTTGAGGCTTCGAAACGGCTTCAACCCAGTTCTTCCAGTTCTTGGCTGAGCCGGCAAAAACGTTGATGTCGGTGTCGCCTTTGATGCCCGGTATCACGCCGGTGCTGGTATATTGCCAGAAGGCCCAGCGGCGGTCCGTGTAGATTTCGGTCGGGTGTTTGGCCACCGAGCGCACCCAGTAATGGTGGTCGTTGAACTGGCCGACGAGATTGTCGCGGTGGAAATCCACCGAGGTGTAGATGATCGGCCGCTTGCCGTAATAGGCTTCAAGGCGGTCCATGAAGCGCTTCATTTCCGCCTGCACGGTCAGCGCCGAAGGCCTGAAACGGCAGGTCTTGGATTCGTTGTTCCACTCCACGTCCAGAACCGGCGGCAGGTGTACGGCGCTTTTCGGCACGTTGGCAATGAACCAGTCGGCCTGCTCGTCCGCGGTGGAGCAGAAATAATAGAAATGATAGGGGGCATAGGCGAGGCCTGCCGCGCGCGCGCCCTGCCAGTAATCGTTGAAGCGGCTATCGATCCTGTCCTTGCCCTCGGTTGCCTTTATAAAGACGAAGGAAACGCCGGATTTTCGGACCTGCGGCCAGTCAACGTCGCCATTCCATTTCGAAACGTCGATGCCGTGGATCGCGTGGTGATGCGGCGTGCGCTCGCCGAAATTCTGCGGGTCCTTGTCCTGGAACCGCGGGGAGATGGAGGATGTCGAGACGAGATCGTAGTCCGCATAGGTGCAGGCGGACAGAAGCGTCAGGATGGGCAAGAGGGCCAGAAGATGCCGGCGCATGAGGTTCCCGTTTCGAAAAGATCGACGATCCAACCTCATCCGATCATGTCCATGATGTGACGATCCCCCGGGAGGCGTGAACCTCATCCTCACCACATCATGGTAAAAATTGGGTTATTTTCAAGCCGCAATTGCTAAAGCGCGACGAAAATGCCGCATTCGGTATGGTTCGCACAAGCGTCGATACCTGAGGTCGCAGCGACTGACTGCTTCAATGGGCCTGCTGATAGATCGCGAGCCAGGCATATCCGCGTCCGAGCGCCCGAAATTCGAGCGTGGCTCCCGTGGCATCCGCCCGCTGTTGCAGCGCTTGCCGCAGCAAGGGGCGGGGCGTGACATGGAAGCGGCGAAGCCAGGCTTTCAGGGTGTTGCCAGCGAATCGGGGCAGGCGCTCCTGTTGGCCAAAATCAGCGATATGCAGCGAACCGCCCGGGTTGAGTGCCGCAATCGCGGCATCGATCGCCTTTTCCCAGTCGGGAATCATCGAGAGAGCATAGGAGATGACGATGCGGTCGAAGCCGCTGGCGTCGAATTGCTCGGGAGAAAAATCCGTTGCATCGGCGACCCGCAGGACCGGAAGGTCCGTATGTGCTCCACACTCTCCGAGGGACGCCAGCTTGGCCTGAGCGCTGGACAGCATCTCGGCGGAAATATCCAGCCCGAACAGTCGGGCACCGGGAAACCGTTTGGCGATGAGGGCGAGGTTTCGCCCGGTGCCGCAACCGACTTCCAGCACGGTTCCACCAACCGGCACGCCCAGCTCCCGGATCATCGTGTCACGACCGAAGAGATAGTATTTGCGGGTCAGGTCGTAGATGTGGCGCTGGTAGCGATACATGCGATCCATCCGGTCCGCATGGCTGTCGAAGGTCCGCGTCAGGGTCACGGTTTTTTCCGGTAGATGTGGAAGCCGCCGTAGATTGCCGAGCGGTCCTTGCGGCACAGCTCCTGCGAGCGGGCAGCGTCATACTCCCACTGCCCAAGCAACGTGTCGGACAGACGACCATCAAGGATACTGGATTCGGCGGCGGTGCGGAAAATGACAATCGCGCCCGGTGCGGCCGTGCGGGAAATCTCGGTCCAGAGGTTGTTCAGTTGCTCGTCGTTCATCCAGTCCTGGGCATCCAGGAGCACGTAGCGATCGACCGAAGCTGCGGGCTTGCCGGCAAGAAGCTCGGTAAAGTTCGCGTGGTGAACCGTGACGCGCTCGGCACCGTCGCGAATGGCGTCGCGCGAACCTTCCTGCAGATAGAGAGGCAGTTCGCCTTCATGGGGCTGAGGATAACGTCGGGCAAAGGCCTGCCAGGCGAAATAGTTTTCCTTGAGCGGGAAGTGGCAGACGAGTTTTTCCAATCGGCCGCGCAGTACGCCGGACAGAGAGCGTTCTTCGCTGAGGCGAGCCAGCTCGTCGAACTGCTGCGGCGGAATGCCGAGGCCGAAGAGCGAACTCTTGCGTGCCGTGATCCAGCGGACGAACGGACGATCGAAGAGGGGCGCCAGTCGTTTATCGAAAAACTGCCGCTGCTCGCGGATGGATCTCGCCTGAACCAGTTCGCTTGGATCAACGCCGTGCAGGCGGGCAACAAGGTGACCAAGGCCAATGAAGCGACCAAGCAACCCGGTGCGGTAGATGTTGCGCGAAAAGACGCTGATGCGCCGACGGCCGATCAGGTCGCGGCCGTTCCAATAGTCGCGGGCCGCCTTGTCGAGTTTCGGCGCGATGAAAAGGTCATAGGCCTGAACATTGCTGGCAAGCCCTGCTTCTCCGAAGAAGCGACTGACATCACCGTGACTGGGAAGATGGAGAAAAGCCGAGAGTTTCAAACGGTTGAGGGCGACGTGGTGACGGTTGAGATCGACCACATCGATCTGGTTTGGGCCAGCCGAAAGATAGGCCAGCATGTTGCAACCGCCGGAGCCGATGGTCACGATCCGATGCGCGCTCGTAAGCTGCATCGCCTCCATATCGACATCAGGGTCTTCCCATATCTGCGGGTAGACGAGACCGGAAAAGAGCAGGCCGAACAATCGCTCGGACAGGCCGGCAAAGCTCAGCGCATCATGCTGAATAAGAGCGGTTTTAAGCTTGTCGTTCTTCCGGCTGTAGCCGGCATCGGGAGCGAGATCAGTCATTGCGCGCCATCCGTTTTTTCGGTTGGCCGCTTGTATGTCGAGTCGGCTACAGTTTGATGACGTCACAAAGCGCGCCCGTCCTCGCCTTGAAAAGCTTGCTGGCGACCGCGAGATGGGCGATCGACATCAAATATTTGTTAAACATGGATGTTCGCACTCGCCAGTTGTTTCGGTGCATTCACGATTTGGTAGCGAAATCGTTTATACATTCTGGTCAATTTTAGTGAGGACCGCATATTTCTTCCGGTGCCCAATATTGCCGAAGTCAGTCGCAGCAGAATCAGTCTGTCAGGATGAACATGATGTTTAAGGTGTTTCCGCTCAGCTCCGAACTCAGAAATGCCATCGTAGGCATGGTGGCAGGAGCACTTTTGCCCACTGCTCTGCTTTATGGTCACGGCATCTTCGGCGGTGGATCGTTTCTTTCCTTCGGTGCTACGGCGCTGTTCAGCGCTATCGTGCTGCCGCTGATGAGCGGTGCGCTGATCTTTCAATGGAGCCGCTCGCGCGCTCGCCTCGTTGAGGAGCTTGAGCGTCGTCGTGAAACTGAGCAGCAACTCTCCCGTGCCGTTCACACCGATCAGCTCACAGGCGTGGCAAATCGTTTCGCCCTCGAGCGCGACATGAATATGCAGTCCCCCGAGACAGACGGGGAAAATGGTTATGGGGCGCTGCTGCTTCTCGACCTCGATCGTTTCAAGTTCGTCAATGATACCATGGGACATGACGCCGGAGACCAGCTCCTCATCACACTCAGCCGTCGCCTGACCGGAACGCTCAATGGCATTGCCGGTGTCTATCGGCTCGGTGGCGACGAATTTGTCGTTCTCATCTCCGGGGCGCCTTCCGAAGGTAAAGTCCAGGACATTATTAGCGCCGTGGAGGCACTCTTTACCGAACCGTTTGAACTCGACGCCGGCAAGTTCTGGACATGCGCCAGCATCGGCGTTGCGCTGGCACAGGATAGCGACGGCTCGATGACTGAACTCCTGAAGCAGGCTGATCTGGCGCTTTACAAGGCGAAGGAAATTCCCGGCAACAGCCATGTCTACTACAGCCTGGAAATGGCGCAGGAAGCCTGCCGCAAACTGGAGATCGAGCACGATCTTTCCCGTGCGCTGGCGGCTGGCGAATTCTTTCTTCAATATCAGCCGATCGTCGGCGTGGAGAGCCGTGCGGTGCGTTCCTTTGAGGCGCTCATCCGCTGGCACCATCCCCAGAAGGGCATCATTCAGCCCGATGTTTTTATCGGAGCCGCTGAAAAGACGGGCATGATCCTGCCGATCGGCAACTGGGTGATGCGCACCGCCTGCCAGGAAGCCTCGCATTGGCCGTCGCCGACGGGTGTGGCCGTCAATGTGGCCGGTGATCAGTTCAAGGACCGTTCCTTCGTCCCCTATGTCAAGCAATGCCTTGCCGATGCCGGACTGGCGCCGGGGCGTCTGACGATCGAAGTGACCGAATCGATCTTCTCCGTCGATGCCGCCGTCATCTGCGAGAGCTTGGCGGAGCTGCGGTCTCATGGCGTGCGCATTGCACTCGACGATTTTGGTGTCGGCTTCTCCTCGATCAACAATCTTCGCCGTTTTCCGCTCGATCAACTCAAGGTAGATCGCTCCTTTACCCGCGCCATGCTTGCCAACAGCCGCGATGCCGAACTTGTCGATATCATTCTCCAGCTCGGCAACACGTTCCAGGTCTCGACGACCATCGAAGGAATCGAGACGGAGGGACAGATGGAATTTGTCCGTGCGCTCGGAGCCTCCGAAGCTCAGGGCTTCCTGATTTCCCGTCCGGTCGGCGCCGAGGATGTCATGGGCATTCTCGACCGCGATCTCCTCAAGGGCGAGGGGCGTCTCGCCTGATGCGCTTCGATATTTGTCTTATCTATTCAATGGAATAGACCAGTAGCGGCGAATTGATTGCCGCATGCTCTTCCTAAATGGGCTGAATCCTGTTTTCCTGACCGTGCTCTTTTGATTTGAGGATGGGTCGCGATCGATCTTCGGGCGAGGCAGAGGCGGAGTTGATGCGTAAGGTTTTGAAATGGCTCGCAGGCTCGGCGATCGCCCTCATAGCGTCAGCTGCTGCATGGCTCGCCGTGTCTCCGCCGGAACTGCTGCGAATCGGCGATGCCTATGCCGCCAAGATTGTCTGCTCGAACGTTTTCCTGGCAGGCCGCAACGCTTCGCAGGTTTTGTCCGAGGATGTTCAGGCGCCGGGAAACCCGCTTCTACGCTTCATACGTGTTTCCGTAGATGATGCCCGCAAGTCGGTGACCGCGCGGATTTTCGGTTTTGCGGCCCCCGGCCATGCGATCTATCGCGAAGGATTGGGCTGCACCACCGTTGCCGATGGAGACTTTTCCGCCTTTCCCGGCAATCGTCAGTTGCGTCGCCGGAGCGGTCCCGGAGATGAGACCAAGCCTTGGCCTGAGGGGGACGGGGTCGTACCCGAGCCGGCACTCCAGTCCGTCGTCCAGAACGATACTCTTGCCGGTCCAGGTATTCGTGGGCTCGTGGTCGTCAGGAACGGCAGGATCGTTGCTGAAAGATATGGCGAAGGTTTCAATCGAAATACGCCGCTCCTCGGCTGGTCGATGACGAAAACAGTGACCGCCGCGCTGATCGGCTTGCGCATCCGCGACGGACGCATGGCGCTCGATCGCACGGAACTCATGCCGCAATGGCGTAACGATCCACGCAACAGCATCAAGCTCTCTGATCTCATGGGCATGCAGAGCGGACTGGAGTTCAACGAGGATTATGGTTCCGTGACGGATGTCACGCGCATGCTGTTCCTAGAGGGCGACATGGCCGGCTTTGCCGCCGACAAACCGCTTGTGGCCGCGCCGGGCAAAAATTTCAGCTACTCCAGCGGCACCAGTACGCTGCTTTCGCATCTCTGGATGCAGACTTTCGATAGCACGCGCGAAGCCCTGGTCTTTCCGCGTGTCACGCTGTTTCGTCCGCTTGGCATGAACAGCGCGGTCCTGGAGCCGGATGCGCACGGCACGTTCGTCGGCTCGTCTTACATGTATGCGACAGCGCGCGACTGGGCGCGCTTTGCCCTGTTCCTGTTGCGCGGCGGTCGTTGGAACGATCAGCAGATATTGCCGGAAGGCTATGTCGATTTCATGCGCACGCCGACATCAGCGTCCAAGGGCGCCTATGGCGAAGGGCAAGTGTGGACGGAGGGGCCGGGTAACAAGGCCATCGATTTGCCGGGTGATGCCTACTGGATGCAGGGGCATGACGGGCAGACGGTCATGATCGTGCCGTCGCTGGATCTCGCCGTGGTGCGGCTCGGTCTGACACCGTCTTCGCTTGGTTATGACGTGCGTACGCTGGATGCAGAAATCATAAAGGCGATCCGATAATCGCCTTCAGATAAAACCGGATGGTGATCGGTTGAGCGATCAGCGCATGTCGAGGTCGTCGAGCAGACCCTTGCGCTTGGCCGTGTAGTAATAGCCGCTGGCATAGAGCTTTACGGCGCTGTCGTGCTGGCTGTCGGCAACGACCCATGCGCCGCGCAGATACTTCGTCGCATATTTCAGATTGGTTTCGGCGTCGAAAAGACCTTCGGCCGGACCCTCATAGCCGAGACCCTTGGCCGTGTTGTAGCGGATCTGCATGAGGCCGTAGTTGCCATTGTGATAGGCGCGCGGATTGTAGGTGCTCTCGCGCTTGACGACTCGGTGAACGAGCTCTTCAGGAATGCCGTTCAGCTTGGCATAGAAGCTGATCAGGCGGTCAAGTTCGGGCCGCGAGCTGGTTGGCTTTGCAGCCAGTGCTGTCGTCAGCGAGGCCGGCATGGCGCTTGCCGCGGCATAGCCCACGGCGGAACCGGGGCGCGGCATCGGCACGATCATTTCCCTGGCGACCAGGTTTTCGAGGCCCATCGGTTCACCGGTATCGAAATCCGATTCCATAGCGGCCATGGCATACATGCCCTGTGGAATCTGCGGAGAGGTACCAAAGGAGGCCGTTTGAACCATCGCGGCTGCAGCTTCGGGAAGCGGTTCCTGCTGCGGAACGGCAGAAGCGATCTGGACCGGCGAGGCTGCAACCGGGGTTGCGGCGGCGACTGCGGCAGTCTGCGGAATATCGGGGCGCGGCGTGGGCAGGGCGGGCATGCCGGGCACGACAAAAGTGGTTGCGGCGGCTGCAGCAGCGAGATCAACCGGGGGCGGGGTGTCGGCATCTACAGCGGCGGCGCTGGCCGTAGCTGATGCGGCGGGGACTGCGGTCGTGGCTGGCGTTGTCGTTGCTGCCGCCGTCTGCTGGCTTGTCATCGCGCCGAGTTGCGCGGCAGCCTGCTGGGCGGGAGTGAGCGTTGTGCCAGGCGTGGCGTAGGCGGTGGGTGTTGGCGTGGTGCCGTTCTGGGCGGGAACTGCGTAAGCAGCTGTTTGCGTAGTGGCAGAAGGCTGAGGTTTTGGTGTCTGAATCGCCGATAACTGTTTGGTCGATGTGTTATCGACGCTCGAGCAACCCGCCATCAGGGTTGCGGATGCGATTGCGCATGCCGTAAGCACCTGATTTGAGATGGAAAAACCGATTCTAGCCATTCTGTCGTTTCCTGCTGTCAAGCTTTTCAGCTTCCCCGCAAATCAGCAGCCGAAAGCCGCCAGATGTAGAACTTTATTAACGCATAGGGCAGTCGACCGCAAGTCGCGAGGATTCCTAGCCCGCCGCGCGGCGCAAGCCGGCAGTCAGAAACCCGGCGCCGATAAGCAGAGTGCCGCCCGTGCGATTGACGATTCGCTGAATGTTCGGCTTACGGATCGTCTTGCGCGCGGCCGAAGCCATCAATGCGTATGTCGTTGCATTCAGGGTCGCGAGCACCAGGAAAGTCGTCTCGAAGATCATCATCTGCGGCAGCAGCGGCAGGGTCGCGTCGAGAAACTGCGGAAGAAAGGCGACGAAGAAAACGATGCTTTTGGGATTGAGCGCCGTCACCACATAGGTGTGAAGGAAAATGCGGATCGGCCGCTCGGTCGTCGTTGCGTCACCTTCGGTTTCCTGCGGCGGCACGACCGGCGCTCGCCACAGCTTTATGCCGAGCCAGACAAGATAGGCCGCCCCCACCCATTTGAGCACGGTGAAGATCCCGGCCGATGTCGCAAGCAGTGCGCCGAGCCCAAGCATAGAGGCTGTCATTGCTGTGAAGTCGCCAAGCGCGACGCCTGCGACGATGGCGCGGGTCGTCTTGCGACCGTGGCTGAGGGCATAGGAAATGACCAGGAGAATAGTTGGCCCGGGGATGGCCAGCATGACGGCGGAGGCCGCTGCAAAAGCGAGCCAGTGTTCTATCGATATCATCATGGAGCCCTTGTAACACCGGCATGCACAACGTCGCGCATGCCATCCTCCGAACGGCGCGTCGGCGCCTTTCGGACGAGCAAGCCACGCGGCGGGGAAGGGGTCAAGCCCGCCGCGGGAGGTTTTGTGCTGCCGGAAGTTTCAGCCCACCGCGCTCCAGGACTGACCGATGTTGTCCATGACCTCGCCAAACCACTTGGCGGACGTATCGAAATGCTTGCCGCCCTTGATGCGGGGGAATTCAATGGTGCGCAGCTTGCCGTTTTGGTCCTCGTCATGTCCGGTCACGCCGGAAACCTTGTTGAGGGCGCTTTCCACGGCAAGATCGACCATGCCCTGGATAAGGCGCAGGTCATCGGCATTGGCGGGCGCGGAGCGGGCATAGTAACCGGATTTCTGCACCATCGAGCGTTCGGCGCCGAGCAGGTTTGCGAACTGCTTCGAGAACCAGTTGCCCACATTGATGGTGTCGATCTTCACGTGGCCGAAGGCATCGCGCTTGATCGTCTCGCCCGCGGCTTCGCGTTCGGCAACGATGGCATCGAGGCATGCACCCTCACTGACGAACAGCGTCACAGAACCGGCCTTGGCCATGACGCCGCGAAGCCGCTCCGCTTCCGCTTCGAGGTCAAAAGCCATTTCGGGCAGGTAGAGACCGTCGATGTTCTTCATCTGGGCATTCATCATGAAGCCGCCGACAAATTCCTTCTCACTGGCTATCTTGATATAGGAGCGCGCCGTCGCAGCTGTCAGCCAGCCGCTGTGGCGGCCCATGACCTCATGCACCACCAGTGTCTTGGGTGCCGCACTTTGTTCATTGCTGACATTGTCGAAGAAGCGAGCGCCATACTCAGCGGCCGTCCAGGCGCCGAGCGACTGGCGGATGGGAACGACGTCGTTGTCGACGGTCTTGGGCAAGCCGACGACTGTCAGGTCATAGCCGTTGGCGCCGAGATAGGCAGCAAGATCGGCGGCTGTCGTGTTCGTGTCGTCACCACCAATCGTATGGAGGATGGTCACGCCGTCGGATGCAAGCCGTTCTGCTGCGACACGGAGGGGGTTTTCACCTTCCTGGACGAGGCCGCGCTTCACGCAATCGGCCGCATTGGTCAGCTTCACGCGGCTGTTGCCGATCGGCGAGCCGCCATGGCGATGCAGGATGGCTGCCTTGTCGCGCATCTCGCGCGTGATTTCGATTCGGTCGGCGAGCAGCAGGCCCTGGTATCCGGAGCGGTAGGCAACGAGCTCAATGTCGGGAGCGACGTCGGTATAGCGCTCGATCAGGCCGCCAACGGCGGATGAGAGACACGGTGCGAGCCCACCGGCGGTGAGCATTGCGACTTTCTTCTTGGCCATGATTTCTCCTCGGTATCGGCTGTGGGAACGTGCCCCTGCTGTCCGGCTGCTTGTCTAGCGCAATTCCTATGGAAGGGAAATGACAGCGACGTGGCACGCATAAGGCAATTGCAGGATCGCGTTTCTTCTTACCTTGTCATAGACATTCGTAGAGGGGCGACCGCTCGTGTGAATGAATGGCAGCCTATCGTCCAGCGCATGCCTTCAAAACGAGAGAAGATTTGTAAGTAAATGAATTAAAAAGTAAAAAGATCGAAATGAAATATTGCGGGCTCTCATTTTGTGAAATGATGAGGGCCATCACAAAGTCGTCATAAGGGCGTTGTAACCCGCTGCATCCCTTGCATTCCGGCGCTATATCTGTTCATGGTATTCCCTCGCCGCGGCAAGTTTGAAACCGCGGCGTCTCCGTCTCTCGTGCGTGATCACTGCCCTTGTTTTCACACGATCGGAACCGGCGCTATGGGAAAGAACGTACCTATGACTTTCTGGGACAATCTCGTCGGTTTCGTCGCCGCGACGGGCAACGCGCTTGCCGGCGTGGTCGAGGCGATCCGAACATTGTTCGAGGGTGATCCCGAAACCCGCCGCCAGGTGGCATTCTCCGTCGCAATGATTGCCCTGTCGGCCAAGATGGCCAAGGCGGATGGCATCGTGACCGAGGCTGAAGTTGCGGCATTTCGCGATATCTTCAAGTTTCCCGATCAAGAGGCGCAGAATGTCGCGCGCCTCTATAATCTCGCACGCCAGGACGTCGCCGGCTATGAGGCTTACGCCGAAAAGCTCGCCTCGCTGTGCGTATCCTGCGAACAGAATTGCCCGGTTCTCGAGGATATTATCGACGGCCTGTTCCATATCGCCAAGTCCGATGGTGCAGTGCATGAGAAGGAACTGACGTTCCTGCGTCGCGTGGCCGAGATATTCCGCATGAAGGACGCCCGCTTTGAGGAAATCATGGCGCGCCACGTCCACGCCGATGGCGTCGACCCCTATAAGGTGCTTGGCGTTTCGCCCAAGGACGATTTTTCAACGATCCGCAGCCGTTACCGCGTGCTGGTGACAGAAAACCATCCTGACAAGCTGGTTGCCCGCGGCGTGCCGCAGGAGTTTCACGCGATTGCCAACGATCGCATGGCGGCGCTCAATGCTGCCTATGAGGCTATCGAGAAAGAACGCCGCGCCGCATGACTGCCCCCTTCATCGCCGATTATGCCAAGGCGCATGTTGCGCCGTCGCCCAATCATGGCGAACGCGTCGGCATTGATGCTCCGGACATGATCGTCCTGCACTATACCGGCATGCCGACGGCCGAGGGCGCGCTGGACTGGCTCTGTCGGGAAGAGAGCCAGGTTTCCAGCCACTATTTCGTGCATGAGGATGGCCGCGTCGATCAGCTGGTGGCCGAAAGTCGCCGTGCCTGGCATGCCGGCAAGAGTTTCTGGCAGGGTGAGAGCGACATCAATTCGCGCTCGATCGGCATAGAGATCGCGAATCCCGGCCATCCGACGCTCCCTGATTTTCCGGAAAAACAGATCCAGGCGGTCGTCGAACTGTGTCTAAACTGTGGCGAACGCTGGTCAATCACCCGTGAAAGGGTGCTCGCGCACAGCGATATCGCTCCCATCCGCAAGGTTGATCCAGGGGAAAATTTTCCGTGGAATGCGCTCTTTGCGGGAGGCGTGGGGCATTGGGTTCCACCGGCGCCCGTCTCGGGTGGAAGGTTCTTCCAACGGGGCGATGAGGGGCAGCCGGTTGAGGCGGTCCAGACGATGCTGGGGCTCTACGGCTACGGAATTGAAGTCACAGGCGTTTTTTGCGACAAGACGGAAGGCGCGGTTGCGGCATTCCAGAGGCATTTTCGCCAGGCCCAGGTGGATGGCATCGCTGATATTTCTACCCTCGACACGCTGCATCGACTACTATCGACCCTGCCGAAATTCAGCGCCTGAGCCTGCCTCTCAAGGGCATTCTTCTCGCCGCTTTCTTGGCCGCATATCACTAATTTTGTGCGCTGCCATATGTTGACCACGATGCGCCGGTCTTTTCTGCGCCGTACCGAAGCGCAGGAGATGCAGGGGTTTGACACCCCTTTCCTGCCTATGACGATGAAGATCGGGACATGAGCGGGAGGACGGGGTGCGTCCGGTGGGCCGCCTCCCGGATAATGGAGACTTCAAACTAGATGCGAATTACAAAAGGTGCTGCGGTTGCGGCATGCTTCTGCATGCTCGTTTCCAGCGCGACGACGTCCTATGCTGGGGGCATACAAGAGGAAATCATCAAGACAGAGAGCATTCCCTCGGTTGAACGCACGACCGGTTATCCCAAGGCGGATATGGCGGTTCAGCCTTCGACCTACAGTAATCTCATCGAGGATTATGCGGAAGAGTACGGCGTTCCCGTCGATCTCGCCCATGCGATCATCAAGGTCGAAAGCAATTTCAACCCGAAGGCTCGCGGCAGTGCTGGCGAGATCGGGCTGATGCAGATCAAGCCGGCGACGGCAAGAATGATGGGATACAGGGGAGGCCGCAACGGTCTTTTCGATCCAGAGACCAACATCAAGTTCGGCATGAAGTATCTCGCCATGGCCCATCAGCTGTCGGGCGGCTACACCTGCGGTACGGTGTTGCGTTACAATGCCGGGCATGGTGCCACACGCATGAACCCGGTCTCGCGCCGCTATTGCGGCAAGGTCCAGAGCATCCTCGGCTGATGCGGTCCACTCGGGGCGAACATTTCGTTCGGCCCCTGCAAATGCCGGCTCAGGTTTTCGCGTACCGGCGCTTTGCGCTTTTCCCGCCAGTCATGCTATCCCCAAGCTTCAGCAGTTGGAGCGGATGGCATGGCGGAAGAGTTTGATTTCATTGTTGTCGGCAAGGGCATGATGGGGGCCGCGGCCGCCCGCCACCTTGCATTGACCGGAGCGCGGATCGCAGTAGTCGGTCCCGATGAGCCCACGGATTGGGCAGGTCATGATGGCGTCTTTGCCAGTCACTACGACAACGGCCGCATCACTCGCACCATCGACCCCGATCCCGTCTGGGCTCGGCTCGCCCATCGCTCCATAGAACGATACGGCGAGATTGCAGAGCAGGGCGGCATCGATTTCTACAGCGAAGTGGGCTGCCTGATTGCGGCGCAGGCTCCAGGCGGCGAATGCCGCTATCTCGGCGATGTCATCGCCGCACGCGACCATCTTCAGGTCGAGGCTCGCTATATCGAAGCCGATGCGCTCGATGGGCATTTCCCGTATTTCCATTTCCCTGCCGCCTATGGCGGCATATTCGAAGCCAGAGGGGCTGGTCATATCAATCCGCGCGCCTTGGTGAAGGCTCAGGTGAATGCTGCCGAAAAGGCGGGTGTTCGTGTTATCGCGCAGGAGGTCGTCTCCATTTCAGAGGAAGCCGACGGTGTCCGCGTCGAAACCCACGATGGTTCGATACTGAAGGCTGGTCGCGTTCTCATCTCGGCCGGCGGGTTTTCGATCTCGCGAAAGCTCTTTGCGCGCCCGCTGGATCTCGTGGTCCTGGGGCGCACTGTGCTGTTCGCCGAAGTTTCGGAAACCGAACTGCAGCGTTTTGTCGATATGCCCTCCCTGATTACCAAGGGAAAGACAGAAGACGAGAGCTTCTATCTCCTGCCGCCGTTGCGTTACCCGGATGGTCGCCACTACATCAAGATCGGCGGTGATCCGACCGATATCCGCATGGAGGATGAGGCAGCGGCGAGATCATGGTTCCGCGGCGAGGGTCATCGTCCCGCTGCCGACCACATGGCAAAACTGCTTGCGGGGACGATGCCGGATTTCAAGCCGGTTTCCACAATGTGGGCGCCGTGTGTCACCACCTACACGCCGCATGGGTACCCCTTCATCGGCTTTACCGACAGCAATCGCATTGCCGTGCTGACCGGCGGCAATGGTGCCGCCGCTAAAAGCTCTGACGAGATTGGCCGGCTTGGCGCCTCGTTGATCGTGAATGGTGTCCTTCATGCACCGGAATATGAGACGGATTTTGCCGTCTCCTTCCGGGAATAGCTTCAAACATGCGATTGCCTCTGGCAATTGCCGGTCGCCTCGGTTAAGCACCGCCTGCCAGTTGGCCGGGCAGCCGCTCTCCGCTAGGACCGAAAGGTTGCGGGGGGAGGAAAGTCCGGGCTCCACGGAAAGACGGTGCCGGATAACGTCCGGCGGGGGCGACCCTAGGGAAAGTGCCACAGAAAGCAAACCGCCGCCTTCGGGCGGTAAGGGTGAAAGGGTGGGGTAAGAGCCCACCGCGGTCATGGCGACATGAACGGCACGGTAAACCCCACCGGGAGCAAAACCGAATAGGGATAACGTGGAGCGCGCAAGCGCTCCGGCCTTTTTCCGGGCTAGTTATCCGGGTGGGTTGCAAGAGGCATCGCGCAAGCGCTGTCCCAGATGAATGGCTGCCACGTTCCGGTTTCGGCCGGAGCCTTACAGAACCCGGCTTACAGGCCAACTGGCGAATTTTCCTATCTTTCCGAGCTTTGCCAACGGCTTGGGATTTTATGCAGGCCGGCTCTTTCCGACGCGATTATCCTGACGTTGCCGAATCGTCCTGGAGGCATCCGCGAACAGATTCGCCGCCTTGGCAAAAATCGTGTCGCTGGTGAGGGAAATACAAATCGCTGTGCCAGTGCCTTGCCCTTGCATCTTAACTTCACCTTAACCATTCGAATTTAGATTTAAGAAACTGTTTTTGTTCGGGTCCGGTCCGGGCGGAAAAGGGCTTTTGGGCCGTGCTGCGCCAGCGGGCGATCCTGTCCTGTGCCGTCGGGATGCGAGCTGAAGAAGGTTTCATCCCATTGACGCCCATATGGTCCCATGTTATCCCAATCATGCACTGCACACGGGCTTTTTGAGGCCCAATCATCGAGCGTTTTGCGAGTGCTCCTGACGGAGCGATCGACCGGGTATGTCGCCCGGCGACAGCCTGTCGCGTGTATTTTTGGGATTGCGTTCGGGCGGCTTCGTCCGGCTGGGGCGTCAAGGGTTTCCGTATCGCGTCATGAACCGTTTTCTGTCCCATGCGACACAGCGTATCGATGCGAAAGGCAGGGTTTCCGTGCCGTCAGCGTTCCGCTCGGTGATGTCGGCATTGGATATTCGGGAGCTATACTGCTTTCAGGATTTCGTCTTTCCGGCTATCAGCGCCGGCGGTTCGGAATTGCTGGATCGTTTCGAAAGGCAGATCGTGCTGGAGGATCCTCTTTCAGCGCAGGCCAATCAGATGTCGCTCCTGGTTCACGGGGGCGGGGTCTTCATGAAGCTCGATCAGGAAGGGCGCCTCGCAGTCACGGATTTCATCCGCGATTTCACCGGCATCACGTCGGAGGTGACCTTTGTTGGACGGGCGGATCATTTTCAGTTGTGGGCACCGCAGGCGTTCCTTCAGGCGCAGGCGGATGCGCGCGAAGAGCGCAGGTTGCGAGGTCTGCGGTCCCCTTAGCGTGGAGAGACGGAATGGTGGCGGATCAAGGCGGAGGTTCTACTGAAGCCGATGGCGGACCGGTCCGCCACATTCCGGTTCTTCTTCCCGAGGTTCTTGCAAGTCTCGATCTTGCACCCGGCAAGGTCATCCTCGATGGCACCTTCGGTGCCGGCGGTTATTCCTCGGCCATTCTGGCGGCGGGTGCCGATGTCATCGGTCTTGACCGCGATCCGCAGGCGATTGCCGGCGGCCAGGCGCTGGTTGCATCGAGCGGAGGCCATCTCACCCTTATCCATTCGCGATTTTCGGAACTTGCCCGTCATGCTCCAGACGAGGGGCTCGATGGCGTGGTGCTTGATATCGGCGTTTCCTCCATGCAGATCGATGAAGCCGATCGCGGATTTTCTTTCCAGAAGAAAGGCCCTCTCGACATGCGCATGTCGGCTGACGGAGTTTCCGCTGCTGATGTTGTCAACCGCGCCAAGGTTTCCGATCTCACCCGCATCTTCGGCTTTCTCGGCGAGGAGCCGCAGTCCGGGCGTATCGCCCGCGCAATCGAAAAACGCCGTGCCGAGGAGCCTTTCGTCACGACCCGCGATCTCGCAGGCCTGATCGAAATTGTTACCCCACGCAAGGCCAAGGACAAGATCCATCCGGCAACCCGTGTCTTTCAGGCGCTGCGCATCTTCGTCAACGATGAGCTCGGCGAACTCGCGCAGGCATTGTTCGCTGCCGAGAGGGTGCTGAAACCCGGTGGAAGATTGACAGTTGTTACGTTCCATTCACTGGAAGACCGCATCGTGAAGAAGTTTTTTCAGGATCGCTCGGGCAAGGCTTCGGGGTCGCGGCACATGCCTGTCGTGCATGAGCGTGCGGCAACTTTCGCACCAGTTGGAAAACCTATGGTCGCTGCCAGCGAAGAAGAGGCGTTGCGCAATCCGCGTGCCCGCTCCGCGAAGATGCGGGTTGGACTTCGCACGGAAGCCCCTCCCGAGGCCGATGATGTGTCCATCTTCGATTTGCCGAACCTTGCAAGCCTTGGAAAGATGGGGGCCTGAGACATGTTGCGTACCTTGGACATTGTCCTGATCGTCGTCATGACGGCAGCTGCCACGGTCACCTATACGATCAAGCACCAGGCAGAAAACAAGCTTGAAGAGGTTCGCAAACTCGAAGCCGGGATCAAGCTTGAGGAAGACACGATTGACCTTCTCCGTGCCGACTGGTCGCTTCTGACCCAGCCGAGCCGGCTGGAAAAGCTTGTCGGGGTCTACCAGCAGGATCTTCAACTCGTTCAGACCGCGCCGACGCAGCTTGCTCGGCCGCAGGAGTTGCCGATGATGAAGGCCGATGTGCCGGTACCGGATGAAGTCGCCAAGGGTAAGGACGGCAAGCCTGCCGCCAAGACTGCGGCAACGCAGAAGACAGACACTATTGCAACAGGTTCGGTGGCGCGCTGATGTCCTTTTTGTCGCGTATCATGGTCGTCAAGAGCAAGGCGCATTTCTCTGCCGGTGGCAGCAATCGCCCGGGTGACCTCAATTCCTTCGTAGGCACCCGCAAGAAGAGCGGCAGTCAGGCGCGCAGCCGCGTCGCAATCATGATTGTCGGCTTCACCACGGTCTATTGCATTATCGGCGGTCGCCTCGTGCAGTATGGCCTTGTCCAACCGGACACGGTGTCGAGCATCGGTCGCGCCGATAATCTGATGGCCTCGCGACCCGATATCCTTGACCGCAACGGCGAAATTCTCGCCACGGACATCCGTACTGTTTCGCTCTATGCCGAGCCCAACAAGATTGTTGATGCCGACGAAGCGGTGGAGCAGCTGTCGACCGTTCTGCCTAACCTCAACGTGGCTGATATCTACAACAAGCTGAAATCCCCCTCACGATTCCAGTGGCTGCGCCGCCAGCTGACGCCGAAGCAGCAGAGCGAAATCCTGGCGCTTGGTATTCCCGGCATCGGCTTCCGTCCTGAAAAGCGGCGCTTCTATCCGGGCGGCACCACGGCCGCCCACGTTGTCGGTCACGTCAATGTCGACAATCGCGGCATCGCCGGAATGGAACGGTACATCGACAATCAGGGTCTTGCTGACCTTGCGGCGATCGGCATGACCAGCGACGCCAAGCTGGAGCCCGTGAAGCTCTCCATCGATCTGCGCGTCCAGAACATCGTTCGCGATTCCGTGCTGCAGGCGATGATCGAATATCAGGCGATCGCCGCAGGCGCCGTCGTCATGGACGTTCATACCGGCGAGATCCTTGGCATGGCTTCCGTGCCGGACTACGACCCGAACAATCCCGCAGGCGGTGCCCAGGATGGCTGGATGAACCGCATGTCGAACGGTACGTTCGAAATGGGCTCGACCTTCAAGTCGTTCACGACCGCCATGGCGCTCGATTCCGGCAAGGTTACGCTCAAGGATACGTTCGACGCACGTTTCCCGATTCGCATCGGCGGCTTCACCATCAAGGACTTCCACGGTAAGCACCGCGTTCTGAGCGTGCCGGAAATCTTCCAGTATTCGTCCAACATCGGCACGGCCAAGATGGCCGATCTCGTCGGAATCGATGCTCATAAGGAATTTTTGACCAGGATGGGTCTGCTCTCGAAGATGCAGACCGAGCTGCCGGAAGTGAAAATGCCGAGCCAGCCGCGCGTCTGGAAGAAGATCAACTCGATCACCATCTCCTTCGGCCATGGCGTCTCCACCACCCCGCTGCAGACCGCGGTTGCCGGTGCAGCGCTCATGAATGGCGGCAAGCTGATCGAGCCGACCTTCCTGCCGCGCACCGTCGAACAGGCTGATGCCATTGCCATTCGGGTGATCAAAAAGAGCACCAGCGACGACATGCGCTATCTGTTCCGCTACAACGCTATTTACGGCTCGGGTAAGAACGCACTCGTGCCTGGCTACAATGTCGGCGGCAAGACAGGTACAGCTGACAAGGTCGTTAACGGCCGCTATTCCCATGACCTCAACTTCAACGCCTTCCTCGCGGGCTTCCCGATCGACAATCCGCAATATGTCGTTTTGTCCTTCATTGATGCGCCGAAGACGGGCGAAAAGGGCATCCGTACGGCCGCCGGCAACGCGGCTCCGATCGTGCGCAACATCATCAGCCGTTCGGCCCCGCTTTTAGGTGTGGAGCCCAAGTTCGGGCAGGATGGTTCTGCCTTGCTGGTGTCTTATTGACCGTGGAATGACAATCCGAGGGATTCGCCAGGGGGCGCGTCGATTTGTTTGAAAGTGCATCCATGAAGCTCAATGACCTCCTTGGAAAGGATTTCCCCGAGATCGCCGCGCAGCTTGAGGGGCGCGGTGATATTGATATTACCGGCATTACCGCAGATAGCCGCAAGGTCGAGCCGGGCTCGCTCTTCGTTGCCCTTTCCGGCAGCAAGGCCGATGGGGCTTCCTTTATTGCGGATGCGATTTCCAAGGGTGCCGCGGCGGTGGTTTCCGGGCATGTTTCGGCGTCTGGTGCGGCCGTTCCTGTCCTTGAGGCTTCGACACCCCGTCGTGCATTGGCGCTTTCCGCCGCGCGCTTCTACGGCCGCCAGCCGGAAACCATGGTTGCCGTGACCGGCACCGCCGGCAAGACCTCCGTTGCTTCTTTCACTCGCCAGATCTGGGCGCATGCGGGCTATGAGGCCGCGATGATCGGCACGACCGGCGTTATCGCGCCGGGCCGTACGGAATACGGCTCGCTGACGACCCCGGATCCGGTTTCCCTTCACAAGCTCCTGGCCGAACTTGCTTATGAGGGCGTGACCCATGCGGCGATGGAAGCTTCCAGCCATGGTCTCGACCAGTCGCGCCTCGACGGCGTGAAGCTTGCTGCGGCTGGCTTCACCAATCTCGGCCGCGACCATATGGATTATCATCCAACCGTTGAAGATTACATGGCCGCCAAGATGCGCCTCTTCGACACGCTGATGCCGAAAGGCTCCCCCGCCGTGATCTTTGCTGATGGCGAATGGTCCGCGAAGGCGATCGAAGCGGCGGCGAAGGCAGGACAGGATGTCCGCACCGTCGGTCGCAAGGGTGACTTCCTGACGCTGAAGCGCGTCGAGCATTTCCGTCACAAGCAGATTGCCGAAGTTCACGTCGGGGACGAAATCTTCGAAGTCCACCTGCCACTTGCCGGTGATTTCCAGATTTCCAATGCGCTGGTGGCTGCGGGTCTTGCCATCTCCACTGGCGTTTCCGCCAAGGTCGCAATGGCGGCCCTCGACAGACTGACGGGCGCCTCCGGTCGTCTTGAACTCGTCGGTCATACGCCTGACGGCGCGCTTGCCTATGTTGATTATGCCCATAAGCCCGATGCTCTCGAAAACGTGCTGACGTCCGTTCGGCCCTTCACCACCGGCCGCGTCATCGTCGTCTTTGGTTGCGGTGGTGACCGCGACAAAGGCAAGCGGCCGATCATGGGCGAGATCGCCACGCGGTTAGCGGACGTGGTGATCGTCACCGATGACAATCCGCGCTCCGAGGTTCCGGCCGTCATCCGCAGCGAGATCATGGCGGCCGCCTGGGGTGCAACAGAGATCGGCGATCGTGCTGAAGCAATCACGGCTGCTGTCGCCATGCTGAAATCCGGTGATACGCTGATCGTTGCCGGCAAGGGCCATGAGGAAGGCCAGACGGTAGGCACCGTCACATTGCCTTTCTCGGACCATGCCGAGCTGAGAAAGTCTCTTGAGACAGACGCGGGAGGTCGATGATTTGAGCTTTCTTTGGACCACTGCCGATCTTCTTGCCGCCATGCAGGGTCGCCCGCTGGGCAACCTGCCGGAAGGCATCAACGGAATCTCGATCGACAGCCGCTCCCTTGGTAAGGGAGAGGCCTTCTTCGCCATCAAGGGCGATCGTGTCGACGGGCATGACTATGCCGGCGTTGCGATCGCCAATGGCGCGGCATTGCTGGTCGTCAGCGAAGGCAAGCTTCCGGCGCTGGGGCGACTGATCGCACCGATGGTTGTCGTGGACGATGTATTGGAAGCAATGATCCGTCTCGGCTGCGCCGCCCGCGATCGTAGTGCGGCCAAGATCATCGCGGTGACCGGCTCCGTCGGCAAGACGACGACCAAGGAGATGCTGCGCCATGTGCTCCTGCCGCAGGGCAGGGTTCATGCCTCTGTCGCCTCGTTCAACAATCACTGGGGCGTGCCGTTGACGCTTGCCCGCATGCCGGAGGCGACCGATTTCGGCATCTTTGAAATCGGTATGAACCATGCCGACGAGATCCGACCGTTGGTGAAGATGGTGCGCCCGCATGTGGCCATCATCACCACCGTTGCCGCTGCCCATCTCGGTAATTTCAAGGACTTAGCCGAGATCGCTGCTGCGAAGGCGGAGATCATGGAAGGCCTGGTCAGTGGTGGCCATGTTATTCTCAACCGCGACAACGACCAGTACGCTTTCCTTGAAAGGCAGGCCAACGACCTGGGTGTTGCCCATATCCACAGCTTCGGCGCCAATCCGCGCTCGGATTTCCGGCTGGTGGAGTTTGCTGGTGGCTCGGAAAGCAGTGTGCTCTGGGCTGGCATTGAGGGTCGCACCCTGGAAATCCCGATCGGAGCACCCGGCCGCCACATCGCCGAAAACGCACTCGCTGTCCTTGGTGCTGCGAGCCTTGTCGGCGCCGATCTCGATAAGGCGGCCGCGTCGCTGTTCACGCTGGTGCCTGAGAAAGGCCGTGGCGAACGCCATCGGCTGGCGGTCGATGGCGGAAGCTTTGCGCTGATCGATGAAAGCTACAATGCCAATCCAGCGTCCATGCGGGCTGCCATTGCGCTTCTCGGAGATGCCGAACCGGGCGAGGGCGGGCGTCGCATCGCCATCCTCGGCGACATGCTGGAAATGGGCGAGTTTTCCGCCAAGGTCCATGCCGCGCTTTCCGTGCTGCTGAAAGACGCCGGCATCCAGTATGTCTGGCTCGCAGGGCCTGAAATGGCGCACCTGCGGGACGTGCTGCCGGAGACGGTTCATGTCGAATACCGCGAGAACGTCAATGACCTGAAGGCGTTTGCCATCGACGCAATCGCGACCGGCGATGTCGTCATGATCAAGTCGTCAAAGGGCACCGGCTGCGGGCGGATCGTCGCGGCGCTGCTTGAGAAGTATCCGGCATTTGAAGACACGGGTGCCGCCGAATAGCGTGCCTGCTTTACGCGTGCGCCGTTACACTTTTACAGCCGCAAGGCTATCCTTCCTTCAGGTGATTCTGATGGACGGAATCTGAAACGAACCTTTGGGGAAAGGTCCCTCATGCTCATCTGGCTTGTCGAACTGGCGGACCATCTGCAATTTTTCAATCTGTTCCGGTACATCACCTTCCGGACCGGCGCCGCTCTGTTCACGTCTGCCCTGATCGTTTTCCTCTTCGGACCGAAGATGATTTCGTCGCTTCGGGTTCGCCAGGGCAAGGGCCAGCCGATCCGCGCAGACGGTCCGCAGACCCATTTCAAGAAGGCTGGCACACCGACCATGGGTGGCCTGATGATCCTTGCCGGCATTGTCGGCAGCTCGCTTCTCTGGGCCGACCTTTCGAGTGTCTATGTCGTTGCAACACTGCTCGTCACGCTCGGTTTCGGCGCCATCGGCTTCTATGACGACTATCTCAAGGTTACCAAGCAGTCCGATAAAGGCTTTTCCGGCAAGGCGCGCCTCGGCATCGAATTCCTGATTGCAGCCATCGCCGTCTTTTTCATGATGCGCGCCGCCCTTTCGGCAGGCGTGGCCGGCTCGACCTTCGGCTCGTCGATCACCTTCCCGTTCCTCAAGGATTTCACGCTCAATCTCGGCTATTTCTTCATCCTCTTCGGCGGTTTCGTCATCGTCGGCGCGGGCAATGCCGTAAACCTGACGGACGGCCTCGATGGCCTTGCGATCGTGCCCGTGATGATTGCGGCCGCTTCCTTCGGCATCATCGCCTATCTCGCCGGTAACGCGGTCTTTGCAAACTATCTGCAGATCCATTTCGTGCCCGGCACCGGGGAGCTTGCCGTCATCCTCGGCGCCGTCATCGGCGCCGGCCTCGGCTTCCTCTGGTTCAATGCGCCACCCGCCGCCATCTTCATGGGCGACACCGGTTCGCTGGCACTGGGTGGCCTGATTGGCACCGTTGCCGTCGCCACCAAGCACGAGATCGTCATGGTCATCATCGGTGGCCTGTTCGTCATTGAAACCCTGTCGGTCATCATCCAGGTCTTCTGGTTCAAGCGCACCGGCCGCCGCGTCTTCCTGATGGCGCCTATCCACCACCATTTCGAAAAGAAGGGCTGGACCGAAAGCCAGGTCGTCATTCGCTTCTGGATCGTTGCCGTCATCCTCGCGATGATCGGCCTCTCCACCCTGAAGCTGCGGTGAGATCAGATGATCCCCGTCACCACATTCAAGGATAAGAAGGTCGCGCTCTTCGGGCTCGGCGGCTCGGGTCTTGCGACTGCCCAGGCGCTGGTTGCTGGCGGCGCCGAGGTGACTGCGTGGGACGACAATCCGGAAAGCGTGGCCAGGGCAAAGTCGGAAGGCATTGGCACCGGTAATCTGCACGAAGCGGACTGGTCGACTTTCACGAGCTTCGTCCTGTCACCCGGCGTGCCGCTCACCCATCCGAAGCCCCATTGGACCGTCGATCTTGCCCACGCCGCCGGCGTCGAGATCATTGGCGATGTCGAGCTTTTCGTGCGCGAACGCGCGGCGCGCGCACCGGATTGCCCCTTCATCGCCATCACCGGCACCAACGGCAAATCGACCACGACGGCACTGATTGCTCACATCTTGAAGACTGGCGGCCGCGATGTGCAGCTTGGCGGCAATATCGGCACGGCGGTCCTCACCCTCGATCCACCGGCCGCCGACCGCTTCTACGTGGTCGAGTGCTCGTCCTACCAGATTGATCTCGCGCCCAGCATCAACCCGACGGCCGGTATTCTACTGAATCTCACGCCCGACCATCTCGATCGCCATGGTAGCATGGAGAACTATGCCGAGATCAAGGAGCGCCTGACCGTCGGCAGCGGTACGGCCATTGTCGGCGTCGATGACACCTATACGGAAGCGATCGCCGACCGCGCCGCACTCGCGGGCCGCAAGGTGATCCGCATCGCCCGTCATCGTGCATTGGGCGAAGGCTTTTATGCCGATGGCGCCCGCATCATGCGCGCCGAGGGCGGCTTGTCCGAGGCCTTTGTCGATCTTGACGGTATCTCGACCCTGCGCGGCAATCACAATGCCCAGAATGCGGCGGCAGCGACTGCCGCCTGCCTTGTCGTCGGCGTATCGGAAGCTGAAATCCATGAAGGCCTCAAGTCCTTCCCGGGCCTGAAACACCGCATGCAGCCGGTCGGCCGCAAGGGTGATGTCGTCTTCGTCAATGATAGCAAGGCGACGAATGCCGAGGCAGCAGCGCCAGCCCTGTCGAGCTACGATCGCATCTACTGGATTGCGGGTGGTTTGCCAAAGGAAGGCGGCATCACGACGCTTGAGCCCGTCTTCGGCAAGATCGTCAAGGCCTATCTGATCGGTGAAGCCGCGCCCGCCTTTGCAGCGACGCTCGGAGAAGCGGTGCCTTACGAAATTTCGCAGACGCTCGACAAGGCGGTGGCCCATGCGGCCGAGGATGCGGGGCGCGATGGCATGGCCGCGGCCGTGATGCTTTCCCCGGCTTGCGCAAGCTTCGATCAGTACAAGAACTTTGAAGTCAGGGGCGAAGCATTCGTCGATCATGTCCGGGCAATCGACGGCGTGACGATGCTGATCTGACGATTTGAGCTGCGCGTCCTTTAGACAACGCGCGGCGAGAGCAAGTATTTCGGGCGCGTCGCGCTCGCTTGAAGGGGACGAAGACATGGTAAGCCGCGCCGAAAGAGGCCCGTTGGCCGACTGGTTCTGGACGATCGACAGGTTCTTCCTGGCGACCTTCATTCTGTTGATGGGGATCGGCTTCATGCTGTCCTTCGCGGCAAGCCCCGCTGTTGCCGAGCGCCTCAACCTCGACAGCTTCCACTTCGTCAAGCGTCACGCGGCCTTCCTGCTGCCGTCGCTGGCGATCATGATCGGCATCTCCTTCCTGACGCCACGGCAGGTGCGCCGGGCGGCGATCATCCTGCTCATCGTCTCCATCGCCATGATGCTGCTGGCGTTGTTCTTTGGCGCCGAGGTCAAGGGCTCTCGGCGCTGGATTTCCATCGGCAGCCTGTCGATCCAGCCCTCGGAATTCATGAAGCCGGCCTTCGTTGTCGTCTGCGCCTGGCTGTTTTCCGAACATGCCCGCCAGCCGGAAATCCCCGGAAACCTTTTCGCGATCCTGCTTTATGGCATGGTCGCGGCGCTGCTCGTCGCCCAGCCCGACCTTGGCCAGACCATCCTGACGACCACCGTGTGGGGCGGCATGTTTTTCATGGCCGGCATGCCGTGGATCTGGATCATCCTGCTCGGCGGCGCCGGTGTCGGCGGCCTCGTCGTCGCCTATACGCTGTTGCCGCACGTCGCAGGCCGTATCGATCGCTTCATGACCGGGGAGGGCGATACCTTCCAGGTGGATACTGCCCGTGAAGCCATCATTCGCGGCGACTGGTTCGGCCAGGGGCCGGGCGAGGGCATCATCAAGCGCATCATCCCGGACAGCCACACTGACTTCATCTTCTCCGTTGCAGCGGAGGAATTCGGCATTATCTTCTGTATGGTGATCGTTGCGATCTTTGCTTTCCTCGTCATGCGCGGCCTGAGCCACGCGTTCCGCGAACGCAATGATTTCACCCGCTTCGCCGTTGCCGGTCTTGTGCTGCAGATCGGCATCCAGTCGATGATCAATGTCGGCGTCAATCTCGAACTGCTGCCGGCCAAGGGCATGACCCTGCCGCTGATTTCCTATGGTGGTTCGTCCATGGTGGCGATCTGCGTCACGGCCGGCTTCATCCTGGCCTTGACCCGTCATCGGCCCGAAAAGCGCGCCGTCGAACGCAGCCTGTTCCGCTCCGGCGTTGGCGTGCCGGCGGAGTGACGCCTCGCTTTCCCTGAGGCAGGAGAAAAGTACCCATGACCAAAGGCATCATCATGTTGGCCGCCGGGGGAACCGGCGGACATCTTTTTCCGGCAGAAGCGCTCGCCCATGAGCTGAAGGCGCTCGGCTGGTCCGTTCATCTGGTGACCGACAGCCGTGCCGAGCGTTTCGCCGGCAAGTTCCCGGCAGACGAAATCCATGTCGTACCCTCGGCCACGATCGGTTCGAAGAACCCGGTCAAGGTAGCCCGTTCGCTCTGGACACTCTGGAGCGGCATCCGTGCGGCAAAGCGGTTGATGGCGAAGGTGCGACCTGCCGTCGTTGTCGGCTTCGGTGGCTATCCGACCGTTCCACCGCTGCTCGCCGCCACCGGCATGGGCATTCCGTCTGTTATCCACGAGCAGAACGCTGTGATGGGCCGCGCCAACAAGGCGTTGGCCAACAAGGTAAAAGCCATCGCCGGCGGATTCCTGCCGGAAACCAATGGTCCTTATGCTGCAAAGACCGTGACGACCGGCAACCCCGTTCGCCCGGCCGTTCTCGAAGCAGCGAAGGTTGCCTACCAGCCGTCCGGTGCGGGTGAAGACTTCCGCCTCGTTGTTTTCGGCGGCAGCCAGGGCGCGCAGTATTTTTCGAAGAGCGTGCCGACGGCGATCAGTCTGCTCGACGCCGATCTGCAGAAACGTCTGCGGCTCACCCAGCAGGCCCGGCTGGAAGATATGGAGATGGTTTCGGCTTGTTCTGCACGGCTTGATCTCAAAGCGGATATTGCCCCTTTCTTCACCGACATGGCTGAGCGCATTGGCAAGGCCCATCTCGTCATCTGCCGTTCCGGCGCATCCACTGTCTCCGAAATTTCGGTGATCGGCCGCCCGGCGATCCTCGTGCCTTACCCTTACGCACTCGACCACGATCAGGCGGCCAATGCCGCAGCACTTGCCGCGACCGGTGGCGCCAAGGTCATCGCCCAGGCCGATCTTTCGGCGGAAAAGCTCAGCCGCATCCTCACCAATGCGATGACCAACCCGGAGTCGCTGGTGCAAATGGCGGAAAACGCAAAACGTGCCGGCAAGCCGGATGCCGCGCGCTTGCTTGCCACCATGGTTGAAGCTATTGCAGGCGGTTTAACGATCGCGAAATTCAAGGAATCACGCCCATGAAAATGCCGCAGAGCATCGGTCTCGTCCACTTCATCGGGATTGGCGGCATCGGCATGAGCGGTATCGCCGAGGTGCTGCACAATCTCGGCCACAAGGTCCAGGGCTCCGACCAGTCCGACAGCGCCAACGTCCAGCGCCTGCGCGACAAGGGCATCGAGGTCTTCGTCGGCCACAAGGCCGAGAACATCGGTGAGGCCGAAGTCGTGGTTGTCTCTACCGCGATCAAGAAGACCAACCCGGAACTGATAGCCGCCCGCGAAAAGCTGCTGCCGGTCGTGCGCCGCGCTGAAATGCTGGCCGAGCTCATGCGCTTCCGCAACGCCATCGCCATCGGCGGGACCCATGGCAAGACGACCACGACCTCGATGGTGGCGGCCCTGCTCGAAGCAGGCAATCTCGATCCGACCGTCATTAACGGAGGCATCATCAATGCCTACGGCACCAATGCCCGCATGGGTGAGGGCGAGTGGATGGTGGTGGAAGCCGACGAATCGGACGGCACCTTCCTGAAGCTGCCCGCCGACGTCGCTGTCGTCACCAATATCGATCCGGAACATCTGGACCATTACGGCAATTTCGATGCCGTGCGTGCGGCCTTCCGCCAGTTCGTCGAGAACGTGCCTTTCTACGGTTTCGGCGTGATGTGCCTGGATCACCCCGAAGTGCAGACAATGGTCTCGAAGATCGAGGACCGCAAAGTCATCACCTACGGTGAGAACCCGCAGGCCGACGTGCGCTTCTTCAACATCCGCATGGATGGCGCGACGTCGATCTTCGACATCGAAATCCGCCGCCGTCGCACTGGCCAGGTGATCTCGATGACTGACCTGCGCCTGCCGATGCCTGGTCGCCATAACGTATCGAACGCGACGGCCGCCATCGCGGTTGCCCAGCGCCTCGGCATCTCGCCCGAAGCCATCGCCCGTGGTCTCGCCGGGTTCAGCGGCGTCAAGCGGCGTTTCACCTTCACCGGCGAATGGAACAATGTCCGCGTCTACGACGACTACGGCCACCACCCCGTCGAGATCAAGGCCGTACTGCGCGCAGCCCGCGAGGCCTGCCAGGGCCGAATCATCGCCGTGCACCAGCCGCACCGGTATTCGCGTCTCGAAAGCCTGTTCTCCGATTTCGCCGCCTGCTTCAACGATGCCGATACGATCATGATCGCGCCGGTTTATTCCGCAGGCGAAGAACCCATCGAAGGCGTGAACTCCCCGGAGCTCGTTTCGCGTATGAAGGCCGGTGGTCATCGTGACGCCCGCTACATCGAAGGCCCTGACGCCATAGCACCTATTGTCGCAGGCATTGCGCAACCGGGAGATTTTGTGGTTCTCTTGGGGGCTGGCAGCATCACCTACTGGGCTGCCGCCCTCCCGAAGGAACTCGCAGGCATTTCAGGAAATTCCGCATGAAACAGGTAAACGGCACCAAACTTCTGGCTTCTCTCGGGGAGGGCGTGAACGCATTGCGCGGACGCCTGACGCCGGATGCACCGATGGACCGTGTCACCTGGTTCCGGGCCGGCGGCCTCGCCGAGCTGATGTTCCAGCCGCATGATAGCGAAGACCTCGTGACCTTCCTCCAGCTTCTGCCGGAAGATGTTCCGGTCATGGTCGCCGGCGTCGGCTCCAACCTTCTCGTGCGTGACGGTGGCATTGAGGGCGTGGTGATCCGTCTCTCCGCCAAGGGTTTTGGCGATATCGAGCTTGTCGGTGAAAACCGCGTCATGGCCGGCGCCATCTGCCCGGACAAGAATCTTGCCGCGATGACGCTCGACCACGGCATCGGCGGCTTTGCCTTCTATTACGGCATCCCCGGCACGGTCGGCGGCGCGCTGCGCATGAATGCCGGCGCCAATGGTGGCGAGACGCGCGAACGCGTTGTCGAGGTTCATGCCGTTGACCGCAAGGGCAACAAGCATGTGCTCTCCAATGCCGACATGGGCTATAGCTACCGGCATTCGTCGGCATCGAAGGACCTGATCTTTACCCATGCCGTCTTCGAAGGCTATCCGGAAGACAAGGCGAAAATCCGTGCCGACATGGATGCGGTGCGCCAGCACCGCGAAACCGTGCAGCCGATCCGCGAAAAGACCGGCGGCTCGACCTTCAAGAACCCCGAGGGCCATTCCGCCTGGATGCTGATCGACGAAGCCGGCTGCCGCGGCATGATGATCGGCAGCGCCCAGATGTCGCCGATGCACTGCAACTTCATGATCAACACCGGGCAGGCGAGCGGCTACGAGCTCGAGTATCTCGGCGAGACCGTGCGCCAGCGGGTCATGGAGAATTCCGGCATCGCGCTGCAATGGGAAATCAAGCGCGTCGGCAATTTCATGTCCGGCTACGAGGTCAAGGAATTTCTCGGCAAGGCGTTAGCCTGATTAGAGGGACACCCCTCTGTCAGCTTCGCTGACATCTCCCCTCAAGGGGGGAGATGGGGCCGAGCGTCATTTTCCGAAATCAGCCGCACCATCCGCGGGTGCCGTTCCTGAGAGAGGCGGGAGAGTTTGCCGCCCTTGATCTTCCTCCTGAGGGGGAGATGTCACGAAGTGACAGAGGGGGGTAAACGCGATGTCCTCCTGTTGAACGATGCTATCCAAAACCCTTGCTGAACGCTGCAAGAAACTGCACGCCGCCATTGTCGCCAGCGGCTTCTCCCAGAACCACATCCATCACCTTGTCCGTAATCCTGATCACCCCGAATCCACCCTTGTAGGCAGCGGTCGGCTTGATGATGTCGAAGCCGGCGCGCTGGTAGATCATGGCACTGTCATGCTCGTGGCCATGTACGATTGCCGCGATGTTGTATCCCTTCAGAATATCGAGAAACGCCCGCCGGTCAGCATCCGACCACCAGTGTGGGGCACCGCTTCCCTGATCGTCGAAGGTTTTCTTTTCCGGATCCCAGCGTTCGAGGGAGAAGGGGTCCCAACCATAGTGCTGGAAAATCACCACCGGCCGGCCATCGGCGGCAAACATGGCGAGATCGTTCTTCAACCACCCGAGTGCGCTGGCAGCGCCCTTGTTGGTATCCCCGGCAAAGCGCTGCGCCATGATCAGGTGCAGCCCGCCCCAGTTCCAGGAATAGCAGTCTGAGCCTTCGTCATAGTTGTCGGCCGGATACGGTGGTTTGAAGAAGGCGCTCGGCTTGTGATTGAGCCGCACATAATCGCGCAGTTCGTCGCGATACCAGTTCGGGTGTGGCGGGCGCCCGTCCTGATCGAGATCATGGTTGCCAAGGCCGACATAGACGGGGAAGTGGACGCGATCGAGTCCGTTGCCCTCCTGGTAGCGATGGGAAAATTGCAGGAGTTGCGCGCCTTCGCCAAGCTCCGCTGTCTGTCCGCCGCCGTCATCGGTGACGTCGCCGCTGACGACGATGCCGAGTGGCCTTGCAATCGGCTCTCCGGCGCTGGCGAGGCCCGTCGCCTTGCCGTTGATCTCCAGCGGCCAAGTCTGCTCGATAATGCTGTTGAGCGCCCTGATGTGCCGCAAAAGGGCTGCATCCGTCTTGCCTTCCGCCGCGCAATTGGCGCTGAGGCCCGATCCCATGCGGCAGGAATGCACGTCGTTGATAATCAGGAAAGTTGCGTCGGTGGCAGGGATTGCCGCCAAGCTGCTGCGGCTGCCGAGGGAAAGCAGCAGGCCCATCGAAAGCCCGCCTTTCAGGAAATGCCGTCGATCGATCATTGCATCCAACCTCCTGCGGGAAAATTAGACGTGAGCGTTCACAAAGTCACCCCGGAATAGAAAAGAGCCGCGAAATCAGCGATTTCGCGGCTCCTTCGTCAGTTCTGATTCAGCTTGAACTCAGACCTCATCTTTGCCCGAAAGCAGGATGCAAGCGAGCGTGATCACGGCGGAAATGCCGAGATAGTAGCCGACATAGGTCATGCCGTAATTGGCCTGCAGATAGGTCGCGATGTAAGGCGCAAGCGAAGCGCCGAAGATGCCGGCGAAGTTGAAGGTGATCGAGGAACCCGTATAGCGCACGTTGGTCGGGAAGGGTGCGGCAAGCGCCGTGCCGATCAGGCCATAGGTCATGCCCATCAGCGCCATCGCGAGGATCACGAAGACGAAGATGCCTGTTTCGCCTGATGTCATCAGGCCGGGCAGGAAGAACGAGAACACGCCAATCAGCACCGTAGTCGCGATCAGCACCTCGCGGCGGCCGAAACGCTCGGCGAGCTTGCCGGCGATCGGAATGAAGATGCCGAATAGCACCGAGCCGAGGATCTGCACTTCCAGCGCTTCCAGGAACGGGATTTTCAGAACCTTGACGTTGTAGGAGAGCAGGTACGCCGAGCCGATGTAGAACAGCACGAACGTTGCGAGTGCGACAAAGGTACCGAGCACGAGGCTGCGCTTGTGGTTGCGGAAGAGTTCTGCAACCGGCACTTCGACGCGCTCATGCTTCTCGATTGCCTTCTGGAAGTCCGGGGTCTCGGTGATCGAAAGGCGAACCCAGAGACCGACGGCGATCAGCAGGATCGAGGCAATGAACGGGACGCGCCAGCCCCAGCTCAGGAGCGCTTCCTGCGACATGAAGTGCAGGAGGACCCAGAAGATACCGGATGACAGGAACAGGCCGACGGGCGCCCCGAGCTGCGGGAACATGCCGTACCAGCTGCGCTTGCCTTCCGGGGCATTTTCCGTTGCGAGCAGCACTGCGCCGCCCCATTCGCCGCCGAGGCCGAAACCCTGGCCAAAGCGGCAAAGGGCCAGCAGCAGCGGCGCAAGGACGCCAATGCTCTCGTAGGAGGGTAGAAGGCCGATGATAACAGTCGAAACGCCCATGGTCAGGAGCGCGGCAACGAGCGTCGTCTTGCGCCCAACGCGGTCACCGAAGTGACCGAAGACGATTGCACCGAGCGGACGGGCGAAGAAGGCGATGGAGAAGGTGGCAAACGAGGCGAGCAGCGCAGTGGTCGGATCGCTGTTGGGGAAGAACAGCGCCGGGAACACCAGAACGGCGGCGGTGGCGTAGACGTAGAAGTCGAAGAATTCGATGGTCGTGCCGACGAGGCTCGCAAACAGGACATGCGCCGGCGAATTGGCCGGGGCTGTCTTCGATTGAGCGACACGCGGCGACGGGGAGGATGTCGCGTCAGTCATTGTGTGTCTTCCGTACAGGGATGTTTGTGCCGTCTTGGGAGGCGGATGGCGGTGCCATAACGCAGTCGAACCGGCAATAAAACCCTTGAGGCGCAAGAAATGGCAAGATTTAGGGGTGTTTTCGTCGCAAAAGTGTCGCTAAATCCCCGTTCGAACGATGGTGTCACATCTCTACGAAGTGATGAAAAAGGCGTCATATTCCCTATAAGTCGTGCTCAATCCTTGACCAGAATCGAATTGTGGAAAATTCTGGATCGTGCGCTCCACCTTTGAGCGCGGCAAACTGGCTGAAATGCGCGTGTGTTTTCTTCCAGGGCTGGCGGAAATGCAGGTGATGCGCACCAGGCCCTCGGAGCATTGCTCCATTGAAGGGGAACCCATGTTCAAGAAGCTTTCTGCGGAATTTTTAGGAACATTCTGGCTCGTTTTCGGCGGCTGCGGTAGCGCGGTGCTGGCTGCTGCTTTCCCGGATGTCGGCATTGGCCTGCTTGGTGTCTCGTTCGCTTTCGGTCTGACCGTTCTCACCATGGCCTATGCGGTGGGCGGCATATCGGGCGGGCATTTCAATCCGGCCGTATCCGTTGGCCTTACCGTCGCCGGGAAGTTTCCGGCCTCGTCGCTGCCTGCTTATATCATTGCCCAGGTCGCAGGGGCCATCCTGGCAGCCGCCGCACTTTACATCGTCGCCAGCGGAAAAGCCGGGGTTGATCTCGGGGGCTTTGCGGCAAACGGCTATGGCGAGCATTCTCCCGGCGGCTATTCGCTGACCTCGGCGCTCGTCATCGAAGTCCTTCTGACGGCCTTCTTCCTCTTCATTATCCTCGGTTCGACTCATGGTCGTGTGCCCGTCGGTTTTGCCCCCATCGCCATCGGCCTGGCGCTCACCCTTATCCACCTGATCTCGATTCCCGTTACCAATACCTCCGTCAATCCGGCTCGCTCGACGGGGCAGGCGCTCTTTGTCGGTGGCTGGGCGCTTCAGCAGCTCTGGTTGTTCTGGCTGGCTCCGCTCGTCGGCGGCGCGCTCGGCGCCATCGTCTGGAAGGTCGTCGGCGAAGACGACTAAAAACGGAACTGACATCGTTCCAAGTTCAGAAGGCCTCGCCACGGCGGCGCGGCCTTTTGCGTTTCCCCTTCATCCGAGTTCGCCGTCTTCTCAAGCTTGCGCTTCAGCCAACACTCTGATTCTAAGAGTTTAATCGGGGCGGCGATTTGATTCTTTCGCCGATTTTACCCGCTGCATCCCCAAAGGGGTTAACCAAAGTAAACGGTTCATTAACCATAATGCCGTTCTAGTGGGGCTGTGCCTGAAATTCGCGAATCGCGGTCCCTACAAGCTCTGCGCAAGCGCAATTTCATAGAGGCAGGTGTTGATGTCGGAGAATTTGATGAGTGCCAAGCATGTGGCCGTCCTGATGGGTGGATTTTCCTCGGAGAGGCCTGTGAGCCTTTCTTCGGGGACTGCCTGCGCGGATGCCCTTGAGGCGGAAGGTTATCGCGTGACGCGCGTCGACGTCGACCGCGAGGTGGCGGCGACGCTTGCGAGCTTGCGCCCGGATGTTGCCTTCAACGCCCTCCACGGCCCCTATGGCGAGGACGGCACCATTCAGGGCATCCTCGAATATCTCGATATCCCCTATACCCATTCCGGCGTTCTCGCTTCCGCGCTCGCCATGGACAAGGCGCAGGCGAAATATGTCGCCGCCGCCGCCGGCATCCCGGTTGCCGAGGCGCGCATCATGAACCGCCACGACTTCGGTAGCGAGCATCCGTTGAAGCCGCCTTACGTCGTGAAGCCGGTGTCGGAAGGCTCAAGCTTCGGCGTCGTCATGGTTCAGGAAGACCAATCCCATCCGCCGCAGATCCTCGGTTCTTCCGAGTGGCGGTATGGCGATCGCGTCATGGCGGAGCGTTACATCCACGGGCGCGAGCTGACCTGCGGCGTCATGGGCGATGTCGCCCTAGGCGTTACCGAAATCATCCCGCTGGGCCACGCTTTTTACGACTATGATTCCAAATATGTAAAAGGTGGCTCGAAACACGTCATTCCGGCGGAAATTTCACCAAATATTTACCAAAAAATACAAACACTGGCGGTCAAGGCGCATCAGGCGATTGGCTGCCGCGGCGTAAGCCGCTCCGACTTCCGCTTCGACGATCGTTTCTCCGAAGAAGGAGAGCTTATCTGGCTGGAGATCAATACCCAGCCTGGCATGACTCCAACCTCCCTGGTGCCCGAAATGGCCGTCCATGCCGGCTATTCGTTTGGTGAATTCCTCAAGTGGATCGTGGAGGACGCATCGTGTTTGCGTTGAGAGGCAGGAAGCAGGACAGGGTGCGCGCACCGCTGGAGGCGGCTGATCTCGATGGTCAGTTCGTGCTGCCGCGTCCGCTTCGTCGCGTCGTGCGTTTTCTTGTCTGCCTGGGCACAGGCCGCATTCATTTTGCGCCGCATACCGGTACGGTGTCTGCGCTGGCATTTCTTGCCGCGACCGGCTTCTACGGCATGTCGCTCGGTGGTCATGCGCAGGGCTTCGCCCAGACCACGACGACTGCGGTCGGTTTTGCGATCGAGGACGTCAAGGTTTCCGGCAACGACCAGACCTCTGAAATAGATATCCTCCAGCAGCTGGGCCTCGATGGTACGACATCGCTGGTTGCGCTCGATGTCGCCGAGGCGCGCAAGCTGATCAGCGAACTGCCATGGGTTGAGGATGTTTCCGTTCGCAAGGTCTATCCAGGTACGATCGAAGTGGCTCTGAAAGAGCGCAAGGCTTTCGGTATCTGGCAGCACGGGTCGGATCTTTCCCTGATCGAAAAGAGCGGCAGCGTGATTGCGCCGCTGCGCGACAACAAGTTTTCGGCCCTGCCGCTGTTCGTCGGCCGGGATGCCGAGACTGCTGCCGCGGATTTCTACGAGCAGTTCTCTGCCTGGCCTGAGATTCGTGATCGCGTGAAGGCTTACGTCCGTGTTTCGGGCCGTCGCTGGGATCTTCAGCTCGAAAACGGTGTTGTCATCAAGTTGCCCGAACATGATCTCGATCGTGCCATGCAGGTTCTGTCGACGATGGAAGAGGGGCAGCAACTGCTCGAGCGCGATATCGCCGCTGTCGATCTCCGTCTGGAAGACCGTACCACCATCCGCCTGACGGCCGAGGCAGCAGCTCGTCGTCAAGTGGCTGTTGACGCCCGTACAAAGCAGCTCAAGAAGCTGGAGCAGGAGAACCGTACATGAGCCTTTTTGGTTCTTCGCATTTTGGCCTGCCACGTCTGAAGCCGCTTTCGTCCAAGCGGTCGCATATCGTTTCGGTTCTCGACATCGGCTCCACGAAGGTCGTCTGCATGATCGGCCGGCTGACGCCGAAGGCTGAAAGCCAGATCCTGCCGGGCCGCACCCATTCGATCGAGGTGATCGGCATTGGTCACCACAAATCCCGCGGCATCAAGAACGGCGTGATCGCCGATCTCGACGCCACCGAAAGCGTTGTCCGTCTCGCCGTCGATGCTGCCGAACGCATGGCCGGCCTCACCATCGACAGCCTCATCGTCAATATCTCTGCCGGCCGCCTGCAGAGCGACATTTACACGGCCTCCATAGATCTCGGTGGCCAGGAAGTCGAAGAAGCTGACCTCAAGAAGGTTCTTGCGGCCGCCGCCCATCAGTCCCAGCGCCAGGACCGCGTCGTCCTGCATTCGCTACCGGCCGGCTATTCGCTCGATGGCGAGCGCGGCATTCGCGATCCGCTGGCGATGTTCGGTGACCAGCTCGGCGTTGACATGCACATGCTGACGGCGGAACGCGCCGCGCTGAAGAACCTCGAGCTCTGCATTAACCGCGCTCATCTTTCGGTCGAGGGCATTGTCGCTACTCCCTATGCCAGCGGTCTCGCTGCCCTGGTGGATGATGAAGTCGAACTCGGCTGCGCCGCCATCGACATGGGCGGTGGCACGACGACGATCTCGGTCTTTGCCGAAGGCAAGCTGGTGCATGCCGATGCGGTCTCGCTTGGCGGCCATCACGTCACCACCGATCTGGCGCGCGGTCTTTCCACCCGCATCGAGGATGCGGAACGTCTGAAGGTCGTTCACGGTTCTGCGTTGCCGGCCAGCGCCGACGAGCGCGATATCGTTACGGTTCCGCCAATCGGCGAGGATGACCGCGACCAGCCGACCCATGTGCCGCGCGCCCTCGTTTCGCGCATCGTCCGCGCCCGCATCGAGGAAACGCTGGAGTTGATCCGTGATCGCATCCAGCGCTCGGGCTTCTCCCCGATCGTCGGCAAGCGTGTCGTTCTGACCGGCGGTGCGAGCCAGCTGACTGGCCTGCCGGAAGCGGCGCGCCGCATCCTGGCCCGCAATGTTCGCATCGGTCGTCCGCTCGGTGTCTCCGGTCTTCCGGCGGCAGCCAAGGGGCCGGCATTTTCTACCGCGGTCGGTCTGATGATCTATCCGCAGGTCGCAGAGATGGAAACCCACGCGTCGCAGGGCGGTCTGCTCTCCTCGCTCTCGGGTGGACAGGGTCGCATAGCTCGCGTCGGGCAGTGGCTCAAGGAAAGCTTTTAAGGTCTCACGGTCCGCTCAGGTAAGGCGGGCCGATTACGAGTAAGAAATTCTAAGATTTGGCCGGCTCGGCAAGGCGGCCAGAAACCAGGAAGGAACGGGTACAATGACCATCAACTTGCAAAAGCCGGATATCACCGAGCTTAAGCCCCGCATCACCGTCTTCGGCGTCGGCGGCGGTGGCGGCAATGCCGTCAACAACATGATCACTGCGGGCCTCCAGGGCGTCGATTTCGTCGTCGCCAACACGGACGCCCAGGCGCTGACCATGACCAAGGCCGAACGCATCATCCAGATGGGTGTCGCGGTCACCGAAGGTCTTGGCGCAGGCTCCCAGCCGGAAGTCGGCCGTGCGGCCGCTGAAGAGTGCATCGATGAGATCATCGATCACCTGCAGGGCACCCACATGTGCTTCGTCACCGCCGGCATGGGCGGCGGCACCGGCACGGGTGCGGCTCCGGTCGTTGCCCAGGCTGCCCGCAACAAGGGCATCCTGACAGTCGGCGTCGTTACCAAGCCATTCCACTTCGAAGGTGCGCGCCGCATGCGGCTCGCCGACATGGGCATCGCCGAACTGCAGAAGTCGGTCGATACCCTGATCGTCATCCCGAACCAGAACCTTTTCCGGATCGCCAACGACAAGACGACGTTCGCGGACGCCTTCGCGATGGCCGACCAGGTTCTCTATTCGGGTGTTGCCTGCATCACCGACCTGATGGTCAAGGAAGGCCTCATCAACCTCGACTTCGCCGACGTCCGTTCGGTGATGCGCGAGATGGGTCGCGCCATGATGGGCACCGGCGAAGCGTCTGGCGAAGGCCGCGCAATGGCCGCTGCCGAAGCCGCGATCGCCAACCCGCTGCTTGACGAAACCTCGATGAAGGGCGCCCAGGGCCTGCTGATCTCGATCACCGGCGGCCGTGACCTGACCCTCTTTGAAGTTGACGAAGCTGCTACCCGCATCCGTGAAGAAGTCGATCCAGACGCCAACATCATTCTCGGCGCAACCTTCGATGAAGAACTCGAAGGCCTGATCCGTGTTTCTGTTGTTGCAACCGGTATCGACCGCACGGCCGCGGAGGTGGCGGATCGCAACGCCAGCTTTCGCCCGGTAGCAGCCAAGCCGATCGTTCGTCCGTCTGTGGCTATCCCGGCAGCGCCGGTTCAGCAACCGACGATCGCCCAGGCTCAGCCGGCTCCGGTCGCCCAGCAGCCGGCCCCTCAGCCGGTCCAGCAGGTTGCCTCGCAGGCCGACGCAATCGCCAAGGCCATTCGTGAAGCCGAACTGGAACGCGAGCTGTTCCTCCAGACAGCCGCGCGTCCGTCTGCTCCCGTTGCCCAGCCACAGGAAGAATTCCGCCCGCAGAGCCGCCTTTTTGCCGGCGCTGCTCCCGTCGAACAGGTCGTTCCGCAGTCGGCTCCGGTTGCTCAGCGGCAGCTTGATATGCCTGCCTATCAGGCTGCTCCGGCTGCCCAGCAGCCCGTCGCCCGCCAGGAACCGGTCGTGGCTCGCCAGGAGCCCGCAGCTCCGGTCATTCGCCAGCAGGCCGAACAGGTTCGCATGCCGAAGGTCGAAGATTTTCCGCCGATGGTGAAGGCCGAGGCTGAGCATCGGGCGCAGCCTGTCGCTCAGGAAGACCGCGGTCCGATGGGTTTGTTGAAGCGGATCACCAATTCGCTGGGACGTCGTGACGAGGAAGGTCACGCCGTTGCCGCGGATATGACCGCCGGTGCACCGTCGGCAGCTTCCCAGCAGCGTCGTCCGCTGTCGCCGGAAGCCAGCGTCTATGCACCGCGTCGGCCATCTCTCGACGATCGCGCCCGGCTCACTCCGCAGCCGCGTGCTCACGAGGACGATCAGCTCGAAATCCCGGCGTTCCTGCGCCGCCAATCGAACTGATTTTCTACCCACCTTCCACCTTGCCGAATGCCCGGGTTAACGCCCGGGCATTTTTTATGATTTTATCAATGTTTTCATTGTCTAATATAAGCTGCCGTGACGCGTAACAAACCGAAAGAAACAGTGATTTGGAATGGCGCGCCTACACTATTATGTTGAGAGTCGGGACTGAAGGGGCACACGCGATACCATACATCGCTGGCTTGAAGTTGATCCGACTGGTGGCGTGGGGCGTCGCTGATCGTGCGTCGCTTTGTGACCAAGACTTCGGTTCCGAAGAGTTTCTATCGGCGTTCTCATAGCTGTATCGCCGGCATATATAAGGCAAAGAGCATGGTACTTGGAATTGGGCAGCTTGGTTTTCAGACGACGATCGCAAGCGCCGTCACGTTGTCGGGTACCGGCGTACATTCGGGCAGTGAAGTTTCCATCACTTTCCATCCAGCCGAAGCCGATAGCGGTATCGTCTTCCAGCGTATGAACGGGGAAACCGTCGTCAGCGAATATAAGGCCGTGTCTTCGCAGGTCGGCAATACTGATCTCTGCACGGTTCTCGGCTTTTCGCCTGCTACCTTCATCGCCACCATCGAGCATGTCATGGCCGCGATCTACTCGCTTGGCCTCGATAATCTGCTGATTGAAGTTCACGGTGCCGAAATGCCGATCATGGACGGTAGCTCCGCTCCCTTCGTCGAGGCGATCGAGCAGGCCGGCGTTCGCGCCCTGGCCACCAAGCGCCGCTATATCCGCATCCTGAAGCCGGTCCGCATCGAATCGGGTGCGTCCTGGTCGGAATTCCTGCCCTACGAAGGAGGGATGCGCTTCGAAGTGGATATCGATTTCGATTGCCCGCTGATCGGTCGCCAGTCCTGGAAGGGCGATATTAACCCGTCGACCTTCAAGAGCGAACTTTCGCGTGCGCGCACCTTCGGTTTTATGCGGGATGTCGAAAAGATGTGGGCTGCAGGTCGTGGCCTGGGCTCTTCGCTTGAAAACTCGGTTGTCATCTCCGACGACAACACGGTTATCAACGTCGAAGGCCTGCGCTACGCCAAGGACGAGTTCGTGCGCCACAAGACGCTTGATGCCGTTGGCGACCTGGCACTTGCCGGCATGCCGTTCCTCGGCTGCTACCGCTCCTATCGTGGTGGTCACAAGATGAACGCGAACGCGCTGAAGGCGCTGATGAGCGATCCGAGCGCCTACGAGATTGTCGAAAGCACGCCGTCGCGTCAGCGTCCTGCCGTGCGCGAAGCGATTGCTGCCAGCGCGCAGTGAGCGTCTTCGATGGGATTGAATGCTCAGAGTTGATTTAGTCTTGAAAGCCGGCTTTTGGGCCGGCTTTTTCGCGAGATGGCTGCCACAAAATTGCGTTATTCGCTCATCATGACGTTGCGGGCGTGTTGCATCTTGATTTAAAACGCGGTTCATAGGCGGCGGTTGCCTTACCGGCGCGTGAGTGGGATTTTCTAATGGTATTTGCAGGCCAGGTTGACATGAAGAAGATGGTGCGCGTTGTCTATATCGCGCTTACCGCATCGGTAACCGGCCTCTTGCTGACGTCGTGCCAGAACGATCCCGATATCGACATTACCAAGCTGACAGCCGAGACCGATCCGCCGGAGATGCTCTATAATCAGGGTCTCGCCAACCTCCAGGCCGGCAAGACGACCGAAGCAGCGCGCAAGTTCGACGCCATCGATCAGCAGCATCCGTTTTCCGAGTATGCCCGTAAAGCTCTGGTTATGAAGGCCTTCGTTGCCTATCGCAACGGCCAGAGCCAGGATGCGATCAACGCAGCGACGCGTTACCTCAATCTCTATCCGCAGTCTGAAGACGCCGCCTACGCCCAGTACATCGTCGGCCTTGCCTATTCCAAGCAGATCCCCTCGGTAACACAGGACCAGAAGCCTGCCCAGAATACTATCGATGCGATGCAGAAGGTCATCGATAACTATCCTGATTCAGAATATGTCGAGGATGCGCAGGCCAAGATTCGCTTCGCCAAGGACCAGATTGCCGGCAAGGAGATGCAGGTCGGCCGTTATTATCTGGAGCGCAAGGAATATCTTGCCGCTGCGACGCGCTTCCGCAACGTGGTCGAGAAATATCCGACGACCAATCAGGTTGAGGAAGCTCTGGCGCGTCTCGTCGAGACGTATTTCGCGATGGGTGTCGTGAGCGAAGCGCAGACGGCTGCCGCCGTTCTTGGTCATAACTATCCGGATAGCCAGTGGTATGCCGACAGCTACAAGCTTCTGCAGTCCGGTGGGCTTGAGCCGCGCGAAAACAATGGCTCGTGGATTTCGCGCGCTGGCAAACGGCTGCTTGGCGTTTAAGGTTCAGCAGACTGCTACCATGTTGCGAATCGGCCTCGGCTACGGCAGTTTGCGGGCCGCAGATGGCTCTGTTTCCAAGCGGGCCGCTTGACGGACCCGACCCTGGGAGAATCGAAACCGGATGCTTTCACAGCTCTCGATCCGCGATATCGTCCTGATCGAACGGCTTGATCTTTCCTTCGAGACCGGCCTTTCAGTGCTGACCGGTGAAACCGGCGCGGGCAAATCCATCCTTCTCGACAGTCTGTCTTTGGCGCTCGGCGGCCGTGGTGACGGGTCTCTGGTGCGCCACGGCAGCGACAAGGGGCAGGTGACCGCGGTCTTCGACGTCGTCGGCAACCATCCCGCCCGCCTTCTCGTTCGCGAAAACGGCATCGACGACGACGGCGACCTGATCTTCCGCCGGGTGCAGAATGCTGACGGGCGCACCAAGGCCTATGTCAACGATCAGCCCGTGTCCGTGCAGCTGATGCGGCAGGCCGGCCAACTGCTCGTCGAAATTCACGGCCAGCACGATGACCGTGCCCTTGTCGATACTCACGCGCATCGCACGCTTCTCGATGCCTTCGGCGGTCTTGCGGACGAGGCGATCGGCGTCTCGGAGCTTTACCGCGTCTGGAAAGATGCCGAGCGCACCCTGCGTAAGCATCGCGAAAAGGTCGAGGCTGCCGCGCGGGAGGCCGACTATTTGCGTTCGTCAGTTGAAGAACTCGAAACCTTGTCGCCACAGGACGGCGAGGAAGAAGAACTTGCCGAACGTCGCTCGCGCATGATGAAGGCCGAGCGCATTGCCGTTGACATCAACGAGGCCAGCGAATTCCTCAACGGCAATGGGTCGCCCGTGCCGCTGATCGCCTCGCTCGTGCGCCGGCTGGAGCGCAAGAGCCATGAGGCGCCGGGGCTTCTGGAAGAGACCGTCACCTTTCTCGACACCGCTCTCAACCATCTGTCGGATGCTCAGATGGCGGTCGAGGCAGCCTTGCGCAAGACGGAATATGACCCGAAGGAACTGGAGCGTGTCGAGGAGCGCCTGTTTGCGTTACGCGCCGCCGCCCGCAAATATTCTGTTCCGGTCACCGGCCTGCCGGCACTCGCCGTGAAGATGATCTCCGACCTTGCTGATCTCGATGCCGGCGAGGAGAAGCTGAAGCAGCTGCAAGGCCAGCTGACGCTGACCAAGTCTACTTACGATTCAGCGGCTATCCTGCTTTCAGAGAAACGCCAGAATACCGCAACGGCTCTTTCCGGGGCCGTCATGGCGGAATTGCCGGCGTTGAAACTGGAACGCGCGCGCTTCATGGTCGAGGTTTCGAGCGATCCGCAGAACGCTGCCGCCGAAGGTATCGACATCGTTGAATTCCACGTCCAGACCAATCCCGGCACCCGCCCGGGTCCGATCATGAAGGTGGCATCCGGCGGCGAACTTTCGCGCTTCCTGCTGGCGCTGAAGGTCGCGCTTGCTGATCGCGGCTCGGCACCGACCCTCGTCTTCGACGAAATCGACACGGGCGTCGGTGGTGCAGTGGCCGATGCGATCGGCCAGCGGTTGAAGCGTCTGTCGGACAAGGTTCAGGTACTGTCCGTAACCCATGCGCCACAGGTCGCTGCCCGCGCAGCAACCCATCTGCTGATCTCGAAAGGTCCTTCGACCGAAAAGGCCGAGACCATCGCCACCCGCGTCGCCCGCATGGACAACAAGGCCCGTACCGAGGAAATCGCTCGCATGCTCGCCGGCGCATCAGTTACGGAAGAGGCGAGGGCTGCGGCGGCACGATTGTTAGCGGGAAACGGGTAGGCAGCGCTCTATAGCGGCATCGTGAACGTAAACCGGGTCTCATCCGGGGTGGAAATCACTGATATTCTTCCGTCGTGAACGCGGGCGATCTCGCTGGCGATGAAGAGCCCGAGACCCAGGCCTTGCTGGCTGCCACGAACCTCTCCGCGGAAGAAGGGACGAAACAGCGTTTCCATGGCCTTTTTCGAGATGGGCGCGCCACCATTCGTGACCCACAACTGAAGTTCGCTACCGGTGGTTTTTCCACCAACCTCGATCGGGATAGCCGGATCGCCGTGGGTTACGGCGTTGCCGAGCAGATTGGAAAGCAGTTGCGATATCCGCGGGTGGTCGCAGTGCACATCCTGATCGAGCTGGAAGTCGGTCTTGATCTCGCGCTGTGGGTAGATCGTGCGGATCTCGTCAACAATATGCTCCAGAACCGGTCGAAGAGGGGCTTTCGCAGCCGTTTCGAGCTTGAGACCATCACCCAGGCGGGCGCGCGCAAAGTCCATCACATTGTCCACGAGGTCGCGCATTCGGACGGCGCTCGACTGCATAGCGGCAAGCACGTCCTGCCCGCCGTCGCCAACACCGACGCGCGACAGGCGGCGGATACCCGCCATCAGCGCGGCCAGCGGATTGCGAAGGTCATGACCCAGAACGGCGATGAACTGCTCGCGCACCTCGGAAAGCTCCCGCTCTTCGGCGAGATGAGCCCGCGCCTCGACAAGATCCTGATTGCTGTCCAGATTGCTGGCAATGAGTTTGGCAAAAAGCGTAAACATGCCGATCGTCTCGGGATTCTGCACCTTGGCAGGGGCCGGATCGATTGCGCACAACGTTCCGAAGAACGTCCCGTCACGCCGGATGATTGGCACCGAGATGTAGCTCTGGAAGCCGTAGGTCAGGGGCGTGTGATGGGTTCGAAAATGCGGATCTTCATCGACGTGGTCGATGACGACGAGCTGGTGGCTCTGGCGGATTTCGTGACAGATGGTCGATTCGAGTTGAAGTTCGCCACCGGGCTTGAGACCAAAGTGGATATTGTCGAGAACCGAGCACGCGACCCACTTTTTATCGGTCACACGCGCGACGGCCGCGAAACCCATGCCGGTGGTTCGGCAGACCACTTCAAGAATCGTCGGCACATCGGCCATCCGGCCTATGAGTTGGACGTCTCTGTCGGTATCGTTCATTTCGACGTCCGTATTGCGCATGATCTGATCGTTTTAGCCGGAATGTCCAACCGAGTCATTTGCTTTTGATAAGATGCGGTTTATTCGATAGCACGGAATAGCCTGCCTGTGATTGATCCGCGGTCACTGCGGTCCAAACCTCTTCCCATCGCGCCGATTTGCTCTAAAACGTTCCCCGCATTCGAGGAGTTACTGTCATGTCGACCGCATCCGTCGCCGTTGAAAATCTCACCCTGGAAGACGCCGCTGCCGAGCTTGATCGGCTGGCGGGCGAGCTTGCCGATCACGACGCGCTTTACCACGGCAAGGACGCGCCGGAGATATCGGATGCAGACTACGACGCGCTGAAGCGCCGCAACGAGGAGATCGAGGCGCGCTTCCCGGAACTCGTGCGCGCCGACAGCCCATCAAGGAAGGTCGGCGCGGCACCCTCAGGCATCTTTCAGCAGATTGTCCATGCCCGACCGATGCTCTCGCTCGACAACGTCTTTTCGGATGAAGACGTGCGCGACTTTATCAACAGCGTCTATCGCTTCCTCGGTCGCTTGCCGGACAATTCGATCGCCTTTACCGCCGAGCCGAAGATCGACGGTCTCTCCATGTCGCTGCGGTACGAAAACGGCAAGCTCGTCAGCGCTGCCACCCGCGGCGACGGCACGGCCGGCGAGAATGTCACTGCCAACATTCGCACCATCAAGGAGATCCCGCAGACGCTTCCGACCAGCGTACCCGCCATCGTCGAAGTGCGCGGCGAAGTCTATATGGCGAAAAGCGACTTTTTGGCGCTGAACGCCCAGATGGAAGCCGAAGGCAAGCAGACCTATGTCAATCCGCGCAACACGGCCGCCGGGTCGCTGCGCCAGCTCGATCCCACGATCACAGCCAGCCGCAAGCTGAAATTCTTCGCCTATGCCTGGGGTGAAATTTCAGAAATGCCGGCCGACACGCAGCTCGGCATGGTAGAGGTCTTCAAAAGCTGGGGCTTCCCGGTCAACCCGCTGATGAAGCGGCTTTCCTCCGTCGAAGCGATCATTGAGCATTACAACGAGATCGGCCTGAAGCGCCAGGATCTCGACTACGATATCGACGGCGTCGTCTACAAGGTCGACCAGCTCGACCTGCAGCAGCGCCTCGGCTTCCGCTCGCGCTCGCCGCGTTGGGCGACAGCCCACAAGTTCCCGGCCGAGCAGGCTTTCACCACGGTCGAGAACATCGACATCCAGGTCGGTCGCACCGGCGCACTGACGCCCGTTGCCCGCCTGACGCCCGTCACTGTCGGCGGCGTCGTCGTCACCAATGCAACGCTGCACAATGCCGATTATATCGAGGGCATCGGCAACAGCGGCGAACGCATCCGCGAGTTGGACCATGATATCCGCATCGGGGATACCGTGATCGTTCAGCGCGCGGGCGACGTCATTCCGCAGGTTCTTGATGTGGTCATGGAAAAACGCCCCGCTAATGCGGTGCGCTACGAGTTCCCGAGGGTCTGCCCGGTCTGCGGCAGCCATGCGGTGCGCGAGCGCAACGAGAAGACCGGCAAGCTCGATTCTGTCACCCGCTGCACCGGCGGTTTCGTCTGCCGGGCACAGGCCGTCGAGCACCTGAAGCACTTCGTCTCCCGCAATGCCTTCGATATCGAGGGATTGGGCTCCAAGCAGATCGATTTCTTCTTCGAGGCGGAAGACCCGTCGCTGTCGATCAAGACGGCGCCCGATATCTTCACTTTGCAGCGCCGGCAGGAGGCCTCGACGCTGACCAAGCTGGAAAACATCGACGGCTTCGGCAAGGTCAGCGTGCGAAAACTCTTCGACGCGATCAACGATCGCCGCGCGGTCGCTCTGCATCGTCTGATCTATGCGCTCGGCATCCGCCATGTCGGCGAAACGACGGCGAAGCTTTTGGCGCGCTCCTATAGCAGCTACGCCGCCTTCGCCGAAGCGATGGTTGCGGCCGGCGATCTGACGTCCGAAGCCTGGAGCGACCTCAATACGATTGACGGCATCGGAGAAGTCGTCGCCCGTGCCATCGTCGAGTTCTTCAAGGAAGAGCGCAATATGGACGTCGTCTCGCGGCTTTTGAGCGAGGTGACACCCATCGATGCAGAAGCCCCGGTCGCGAGTTCCAGTCCCGTCGCGGGAAAGACTGTCGTGTTTACCGGCTCGCTGGAAAAGATGACCCGCGACGAGGCAAAGGCGATGGCCGAAAGGCTCGGCGCCAAGGTCGCAGGCTCGGTTTCGAAGAAGACGGACCTGCTGGTGGCCGGTCCCGGCGCTGGCTCCAAGCTCGAAAAAGCTCGCGAATTAGGCGTCGAAACAACGGATGAAGACGGCTGGTTTACCCTGATCGGTGGGTAACCGGCCAAGAAATTCCGCAAAAGCTTTCCTTCTTGCCTTGCCTTCTCTATGAGGGCTGCCAGATTTATGACAGTTTTATGACTGTTCCGTGACGCTGGAAAACACAGATAGGTTGGATAATGCTGGGCTGGTTCCGTAAGCTGATGCCGCGCGAAGACAAGTTCTTCGAGCTTTTCGAGGCGCATTCGCGCACGGTGGTCGGCGCAGCCGATGCCTTGAAGGCGCTGCTCGCAGGCGAGGGCGATCACGATGCCAACTGCAACCGCATCGTCGCGCTGGAAGACCAGGCCGATAACATCACCCGCGAGGTGATGCTGGCCGTTCGCCGCAGCTTCATCACCCCGTTTGACCGTGGCGACATCAAGGATCTGATCCAGTCGATGGATGACGCCATCGACATGATGCACAAGACGGTCAAGACTATCCGCCTGTTCGAACAGAAGACGTTTGATCCCGGCATGCGCGAAATGGGCGTTCTCGTCGTCGATGCCGCGCGCCTGATCGCGGAGGCCATTCCGCTGCTCGATCGCATGGGTCCGAACGCCCAGCGTCTGAGCGCCATCGCCGAAGAGATCACCCGTGTCGAGGGCCGCTCTGACGAGCTGCACGACGAAGGCCTGAAGGATCTCTTCAAGCGCCACGGTCAGTCCAACCCGATGGCCTATATCATCGGCAGCGAGATTTATGGCGAGCTGGAAAAGGTCGTCGATCGCTTCGAGGACGTCGCCAATGAAATCAGCGGCATCGTGATCGAGAACGTCTGATGGATGCCACGCTGGCCTTTCCGCTGCTCGTCGCGCTCATCGGCGTCGCGCTGTTCTTCGACTTTCTGAACGGCCTGCACGACGCAGCAAATTCGATCGCGACCATCGTCTCGACGCGGGTGCTGCGGCCGCAATATGCGGTCATGTGGGCGGCCTTCTTCAATTTCATTGCCTTCCTGTTCTTCGGTCTGCATGTGGCCGAAACGCTCGGCACCGGCATCATCGATCCGAAGATCGTCACGCCTGCCGTTATCTTTGCGGCCCTGACGGGCGCGATCGTCTGGAACATCGTCACCTGGATCTTCGGCATTCCGTCGAGTTCGTCGCACGCGTTGATCGGCGGTCTTGTCGGGGCAGGGCTTGCCTCGACGGGCGGCGATGCGATCGTGCTTGCCGGCCTTGCCAAGACGGTCGCCGCGATCTTCATGTCGCCGATGATCGGCTTTGTGCTTGCGCTCTTCCTCGTCCTGATCGTGTCCTGGATCTGCATTCGCCAGACACCCTTTGCCGTCGATCGCAGTTTCCGTGGCCTGCAGTTCATTTCCGCGTCACTCTATTCGCTCGGTCACGGCGGCAACGATGCGCAGAAGACTATGGGCATAATTGCCGTTCTGCTGTTCTCGCAGGGTTATCTCGGCTCGACCTTCTACGTACCCTTCTGGGTGGTCATCACCTGCCAGTCGGCCATGGCGCTCGGCACGCTCTTTGGCGGCTGGCGCATCGTGCATACGATGGGCTCGAAGATCACGCGGCTCAACCCGATGCAGGGGTTCTGCGCCGAAACGGGTGGTGCCTTGACGTTATTCGGCGCCACCTGGCTCGGTATCCCGGTGTCCACGACCCATACCATCACCGGCGCCATCATCGGCGTGGGTGCTGCCCGCCGCGTTTCGGCCGTGCGCTGGGGGCTTGCTGGCAATATCGTCATCGCGTGGTTCCTGACGCTGCCGGCGGCGGCTGTCATCTCGGCGCTGACCTATTTCATCGTCTCGCTATTCTGATCGTCGCGATTTTCGCGAAAATCGCTGAGGACAGAGGCGTTTCATGATGTCAGTATGGTGGCAGGTGCCCGCAGAGGCGCCGCCAACCGAGGAAAACATTCATGAAGCTTGCTACCTTGAAGGATTCGACTCGTGACGGGCGACTGGTTGTCGTGTCAAAGGATCTTACCCGTTGCTCGGAGGTCGGACACATCGCCCGCACCCTGCAGGCTGCGCTGGACGATTGGGCCTATGTCGGTCCCCGGCTGGAGAGGGTGGCAGAGGGTGTCGAAACCGGTGCACAGCCGACCATACGGTTTCACGAACATGATGCGGCGTCTCCGCTGCCGCGCGCCTTTGCATCCAGTCTTGGTGGCTATTTCTCGGCGCCGCGCGATCCCCTGAACATTTCATCTGGTGAAGCGCAGGTGGAAGCCCGTGCCGTTGTTATTCTCGATGATTTCTTGACCGATGCGGATGCCTCGTCCAACGGCCCTCAAGTCGCGCTGGTCATGCTTGCGGCGACCGTTTCGGCCAATGGCGGCGATACTGCCTTTTCACCGGTTGCCGTCACGCGCGATGAGCTTGAAAATCTTTCGCTGCATCTCACCATCAACGGAAACCCTGTTTCCGACAGTTCGAAAAGCGGCGCAGGCAGCTCCATTGATGATATTGCCATACCGGCGCCGAACCGCTCCCTTGGTGCCGGCAGTATCGTGATCACCGGTCTGGACGGTGTCCAGACGACTGTGCGCGCAGGAGACACATTTCGCCTGGAGAGCAATGATCGCACCGGCCACTCGATATTCGGCGCGATTGAACGGAAGACTGCTTCGGCGGGCTGAATTCTTCACCTTCCACGAGGAGAGGTGGACAGTCAGTCCCATGTGTTGTCCACCTTCTAATTCCTGAATTGTTTTTTTGCACTGCACGCGCTAGGAAGGCGCGCCCGTTGCCAGCGCTCTGCTTGCGTATCCCGGCACCGGCGCGTCGGCCTTCTGCCGACCTGACGGATTGGAGGATCCGGTTATGGAAACCATCACGACAATCGCGGAGCTTCGCGCCCGCCTTGCACCGCACCGGCTTGCCGGAAAGTCCATCGGTCTTGTTCCGACCATGGGTTATTTGCATGTAGGACATATGGAACTTGTGGCGCGCGCCCGGGCGTCAAGCGACATCGTTGTCGTCAGCCTGTTCGTGAACCCACTGCAGTTCGGCGCCAACGAGGATCTTGCCAAATATCCGCGCAATCTCGAGCGGGATGAGGCCATGCTCGTGGAAGGCGGCGTCGATTTCCTCTTCGCTCCGGGCGTCAAGGATATGTATCCGCGTCCGATGGAAGCCGTCGTGGATGTGCCGACGCTGGGCAGCGAGCTTGAAGGCTCCGTTCGTCCCGGCCATTTCGCGGGTGTCGCCACCGTCGTGACCAAACTTTTCAACATCATTCAGCCGGATCGCGCCTTCTTTGGCGAAAAGGATTTTCAGCAGCTGCAGTTGATCCGGCGCATGGTCGCCGATCTGGCGCAGCCGGTCGAGGTCATCGGCGTGCCGACGGTGCGCGAAGCCGATGGGCTCGCCTGTTCGTCACGCAATGTCTATCTTACGCCTGAGGAACGAGCCGCTGCCGCGATCGTGCCAAAGGCGCTTGACGAGGCCTCGCGGCTGGTGGCCGAAGGCGTCACCGATGTCGGCGCGCTCGAGCTGGCGATCAGTGAATTCATCGACACTGAGCCGCTGGCAAAGCCGGAAGTGATCGCGATCCGCGATCCCGAAACCTTGCGAATTGTCAGCGAAATCGGTGAAAAACCGGTTCTTCTGTTGCTTTTTATCCGCTTCGGGAGCACGAAACTGCTCGATAACAGGGTCATCGACCCCAAAAACGTGAAATTCGCAAAGGTGGCTTGAATGAGTGTACATACAGCGAAACGGCGCCTGGCGCCGGCCGACATCAAGGCACTCAAGGGCGAGCGCCCAATCGTAAGCCTCACCGCCTACACGACGCCAGTCGCCAAGCTGCTCGATCCGCACGTGGATTTCATGCTGGTCGGCGATAGCCTCGGCATGGTGCTTTATGGTCTCGATTCGACTGTCGGCGTGACCATTGAGATGATGATCGCCCATGGTCAGGCCGTCATGCGCGGCTCGTCCAATGCCTGCGTCGTCGTCGACCTGCCGTTCGGCTCCTATCAGATGTCGAAGGAGCAGGCCTTCGAGACGGCCGCCCGCGTTCTGAAGGAAACTGGCTGTTCTGCCGTCAAGCTCGAAGGAGGTGGTGAAATGGCTGAAACGGTCCGTTTCCTCACCGAGCGCGGCATTCCGGTGCTCGGCCATGTGGGCCTTATGCCGCAGCTCATCAACACCACGGGCGGTTATCGCTCGCTTGGCCGCAACGACAAGGAAGTGGAGAAGATCCGCCGCGATGCCGCAGCCATCGAAGAAGCCGGCGCTTTTGCGATCGTCATCGAAGGCACGGTCGAGCCGGTTGCGCGTGAGATCACATCGCAAGTCAATGTGCCAACCATCGGCATTGGCGCGTCGCCGGCCTGCGACGGGCAGGTTCTCGTCGTAGATGACGTGCTCGGCATCTTCACGGATTTCAAGCCGCGCTTCGTCAAGCATTTCGCCAATCTTGCACCTCTCATGAGCGAAGCCTTCGCGACCTATGCTGCCGAGGTGAAGGCGCGCAGCTTCCCAGGCCCTGAGCATACGTTCCAGCTCAAGCGTTGATTTATATGGTTTTCCCTTCTCCCCGTCTTCGGGGAGAAGGTGCCCGAAGGGCGGATGAGGGGCTGAATCTCGACATTCTCGGGGGGAGGAGAGTTTTGTCCCTCACCCTGGCCCACTCTCCGCAGGCGGGGAGAGGGGAAGATCGCGTCTCTTTTCGCCATCCGGGATGAGTGACCTCTGCATCAGCAAAACGGATCGCTTCATCAAACTTATTCAATTGTCGCACCGCCTTTGCCGGCCTATTTCAGGCTTTCATTTCGTAAGGCAGAAGCTGTGCGTCTGCCGCCCCCAAAGGCATGCTCATGATCAACGACGAGTTCTGGCAAGGCGTGCGCCGCGGCTTTCCCATCATGCTTGCTGCGTCGCCGTTCGGCGCGCTCTTCGGAGCGCTTGCCATCGACAATGGTTTTTCAATCTTCGATGCCGTGTTCATGAGCGTGACCGTCTACGCGGGCGCGAGCCAGATGGTCGGCATCGAACTCTTCAATCACAACGTCCAGCCATGGCTGATCGTGCTTTCGGTCTTTGCCGTCAACTTCCGCCACATTCTCTATTCGGCGTCACTCGCCCGCTATATCGGCCATTTCAGCCCGCTACAGAAGCTTGTCGCCTTCTTCCTGCTGACAGACCCGCAATATGCCGAATCGGAAAAGAAGGGCGAGAGCGGCGAGACCGTAAGCTTCATCTGGTACCTCGGTTTCGGCATGATCATCTATCTGCCTTGGCAGATCATGACGCTGATCGGCGCGATCTTTGGCCAGATGATCGGCGATCCGAAGGCCATCGGCCTCGATGTGCTGCTTCCCATTTATTTCATGGGTCTGGTTCTGGGCTTTCGCAGGCGTGACAACTGGTTGCCGGTCGTGGCTGTCAGCGCCGTCGTTTCCGTTGGCGCAATGCATTTCGTGGGTTCGCCCTGGCATGTCAGCATCGGCGCGCTTGCCGGTGTGATTCTCGCCGCCTGCCTGCCGCTGCGTACCCCGCCGGAAGAGCCGGTGACGCTGGAGCATGAGGTCTAGGATGATGGGAAGTTCCGATCATATGCACCTCGTCTATATCATCCTCGCTGCCGCGGTTGCGACCTTCATCACCCGTATCGGCGGTTACGTGATGATGACCCAGATGAAGCGCATCCCGCCGCGCATGGAAGCCGCGCTCAATGCGGTTCCCGCCGCCGTACTCACCACGCTGGTCGCGCCGGCTTTCGTTTACGGCGGCTGGGACGTGACAACCTCGATGGCCGTCGCCTTCCTCGTGGGCCTGCGTTTCAATTCGCTCTGGATGCTGCTTGTCGGTTGGCTCGTGGTGATGGCGCTGCGGCATTTCGGCGGGTTCTGAGGCTGCGGCACAATTTGGAATTTGCCGCTCCCCCCTTGAGGGGGAGATGCCCGGCAGGGCAGAGGGGAGTGAGCGGAGAACACTGGGCGAGCGAAACACCCGTTGATTACTTCACAGCAATGGCCGCCGTTGCAGCCTTCAGCCAGTCGCGCGTCTTGTCGTCATCCAAAAGCGGGAGAAGCTTCTCGCAGGTTTCGGCATGATAGGCGTTGAGCCAGTCCAGCTCTTCCGCCGTCAGCAGCCCCGCCACCACCAGCCGCCGGTCGATCGGGCAGAAGGTCATCGTCTCAAAACCGAGCATCGGCAGGTCGCCGCCCTCGATCGTATCCGCCGGCAGCACATATACGAGGTTTTCGATGCGGATGCCGAAGGCGCCGGGGCGATAGTAACCGGGCTCATTGGAGAGGATCATGCCCGGGAGCAGCTCCTGCATCGCCGCCCGCGAGATGCGCTGCGGTCCTTCATGCACCGAAAGATAGGAGCCGACACCGTGGCCGGTGCCGTGGGCGAAGTCCGCGCCGGCCTTCCACAGCGCGATACGCGCGAGCGGATCGAGATCAACGCCGCGCGATGCCTTGGGGAAGCGCGCCGTGGAAATCGCGATCATGCCCTTGAGCACCAGCGTGAAGAAGCGTCTCTGTTCGTGTGGCACATTGCCGATCGCAACCGTGCGGGTAATGTCGGTCGTGCCGTTGATGTACTGTCCGCCCGAGTCGATCAGGAACATGCTGCCATCGGCAATCGTGAGGTCCGTATCGGTCGTGACACGGTAATGCATGATGGCGGCATGGCTGCCCGCACCGGCGATTGTGTCGAAGGAGATATCCTTGAGCGGGTTCTGCATCCGCTCGCCGACAACCTTGCGGCAGCTCTCAAGCTTCTCCGTCGCTGCGATTTCCGTCACCGTTCCGGCTGTGGTCGAGTCGAGCCAGGCCAGGAATTCTACCATGGCTGCGCCATCCTGCAGGTGCGCCTTCAGCGAACCCTCGATTTCCGCCTTGTTCTTGCAGGCGCGAGGCAGGCGTGCCGGATCGGCCGCCTCAACCACCGTGCCGCCGCTTACGCGGATGCATTCCGCAAGCGCAAAGGGGGCGTGATCCGGGTCGATCATGATGGAGACACCGCCGGCCGCCAGCGCTGATATCCGGTCGAGGAAGCTTGTGGGCGGTTCGATCCGGGCGAGCTGCGTCAGATAGGCTTCCTCCTCGATCCCCGTCTTGCGCTTGTCGAGGAAGATTTCGGCGCTGCCGTCGGCGTGGATGATGCCACGGGCGAGGGGATGCGGCGTGTGCGGCACGTCACTGCCACGGATATTGAAGGTCCAGGCAATGGAGGAGGGGTCGGTCAGCACGACGGCTGCAGCGCCGGCCTTGACTGTATCCGCGGCCATACGGGCGATCTTGTCCCTGGCGAGCTCGCCGGCATTCTCGTTGCTCTGGATTTTCACCCGGCCAAGCGGTGCATCGGGGCGGTTCGCCCAGAGGCGGTCGAGCGGGTTATGTTCGAGGAAGACGAGTGTGCCGCCCATCTTCTCAAGTGCCTTTTCAAGCTTGCGAACTTCCGCGCCGGTGTGCAGCCAGGGATCGATACCCAGGCGGAATCCCTTTGATCCATGCTTTTCCAGCCAGACATGTGGCGGCTCGCCGACCAGATCCCCGCCGGTAAAGACGCTGCCGTCCACCTGCTCGGCAAGCTGGGTCACGTAGCGGCCATCCACAAAGACAACAGCCTTGCTCGGCGTCAGCAAGGCAACGCCGGCGGACCCGGTGAAACCCGTCAGCCACGCGAGGCGCTCGGCACTTGCCGGCACGTATTCGCCCTGGAATTCATCGGCGCGAGGAACGAGGAAACCATCGACCTCAAGCGCTGCGAGGGCCGCGCGCAAGGCGTCTGTGCGCTCCTTGCCGAATTGCGGGGTGGAGGTGACTTCGAAAGACTGGAACATCAGATTGCCTGCTACATTGAACGGATGGTCTCAAGCCCAGCGCGAAGCGCAGGGGCTCAAAGTTGGTGCACTTTAGCCGAAACAGCGTCTTACAACAGCGCCGGGCCGCCTCAATCCCTGATAATTTTCCGGGGAGCTCGCGCTGACGATGGTGCGCAGGCCGTCCGAAATTATCATACTTATGCGCCTGACGCATGGCACCTATGCCGACAAGCCTCTATCGCATTCGGAAAAATAGTCTATAAACCCGCTCAACGAACTGAGGCACGCACTTGGTTCCCGCAAATGCCGAAAGGCAACGCACTGCATGGTTCAAACATAGTCGGTTATCCTTCTCCTCCTCCCTCCGGATAATCGATTTTGAGCCATGGAGAGTCCGCTTGAGCGCTCCTCCTCCTCAAGCTCGCGGACATGGCCGGCTTGCCGGTCAGCGGGCGATGCTTCGGCATCGCCTTTGTTTTGAAAAGCCGCTTGCCATGATGGCAGGCGGCTTTTTCAATTTCCGGGTTCTGTGAAAATCGAAAATCCCGTCTGTTTGAAAGACGGGACAGGCTCTTAGGCGCGATCGAGATGGATCGTTACCCAGCCATTGCGCCAGATGGTGCGTACATGACGCAAGTGCTGGGCGTTGTAGGCCGAGAGCACCTTCCAGCGCTGCGAAGCGAGAATTCCCGAAAGAATGACGGAGCCCGCCGGTGCAAGGTGGTTGGCAAGTTGCGGTGCCATCGAAATCAGCGGACGGGCTAGGATGTTTGCGATGATCAGGTCGAAGGGGCCATAGGTATCGAAGGCGGGGGAGTGGAAGCCTGCCGCGGTGATAGTCCGGATGCCCGTGACGATGCCGTTGCGGCGCACATTATCGGCGGCAACACGGGTTGCGATCGGGTCGATATCCGTTGCCAGAACCGGCACATGCTTGAGTTTGCGCACCGCGATCGCGAGCACGCCACTGCCGGTGCCGAGATCAAGCACATTGGTAACGCGGCGTGCGCGAACAATCCTGTCGATCACTTCCAGGCAGCCTGCCGTCGTACCGTGGTGACCGGTGCCGAAAGCCTGTCCCGCATCGATTTCGATGGAAAGATCGTTTTCCTTTACCTTGTCGCGGTCGTGCGAGCCATGGACGATGAAACGCCCGGCCCGAACGGGTGACAAGCCTTCGAGCGATTTGGCAATCCAGTCGATATCCGGAATGACCTCCCGCTGGATGTCCGTGCCGGGCATATGCGCCTCGATAAGTTCGGCAAAGCGGGGCTGCATCTCCTCTTCTTCGTCCAGAAGCAGATAGAGGGAGGCTTCCCAGATGTCGTTCTTTTCGTCGATCTCCATGGTGGCGATCGCATAGCCCTCGTCTTCGAAGGCATCTGTCATATGTCCCAGGATGACGTCCGCCTGCTTTTCGGTCGTGCTGATGAAGAGGCGAATATCGGCCACGGCGCTGTCCTTTGCATCATGGTAGGATGAGGTTGCGCGGGCTCTACCATGGTCGTTTGCGGAACGCAAAGAAGCGGCGGCTATTTTGCGCCGGGGATCCAGGGCGGTGCTGGCGTGTCGCGACCGGAAATGGTGCGCAACACGGCCCGGGTGGAAGCTGGAAACAGTGACAGCCACGGCAGAAGCAGGCGGCGAAGTCCTGTGAGGACCGGATTGCTCAGCGTCACGAATGCCGTATTGCGCCGCGTTGCCTTGATTACGGTTTCGATGGCCGGCATGCGCAACTCGGAATATTCCTCTTCCCGCCGTTCTGAAATTAGCCACGCCAGCCAGCAGGCATCCTCGATACCGAGATTCATGCCACGGGCGCCGATCGGCGAGTGGACATGGGCGGCATCGCCAGCGAGGAAAACCCGGCCGCGCCGCATGCTTTCGACATGGCGAAAGCTGATGCGAAACGAGGAAACCCACGGCTTGTCCCGAACTTCGGCGGGATGCTCGATGATGGTCTCGAAATCCTCGCGCGTGGAGATGTAGCGGATCGTGTCTTCCCGCACGGGGATACGGGCAAGCACGCCGGGGTTCAGGAAATTTCCTTCCGCGTAGTTTGTCTCGATGGGACGGGTATAGCGGTAGTCGGCCAGGTGGAACGGCATGTCGATACTGCTGCCGGGAAAGGTAAAGCCGCAATTTTCCCGTACAACCGAATGAGCACCATCGGCGCCGACGAGAATATTCGGTGAGACTGTCTCGCTGGTGCCGTCGGCATGGCGCAGCAGGACCTGAGGCTTGTCTATCCCGCCTTCCACATGCGCGACAGCGGTCTGCCATTCCGGCGTGATATGGTGCTGTGCCAGCAAGTTGATGAGAATATTTTCTGTTTCGCCTTGGGGCAGGGCGTAGAGCGGCGAGTAACGGCCGCGCAGCCGCGCCGTGTCAACCGTGAGCAGCGTCTTGCCGCGGGAGGCAACGCGAAACCGGTTGATCCGGCGAGCCTTGTGGAGGATGAGGGCCGTCGCGCCGCATTCTTCGAGCAGCGTCAATGTGCGGGCATTGACCCCGAGTGCCCGGCTCTCGTTGGCTGGCGTCGGCCCAGCTGCTTTTGCAACAAGGCGAGGGCGCATGCCGCGCCTGACGAGCTCCAGTGCCAGAGCAAGACCGACCGGGCCGGCCCCGGCAATCAGAATGGACGTTTCCGGTCGTGCTTCCATCAAGCCCCCGCCGTGGCTGCATTATCCCTTCAGCAGATTTTCCAGTTTCTTGACGGCAATGTCCGGATTTTCACCGTAGGCAATGGTGCCGGTGAAGCGGCCGTTGGCATCAAGCAGAAAAACGGATGCTGTGTGATCCATCGTATAGTCGCCATCCGGCTTGCTTTCGTCCAGCGGAATTTTCCGGGCATAGACGCGGAAGCCCTTGACCATTTCCATCACGGCATCCGCCGGGCCGGAAATGCCGGTGATGCGCTTGGAGACGTTGGAGACATACTGCCCAAGGATTTCCGGTGTGTCCCGTTCCGGATCGACGGAGACGAAATAGGCCTGGAGCTTTGTGCCCGTCGGATCGACCTTTTCCAGCCAGCCGTTCAGTTCGAAGAGGGTCGTCGGGCAGACTTCCGGGCAATGGGTAAATCCGAAGAATACCGCCGTCGGTTTGCCGGTAAAGGCTTTTTCAGTGATCGGCTGGCCGCTCTGCGAGACCAGTGTGAAGGGGACGCCGAAGGGGCCGGACGCCATGTCGGTCTTCGGAGCCGTCATCTCATAGGTGAACCAGCCGAGAATGGCTGCGACGACGGCAACAGCCGCCCAGAGAATGATGCGAAGCGTTTTCATGGGAATAGGCCCTGGTCTGCGATCAAAAGATCTGCATCAGATAGTCCTTCGGTCCGGGGAGCGCAATGCCGCGGAGTGGCAGGACAAGCAGAGAGATGAGCGGCAAATCGATGCACCGGCGGCAGCCGACGAAGGTCGTCAAAGACACCAGGACATGCCCGCGCTGCCAAGCGCACGGACGATTTCCGCGCCCTGCGTGGCCCAGCCGAACAGGGCGACGCCAAGAATGGCGACGCCCCCGGCAACAAGCGCGGTGCCGAAGATCGAGACAACAACCGAGTGGCGAGCCATATCCTGCATATCGTTATGATAATGCATTGGCGGGCATCTGAACAGGCGATGGGTGTCGGATCCAGCTCGTTAGAATTCGGCTAATATTTTAGCAAATGTTTAATTTGTTCCTGAGAGTTTGAAACGGCGCGAGGAGGGGCAAGTCATTACAAGTCCCTCTATCGACATGACGTCGCGGGCCGGCGCTGCCCAATGCTCAAGTTACCGGAAAAGCGCCAGTGGGCGCTCAGCAGAACGGACCGCGCATGACGACGTCACCCAAATTCGACAGAAAACTCTCAGTCAACAGCCGCTTCGCGACGCTCGGCGCAGCTGCTCTTCTTGGCTTCGGATCAATGATCTCGGTCGGCTGGTACGAGAGCAGTGCCGTGGCAGATGCGCTCGACAAGGCCGAAGTCGCACAGGCTTCGATTGCCAAGGCGAGCGATCTTCGCCTGACCAGTGTTCAACTCGTTCTGGCGGCCATGGACACGATCGTCGATCGGGGAGACGGTGCTGTTGCACCCGAGCGCGTAAAGGTCATTTCTGAATCTGTTGCGACGCTTGAAACCGGGCGGAACGACATGCTCGCCATCGCAACAGCGGCCGCCAAGCCGGAACTCATGACCAGCTATGATGCCGATCTCGCAGAGCTTAAGAAGGGCATCTCGGTCGATCTCAAAAACCTCGTCGAGACGCGCGCACCCGCCGAAGCATTCGACGCTATTGATGATGTGATCGATGGAGCGGGCGACCGCTTCACGACAACGCTGGGTCAGCTTACGGGTGTTGCCGCGGAAATGTTGTCCGCCCGCGTCCATGAAGCGAATGAAGACTCTGCTCGTTCCATCGCCTTGCAGATCGGACTGGGCCTTCTGGCTATGATCTCGCTGCTCAGCATCCTTGTCTTCCACGGTAATGTGCTGCGGCGTGGCATCTTTGCGGCGCGCGACAATATGCGGTCCATTCTGAACGGCGACTACAAGACGACTGTGTCCGGTGTCTCGCGCGGTGACGAGATTGGCGAAATGGCGCGCGGCGTCGAAGCCTTTCGGCTTGCTGCGGTCGAAAAGCAGGCACTGGAGGCCGCTGCTGCTGAAAACCGTACACAAAGCGAAGTTGACCGCGCAGAGCGCGAGGCAGCCCGCAATGCCGAGGCACGCGAAATCGACTATGCGGTCACTCATATCGGCGAAGGGCTACGTCGCCTTTCCGAAGGGGATCTTTCCACTGCCATTCTTGAACAGTTCCGGCCTGACCTCGAATCGCTGCGTCTGAGCTTCAACCAGACGGTTGAGAAGCTGCAGCAAGCGCTTTTGAATGTTCGCGAAAACTCCATCTCCATCGATGCCAGCGGCCGCCAGATGCGCGGTGCCGCCGACGATCTTGCCCGCCGTACCGAACAGCAGGCCGCTTCGCTGGAGGAAACATCTGCGGCGCTGGATCAAATCACAGTCACGGTGCGAACCGCTACCCAGCGGGCCGAAGAAGCAAGCCATATGGTCGACTCGACCCGCGCCAATGCTGCGGAATCCAGCCGGATCGTCGGTGAAGCGATGCAGGCGATGAGCCGCATCGAGAATGCCTCCAGCGAGATCGGCAAGATCATCAACGTTATCGACGAGATCGCCTTCCAGACCAATCTTCTGGCACTCAACGCCGGTGTCGAGGCCGCGCGTGCCGGAGAAGCCGGCAAAGGCTTCGCCGTCGTTGCCCAGGAGGTACGCGAACTTGCACAGCGCGCCGCTGGTGCAGCCAAGGACATCAAGGCGCTCGTGACCCGCTCCAGCACGGAAGTTGGGACGGGCGTGAAGCTGGTCGAGGCGACCGGCGAGGCGCTCGGTCGCATCGCTTCGGAGGTCCTGCGCATCAACGAGCACATGGCCTCGATCGTCTCCGCCGCCCGCGAACAATCGACCGGCCTGCAGGAAATCAACACCGCCGTCGGCCAACTCGACCAGATGACGCAGCAGAATGCGGCCATGGTCGAGGAGACGAACGCTGCAAGTCATACCCTGGCCCAGGACGCCGAAAATCTCAGCGGACTCATTGGCCAGTTCAAGCTCGGAGCCGGTGCCTCCGCACCTGCCACCGTTCGCGCGCCGGTCCGTGCCGCTACCGCAGTGACGTCGCGCCCTGTTCCATCTCCCGCAAAAGCCCTGATGGGCAAGCTTGCAGGCGCCTTCAAACCATCCTCGGTGCCGATGGCATCGGGCTCCGCAGAAAACTGGGAAGAATTTTGATCATGTCCAACGCTATCAAACAGTCCGGCGCCTACCTCGAAATCGTCTCCTTTCACCTCGGTGATCAGGAATTCTGCATCGATATCATGGCCATCCGCGAAATCCGCGGCTGGGCACCGGTCACGCCGATGCCGCATACGCCGCCTTATGTTCTTGGCCTGATCAACCTGCGTGGCGCCGTTATCCCGGTCATCGACATGGCCTGCCGTCTCGGCATGAAGATGACGGAACCATCGGAACGCTCGGCGATCATCGTCACTGACATCGCCGGCAAGCTAGTCGGTCTGCTGGTCGAGCAGGTTTCCGACATGATGACAATCAAGAGCGAAGACCTGCAGCCTGCTCCGGAAATCATTCCGGAAACCCAGCGCGCCTTCTGCCGCGGTATCGTCGCTCTCGAAAAGACCATGGTCTGCTTCCTCAACCTCGACACGGTCATTGCCGACGAGCTGGCACAGGCTGCTTAAGTCTCTATGGACCCAGAGAATAGTCCATCAACGCCGCCTCCTGTGGGCGGCGTTTTGTCGTGTTTGACGCGTGGCGTTTCCTGCCTATGTTACGGGTGTATTCATCGCTGAGGATTTGCGCCCCGTGAAATGTTTGCTGCTTGTCGATATCCAGAACGGTTTTTGCTCCGGTGGCAACCTTGCAGTGCCAGGTGGTGAGGAGGTCGTCGAGATTGCCAACCAGCTGACGGCGGAAGGTGGCTATGATCTCATCGTGGCCTCGCAGGATTGGCACCCGGCCGATCACGGGAGCTTTGCTTCCCAGCATCCGGGCAGCGCACCTTTCGAGGTGGGAACGCTCGGTGGCAAGCCGCAGATGATGTGGCCGGACCACTGCATGCAGGGAACCGTCGATGCGGAGTTCCATCCGGATCTGGACACGTCCGGTTTCGACCATATCCAGCGCAAGGGCATGAATGTCGCGGTCGATAGCTATTCGGCCTTCCGCGACAATGACCACATGGCCTTGACGGGTCTTTCCGACTTTCTTGCAAAGCAAAAGATCGACAGGCTCGATATAGCCGGGCTTGCGACGGACTATTGCGTGAAATTCTCCGCGCTGGACGCCCGGGAAATGCTGCCGGATGTCAAAGTGCGCTTCATCGAAGATGCCAGCCGCGGCATAACACCTGATGGCGTGAAGCAGGCTATCGATGAGATGGTTCGCGCCGGTGTCGTTGTCGTCAACAGCGCTGACGTGCTCGCTGAGGCTGATGGAGAGGTCCGCACGGTTACTTCGGCGGGCCGTTCTTCCAAGTAACCGGTTGATTGAAGAGGGGCACGGTGGAGATCGACATCTTCGCCGAGCCGTCCGTTAACTCGCGAGAGTGGGCAAGGTAAATCAGCGTGTTGTTCGCCTTGTCGTAGATCCGTGTCACCACGAGTTTCTTCCAGATCAGCGAGAGACCCTCGCGAAACACTTCCTCTCCGCCCTTGGAGAGGTCGATATCGCCGATCGTGACCGGTCCGGTCTGCTGGCAGGCGATCGAATTGTTGGATGGATCTTCGAACCAGTTGCCGTTCTTCAGCCGGTCGATCACGCTGCGATCGAAATAGGTGACGTGGCAGGTGATGCCCTGCACTTCAGGATCTGTCACGGCATCGATTGTGATGTCGTTGCCAAGCCAATCCACCCCGACTTCACCGACATTCTCTGCCTGCGCCGGCATTGAAAGAGTAGAAGCGACAAGGCCGGCTGCGAAGACGCGGGTGGGAAATTTCATAGACAAGCCTCCAGGGTTCTCACCTTCAGATAGGCGGTCCGGAGGCGGGTGCAAGGGTCTAACCGGTTTCCGACAAAGGCGGGATGTAAGGCCCTTTGGCAGCAGCGCGCAGTTGGGCTGCAGCGCCTGCGAGGGCTCGAGCACTGGCGCTGGCCGGCGCGGGAAAACTGTCGGCGGTGCAGAAACGGTCACGACCTGTCGCCTTCGCCTCATAGAGCGCCATGTCGGCGTGGGATATGATCTCGTTGAGCGATCGGCGCGGTTCAGAAATGGCGATGCCGATGCTGACAGAAAGGGCAATCTTCGTGCCGTCATCGAGAGACGCCGGGTTTTCCCGAACCGCCCGGCAGATCGACGCGGCAAGCTCCGATACCTCGATCCGGCCGACTGAATTCAGCACGACCCCAAACTCTTCACCACCCAGACGACCGAGAATTCCCCTTTGCCGCAGGCAGGACTGGATGACGCCGGTAAAATGCGCCAGCGCACGATCTCCTCCTGCGTGACCATGATAATCGTTGATCTGCTTGAATCGATCGATATCGAGCAGCATGAACGCCATCGGGGCGCCGACGGTGGTTGCATTGGAAAACAGCGCCTCCGCCTGCTCCAGAAATGCGCGTCGAGACAAGGCGCCGGTCAGATCGTCATGGGCGACGAGATTGCGCAGATTGGCGATCATCCAGCCATGTTGCATAAGGATGAGGCCCAGAAAGAAGATCGGCAGTCCCAGCATGCAGGCGGTCTGTAGCTGATGGGCCAACTCCTGCGGATTGATGCCCTGCAGAAGATGTTCGTTCCCGCCGACCAGGGCTGCGACCCTGAGGCCATTCAGTGCGGCAATGGCAAAGATCGTCAGTGCGGAAAAGACCAGATATGGCGCAATGGCGCGTTCCTTGCGCCATCGAAGCACCAGGGTCACCCCAACCAACAGGAAGAGGCCACAGGCGGTCGCCGATGCGAGCACGGAGGAGGCGATATGCGTCTCATGGGCAGCGAGCACGATAAGCGCGGCGATGGTGACCAGAACCGACGCGACGTGAACCGGACGCAGGGCAGGGCGTCCCAGAAACTCCCGTATTCCAGACAGAATCATCAGGCATGACGCCACCATCATCATGGTTCCAAGTGGCATGTTCATCACGTTCGGGAGGATGTCGGCAAGCAGCGCGCTTGAAATGAACAAGAGGGCAAACAGGCAGCCAAGGCCAAAGGAGAGCACTCCCGGCGCGCCGCTCGTGCGCAACGAGACGAGAACGGGCAGCATCACGGCCAGCGACATGGCCGCTATGGTGAGAAGAATATCCATGAATGCTGTTCCTGACGGAATCGGTTGTTCTGACCCGATCTGCTTTGCGGGTACGTGCGATTGGTATTCAGGCGGCTTTAATTTTGTCTGCGAAAATTCGTTTCAATTTTAACCGATCCGTTCGCAAAGGTTCAATTTCCACCACTGAGGTGAAAAGCCGCCTCCGGAATGATCACTGCCGACTGTCTCAAGCCTCGGACATCCGGAAATGTTCCGATTTTTACAATTGTAATTCAAAACAAATTGATTGTTAGAATTAATGCGTTTATATTTGCTGTATACCGCAAATATCTTAGTTTTATATCAGAGTAATTTTTTATATTAATATTTTTTTTGTTTAAATTCATGGAATGGATTTTATATTTAATAATATTGTCGGTGCTGCAAAGGGTCCTGACGTCAACCTCCTCCTGGCATTTTGTCCAAGCTCAAGGCGTTCTTGCTCAGGGCGGGTCGCTTAATCGAGATCTGGGAAAATGTCGCTGGTGGAAGCGTTAAACTCTTCACATCACAGAAACGCGCCAATTCCTTCGCAGCCGCAGGATATGATTGCCATTCTAGTTAATTCTAGGGAGCCGTTTTCTTAGCATGGCCTTAATTTCTCCGCGATGCGCAGGCTTAAGCGCCCATATCCTTTTCAGCGCTAATTTTGCCCACCCCCAAGACAGGGAGACGACGTAAAGGAATTGCTTACCATAATTTGTCATTCTTCCCGAAAGCCGGGGTTTCGCGGCGATGTCCGTCAGGGCTCGCCGAAGTTCGTCCTCGGTACCGGTGATGACGCGTGTGTTGGTCTTGCCGGAACGAGTAACGCGTTTTCGGGTACCAGTATCATGGCGTCAGCGGTTCATACCTCCTCTCGTGCCGGCATAGCCGGCAAGTCGGCTGCCGGCACCCGCGGGTCTCGGCAGTTCATCGGCGGCGCAGCCGCCCTCGGAATGGTCGTTGCCGCGTCGGCCTGGGCTATCGCGACATTTGCCACCATGCAGGGCATGGCGCACTCGTCTCCCGGTTCTGCCCACTTCGAGACGTCGCTTGGCCTGAAGGCTATCGACCGTTCGGCACCGCAGATGCGCAATGTGCAACTTGCAAAATTCTCTCGGCTGCCCGGGCTGAAGCTGGAGCTTGATGCGATTGCGTCTGCGGCCCCTGTCAAGGCGGTCGTGGCGACGGCAGGCGCAAAGCTGGAAGTCGCAGCACTCACCAAGGCGCTGACACGCTCCATGATAGTGGTGGCGAGGGCCGAGAGCCTGACCACCGGCTCGATCCCGACCACCGTCGATGGCAAGCCGGCCAGCATGGCGACGGCGCTGCTTGAGCCCGCCAAGATCGAACCGGGTGGTCTTACCAAGCCCTTCAACCTCGTCATGAGTGACGAGGATCAGGCGATGCATCGAGGCCTGCCGGGCGAAGGTCCTATGCCGCTGAAACGGCCGGGCGACCTGCCGAAGAGCCTTGCAGCCAAGGAAATGGATGACAAGGCCGTCGGTAACCGTCCCGCCAAGGTGAAGGAACTCGCCTACGCAAAGCCGGACATGAAGGTCTTTGAAGACGACGACGAAAACGACGCGAAGCCGAACTTCCGCGGCCGCAGGGGTACCGCGTACTACGATATCTCCGCCGGTGTCGTTTACATGCCGAACGGCGAGCGGCTCGAGGCCCATTCCGGCATCGGCAAGATGCGTGACAATCCGGACTTCGTCCACATCAAGATGAGAGGCCCGACGCCGCCCGGCACCTACAAGGTGACGCTGCGCGAAACCCTGTTTCATGGCGTCGAAGCCGTACGCCTGACGCCGACCAATGGCGTGGCACCGCATGGCCGCGTCGGCCTGCTGGCGCACAGCTACCTGTTGCGCAACCGCGGCGACAGCCACGGCTGTGTCGCCTTTGCCAATTACCCGAAGTTCCTGAAGGCCTTCAAGCGTGGGGAAATCACCCACATGGTCATCGTTGAAAGCATGAAGGGCGGTTTCTCCGCACCGAAGAAGACCCTGGCATCCCTGTTCTCTCGGGATTCGTAAGGCCGATCTGAAATAGATACGGGTCTTTATTCCGGCCGCGGCTTCATCGAAGCTGCGGCTTTTTCGTATCTGCACGGGTTTTGCTCGAAGCGCAGTTGGGATACGTGGTTTGAAGCTGCGTCGATTGCGGATGTGCAAGGGGAACGGAACATGGATCTCGGAATCAAGGGCAAACGCGCACTGGTGCTTGGCGGCAGCAAGGGGCTCGGGCGCGGAATAGCGACGGCTCTGGCGACCGAGGGCGCCGATGTCGCCATCACAGGGAGAAATGCGGTGAATGCGGAGAAAGCCGCCGCCGAGATCGCGCCATCTGCAAAGGGCTTTGCCCTCGACCTTGGCGACCAGAGCGCGGTGGATCCGTTTCTGGACCTTATCATTTCCGAATTCGGTGAGATCGATATCCTGGTCCTGAACGGCGGCGGGCCGCCCCAAAGTCTCGCCTCTGATATTGACCCGCAATTCTGGCGGGCACAATTCGATACGATGGTCGTTGCGGGGATGCGCATCACCAACCGACTTCTTCCGACGATGCGGCAAAATCGCTGGGGTCGTATCATGGCAGTCGCATCGACCAGTATTCGCGAACCCATTCCCGGCCTTACCGCCTCCAATGCGCTGAGAAGCGCCGTTGCCGGATGGATGAAGACATTGGCGACCGAAGTTGCGCCTGATGGCGTGACCGTGAACATGCTGCTGCCCGGCCGGCTGGCGACGGATCGAACGCTGAGTTTCGACCGTATGGACGCGGCAGCCGAGGGGCTGAGTTACGATGCGGTTGCCGCGCGCAGCCAGGCGGACATTCCGATCGGCCGCTATGGAACGCCAGCCGAATTTGGGGCTGCGGCAGCCTTTCTTGCCAGCGTGCAGGCGGGTTACATCACTGGTGTTGCAATCCCCATTGACGGCGGTCTCAGCCGGTCGATGCTTTAAAATGGTTTCTCTATGAAAACTTCACACAATCCGGGATGTTCTACAACGCTCGCCCTGGTGTTCATTCTATGAGCGGTTCCGTATCCGGGGATGGCAGATGCGTATCTTTCTTGTTCGCCACGGCGAATCCCTCGGCAATATCGACGGGCGGGCCTACCGTCAGTTCGGGGATCACAACGTTCCGCTGACGCAGTGGGGTCACCGGCAGGCCATGGATGCGGGGGGCGCTATCGCGGCCCATCTGCAAGCCACTTCGAGCGGGGGCTATCGGAAGCTGGATATCTGGTATTCGCCTTTCTTAAGGACACGGCAGAGCAAGGATGCCCTTCTCGACGCTCTTCCCGGCGAATTCGTCGGTGATGTCAGGGAAGACTATCTGTTGCGGGAACAAGATTTCGGGCTGTTCACGGAGATTTATGACCGAGCCGAGCAGAGTGAGAAGTTTCCCGAGGAATTCGAGAAATGGGCGAGGCTGCGCAGCAACAGCGGCAAATTCTACGCCCGGCCACCGGACGGCGAGAGCCGGGCGGATGTGGCGCAGCGGGTCAGGCTGTTTCTTTCGACTGTCATGCATGATGTCGAGAAAGGCCGCGACACCATCGCGATCGTCGGTCACGGGGTTACTAATCGGGCGTTTGAAATGAATTTCCTGAACCACACTGTCGATTGGTTCGAGCGGTCCGATAATCCCGGAAATGCCGATGTCACCTTGATCGAGGGGACGGGGGAGCGCGGTTATACGTCGACCCTGCTGCATCAGGCGGCCGACCGACAGGAGGGGCAGGGCGGCGCGTTTCGCGATGCCTATGGCGCTGAGCTTGCTCTGGTGAAGCCTGATAGTTCGGGCGAGGGTGGCTAGTAGGGGATCAGCTGTCAGATGTGTGTTGCGGCGAGCTGGCTGAGCTCAAGGTTCAGGATTTTGCCGCGCGGCGCTTCGGTGCGCTTGCACGCTTTGCCGGAGGAGGCGGGGCTTCGGCTTCGGCGAGTTCCTGCTGCAGGCGCAAGGCCCGCAGTTTCTCGGTCTTGTTGTCACGGGCAGAGGATTCCGCTGCGATGATGGCGCGGGCCATCTCGTCGGTTGCGGCGGCCTTGTCGCGGGCCGAAAGTTTTGCCGGGGTGAGCGGGTCCTTCTTGAGGGCCGTCCCTTCGTCCTTGGTTTCTGTCAAGGTACTCTCCTTCCCGTCATATAGTGGTGGTCAGCGGGCGCCGCATGGTTTGCGCGGCGCCTCTTGTCTTGGGACGCGCTTAGCGGGCCGTGGGAACAGCCTTCTTCGGCATCGGCAGCAGGCCTTCGCGCTGCAGCTTCTTGCGGGTGAGCTTGCGCTGGCGGCGAATGGCTTCGGCCTTTTCGCGGACCCGCTTTTCCGACGGCTTTTCATAGGCGCTGCGCGCCTTCATTTCCCGGAACACACCTTCGCGCTGCATCTTCTTTTTCAACACGCGCAGGGCCTGATCGACATTGTTGTCTCTGACGAGAACTTGCAAAACGATATCCTTTCGTTGGCGGCCTTAAAGAGGCCCAATGGGTGACATGCGATCCACGCGTGGGATCGCGCAATTATTTGCCGGGCTTCGTCGTCAGCGGCTTCAGCCACGACTTGCCCATCGGCGCGGCAGTCTTTTCGCGGGGCTGGCCGCCGCGCGAGGTCGTGGGTGTTTCGTCTATGTCGACGTCTGCCTCCACCACCCGGCGTTCGAAATTCTCGTGCTCGAAGCGCACCCGGTACTGGAACCGGCCGTAATCGCTCGGCAAGACGCCGACGACAGTGCAGGTTCGGTCGGCCATGGAGCTGTGGGTCAGGCCGGATCGCATGACCAGCGTATCGCCCGGCTTGTACTTCGGTGCAGGCACGAGACGTCCTCCCAACAGGCCCGAAGACCACCCGGTCAAAGAAACAAAAAAGGCCGGGCTTCCCCGACCTCTTCCAAATCACTCAGCGTTTGCTGCCAGTACATCCGTGGTCAGCTATCGCGAATGACAATTATGCGTCGCGCAGGTTGTCGGCAGAATTCTTGCCGGACTTCTTGTCGCGAACGAGATCGTAGGTGATCTTCTGGCCTTCGTTGAGGCCGCGCATGCCAGCGCGCTCAACAGCCGAGATATGAACGAAAACGTCCGTCGAGCCGTCTTCCGGCTGGATGAAGCCAAAACCCTTGGTTCCGTTGAACCACTTGACTGTACCTGTATTCATAACGATTTCCTTTCAATCGTTCGTACCACCGGGTAAACTATTTTCCGGTTTCTATCGATGTTGAGAGGATATCTGACGTCGCGCAAAAGCGCTTTCGCAAAGGTCGCAAGCAATATTCGATAGGGTCTATATAGACATATTCCTCGGATAAGCAATGGCAAGAACCGAATAAAACTTTTTCGGGCGTCTCTCAATTCGATGCGAAGCGACTGAAAATACGACTATTTCAGCGAATTATTTTCCAGCTTTATCATAACACATCAGGCGCCGGAAACTGGGCGCATGTCTCTGTTTTGCAGTTCTTTTTCATCTCGGCGGCATCCTGTCGAATTTCGGGAGGGCCGGATCGAGGTGATCCCAGGGGTGTCCGGCTGCGGTCCAGGAGACCAGCTGCGGCTGGTAGCGGCCCGGATCATCGAGGCTTGCCGGCGTGACGATGAACACGGCTGGCATATCGGGAAATGTCAGTGAGACGGGCGAGCCGCATGTCGGGCAGAAGCCGCGCTGCTTCACGGTGCCGTCATCGCCGACGGTCTGCCAGTGCGACAGGTCTCCGTCGATCTTCACTTCGGCCGCAACAAAGGTCAGGTGCGATTGATGCCCGGTGCCGCTGTCTCGCTGGCATTGCCGGCACTGGCAGTCGAGCATGACGGCCGGTTCGCCTGAAATCTCGTAACGGATCGCGCCGCAGGCGCAGCCACCGGTATAGGACGTGCTCATGTCGTTCTCCTCCTGTTGCTTCAATGCAGTGTTTGCGAAGACGCTTCCTCGGTGACCACGGTGTCGAGCCGCTGGACCACCTTCTTCCAGCCCTCGCTCATGTTGCGGTAGGCGGTGTCGTTCCTGGGAAGGACGAAGCCGGAATGGGTGAGGCGCAGGCGGGTTCCCGTCTCGGCCTTCGAGAGGACGAAGGTGACCACCGTCTCCAGTTTCGAGCCATAGCCTTCATTGCCCTCATGGCCGCCCCTCCAGGCGTAGGACAGGCGCTCATTCGCCACGACCTCCAGCACCTCACAATGAATTGTGCCGTCCCATGCGCCGGCCGGGTTGGTCTGGAAGGTAAAACGGCTTCCGACCACGGCTTCGAAGCCCTTTGGCGCCATCAGCCAGCGGCTGATGAGGTCGCCTGAGGTCAGGGCTTTCCAGATGACATCAACCGCATGCGGGAAGACCTCGTCGATCATGATGGCCTGCGTATCCGGTTTCACGGTCTGGTTCATGGGTCGATTTCCTTCAGCAGGGTTCTGAGATCGGCGAAGCGTTCGCGCCAGAAGACGCCATAATGGCTCATCCAGTGGGCCAGGGGATCCAGCCCACCGGGCTGGGCGCGATAATAGACATTGCGACCCTCGGGCCGCTCGCTGACAAGGCCCGCCTGTTTCAGCGACTTCAGATGCTGGGAGATGGCGCCCTGCGTGACATTGCTGCCGCGGGTGAGCTCGACGACGGTGATCTCGTCGGAATTGACAATGCGCTCGAACACCGCCCGCCGCGTGGGATCGGCAAGGGCGCGCATGACGGCGGTGATGGTTTCAGCCTGGATCATGGAGAAATGAATAGCGGATGCTAATTGATTAGTCAATGCTATTTAATCTATGTATCGCTTTGGGGCAGAAGGGGCCTGTTCAAACAGACACGGGTGCGCCTTCACGCGGCATGTTTCGCCCGTGGTTTGGGATGAGAACTCGGCCGGGGCACATCGGGTGCCTGATTGGTAAGTAATAGATGACACACGATGTGCCCCGTCTCGGTGGTTTTTACCTGCAACTCCGGTTCCTCTGCAAAGACGGTACCCCTTGCGGTGGGACCGAAGTCAGGAGGCATTTGCGCCACCAGCCGTCTGCTTGTGTGCCTCACAGGCACGCCCCGCTCTCTTTCAAGCGAGAGGGAAACCATTTTCTGCAAGCCCCCTTGGCCGCGCCTGCGTTTCAAACCCAGACCAAAGGCACCGGCCCCACCTCGCCGGCAACGCTTTCCGGTGTATCCGATGGCAGGACGAGGGCGAGTGTGGCACGGGTGGATAGGGCGGGGATTGATGGGGAAGAATGCGATGGCGGTGCGGCTCCTGAATGATTGTTTGCGCGCTCAGCCCGGCACATTTGGATGCGTATTGCGATTCTTATTTAAGCGTGGATCAGAAAGAACTCGCCCTTTGAAAGGTATTGGTTAGAGAGGGAATTTTATAATATCAGCGGTTGTGAATTTTAATGACAACCTCATTGACGGTCTTTTTTAAATAACCAAAGGTTGTGTTCTGGATGAATCATTCGGGCTTGGCTGTGCGTTTTTTGGGATGTGAGGCTGATCCATGAATTTCTTTTCTGGTGGGCATCCGGCTCGTTTTTTGAGCCTGCTGCTCGTATGCTGCATACTATCTGTATCGTTTGGATCAGCGGCGAGTGCGCGCTTTATTTCCCCGGATACGTGGGACCCAACGGTACCCGGTGTAGGCACCAATCGCTATGCTTATTCTCAGAACGATCCGATCAACAAAAGTGATCCAAATGGACATATCGCAGGCCAGCCTGACAAGACAGTTGAGGGGGTTGCGCAAGGGGGCTTTTGGGGAGGCCTCCTAGGAGGACTCCTTGGCGCCGGTTGTGGTTTTGTCGCCGGGGGACCTGCAGGGGCTGTCGCTGGAGGCGCTGCCGGCGTTTACGACGGAGTGATGGGGGGAGCAGTCGTCGGTGGTGTGCTGGGTGTTCACGGCGACATGATGGAGGATAACGAGGCCGGGAGGAACGGTGATAAGAATTTCAGCTCTGGTGGGGCATCCTCCGCTGCGGAAGGAGCTGGCGGTCTAGGTGGCCCTGAGGATGAGGATAAGGACAAACACTCTGTAAAAGATAAGCATGATGCACGTGCTGCAGTCCGAGAAAGTGGTGCAACTCCCTTTGGTAAAAGCGGGCAAGCTTTCAACATCAAAAATGAAACGCAGCTAAATTCCCTTTGGGATAAGCTTAGTTCAGGTGCCAAGCCGGTTCAGGCCAACACCTACAACGGCCAGATGAAGCAATTGAGCGATGGGCAAAGGCTTCGATCGCCAAGGCTGTCAATGGGCCAACGCCAGGAATGGTCTGCAAGCGCCGCGCCGTGTCAGCTTCAGCCGACAATGCCTTGATCTTTGCGGTCCGCTCGTCGATGCGAGCCGTCTTCTCAGCGATCTGTTTCAACAAGTCGCGGCATTCTTCAAGCATCAACGCAGGCAAGTCGCTGTTTAGCCCGTCCAAAATCTCTTCAATACGCTTGAAATGGTTACGACCTTGCGGAACAACATGGCCATATTCATAAAGGCAGGCTCTCAGCGCGTTGACCAGTTCTGTGCGCTGATGGACGAGTCGTTCTCGAGCCCGAAACAAGATCGCCCGGCTCTGCTGATCCGCGGATTTTGGCTCCACGAAGCGCATTTCCGGTCGCTGGGCCGCAATTACGATAGCTTCCGCGTCTGTCGCATCGTTTTTCTGCCGCTTGACGAACGGCCGTACATATTGCGCCGCGATCAGCTTCACTTCGTGGCCAAGCCTAACCATCTCATGTGCCCAGTAATGCGCGCTGCCACAGGCCTCCATCACCACCAATGCCGGTGGGTGTTCCGCCATGAACTTGGAAAAGTTCTGCCGTGACAGCTTCTTTCGAAACCTGACTTGCCCGCTCATCGAAGCACCGTGCAGTTGAAAGACATTCTTTGCCAAATCCACGCCAATCATCGTATCGTTCATAACGGTTGCCGTCCTTTCCGCTCAGTGGTCACAACACCACATCTTGGCACATTGCGATGCCGTCTAGGGAGGGCGGCAACCACCCCATCTGAATCTCTTGCGCAAACAGGAGGTTTGCTATGGGTTCAGCGCTTTCATTGCGGTCGGATTTCGATGGGGCCAGGTTACGGCGTTTGGCTCGCCAGACACGCGATGCCGATCAGGCGCGGCGGCTTCTGGCGCTCGCATTGATCTATGATGGCGGCTCGCGCGCTGATGCTGCCCGGCTTGGCAGCGTTACAGTTCAGATCGTGCGCGATTGGGTGGTTCGCTTCAATGGTCGTGGTCCCGACGGGCTGATCAACGGTAAGGCTCCGGGCAAGCCTTGTCTCCTGAACGACGAACAGCGAACGGCCTTGGCGCAAGCCATCGAGCGCGGACCGACCCCGTATCTGGATGGAGTCGTTCGTTGGCGTCTGTGTGACCTGGCACAATGGATTTGGGAAGAGTTCCGCATCTCGGTGAGCGAGGAGACCCTGGGTCGCGAAGTGCGGGCCATGGGCTACCGCAAGCTTTCGGCTCGCCCAAGACATCATGCGCAAGATGCCGAGGTGGCTGAGGCATTTAAAAAACGTATGGCTCGCCCCGTCTGCAAGTGTTTTGATAGATGTCTAAACAGTCTGCGCCAACGTATCCGGTCTCAGGGCAAATCCCTGGCCAAGATGGAGCTCCGCGCATTCCGATCCTCATAACTTCCTCGGCGGCTAGCGCCATTTTTTTAACCAGGATTTCGGAATACCGATCGACAGTCAGGCCATCTTCACAACCACATGCAGATATCTTCAGCAGCGCTCGCCGGCAGCGCTCGTTGCCGCTATGCTTGGACCACAGGTTCCAAGCCGTTATTGTTGTAGGGACGGCCGCTCTGTAAAACAGCCCAGACGATCCGCGCTAACTTCGCAGCAAGTGCAACGATTGCTTTATTCTTGTGGGCGCGACCAACTAGCGCCCGCAACCATTCGCCAAGAGGTGTGGCGGATTTGGAAAGCACGGGAAGCGCGGCTCGGGCACCATGAATGAGCATCTTTCTCAGATATCCATTTCCCCGTTTCGTGATGCCGAGCAATTTCGGTTTGCCCCCGGTTGTTATCTGCCGCGGCACAAGGCCTAGCCAGGCTGCCAGGTCTCTGCCGCGTCCGAAGGCCCGCGCATCCCCCACTGTCGCTACCAACGCAGTCGCATTGAGAGGCCCGATGCCGGGGATGGTGCCCAGTAGGCGGCATGGTTGATCAGATCGGGCATAGGCTTTGAATTCTTGGTCAAAAGCGGCAATGCGGCGATCCATCTCACTCCACTGTGCCCGCATATCTGCGATGAGGGCCACCGTGCGGCGGCTGAGCGAAAGCCTCTCTTCGTCAGCGTCCAAGTCCAGCCAGATCTCCAGCTTACGACGACCTTGTGGAACGGTAATGCCGCGCTCCAAAAGGATCGCTCGCAATTGATTGATCAAAGCAGTTCGTTCTCCGACTAGACGGTCACGCGCTCGATGGAGGGTCTGCATGTCCAACTGCTCTTCTTCCTTGATGTCAACGAAACGCATGGTCGGACGCGTGGCTGCCTCTGCTATTCCCTCCGCGTCGCGATCATCGTTCTTCTGAGCCTTCACGTACGGACGAACATATTCGGGTGACATAAGCCGAACGTCATGCCCCTGAGACCGCAACTGCCGACCAACATGATGGGCACCACAGCATGCTTCCATTGCCATTATGCAGGACGGCAGGGTTGAGCCGAGTTTGACAACACCCTCACGGCGCAACCGCCGCCGAAGCACGACTTGGCCGCGCTCGTCCAGTCCGACAACGCTACAGCTGTTCTTTCCAAGATCGATACCTAACACTGCTATCTGCATTGCTCTGCTCCTTGTTAAATCCCTTCATGCAAAATGCATGACGCGGGACGGAGGGGCGAGCCATTCCATAACTTCCCCGCCGCTGTGGCAGAAATCGCCGCCGGCCCCGCCAAGGGCAAAGTGATCGAAATCTGGTTTCAGGACGAGGCTCGTATAGGCCAGAAGAACAAGATTACGCGTCGTTGGGCCAAGCGGGGAACAAGGCCGTCCGCGCCACACGACCAGCGAACCCGATCGGCCTATATCTTCGGTGCCATCTGCCCGAAGCAGGGCAAGGCTGCTGCGCTCGTCATGCCGTCGTGCGACACCCATGCCATGAACCAGCACCTGATCGAGATATCCCGCAATGTCGCCGATAACGCACACGCCGTCCTCATCATGGACCAGGCCGGATGGCATATGTCCAACAATCTCCTCGTCCCGGAAAACATCACCATCCTGCCGCTGCCACCCAAATCGCCCGAGTTGAACCCTGTCGAAAACATCTGGCAGTTCATGAGGGACAACTGGCTCTCAAACCGCGTCTTCAAGTCCTACGAGGATATCGTCGACCACTGTTGCTACGCCTGGAAAACACTGCAGGACCGACCATGGAACATCATGTCGATCGGCCGACGCAAATGGGCGCAAGAGTTCTGATCAATGACGGTTGGTATTAACGGCGCAGCAATGCTGGCTAGCAGTTCTTCCGTTTTTGCAATATCCTGATGGGTGGGAACCATATATCGGGTTGCTGTTACCTCCCATTTCAAAGCCCGGGCGGTTTCCGTTTCCAAATACACAACCTTATCGAAATGCTGATTAATTTGAGCAGCAAAGAATTGTGCTGAATCTTCGTTTGGAAAAACAATCGAAAAATCAATATCCCGTGGGGCGGACAGGTTGTGACCCTCGCCTTGCATTCGGTTGAGCACGGCCCCGTTTTCATCATTTGGGAAGTTATTTTCAACCATATCTCACCCTGTTTTCTCGTTGTTTGGTGGAACTGACCAGAGACCTGCAACAGTCGCCATTGGCGCAAAAGCCACCGCCCTTACGCCACGCCCATCGCTTCTGCCGTAATTCTGAAGATCGAACCTCCGCTTCGGTTGTTTCCAGCCATAGGAACTCCAGATGGGGAATTCGAGTCAGGTGGATTATCCTCCACTGCGGCAGGGTGGCGGTCCAAGCGGCCCCGAGGATAAGGATAACAAGCACGAGGTCATCGAGACATTCGAAGTTTTCTACCCCTCAAACCCGCTCCACAAACCCATCCAGCACCCGCTTTTGCCCGGCGCGATCAAAGTCGATCGTCAGCTTGTTGCCTTCGATACCGGCGATGTTGCCGTTGCCGAATTTTATGTGGAAGACGCGGTCGCCGAGGTTGAATTTCGAGGGGGTGTCGACCGTCGATTTGGCGACGAGTTCGCCGTCGATGGTGCGGGCCTTGGGGCCGCTTTCGCCGTAGCCGATGCGCTCGATCGAGACGCCGGAGCGGGTGCCCCAGTTGTCGCGGGTGGCGTCCGTGCGGTTTGCCTGGGCGCGTTTCCAGCCGGGGGTGGAGTAGCTGTTGGCAAAGGGCTCCTGCTTGTCGAAGCGCGACTGGCCGTAGCCGCCGCGGTTGTAGCCGCCATAGGACTGTTCCGTTTCGGCGACATCGACATGGGTGACCGGCAGCTCATCGAGGAAGCGGGAGGGGAGCGTCGATTGCCACAGGCCGTGGATGCGGCGGTTCGAGACGAACCAGATGTGGCAGCGGCGCTTTGCGCGCGTCAGGCCGACATAGGCGAGGCGGCGTTCTTCCTCCAGGCCTGAGCGGCCGCCTTCGTCCAGCGCGCGCTGGTGGGGGAACAGGCCTTCTTCCCAGCCGGGCAGGAAGACGGTTTCGAACTCCAGGCCTTTTGCCGAATGCAGCGTCATGATGTTGACGGCATCGAGGTTTTCGTTCTGCTCGGCGTCCATGACGAGCGCGACGTGTTCGAGGAAGCCGCGCATGGATTCGAAGCTTTCCATCGAGCGGATGAGTTCCTTGAGGTTTTCCAGCCGGCCCGGGGCTTCGGCCGATTTGTCGGCCTTCCACATGTCGGTATAGCCGGATTCCTCCAGGATGGTTTCGGCAAGCTCGGTGTGAGGCGTGGTTTCAAGCAGGCCCTGCCAGCGCTTGAACATGGTGACGACATCGAACAGCGACTTGCGGGCCTTGGCCTTCATCTCGTCGGTTTCGATGAGATCGGTGGCGGCCGCCAGCATCGGGATATCGCGGGCGCGGGCGTAATCATGAAGGGCGCGGACGGAGGTATCGCCGAGGCCGCGCTTGGGGGTGTTGATGATGCGCTCGAAGGCAAGATCGTCGGCCGGCTGGCAAACGAGGCGGAAGAAAGCCATCGCATCGCGGATTTCCATGCGCTCGTAAAAGCGCGGGCCGCCGACGACACGGTAATTGAGGCCGAGCGTGACGAAACGATCTTCGAACTCGCGCATCTGGAAGGAGGCGCGCACCAGGATCGACATGTCGTTGAGCTTGTGTTGCTTGCGCTGGAGCTGTTCGATCTCCTCGCCGACGGCGCGGGCTTCCTCTTCCGAATCCCACGCGGCGTGGACCTGCACCTTCTCGTCGTCCGGGTCGTGGCGATCGGTGAACAGGGTCTTGCCGAGGCGGCCTTCGTTATGGGCGATCAGGTGGCCGGCAGCACCCAGGATATGGGCTGTCGAGCGGTAGTTGCGCTCGAGCTTGATGACCTTGGCGCCGGGGAAGTCCTTTTCGAAGCGCAGGATGTTGTCCACCTCCGCGCCGCGCCAGCCATAGATCGACTGGTCGTCATCACCGACGCAGGAGACATTCTGCGGCTCGCCCTTGGGGCGCTGGGCGAGAAGGCGCAGCCACATATACTGGGCGGTGTTGGTGTCCTGATACTCGTCGACGAGGATGTAGCGGAACTTGGCGTGGTATTCCTTCAGCACATCCGGATAGGCGCGGAACATGCGGATGGGGTGGAGAAGCAGGTCGCCGAAATCGCAGGCGTTCAGCGTCTTCAGGCGGGCCTGGTAGGCGGTATAGAGCTCGCGGCCCTTGCCATTGGCAAAGGCGCGGGCGTCGCCTTCGGGGATATCGGCGGGGCCGAGGCCCTTGTTTTTCCAACCGTCGATCAGCTGCGAGAAGGTTTTTGCCGGCCAGCGCTTGTCGTCGAGGCCTTCGGCCTGGATCAGCTGCTTGATGAGGCGCACGACGTCATCAGTATCGAGGATGGTGAAATCCGAGCGCAGGCCGACGAGTTCGGCGTGGCGGCGGAGCAGCTTGACGCCGATGGAGTGGAAGGTGCCCATCCAGGGCATGCCCTCGACCGCGCCGCCGACGAGCACGCCGACGCGCTCCTTCATCTCGCGGGCCGCCTTGTTGGTGAAGGTGACGGCGAGGATCTGGCTGGGGAAGGCGCGGTTTGACGCGAGGATATGGGCGATGCGGGTGGTGAGCACGCGGGTCTTGCCGGTGCCGGCGCCCGCGAGCACGAGGACCGGGCCTTCGATGGTCTCGACCGCTTCGCGCTGTTCCGCGTTCAGGCCGGAGAGATAGGCGGCAGCCGGGCGGGCGCCATCACGCGCGGCCATGGCGCGGGCGGCGATACCGCCTTGTGCGGCAGGTGGAGATGCCGCGGACTGGCGCTGATCGCGCGGTGCCGGCTCCTCGTCGAAGAAGGGAATGTCGTCAAAACCGTTACTCATGCGGCTCAATGTAGTGATTCGGGGGCGAAAGGCCAGAATTGCGTTCTGCTTTTATTCTGAAGGGAGGGGTTGGGGAGGCAGCAGGTGGTTGGCAATAGGCAGTAGGAGCGCACTGGCCTGAAGGCGCGGCGCGGTCATCGGACTATCTCTTCGCTATTGCCTACTGCCTATTGCCGACTGCCTCCCACAGATGCCGATCGATATCGGTCAGGCATGCCTTTCCGCCCTCAATTTGATGAAATCTGCTTTTATTACAATTGCGTAATGATGGCATTCCGGGATTGCCTGCTGCGCCGCAAAAGCCGATAGTTCAACGAAAACAATTCATGTCCTGCGCATCGCGCCTGTCTGGTGCGAAATGGCCAGGATCGAAATTCCGATCTGGAGATATTCATGCGGCTTTGGAAACAGCTGTTGATCTGTGCATTCGTGCTCGTCGTCGGGCTGGCTGCCTGGGTCCATTTTGTGCCGGGAGCTGCAGCCAAGCTGACCGGCCTTGGTGTTCCCGAAAGCGTGGTCGCACTGGTGGCAAAGCCTGAAGCCAAGGGCGAGGGCGGTAACGGCGGAAACCGGCGCAACGGCGGCGGTTTTGCCAATGCCCCACCGCTCGTGGTGACGGAGCCGGTGGGCGAAGCTGTCGTCAACGACCGGCTTTCGGCGATCGGCAATGGCGATGCCATCCTCTCCGTGACGGTGACGCCGCTTTCGACCGGCAATCTGACCGAGGTTCTCGTCAAGTCCGGCGACAGGGTCGAGAAGGGGCAGGTCATCGCCCGCCTCGACAGCGACGACCAGAAGGTTGCGACGGAACAGGCGCGCGTGGCCGTGGCAAGTGCCCAGGAAAAGGTCGATCGCAACCGCAAGCTTGGAAATGCGGTGTCCGTTGCCATTCTGCGTGAAGCGGAATTTGCCGAGCAGGCAGCCCAGCTTGACCTGCAGAAGGCGGAGCTTGATCTGAAGCGCCGCGATATCGTGGCGCCCTCGCAGGGCATTGCGGGCATCATCACGGTCAATCCGGGCGATTACGTCACGACCTCGACGCCGATTGCCGTCATTGATGATCGGTCGCAGATTCTTGTCGATTTCTGGGTGCCGGAGCGTTTCTCCAACAAGATTTCGGTCGGCCAGGAAATCTCGGCCTCCGCGATCGCCATTCCGGCATCCGAGCTGTCGGGCGCCATCTATGCGATCGACAACCGTGTCGATCAGGCCAGCCGGACGCTGCGCGTGCGTGCCCGCATCGAAAATCCGGATGATACGCTGCGCGCTGGCATGTCGTTCTCGGTCATTGCCCGTTTCCCCGGAGATACCTTCCCGACAGTCAATCCGCTCTCGGTCCAGTGGAGTGCCGATGGCTCCTATGTCTGGCGTGTCGAGGATGGGAAATCGCAGCGGGTTCCGGTCAAGATCATCCAGCGCAATTCCGACAAGGTATTGGTCGAAGCGGAGCTTTCCAAGGGCCAGGACGTGGTGATGGAAGGCGTGCAGCGCCTGCGCGACGGCGGTGAGGTGAAGCTGCTGAAGCAGGGCGAGGGCCAGCAGCGGCAGAAGAAGCAAAGTAGCGGCGACGGCGAGCAGAAGGTCTCGGAAGCCGAGGTGGTAAAGTGAGCGGGGGCCCGAAAAAGGGCGGAACCGCCGGCTTCACAGCACTTTTCATCCGCCGGCCGATCTTTGCGCTGGTCGTCAATACGCTGATCGTCGTGGCTGGCCTTGCGGCGCTGAACGGCATCGAGATCCGCGAACTCCCCCAGGTCGACCAGCCGGTCGTCTCGATCAACACGACATTCGATGGGGCCGCTCCGGAAACTGTGGATCAGGAAATTACCTCGGTTATCGAGGGCGCGGTTTCACGCGTGCAGGGGATCAAGAACATCTCCTCGACCTCGCAATATGCCCAGAGCCGGGTGACCCTGCAGTTTTCCAACACGACGGATATCGGGCAGGCCTCCAACGACGTGCGCGATGCTGTCGGCCGTATCTCCGGCCAGCTTCCCGACGATGCGGACGAACCGACCATCGTCAAGGCCGATTCCGACAGCCAGCCGATCATGCGGCTGGCGCTCACCTCCGACACGCTGTCGATGGAAGACCTGACGCTGCTTGCCGAAAACGAGATCACCGACCGGCTTGCCGCCGTCGAGGGCGTCGCTGATGTCCAGATCAATGGCGAGCAGGAGAAGATCTTCCGCATCGACGTCAACCAGTCGAAGCTTGCCGGGCGCGGGCTGACGATCGCCAACCTGCGGACGGCGCTGGCGACGGCCTCACTCGACGTACCGGCGGGATCGCTGACAAGCGCCAACCAGGATATCTCGGTGCGGGCGACGGCCGACCTGCAGACGCCGGAGCAGTTCGAGCAACTGGTGCTTGGAGACAATATCCGGCTTGGCGATATCGCCACCGTCACGCTCGGGCCTGACGTCGGTACATCATCGCTGCGCTCGAACGGCCGCCAGGGCATCGGCCTCGGCATCATTCGTCAGGCGCAGTCCAACACGCTCGATATATCCGAAGGCGTGAAGAAGGCGGTTGCGACCATTGCGCAGATCTTGCCTGAGGGCACGCAACTGGCGGTTACCAGCGACGACGCGGTGTTCATCGACGGGGCGATCCATGAGGTCGAGATTGCGCTCTTCGCTTCGGTCGTGATCGTGACGCTCGTCATCTACATGTTCCTGCTCGATTGGCGGGCGACGCTCATTCCAGTGCTGACCATGCCGATCGCGCTGGTTGGTACCTGCGCGGCGATCTATCTTGCCGGGTTCTCGATCAACATCCTGACGCTGCTGGCGATCGTGCTGGCGACCGGCCTTGTGGTCGATGACGCGATCGTGGTGCTGGAGAATATCGTGCGACGGCGATCCGAAGGGCTCGGGCCGCGGGCAGCGGCCGTGCTCGGTACGCTGGAAGTGTTCTTTGCGGTTATCGCCACGACGGCGACGCTGGCGGCGGTGTTCGTGCCGCTGTCGTTCCTGCCCGGCCAGACCGGTGCCCTCTTCCGGGAATTCGGCTTCGTGCTGGCCTTTGCGATCCTTCTGTCGGCCTTCGTGGCGTTGACGCTCTGCCCGATGCTGGCATCGCGCATGCTGACGGCCCATAGCGACGACCATCAGCACTCCGGCTTCATGGGCAAGGTCGGTGCCTTTGCTGCCGGCTTCTATCGCCGGACGCTGCGCGCCTGCCTGAACACGCCACTCGTGGTCTTCATGGTGGCGGGCATGGTCACGGCTGCGGGTGCGGGCGCCTTCACGCTGCTGAAGTCGGAACTCACGCCGACGGAAGACCGGGCACGCATCATGATGCGGGTACAGGCGCCGCAGGGCGTGTCGCTTGAATATACGCAGGCCCAGATGCGCAAGCTGGAAGATGGCCTGAAGCCGATGATGGACAATGGCGAGATCGACAATGTCTTTTCCGTCTCCGGTCAGGGCGGCTCGGTCAATACCGGCTTCATGGTGCTGACCCTTGCACCCTGGGATGGGCGGGAGCGCACCCAGCAGCAGATCGCTGCCGACATCACCAAGCTGGCAAATGGCATCCCTTCGGTGCGGGTCTTCCCGATGCAGCCGAACAGCCTGGGTATCCGCGGCGCGGGCAACGGGCTGCAGGTCGCGCTGGTCGGCAATGACTATGCCAAGCTCGGCGATGCCGCCAACAAGCTGGTGCGCCAGATGGAGGACAGCGGCCATTTCCAGAACGTGCGGCTGAACTACGACCCGAACCAGGCGCAGCTTTCCGTGACGATCGATCGCGAGCGGGCGTCCGACCTCGGCATCGATATCGTCGGATTGTCAGCGGGCATGCAGGCGATGCTCGATGGCAACAGCGTGCTTGATGTCTATGTCAACGGCGACTCCTATCCGGTGAAGCTGCTGTCGACCACCAATCCGGTGAATGACCCGACGGACCTGCAGAACATCTTCCTGAAGACGGGCGACGGGCGCATCGTGCCGATGTCATCCATTGCAACGATCGAGGAGCGGGCGATCGCGCCGCAGCTGTCGCGCGAATCGCAGCTGCGTGCGGTGTCGCTTTCTGCGAGCTTGAGCGACGATCTTGCGCTTGGCGACGCTCTGACGATGGTGCAGCAGATGGCCGAGCCGCTCCTGCCGCCGGGATCACGGATCGTGCCGCTCGCGGAGGCCGCGACGCTCAATGAAAATTCGAGCGGGCTGCTTGTGACCTTCGGCTTTGCACTGGTCATCATCTTCCTGGTGCTGGCCGCGCAGTTCGAGAGCCTGATCAGCGGCGTGATCATCATGGTGACGGTGCCGCTTGGCCTTGCCTGTGCTGTCTTTGCCATGCTGATGACGGGCAACACGCTGAACATCTACAGCCAGATCGGGCTGGTGCTGCTTGTCGGTATCATGGCGAAGAACGGCATCCTGATCGTCGAATTCGCCAATCAACTTCGGGACCGCGGGCAGGACCTGCGCTCGGCCATCGAGAATGCCGCCAATATCCGCCTGCGGCCCGTGATGATGACGATGATCGCGACCATCGTCGGCGCCCTGCCGCTGGTGATGGCAAGCGGGGCAGGGGCGGAAGCCCGCGTCGCGCTCGGCTGGGTGCTGGTGGGGGGGCTCGGCCTTGCAACTGTTGTCACGCTCTATCTGACGCCGGTCGCCTATCTGGTCATCGCGCGCTTCACCAAGCCGCAGGTGGACGAGGAACGGCGTTTGCAGCGCGAGATGGAGGCTGCAGAGCAGATGCCGGTGGCGCCTGCGGAGTAGGTTGATGCAGGGCGTCGCGGCACATTCCAAGCCAGTCGCCCCCTCATCCGACCCTTCGGGCCACTTTCTCCCCGCTGGGGAGAAGAGGAAGCAAACCGGACGTCCGATAGTCTGGCCACGTACGAGAAAAGGGGGCGACGGGCCATCCGACCGCGGTTTGTGACCGCGTGGCCGCACCTTGCCAAGAAAGCGCTGAACCCGCATGAAGTTGCGGGTGAAGTGCTGGACAAAATGATTCCGATTTGCACAGTACCGCCTTGAAAAGAGCGGATATTTCCTTTTCCTTGTGATGTTCGGGAAAAGGAGCTTCGCAGCCGTGTGCTGCGGGGGGAGGGAGCAAGCGGGCATGGCACTGAGCGCAATCAAGACCGGAAGACGCAATGAGAGCGGAATTGCGGCCGTTATCGCGGCGCTGTCCGAGCGCTTCGGCGAGCGGCTGCAGACGGGTGAAGCGGTGCGGGCCCAGCATGCGCACACCACGACCTATATTCCTGGGCAGTTGCCCGATGCGGTTGTCTTTCCGCAAAGCTCCGAAGAGGTGCAGGCGATCGTTGCGCTTGCCAGCGAGCACAAGGTTCCGCTGATTGCCTTCGGCACCGGCTCTTCGCTTGAGGGCCACATCAACGCACCCTTTGGCGGCATCAGCGTCGATATGGGCCGGATGGACCGGGTTCTCGAGGTCAACGCCAGCGATTTCGACTGTACCGTGGAGCCCGGTATTACCCGCGAGGCGCTGAACACCTACCTGCGCGATACCGGCCTGTTCTTCCCGATCGATCCGGGGGCCAATGCCTCGATTGGCGGCATGGCCTCGACGCGGGCGTCGGGCACCAATGCGGTTCGTTACGGCACGATGAAGGACAATGTTCTGGCGCTGACGGTGGTGACAGCGGGGGCTAAGGAAATTCGCACGGCGCACCGGGCGAAGAAATCATCGACCGGCTATGACCTGACCCGGCTCTTCGTTGGGGCCGAGGGCACGCTTGGCATCATCACCTCGATCACGCTGAGGCTGCAGGGCATCCCGGAAACGATTGCCGGCGGCGTCTGCTCGTTTCCGACGACAGCTGACGCCTGCAACACCGTGATCCTGACCATACAGTCGGGAATTCCGGTGGCGCGTATCGAGCTTCTCGACGAGACGCAGATGCGGGCGAGCAACGCCTATTCCGGGCTTACATTCCCCGAACAGCCGACATTGTTCGTCGAATTCCACGGTAATCCGGAGACGGTGGCATTGCAGTCGCGCCAGTTTGCGGAGATTGCGGCGGAGTTTGGCGGCACCGAGTTTCGCTCCACTGCCAATCTCGAAGAGCGCAACCAGCTGTGGAAGGCGCGGCACAATGCCTATTGGGCGCAGAAGAGCCTGATGCCGGGCGGCGGGATCATCTCGACGGATGTCTGCGTGCCGATATCGCGGCTGGCCGATTGCGTTGAGGCCACCCAGGAAGATATTCGCGCCCATGGCCTTCTGGCGCCGATCGTCGGCCATGCGGGCGACGGCAATTTTCATGTCGGCCTGCTCTTCGACGACAAGGATCCGGCGGATATTGCCAAGGCGGAGGCCTTCGTTGCGCGGCTGAACGACCGGGCGCTTTCAATGGACGGAACCTGCACGGGCGAACACGGCATCGGCCAGGGCAAGATGCCTTTCCTAGAGAAGGAGCTTGGTGATGCGCTCGATCTGATGCGGCAGATCAAGCATGGGCTTGATCCGGACAATATCTTCAATCCGGGCAAGATTTTTGCCATGTGAAAACGCATCGCTGATGCTAAGGAGTGAGGGATAGCGTCCCGGTGGCGCCGTCGCGTATCTTTCCCCTCTTTGAAGCGTTGTGCATCATGGTGGCGGGAGTGCGCTCGTTGCAGGAACACGGCCTTGTCGCCCGATGGGTGAAGGTCCTGAATATAGGGTAGGGTTTTAGAGCTGGTGCTTTCGCGAATTCTGGTTTTCGTTGGCAGTCTCCTGGTGGCGGCGCTTTTTGCGGCTCTGATCGCACCGCTATTCATTGACTGGACCGATTTTCGCCAGGAGTTCCAGCGCGAGGCGAGCCGGATCATGGGGCGGCCGGTCGTCGTCCATGGCAGTGTCGATGCGCGGCTTCTTCCCTTTCCTTCCGTGACCCTGAATGATGTGCGTGTTGGCGAGAACGAGGCTGGTGAGCCGCTCATCCAGGTCGCGCATTTTTCGATGGATGCGGAACTCGCGCCGTTCCTGAGCGGCGAGGCGCTCATCTTCGACATGCGGCTGGACACGCCAAAGGCAAAGATCAAGCTTCTGCCTGATGGTACGCTCGACTGGGCGCGGGGCCGTAGGGCTGCCATTCCGGCCAAGATCGTGGTTCTGGAAAATGTCGAGATCAGCAACGGCCAGATCGATTTCATTGACGAACAGACGGGCCGGACACGCCGCATCACCGACCTGAATGCGGATCTTTCCGCCCGCTCGCTGGCGGGGCCGTGGAAGGTGGAGGGTCGGGCGGCGCTGGACGGGGAGGCGGGAAGCTTCCTGTTTTCCAGCAGCGAAATCGACGAGAAAGGCGAGCTTGGCTTGCGCGCAAAGCTCGTGCCTGACAAACGTCCTTTCGGCGTCGAGCTTGACGGCAATCTGAAGATCGTCGATTTCAGGCCGGTCTATCAGGGCAAGTTCACGCTGACGGAGAACCGTTCCGCCGAAGCCCAGAAGGCGGACGATGCTGCAGCACTTCGGGTGAACGGCGAGTTCGAACTCACCAACGAGCGCATCCGCGTGCCGGACTACCGGCTTGAGATCGGATCGAAGGACGATCCCTATCTGGTGACCGGCGAAGCGACGCTGGATACCGGCAAGGAGCCGGAATTCCTGCTTTTGGCGGATGGTCAGCAGATCGACGTCAGCCGCATTGGCAACACTGGCGAAGCTGGCAAGACCGGGCGCGATCCGGCGATTTCCGTGCGCCAGCGCCTGTCCGCCGCCCTGGCGATCGCAGCAGACATTCCGATCCCGTCCGTGCCGGGACGGGCGAGCCTCAAGCTGCCGGCCATCGTGATCGGCGATACCACCGTTCGCGAAGTTCGGCTCGATCTGCGCCCCGATGGTAGCGGCTGGATCATCGATAACGCCGTGGCGCAACTGCCGGGGCGCACGCAGCTGGAGGCCAAGGGGCGGCTCGACCTCAAGGGGACGCGTGCCTTCCGGGGCAACCTGCTGATCGCCTCCAACCAACCATCCGGTCTCGCGGCGTGGCTCGCCGGCTCAGTCGATCCGGCGCTGAGGACGCTGAAGACGGCGGGTTTTTCTGCCACCGTCAATCTGACGGATACGCTGCAGCAGTTCGAGCGGCTGGAGATTGCCGCCGGACCAGCAGTTCTTCATGGCCGGATCGAACGGCAGGCGTTGGACGGCGTGCCGCCCAGCCTTTCGCTGAAGCTGCAGGGAAACCAGATCGATCTCGATGCGCTACGCGCACTGACGGGGCTTGTTGCGGGAGATTCCTCGAATGAAACCGTTCTGGCCCATACGATTGCCGCTGACCTTTCGGCCGAAAAGTTTTCGGCCTTCGGGGAGGATGCGCGGGATGTTCAGCTGGTTGTCACGCTGAAGAATGGCCAGCTGCAGGCCGAGCGCGTCTCGATCGGTGATCTTGCCGGCGCGCGGCTGGCGCTCTCGGGCCGCATGAGTGGCGACATGTCGTCGCCGGTCGTCTCGGCCAAGATGAAGCTTGCTTCACCAGACCTGACACCGTTTCTGGCGATGATTGCACGGCATGCGCCGGCGCATCCGATCCTGGACCGGATGATCGTGGCCGGCCCATATTACACCGATGCCGCGCTTGACTTTACGCTGACGGCCGGCGGGCAGGAGGGCAAGGCGCCGGCCGCTTTCGGCGTTGTCGGCACGTCCAACGGCTCCAAGATTGCCGCCAACTATCAGGCACCCAGCATCGCCCAGGCGCTTTCCGGCGACGGCATCATGCTGGAAGCCACGCTCGAAAACCCCTCGACGCCGCTGCTTCTTGGGCAGGCTGGCCTCGATCCGCTGCCTTTCGATGCAGAGGCCAATGGTGTGCTGTCGCTGAAGCTGCAGGGCACCGATGGCAGCCGTGCCAACGGCACCTTGAGCTTTACCTCGGAACACAGTTCGTTCTCGGCCAATGGCGAGGTTGATCTTGCGCGTGACAATTTCCTCGATGGTCGCGGTTCCCTGACGCTTGAGAGCCAGGACATCGAGCCCTTTCTTATGCTGAAGGGCATCGGTCTGCCGCAGATGGGGACGGGGCTTCCGATCTCGCTCAAGGCGAATGTGGAAAGCTCGAAGGATGCGGTCGCGGTTTCGGGCATCGAGGGGCGTGCCGATGGCAATGCATTCAACGGCGCGGTTTCTTTCGACCGCACCGTGCCCGGCAAGGCAGCGGGCGACCTTGCCTTTGACACCATCGATCTCGGCTGGCTCGGAGAGGCAATGCTGGGGCCGGTCGACAACATCGTGGAGGGTGGTCTTTCGCAGACGCCGGTGGCCCTTTCCGGCTGGAGCGGGTTTGATGTCGCTCTCGGTATCAAGGCAAAGGCGTTCTGGCCGGGTGTCTACGGGGCCGTGTCTGATATGTCCGGCAAGATGCTCTGGAAGGGTGACCAGGTCGAGCTCGCGGATATTTCCGGCGGCTGGCTCGGCGGCAAGGCGGAAGGCCGCATCCTGATCGGCAGCGGAGATGGTTCCGGCTTCCTGCAGACGAAGATAGGGGTCACCGACGGCGACCTTGCATCGGCCGTTTGGAAAAAATCGGGTGCGGCAGTCGCGTCCGGCCGCTTCGATCTGACGATGGGTATGGAGACCTCCGGTACCTCCGTTCGTGCCATGGCGGAAGGCATGAGCGGATCGGGAACGGCAACCTTGCGTGATGTGGTGGTCAAGGGGATCGATACCGGCTCCCTGCCGGCCGTGATCGCCGCTGCCGACGCCGTACAGGGCGAGATTTCGCCATCGACGATCGAGAAGGATGCGCAACGGGCCATTCTGGCGGGAGAGTCGGCGATCGGCGCCGTGACCGTGCCGTTCAACATTGCCGGCGGCAGGCTCAGGGCGCAGAACGTCACGGCGGCCAACGAGGGCGCCAGCATATCGGCCGACGCCGAGCTTTCCTTCCCGGAGGACCGCATGACGGGTTCCGCGACCGTCAAGTTCGATGCCGGCGACGCAGCGCTGGCCGGCGCCGAGCCGCAGGTGCGACTCGACTACCAGGGGGTGCTGGAGGCGCCGGGTGTGACGATGGACGTCACCGACCTTTCGAATTTCCTGTCGCTTCGTGCGTTCGAGCGCGAGCGGCGGCGTGTCGAGACGCTGCAGGCAAATGTGCTCGAGAAGCAACGGCTGCGCCGCGAAGTCGCGCTGTACAAGGCGAAGGCAGCCGAGCGGGCGGCAGAGAAGTTGCGGGCGGAAGAGGAAGTCCGTCGTCGTGTATTGGCGGCCGAGCTGGCGGCCAAGCAGAAGGCGGAAGCCGAAGCGCGCGCTGCGGCGGAGAAGGCCGCGGCAGAGGCTGCGGCAAAAGCCGCCGAGGATGCAGCCAGAGCGCAGCAGCAGGACCCATCCGGCATTGCACCCTTCAAGATACCCGTGGAGCCCGGGCAAGAGGTCGAGCGCGGCGGGGCCTTGCCGAATGCGGACGGGACAACGCCGGATACGCCTGCTGTGCAGCCCGGCACGGTCACGCCATCGCAACCGCTCGATTTCAACACGCTTCCCGGTGTCGGCGTTCAGCAATAGGAGCCTGCGCTGCCATCGCGGCGAGATGTTTCAGGGAGATGTGGTCCCAAAACGCTTCAGCCATTCCAGCACATGGACCCGGAGCGCAGAGGACAGGTTGCTTTCGGCTTCGCGGGCATCGTCGATCTCCGCGATCAGGCGGGCGATCGGCATGTCGCGGGTTTCGGCGATCGCCTTCAACTCCTGCCAGAAGGGTTCTTCCAGGGAAAAGCTGGTGCGATGGCCGTGCAGGGTTGCCGAATGTTTCCGGATCACGGTCGAGCCTCGCAAAGTGATTCAAGTCTGTCGGAAAATGATTCCGGATACGAAGGCAAGTTATTGAAAGACGTCGCCTTTATTCATCGGCGGAAAGCTGCCGGAGGCGCAGGCTACGAACCGGGGGGGTCGTCCGGCGGTTCGCGTTTCCCGGCTTCGTGCGCGCGCGTGGACTTCTCGTTTAACGCACGCGTCAGGGTCTTTTCGGCTTTGGTTCGGCCGAATGAGATACGGTTCTGCTCGGCACGCTTTTCCTTCTCGTCGCGCGCCCTGGTCTTGCGGAACTGTCTCAGATTGACGACATCGCCTGTCATGTCACGCCTGCCTTGAAGGGCCGCAAACGATGGCGGCTCAGTTCTTCTTGCGGAAGCTGTCGAGGGAAACGACCGAGGCGCCAGCCTTGCTGCCGTCGTCGGCAGGATTTGCATCCGCGTCGGTCTCGACAACTCTTTCGACCGGAGCAACCGGATAGGCCGTGATCTCGGCGCCTTCGCCTTCTTCCTCGTCCTCGATGGCAGCAACGTCGAACTCGAGCTCGAAGTTTACCGAAGGATCATAGAAGCCACGGATTGCGTTGAACGGAATGACCAGCTTTTCCGGTGTGTCGGAGAAGGAAAGGCCGATCTCGAACAGGCTTTCCGTCACCTTGAGATCCCAGAACTGGTGCTGCACGACAATCGTCATCTGCTCGGCATACTTGGCCTTCAGATGCTGGGAAATACGCACGCCAGGGGCGCCGGTGAGGAAGGTGATGAAGAAGTGATGATCACCCGGCAGGTGGCCGGTTGCTGCGACTTCGGTCAGGACCTTGCGGATAACACCACGCAGGGCGTCCTGGGCGAGAATGTCGTAGCGAATATGATCTTGGCCCATCAGGTTCCTGTTCCTTCATTGCAACTCTATTACGCGTCGTACCGATGGCGTGGCACCGATCATACACCGAAGCCGAGTCATCTAAAACAGCTATAGACCATTTCAAGGCATTGGAGAAGTTGAAGCGCGCAGGCAGGTGCTCGAATAGCGTAAGCGATGGCCGACAGGGGCAAGCAAAGGGGGAAAGTGGAGGTTTCTGTTGCCAGGTACCTCCGAACCCCGCCTAAGAGTGCGACCCCTTAGGACTTGATTTGAAGTGTCACACTGCGATTAAGCAGCGAGACGAGCTTCCGCATAGTTGTCGTTTGCAACTACTATTTTGACCCGATAACGGCGGTATCATGCCGAGCAAAAGTTCGATCTTTACACCCTTGTCGATCCTATTTCGCCCCCATCAAAAGCCGGTCATCGTGACCGACCGGTTTTTGGTGGAGGCGCCGGGTACCGAACCTTATAAAGACAAAAAGTGAAGTTAGTCGACGTAAGTATTGAGGAAAATCAGTCTTTTAAACGCATCTTGACGTGGACTAACTGACGGTCGGGATTAAGTGGAGGTTTCTGTTGCCAGGTACCTCCGAACCCCGCCTAAGAGTGCGACCCCCTAGGACTTGATTTGAAGTGTCACACTGCGATTAAGCAGCGAGACGAGCTTCCGCATAGTTGTCGTTTGCAACTACTATTTTGACCCGATAACGGCGGTATCATGCCGAGCACAGTTTTTGTCTTTCAATGCCAGTCGATCCCATGTCGCCCCCATCACAAACAGTCGCTACTGCGGCTGCTTGTGGTGGAGGCGGCGGCTTCGAAGCCGCGTCCTGCACATCTATTGCACAAACGGTTTAGCGCCATAGCCTTCTTGCGAAGGCACCTTTGAGATAGTGTATTTTCACATGACTTTCAATGGGGGCTATCGACGGTGAAGATGTACAACTGACACACCCGCAGCCTCCTTGAGTTCTCGCACCATGCGAAGGGCCTGGAGGCGTTCCAAATGCCATTCATGGGTGCGGGTGAGCACGCGATTGAGATAGTCGCGCAGTTCGTCCCGTTCATTCTTCAGTCGTTCATAGCGGGCCTGAAGCTGGAGGTACGCCTTGGTAGGAGACCTCCCGATCTCGACATCTGGATGATCGGCAAGTTGCTCGCGCAGCTTTCGATTCACGCCTGCAAGGAATTCGACCACGTCGGGTTTCGTTGTTTCCTTGTGCTTCGGACCATTGAGAAAATTCCACCCTAGTCCGCATAGGACCATAAAGTCTCCCTGTTCAAGCTCCACTTTGTCGTCGCGCGCCATCCTGTCCCAGAGCGCTCGGCTCTGAAGCTCTTCCTCCACGAGGGCCATGCCAGACTGGATTTTCCGAAGCGCGTCTTCGGTTCGCGAATAAGCTGCGCACTTGAGGTCATCTGAGGCCTTTCTTTTGTTGGGGGTGGACTTCTTCGATGTCATCGGATTCCTTTCAGTGCCGGTACGGTCGTCAAAATTGCCTCAAAATCAGGCCGCAAATCTGGCCACGCTGCCAACTGGCTTCCGATCTCGTTCACCCAGAATGCCTTTTGAAGCGGGGAAACCTCGTCCAAGCCACCTGAGCGCGCGATCTCGAACTCCCAGAGCATCAGGTCGCGCCTATTCTGTTCTTGAACCTGTGCGGGGCAGGAGGATTTGCAGCCCCCAATGTCAGGAACGATATCTCCGCATTCGCCCTTAACGGTGGCCTGTTTAAAACAGAGGACTCCGCGCGCGACGGGCACCGGGACGAAGTCCTGTTGCAGCAGTTCTTCGACATACGTTTCGATCGCCTCGGGCACAACGACGCCATCATCGCCTGCAAGGGATGCGACGCTCGCTTCAAGTCGGGCTCCGCCTTTTCCGCCGAGGCCTGGGCCTCCTGCGGCTGCGGTGGTCTCGAGGAGTGTTCTTGTCCCATTTCGAAAGGCGTCGAGGCACTCTGCGTATATCTCTTCGCGAACGAAGGGGTTCGAGAGGCCGTACCCTGCAGTCGTCCCGCGATCCTCGTGATCCATCACGACCTGCGCAGCGGATAGGCCGTTGGTAACGGTTCGCGCCACGTTGGAGATCAGCGTCTTTCGAGCGGTGTACTGAGTCACTCGAAAGGGAAGTTCAGTGACCTCACAGAACTTCTTAAGGATCCAGTTCCATCTGTTGGTGCTGTATTCTAGCTCTTCGGAAACGCCAGAAAAAAGTCTTGGCGTCCTCCGACCCAACATAGCGTGGATCTCCTCCAGTCCAACGGCTGCTTTGTAAACGAGCTCCGGAATGCGCAGGCGTCTCTGCATTCCGCCGATTTTCCTTATCGACTTGGTTGTGACGGAATCCAAGGTGAAATGGTCGAGCGAGACAAACGCGTTCGGGCCGTGGCGGTGAATGAACCCCCTTTCGATCGACAACAGCTCGGATGGTCGGGGGCCAAGCGCTTCGCCGACCAACAAACCTGTCGCTGCCTGATACAGGTGTATTAGGATATCAGGAAAGCGATAGTCTTTCTCGGCAGCGTTTGGAAAGAGGGTTGATAGCCATTCCCGCGCATGGCTGCTTGCGCTGGGTGTTGCGAGGCAATCCTCCGTCCAGCGAATGAACTCGTCTTGATGTTCCAGAACCTTCAAGAGCTTGGTCAGTAGAAGCGCTCGCTCATTGTCATTGAGTGGCTGCTTCCCCTTTGGTACGGACGTATCCTTATTGGGGCGAACGATTTCGATTTCAAAGTCGTAGTTCTGGACACCTTCAGTGATATAACCTCTTCGCGTCAACTCCGCGAGATTTTCCAACCAAGTAACGAGCCTTGTTCGGATACGTGCGCTCGCGGACAGATCAATAATCGACTGTGCGTTGGCCGGCGTAATATCGGCAAGGCTTCTGCATCCCACGTGGGCCGTCGCGATCAGTAACTTTCGCACCGTTACGAAGGTGTTGAATATTGTTGAAGGCGTCCGTGCGTCGGAGAAGATGTGGATGATGTGAAGCAGTGCGTAAGTAATTTCTTTCAACTGCTGCATCAGAAGCGAACCGGGGTCGAGCTGGCGCGTTTGCCCGTCCGATAAGTACGCCGATGCGAGGAAATTGAGGTTTGCCTTATGGTGGGATCCCGCTGGAAACCAGGTGGTTGGTAGCAGCCAGCGGTGCTGGGCAAATACTGACTTGGGCGTGACCTGCATCGCAGGTAAATAGGGCGGCCGCAGGGCATTAATTGATCGCGAAAGTGCGAGCCATAGGCTTCCCTCAGTCTCTTCGAGAAGGGAATAGGTGTCGGCTACGGGATTTGTCACGTGTTCATGCCTCCATCATTTTTGCAGTTTTTCCCTTTCCGCAAGAACGGCCGAGGGGGGGTACTTATCGAGAATCCTCTCCAGCCTGTTTAGACGGTGCTGAAGCGAATTCTCAAACACTGCAGCAACGCCGACGCTCCCAAGCTGCTGCTTGATCGAAATCCATTGCCTCACCAGAAACGGGAGTGCATCCGGTAGGAACCGAGCCAGCGGACAGCCATCGATGCAATCTTGGCTACGGCAAAGCTGACCCGGTGGCGTGCCATTGTTGAAGGGCTCTGGTGGCGACGTTGGTCCACCACATCGGTTGCCATAGCGGCTTCGGGTGTTCGGATCGAGAATGTTGGTGATCTGCCAGTCTTCAAGACCTGAGGATTTCAGTTCCTTTCTCAAATTCGCGATTGTGTAGTTGGACGATCGGACCAATGCTATCGACTTGTCGAAGATCGCAACGAACAGCTCTTCGCTTCGGCGAAAAAAGTCCCGGCGGCGCGCGTAGGCGGCGGCTGTCCCAGGATTTGAGTGCCGTGCCAGCAAGTGAAGTATGAGCAGGTTATGTCCTGATGTCCGGAAGCCGAATTGAAGCCCTGCATCGCGGAGCTGTCGTACTCCTGCGGTCAAGCCGTACCTTTGGAATATTTCAAGAAGGGGTTTCGGTGTTTGTTGAGAACTCCGTGTTTGAAGGTTGAGGGAAGTAATAATGTTTCTGGTTCTGAATACAAACATATCGTCTTTTATAAACTGAAGCCTGTATAACTCTATCTTTTCCTCTTGGCAGATGCTTGACTTTGAGGAAAGTTCTTTAATTCTCCGCTTGATTTCTTCTCGGAGGGGGTGTGTCAACTTCTGAACGAAGCTGAGAACCTGGTAGGGGTGCGACCATGGTGTTTTTAAACTCGGGATTCTGATCCTTGCGGGTGGCTTCGCGACTTTTGGGTTTTTCTTCCGATCGAAGCGCTCGCGTTTACTCCCTTGGGCGCCTCGCAATTTTGGCATTACTATCCACACCCATCGTTCAGATTCCTCGTCGTGGGAGAATGCTCGCGAATACGGTTCTGCCCACTCAGACCAAGCCTTAATGTCCGCGACACATTGCAGGTTGACCTTGGTTCTGATCATCAGAAGCGCGATGAATGGTGCGAGATCACCCACGCTTGGATGAAAAAAACGCAGGTGCGCAAAGAGACCATTCTGTTGCGTGGCACCAAGTTTCGGGTCGATTGTGAATGCACCAGGACGCGCCTCGAGCCCTGCAATAATGGTCCGGTACCCGAGCGCGATGAGATCTCTCTCGGTTCTTGCCTGAAGCCCTAGGACTTCCCGGCAAATCCAGAGTCGGTTCTCAATTTCATCCCAGTCGCCATTTCTGCCCCCTGCCAGACGGCGCGGGTCGCGTCCCTTGGACGCCAACTCTTCCGCCTGCTGGAAGCGTTCGATGATGACCCTAGCATCCTGCTTTGCCCTGTTGAGGAAATGTCGGGCCTTTCGTTCATCGAGTTCCTCACGAGGTTCAGAAATAGGCTCAGTGAGCGGGTTAGGAGGGATGACGTCAGTCGGAACACCAATGATTTTGAGAAAGCGCCAACAGTATCTGACTAGATGCGCTCCTGTCTTTAGTCTATTTGTGCAGTAAATTATAAATTCTACACAAAATGAAACGGAAACATCTTCAGATGAAGCGATGACACAGTTGAATTTATCCTCGTAGTGTAAGATGTAAGCTCTAATTGTTCTTAGCATCGTGATTTGATGTTTCGTTGTCTTCTTCCCGCTTATGAATTCCTCTCGGATCGCGTGAACGTTCCGGTAGATGAGCGGGCAGTCGGCAAACTCTTCAAAATTGAACTCACGTTCTCGAGCATCTTCAGTCTTATTTGGATGAGGCGCGACGAGCGTCGGAAATGCCCGATCTATTGCCTGACTAACTGTCGATCCAATACGCGGTCCCCTAGGCACGCTGGCCATCCAGGAACTCGTTCCACATGTCGAAGTACATCGGTGTCAGCCACCAATCGATGAGAAGCTTGATGTAGCCGGCAGTATCCTCAAAAAAAGCATGCCCGAGGTGCAATTGCAGAACCCGCGCTGGGTTCTCGGCGACCGCTTCGATCTGCTGGTAAGTGAGTTGTGCGACCGTCAACCCCTCGCGTGCTGCATGGCCCTCTATTGCGTTCTTCAGGAAGAAGCAGGCGAAGAGGTGGCGCAGCACATGTCCCGTTATGCGGAATGGGGCGTTCATATCCTCGTTCGCCCTGCTTATGGCCTTGGCAAGTGCTGCCGCTTTAAGCGGGCGACCATCTCGATTCAGGAACAGATGCGCGGGCGCACTTGAGGGGATGATGCCATTCTTTTGCAGGATGGCTCTCCGGGTTCCGTCTGCGTAGTGCCACAACGCCTGGGCGCAGCCACGGGTCATGTGAGCCAGCCTGATCTTCTTTCCCTTGCCGATGATCCGCTGGCTAATTAGGCTGTCGCTGGAAAACGCTGTCTTGCGGTCGGGGAGAACGCCGATCATGTGGTCATCGGTCAGACTGTACTTCAGTAGTCTCGGCTCGTCCGTCCATGAATAATGTCGTACATCGCGTCGAATGTGGCTCAGGTCGCGCGCGTGTATGATCCCCGGAAGAAGTGTGTTCTCTTCGTTTTCATCGATCCGTAAACCCCGATCGAGGATGTGAAGCACTGCCTTGCGCGGCGTCTCCGATGGAATGCGTTCAATCCAGTCCAGCAGGTGGTCCATCCCGGGCATAACTCCGTTGCCCGGCTTTGTTCGATTTCGACGGAAGTGCGTTTTCTTCGCGCCTGTCTCGTTCTGTGCCGCGCTCCGCGCGGCATACGATTGGTTCGCCTTTTTGATTGCTGCGCCGATAGCGCGGAGCGGCGACGGTTCATCGAATTTCGCGATAAGGCCATATCGTTCCATCCATTGCCAACACAGAAGGATCTCATTGAGACGAGGCTGTATCGTCGACGCGGGATGTAACGGCGAAGGGATTCCGGTTTCCCAATATCGTTGCGTCCAGTAACCGCGGGCGAGGGCGTCCGAATAGAGTTCGGTGACGTGCCATAGTTTCAGTTGATGCCATCGAAGAACGCCACACGAGGGGTGCGCTTCGAGCGTCTCTCCCCAGGTCAATACATTGGCGATTGCGTAGACAATCGACTCAACGCTGTTGTGAGAGGGCTCGTCCGGTGCCGTCCGAGGTTTCGTCAGATCCGAAGGGTCTATTCTTCCTCGGCAACGTTCGAAGAGGTACCAGTTTACACCGTCGGGATAGCTGCCGCTGGCTTCCATGATGAACGGGTGCCCAACCTTCAGGACACTCATTCGCTTCATATGCACTTCTGTCGGCCAATGAACGAACGCCATCTGATTTCCCTTCAGGGTCGCACTCGTGGTGAGGTGTGGTTCTCCGCTATCCGTTCGGCATGCGATGCAATGAAGCTTTCCTACATTAACTGCGCATGTATGTAAATCGGAAAAAGCATTTATAAACAATATGTTGTTGTCAACAATTAATAAGGATTCGAGGCTGAATCCTTCACCGTATCGGTTTCCGCTTTTGTTAAGGATTCAATTCTTGTTTTGATCGTGCCTAGCTGTCCCGTCTGCTGATCCCTGGAGTGGCGACGGAGGTGAAGGGCCGAGCGAGTGGGGAAGTGACGGGATGGGTGGCCGGACTTGCGCTGCGGACTTTGCTCGAGAGCCAGCCGGCGATCAGCTCTGGCGCGGCTGCGGATAGTTTCGATATCTGCTTGCTATTTTGCGAGCATCTCCCTATCAGCTCCCGCAAAAACCGAGGGGAGATTACGTATGCCGAAAAGCGACCCGATCATCTTTTTAAGCCATGCCGCCGCAGACAAAGAGCTTGTCGAGTCTTTCGAAACGCTTCTGTCCAAGTCCGTTGGCATCCTTTCGAAGGACATATTCTGCTCGAGCCTTGAGGGACAAGGAGTGCCGAAGGGCGCGAGTTTCGTTGACAGCATCCGCGATAAGGCTGTCGTAGCGAAAGCGGTCGTCGCGCTGATCACACCCGCATACCTTGATAGTGCATTTTGCATGGCGGAGCTTGGCGCTGCCTGGGCTTTGAACACCCACCGGTTCCCGATCGTTGTGCCGCCCAATACATTCCAAGTCATGGACGCGACTCTGCTTGGTATCGTCGGGGTGAAGCTCGACAACGACGATGCGCTGGGACAGATGTTCGAGGAAGTCAGCGAGTATGTGGGTGTGCAGCTACCCGCGACGGCCGTAAGAAGCCGAGCAATGCGGGAGTTCATGCGCGGCTGGCCCGATTTGTCGTCTAAGCTCAAAGGTGCGCAGAGGATTGCTACCGAGATCCATGACGACGTTGTGAAAGCTCGAGACAAAGCGATCGAGGAGCGCGATTCCGCTGAAGAAGCGCTGTCGAGAGCTGAAGCACATATCAAGGCGCTGGAGAAGGCGAAGGATCCGGCCGACGTCGCAAGGATCTCAAAGGAATTCGACGACTCGTCCTGGGAGGAAGAGCTCGAAGCTGCCTTCGATGAAATTCGCAACCTTTACTGGGAGCTCGGAGGCCCGGAGATTGCACGGCTGATCATCGTCGAGCGTATCAATCGGTTCATGCGGCCGGACGGCAACGCCTTTGGTGAACAGTTGGACCGCGCAGTCGAGCTTGGAGTGTACGATCCGGAGGGTGTCCGATGGGTCGATAGTCACCCTGAAGTAGACCGACTCCGCGATATCGTGGACAGCGTAACGCATCTTTTCGCAATGAATGCCGATATCGCCACGACACTGAATGCGCGCGGCGAGAAATCCGATCCCGGGAGCATCCGGTTCTGGGAAACTCACCTGTGACGGCACACTAGGCTTGGCCTTCCTGCCTACGTGGGTCACATCACATCCTAGACCCCGGAGAAGTCATCAGGCCGAGCGTGCCTACTAATTCGCCGCCGGCTACAGCCGAGGAAGGGGCGTCGGTCAGCTTCGTCTGCCCATTCGACCTGGTCGCGACACCACCACGGCGGCCTCGACTCCCTTGATTTTCTCGAGGCCGGACTGCAGTTCGTGATGCTGTTCTGAATGAGCCGAGTCGTCCCACACGAACGCGACGATCTTGTCGAATGCCTTCGTGGTGCTGAGATAGAGAGAGGCGTCGGCGGCGACTTCATCGGTGACTTTCGCGAAATCCGACTGCGCGCCTCCCCGCATGTACTTCACTTCGATCAGAGTCCTGATCGAAGGCACCGCAAGATCCACTCTGGGCCGTTTATGGCCGACCGAAGGAAGGTTTTCCTCGTCTTCGAGATCTGGAAAGATCGGTGCGAGGATCGTCCAAAGAAGCGCTTGCACATGATACTCGTTCTCGACGTGCCAGACCGCTATTTCTGATCGAGGGGTGCGGGGCTTCGTTTCGAATGTCCAGTGTTTCATTGCCCGAGGAACGCCCCGAAGAGCCAGCAGCAGATCATCCAATCCGGGGCTGGCAATCCGTACATGCGAGCTTCTTGCGACGACGCCATCAAACGCTGAGAGGCGAACCGAGAGCCTCTCGAGGCCTAGGTTGGGACTTGATGGAAGCTGTGAAGCACTCTGCCAGGCGCTCGTTGCCAAACCGTCGTCTGCATTTCCGATGCCACGAAGTGCCAGGGCGAATGCAAGTTCGGGCGGGGCCTGCAGCGTGGGTCCGGTTCCAAGGAGATCCCTTGCCGCCGAGACGAGGCCCAGAGTCCAGGCGTTTTCGCCAACCTCCTTGGAAGAGCGGGACAGCAGGTCGCTCAGCCAGGTTCGGGCGGGAAACTCCCTGACGACGAGCGCAATACCGAGCAATGCAATCCCATCGATTTCCACACGCAGTGGCCTGCCTGCGCTGAAGAATTTCCGCCCTGAGAACTGCTGGATTTCGTTCAGAAGCAGGGTGTTCTGGGCATCGGTGAGGAGATCGCAGGCCTTGCCGTAGCCTAGAGCTGCGACTTGCTCGGGAAGCATATTGTTCTCCGAGGCAGCCGACGCGTGCGAAACCTCCTGTGACAGGCGGTCAACGTCACCGAGAATCCAAGCGCTGAATGCCCGCACATGTACCGCCGCGTCGGTGGCGGCGACGGCGCGTACAAGTTCCTGACGTATCGTGCTCAGATCGATCATCGTTAGAGGAACCAAGGCTTATGACCAATCGCTCCGAAGGTCACGGCGTCCGGATCCCAGCCTTTCACCGAAGCCAGACCTGCAAGCCGCTCGGCGATGAGATCGGAATAGCGAATTGTTATGGGGAATGGCTCGGGTGAGAGCATCCGCCAGGAGTGGGCGGAGAATGCAAACGCCTGGCGAGAGAGATAGGTCATGTCCTTGAACGTCGACCTTTGATGGAGCTTAATGAGGGCAGGCTGCGGCATCCCGTCAGTCACCTGCTTCAGTTCGGAGGCTCCCGCGAAAACAACCAGGGACTCGTAGTCGCTGAGACGGATATGAAGCTGTCGCGCCGGGCCAAGGACACCTTTCTTCCCGCCTCTCGCCGCGATGCCCTTCTGCGCGTGATCGAACACCAGAAATGGATGGTCCGGGGCAATATGCAGGTACGCCGCCTTGACATCGCCCAGGCCCAGCTCGCCCGTCAGAGCGTCGATCGCCTCGACCTCCGACTCCTTGAAAGGTTTGAACGAGTGGAAAACGAGCCGGACCTTGTCTGTGCTCCTCCAGTTATCCTCGGTCCGGACGGCCTCGATCGTCCGCTTCAGCGTTTTGCGCAGTTCCTCGGGATAATGGTCGTACGGAACCGCAGCGGTTCGGTCGCTGAGCAGATAACTTCCATCGCTGGAAAACACCGTTGTTATCCCGACATGCCGCATCTGAGGGCCAAGCCGGCTTTCAGAACTGGTGCTCGAACCCAAGCCGATGACAAGCTCATGGGCGACCGTCTGACTAGATGCTAGCAGCCATGGCGTGCCCCCGAGCTTCGCGTATGTCGCTAGGCTGAGATGGTTCATCGGAAACACGAGATCGTTGTCCGAGAACGACATCGTCTCCAAACGTACGCTCTGAACCGGAACGTCCCGCCTGAGGAAGATAGACTTCGTGGTGTAGTAAGGGTTCGAGCTGTCGGCGAGCGACTTGAACTCCTCTTCGATCTGGACGATCGCAAGATCCCACTCGAAACCTCCGTCGCGGGCCTTGTCCAGCGCCTCGCGACTGGCGATTGCGTAGGCTTCGTCCGATGTGCCGTCGGCGAGGAAATAGTGGACCGTAGGCTTGTTGAGGCGGAAGCGTTTGATGAAGCCGTCCCCATAGCGCGCGAAGTTCTTTCCCTGCTGAAGGACCTTCGGCATTCCATTCAGGAATTTCGCCACGAACTCGTCAACGCGCCCTTCGAGGCGCGCCTGACACACAACGGCGATGTTCAGTCCCTTCGGACTGAAGACCTGCTCGTCGTAGGGGCCATGATCCTTCAGCCCTCGCTCCGCCCAGTCGTCCTTCCGGCTGCCGCTCGGATCGAACAGCAGGAAAGGCTTCTCGATGATTTCCCCGGGTGGGAACAGACGTCCCTTGGTATTCAGTGGGGCATCGACGGCAAAATTGGCCCCAGGAACTGCGGCGGGCTTCTTATCCCTCAGGTACTTCACGATGCTGTCGATGTGCTCCAGCTTGCCCGGGCCGGACGCGAGGTGCTGCGAGGCCCGCTGGGATTGCTCAAGCACGCGCTCGGCATCGCGCCCGAGAACCTTGCGCACACATTCCTCGAAGTTTTCCTTACGCGGTTCCAGGAAGGCCAGTTTCGCAGCGACTTTTTCGTAACCCGGCTCGCAATCCTCCAGAAGGAGCTCTTCGCCGTCGATGCTGCGGACCCGGCCGACAAGCTTCCGCTTGGGCATGATCCGGTCATCGATCAGAGGCAGCTCGACCTGGACGTATCGGCCGACGATGTGCACCCCGGCGGAGATGAGCACGTCGCAAGTCGCGGAGATGAAGGACTTTGCTCGGACATTGCATACGACGCCATGGATCCTCCTGCGGTCGACGGTGATATGCCGGGTATGGATCTCGGTGACCGACAGCCGCTGGAGCCAGTCCGGCAGATTGGCATGTTCGATCAGCGGAACGCGCGCACCGAGGAACTTCAAGGGATTGTTCGACAGGATAGGCCGCTTGCCCAGAAGCTGGATAAGCGATTCCTGCAAGAGCATCGGCCAGAAGATCTGGTGCTGTCTCAGATCAATCGTTTCTTGGACATGTCCAAGCGGGACTGCGCCAGGCGCGATCGGAATGTCGACGATGCTTTCAGCTCCGTCGCGCCGGAAGACATGAGTATCCCTGAAGTCGGCGCGCAGCTCAGCAAGGCGTTCCTTGTCGTAGTTCTGACGCCCGACAAGAACGCTGCAATTACCTTCCAAGGAGATCGGTGCGAAATTAATCGTCAAATCCATTGAAGTCGCCAACAGAATCAGATTCGTGTGATTTGAGCCTATAGTGGCGGCAAGTCTCCGCAACCGGAAGTGCTGGGTTTTTAAAGTAAATCGGCGAGTGGAAGGCCTCCATGCACAGCTATTCTGCTGCGGTCGATGACATCGTCACGATTCAGACGGGTCTCGGTAAATTCTTGGAGGACGCACATGGCTGGGCTCCCGACGGAGCCGCAGCAATGCTTGCATCGGCGAGGCTCGAGCTCATGCCATCGCTCGCAGCCGCGCTGCACAAGTGGACGCCAGAAACCACGATGACGGACGGGGAATTGATCCTTGCCTGGGCGAATCTGGGCAACCTCATGGAAAGTTCGCTTCGGCTCTTCCTCGCCGTCGATCTCAATGATTTCCTTGCCGACCACGAGACGGTCAAGAGCCTAGATGCCGTGCACAAGAAGGGCGAAAACAAGGGGACGATTCATGATCCGACCGAAATCTCGCTCGAGAAGATGAGACAGTATTTCGCCAAAAAGGATCTGCTGCCGCCAAAGGATCTGTCAGCGGTCGCCTTCATTCAAGGGCAGAGGAACGCAATTCACTCCTTCAGCAAGAAGGATATCGAACGCGCAACCACATTTCTCGTCCATGTCATCCGGTTCCGGCGGCTGATTGCCTTCATTGGCCTAGGTTTGCCATATCCGGACGGATTCGAATTCGAAGGTCATTGGCTCGCCAGTAAAATCCTGGCAGAGCCCGTAACCTAACCGCACGCACCCAATGGTCCACACTTGCGCACTGAGCCGGTCTCCGGAGCATTAGCGTTGTAAACAATGCCATCAGCAAGACTTTGACCAACAAGAGGAGCGCGTCACCGAACCCCAAGCGTTCGCCCGTTCGTCGACGCCTAAGGTCGTGAGGACTTGAAATGATCGAACGTAGTTTCGAACCTGCTGACGAGCCGTGCCTCGCGTCTTGTATTCAGGGGGGTAAGGCCCAGCTCGTTGTTCTTCCGATGCGCGGCAAACAGGGTCTTAACACTTGGGGACTCTGCAGTTCCGACGAAGTAGCGGTCACCCTTGTAGACATCGTTCAGCAGTCCAAGAAACGAGCGTCCCAGGCCGATCCCGATCCCGGAATTCAGGTAGTATTTGCACTCGACGGCGAGCACGAGCTTGCTACTCCGGGGTTCGACGTTGGAAGTGCGGCAGATGTCGGCCTCGCTTTTGTATAGCACGGCAACATCGCATTCGTGCGCGATATGAGAGCGACCCGCGACGAAGATCCCGACGTGCGCTTCCAATAAAGGCCGCCCGGGGAAATCGATTTCGGCGTGGCAGTAGTCGTGAGCTGGCGAGAATATGTTGGACGGCGACGTTCTGAACCAGAAGTTGGCCGGATGGTTGCCGTGTCTGTCTCGGAACCTGATTGTCGCGCCTTCATTACGCGCAGCTCTCAGCACTAGAGCCCAGATGTACGCCTCGTAGAGGTCGTATCCGGCAGATGCGCTATTCAGATTGGCTTTCGGAAGACCCGCCAGCGCGGCGTCTATCTCAGTCAATAGATTGGGGCGTAACGGCATTAGACAGTGGCCTCGCGCGGTTGGGCCAGCTCCGTTCGGATCTCGCTGATGAGCGATTCCAACTTTGATGCGTCCATCGAGGTAGCGAGTAGCTCGGCAGGTGTCACCGTCCGGGTCGGAGCGTTTGCGACGTCATTGCCGAAATGCAGAGTGCCATCGAATTCATCTACGTCCAGCTCCTCGAGTGATCTGTTGATCTCGACCGCCATCCGCGCAGGAGCGACGACAGACGTCTCAATGCCGCGAAGCAGGATCTCAAGTTTCTCGCGGCCGGAGAAATCTTGTCTCTGGATAAAATCCGCGCTCGATGAGCTGGCTGTTCGGCGACCAGCAACGGGATCAACGATTTCTCGCTCGCCGGGCACCTTGAGCTTGATTTGGACGGCCTTTCCGGCTTCGATTTCAGCCAATATCGGGGTCAGATAGTCGTCGCGCCCCTGAAGCTCGTCTTCATCTCGCCGCGAGGTCAGGATCGTCACTAGCTGATCGTATAGGGCGTCTACGTCATCTTCATCCATGCTTATAGCGACTTCTCGTTGTGAGTTGCATTTTCTCTACCGCTTCTATCTTCGCGCGCGAAAACCTCAAGTGTCTTCATCAACCTGTGCACAGGAGCGTGCCGAGGGTTTCGAACCGATGCAGCCCTATAAAGTCACGACATCCAGGGTGGAGGCTTGTTTCTTGGTAAGGCCCCCTCGAAACAGGCGGCGATGTTCATTCGGGACCGATAGGCAACGACGATATCGTTTTGATAGAAGTTGGCGCTTTAAGATTGCAATTTACTGCGTGGAGAGGTTGGGTAAGATACTCGATCCTGCTGAGAAATGCTGGAAGCGTGCGAAGCGCAATGGCGTCGGGATGAAAGTCCTTCAACGGAGCCGGATAAGTGCATTCCCCATTGCTTGTCGGCTCCGCGCTCAAGGAACGTCGTTCTTCGGTATCCGCCGACGAGTACGGCTTACAATTATCCCAGGAGCATTCGTTGAGATTACCTGACAAAGAACCTGTCCACGGAAAACTGCTTGGAGAGGCGCTCGATTCGACGACTGCCACCTACAAAATCACCCTGATGAAGACGATCATTGCGCATGTCCGCGGCGGTGGTGGGGCGTTTCTTTCCTTCGATTCCATACTCCGCGGCATGATTGAAACTATCTGGATCCCGGTCGCCCGGTTCCGCCTGACGCTCGGCCATTCCGATCAACTCGCGCGGTTTTTGGATTCGGTTCCGGAAGACATCCGCCTCTACGGCACCTTCCAGACCGCGCTCTCGCATCTCGACATGGGCCGGGCGGCTCAGGACACCATCCTCCGCTATCCGCTGGCCGTATTTCTCACGCCGTGGTTCAAGGCAGCGAGCGTGCAGCACAAGAAGAGCGTCAGGCCGGGCAGTGAGGCGATCCGCGCAGCCGATTCCGGCATCTACCTCCCGTACGACATCGAAGCCAACGGACTGAGACTGGATTCGGCCTTCATAGACTATGTTGCCGGGAACATGGCACTGCTCGAGGGCTGGACCGACATGTGTCTCGTTGACTATCTGCAGCGGCGAAATCCGAACGTCCCTGCAATTCCGATGAAACTGCGCGAGCTGGATCGCCCGAGCCTCGCAATCCAGCGCCGCTTCTGGAAGCAGGCGATGCAGCATGTGCCTCGCGCGTGCTTTTACACCGGGCGGCCGCTCGATCCGGAGAAGTTCCATCTCGACCACTTCATCCCTCGGCGTTTTGTCGCCCATGATCGGATATGGAACCTTGTCCCGTCGCTTCCGGAAATCAATCTCAGTAAGGGTGTGGGCGTGCCGGATGCGAACCTGATCCCGGCCATGGCGCGGGTGCATTTCGACGCCATCGTAGCAGTCCGGCAGCATTCCCCGGAGAAATGGGCGCACGAGTTGCGCGAGGAGTATCTCGATGACCTGGGGGTATCGCCGGAGGTGTTGGCCGAAAACGCTAGCTTCGCGGCGGCCATGTCGGACACCCTGCAGCCGCTGCTCAATCTTGCGCGCAAGCGCTTCCCTGACTGGCGGGGTCATCCCACCCTGCCACACGCGGTGGCCTTGCGATAAGGCTTCATCGGATATCTGCCATGGCGACTTGGCAACGACATTCTCAACGGCTGAAGCGTCACGCTCCTCAGCGCGTCCTAATTTCAGAGTAGGCCAGGAGCAATTTCCGTTGTCCTTTGATCGTGACGAAATCGATAGTGACGTCGAAGAAGGGCGCTACAGCCTGCGCACCGCTTACTTCCCAAATCACTGAATTCGAACGACTCCTCGAACTGGTTGGCGAGGGCCGCCTAGCGTCGTCGACGCAAACCTCCTCTCCAGTATGAAATCAACCGTCCGGACGGTGATCCGTTGCTCGTCGGTCCCACTCTGTCTACGCTTGCCCCAAACGCACAAGATTCGACAGACCGGGGCAGGGCATATGAAGGGAATCTTCGATACCAAGCGAAACTCCGGCTACGACGACGAAATCGCCGTCCGATATCATTTCCCAAAGCAATACCGTGCGGTCGCTGAAACCCTGGTCGGCGACCGGATCATCTATCGGGAGCCGCAGCGGAACGGCGGGCGCCGGGCATATGTGGCAACGGCAAAGGTCGTCGCTGTCCAAGACGATCCCAGCAGACCCGGCTACGCCTACGCCGTCGTGGCCGAATACCAGGAATTCGATGAGCCTGTGCCATTCTCCCAGGACGGCCGATACTGGGAGACAGCGTTGCTGTTGGTTCCTGATCCAAGCCGTGTTGGCGCCTTCCTCCAAGGGAAATCCATCCGCACAATTCCAGAAAGCGACTTCGGAGCCATCGTGCGTGCGGGTCTTTCGGAGACTTTGGCGGCAGACAACGCGATCCGGCTGGAACTCGATCCGAAACATGTCGATGATCGCACACAAGAGCTGCTCGACCTCCCAATCCAAGAGCAGGAACGTCGCATCGAGCAGATCCTCATGAACCGCAAAATCCGGGAGGCCGGCTTTCGCCGGAAGGTCTGTGATGCCTACGACAACCGTTGTGCGATCACAGGGCTGCGAATCGTCAATGGCGGCGGCAAGTCCGAGGCCCAGGCGGCGCATATATGGTCGGTCGCCGAGGGCGGACCGGATGTCGTGCAGAACGGCATCGCGCTGTCGGCAACCGTGCACTGGCTCTTCGACAGGCATCTGATCTCGTTGACCGACGATTACCGGATCCTTGTTTCACACAACAAGGTGCCTTCAGAGTTGAGGACGCTGTTCGCAAAGCAGATGGATCGGATCCACCTGCCTGCTGACGCCCGGCTCTGGCCTCACCCCGAATACGTTGCGCGGCATCGAGAGCGATTCAGCTCAGTGTAACGATGTCACCTGCGCCTGGAGTAGAAAGATGGGGTTCCGAAGCATCACTACTTCGGAACCATGGCGTTCTTTACAGCGTGATATTCTCGGCGGCGATCAAGTTTATCTTGTTGGTGTCCCGGCCACGCATCCGCAGAGAGAAGCCGCAGCGCACGTAGTTCGCGGCTTCCGTTTCCGACGTGACGCGAATGGCGTTACTCGCATGGTGCTTCACGCGGCCGAGCCGAGGATCCGCGAGCTGGAAGGTGCCATCACCATACCGGTGTGGAACGAAGACTTCTCCAGTGGTCGGGTGAATGCGCTTCATATCAGTTCTCCTTCAGTAGCTTTGCGATCTGTCTTGAATAAATTGTCGGATCCAGGCCCGCCGCTTCGGCGACGCGCTTGGCGGCGAAGGCGTCCATTCCCTCGCCGCGCGTCCACGCGCGTGTCTGTTCGACGCCCCAGCCGATTTTCTCGGCCATCTTCTCGGTCGTCTGGCCATTGAGCCAGAACATCATGCCAGCGAGTGCACCGAGTGCGGCGAGGGATCCGGTCGATGAGATTCCGGCGTTCAACCAGTCTGCATCGAGCTGTCCGCATTTGAAGCCGCGACGGCCGCTTAGCCAGTCGAGGGCGTCGATTGGGTCGGCGTATGCGCGCTCGTCGTGGGCGTCGCTCGGCAACGCCTTAAACGACCTGATGGGTTTGCTCCCTGTCGGTCCCATTGCATTCCGCACACTCCGAATGTCGACATCGGCCAGAAGTGCGAGATCGTCCGCGGTGAACACGATCATGTCGCTGCTGTCGCCCCATGCCGGGTGCGAGCCAACCGTTCGATGGACGAACTCGATGAGATCGAGATAGGCGGTTCCTGCTCGATAAAGAAAGGGCAGTGGTCTGTCCGGATTCTGCACAATGTCGGAAAAGTCGCCACCGGTCCCGTAGGAATCCGTCGGCACCGCCGTGAGAAAGTAGCCGATCCAGTCGAGCGACTCGTCGCGTTCGTCCTGGTAGTCGACTTCATGGATCGGACGAAGCTCGGTCAGCAGTCCGTGGCCTCGGCGAACCGTCCGATGAAGGTGCGTTCCCTCGACTGCAACCGAATTCAGGAATTCGTCCGTCTCGTCCCAAAAATCGTTGACCATGCTGACGAGGAAGCCGGAGGCGGACGAGGGGATTTTGACCCCAAGGAACGCCTCGGCAGCCTTGGTCGCGTTCGGCGTGGACCCAAGCATGTTCATCATGCCATCAGCGACAAGAAGCATCGCGAGGCGCATGTCCCTGATGTGATCCAACCACGGCAGAAGTTCTCGCATCGGCGCACTCCCTTTCAAAAAAATGATATGCCAGCATCAATTTTCAAAAGCAAACAAAAATGATGTCGCGATATCATTTTTTTAGTTCGGGAGTCCGAATGACGCGGGTTGCGCACGAGGTCGCTTGGACAGCACAGCAAGATTTCATCGCGCGCCGTTAAAGGCGACGTTAAGCGTCTTCGATCAAATATCACGTGCTACTGCTGCGGGAATGTCCGCGCGGTGGCCCCAGGAGGACCATTCTTCCTGTAGAAGACACGCGACAAAGTTGGGACGATCCCGGAAATGCTATCGAAGATCGCCTCCGGACTTGGTAGTGTGGCTTGAATTGTCTGGGGGAATCATGCGGCAGACTGCGATCGATCTCTACTCCGGCTGCGGCGGCATGTCGGCTGGTGCGGCCATTGCCATTCCCGATCTGGAGATCAAGTGGGCGCTCGACATCGACCGGAACGCAACCACGACTTTCAAGAAGGCCCATCCTGAAGGCCTCGTTGACTGCTGCGACGTCTCCCTCGTCTCCGCCACCGACGTTATCGAACGGGCAGGGATCGAGAAGATCGACTGGTTCTTCGCAGGACCGACGTGTCAGGCAGTCAGCACGATGGGCGTCTTCCACCTCGATGACCCGCGCAACGCGCTTTTCGTCCACTTCATACGATTGCTCGACGGCTTCACGGCTGCCGGACGTCGACCGCAGCGGGTCGTCATGGAGAACGTGCCCGGCGTCGTCTACGGCAAGAACCTCATAATCGTGAAGGAGTTGTTCAAGCTCTTCGAGGATCGCGGATACCATGTCTTCGCCGATGTCGTGAACATGGCCGACTACGGGCTTCCGCAACTCCGCAACAGGTTCATCCTCATCGCCACGGTCGATCCCGTTCGAGCTACCTTCCCAAAGCCGACGCATGCGGCAGAAGCTGGACGTGGGCTGCCGCGATACGTGACCGTTGCCGAGGCAATCGGGGATTTGTCGGCTCCGGTCAGCCGGGACGGGAAGGCGTCGACTGCGCTTCCCGCAGCGCCGACAGAGTTCCAGCGTTTCGTGGCCGACACGAACGGCGAGATCGAGAACCACTGGTGCAACACGCTTACCGACCTCAACCGGAAGCGCATCTCCAAGGTCCCGCAGGGCGGATCGTGGAAGGACATTACGCCGGAATTGCTTCCAGACCGTTTCCGACGCGTCCGCCTGACCGACTACGCGACCCTCTATGGACGGCTCCACGAGGCTTCGCCCGCTTACACCATCTCGGCCGGGTTTGGGAACGTCACCTCGGGCTGCTTCACGCATCCGCTTCAGGACAGGCCGCTGTCGGTGAGGGAGGGCGCACGGCTGCAGGGCTTCCCTGACAGCTTCGAATTCAGTGGGCCGCGCGGGATGCAGTACAGGCAGGTCGGCAATGCCGTTCCCCCGTTCTTTATGACGAAGCTCATCCCCCACCTGCTGAATGGCACCGAGGGCGTGAAGGCCAGAATCACCATGGACGCGCTGGCTGACGGCAAGAAGTTGCCTCCCATGGTCAAGCGCTTCACTGGAAAGAAGAACGACTCCGAACGCGCCCGCGACGGCTACGGCGGAGGAACCTACTGGCCCGCTGGCTGGGGCGAACCGATCGCTGCGGATGCCGTCGCCGCAAACGGCTACCGCTTGAACGATATTCCGCTACGCTATCGCCGCCGCGATGAATGGCGCGTCAGCCGCGACCAATTCCACGATCAGGACATCGTGAAGGTTTATGAAGAGCAGCTCGCGGCTGCAGGCTTCGGACCAGTGGTCGCGGTTCCTCTCCTTAAGGAAGGCAAGGTCGACGCCATCGACCGGGCTGTCGTCCAGATCATCGCGACTCTGTCGGCGGAAGGTGGTGCTTTCGACGTCGACGTTCCGGTCCGATATCTCCGTGCGCGAATCAAGCTGCTGCACGAGAAGCTGGTCGAGAGCAATGCTCCACGGCTTCCTGCGATTCAGTCGCTGGAAGATGACGAGATTGTGCGGTTCGGCAGCGGAGGTTCGCGCGTCCGTTTCGCCCGCCTTGTCTTCGAGGAGTCCGGTCTGATTACAGGATCCGACAACCGCGGCCCGCATCTCGTCCTGCAGGTTGCTTCGAAACTCCCAGAAGAAAATGTGGACGGCGCGAAGAACCGCGTGGCGGCCGGGTGACCAGGGTTGCGCGAAGGTGAATGAAACTCCACTTTAAATAGCGGGCGACGCGGCAGTTTTCTGGGGGAACGATTGTCGGAATTGGAGGGGATATTCCTCGAGAAGTTCTTTCTCGAGCCGGGCAGCGAGGGAACGATCGGCAGCGTGTCGGTGGACGACGACGTGCTCGTCGAGATTTTCGGCGCCACCGACCTTGCCGACGTGCAGCAGCGCTTCGTCGGGACGCTCTTGAAGATCTCAAGGTTGAAGGCGCTCCTCGCAGGCGAGTATCCGCCGTTTTCGGGACGTCCGCCAGACTACCTGCGCATACTGATGTTCGTCTGTTGGATGCAAACTTCGAAGGTACGCGAGGAGGACGACACAGACTTTCGCGAGATGCTGGGCAGACACACGGGCATAAATTTCGAAGGCACGCTGATGCGCGGCCTCAACCCGATGTGGGAGCACCTGCAGACATATCTGGCCAAGGAGCACGGGATCGAGCTCGATCTTCCGGGGATCCACCCACATTCCCAGATCGGGCGCACGCTCCGCATTGCTTTTCCAACGTTGCGCGACAAGACGGCCTTCAAGCGGCTGCGGCAGACGATCGGTGCGCAGAAGCTGCTCGATCCAGTCGAGTTGTCCCGCGCGGTCAATACGACTCGCGATCTGATAACCGAAACGATGCCGTCGTTTTCTTACAACTTAAGGTTATTCGACCGATCGTGGAAACGCGGTGGACGCGAGTATGTGGAGACGACGTTTTGGAAGGCATGGTACGCCTTCGTTGCAGAATACACGGCGCTCGAAGAACTTGAGATCGTCCGTGGAGACTTCGGCGACCACGAATTGTTCAGGGTCTCGCCGTCGGGCGAGCGCAAGGCGCTCCGCGGACCCGAAGAAGCCCAGAAATTCGTTCCCGAACCCATCGCCAAAGCCATCCGCAGTGGCGTGGTGCTGATGGAGGATCTCGGCTGGGGTCGTTCGCGGGCGACCAGCGCGCACGAATCCAATCTGATCCTGCTACGTAGATCGCGTCTCGCCGAATGCGACGAGGGAACCATCGTCTCCTACGACAACATCAATACGGGATGGGTGCTTACGAACTTCAGGAACCGGGCAGCTCCCGACGCTCCGACACCGTCCGCAAGGCGCACGATCGGGTGGCGAGACGGGATTAAGGTCGGCGGAGCCTACCTTGGCCGTACTCCATTCACACCCATCCTGTCTCTCCCTGCGGATGTCGCAGGTAAGGTCTCCCTAGGTGGTAACGAGGTCGCGATGGAGGCTGTGCCGAACGGTGTCGCGTTCCCGTGGGGAACCTATTCAGGCACCGCGACCGCGCAGGCCAATGGACAAGTCCTCAATACCCTTTTGGTCCCGAAGGCTGTCGAAACACCGCAGAACCGCAGGCTGACGTTCGACCGCTTCCGCGACATCGGAGAAGACCAGTTCTATCGCGACACCGCGCCGACCTTGGACAACGTCCTCAATCTATGGCCCGGCGAGCGAGTGCCCACCTGCGACGAGATGACGAACATCGGCGAGGCGCTGTATGCGCGGACCGCCCGTGGACTGGCCTTCGTCGACGCGCTCGAAATAATCAGGCGCGGCCTCCCGCAGACGGCATCGGCACCGAGGGAATGGGACATCCTCCGTGCGTTCGCGGATGCGGGATGGTTCGACCTGACACTCGTGCGCAACTTCCCTGCGCGAAAGCTTCTCCAGCGTGCGCCTACAGTGCGGGTGATCGGCACCGACACCGTTGTGATCGATGGGCCAACACCAATCGCGCTTGTCGAGCGCATCGAAGCCGCCGCCTCGGCAGCGGGCGGGATAGTCGAGATCCAAAACGGCGTTTCACAGTGGTCGCTTCCACGCCTTCTCGTACGGACAGGCGACCGGAACCGTCAACGGGATTTTGTCGAGCGCATCGGTTTCGCGGAAGAGGAAGCGAAGGCCAAGGCGGCGCCGAGGAAAGGCGACGAGCACGACGCCCACGGCTATCACGTGGTTGCACGCTTCGATGACCAGCGCGGTTTCTTTGCCTCGAACTTCGACAATGAGATGCCGCAGGGGCTGTACCGCCTTGAACGAAACGAAGGGAAGAGGCCTTTCCTTTATCGATCGGTCGTCGCGGGTAGGAGAGTGGAGAACTTCGTTTCTCCATCCATCGCCATTCTTGCTCATCACGCGAGGATGCGGCACCAGCTCTTCCGGTACGACGGCAAGGTCATGATCGCCTCCGCGTCGCGTGTCTCGCTGCCATCCAGTTGGGCGCGATGGGCTTCGGGTAGGACGGTCTGCAACGCAGGCGCAATGCTGCGCGGCGGAACCTGGGTCTACGCCTATCCGCTCGGATCCGAAGAAGTTTCGCTCCTGTCCGGGATGATCTCCATCGGTCGGAGCGACGGGAACGGCACGCCGTGGATCGACAGGTTTGCGGCTTCAGCATCTAACAGCGGCAGAGCCATATTCGACGGCCGGGCCGGAAAAATACGCAGGGCAGGTTCCGCCCTCGGGAAGAGCATCTGATGTCAGGATCATCGAAGTCCATTTATCGTGTCCGCCAGCTTGTGGGCAACGACGCTGCCGTCGTCACCGAGGTCTCCGAAGACGCTGGAAGCGTGGCCGGCTACGCGCATCCCAAGGTAGTCCGGAATGCGAAGGTTCGGCTTGGCGGTGTCGACTCGTTCTGGCTTGCGACGGACGTGAAGACGGGAAGGACGTTTTCGCCGTCGAAGGAGGAGGCTGCGCCTGCTCCGTTTCCTTCGGCTTCCGCCACGTCGTCACTGATCGGGCGCATGAAGGGTGGCAGTGGCATCGATTTTACGGCGCCGTTCAGCGGACTCGCCAAGAGCGCCAAGATGGAAGGCCTTTCGTTCGGAACGGCTATCAGGGTTCCAGTCGCGATTGGCCCTGGCAGCAGAACGCACGAGGATGTCGTTTCTGACCTCAGGGAAGGGAAGCTCGCCGTCGATATCAGGACCACTGTCGATGCGATCGAGGTCAGGCCAAACGTCTTCATGATTTCCGGGTTTGTCCGGCAATCCAATGGCCAATATGCTTTGGCAGCAGGCGCAAGCCTTCGCGCAGTGCCGACTGTAACCATCGCCGGCAAGATCGAGACGACACGTCTTTCGTCGGGCATTATCGTCTTCGGCGCGCAGCCCAAATGGACCTCCGAAACGGAAACTGATCTGCGTTCCGAAGACGAGATCCTCGCTTCGGCCGAAAGCTGGCTGGGCCGCCTTCAAACCGCGGCATCGCTGTCCGATGGCAACAGATCGGAAAGCCCCGCCGACCTTCTGAAGTCTTTGGCCGCCGCGTCAGTGGTCGCTGAAGAGAGGGAAGATCTGGAGTCCGCACTTCGCGTGCTATCAGGCCGCTCGGAGCTGCTCGAACTGCTACCGAAGCTGATGACGCGAGCCGAAGATTGGCGTGCCCGCCTCCAACAGTTCGAGCATACTGAGCAGGATCGGCTCCGGACTGAGATAAAGGCGCGGCTCGCCGAACAGGCGGAGCACGAGTCGTCGCGCCTTGCCGAGCTGCGCGAACAGATACTCGATGCCGAGGGGCGGCTGGCTACGCTCGCGCATCGGGAGGTGCTGCTTCGGAACGAGACCGAGCAGCACGATGCGCGCGTGAAGGAAAGGATCGAGGACGCGGCCCGTGCTGTTAGCGGAGCGTCGCTCGATGCAACCGATAGACTGCTGCAGCAGGTTGCGCAGCTACGCGAGGAACTTGAGGAGACGAAGAAGTCGTTGCCTAAGGAAGACGTATCTAGCAGTCCGGCCCACGAGGAGACCCCCGCCGCACCTTCCATAGCAGTTCGGCTGCCGCCCGTCGTGACCGAGAAGGAGCGCGTGCATGTACTCCGCGAGCTTGCATCCTCGACCGGACTACCGCTCGCCGATCTCGTTGCCGTACTTCTTCACTCGACCGCAGACGTCCCAGTTCTCGTAGGTGATGGATCTGCAGGGATCGTGGCAGACATTGCGATCGCCATCGGTGGGGATACAGCCGCCATCGTCTTCTGTGACCCCACGCATGTATCCTTCGGCGACCTTCTGCGGGACGAGGCCGCCGGCTTGGGACGCGCGATCGAAGCTGCGAAGGAAAATCCAGACGTTATCGTCCCAGTCGCGTTGTGCGGCCTGACGAACGGCCCCTGCGAATACTGGCTACCGCAGCTCGTCGAAATGCGCCGGATCGGCCGAGTGCCTTCGAACCTCGCGCTAATCGCCAGCGCAGGCACCGATGGTCTCCGGGTCTCTGTGCCAAAATCTCTGCTTCGCTACCTGTTTCCGCTCGCTGCTGCGCGTAGCGAAGTCGCAGCAAAGGTCGATTACGTCGGCTCGTGGAAGCCTTTCACCACTGACGCGGCGCTGATCCAGAACGCCATCAGGATACTGAGAAGCAAGTCGATCGACCCTGTTTTGATCAGTCAGATCGCCGACCTTCTCGCTCGCGTGCCAATGGCCATGGCCGAGGAGCAGGTCGAGATCGCGAACGCCCTTCTTAGCGAACAGAAGTGGATCGCTGCCTGGCGTGACGGGGCCGATCACGATCTCATCCAGCATTTTCAGAACTTGGGGAACTAGAGACCATGTTTGATCCGATCGGTGGCTTCGACAGGATGATCGACCAGTTTCAGGCCTATCTCGATACCGCCTACCGGATCGGCGACCCTGGCGTCGCCGAGATGCGCCGCGCGCTGCTGTCAAAGCCCGAGCAGCTTGCGCTCGATCCCATCTTCGAGGCTGTGCCGCGCTACGTGACTTGGGATCACGGGCTTGAAGCGCTTCTCGCTGACAAGGGGAAGATACTGAAGGGCTTCGATGACGGACAACGCAGAGCCTTCGTCGAGCTAGCGCTCTCCGGCCTGTTCGACCGCGACGAGGACGCCACGGAAACCAAAGGTGCTTACAAGCCTTACCGCCATCAGATCCAGATGCTGCAGAAGGGGGTCGGCATCGGAACGCCGGGGATCGTCACCTCTGGTACGGGTTCCGGCAAGACGGAATCGTTCATGCTGCCGATCCTTGCCCAACTTGCAAAGGAGGCAACGACCTGGCCAGCGCCCAACAGGTCTTATGACGACGACTGGCTGGATCCGAACAAATCCTTCCAGCTCCATCGCCGCAACGAGCATAAGGATCGACCGAAGGCAGTCCGCGCGCTCGTGCTCTACCCGCTCAACGCACTCGTTGAGGATCAGATGGTGCGGCTGCGAAAAGCCGTCGACTCCCCAGAAGCTCGCGAGGTTATGGACCGTTACTTCAATGGCAATCGCATCTTCTTTGGCCGCTACACCGGGAAGTCTCCGGTTACAGGGTTCCGCAGGCATCCGCGTCTTGCTGACAACCGTGTCTGGAAAGATCGCGCAGAGCGCTCCCGTACGAAGCTCAAGAAGGAAATGAAGCGCTACCGGGCGATCCAGCGCCGTCTCGTAGACGAGGGCAGAGCGGAAGAACTCAGATACGTCTTTCCGTCGACCGATGGCGGCGAGTTGATATCGCGCTGGGACATGCAGGCTACGCCTCCTGATATCCTCGTTACCAACCAGTCGATCCTGAACGCCATGCTCGTACGCGAGGTCGATGCTCCGATCCTCCAGCAGACCCGCGACTGGCTGATGAACGATGCCGACGCCTGCTTCTATCTCGTCCTCGACGAACTCCACCTAATTCGTGGTTCGGCCGGGGCGGAAATGGCTGGCCTTCTGAAGATCCTGCTGGAACGCCTCGGGCTTCTCCAGCCCGAACATGCTCACAAGCTTCGCATCCTGGCATCGTCGGCATCACTCCCGATGGACGACGAGAACGCCCCAGCCAGCATCGGCTATCTGCGCAACATGTTCGGTTCTGCCGGGACCGCCGGGGCAGCGCCCGACACCGTAGACCAGATATGGAAGGACAGCGTCGTCAGGGGCGACCCGTTCGTCGTGGACGAACCAAATGAAATGCCAACGTCCGAAAGCCTGATCGCGCTGGCCGACGCACTTTCGACTTCCGACTACAGGCGGGACGGGGAAGCCCTCTTCGAGGCCTTCATGGCGGCCGCCAGAAGCATTTCGGGTTCCGAGAAGCTGGACGATAAGGGCATCTTGAAAAACGCCACGTCCGTTGCCGCCGCCATGCTCGACTACGCCATGCAGGAGGCTGGTGCTCCCGGCGGCCGGAGTCCCCGAACCGCATCGAATCTTCAGAAGCGGCTCTATCCGGAGAGCGACGTTCGCACGATCAGGGGTCTTCTGGCACTGCGAGCCATTCCCGATCTCCCCAAGGAAATATTACCGGTATCGCTGCGACCCGAACGCGAGGCTGTCGGCCATCTGCCGGGCTTCAGGATGCATTGCTTCGTACGCAATATCGAAGGTTTGTTCGCATCCGTCGGTCTCGATCGCGAGGGCAAACTGACGTGGGGCGGACCCAGCATCGAGCGGGGCGAAGACCACGAAGAGAAAACCGAAGGCGGGCAGAAAAAGCGGCTCTTCGAGATGCTGTATTGTGAAGCTTGCGGCGACCTCTATGTCGGCGGAAAGCGCGGCTCCGCCGTTAACGGAGGCTCATCGAGGAGGGTGTCGCTGCTTCCCGCGCCGCAGGAACTCGAGAAGCTACCCGAGAGTGCCATCTCCACCCGGTTCGAGGACGCAAGTCACCGGGACTTCGCGCTCTTCTGGCCCGCACTCGGCGAACCCCAGCGCGAAATCAAGGATGGGTCGCCGTTCGCTTGGCGCCGGAGCTTCCTGAGCCCCTACACGGGCGTCGTCGACGAGACAGGAAGTCCGGGCGACGTCCCCGGCTACCTCCTCGACTGGCCGAAGTCGCATCCGAAGGATTTCCATTCCCGCGGCTCCGACGAGGAGGGCACTGCGGTGCCTTACTGCTGTGCGAAGTGTGGCACCGACTATTCCGGAAGGTTCAGAGCGCCGAACTCCCTGAAGCGCGAGGGACGCAAATCTCCGATCCGTAGCTTCCGGACAGGTTTTGCCAAGACTTCCCAACTTCTGGCCACAGAGCTCGTCGCGTCGCTCAAGTCGCAAGGGGGCGATGGAAAGCTTGTTGCTTTCTCCGACAGCCGAGAGGATGCCGCAACTCTCGCGCTCGACGTTGAAGTCCAGCACCTCAGAGATCTCCGTCGCGAGATCCTCATGACCGCAGCGGCGAAGCTTGGAGAACGGCGGAGCTTCACGGCCGACGATCAGGCCAAGATCGAAGAACTCGAAGCGCAGTTGGCCGAATTGACCTTGGCGAAAAAGCGCAAGGAGGCAATGTCGGTCACCATGGTCCTAGACGAGCTGGAAGCACGTAGGGCCGCGGTCGACTTCCCGGCGAGCATTCCGCTGCAGGACCTTTTCGAGTTCAAGCGCGGTGAATCCGGCGACGTTGTCCGACCTATCCTACAAGAGCTTCTGAAACTTGGATCGACGCCCATCGACGGCGCCGACACAAAGTTCACGCGCATCAACAACAAGCCCTGGTACAACTTCTTCGTCATGGAGAAGGACAAACCGATCTCGTGGAAATCCGAGGACACGGAAAGCGACGACAATCTACAGACCCTCGGCCGCGCCCGCCAAAGAGTCCAGAAGGAGCAACCTCCGGAGGCGACCGACCTTCTCTTCAGCAAGACCTATTTCGCGCTCGAAGAGACTGGCCTCGGCTGGCCGAGCTTTTACGGGGCCGTCGAATACACGGAAGAGTGTTCGCGTAACGATGCGTGGCTACGCATTTTCTCTGACGCGTACCGGATCACGCCCAACCAGTACAAGGAAGAGGCGCCGTCGCCATGGAACTCGGCGCTCGAAATGATCGGAAAGCGAAAGAACCGCCTGAAGACGCTGTTGGAGCAGATCTTCAACGATCCGGTGGCGGAAGGCGATCGCTTCTTGAAGGCATTGGCAGACGACCTTCATCAGACTCGCGGTGACGGCTCGATCGACATCACGAGGCTACATTTCCGCGCTGCCCGACCGCCCGACAAGGCTATCCGTTGCATGAAGTGCGGTCGCGTCCATCTTCATGCTGGATTTGGCCGCTGCACGCGTTGCGGCGAGAAGTTGGCATGGGACGGCGAGCTGACGGCAGACAAGGTCGCCCGCAGCAATTTCCTTGGCCGTCGCGTCATGCGCGCTATCGACAAGGACGAGCCGCTCTTCCGTTTGAAGTGCGAGGAGCTGACGGGTCAGACGCGCGATCCTGCCCAGCGGCTACAGCAGTTCAAGGGCGTGTTCGTCCGCGAGGAGAACGAGAAGGACGAGGACTTTGAGGGGCGCCAGCGCTTCGACACCGCAGATCTGCTATCGGTCACGACCACGATGGAAGTCGGTGTCGACATCGGATCGCTGCAGGCGGTGTACCAAGGCAACATGCCTCCGCAGCGCTTCAACTACCAACAGCGCGTCGGTCGTGCAGGCCGTCGCGGACAGGCGTTCTCGACGGTGCTTACAGTCTGCCGGAGCAAGAGCCACGACATCCACTACTTTCATAACCCCATCGAGATCACAGGTGCCGCTCCGCCGCCGCCCTTCATCACGACGGGCCTCGTGGACATTCCTTCACGACTCCTGCGGAAGTTCTGGCTTGTCGAGGCCTTCGACCTTCTCCGGAAGGAAAGCGGAGACGACTGGGCAGGCGATGCTATGGTGCCCGGCGACATCCACGGCGAGTTTCTCTACTGCAACGAATACTTCCGCGAGGGTGCTGGCTGGTGCGAGAAGCTGAAATCGTCGCTGGAGCGTACCACGGAAAGACGGAAGGCGATTGCGACGATCCTGTCGGAGGTTTCGAACTGCCCGCTGCCGCAGATCGAGGAGCGGGTGACCGTCGACATTGTGCTCCAACAGATCGATGACCTGAAAAAGGACTTTGGAGAGCAGGCGGTAGGCATCGCGGCGGCCCTCGCCGAAGGCGGTCTGGTGCCCCTCTATGGCATGCCGACGCGGTCTCGAAACCTCTACGTCGATCTCGTCAAGAAGACGGGAGAGCGTGAGGCCGACTGGGACACGATCGACCGCGATCAGGACATGGCGATCTTCGACTTCGCTCCGGGCAACGTCCGAACCCGCGAGAAGCTCCGCCATCGGTGCGTCGGGTTCACGGGCGTACTCAGGGTGCCCGACGAGCACAAGGACGACTTCAACGCTGCGCAGGAGCCTTACACCAAGAGCTGGAAGAAGGACGATTTCCATCTCCGCTTCTGCGATGCATGCGGCAAGTGGTCGAAGGGAACCGAACACACGGAGCACTGCGCATGCGGTGGGAAGCTGACGGACACGCCTATCCACTGCGTAACTCCCGCGGCCTATCGAACCGACTTCAGGCCGAAGGACGAGGCCATCGCGTCTAAGGTCGGGCAGCTCATCACCCTAGCAAGCCTCGGGGAACCGCTCAATTCGGTAGAATACGAGAACCTGCGGGTGAACTTCGCTGAGAATTCGGAGATCTACCTGGTCAATCCTGGATCGCGTACCGACGAGGACCCGTCCGGCTTCGAGGGCTACACCGTTCAGGACGTCGACGACGGTGCGGCGAAGGTGATCCACTGGTTCAAGAATGCTCCGAGGCTCAAGCTGAAGGGGCAGGCCATCGATCCGACCATGATCGAAGAGGACGCTATGCGCTGGCGTGGCGGTGACGAGGTCACCAAAGCGTGGCTCGCCTCGCCAAAGATCACGAACTCGCTTCAGATCGGTCCTCGGAAGCTGAACCCGAACCTGCGTCTACTGGACATGGACGTCTCCATGAACAAGCGTGATCCTTCACGCACCAGCGTTCGTGCCGCGGCCATTTCGGCCACCGAGCTTATCGTGCAGCGGGCGGCACTTGAACTCGATATCGCCCCCGAGGAGTTCGACAACCTCGCGCCGAACATCCTGAAATCGGCGGAAGGCAATCCTCTGCCGTACCTTCAGATAGCCGATGCGCTTCCGAACGGCTCGGGGTTCTGCCGACATCTTTCGAGCGAGAAGGCGCCCGTGACGAAGCTCATCAGAAGCATCCTCGACGATGAGGGGAAGTGGCCGCGGAAGGCTGTGGCGGCCGAGGACCATCCCAAGCGCTGCGAGACCTCCTGCTACAAGTGCCTGCAGCGGTATAACAACCGCAACTTCCACGGCTTGCTCGACTGGAGACTCGGTCTTGCGTACCTCCGTGCAATAGTCGATCCCGTATACGAGTGCGGTTTCAATGAGAAGTATGAGGCATTTGAAATCAGGGACTGGGAGGCGAACGCCAAGAGACTGGCGGAGCAGACGACGACGTTCATTCCGGGTAATCAGGTGTCCACGGTCAAGGGCAGGCCGGACATCCCCATGTTCACGCTGGACAACCGCCAGAACCATTGGGGTGTCGTCGTTCATCCGCTCTGGAACCAGGAGCGGCTATTCGCGAAGCTCGGCCTCGATCACCGATACGTCGCCATCGATAGCTTCGAGCTCGCCAGAAGGCCGCTCAACGTCCTTCAGCGGGCGTCGAAGTCCTGGTGACGCAGCCTTAGCGTTACTGACCGCGGAAGAGATTGCTCCGGCAATGTCTTCCGCGGTCTCATGCTCCCAGAACCGCAGCACCGTCCAGCCGATTTCTGCGAGGTGCGCCGTCGCGCGAGCATCCCGCACCCGGTTGCGTTCGATCTTCTCCAGCCAGAAGTCGGTGTTCTTCTTAACCGACGGCGGATGGATGACACAGCCATGCCAGAAGCAGCCGTCGAGGAACACCGCGATCTTCAATCCCGGAAACGCGATGTCGCACGTCGTCCGCTTCAATCCTGGGATCTGGTAGTGGATACGATATCGCAGTCCGCGAGCATGCAGAAGACAGCGGACAGCCCGTTCGAAGGGATTATCCTGGCGAGCGGTGCGTTGCATCCGGCGACGGACTCCTGCGGTTGCCTGAAGGTCGAGTGACATGAAGCCGGCCTACAAGAGAGAGGCGGCGACATGATGGCTGGTGGTACCCAGTTGTCCCCGTTCAAAGCCGCTGGTGATCGTTTCCCGTTCACGGGAGAGATCGAATGGCAAAGTTGGGAAAAGAGAAGAAACGGCTGAAAGACCGGGTACAGGAGATCCTTGCAGGTGACCAGCGAGAGCTTCAGATAGCCCTTCCAATAATAGCGCGGTGCCATTGATCTATCTCCCTAGCTGGCCTTGCGGTGCGGCGCGGATCTCGATGAGGGAGCCGCCTTCGAAGCTGCCCCTCGCGTGGCGCGCTGGCGTGTCGCGCCCTGATTGGCGTTCGCGGCGGTGCGCTTCGGCTTGCTGTCCGTGGCAGCCCCCGCCTTCACGAGGCCTGCGCTTTCCCGAAGTGCTGCGAGCAGGTCGCTCGGCTTGGAGACTTCCACCTTCTTCGGCTTCGGGAGGGACTTGCCCTCCATCTTCGCCTTCACCAGCTCGGCGAGTGCGGCTTCGTAGCGATCATCGAAGGTTGCCGGGTCGAACTCGCCCTTCTTCGTGGCTATGATGTGCTTGGCGAGATCAAGCATCTCTCCCTCGATCTTCAGCTTCGGCATTGCCTCGAAGGCCTTCTTCGACGAGCGAACCTCGTAGTCGTAGTTCATGGTGGTGGCGATCAGACCCTTGCCATGGGGCCGTATCAGGACTGTTCGAACGCGGCGGAACAGGACCGCGCGCGCGATCGCCGCGACGTTCGACTTCTTCATGCCGTCACGCAGGGCGACGAACGCATCGCCACCCATCCTGTCTGGTGTCAGGTAGTAGGGCTTGTCGAAGTAGACGTCATCGACTTCGGCGCAGGGGATGAAGGCCTGGATATCGAGCGTCTTGTTGCTCTCCGGGATCGTCGCTGCCACCTCCTCTGGATCGATGATGATGTACTGGCCGTTGTCGATCTCGAAGCCCTTGGTCTGGTTCTCCTTCGGGACAGGATCCTCGGTCTCGCTGTCGATGAAGACGCGGTTGACCCGATTGCCGGATGCCTTGTTGATCGTGTTGAAGGTTATGCGCTCGCTGGTTGACGCTGCGGTGTAAAGAGCGACGCCGCAGCTCACCTCACCAAACTTCAGAAAGCCCTTCCATTGGGCGCGATGTCCCGTCGCCATGACGCTTACTCCGAATCACTTGGTGCGACTCAAAGACGTGCGGGAGTGATTCGTTCCGACTCGAAACGAATCATTTTTCAATGGCTTAGGGAAGCTTCTTCGGAATCCGATTCCGGCACGCTGCGGCACAGCCGCCGCGCCCCGGTGACGGAGGACGCATCTTTTTGGAATCTCATGCGTTCTCACATTCGAAACGATCAGAGGAGAGAGACATGTCCAAGCGAGAGCTTATCGATACCGGTACCGACAAGCGCTATGTCCGTCGGGATGAAAAGGGGCAGTTCAAGGAGAGCGTTGACGTTGGCCGCTCCCTGTCAGCCGACAAGGGCCGAAAGGCCAACCATGATGCGAAGCCCGGCGAAGCGACCGGGGCGATCACCATCCGAAGCACTGAGGGGAAACCGTGTCAGAGGATGTCTCCGGTGAAATTCGGCTTCTGCTCGAACAACTGGTCGATCGCTTCGTTGTGAAGGGAGGAAAGGCCCCCGATGTGATCAAAATCATGACGCGGGAGCTTGAGGAGATGAAGGTGGCCTACGAGGAGGATCCCGATCCGGTGGATGATTCCGCCGCCATCGAAGAGCCAGCGAACGACTGGCCTGGCGCATAGGCTTCTGCCGACATGGTGCGAACGCATTCGTCAGATAGAACCGCTCCATCGGCATGGCTGATGATCGCTGAGATGATTTCGCCGCTCGCGATGCCGCATCGTCCATAGCTATTGACCACGGATGTACTGACACTGGTGATTAGGACGATGATCAGGAAGGTCGGTGCGATTTCGCCCCGGCCTTTTTTGTTGGCAAAACTCGTTCAGGAACAGCAACCGCTGCTCGAGGATGGCGCGCACAGCGGGAGCTCTTCACCTTCTGCTCAGTACGCCAGGGTTGCGGATCAGATAGGACTGAACTCCACGAACTCGCACTGCAGATGGTCAGATCTGGTCTTCTTCCAGTCGTAGGCGCATTCGGCCTGATCGACTGCTGAGCAGGTCAATCCCGGCAACACAGTGCCCGACGGATTGGTGGCTGCTTTCCTGGCAATGTACCGCCAGAACAGATTGGAGGTGTCGGACTGGTCCTTCTCGAACCGCGAAAGCTGGACGACGCCACATGGACCCTCGGGCTGCGATGACACCACCCACGCGCCGCCATTGCCGAAGTCGGAGACCCAGACGAATTCCTGCGCGAACGGGTTCGAACTGACCTGGCAGGTCCGAAGATCCTTGTCGTGGTCGGCCTTTGTGATCTTCAGGAAGTTCTCCTCGGTCGGATGATCGCACATGCCGGCGAGAGCGCGAAACGTGGCGAGCACACTGGGGTTCGTCTTCGCGTCCTCTTGCAGACGGATCATGCCTTCCTTGGACTTCGCAGCATCCGTCGCGATTCCAGGATTGCGGGCAAGGGCGGCATCGATGGAAATCTGACCCGTGGCCATGCCGAGCCACGCGCCGACCATATTAAATTCCTTGGGATCGGAGAATTCCTTCACAGCACTCGGATAGTTCTTGCGGGCTTCATCGAGCTTCTTTTCCAGATCGGCTGCCTTCGCCTTCTTGCGAACGGCTGTCTGGATGAACTCGCACCGGAGGCGTTGCTGACTCCCCTGAAGCGTGCAGTTATACGTCAGCGAGGAATCTTCCTGCTGGTTATAGAGCATGCCGGTCGTGGGGTAGTCCGCGGCGAGCGCGGCGGCGGCTGCAGCTAGGCTGAACATGCAGGCGAGCAGTGAACAAGTCCTCCGGGCGCATGTTTGCAGTCGCCCGAAGAAGATTGCAATGGTCATCCCTGAGGCAATTCTGTCCCCCCATCCACATGACGGCACCCGCTGACGAAACGCCTTCTTATGGGCGACGGCCTCACAGCGCCAACGACCGATCCCCGTCCGACGACGGTCAAGATTTGCGACAGTCATCTCACCAGCTAGGACTGAGCAGATGATCTCCGCGACACTCTTTCCCACGGCCTTCGCTAGATTGAGATTGCCGTGCTGCTGTCCTCGTCCGCCCGCCGTTGGCACAACCAAGATACGCTGGAGGAACGCGTCGACCTCGGATCCGAGATGCGAAAGTCCGTGGATGGCACGCATCTTTGTCGACTCCGCGGAACGCATCAAAGATTACGCTTGACCCCGCGTGAGCGAGCTGCAGCGACAGTAGGCAGCGAATTATATATCATCCCCGAGTGCCGAACTAAGCGGCGATAAAACCTTGGGGGTAAAAGTGCGAGTAGTTCAAGAACCACTGCTGACCGGGCTCTGTCCTGCCATGTTGGCTATGGAGGTAGCACGCGACGTCGACCTGACAGGTCGGATCGCAGTAGTGACTGGCGGTTCGTCGGGACTAGGGCTTGAGACGGTCCGCGCGCTCGCATCGTCGGGTGCAAGTGTACATGTTCCCGCTCTCGACCCTGTCGCCGCCCGCACGGCGTTGAGCGGAATCGAAAATGTCGATGTGTGTGCCCTTGATCTTGCGGAGGAGGCGTCAGGCAAAGCTTTCGCGCACGCTTTCCTCGACGGTCACGGTCGGATCGACATTCTCGTTCTCAATGCTGGCATAATGGCTCAGCCGCTTTTTCGAGATACGCGTGGCCATGAGGGCCATTTCTCAATCAACTTCCTGGGACACTATCAGCTCACGATGCTGCTGTGGCCAGCATTGGTTGCGGCCGGAACATCGCGAGTGATCGTCATGTCGTCCCGAGCCCACCAGATGTCTGATGTCGACTTCGAGGATATTGATTTCGATCGGCGGCCCTATAACAAATGGATCGCCTACGCTCAATCCAAGACCGCGAACGCTCTTTTCGCGGTGGCGCTTGACAGGCGCGGTCAGGCGAATGGGATTCGCGCCTTTTCCGTTCATCCGGGAATGATCGTCACGCCCGGTATTCGCCACTTGAGCAGAGCCGAGTTCGACGCCGTCGGCGCGCTCGAGCCAGACGGGTCTCCGGTGATCGATCCGGCTGCGGACAAGAAAACACCCGGGCAGGGGGCAGCTACAACGGTCTGGTGCGCAACCTCCCCACTTTTGAATTCTCTGGGAGGAGTATACTGCGAGAACTGCGATATCGCATCTGTCGAGACCGAAAGTCCCTTCGGGGTGCGCCCTTACGCGATTGACCCGGCGAGGGCCGAAAGGTTGTGGCGAAGGACCGCCATGATGACAGGTTTGGATATTGAAATAAACTGAAGCGTGATCGTGTCTCTCCTGACGCCTTTCGGCGACCGCTGACGTCACGATACGACTGATCTCCTCAGGAGAAGATGGGCGGCCTGCTAGTTGTTGCCAACGCTCCATAAGTTAGGAATCTATGTGGTTGTCGTTCTCCGACCCGAGACGATCGATTATGATGCGCGGCTTTACTGGCTGTGATCTGACACCGCTTAGCTATCAGGGCCGATCAGGATGGACGGGCAGGCACCACCAAACGCAACAGGGACGGCGGATGTTTCGACATCCTTCGGCGATTTCCGGCTGTATCCGGAACGTCACCTCCTGGTCAGAGACGAGGAGCCGGTACCGATCGGCTCGCGGGCGCTCGACATTCTCATCGCGCTGACGGAAAGGCCTGGCGAACTACTGACGAAAGACGAACTGATTGCGCGCGCCTGGCCGAACACAATAGTCGAGGAATCGAACCTCAGAGCGCAGATCGCTGTGCTTCGAAGGGCGCTCAGCGAAGACCAATCGACGCCCCGCTACATCGCCGCTGTCCCGGCGCGGGGATATCGGTTCATCGCGCCAATTTCCCGCTCGGAACCTTCAAACAGAGCTGCCGCGGATGCAGCGCTGAATAATCTTCCAAGGTCTCTGACTCGACCGATCGGACGGGAGGAGGCGATTGAGATCCTTGAAGGAAGGGTTCAACGCTCTCGTCTTGTGTCCATTGTCGGCCCTGGCGGCATCGGAAAGACAACGGTCGGCATTCGCGTTGCAGAAGAGCTATCTTCATCGTATGAGCATGGCGTGTGTTTCCTAGATCTGGCACCGCTCCGGGATCCTTCCTCGCTTCCGTCCGTCCTGGCGTCACAACTTCGGCTCCCGGAAATCACGGGCGATACCGTGTCCCTGCTGACCGCGCACCTGCGCGACAAGCGGATGCTTCTCGTGTTCGATAGTTGCGAGCTCGTTCTCGACGCCACTGCAGGACTGGCGGAGATACTGCTCCGGGAAGCTCCGAGCATCGGGATTCTCGCTACCAGCCGAGAGGCATTGCGGGTGGAGGGGGAGAGCGTCTACAGGCTTCCCGCCCTCGATATGCCCCCGCTTGGCTCGGGCCTAACAGCGGTCGATGCGCTGAGGTTTCCCGCCATCCGACTTTTTGTGGACCGCGCAACTTCGTCCGGAGGTGAGTTCACGTTCGATGACGACGAAGCTCCGATCGTCACCCACATATGCCGCCAGCTCGACGGAATCGCCCTGGCAATCGAGCTGGCTGCCGGTCGGGTGGAGGCGTTTGGCACTCGAGGAATAGCGGAGCTTTTGAACGACCGTCTACGACTTCTTACGGGTGGCAGGCGCACCGCGCTTCCACGTCATCAGACGCTGGCTGCCATGATCGACTGGAGCTACGGTGCACTTTCGCGCGAGGAGCAGGCAGTACTTCGGGGCCTTTCCGTGTTCGCTGGTGAATTCGGGCGCGAGGCAGCGGAAGCTGTTGCTTTCGATGCACAAGCAAACGAGCGCGATGTGCCGGGGCAACTTGCGCAACTTGTGGCAAAGTCTCTCTTAACTGCTGATACGCGCGCCAAGGCGGCACGATACCGATTGCTGGATACGACGCGAGCCTTCGCTTCAAGCAAGTTGCACGAAGCAGGGGAGGCTAGCCTCGTCGTCCAGCGCCTGGCGAGATATCTTTGCGAGACCCTCGGGCATTCGGTGGAGGAGATGGAAACCCTTTCAAGCCAGGAATGGCTGCTCAAGTACGGGTCGCAGATCAACGATGTCCGCTACGTTCTCGACTGGGCGTTCTCCGACAACGGCGACTCCGATCTGGGGGTTGCGGTAACTGTTTCAGCCATTCCGCTCTGGTATCAACTGTCGCTGGTCGACGAGTGCCTGACGTGCGTTCACCGCGCGTTGAACGCGATCGACCCAGGGGAAAAGCGGGATGGGCGCGCCCGTCAGGTCATGCAGCTTTATAGAGCGCTCGGTCTCTCGCAGGCCTTCAAGGTCGGGTTCGCGCCACAGGCTCCCGCGGCGTTCGCAAAGGCACTGGAGATTGCCGAAGAGCTGGGCGACGCCGACGCGCAGGCGGAAGCCCTGTGGGGATTGTGGATCGCGCAGGTGGGGATGGGCGAATACCGGGCATCGCGGGAGAATGCAGACCGCTTTGTCAGCCTCGCTCGCAGCAGCCTCGACAGGTTCATCGGCGACCGAATGCTGAGCATGACGCTCTTCTGCATGGGAGATCTCCGGCGCGCGCGTCACCACGCGGATCGCATGCTGGAGCACGACGTCTCGACCGAGCTTCCCCCTGGCGGGTTTGTCCGGTTCAAATTTGGTCAGTCCGTATCGGCGCGAATACAGCCCGCTCAACTCCTGTGGATGCAGGGCTTCCCGGACCAGGCCGTGCGCGCAGCCGATGCCGCTGTGGAGGCGGCGCGCAGCTCCGGCCACGCCATTTCGCTGTGCGAAGCGTTGGCCCGATGGTCATGTCCAATCTTGGTTCATGTCGGGGACCTTGAAGCGGCCGAATCCGCTGTCACGGAGCTGCTCGATCTGGCCAGACTGAACGGCCTCGGTCCGTGGGAGGTATTCGGCCGTTGTTGGAAAGCGGCCCTGCTGATCCAGCGGGGCCTTCCGCAAAGGGGAGTTCCGCTACTCCGCAACGGGCTGGCGGAACTGCGGCAGGTCAAGCTTTTCAACCTCTACAATGTGAGATTTGTCTGCTTCCTGGCCGAGGGTCTCGCCTCGCTCGGCGAGTATGCCGAAGCAAAGACCCTGGTGGAGGCAGCCATTGCCGCTAGCGAGGACAAGGGCGAGCTATGGTACATCACAGAGCTCTGTCGTTTGAAAGGTGAGATCCTTGCTCAATGCGAACAGGGCGACGAAGCCGAGCAGTGCTATCTCCATTCGCTGGAACTGGCTCGGCAGCAGGACGCACTTTCCTTGGAATTGAGATCGGCGATGAGCCTTTCTCAATCGGTCGCGGGGCGCGGCGACCGAGCTGGAGCACGCGAGCTTCTCGCCACCGTGTATGGACGTTTCAGTGAAGGTCTCGATACCGCAGATCTCCGCGCAGCGAAGGCGTTTCTGGCCGAACTTTCCTGATCCGGAGTTGACGGTCAGCGGCCGCGCTTGACCGTCACACAAGAATTCACCGCGATTCACTGGCTCGTGACAGTGGTGCTCTGCCATCTTGTGCCCATCGCCGGATAGACGGCAGCGCATGAAGGGCAGACCGATGACGAACAACACGCCTACCGACATGGATGCACTCGTCCTCACCGAGACGAACTCTGACTTTGTCCGTTCCCGTATGACGTGTCCGGCTCCCGCGGCGGGAAAGGTTCTCGTCCGCGTCAAGGCGAGCAGCGTCAACCCGCTCGATCTCAAGATCAAGAGTGGACAGGCCCCGCACGCCCGCCATCCGTTGCCCGCAGTTCTCGGAATGGACCTGGCTGGAGTCGTCGAGGCAGTCGGCCCGGGCGTTACGTCCTTCAGACCGCAGGATGAAGTCTTCGGGTTGACCGGCGGCGTTGGCGGCCTGCAGGGCTCACTGGCGACCCTCGTCTCTGTCGATGCCGATCTGCTGGCGCCCAAGCCAACCAACCTCACCATGCGCGAGGCCGCCGCACTGCCGCTGGTGTTCATCACGGCCTGGGAAGGGCTGGTCGATCGCGCTCAAATCCAGGCACGGCAAAAGGTGCTCGTAATCGGTGCTGGCGGTGTGGGTCATGTGGCAATCCAAATCGCACGCGCCTTCGGAGCTCAGGTCTTCGCCGTGGACAAGGCGTCGAAGCACAGGCAGATCGAAGAATTGTGCGCGACGGCAATCGACCGCCATCGGACCACCGTCGAGGAATACGTCAAGGACCATACGGGCGGACGCGGCTTCGACGTGGTCTATGACACTGTCGGCGGGGCCGGGATAGACGCGGCGTTCAACGCCGTCAGAAGGTTCGGTCATGTCGTCAGTTGCCTCGGGTGGGGAACCCATTCGCTCGGACCGCTGTCCTTCCGCGCTGCAAGCTACTCGGGTGTCTTCACGCTCCTGCCGATGCTGACCGGCGAAGGTCGCCTTCATCACGGGGAAATCCTGCGGGAGGCGAAGCGGCTGGTCGAAGCCGGAAAGATCACACCACTTCTGGACCCGCGTCGGTTCAGCTTCGAGACTGTCTCGGCAGCCTATGCCGAGGTCGAAAATCGGACCGCCAGCGGAAAGATCGTCATCGACGTTGCCGAGTAAGCGGATCCTGTCACCAGAACCAAGGAGAAGACAATGCCATTCGTGAACGTGAAGCTCGTCGACGGCGTTTTCACGCCAGAGGAAAAACACGCCATGGCCAAGGCGCTGACCGATGTCATGGTCAAGTTCGAAGGCTCTGAAGCCTTCCGCGAGGTCGTCTGGGTCTTGATTGAGGAACTGCACACGGATGGCTGGCACATCGGTGGCCGACCGTTCGAGGGTCCGAAGTCCTTGATGACCACGCTTTCGAAATCGAAGGACATCGTCGAGACCATCGACGGCCATCCGACGACACGCAAGGAGTGGTCCGAGGCCGCGCCCGTCCTCGGCTGACGCCATCGCAACCTGGACAGGGGCGAGATCGAAAGCCGACGCAAAGCTTTCGCGCCTGCGAAGCCATCCGGCCAAAGAAGGTACAGGACTATGACATCCAGAGAAAGTTTTCCGATGCCTGCCGCGACAAGGCGGGAGGTACTGATAGGGACCGCCGCCACGGCAGTCGCCGCCCTGCCACTGAAGGCACTCGCGGCAAGCGCGGCTTCGAACCCATCCAATGCAAACATCGAAACCGGGAGTGAGATCATGAGCAGCATCACGACGAAAGACGGCGCGCAGATTTTCTACAAGGACTGGGGTTCCGGTCAGCCGATCGTATTCCACCACGGCTGGCCTCTCAGTGCCGACGACTGGGACAACCAGATGCTGTTTTTCCTGAGCAAGGGGTTCCGCGTCATTGCGCATGACCGTAGGGGCCATGGCCGCTCGAGCCAGACATCCGGTGGCAACGACATGGACACGTACGCGGCCGACGTCGCGGCCCTGGCGGAGGCGCTCGACCTTCGAGACGCCGTTCACATCGGCCATTCGACCGGTGGTGGTGAAGTCACCAGGTATGTGGCCAAACATGGCAAGGGCAGGGTCGCAAAAGCGGTTCTGATTGCCGCGATCCCCCCGGTCATGGTCAAGTCCGACAAAAACCCTGGCGGGCTGCCGATCGAGGTGTTCGACGGCTACCGGGCGGCGCTGGCCGCCAACCGCGCGCAGCTCTACCTCGATATCGCAAGCGGGCCGTTCTACGGCTTCAACCGCCCCGGGGCGACCATTTCGGAAGGAACCATCCGCAACTGGTGGCGGCAGGGAATGATGGGCGGCGCGAATGCACACTACGAATGCATCAAGGTCTTCTCGGAGACCGACTTCACCGAAGATCTCAAGGTCATCGACGTACCCGTGCTCGTGATGCACGGCAGCGACGACCAGGTGGTCCCCATCGCAGACTCCGCGGAGCTGTCGGTGAAGCTTCTCAAGAACGGGACGCTGAAGGTCTACGATGGCTACCCGCATGGGATGTTCGCCACGAACGCCGACGTGATCAACGCCGATCTCTTGGCCTTCATCAAGGCTTGACGCAAGGCGGGGCCGCAGGGCCCGCCTGACCTCTCCAACTACAGTTCGAAAGCCGTCGGCTCGTCTGATCCGGCTGCGGAAAGGTATGCCATGAAAAACGAACACATGCTCTCGCGCCGTGGATTTTGCCTCTGCTGCATCGGTGCGGCGGGATTTGCCGCCACGGGAGGATGGCTGAGCCCCCGCGAGGCCTATGCGGAGGCTCGGGGCCTGGTGAGCCTCATAAAGGACAGTGCCGCGAAGTCGGCCATCACCACCCACAAGCTGAGGAACGGCATCACCATCCTTGAAGGTTCGGGTGGAAACATCGCGGTGTTGGGCGGCAAGGACGGCCTCGTCATGGTGGACGCCGGAATCAGTGTCTCGCAGAAGCAGATGGCCAAGGTGCTATCCGACATCTCGCCGGATCCCGTGTCCCACCTGATCAACACCCATTGGCATTTTGACCACGCGGATGGAAATCCCTGGATCGGCTCCGACGGCGCGAAGATCATCGCCCATGAAAACACCCGCAAGCACCTTTCGCAGGTCCAACGGGTGGAGGACTGGGACTACAATTTCCTACCGCTGGCGCGGAGCGGCGTCCCCCAGCATGTGTTCTCGAAGGAGCATACGCTCAAGCTCAACGGTAACACACTCGATCTGAAATATTACGGCCCGGCCCACACGGATGGCGACATCTACGTGATGTTCGGCGAGGCGGACGTCCTGCATGCGGGCGACACGTACTGGAACGGCATATATCCGTTCATCGATCACTCGACAGGCGGAAGCATCGACGGAATGATCGCTGCCGCTGAATTGAACCTCGCCGCGTCCAACGACAAGACCATCATCATTCCCGGACATGGAAACCCGGTCAGCAATCGCGCCGAGTTGCGTGAGTTCCGTGACATGCTGGTCGCCATACGCGAGAACGTGGCCAAGCTCAAACGTCAGGGCCGTTCCCTCGACGAGACGGTTGAAGCAAAGCCCACCGCCGCGTTCGACGGGAAGTGGGGCCAGTTCGTGATTGATCCGGCCTTCTTCACGAGGCTCGTCTACGCCGGCGTCTAGGCGCGCCGATCTGACAAACCTTTCGGCGCGCTCCTCCCACCGCTCCCACGCGCGCCGCCGGGGCGCCGCTTTGGCGTCCCGGATCCATTCGTAACAACTCGAAGGAGACGAACATGACGGATGAAAAAAGCGAGCTCGTAATCGATATCCCCGTCGAGCTGCGAGAAGTGAAGTCAGTCCACAGCATCGGAGGGTTGGTGTTCGAGGGTGACTTGCCTGCGGCTCTCTTCCATCTTCAGTTGCTCACGACGGACATCGCGAACTGGAAGGCGGCTTCTGAAGTGATCGTGGTGTTCCACACCAACGCAGGTCACGCCACGCTTGGCGATGAGGCCTACAATGCGTCGCGGAACATTGCCACTGGCAACCCATACAAAAAGCTGGTCGCGGACCTCATCGACATCGGCGTCAAGGTCGAGCTTTGCGGAGCAACTGCCAAGGTGAACGGATGGGGCAACGCGGATCTTCTACCCCGCATCAAGATCAATCTCGACGCGATGGCGCGTACGATTCAGCTCGTCCAGCAAGGATTCGTCAAGATCACCGAGTGACCATCCGGCTCCATGTCCTGCGGAGAGCCGGATGCTCAAGAAGAGTGTCGCGCGTCGAGTGCCATCTAGGTGTCGCTCGATGGTCCCAGAGGTCCTGAGGGCGTTGATCTCCATGGAAGGACGCTGATCATGACTAGCAGCGCAAGCGGAAAGGGAACGGAATCCACGGCAACTCCAGCCGCCCCGGCGACCCCGCTGCGGTCGCTATTCAGCGCGGCTCGCAGGTTCGTTCACTCGCTTGAACATGCCTGGCGTTTGTCCGGTCACTCGCTTGAAAACCTTGTTGAATGCCGCATCGGATGAATATCCCGCCTTGTGGGCGATCTCCGATATCGGCGCTTGGGATGTAAGAAGAAGCGTCGAAGCGCAGTAGACTCGCCAGGAGGTCATGTATTCCAGCGGAGTCTGGCCGAGAACATCTTTGAAACGAGCCGCGAAAGCGGACCGAGACATGCCCGCCATTCTGGCAAGGGAACCGATGGTCCAGTCCTTCCCGGGATCCTCATGGATTGCCTCCATAGCGGATTTCAGACGGCTATCCGATGCGGCGGCCAACCAACCGCGCTTCTGGTGCCTGTCGTCACCAACGTAGGCTCTGAGCGCATGGATAAACAGAAGCTCGAACAGCCGGATCACCGCTGCGTCTGCGCCCAGACCGGAAACGGAGGTCTCAAGTGCAAGCATGTTCAGGATGGTCGCGAAGCCCTCCGTCCGGCCAGCGCCTTTCGTAAGATGCAGGAACGGCGGAAGCACATCGCAGACGTAGTTGCGCCCGAGCGGTTCCATCTCGAAGGATCCGCTGATGAATGTCGTCGTGGCTCCGCCGCCGCCGAACTTGATACCGTTGCCCACGCGAGCGCGCTCGACGTCGACGCAGTCGATGAGCACGGAACGTTCGTCGTCGAAAATCCTATACGCAGCATCGGCCAGCAGGATGAAGACGTCACCGGCTTCCAACCGTGTGGGCGCGGCCTGGCCGGGCGTGGTCAATACGGCTGAGCCGCTTACGACATGCACGAACTTCACCACTTGCTCGCCGGGAGAGACTATTCCCCAGGGTGCGCTGGCCTCCAGGCGGGTGAACTTCGCGTCTCTAATGCGGGGGGCCGTGAAGATTTTTGAAAGCGCGTCCATGTCGCCTCGCGGAGTTGGACGATCCGACAACAATTCGAGACAAGCAGAACTCAAACGTCCGGAGCGGGCGACTTATGTAGGCACCCTAACGGAGATTTCAAATGCAGAGCGACATAGAAGCATTCGAAGCGATCGGGTTCCAGAAGGCCCGGTACTGCCGATACATCGATACCAAGCGCTGGGATGAGTTCGGGAAGCTGTTCTCGGCCGAACCAGAAGTGCGTTTCATGGATCCTGAAGGAAACATAGTCGGCGCGTTCAATTCTGTCGCCGATTTCGTCGCGGTGACCGCCCGCTACCTTGAGGGCGCCCGTACGATCCACCAGGTCCACAACGCCGAGCTGGAACGAATGTCCGCCCACCAGGTCACGGCGATCTGGTCCATGGAGGATTACCTAGTCTTCCCGGCGGACGACGAAACGCGTCCGGACAGCATGCACGGCTACGGACACTACCACGAAACGTGGGAGCTGGCGGATGGACAGTGGCGCATTGCGAAGCTCGCCCTCCATCGCACCATTCTCGAAATCAAGCCCAAGGAGCGCGTTCAATGACCCAAGCACCAATCAGAGTTGGCATCATCGGGGTACACCCCGACCGTGGCTGGGCATCTACCGCCCATGTCCCCGCTCTTCAGGAACTGCCGCAGTTCCGGCTTTCGGTGCTAAGCCACAGCCGGATTGAAGCCGCACAGACAGCGGCCCAGAAGTTCGGGTTCGACCACGCTGTCTCATCAACCGAGGAGCTCGTGAACCATCCCGACGTGGACCTCGTCGTCGTTACAGTTAGGGTCCCGGAGCACCTCCAGCTCGTGACCGCCGCCCTGGAGGCCGGAAAATCGGTGTTCTCCGAATGGCCTCTCGGCATGAACCTCCGGGATGCGGAAGCCATGAGCGAGCTTGCCGGCGCCAAGGGTGTCTCAACGATGATCGGTCTCCAGACCAGAGCCAATCCGGCCATCAGGCACATCCGGAAGCTCATCGGCGAGGGGTATGTTGGCGAGGTCCTGTCGGCCTCGGTTATCGGTTCCGGAATCACATGGGGGGAAGAACTCGAGGACGCCTTCCGGTACACCCTGAACCCATCCAATGGGGCGAGCATGCTGCACGTGCCGTTCGGGCACACAATGGACGCCCTCGGGTTCGCGCTGGGCTCTGAGTTCCTCAGCGTTTCAGGGACGCTCGCAACCCGGCGGCCCACGATCAGAATGGTGGAGAGCCGCGAGGTTGTTCCGCTTACTGTCGCAGACCAGGTCGCCTTTAACGGCAGGCTTGGATCGGGCGCCCTTGTGACAAGCCATTTCCGCGGCGGCCTGTCGCGCGCGACGAATTTCCATATGGAGATCAACGGAAGCAAGGGAGACTTGCTCCTGACCAGCCCCGTCGGCTACGTGGGCGTTGGCGGGTTCATCCTTTCTGGTGCGCAAGCGGGCGAGAACCTTCATCCAATACCCGTCCCAGGCGACTTCGGGCCGGATGAGAATGTCCTGATCGGCAACGTCAAGAAGCTCTACGAACTCTTTGCCTCCGACAAACTGTCCGGCGCGCGCGAAGCACCGACGTTCGACAGCGCGGTGAAGCTGCATCGTCTGATAAACGCGGTCGAACAGAGCGGAGGGAGGTGGCGCGATGTCTGAGAAGATGCGTGCGTTGGTCCTGGATACCCCAGGCGGACCTGAAGTCCTGCAGGTGCGGGACATACCCAAGCCGAGAATCGAGAGACCACAGGAAGTTCTCATCAAGGTGGCCGCAGCCGGGATTAATCCGGCCGATTGGCAGAATCGAAAGAGTGGACAGAGGCCGGATCCCGATGCAGACGCGGGATCGCCGACAATCCTAGGCATCGACGGCGTTGGCGTTGTTGAGGATATCGGCGACGCTGTCGAGAATGTCGCGATCGGGGACGAAGTCTGGTACATCGACGGCGGCTATCCCGGCAACCCGGGCAGCTACGCGGAGTACAAGGTGATCCATGGTGGGTACGTTTCGCGAAAGCCGAAGAACCTCGATTTCGTCCAGGCTGCCGCGCTCCCTGTGGTCGGCCTGACCGCGTGGGAAGCCGTCTTCGACAAGGGGAGGGTCAATCCGGGCGATCACGTGCTGGTGCACGGTGGAGCGGGCGGCCTTGGCCACATCGCCATACAGTACCTTTCGGCCATCGGGGCGCGGACGGCTACTACTGTTTCAAGTGAGGCAAAAGCCGCCCTCGCGCTGAAGCTGGGTGCCGACCTGGCAATCCTTTATCGGACGGAAGACGTCGGCTCGGCACTGAAGTCCTGGAGTGGCAAGGACGGCGCCGATGTCGTGTTCGACTTTGTCGGACATGACAACTTCGCGCGAAGCTTCGGCCACGTCGCGCCATATGGCCGCCTGGTGAACACCGTGGTCTCCAATTGGCCGAGCGGCGGAAACGGGTTCGCGGAATGGCGAAACCTGGACATCTCGTTCGTCAATATCGGCCTGCCGCAGGTCGCCCGCGACCATCAGCGTAGACTGAGACAAGTCCGCGTTCTCAACGAGATATCCGAAAGGGCCGACCAGGGCACGCTTCGTGCCCATATCGACCGGGTTGTCTCATTCGAGGGGGTGGGCGAAGCCCAGAGGGCACTGGAGGCCGGAGAAACCTTGGGGCGAGTGGTGTTGAAAATTTGATTCCCTCGTTCGGAGAAGGTCGGCTCTGCACCAAGTCGATACCAGAGGCTTCTGACGATCGACCGAGAGGGAGCTGGGGTAATGCCCTTCGGTTGCTTGAGTACGCGGGGCCTCCCTTCACCCGCTGCATTTTACTACCGAGTCTAAGGTCCTAAAATCGTGAGGATATGTGATGTCTATGATCGATTGGAATTCTTATCACCAGCAGGTGCTTGCAGGAGTAGCCGAACTAGCCGCACTGAGTCCGGATGTGATCAGGGGTTATCAGGCGATCGGCGGCGCGGCGCGCAAAACCAATCTGCTGGGTACCAAGGTCAACGAACTGATCGCTCTGGCGGCTGCGGTCTCGTTGCGCTGCGATGGCTGCATCGTTGTGCACACCGAGGCCGCGCTCAAGGCGGGCGCCACGCGTGAAGAGATCGCCGAAGCGCTCGGGACGGCGATTGGTGTCAACGCTGGCGCAGGGCTCGTTTATTCCACGCGGGTGATGGATGCTGTCAAGTCAAAGACTTCATGATCGCTGGCGGAACATCTAGGGTCGCCAGGAAATGCAGTTGGATTAGGGACACCGTCCAAGCTCAGGCACGCCCGGAGGCCGCCTTGCGGCCTCCGGGCACGATGATGATCTGCGTCGATGTGAGTTGCGCGGCCGGTCCGGCGAATCATGACATCGGAACGCGATGGGCTCTCAGGCGAAACGGACGGATGTCCCGCTCTCCGGCCACGATCTCTTACTGCAGACGCTGGACCAGCGCCTCCAATCCGTCGGGGCCTTTGATCGCCCATTCCAGGACCGCCGTCGGATCCACGCCTTTCCGGCGCATCGCTGCTGCGAATTCGTCGACGTCCGTCCGGTTCAACTCGGCTATATGTGCTGCGTTGCCCGCCGTCACCTTGGTACCCAGAGCCTGCAGGATGAAGCTTCCGCCGCTGCTGTGCTCGAACGCGTCGCGGAGGCCCTCCAAGGAGACGCCCAGCTTCTCCGCCATCGCGAACACCTCGACGATGTTACGCAGGTTCGAAACTGTAAGAGCGTTGTTACAGAGCTTCGCCATTTGGCCTGAACCGACCGGACCCATTGAGAAGATATGAGTGCTATGGCACTCGATAACAGGTCGGCTTGCGTCAAGTGCCTCAGCGCGCCCTCCGACAAAGCAGGTTAGCGACCGCGCTTCCGCACCAGGTCGCCCACCACTGACGGGCGCATCGAGAAAGTGCACGCCGAGCTCCTCAGTGATACGTTCAAAGGTCTCGGTTTCAGCGGGATCGCCGGTTGCATGGTTCACGATGGTCGCCCCTTTGCCCAACGCCTGGAGCAACGAACGGTCAGTTAAGAGGTCATGCAAATCGCTATCGCCACGCAGGCAGAGGCATAGCAGGTCGACGTTTGCAGCAAGTTCGACAGGGTCTTTCTCTCTTACGTGCCGAGCGTTGCCAAGAGCCTCGAACGAGACTGCACGTCTCGCCCAGACGTGTAAATCGAACTTGGCAGCGATCGCAGCAGCCATCGGCGCACCCTGGTCGCCGAGGCCGATGAATCCTACGCGAAGGGGGTCGCTCATTTTGGCTCTCCCATGATCCGCAATGCCATCTCCCAAAGCCGGTCCGCATTGGCGCTGTCGAGCGCGTAAGGCGCAACACCTTCGAGCCTTCCCTCCGGTCGGCGCGCGATCAGCGGCGCTTCCTGGCAGTTGTCGAAATATCGACCGTTGACGCCCTCGACAAGCGGCGAGGCGGCTAGCAGGACGGATGTCGCGGCGCCTTGCTGAGGGTTCTTGCGAAGATGCTCGGGCGTCTTGAGTCCGCCCGTGTGTCGCTGGAGGTTTGTCGCGATGGCCCCGGGATTGAGGGCATTCGAGACGATGCCGTCAGATGCCCAGCGCTCCTTGATGCCAACCGACAGCAGTATGCAGGCAGTCTTCGACTGGGCATAACCCAGAAGCGGGTTGTACTGGGTGAAATGAAAATGGGGATCGTCCCAAATGACCGGGCCGAAGAGGCTGCCTGTCGAACTGACGGATACCACGCGTGCTCCATTGGCGGCGGCAAGCTGGCGACGCAGCCCCATCGTCAACGCGAAGTGGCCGAGGAAGTTCGTTCCGAACTGCAGCTCGCAGCCTTCTGCGGTTCGTTCCAGCTCCGGCACCATCATGATGCCAGCATTGTTGACAAGGGCGTGGATCGGTTTGTCCCAGTCGTCGGCGAACTTCTGTACAGAATTCAAGTCAGCGACATCGAGTGGGCGGACTTCAATCTTCGAATTTCCGGTCTCCGCCCTCAAGCCCTTTGCGACTTCTTCCGAGGCGTCAACGCGCCTCGCAGCAATGGTTACGGACGCACCGGCGGCGGCCAGGCTCTTTACCGTTTCGATGCCGATGCCGCTGGCCCCGCCGGTTACGATCATGGTCTTGCCGGTCAGGTCGACACCGGCGAGAACCTCCGATGCGGTCGAGGTAAAGCCGAATGGGATTTGCTGGGACATCGTAGTTCCTTTCCTAATGGGTTGCGTTTGAAGTAGCAGTTCTTCATTGTGCTGATTAGATGGACAACACAGAACGGCATGCTGAGAGAATTCGAACGGTGGGCGCGCTGTCGCCAGCGGAGTTGGCGGCTTTCGCAGCGGTTGCCGAGTACGGTGGATTCCGGGCGGCCGCTCGACGCAGCGGCCTCAGTCCTTCGGCTCTCAGCCACAGTGTCGCGAGCTTGGAGAGCCGCCTCAATGTGCAGCTCTTCCATCGCTCCACCCGCAACGTATCGCTCACCGACGCAGGCAAGCATTTCTTCGCCAGACTTCGCCCGGCACTCGTTGAGATCGCCGACGCCGCGGACGAGCTGGGTGAATTCACTTCCAAGCCTTCCGGGACGTTGCGGATCAACGCGGATGCAACGGCTGCAGAGCAGGTGCTGGCACCATTGGTGCTCGAATTCATGGCCGCGTTTCCCGACGTGCGCGTCGAAATCGTCAGCGAGCGCCGACTCGTGGACATCGCCGAAAACGGGTTCGATTGCGGCATCCGTTCCAGCGAGATTATCTCGGAGGACATGGTGGCAATCCCGGTCGGGCCGATGCAGCAGCATATCGTCGTCGCCGCACCGTCGTATGTTGCAGGCCGTCCTCCATTGCGATCGCCGGCCGAGTTGAGGGGCCATCGTTGCATCCAGCTTCGTATGCCGGGAGGCAGCCTGTACCGCTGGGAGTTCGAAAGGCGGGGAGAGGCACTCGTCGTCGAGACGAACGGCGGCCTAGTCCTAGACAATTCAAGGCTCATTCTGGCGGCGGCAGTCCACGGTTACGGCCTGGCTTACTTGACGAAGTGGATGGCCTCCGCCGCTCTTGAAGCTGGCGCCTTGGTCGAACTGCTGGGAGAATGGACGCCACCTTATCCAGGCCTCCATCTCTATTACCCAAGACACCGACATCTCAGTGCCTCCATGCGGGCCTTAGTTTCGTTCCTGCGCGATCGCAACCAACGACGATGACCCGCTTCTTCCCGATGATCGGACTCTCGAATGCAGGATCTCCACCATCGACCGTCTGCCAAGACGAACCCTATCCGGACCCGCCGGAATAGATCGCGGGCATGCGGACGGCCCGGGCGAGCAGGGGGGTCACGTTGCCAGGTGGGGAACTGAGCTATCTGGAAATCTCTGCCAGAAGCGCTTCGATATCATCGACAAGGTCCTGATGATCTTCAAGGCCGACGCTTATGCGCAAGACGAGATCGTCTGCATCCCATCTCCGCACCGTCCGGTACGCCTTGACGGGCATTGGTGCGACGAGACTGCGTGTCCCGCCCCACGATGCTCCTATCGCAAATGTCTTGAGCACATTGAGAGCAGGTGAGACCCGATCGGACAGGCCTTGTTTGAAAACGACGCCAAAGACACCTGATGCCCCATGAAAGTCCCTCTTCCAAACGGAGTATCCGGGATCGGTCGGCAGCGCTGGATGGATTACGCGTTCCACGATATCCGCTGCCTGCATTCTCTCGATCAACTGAAGCGCGCCTTGACTTGCATGATTCATGCGGACGCCCAGTGTTTCGAATCCTCTCAGTACCAGCGAGGCGTCGTCCGGAGACACTGAGATACCCATCCGCCCGAGCACTGATCGTATTGGAGCCGTTAGCTTCTCATCACGGACCGTCAACGATCCCAGCAGTACGTCGGAATGACCCGAGATGTATTTGGTTAGGCCCTCTGTGACGATGTCTGCTCCAAGCGTCAGAGGCTTGTAGTTCAGCGGTGTCGCCCAGGTGTTGTCGCAGCCAACCAGTGCTCCATGCCGATGAGCTATGTCCGTGATAGTGGGAAGGTCCTGGATTTCCATTGTCGTAGAACCTGGAGATTCGCACCAGACGATCTTGGTTCTGGCGTTGATTTTGGCCTCGAGATCAGATGGGTCGACAGGATCGTAGTAGACAACCTCAATGCCGAAGCGGACCAGTTCCATGTTGGCGAAATCGCGCACCGGAGGGTACACGGAATCTGCAATGAGGACCTTGTCGCCAGCCTTGAGAAATGGAAGCATCGCAATCGTGTTGGCCGCCTGTCCAGAGGGTACAAGGAAAGTTCTAGCGCCCTTCTCGAGAGCTGTCAGTTTTGCCTCGAGTGTTCTGGTTGTCGGCGTCCCGTAGAGACCGTAGCTGTAGCCGTCAGGTCCCCGTTTTCCTCGGTCAGCGTAGTCCTCCGCCGTCTGGAAGGCGATCGTCGACGCACGGTGCACTCCGATCCCCAGCGGTACGAATCCCTCGGTTTTTACGCTTGGTGTAACGACACAGTGGGTAAGGTCCTTCATCGTATCTTCCTTTTCACCGAGGAGTGCGTGATCTGATGCGAGCTAGTCGATCGAAATTTTCAGACCAACTGATCAAGGGGGACAAATGGTGTGTCGTTTCTTCTCGCCGCAATCCTTGCGTCTGGCCATGCGGAAAGGACGGGCTTCAGTGAAGCGGGTCCCGCGCATGAACGCGGGACCCTGGCTTTTACGCGATGTCGACGACGAGCTTTCCGTCAACCTTGCCACCTTCAATCAACTCGTGAGCCGCCATCACATTCTCGAGGGTGAAGGACCGACCATCGAGACGCGGCATCAACTGACCATTTTCCGCAAGGCGCGTCGCTTCCCTCATGATATCCCCGTGATGTTCGCGGCCTTCGCCAGTGAGGAGCGGTATCAGCGTGAATACTCCGGAGTATGTCGCGGCCTTGAATGAGAGCGGGGCGAGAGCGTGCGTGCCCCAGCCGAGGCAGCTCACGACGTGCCCGAAGCGGGCGACCGCCTTGAACGCGGTGTCCAGTCCAGCGCCGCCAATGGTGTCGTAGACGACGTCGAAACCTCGTCCCTGCGTGTACTTGGCGACATAATCCTCGACGGTCTCCGTGGCGTAATCGATCGGCGTCGCATCGAGGCTCTTGATGTAGTCAGCCTTGCGCGCGCCATCGACAGCATAGACATCCGCGCCAAACGATTTGGCAATCTGGACTGCTACGTGTCCGACCCCGCCGCCGCCACCGAGAACGAGTACCTTCTGGCCAGACCGGATGCCGACGCGATCCACAAGGCCTTCCCACGCAGTGATGAAGATGAGGGGTAGAGCGGCCGCCTCACGCATGGAAAGGTGAGATGGCTTGATAGCCAGCAACCGTGCATCGACGGCCGCAAATTCTGCCAGCGAACCTTGAACGCCGCCCACTCCGCCTGTCATGCCGTAGACCTCGTCACCGCGGCGAAATCCGGTCACGCCTGCGCCGACTTCCTCGACGACCCCAGCCAGGTCGATACCAAGGATAGCGGGGAGCGGGTGCCGGGCATGAGCGGCTGCTCCTGCCCGGATTTTCGTGTCCAGGGGATTCACGCCGCTCGCCTTTACGCGGACGAGCACCTGACCTTCGGCCGCAGTTGGTCGTGCGATCTGCGCGACTCGGAATTCGGTGCCGTGATTTTCGAGAACTAATGCTTTCATCGTGGTCATAGGATTGATCCCTTTCAGTTGATGTCAGCACTTTGATATGGAATTTTGCGCATGAAAATCATATAGATTGTATGCTGATCATGCATTTTTGAATGGGGTTTGCGTCATGATGGAATGGAGCGACATCCGTCTTTTTCTTGCGATCGCGAGGGAGGGAACGTTGGGTGCGGCCGCGAGGAAGTTGGGCCTGACGCAGCCAACAATGGGAAGACGACTAAAGACCCTTGAGGCCGCAGTCGGCCACGTGCTGTTCCAGCGCACACCGGACGGTTTTGTGCTGACAGATGAGGGCACCGTCGTGATGGGGCACGCGGAACGGATGGAGGAGGAGGCGCTGGCACTACAGCGCCAGCTTGCAGGCACCGAGAACACGTTGTCCGGATCCTTGCGGATCTCGTGCTCTGACTGGTTCGGCATTCATATTCTCGCCCCCATCCTTGCAGATTTCAGGCGTGTGCATACCAACGTAATCGTCGAGGTTCTCACGGATTCCAGGCTTCTGAACCTTGCGCGTCGCGAAGCGGATCTGGTCTTCCGCATCAAGCCCTTCACGGAGCCGGAAGTCATCTCGCGCAAGTTGCTTCACATTCCCTATGGCCTGTATGTAGCCAAAGGATCGGACGACCCTTCGCCTGGCACTGGAAAAGGATTCAGTATGGTCATCATGGACGAGGCTTTTGGTGGCATGCCCGACGTCGCCTGGCTCAAGGACCGGTTCCCGGATGCGAAGATATCTATGCGAAGCAACAATCGGGACGTTCAGGCAAGGTTATGCGCGAGTGGTGCAGGGATGGCGGTTCTTCCTAGGCCGTTGGGTGACTCGATGGACGTCTTGAAACGGGTTGAAGTGCCGAATCCTCCTCCGGGAAGGGACACCTGGTTGGGATATCACCAGGATCTTCGACGACTACCGCGGCTACGAGCCCTTACTCAGTTTGTTGGTGAACAAGCACAAACGATGCAGCGGCGATATGGCGAATTCAGCTCACTCGTTATTCGATAGACCAGTGCGTCGGATATGTGCGCTCGATTCTTAGAGCGACTACCCCAAATTATCCGCCAGAAAACCTCCGAGCGATTTTGCCTCCTTGGTCAAACTTGCCCGACCTTTCACCAGTGCCATTTCAGACGCCGGCTGATCGTCGAAGCCATCCTCGGGGCCTAGTTGACGATGTTCGGAAAGCACCGCATCGGATGGCAGCAGACTGATCCCAAGGCCCGAAGCGACCGCTGCCTGCACACCCATCAAGCCTTGGCTCGTATAGGCGATCCTCCAACGGCGACCGCTTTGCTCGATCGCGCGGATGGCCCGATCCCGATAGATGCATCCCAAGGGGAACACCGCAAGCGGCACGGGATCGGCCTCGAGGGAACGCGTGGCGCATTGTACCCAAACCAGTTTTTCCTTCCAACTGGCGAGACATTGCCCGTTACCCGGCTCGCGCTTGATCAGCGCGAGGTCAATTTCGCCCGCGTCCAATTGACGTCGAAGCTCTGTGCTCCAGCCGCTGACGGTGTCGAGTCTGATATGGGGCGATGCCGCAGAAAATCCCGACAAGAGATCAATCAGGCGTCGCCCGGCAAAATCCTCCGGCACTCCAAGGCGCACGGTTCGGGGCGCCAAAGGTTTCCGCATGACTTCGGCGGCTTCCGCGGCGGTCGCGAGTATCCTGCGGGCATAGCTCAGCAGCAATTCCCCGGCCTCAGTCGTCTCGACGGTTCCGGACGATTTGTCACGACGCAGCAGCACAGAACCGATGTTGAGCTCAAGCTTCTTGATCTGCTGGCTCACCGTCGATTGCGTCAGGTGCACCCGCTCGGCTGCCTTGGTGAAGCCGCCGCAATCGACGACCGCGGCAAAGGTTTTCAATAGTTCCAGATCGAAGCCAAAGCTCATTTGCGTTCTCGATTGATGACATGATGAGATTTAATTTTCCAATGATCCGCATAGTTGTCAAGATGTGGGAAACACAGGAGATGAGACATGACATTGTCTGGCACTAAACCGACATGGCTGACCTTTGATTGCTATGGAACCCTGATCCAGTGGGACGAAGGGCTGATAGCGGCGATGGACAGGATACTGTCCGCGAAGGGCGGCGATATCGATCAGCAAACCTTCATCGCAGTCTACGACCGACATGAACATGCACTGGAAGAGGAGCGTCCTCACCGAACCTTTGCCGAAGTGAGCGCCCTTGCTCTGGAAAGGGCGATGGTCGAATTCGGTCTTCCGTTTGACATCGCTGATGCCGAGATCCTGACGTCATCCATTGGCAAGATGCCGCCGTTTCCGGAGGTCGTGGCAACATTGGAAAAGCTGAAGGCTGCGGGTTTCCGCCTCGCCATCATCTCGAATACGGACGACGCCATCATCGCGGGAAATGTCGCCCAGCTTGGCAGTTCAATCGACCGCGTCATCACGGCTGAGCAGGCTGGTGCCTACAAGCCCTCGAGCCAGACTTTTCATCATGCCTGGAAAAGCCTCGGTGTTGAGATGAAAGATCTGGTGCACATCTGCGCCAGCCCCCACCTGGATCTCGCCGCAGCGCGTGAGCTTGGATTTCGCACCGTTTGGGTTGACCGTGGCACGGGCCGCAAACCACTCTCTGACTACAAGCCGAATGCAATCGTCCCGACGCTCGACAAGGTGCCCTCCATCCTTTCTGCGGCAGGCTGGATGTAAACCCAAGGAGACACGAATGGCGCATGAGCTGAATATCCAGAAGGCGAGCCACACTCCTCGTCACAATCTCCCGCTCGATAGCGACGAGATATGGCAGGCAAGGGTCGATCTTGCTGCCTGCCTTCGCATGGCTGCTCGCCTGGGCCTTGAAGAGGGAATCTGCAATCATTTCTCGGCCGTTGTGCCCGGCTACCCCGACCTCTTCATCGTCAACCGCCTCGGCTGGGCGTTTCAGGAGGCTACCGCTTCATCACTGCTGATCTGCGACTTCCAAGGCAACGTGGTCGCAGGCGATGGCGTGCCGGAGGCGACCGCCTTCTACATTCATGCGCGGCTGCACAAGATGTCGCCGCGGGTGGGCGCTGCCTTTCATACCCATATGCCGAATGCGACAGCGCTTAGCATGGTGGAAGGCGAGCCACTGGTCTGGGCAGGGCAGACGGCGCTCAAGTTCTACGGTCGTGTCGCGGTGGATGAAAACTACAACGGTCTCGCGCTCGACGAGAGCGAGGGCGACAGGATCGCCTCCGTCCTCGGGGACAAGGATATCCTGTTCATGAAGAACCATGGCGTCATGGTCTGTGCACCCAACATTGCCGAAGCCTGGGACGATCTCTACTATCTCGAACGTGCGGCCGAAGTTCAGTTGAAGGCGATGGGTTCCGGCCGCAGGCTCGTGCCGGTTTTGCCGGAAGTCGCGGCCGCAGCGGCAAGGCAGATGCGGGAAGGCGACCCGGAAAGCGCCCGGTTGCATCTGGAAAGCATCCGGCGGGTACTCGATCGGCAGGCTCCGGAATACCGCGATTGAGCGGATAAGAAACGGAATTTGAAAGCTCTTTGGCCATTGTGGGCCAGAGGGCAGGGGCTCGCGGCCAATTCGGTAGCTCGCGCTGCGGCCGTTTCGGATGGTAATATCGACGACCACTCGTCCTTTAAAGTGCCCATTCCGATCAAGCCGACCCATCATTCCGAGGTGAGTTCGCTCCCAGATACTTGGATGATCTCGCCTCCTTGAGGCTCCGGAGGATGCGAATGCCCCAATCCAAAGCTCTACTTGTCCGCATCCTCGGAAGCACGGTTCTTGAGCGTCTCCCTGCGTCTCCCCTGGGACACAATCCTGCGCCCGACCTTTGCCGGCTCGAAGCCCACACGTGATAGTGCCTGGCCAAAAGTCTCGTGGCCGTCCGGCGCTTCTTCAAGCGGCCCGACGTCGTCGGTTTCGGTGGTTTTATCTTTACCGCCTCGTGGCATGCCGGGCTCCATTTCGAGCAGTCGTTAGACACGTGAAGCACGGCCGTTGGCCCAGGCTAGGAGATACCTGCACGCGAAGCGGCATCGGGAAAGCTCATTGTTGCCGCCTTGCTTGCTCGCGCGCCTTTCGCAATCCCTCGACAACCCGTTCCAACCTTCGGATCGAACCACCGGTCCAGACTTTCGCCAAGGCGTCCAATTCGAATCCTTCGAGTGGCTTGGCCCAGCGCGGATCGTAACCCGCATCGATGTACAACCGCTCCAGTATACGCGGGGCGAGCGTCGGCAATTGATCGGCTCCCGGGGTGGGAAAGCGAAGGATTCGGCACCTGTCGCGCAAGGCTCCCGGGATCGGCTCAATCGAGTTCGCGGTCATCATCCAAGACACGTGCGACAGATCGCATGGGGCCTGAATGTAGGGATCATGCCAGCAGCGCGATGTCACCGGTTCGTACAGGCCGATCAACACGTCGTGCACATTGCCATTGTTGCGACTGGTGCCGATCTTATCGATCTCGTCGAGAATTATAATCGGTCCGGCGCACCGGTGGCGACGCACGGCCATGATCGCGAGGCTTGGTTCGCCCGATGACCACCTCCGGGCGGTCCCGCCGATGGCGCTATCGCTCAGGCCGCCACAAGATATGACTTCAAAGGGCGCGCCGAGTTCCTTACTCAATCGTTTGGCAAACTCAGTCTTGCCGCTTCCGGGCGCACCAAGCAGGATCATTGGTCTCAGGTAGACATTGGCCCGGCCATCAAGGCCCTCCAGCACATTGTCAATAACCGTCACTGCATAGGGAAATTCCGCGATCAGCCGCGCGCGAACTTCGCTCAATTGAGGCATGCCGGGCAAAGGCAACGCACGCTGTTTGAACTTTTCGAATTCCTTGGCTACTCGCTTCCCTTCGGCCGTCGTATCATTACCGACGCCGTTGATAACGACGACACCGTTAGTCGGTCGCGTCCGGTGCTCTAAGGGCTCTTCTTCCCAGGTCGGGATTGAAAAGCCGGCATCACTTGAATCCTTGGGTTCAGACCCATCGAACATTGTTGACGTGATCGCATTCTTGAAGTGGTCCTCGTAGGTCCGCACTTCCATCTCAAACCACTCTGCGGAACGCTGAATAGAGACACCCGCCCGTTGCCGCGCGTGGAGTGCACGGGATTGTGCTGCCCAACTGAGCGAACGCCACAGTAGGTGGAGACTCTCCGCAGCAGTGAGCTTCTCAGAAGCTAGATGGGCGATCTCCCCGGCGATCAACGCCGTAGCTTGGCCATCCCCGAAGAACGCCCGGTAGAATCTGCATCGCAGGCGGCACTCATCGAACGGCAATCCATGGGCATCATCGATGAGATCGAGAGCGGCCTCCACCGCAAGCACGGCGTCGCTACTGGGGTGCAATGCTAGCTCATCCAGGCCGGTGGCGAGGAGCGCAAGCCTAGTCCGCTTCCGCTTTTTAAGTAGACCCGACAGACGTTCGGAATATTCGCGGATGTCTTCGGCCAAGTCTTCGCGGAAGAAGGCCATCCCTAGGAGCAGCTCCTCGGCGGTCGGTAAGTGCAATCCGGCGATTGCCGCCTGCTGCCGACGTTGGAAGTGGCGATCTTGTGGTGGCAGTTTATCTGTCACGGGACACCTATTTGAATCCTAGTCAAGCATTGGTGCGAAGTCGTGGCCGCTCTCGGCCCGGCTTCATGCTTTTCCAGTTTCGGCCGGACGCCCCAGGCGGTACCAACGGTTGATCGTACGCGCGATGCCGACCTCCGTGTCCATGTAAATGAGCTGACTGGTCATGATTTCACGACTGTCTCCCAGAGATGGATGTCCAAAGACGTATCCCGAGAGGCAGGCCGTCCTGCGTGAATACATCTGATGGGCTTCGAGGATGGGAGCGGTGTGGAGTGACAGTGTGTGGGTGATTCCAGCCTCAACCGAGCGTAAATCGGCGGACAATCTCTGTGCATCTTCTGCGCTCAAATAGGCGAACTTCATGGGATTGCCCTCTCATGTTGATTCGCGGCTTCCAAGAACCACGAAAAATTAGCGGCTTTGTCGCTTCTATTAGCGAATATATCGCTACTTTTCGCGATTCTATCGCTATTGTCAACATTTGTTTGCGAACCGGGGCTTTTGATGACACCAAGGCAGCATGAGGCCGCCATCACGAATGCTTGCTGTCGCTCGACTTGTCCTTGGTCAAACTCAGGCCGAGGTGGCTGAGGATTCCGGCATCAGTCCACGCACGATCTACATGATCGAAAAGGGGGCAGCCGGGATCGCAAGCGTTGAAAAACTGGTCCGCCACTACGGCAAGCGCGGCGTGATCTTTCTCGCGCCTAGTGGGACGGAAGGCTGGGGTATCCGTGCCAGCTTTGTAGCCGGATGTTATGATGATGAACGGCCAGAGTGATCGACTGCCAGTGTTGCTGAGGTCGGGCGCTCAAAGCCCCTTCCTTCGGTCGGGGTCCAAGTCGGCTTCGCCGCAAATGACGGCCTATCGGCCGGCTTCTTAAGTTCTTTTTGACGACAAGACCTCGTCCGCTGCGAAGTTGGGCTCCGCTCCTCGGCCTTGTCTTCTAAGCGGAATGCGTGCTGTTCGATCGCCTAGGGGCGATCTGCACGCATGCTTTATTCTGAGGAAGAGTTGGCTCATCGACTAACTGGCGCGGGTTGTCTGTATAACGCCCCCGGGTCCAATAGGCTTATTTCACCGACCGTTTATTGCCATAGCCGCCCGAAGACGGCATCTGTCATATAGGTCCTTCCGACCTTCGAGGAAAGGGGCGTAAGCGAAAAAGCGGCCGAATTTTCAAGGCCACTGCCATCGGCGGTTTTCACCTTGACTTGCTCGTAAAGCGTGAAAAAACGCAAGGTGCGCCCTGCATCAAGGCAGGGATACTGGTCGAACAAGTCAAAGAGAGTGAGGAAACACCATGACCGATTATCTCGCAGACGTTCAGAAATATGACAGCGGCGCCGATGAAGCGGTGGTCGGAAAGATCGTGAAGCATCTCGGCATCGCACTCCGCAACCGTGACTCCTCACTCGTTTCTGCGTCAGACCAGAAAGAACTCGACCGCGTCAAGGAAAGCTGGTGCGGCAAGAAGCTGGGCGTTACCGGACCCGATGCAGATGCTGCCGTTGACGCCGTTGCCAAGGCCATGGCCGGCGACAGCTCGAAGTCCCGCGTGACCTTCTACTATCTTGTGGCCAAGCATCTCGACAAGCTGGCCACGCTTTAAGGCGCCGCGGTCATCTCCGGAACGGCTTCTGGGGATGGCCATCCTTTATGATTGGTTCTGACGAGCGTTACGCCTATTTTAGCGCGTTCAAGGAATCGACGGCGGACCTCATGAAACAATATCTCGACCTTCTCAGCCATGTGATGGAGCACGGTTCCGACCGCGGCGACCGGACGGGCACCGGCACGCGCTCGGTCTTCGGCTACCAGATGCGCTTCGATCTTTCGAAGGGCTTTCCGGTGACGACGACCAAGAAGCTGCACCTGCGCTCGATCATCCATGAACTTCTCTGGTTCCTGAAGGGTGACACCAATATCGGCTACCTGAAGGACCATGGCGTGACCATCTGGGACGAGTGGGCCGATGAGAACGGCGAGCTCGGGCCGGTCTATGGCTATCAATGGCGCTCATGGCCAACTCCGGACGGGCGTCATCTCGACCAGATCGCGGCGCTCGTTGACAGCATTCGCCGCAACCCGACTTCGCGCCGGCATATCGTCACCGCCTGGAACCCGGCGCTGGTCGACGAGATGGCGCTGCCGCCATGTCACTGCCTGTTCCAGTTTTACGTCGCCGATGGCAAGCTATCCTGCCAGCTCTACCAGCGCTCGGCCGATATCTTCCTCGGCGTGCCCTTTAATATTGCGTCCTACGCGCTGCTGACGATGATGGTGGCGCAGGTTTGCGATCTGGTACCGGGTGATTTCGTGCATACGCTGGCGGATGCGCATATCTACAAGAACCATTTCGAGCAGGCCGAGCTGCAGCTGACGCGCACGCCGAAGGCCTTGCCGAAGATGGAAATCAATCCGAATGTGAAGGACCTCTTTTCCTTTGTTTTCGAGGACTTTAAGCTGGTCGGCTATGAAGCTGATTCAACGATCAAGGCACCGATTGCGGTTTGAGGGGCGGCGGCGGCTGACAAGCCGGCCTACGGGCTGGAGGGTACCCGCGAACCCGGAGCCGGAAGCCCCCTCATCCGGCGCTCCGCGCCACCTTCTCCCCGTTGGGGAGAAGAGGCAACAGGCCGCAATTTCAATGATGGCCCCGGCTATCGAAGGGAGGAAACATGCTGACATTGTTTCACGCGCCGATGTCGCGCTCGTCGCGCATGCTCTGGCTGCTGGAGGAGCTTGGGGCCGAGTATGAGGTGCAGTATGTGAGCATCCGCCGCCGTGATGGATCGGGTGGGCCGGATGAGGCCAATCCGCATCCGCACAAACAGGTGCCGGCGCTGCTGCATGACAAGACGCTGATTACGGAGTCGTCCGCGATCGCGCTCTATCTGACCGATCTTTTTACGGAATCTCCGCTCGGGCGCCCGATCGGACATGCCGAGCGCGGACCGTATCTCTCCTGGCTTGCCTATTATTCGGGTGTCATCGAACCGATGGCGACGATGAATTTTACGGGGCTTACCGCCTCGAACCCCCACCTTGCCCAGGGGTATGAGGACATGTGCTTCCATGTCATCGGTACGCTGACGCAGCAACCCTATCTGCTGGGCGACCATATAAGTGCTGCTGATATTCTGCTTGGCAGCGCGCTTGGCTGGATGCGGCGGTTGCTCCCGGAAAACGAAGCGATCGATCGCTACGCGGCGACCGTCAATGCGCGGCCGGCGCTGGCCCGTGCCCGCGAAATCGATAGCAAGCCGGATGGGTTTCATGACTGATGTTATTCGCGATGTGCCGGTCGAGATCGTCGTTGCTGTGGCAGAGAACGGGGTCATCGGTCACGAGGGCGATCTGCCGTGGCGGTTGCCAACCGACCTGAAGCGCTTCAAGACGCTGACGATGGGAAAGCCGATCGTCATGGGGCGCAAGACCTGGGTTTCGCTTGGCCGTCCGTTGCCGGGACGTCCGAACATCGTTGTGACCCGTGACGCGGCTTTTACAGCGGAAGGTGCCATTGTCGTCAACACCGTGGATGCGGCCTTGGCGACGGCTCAGGAGCTGGCACGGGAAACGGGCGTATCGGCGGTGTCGATCATCGGCGGTGGCGAGATCTACCGGCAGACGATCGACCGAACGGATACGCTTTACGTGACGGAGGTTGCGGCCGAAGTCGACGGCGACACGCGCTTTCCTGATATCGATCCCGAACTGTTCGAGAAAGTCTCCGAGGAGCCGATTCCGCAGGGCGAAAAGGACAGTCACGCAATGAATCTGGTCGTCTGGCAGCGAAAGAGCGCTCTCCGCTAACTATTTTCGGCGTTTTACGGTGAACTTGGAGACGCCGCGTTGAAAGCGGTTCTTCAGATACCTATAACGGGAAAACCTCGCCCTGCAGGCAATCCTGCGGGCGCGACGGCATGGCAGTTTCAACGGAAGAGGTATTGATGCCCTGGAGCAATCAGAATGGCGGCGGCGGAGGCCCTTGGGGCGGCGGCGGCGGCGGCAACAAGGGGCCTTGGGGCCAGGGGCCGAACCGCCCCCGTGGCGGCGGCGGTGGCCGCGGCAATGGCGGTCCGCCGGACCTTGAAGAGATGTTCAGGCGCGGGCAGGATCAGCTGAAGGGCGTCGTGCCCGGTGGCTTCAATGGCGGCGTGGCCGTCATCATCGGCCTGCTGATCGTCGGCTTCTTCCTTATCAATTCGATCTATACCGTGCAGCCGGACGAACGCGGCGTCGAAATGCGTTTCGGCAAGCCGAAAGACGAAATCTCGATGCCGGGTCTGCACTATCATTTCTGGCCGTTTGAAACGGTCGAAATGGTCAAGATCACCGAGCAGCAGCAGAACATCGGCAGCCGTTCGGGTGTCGGCGACCAGGCTGGATCCGGCCTGATGCTGTCGGGCGACCAGAACATCGTCAACGTGCAGTTCTCGGTTCTCTTCTCGGTTACTGATCCGAAGGCTTTCCTTTTCAACGTTGAAAATCCGGCTGAAACGCTGCAGCAGGTTTCCGAAAGCGCCATGCGCGAAGTCGTTGGCCGCCGTCCGGCCCAGGACATTTTCCGTGACAATCGTCAGGCAATCGCAGCCGACGTGAAAACCACGATTCAGGCGACGATGGATACCTACGGCGCCGGCATTTCGGTCAACACGGTTGCGATCGAGGATGCGGCTCCGCCGCGCGAAGTCGCAGACGCGTTCGACGAAGTGCAGCGTGCAGAGCAGGACGAAGACCGTTTCGTCGAAGAATCCAACCAGTATTCGAACCAGGTCCTTGGCCAGGCTCGTGGTCAGGCAGCGCAGATCCGCGAAGAAGCGGCCGCCTACAAGGACCGCGTCGTCAAGGAAGCCCAGGGTGAGGCACAGCGCTTCATCTCGGTCTACGATGCCTATGCGCAGTCGCCCGAAGTTACCCGCAAGCGGCTCTATCTCGAAGCGATGCAGGATGTGCTTGGCAAGTCCAAGAAGGTCATTCTCGATGAGAAGAATGGCCAGGGCGTGCTGCCCTACCTTCCGCTGAATGAGATCAACAGGCCTGCGCCGACGGGAGGGGCACAGTAATGACCAATCGCCTTCCCTATATTCTCATCGGCCTCGCTGTTCTGCTGATGGTTGCCTATTCCTCGATCTTCGTGGTCAATGCACGCCAGCAGGCAATCGTTGTTCGCTTCGGTCAGATCAAGGACGTCAAGGCCGAGCCAGGCCTGTACTTCAAGCTGCCTTTTGCCTTCATGGATGCCGACCGTGTCCAGTATGTCGAGAAGCAGGCCCTGCGCTTCGATCTGGATAACATCCGCGTGCAGGTTTCCGGCGGCAAGTTCTACGAAGTCGACGCTTTCGTCGTTTATCGGATCGCCGATGCCCGCCGCTTCCGCGAAACGGTCTCGGGCGATCGCGAATCGGCAGAATCACGCCTTCGCACTCGTCTCGATGCCTCGCTGCGCCGCGTTTACGGTTTGCGTGGGTTTGAATCGGCTCTCTCGGAAGAACGTGCCTCGATGATGCGCGAAGTGCGCGCCGACCTGAAGACCGACGCTGAATCGCTCGGCCTCAATATCGAGGACGTTCGCATTCGCCGCACCGACCTGACGCAGGAAGTTTCGCAACAGACCTTCGACCGCATGAAGGCCGAGCGTCTTGCCGAGGCTGAACTGATCCGCGCCCGCGGTAAGGAAGAAAGCCAGCGCCGTCGCGCTATCGCCGACCGTCAGGTTGTCGAGTTCGTGGCGGAAGCGCAGCGTGATTCGGAAATCCTACGCGGTGAAGGCGAAGCCGAGCGGACCAAGGTGTTTGCCGATGCTTTTGCCCGCGATCCGCAGTTCTTCGAGTTCTACCGGTCGATGAACGCCTATCAGGCGGCGATCGGCAGCCCGGACACGACGCTGGTCCTGTCGCCCGATTCGGAGTTCTTCCGCTATTTCAATAGCTCGGAAGGTTCCCCGACAGCGATGACGGTGGCACCCGCACCTGCGGCTGCGACCGGGAACTGAAAGAGGTCATGACCGATTTTCTTATGGGAATCGCGTTCTTTCTGATCATTGAGGGGCTGGTGTACGCACTGGCCCCTCTTGTTTTGGTGGAAATGGCGAAGCGTTTGTCGCATATACCGGAGCAGCAGCTTCGGCTGTTCGGCCTTGTGTCGGTTGCAGCCGGCGTGGGGGTCGTATGGATCATGCGAGGATAGAGAATGTCACGGAAATTGCTCATTCGCCTTGTGGACGCCGAGTATGCGATCACGCGGCTTACTATCGGTTCTCAACTGCCGGACTGGCTGCCGGGTGCCGGCTTCTGGGCCGTGTCCAGTTCGCGCGAAGAAATGACACTGGTCTGCCGAGCGGCGCGTATCCCTTCGAGCGTGCAGTCTTCGCTGGGGTGGCGTTGCCTGCGCATCGAGCAGCATTTCGCCTTCGACGTACCGGGCGTACTCGAATCGGTGCTGACCCCGCTGGCTGCAGCCGGCGTCGGCATTTTTGCCAATTCGACCTTCAGCACAGACTATATCTTCATCAGCGGTTCCAGCCTCGACACGGCCGTGGAAGCGCTGAAGGCCCATGGCCACGAGATCATGAGCTGAGCATCAGCCCCAGCGCGTGGTTGCGTATTCTTCAAAAATCATGCCAGAATTCAAAATCTTATAGGCAGATAACCGGTGTGGCGCCGGTTGTCTGCCGTAACGAAAAGATGACTGGACGCTTCCCAAAACCGCCTTATCTTCGGCTACACTGACGGTCGCACCTATCCGACGGGCCGTGTGCCGGCGGGCGGGCCGAAACCTGAAATCGAGAGGACCCCATGGCCTTGCCCATCCGTTCTGTTTTCTTCCGATCGACCGTAACGGCCCTGGCCCTCGTGACTGCCCTGCCTGCGACCTTGGTGCACGCCCAGACGACGACGCCTGCGGCGACGGTGCCGATGCAGGTGGTGCCCGGAAAATCGGCGCTGGCCGGACATGGACCGGAATCTGTTGCCGACCTCGCTGCCGGCCTGCTGGATGCGGTGGTCAATATCTCGACCTCGCAGAACGTCAAGAACGACGACAACGCGCCGATGCCGCAGGTGCCGGAAGGCTCTCCGTTCCAGGATTTCTTCGATGAATTCTTCAAGGGGCAGGGCGCTCCGGGTGATCGCCAGCGCACAGTCAGCTCGCTCGGATCGGGTTTCGTCATCGATCCCGCCGGCTATATCGTCACCAACAACCATGTGATCGAGGGCGCCGACGATATCGAGGTGAACTTCGCCAATGGGAGCAAGCTGCAGGCCAAGCTGATCGGTACGGATACCAAGACCGATCTGGCGCTGCTGAAGGTCGAGCCCAAGAAGCCGCTGACATCCGTTCCCTTCGGTGACAGCAAGACCATGCGGATCGGTGACTGGGTGATGGCGATCGGCAATCCGTTCGGCCTCGGCGGCACAGTGACGGTGGGCATCATCTCGGCGCGCGGACGCAACATCAATGCCGGCCCTTACGACAATTTCATCCAGACGGACGCGGCGATCAACCGGGGCAATTCCGGCGGCCCGCTGTTCAATATGAGGGGCGAGGTCATCGGCATCAACACGGCGATCATTTCGCCGAGCGGCGGCTCGATCGGTATCGGCTTTTCCGTGCCGACGGAGCTTGCCGAAAATGTCGTCAAGCAGTTGCGGGAATTCGGCGAGACGCGCCGTGGCTGGCTGGGCGTGCGTATCCAGCCCGTGACGGCGGATATCGCCGAAAGCCTGAAGATGGAGACGCCGAAAGGTGCACTCGTTGCCGGTATTGTCAGCGGCGGCCCCGTCGATGGCGGTGAGATCAAGACCGGCGACGTGATCATCAAGTTCGATGGCCGGGATGTCGTCGAGATGCGCGACCTGCCGCGGGTCGTGGCGGAAAGCCCGGTGGGCAAGGCCGTCGATGTGGTGATCATCCGCGACGGCAAGGAAATGACCGTGAAGGTCACGCTCGGTCGTCTTGAGGACGGTGAAGAGGCGGAAGCGGCGGTCGCAGAAGATACGCAGGGCGCTCAGGAAGGCACGGATCAGGCCGAGCCGCCGGCTGCGGATCTTCCGGTGGCTGACGAGGTTCTGGGCATGAAGCTTGCCGCGCTCGATGCCGAAAGCCGCAAGACTTACGGGATTGCCGAGGATGTCGAGGGGGTCGTGATCACCGATGTCGCGGCAGACTCTGCGGCTGCGGAACGCCGGATCGTGGCGGGTGATGTCATTGTCGAGATCGGCCAGGAAGCCATGCGGGCGCCCGAGGATGTTTCTGCGCGGGTCGAGGAGTTGAAAGCGGATGGGCGGCGGAACGCTCTTCTGATGATCGCCAACAAGACGGGCGAGCTTCGCTTCGTTACCGTGCGGATGGAGTGATCATCGCGCGCGCAGCTGTTGCGTGCGCCATTCGTTCGCCGTCAGCGCATAGAGGACATGCCGCTTCAGGTCCGGCGAGGTGTCCGGGACGCGGGGGTGATCGAAATCCCTTGCAGTGTCATGGTGCATGCCCAGACGCCGCATGACTGCGGTTGATCGCTCGTTCTGTGCGACGGCGAAGGATACGATCTCCGGAAGGCCAAGTTCCAGAAAGCCGTGACGCAGCAAGGCGTTGCCAGCTTCTGTCATATAACCCTTTCCCCAATGGGGCCGGGCGAGACGCCAGCCGATTTCGACTGTACCGGCCGGCAGGATCGGCTCACGATCCGGCTGATTGAGTCCGCAGAAGCCGATTGGCTGATCTCCTTCACGCAGAGCCAGGGCGAAGAAACCAAGGCCGGTTTCCTCGATGCGGCGGCGCGCCTCTTCCAGCAGCGGACCGCATTCGGCTCGTGTTCGCTGCCGGGGGAAGAAAGCCATCACCTCCGGATCGGAATTGATCTCATGGAACAGCGCCCGATCCTGCGGCGTATCTCGCCAATTGCGGATGAGAAGGCGTTCGGTTTCGGCAATCACATCACGAAGTCCGTCTTGCGATAGCCCTGAATGTAGAGAAGTGCCGTGAGGTCGCCGTGGTCGATGCGGATTTTCGCTTCTGCCGCAACGGCTGGCTTGGCGTGGAGTGCGACGCCCGCGCCTGCCAGATGCAGCATGCCGAGGTCGTTGGCGCCGTCACCGACGGCCATCGCCTCGGACGGGTCGAACCCGAGGGTCTTGCAGATATCGATGAGGGCATCGACTTTCGCCTGCTTGCCGAGGATCGGTTCGGCGACCGTGCCGCTGAGCACGCCGTCCTGTTCCAGCAGAATGTTGGCGCGGTTTTCGTGGAAGCCGATCCGGGCTGCGATCGGATTGGTGAAGACTGTGAAGCCGCCGGAGACGAGGGCGGTGTGGTGGCCCTTTGCCTTCATGGTGGCGACGAGTTCGAGCCCGCCTGACGTCAGCGTGATGCGCTTTTCGATCACGTCGCCGACGACACTGAGCGGAAGGCCCTTCAACAGGGCGACACGTTCGATAAGGGCGGGCTCGAAGGCGATTTCGCCGTTCATGGCCCGCGCCGTAATGGTTGCGACCTTGTCCTTGAGGCCGACTTCGGCTGCCAGTTCGTCAATGCATTCCTGACCGATCATGGTGGAATCCATGTCGGCGATCAGCAGCTTCTTGCGGCGGGTTTCCGCGTCCTGAACAATGACGTCGATCGGTTCCTGGCCGATGAGCGCGCGCAACTGCGTTTCGGCGGCGACGGGATCGGTCCCGTCCCTGAGCACGATATCGCAGGCTATGCCATCGGCGAGCCAGTAGAGACCCGATGCTGACAGGCTGTCCGCTGCTGTTTCCGCAAGGCGGGGTGTCAGCACGGGATTTGACGGATTGGCTACAAGCGTGGCAACGAAAGCCATGATGAAAAACCTTGAGAATGGACAGGACGCGATCCTGATAACCGGGCCGACCGCCAGCGGCAAGTCCGCACTTGCGGTTGAGCTTGCCGCTCGACATGGCGGCGTGGTCATCAACGCCGACAGCATGCAGGTCTACGATACCCTTGATGTGCTGACGGCGCGCCCCTCCGAGGCGGATATGGGAGGGGTCCCGCACCATCTCTATGGTCACGTACCGGCGGCAAAGCCCTATTCCACCGGAGAATGGATGCGCGAGGCCACGCTTCTCGTCGACCGGCTGCGGGGTGAGGGAAAGATACCGGTCTTTGTTGGCGGCACCGGGCTTTATTTCAAGGCCCTGACCGGTGGGCTTTCCGACATGCCGAAGATTCCTGCCGAAATCCGGGAGCGCATGCGGGCAAGGCTCGGGGAGGAGGGAGCCGAGGCCCTGCACGCCGAGCTCGCACTGAACGACGCGGAGACCGCCGAAATATTGAAGCCCGGGGACGGGCAGCGCATCGTGCGGGCGCTGGAAGTTCTGGCGGCGACCGATCGATCAATCAGGCATTTTCAGACGGGTAGCGGACCCGTCGTCATTGATCCCGAACGAGCCCTGAAGATCGTCGTGCTGCCCGAGCGGCAGGTTCTGCGGGAGCGGATCAACAGGCGGTTCGCCATTATGCTGGAAACCGGTGCGGTCGAAGAGGTAGGGGCGCTGCTGGCACAGGATCTGCCTGCGGAACTGCCTGTCATGAAAGCGATCGGGGTGTCCCAGATATCGGCGATGCTGAAGGGGGAGATGAGCGAGGCCGAGGTCATCGAAAAGGGCGCAGCAGCGACCCGGCAATATGCCAAGCGGCAGATGACGTGGTTTCGCAATCAGCTCCACGAAAGCTGGCAGCGTCTCGATCCATTGGCCCGGGGTTGAAGCCAGCGCCCGGCTCGCTGTTTTTGCGCATGTCGTTATCGCAAAACCGTGGCACACTTTTGCGCGACGTGCTTTACAGGATGAAATCGCCCGCTACCAACGTGATTGAGTCATCAAGATGGATGGCAAAATCGATTTTCTTGTCGCCGTTCACGTCGCCATAAATATAGGCATCGCTGCCCTGCTTGACGTAGCGCAGCTGGCCCGCGCTTCCGCTGAAATCGCCGGTTCCCTTGAAGGAAAATGACTGGTTGCCGGCGATTTTCGTGTTTGCATCGATCAGAGTCAGGTCGATCTTGTCTCCCTGTCCATGATCGAAGTCGAGGATGGTATCGCGGTCGGTTATCGTATTGGTTGAATCCCCGATTGCGCGATAGATGAACGTGTCGGCTCCGGACCCGCCAGTCAACGTGTCCGAGCCGGCGTCGCCAGCGAGCAGGTCCTTGCCGGCGCCTCCCTGCAGCTTGTCCTGGCCGTTTCCTCCCTGGAGGGTGTCGTTTCCATCGTCGCCATAAAGCGTGTCGTTGCCATCGCGACCGGAGAGCAGGTCGTTTCCGTTTCCGCCCCGCAAGGTATTGGCCACCTTGCTGCCGTAGAGAAAGTCCGAAAAATTCGAACCCAGCACGGATTCGAAGTTGAAGATCTGATCGCCCTGCGCATCGCCGCCGGATGCGGAGTTGGTGGCAAGGTCGATCTTCACACGGGCGTCGGATGTGCGATAGTCAAGCGTGTCGATACCCACGCCGCCGTCGAGATAGTCCCCACCGGCGCCGCCCCGAATTGTATCGTTTCCCGCCAAGCCCAGGATCTCGTTGAAGGCGCCGTTGCCGTAGAGCTTGTCGCTGTGGCTGGAGCCGCTCACATCCTCGAGCCGGTTGAAGGTATCGCCGGCTGCTGCTCCGCCACCCTTTCCCGTCTGCAGGTCCACAGTGACGGCCGCGGCCGCATACATGTAGCTCACGAGATCCTGACCGGAACCACCGTCGATGCTGTCCGCACCAAGGCCGGCAAAGACGACGTCGTCCCCCGTGCCACCCAGAACCGTCTTCTTGTCGCCTGCGACGCCAGTGGACAGGGTGATGGTGTCGTTGCCTGCTCCACCATCGACGCTGTCATTGCCGGCGCCGGTGTCGATGCGATCATCCCCCTGTTCGCCGTTGAGCGAGTCGTCCCCGCTTGCGCCGGAGAGGACGTCGCTGCCGTCGCCACCCCAGAGATAATCGCCGCCCGCTCCGCCGTCGATATCATCTGCTCCCGCACCCCCATAGATCGTGTCCCTGCCGGCGTCGCCGATGAGCAGGTCCGATCCGTCGAGGCCGGAAAGCAGGTCATTGCCGATGCCACCATAGATCTCGTCCCTGAGGTCGCCGCCGTTCAGGACATCATTGCCGCCGTAGCCGTAGATCTGATTGCGATCGTTCTTCGGGAGAGTGGGATTGTCGTCGCCGGACGTGCCCGTGTATTTGGTCATGGCAAAATTCCCTTTGGTCACAACATCATGTGTGAAAGGGTGTCAGTTTGCCGATTGGCCGGATCAGTGACAACGGATCAACAGGCCATTCCTTCGCATAGGTACGGATGAGCGCAATGCAGATTCCCGAGCAGAATGTTCTACTTTCGGATGATGCTGCTCAGCGGCTTCTTCAGGAGGCTTTCCCGCAGGGATTGCCGGGGCTGATCACCGGCTGGGGGAGGAGATGAGGCCGAGGGCGGGTAGGACGGCGTGCGCAGTTCCGCACGGCGGATTTCCGGGACAGGAGCCGGTGCGTCCTCGGCAAGAAGCTGGCTGCGGATCTGGTTGAAACGCTCAAGCTGCGGGTTCGCCTGTTCAGCTCGTGGCAGCATCGCCGGGTTATAGGGCTCGAGGACCACTTCCTCGCGCGGTGCTGGCGGTGGTGGAGTATAGCCCTGCGGCGGCGGCTGATAAGCCGGAGCGGGCGTCAGGCTGCGCGGGTCTTCACCGAAACCTGTGTCGTCGTCAGGCCCCATGCTGGCCATGTAGCTCTGCTGGAAATTCGAAATGTCAGGACCGCTCACGGCGCGCATGCGGGCAACGACGGTGCGCAGATCGATGGTCGAGGGATCTTCATCGGAGACCTGGGCGGTGACGCCGTTGGCCTTGGGCAGGTTCCTCTCCTCGACGCGGGTGAAGCGCATGCGCATGGGCACGGCGACGGCCTCCCCGAAGGCGATGGCCTCACCGTTGCCGATGGAGGAAATGAAGCTTGTCGTCGAGATCGACGAGTTCGGAATGGCCGAGCGGATGATATCCTGGTCCCGGTCGTTCGACAGGCGCATGGCGAAGACCGTTGAACACTGCGACAGGATCGTCGGATCGAGTTCGCCGGGGCGCTGGGTGATGATGCCGAGCGAGACGCCGTATTTACGGCCTTCCTTGGCGATGCGGGCAATGGCCTGGCGTGTCGGAACGAAACCAAGGGACGGATCGGAGGGCACATAACGATGCGCCTCTTCGCAGACGACCAGCATATGCACGCCGCCATTGCTCCACAGTGCGATTTCGAACGCCATGCGGCAGAGGACGGAGGCGACCGAGTTGACGACTTCCGAGGGAATGCCGGCAAGCTGGAAGGTGGTCACGGGGCGACCGTCACCGGGAATACGGAAAATCTTGGCGATAGTCTCGAGGATCGTGTCGGTGATCGTGTTCGAGGAGAACATGAAGTTGTAGCGCGGATCGTTGATCGCGCCGACGACCTTGACCTTGAGCGAGCGCAGATGCGGCTTGTCGTTGCGGCCTTCAAGGCGGCCAATGCGCTCGTCGATCATCGCCAGCAGGTCGGCCATGCGGTAGGGCACCGGCGTATCGGCGGTGATCGAGCTTTTCTCCGTCTGGCGGCGCATCAGCCCGCCTTCACCCTTGAAAGCTCTCTTTGCCTCCGGGATCACGTCGCGCAGGATATCGAGTTCTTCCGGCACCGCCGGCCGGCCGCGGAAGATGACTTCGGCGAACTCTTCAAGCTTCATCAGCCAGAACGGCAGGTCGAGCGTATCGGTATCGATGACCACGGCATGGTTGGGGAAGGCGGCGGCAAATTCGTTGTGCGGATCGAGAATCAGCACACGCAGCTTCGGGTCGGACTGGATCGCCTTGTGCAAGAGGAGGGTGACGGCGGTGGACTTGCCGACGCCGGTTGTGCCGACGATGGCGAAGTGCTTGGCGAGCATGGAGGGCACGTGGATGGCGGCATCGAGGCTTTCATCCTGCGTCAGGGTGCCGATAACACAGGTCTCGTCCTTGCCGGTATCATAAATGCGCGCCAGGTCGGCAGAGCGGATGCGGTGGGCGACGGAACCGAGATAGGGATACTGGCTGATACCGGCGGAAAACTCTTCCTTGCCTGAAGGGCCGACATGGACTTCGCCCATCAGTTCCACTTCGATACGGAACGTGTTGTCGACCTCTTCGCCCCATTCGTTGGTGGCGGTCTGCATCGAATAGACAAGGGCGACGACGCGGTTTTCGCCGACGGTGATCGAGATCAGCCGGCCTACGGACCAGAGTTCCGTAAGCGACGTCTCTCCTTTTTCGGCGATGGCAGCGATCGTTGCGCGCGAACCACTGCATGCGACGACCCGGCCCAGGAAACGGTTGCCCCTTTTCAGGGTATCACGCCGCTCCTGCTCGCCTGCACTGATCGAAGAATGGAGGTCGCTGTTCAGCAAAACACACCTATAGTCATGAATGCTTCATCCTAACGCGATGGTTTTAACAAGTTGTTTCGCGCCGCGGCACGCTGCTGTGCCATTTTGATCGCTGCAAAAGGCGTTGACGGAGCGGGACTTTGCCGTTAATGCTTCGCCCCATGAAAAATTTCTTTGCAATTCTTGTGGTGGGACGGCGCATGGGCAGGATGGTGTAACCATCCGGCGATAGCCACCCATGCGCTAGACGAGGCTCCTGACGGGGCCTTTTTTTATGCCTTCAAACACGATACTCACAGCCGAAACGCGGGATAGGGACGGAAACAGGCCAATGAGCGGTACAGAGACAAAGACGCCAAGCACCCAGGCAGCAGGCACCCAGATGACGGGTGCGGAGATTGTTCTTCAGGCGCTGAGAGACAATGGCGTGGAGCATATCTTCGGCTACCCCGGCGGCGCCGTGCTTCCGATCTATGACGAAATCCACCAGCAGGACGATATCCAGCACATCCTCGTTCGCCACGAGCAGGGCGCCGGCCACATGGCCGAAGGGTATGCCCGCTCGACCGGCAAGGTTGGCGTCATGCTCGTCACCTCCGGGCCGGGCGCGACCAACGCGGTTACGCCGCTGCAGGACGCGCTGATGGACAGCATCCCGCTCGTCTGCCTGTCCGGTCAGGTTCCAACATCGCTGATCGGCTCGGACGCCTTCCAGGAATGCGATACCGTCGGTATCACGCGGCCTTGCACCAAGCACAACTGGCTGGTCAAGGACGTCAACGAGCTCGCCGGCATCATCCACGAGGCGTTCCGGGTTGCACAATCCGGCCGTCCGGGTCCGGTCGTCGTCGATATTCCGAAGGACGTTCAGTTCGCGACCGGCACCTACATCCCGCCGTCTGCCGCGAAGATCCAGAAGAGCTACCAGCCGAAGGTTCAGGGAGACCTGAAGCAGATCGAGGAAGCTGTCGCGCTGATGATGACGGCGCGTCGTCCGGTCATCTATTCCGGCGGCGGCGTCATCAATTCGGGCAAGGAAGCCTCGCAGCTGCTGCGCGAGCTCGTCCAGCTCACCGGCTTCCCCATTACCTCGACACTGATGGGTCTCGGGGCTTATCCGGCCTCGGGCAAGAACTGGCTCGGCATGCTCGGCATGCACGGCACGTATGAAGCGAACCTTGCGATGCATGACTGTGACGTCATGGTCTGCATCGGCGCGCGTTTCGACGACCGCATCACCGGCCGGCTCAATGCCTTTTCGCCGAATTCGAAGAAGATCCACATCGACATCGATCCGTCGTCGATCAACAAGACCGTGCGCGTCGATATCCCGATCGTCGGCGACGTCGGCAGGGTTCTGGAAGACATGGTTCGGCTGTGGCGGGCGAAGGCCGGCGGCGTCGACAAGGCGCGCATGGACGACTGGTGGCAGAGCATCGCCCGCTGGCGTGCCCGCAATTCGCTCGCCTACAAGCCGAACGACGACGTGATCATGCCGCAATATGCGCTGCAGCGGCTGTTCGACCTGACCAAGGATCGCGACACCTACATCACGACGGAAGTTGGCCAGCACCAGATGTGGGCGGCGCAGTTCTTCGGCTTCGAGGAACCGAACCGCTGGATGACATCGGGCGGCCTCGGCACCATGGGTTATGGTTTCCCGGCGGCCATCGGCGTCCAGGTTGCGCATCCTGACAGCCTCGTCATCGATATCGCCGGCGATGCCTCCATCCAGATGTGCATCCAGGAAATGTCCTGCGCGGTGCAGTACAGCCTGCCGGTCAAGATATTCATCCTCAACAACCAGTACATGGGCATGGTGCGCCAGTGGCAGCAGCTGTTGCACGGCAACCGCCTGTCGAACTCCTACACCGAGGCGATGCCGGACTTCGTCAAGCTCGCCGAGGCTTATGGCGGCGTCGGTATCCGCTGCGAAAAGCCGGGTGACCTGGACGATGCGATCATCCGCATGATCGACAGCCCGGCACCGGTCATTTTCGATTGCCGCGTCGCCAATCTCGCCAACTGCTTCCCGATGATCCCTTCGGGCAAGGCGCACAACGAGATGCTGTTGCCGGACGAGGCCACGGACGAAGTGGTCGCCAACGCGATCGACGCCAAGGGCCGCCAGCTGGTTTGATGAGACAAGGACAGGATTAGCCACATGAATGCACATCTTCAGCCGACAGGCTCTGCCTACTTCATCGCCAAGGAAACCCAGAAGGTCGAAAAGCACACGCTGTCGGTCCTCGTCGATAACGAGCCGGGCGTTCTCGCCCGGGTCATCGGCCTGTTTTCCGGCCGCGGCTACAACATCGAAAGCCTGACGGTTTCCGAAACGGAGCATGAAGCGCACCTGTCGCGCATCACCATCGTCACCCGCGGCACGCCGCATGTGCTGGAGCAGATCAAGGCCCAGCTGGAACGAATCGTTCCGGTGCACCGGGTCATCGACCTGACGGTTCGTGCCGCCGAACTTGGCCACGACCGGCCGATCGAGCGCGAAGTGGCGCTGGTGAAGGTCGTCGGCGAAGGCGACCACCGCGCCGAGACGCTGCGTCTTGCCGATGCCTTCCATGCGAAGGTCGTCGATGCGACCGTCGAGCATTTCATTCTGGAGATCACCGGCAAGTCGTCGAAGATCGACCAGTTCGTGGCCGTGATGAAGCCGCTCGGGCTGATCGAGGTCTGCCGCACGGGCGTTGCCGCGATGAACCGCGGGCCGCAGGGCATGTGACGGTGAGTCTAAACAACCGGTTGAATCGATCGGTTGTTACCTGACCTGAAGCCGCTCAGATCATTTCGAGCGGCTTCTTTCGTTTCGGCGGTGCGAAGGCTGCGTCGAGGGCGCTCAGGTTCTCCAGTGTCAGGTGGATGTCGGCGGAGGCGCGATTTTCTTCGACCCTTTGGCGAGAGCTGGTCTTCGGAATGGCGATGACGCCGGGGCGGCTGATGACGAAGGCCAGCGCCACCTGCGCCGGTGTCGCCTGATGGGCCTTGGCGATGTGGACGAGTTCCGGGTGATTGAGAAGCCGTCCTTCATCCAAAGGCGAATAGGCCATGATCGGGATGCCGCGATCCGCACACCAAGGCTGGAGATCGTATTCGATACCGCGACGCGTAAGATTGTACAGCACCTGATTGGTGGCGACCTGCTTGCCGCCGGGCAGGGCGCTGATCTCTTCCATGTCGTCGACATCAAAATTGGAGACACCCCAGGTTTTGATCTTTCCGGCCTGTTGCAGGCGTTCGAAACCTTCCAGCGTTTCGTCGAGGCCGTAACTCCCGCGCCAGTGGAGAAGGTAAAGGTCGATTGTTTCCATACCCAGGCGCTTGAGGCTGGCCTCGCAGGCGCGGATGGTGCCAGTAGTGCTGGCATTGGATGGCAGGACTTTCGAAACGATGAAGGCATCGCGGCGGCGGCCTTTGATCGCTTCGCCGACGACGGTTTCGGCGCCGCCATTGGCGTACATCTCAGCCGTATCGATGAGCGTCATGCCAAGATCGAGGCCATGCCGCAGGCTTGCCGCCTCTTCTTTCGCACGGTCGGCACGCTCGCCCATGTGCCATGTTCCCTGGCCGAGAACGGGTACCTGAGCGGCTGATGGAAAGGTGGTCGTTGGAATGGCGGATGTCATGCAAACGTCCTCGGGCTGATGCGGTGTGCTCGTGAGATCGGGCTGCTGCCGGAGAAGGTATCGCATTCCGTGGGCTTCTTCAGCGCCCCCTTGCTAATTTTTATGTCGTGCGAAGGCTCCTCTCCGGGATTGAGTCTCCAGTGAAGGAAGCGCGCGCAGCCAAGGGGATCTCGTCTTTTTGTCACCATGACAAGTTTCGGGTGGCTACAGCTGATAGGTCAGTTACGTTGACCTAAAAGTTGGGGAGGTTACGATCATGCATGCCGACACGCTTCTGGCGTTGTTTCTCTTCGCCTTCACGACATCGATCACGCCGGGTCCGAACAACATGATGCTGTTTGCCTCGGGGGTGAATTTCGGTTTCGTGCGGACGATCCCTCATATGTTCGGGATCGGTGCGGGCTTCCTGTCGCTGCTGATTGCCGTTGGCCTCGGGCTCGGTGCATTGTTGCACTCGGTGCCGCTTTTCTACACGATCCTGAAATTTGCCGGTGGTGCTTATCTGATCTGGATCGCATGGAAGATTGCAACCTCGCGCAGCCTGTCCGAAGGAAGCGCGGGAGCAGAGCCGATGAGCTTCTTGCAAGCATCGGCGTTTCAATGGGTCAATCCGAAGGCCTGGGTCATGGCGGTTTCGGCGATGGCGACCTATACGAATGAGCAAAGCTACCTGACGAGCGTTGTCATCGTCGGGCTGATCTTTGCCATCGTCAACGTGCCGAGCGTCTCCACCTGGGCGGGCTTTGGCTCTGCGCTTCGCGAGTGGCTGTCGGATCCGGTCCGGCTCAAATGGTTCAATATCACCATGGCGGTCTTGCTCGTCGTCAGCCTTTGGCCGATGCTGAAATAGCATCCGGAATCGTTTCGAAAACAGTCAGCGAGTGTGTCATGCACGATCACGACGACGACCATTACCACGATCACGACAACCACTTCTCCGACATGCAGGCGCGGGTGAAGGCCCTGGAGACGGTGCTGACCGCCAAGGGGTTGATCGATCCGAAGGCGATCGACGCGATTGTCGAGACCTATGAAACGAAGATCGGGCCGCGCAATGGCGCGCGTGTGGTGGCGAAAGCCTGGGCGGATCTCGAATTTGCGCAATGGCTGAAGGATGATGCCACGGCGGCGATTGGCAGCCTCGGCTATACCGGCCGGCAGGGCGAGCATATGCGCGCCGTGTTCAACACGCCGGAAACCCACAATCTCGTCGTCTGCACACTCTGCTCCTGTTACCCGTGGTCCGTGCTCGGGCTGCCGCCGGTCTGGTACAAGGCGCCGGCCTATCGCTCGCGCGCGGTCATGGATCCGCGGGGCGTGCTTTCTGAATTCGGGTTGACGCTGCCGAAGGGACAGGCAATCCGAGTGTGGGATTCGACGGCCGAGCTTCGGTATCTCGTCATCCCCGAGCGACCCGCGAATACGGATGGTTTGAGCGAGGAGCAGCTTGCGGACCTCGTCAGCCGCGACGCCCTGATCGGCACGGCAATTGTTCGTGTGCCGGAGGCTGTCTGATGAACGGCCCTCACGATCTTGGCGGCCAGCATGGTTTCGGAGCTGTCGCACCGGAAAAGAACGAGCCCATTTTCCATGCCGAATGGGAAAAGCGGGCGCTGGGGCTGACGCTTTCGTGCGGTGCCTTCGGTGCCTGGAATATTGACGAAAGCCGGCATGCGCGGGAAAACATCCCCCCTGCCACTTATCTTTCAGCGAGTTATTACGAGATCTGGATCCGGGCGCTGGAAACGCTGCTGGAGCGCCATGGCTTTGCCACGGCGGAAGAGATCGACAGCGGTGTGATGACCGAGCCCGGTGCGCCCCCAAAGCGGGTACTGAAGGCTGATATGGTCGCGGGCGTGCTTGCCAAGGGCGGGCCGTGCGACAGGCCGGCTTCGACGGCGGCCATCTTTGGGCCGGGTGACCGCGTCCGTACCCACAATTTCAATCCCGAGACCCATACGCGGCTGCCGCGTTATGCCCGCGGTCGCGTTGGCACCATTGAGGCGGTGCGAGGCTCCTTCGTGTTTCCCGACGACAATGCCCACGGCTGGGGCGAGAATCCGCAATGGGTCTATACGGTTGTCTTCGATGGCCGGGAAGTCTGGGGCGAGGGGGCCGAGCCGGGGCTGACGGTGTCGATCGACGCCTGGGAGAGCTATCTTGAGCGCGCCTGATCTTTCGAACTCGCTTTCCGGCATGCCGGAGTTGCCTGTTGGCGGCGATGGGGCGCCTGTCTTTGCCGAGCCGTGGCAGGCGGAGGCCTTTGCCATGACCGTGCGGCTTCACGAGCGCGGCGTGTTCTCCTGGAGCGAATGGGCAGAGGTTCTGTCACAGGAGCTTTACCGGCCCGGACGGTGCGCCGATGGCAGCGACTATTACGAATGCTGGGTGGCGGCGCTCTCGCGCATTCTCGCCGAACTATCGATCGTGCGTGGCGACGATCTCGACCACCTGACCGCTGCGTGGCAGCGGGCGGCAGAGGCCACGCCGCATGGCAAGCCGATCCTTCTGGAAAACGACCCTATCGGCAAGGGCGCAGCCTAATCATCACCGATAATTTTCGACGGGCTTGCGCCTGTTCGAAACTTATGCTTTATATAACCAATTGGTTTTAGAAATGATTGGTTATGAAATGCAGTCCATCAGTCAACTGGATGCGACATTTGCCGCGCTTGCCGACCCCACCCGGCGCGCGATCCTCGCGCGGCTGGCGCTGGGGGAGGCGTCGGTTAACGAGCTTGCCGAACCTTTTGCGATGAGCCAGCCGGCGATTTCCAAGCACCTGAAAGTGCTGGAGGGGGCCGGCCTGATCTCGCGCGGCCGTGACGCCCAGCGCCGGCCCTGTCGCCTCGAGGCGGCACCCCTTTCTCAAGCGGGTGACTGGATCGATGCCTATCGCCGTTTCTGGGAAGTGCATTTCCAGCGTCTCGACGTGCTGCTGGAGGAAATGAAAGCAACGCCGCAAACGGGCGGCCCAAAAGAGGGAGAATGAGACATGGTCGATAATGCCCTTAAAATTTCCGCGATGAACGACTGCGAAATCGTCATGAGCCGGGTCTTCAATGCCGAGCAGCCACTGGTCTTTGCGGCCTTCACCGAGCCGAAACTGCTGAAACGATGGTTCTTCGGACCGGATGGCTGGTCGCTCAAGGTCTGTGAGATCGACCTCAAGGTTGGAGGTGCTTTCCGCTACGTCTGGCGTAAAGACGCCGATGGCACTGAGATGAGCATGGGCGGTGTCTACAGGGAACTCGAGGCACCCCGGCGGATCGTCCATACCGAGGTTTTCGAAATGGACTGGACCTGCGGAGAAACGCGGGTGACGACGTTGTTCGTGCCTCAGGATGGCCGTACGACTGTTACCACGACCATCCTTTATTCTTCGACTGGCGCGCGTGATGCAGTTCTGAAATCGCCGATGGAGAGCGGTGTCGCCGCAGGTTATGATCGCCTGGAGCGGATACTGCCGGACATGGCAGCCGAAACGGTTTGAAGACACCTCCGAAATCGGGATTGATGGCGCCGCCTGTCCGAGATGGCAGGCGCGTTGCCGTCACGGTGTCAGCTTTCGAATTGCCGATAGCATTCTTCGGCAATCTGCTGCAGGCGGGCGCGGGTGAGCTCGCCGGTCACGGCGTAGCCGATCTCTCCATCGATCCAGTAGAAGGTTTCCAGCGCGCCGTTGCTGGCGAAGCGGAAACTCGTTTCTTCGTTGACGGGGTTGCGACCGAGCAGGACGGTGAGGCGTTTGCCGTTGCCGTCCTCATACATCAGCATGGCCCCCGCCTTGCCGCTGACAGGAAGCAGACGGCCTCCAACGAGATGGAATCCGTCTTTCGTGAGGTCGGGCGCGCGCAGCTTGTAATCCAGCCGTTTGCCAAGCCAGGCAACAAGATGAGCCTCCTGATCAGCGCCGACTTCCACGGGATGGCGAACCTCTTTTGTATAGATAAGATAGGCCGAGTTGGCCTGTGCGGGCAGGTCGTCCAGCGCTGAGGCAATCTGCTGCGGAGGTGCGGTGGCAAGCAGCCTGTTGCCATAGATGCCGGTTGCTGTGCCGGCGAGAAACAGCAGCAGGCCCGCAGCGGCGGCCGATAGCCAGCGAGGCAGGCCACGAGGAACTGGGGCAACATTGGCGACGAAACGGCGATCCTGATCATCGGTGCGTGCATAATCGCTGAAAGCTATACGCAGGCCCTCAGCCTGGCTCTGCCATTGCCGGATATCCTCGGCGGCATCCGGATTGTTTGCAAGCCAGGCTTCGACGGCCTGTCGTTCGCTTTCGTTCAGGAAGCCATCGACATAAGCGTGCAGGTCGTCTTCGGTGACCGTGTTGTTTTCGGTGTTCATTTCGGTCTCCGCAGGGGAACGATATTGCTCAGCGCCAGGTGTTCCGTCATCTGCCGGCGCGCGCGGGAGAGCCGCGACATCACAGTGCCGATCGGCACGGAAAGCGTGTCGGCCACCTCCTGATAGCTGTAGCCCTCGACGACGACGAGCATCAGCACGGCGCGATAATCGGGTGAAAGCGCGTTGATCGCCTGATTGAGCCTTTGCTTTTCCAGCGGGTCGCCCAGCGGCGCTTCCGACTGGTCCTGCTGGGGCAGCGGTGTCGTTTCGTCGCTGAGTTCGACGGGTGGATGCAGTCGTGCCCGGCGATAGCCGTCGCGATAGAGATTGGTCATGATCGTGAAGGCCCAGGAGCGCAGGCTGCCGCCGCGCCATTGGGCACGGCGGACGAGCACTTTCTCGACGCAATCCTGCAGCAGGTCCTCGCCATCGGCATCCGAACGGGCGAGGCTGCGGGAATAGCGACGAAGGAGCGGGATGAGCGAGAGGACCTGTTCCTCGAAGGGTTCGGTCTTCATGCCCGGCCTGTCCGTATCGCGAGAGAGATCATCAGGGACGCGCGGCATCCCAAACGTCCTTCACGCCGTCGCCGGTAGCGTCGCCCTGTTTCGCGTCCTTCACCCAGAAATAGAGAGGCATGCCCTTGAGTGCCCATTGCTTCTTGCCATCCTTGCGCTCGACCAGCGTATAGTCGCCTTCCGCCATGGCTGAAGCGCCAGCGAAGTAAGGCGGCCAATTCTTGGCGCATTCATCATAGCAATTGGACTTGCCGCTTTCATCCTTCTTGAAGGTGTAGAGCGTCATGCCGTTTTCAGCAGCAATCACATCACCCTTGTCGGACTTGACCGTCTGGACGGGCGGGGCAGCCATGGCTGGCAGGACTGCCAGAAGCGAAAAGCCGGCTGCGAGAGACAGAATGGTTTTCATGGAAATATCCTAGCTGGTGTTTCCTCCGTGCCGTTTCATGCGACACGAAGCTAGGACTGACGAGGGCCGGGTTTTATTCCCGTGTTTCTCGAAATAGTTTTCTCAGCGCTTTGGTTTTGCTCCCGGCTTTGCCGCCACGAAACGCGCCAGGCTCGGGCCGATTGCCATGATGAGCAGCAGGCGCGTGGTCTGCAGCGACATGACGAAGGCGATGTCGACATTGCTCGATGCGGCGATGATGGCGATGGAATCCATGCCGCCGGGGCTGGTGGCAAGATAGGCCGTCAGCGGATCGATGCCGAGCGTGCGGGTGAGAATGAAGGCGAGTATGCCGGAAAAGCCGATCAGGACGAGGATCGACAGGACTGTCGGCAAAAGGGCGCGTCCCGCATGGGCGATGATTGGGCGGGTAAAGCCGAGGCCGATGTTCCAGCCGAGCAGGGCATAGCTGATCGCCAGCAACCATTCGGGGATCTCGATGACCATGAGGCCACTCATGCTCAGCGCCGAACCGATCAGGAATGGAAACAGGAAAATGCCGGCGGGAATGCGCAGCGTGTTGCCGAGGAAACCGGCGATGGCGGCAAGCGCCAGCGTTTCGGCAAAGGCGATGGGATCGATCGGCCCGAACCAGACGATCGCAGGCGCAGCACCATCGATACCCGCCCAGTAGCGTGCGACGAGCGAGGCTGCGGCGGCAACGAAGACGACGCGCAAGTATTGCATGAAGGCGACGAGCCTGACATCGGCGCCATAGGCATCGGCCATGACCAGCATCGTGGTGGCAGCGCCAGCAGACGAGCCCCAGATGGCGGTGGTGCCGGGCAGGATGCCGAGCCGGCTGATCGCATAGCCGGACAGCGTACTCATCGCGATGACGGAACCGATGATGGCGAGGAACAGCGGGGCATTGGCGAGCAGGTTGCCGAGGATACCGGGCGTGATGGACTCGGCGATCATCGTGCCGATCAGCGCCTGGGCGCAGTAATAGAGCGGGCGCGGCAGACGGATCGTGGCGCCATTGATGCCGCAGACCGCGGCGGCGACCATCGGACCCATCAGCAGGGCAGCGGGGATGCCGACAAGCTCCAGCAGGACGGCGAGGAAAAGAGAAAGAACAAGAAGGATGGCCCATTGCGGGGCAGGATGCCAGCGGCCCATCCCTGAGCGAAGCGGCTTGCTCTCCTCGGATCGCATTTCGCCCCGAGGCTCTGGCGGTCCCGATTTTTCGGGAGGGATGAGAGGATAATCCGGTTCTGTCACGCTGATGTCCTTTGCGCCGTCGTGATAACGGCATCACCGGGGATTTCCAAGGCGCGCGTGCCGCGGATGCGAAATATTGCCACACAGTCGGAAAGATCCTGCGAGGCGCGGGGGCGGAAAACCGATCCCTCGCTCCGACTTCAGGCAAAGATCGCCGTTGCGCCGGTGACATAGAGAATGGCGACGGCGACGACGCTGCTGACGATCTTCTTGCTCCTGGCCAGCGCGGCGGTGCCAAGGAGGATGTAGTAGATCAGGTTGAGAGCAGCCCAGAGCGCGATGTCCGAGGGGGGCCACGGCGTCTTGAAGGCGATGATTGCCGGCGGAACCTGAGTGATCAGGTTGCTGGCGAGCACGCAGAAGATCACCACGCGCCGGTGTTCCATGATGTGTCTGTCCAGCGTGTCATTTTCCGTGGCTTTCGGGAAAACCTGCGTGGCTGCGAAATAGTAGAGCAACGCGACCAGCGCCACTGCGAGCGCTATCGGATAGCTGACTTTCTCGAGGTCGCGATACGCCCAGGCGTTCATCCAGAAGGTGATCAGATCGACGAGCAGGAGGGCGCCGAACAGGGGGGCGACGACGCCTATCCTGCGGCTGTGGCGTTCGTCATAGGCGCGCGAGAAACCGGACACGACCTCGGCAACGGCCAGGCCGAGCAACAGGCCGTAAAAGCCGAACATGAAACCGAATGCGTCGCTCATCGAATCCTCTTTGGCAGATTTAATTGTTCGCCTGACAGTAGAGGCGCGCGAATGAGTCGGAAAGTCAGGTTGGAGCCACCGGGAAGAGCGATTACCGGGAATTGTCTGCGGGGTGTTGCGGTCGCTCGATCCCCCTTTAAAAACAACAAAGCCCGCGACGGGTGTCGCGGGCTGCGCCGTTGAATTGTCGTTATCGTTATGGCGTGTCGATTGCCATTCTGGCCTTCTGCATTGCCATGACGCAATCATCGACCTTGCCGGCCTGCATGGCCATCGTCGCATCGCCGATTGCAGCCTGCGCTGCGGATTTCTGGGCGTCACTTGGTGCCTTTTTGACGTCGGCCTTCAGATTTTCCATGTTCGTCGCATCGCAGGTCATCGGCAAGGTCTGTGCGTAGCCCGCACTCGATAATGCGATGGTTGCGGCGGCGGCGAGAGTCATGATTTTCAACACGGCAGTTTTCCTCCGGGATGCAAATGAGTTCAACGAAGGAGCGAACGGTTTGCGGAGCTTGTTGTTCCACCGCTGCGTCGATCAGTCCTCCTCGAGCCCGATGATGTGTCACCCACTCAAGGGGTAAGGCTTGCATCCTGGCCCCGAATCCTGCCACTTCGCTCCATGGAATTTGCACCGCAACAGGATGAAGCGCTGAAAGCCGTGTCGCAATGGCTGAAGGAAGGGCGCAAGCCGCTTTTCCGGCTGTTCGGCTATGCCGGCACCGGCAAGACGACGCTGGCGCGACACTTTGCCGAGCATGTGGATGGCGAGGTGCTTTTCGCAGCGTTTACCGGCAAGGCGGCGCAGGTGCTGCGCTCGAAGGGCGCGAGCAACGCCAAGACTATTCATTCGCTGATCTACCGGCCGCGTGGCGAGGAGGAGGTTTCCAACGAGGAAACCGGCAAGACCTCGATTGCGCCGATGTTTTCAATCAACCGGCAATCGCCGGTTGCCAAGGCGGCGCTGATCATCGTCGACGAATGCTCGATGGTGGACGAGGCGCTCGGCCGCGACCTGATGAGCTTCGGCACGCCGATCCTCGTGCTGGGTGATCCCGGCCAGTTGCCGCCGGTCACAGGTGGTGGCTACTTCACCAATGACGAGCCGGATTTTCTGCTGACCGACATCCACCGTCAGGCGCGCGACAATCCGATCATCAAGCTCGCCATGCAGGTGCGTGAAGGCAAGGAAATCATGCATGGCGACTATGGCACCGCGCAGGTGATTTCCAAGCATGAGGTGACGCAGGATCTGGTCTTGGACGCCGACCAGGTGCTGGTCGGGACCAACAAAACGCGGCGGCGCTACAATATGCGGCTGCGGGAGCTCAAGGGGTTCACCACCGAATATCCGCAATCCGGCGACAAACTGGTGTGCCTGCGCAACGATCCCGCCAAGGGACTGCTCAACGGCTCCCTCTGGCAGGTGATGACGTCGTCGAGAGAGACGGTCAAACCGGGCATCAACCTGATGATCCGGCCGGAAGACGACGACATGGATCGCGGTGCTGCCAAGATCAAACTGCTGAAGCAGGCTTTCGAGGATGTCGAGGGTGAAATCCCGTGGTCGACGCGCAAGCGGTACGACGAGTTCGATTATGGTTACGCGCTGACCGTCCACAAGGCGCAGGGTTCGCAGTGGAACAATGTCGTGCTGTTCGACGAAAGCTGGGCTTTTCGCGATACGCGCGAACGCTGGCTGTATACGGCGATTACCCGTGCGGCCGAGACGCTGACGATCGTGCGATAACTCGGCTCAATCGGCCGAGACGAAGCCCATCAGGACAGCTTTTGCGACCGCCTGAAAGCGATTGTGGCCATTGAACTTGCGGATGATGTCCGATTCCAGCGTCAGCACGGCGGTCATATCCATGTCCATCAACGTCGCGATGCGCGTTGCGGGGTAGCCTTCCGCCATGCAGCCCAGGCATTTGATCTCGATGGGGGACAGATGGATTGTCTGAGGCTGGGGCCGCGGGCTGTTGCCTTCATCGGCCGATTCGAGCAGTTCGCTGACCCGCTGCATCTGGCGGCGCAAAATGGATTGCTGGGCGGCAAGCTCGCGTTTGTGGCCATGCAGGGCGTCACGGAAAATCTGGGCAGCGTCTTCGCGAGAGCCGGCAGCGAGGAGGTCGGCCATCATTTCCTGAATGGCGATGATGGGCATATCGATTTCGCGGCAGGCGTTGATGACTGCCATGCGGCGGATGTCTTCCAGCCCATAGACGCGCATCGGCCCCATGCGCTCGGCTGTCAGCAGGCCCTTTTCCTCGTAGAAATGCAGGGTGCGATGGGTGACGCCGAAGGCATCTGCCATGTCGGCGATCGCCACCTGATTTTCCGGGATCGTTCCGGGCAGGGGCAAGATCGGCATAAAGCAGCTTTCCGGGCGCGCAAGCATCGCAGAAGCATTGTTTTTCAGGTCTTCAGGCATGCGCTCGATAGTCTCCACAGTCGTCGAACCTTGCGGAAATGACGGTTCGGAGTTCGGTTCCACGGGGTCACGCGGCCTTCATCCAAGCCTGCTCTTCTACGCTTTGCACGCCACCGAGATGGCTACTACAGACACTGTGCTGACCTGATGAGCAATCAGGCTTCTCCACTTCCCAGCCTACGCATACACTCGATGCGAGAAGCGAAACAATTAGCAATATTAGGGATAAAATGCGCGAAATGATGTCGAAAACGATCGCTTTCGGCGCTCTGATCACGAAAATTGGCCGACAATCGGCGAATTTTGATGTTTTTTGCGGAATTAGAAGTCGATGCTGGCAGGTAGGGCACCAGCGCTCACGATGAACCGTAGCGTGTTGCGACGATCACTGGAAAGGTCATCCTGGCACTTGCGGGCGTCGTGGAATGCATCTTTGGTCTGCTCACGGCGATAGGTGTCCGTCAGCGTCATGCAGGTCATCAGCGCGCTATCGAGGCTGTGATCCGTGGCGTAGCGATAGATCTCGCCGTCGAGTGCCAGTACCCGCGTTGCCAGAGACACGCTTTCAAACAGCATGTCGCTCTCGTCTTCGAGGCGGTCGCCCTCAATGAGCGCGGTGAAGACACTGTCGGCGGTCGCGTCGTTGGTGACGCTGACCTTGACGCCTCCGCTCTCCTCGTCGTCTGCAACGGTGATGGTAAAGGCGAGCTGGGTGGTGCGAAGCCGCGTGCTGATGGTCGTTACCGTGCGAAAATGCGAGGCTGCGGCGCGCATCGTATCGGCGAAGCGAGCGGGCAGGCTCTGACGCGGCCATTGGCCCGTGATCGTGACTTGCGGCAGATCCTGCGCGCGTTCGAAGCGCAGGCCGCTCAAGGCCTGGGGGCCATTCATGCCAAGGCTGCTGCTGATACTCATGGCCGGCGTTGCAAGGGGAGCGACGATCAGCAACGGCAGAACCGAAAGAAGAGCGAAATGCGAGGAGAGGGGCGCCGGCAGCCAGGAGCGGCGCGTGCGGCTTGCCGATGGCCGGATCGAGACCGGCGAGGGACCGGTCGTCTCTTTGGCGGCAACGGACATCTCCGCCCGTCTTGTCTGGACCGAGGCAGGCACCGTGGTTTCCGCGGGGGTAGCTTCGACGTGGTGCTGCCGGTATTCCGGAACATAGCTGCCCTTGGGAATGGCGATGCGCCATTCCTCGCCGGACCCCTCCGTTGCGTAATAGGTATCCAGCAATTTACGAAGCTTGCCGGCATGGACGCGCACGAGCGGGTCTCCATCGGCATCGAAGGCCATCGGCCTGCCGAAGACATCAATGGCGATCGTATAGCCTTTGAGCTGGGCGCCGGCGCCGCCCAACTCTGTCTCGACGACATATCTCAGGAACGAACGCAGGCGTTCGGAGCGTGCAAACGTCTTGCTCTCAAGCACCCGCTGCAATGCCTGCCGCAGGAGTGCCGCTGCTGGCTGGCGTCTTTCGGAGCCTTCTGTGCTCATCAGATGCAGACCCCACGCTGCCGCGCCACACGGCGGCAGGATCCTGCAAAAAATGGTTCGATATGACGAGCAAAACGAATCATCGTCTGGTTTAGGTCCTTCCTGGAAAAGCATCTCGGGCGCTTGCTAGGCACGTCGGGAGATGGCTTTGCATTAAATCGGAATTTGCCCGACTTGTCAGGGCCTTGTTCCATTAAATTTTCATTGGATGTGAAATAACTGATGAGGCCTTTCGACGCGCACCCTTCAAACACGCGATCGATTGCGAGCGGCATGCGGACGCGATAGAAGAGGCTGCCTGCAACCGCCAACTGTTCGAAAGTGCTGAAATGGCTGCGAAACTCTCCGTGAACATGAACGCTGTCGCGATGCTGAGAAATCGCCGCGATCTTCCCTGGCCTTCGGTTACTGCGCTCGGCAGAATTGCGCTGCAGGCGGGCGCAAGCGGCCTGACGGTTCATCCGCGGCCGGACCAGCGGCATATCCGTTTTTCCGATCTGGCGCCGATTCGTAATCTGATCGACGACGAGTTTCCGGATGCCGAATTCAACATGGAAGGCTATCCGAACGCCGAATTCCTGGAGCTTGTGGAGCGCCACCAGCCCGAGCAGGTGACACTCGTGCCGGACGATCCCGCGCAGGCGACATCCGATCACGGTTGGGATTTTCGCGCCAATGCTGAACTGCTTGCCGACGTGACGGCGCGGCTGAAGAAGAACGGCCTCAGGGTCTCTGTCTTCGCCGACGGTACGCCGGACAGAGAGGCGCTGACGATCGCGCGGGAAACCGGCGCCGATCGTATCGAGCTCTATACCGGCCCTTATGGCGGCTGTTTTGATGATGAGCAAAAGGCAGCAATGATCGCCATCGAGCTCGGGAAAACTGCGAAAATCGGCCATGAACTGGGCCTTGGGGTCAATGCCGGGCACGATCTGACCGTCGCCAACATGCCGCTGCTGGCAAAGCATATTCCGATGCTGGACGAAGTCTCCATCGGCCATGGGTTGACGGCGGATGCGCTTGAGTTTGGCATGGCGGAAACCGTCCGGCGCTTCCGCAGGGCGTGCGGCCAGACCGTCTGACGATCCGGCCGCGTGGCGTCGGCGTCTAGCCCGCAAAAGCGGCCTTGTTTGTCTCGAAGAAGGTTTCGATCGACGTCAGTGGCTTGCCGGAAAGCGTTTTGGCATCGTCGGTGACCATGGCGATCTTGCCTTCGCGGGTGTTGGTGTCGAAGGACACCACCACGGGGATCAGGAAGGGCGGAAGACCGGCCGCCTGAAGGCCGCCGGTCAGCTGTTCGTCGGTGATCGTCACCACATCGAGCGGCTTTCCGACGATTTTCGATGCGATTTCAGCGATTTCCGAAGAAGTGCGCGCGACAGTGCCGGTCAGCGTATACGTCTTGCTTTCCGTTGAACCCGAGGTCAAAGCGTCGGCGATTGCGGCGGCGATGTCGGCACGGGCGATATGGGCGATCTTGCCTTCACCGGCCGAGGTATACCATTTGCCCTCGGAGAAGGCGTGCGGCAGACCCATGAACAGGTTTTCCATGTACCAGCCATTGCGCAGGATCGTGTAGGGAAGGCCCGTCGCCTTGACGGCTGCTTCGCTGCCCAGATGCTCAGGGGCGAAGATGACGGCGGAATTCTCCGGGTTCGGCATCGAGGTGTAGAGGATATGCTTGGCGCCAGCGACCTTGGCGGCGTTGATGGCGGCGGTGTGCTGGACGAGGCGCTTGCCCGGCGCATCGAGCGCGTCGGTGGAAACGACCAGAACACGGTCTGCACCGGCAAAGGCGGTTGCAAGCGATGCGGCATCGTCGAAATCGGCCTTGCGGGTCTGTACGCCCTTTTCGGCATAGGCCGAAAGCTTGGACGGATCGCGCGATGTGGCGATGATGTCTGCCGGCGCAACCTTGCCGGAGGTGAGCAGGGCATTGAGCACGAGGCGGCCAAGCTGGCCAGAGGCGCCGGTAACGAGAAGGGTTTCGGACATGATCGCTTTCCTTGGTTTTCCCGAAAGCCGGTGTCTTTCTTGCTGAAAGTTCCGCTTTGAGATATGGTTCCCTTTTGAGACCATATCTTATTTGGTTATACGCCCGTAGATGTAAAGGTGGCAGTTTTTTCTGCCATAGTTACGTCGAGGTAACCGAGGCAGCGGGCAGGGAAGGACATGACTATGAACCAGATCACCAGGACAGCGGCCGCCGAGAAAGTGATGGTGATCGGCGGTGTTGCCTACACCATGGCCAATTGCCCGGTACGCGACGTGCTCGACAATATCGGCGGCAAATGGAATACGCTGATCATTCAGGGACTTGCTGATGGCCCGGTGCGTTTTTCCGCGCTGCGCCGGATGATCCCCGACATTTCGCAGCGCATGCTGACCCAGACGCTGCGCGATCTTCAACGCGATGGCTACCTGAAGCGCACGGTGTTTCCGACACAGCCGCCGAGCGTGGAATATGAACTGACGGATCTCGGGCAATCGTTCCTGGCCATCGTGCTGCCGGTCGTGGCGTGGTCCACGGACAATCATGAACGGATCAGGGCTGCGCGGAAGGTTTATGACGAGGGTGTGTTGTAAGGTGTGGACTGTAGCAAGCTTCGCTACCTCACACCCTTTCATCAAGTGTGGGTATCGCGAGAACTGCCGAATCACGTATATTCGCGATGTGTCATGTGGACTATCGGATACTTAGCCCCCGCTTCGATGCGGGGGCAATTTTCTTGCTGTCCCAAAATTGGGATGGAGGACTAGTTCAGCAAAAGCCGGGCGCGGTTCGCCGCATATGCTTTGGCGTCCCGCTCCGTGACGAAGCTTTGATGCTCGCAAAACCCGTGACTGATAATCGACGTTACCCAAGCTGCTCGATATTCCTTGATCGCAACACGGATGACGGGCTTTTCGCCAAGGGATGGTTTGTCCAGCATGCTTTCGTCTCCAGTGGAGCGAGAGCACACGCATCTCTTAGGCGTCAGGGCTCCTGAAGGGCTGATGACGGTGTATCGGTATCATAGAACGCTGCATAGCTGGGGTCTAGTTTGGCGGAACTCCGCTTCGTTCAACAAACCTCGTCCGCCAGGTTTCGGACCAAGACGACAAGTTCCTTCTCATCCGTCATCCCGCTGCGGAAAGCATGCATAACAACAAGGGCAAGGTCCTGGCCTTGCCCTGCGTCAGGGTCAATTTCCCTGCGCGCGCATTCTTCATCGAGGACCCGTTTCATCATCACCAGCGCTTCGTCGCCAATTGATTGTCCGTAAAAGGACATGGCAATCACTCCTGTATCGGGTGAAAGCACAATGATCTTCCAAGCGCTGGTACCCGTGAAATGGCAGCGACCAACCAGTATGCGCGTTTGTTGGCGCGATAGGAATTTTATTCGTTTTTGGTGAGCGCCGAAGGTTCCTCTCCACCTCATCTGAGGGAGGAGCTACAAATCTGCTTACGCCGCGTCGCGCTCTTCACCCGCCTCTTCGGCAAGCGCAAACCTCACCGCTGCGCAGGCGTGGATTCGGGTTGAATCGAAGCCGGGGAGGGGCAGGTTTTCGGGATCGAGGATCAGGCAGATTTCGGTGCAGCCGAGGATGATGCTGTCGGCGCCATTGGCAACGGCGCGTTCGATGACGCCGAAGAGGGCGTCTCGCGATGCGTCCAACACTTTACCGGCGCAAAGTTCGTTGAAGATGATGTTGTGAACGAGGGTGCGGTCATCCGCATCGGGTACCATGACGTCGATGCCGTGGCCGGCCATGCGGTCGGTGTAGAAGCCGTGTTCCATCGTATAGCGGGTGGCGAGCAGCAGCGGGCGCGATCGGCCGGCGTTGCGAATAGCAGCCGCGGTTTCGTCGATGATGTCGATCAGCGGGATCGAGGTGGCGGCTTGGACTTCCGGGGCGATCAGATGCATCGTGTTGGTGCAGATCAGCGTGCAGGCGGCACCGGCGGCCTCGAGGCTGGATGCGACGTCGGCGAGATGTTTGGCGGCGTCATCCCAGCGGCCGGCCTTCTGCATATCGACGATCGTCTGGAAATCCACGGAATGCAGCAGCACTTCGGCCGAATGCAGGTCGCCCAGCCGTTCGCGGACCATTTCGTTGATCAGCTTGTAGTAGACAACCGAGCTTTCGAAGCTCATTCCGCCGATAAGACCGATCTTGCGCATATCCGTTCTCCGATTTCAATGGAGCTTAGTGTGCCGGGGTTTCGATGAAAAGTCCGCGCGTTGTTGCGTGACGAGGACGCGGTTTGCGCGTATGGTTTGCGTGTTTTTTTAATTTGGCGCAAATTATTTGCTAGAGACAGAGTGTTGACGGGGAATCAGAGCGTGCTGGACGAAAGAGATCGTAGAATTCTTACCTTGCTGCAGGAAGATGCGAGCCTCGCGGTCAGCACGCTGGCGGAACGTGTTCATCTGTCGGTCTCGGCCTGCTCGCGCCGGATACAGCGGCTTGAAGAGACCGGCTATATCGCGCGGCGGATCGTCGTGCTGGACCGGGAAAGAATGGGCGTGCCTACCACCGTGTTTGCGCTGGTGAAGACGACGCATCATGCCGACGACTGGATCGACATCTTCCGCAAAGTGATCGGCGAGATACCGGAGATCGTTGAGGCGCACCGGCTGACGGGCAATTACGATTACATCCTCAAGGTCGTGCTGCCGCGCGTCGAGCACTATGATGTGATCTACAAGCAGATCGTGCGCAAGGTGGAGCTGTTCGACGTCTCCGCCTCGATCTCTATGGAGGTGCTGAAGAGCGGAACTGGCGTGCCGGTGGAGTATGCGCGGTAAGGAGTTGGTTTCGCAAGCTAAATGCGGCGTGCCCGACTGGGAAACATGCCGCTATCAGGACAGCCTCGCGACCATTGACAAGCAGTCGGCAATCATCGATTTCGGCTCTATTCCGGGGATGAGAGGTTCTTGTCGTTCTGGCATTTCGACAAGGCCAGCTGGCGGACCGAGAGGATCTCGGTGATGCTGCCTTCGCCGTCATGCGTCTCCACCGACAGGCAGGCGCAGGCATAGCCGTAGTTGCCGTTGGTGCGGACGTAATCGCGCTCGGAGATGTCGGGGATCAGGTCCATTCCGGGAGGACCTTCGCCGGCACCCTGGCTCATGATCGTCCAGCTGCCATCGGCATCGTCGAGCCACCAGTTGGCGGGCGTCGGGTTCTGCAGCCAGCCGCACCGGGTCTCTGCTGCGAGAACGGGTGTGGATGCGATGAGGGCGATCAGAAGGGCGGCGAGTGTCGTTGTCGCTGACGTCATGGCTTTGCTTTCGTGCAGTGGAACATGTCGCCGGATGCCATCGACATCCACTCCATCGATGTCGCGGTGACGCTGGAAAGGCCGATCTGGTAGTTGTCCGGCAGGGTGAGAATGTAGTTGCCGCCATCTTTCTCCACCTTCCGGATTTTCAGCGGCCCTTCGCCGGGGTCATAGGTATCGGCGGTGAAGGTGAAGGTTGAGACTTCGCAGTCCCAGGTGCCGACATAAGGCGTATCGTCCGCCGCTGCTGCGGGGATGGTGTTGGCAACAAGGACCGCTAAGGCGGCCAGCAGGCTTTTTATGGCGATATCCCCCCTCTGCTATGCAGACATCAACATGCGAAAAAGATTCAGGTTCTGTATTCCAAGAATTTGTTTTCGAACGTTTTTTGAGGCCAACCTGGCTAGTTGTTGATGGCCGTGATTGCCCAATGGGTGATCGCGCAGTCGTCGTCGTCGCAGATCGCTCCCATCCAGACTTCGCCATTGGCAAACATCACGCCATCGCTGTTGACGAAAAGCGCGTCATAGCTTTGATCCGCGACGGCGTTTCGGGTCTCTTCCGTGATCAGCGTATCGAAATTGTCGATGAAATCCTGGGCGCTCAGGATGTCGTAGGTTTCGCCATTTGCATGGATCTCGAGCGGATATTCGGCGAGGTCGGCAACGGTTTCCGCATCTCCGTCGCGCATGGCATCCGTGAGGTTCTGGAACGGTCCGGAAAAGGCCTCGGCATTGCCATGCAACTGCTCGATGCGGCTATAGACCTCGCCCTCGGATTGGGCGCAAGCCGCGCCGGGAATACTCACTGTTGCTGCCACAAAGGCGAAGGCAATACGGGTTGCGGCGCGGGTAAAGCGATGCTGCATGAATGGCTCCGGGATGCTGCGGCTGGTGTCCAGCGTATCGGAGCGGGCAGCGAAACGGAAGGTGGCGAAACCTACCGGATGCGTCCATTTCGGGGTAATTCGCCGGGAATAAAAGTCAAGGACAGAGCAGTTTGTCAAAGCTGGGTGGAACCTGCTTGACGGGTCGAAAACTTTAGGCCATAAGCTACGAACCGTACCGTACGGTACTGATTGAGGAGCTTGTTTTGCAGATCGCCGTCCAACCCAGCCAGCCGGATTATTCGCCGCGCCAGAACGCCGTTCTGGACAGCGCGTTGCGGCTGCTTGTCGATGGTGGCGAAAAGGCATTGACGACGGCGGGTGTTGCGCGCGCTGCCAATTGCTCGAAGGAAAGCCTCTACAAGTGGTTCGGTGATCGCGACGGGTTGCTGTCGGCGATGATCGGTTTTCAGGCGAGCAAGGTCCGTACTTTCGAAGCTCATGCCGGACGTCTTGATGTTGGCAAGCTGCACGAACTGCTGGTGACCTTTGCCCGCGATCTGCTGGAGGTTCTCTCCGGCGATGTTTCGCTGGCGCTCAATCGTCTGGCAATCGGTCAGGCGAGCCGCGATGGCTCGAAGCTTGGTCACATGCTGCAGGAGCGGGGCCGACGCCAGATCGGCAAGCGGGCAGGTGCGCTTCTCGAAGCGGCGCGCCGCGCACGGCTGGTGCGCTTTGACGATGCGGAAGAGGCCTATGGCACGCTCTATGGGCTGGTCGTTTCCGACCTGCACCTGCGCATGCTGCTCGGTGAGCCGATCACCGAGAAGGACAGGAATTTCGACCGGCGGGCGGAGAGGGCGATCGATGCCTTTCTCCGGCTCTACGGCACGAGCGAGAATACGGCGGCGTCCTGAGGGACAAGGCCGGGAAGACAACAAACCATTCAAGACTCAAACGGGAAGGAACACTACAATGCGCGTCTATTACGATCGTGATGCCGATCTCAATCTCATCAAGTCCAAGAACGTCGTCATCGTCGGCTACGGCTCCCAGGGTCGCGCCCACGCGCTGAACCTGAAGGACTCGGGCGCCGGTAACGTCGTTATCGCGCTCAAGGCCGGCTCGGCCACGATCAAGAAGGCCGAAGCCGATGGCTTCAAGGTCATGACCGTTGCTGAGGCCGCCAAGTGGGGCGACCTTCTGATGATGGCAACCCCGGACGAACTGCAGGCCGATATCTACAAGGCCGAGATCGCTGACAACATCCGCGACGGCGCTGCCATCGCCTTTGCACACGGCCTTAACGTACACTTCGGCCTCATCGAGCCGAAGGACACGCTCGACGTCGTCATGATCGCGCCGAAAGGCCCGGGCCACACGGTTCGCGGTGAATACCAGAAGGGCGGCGGCGTGCCCTGCCTCGTTGCCGTCGAGAAGAACGCTTCCGGCAACGCGCTTGACCTCGCTCTCTCCTACGCCTGCGGCGTTGGTGGCGGCCGTTCGGGCATCATCGAGACAAACTTCAAGGAAGAGTGCGAAACCGACCTCTTCGGCGAACAGGTCGTTCTCTGCGGCGGTCTGGTCGAGCTGATCCGCGCCGGCTTCGAAACGCTGGTCGAAGGCGGCTATGCCCCGGAAATGGCCTATTTCGAGTGCCTGCACGAAGTGAAGCTGATCGTCGACCTGATCTATGAAGGCGGCATCGCCAATATGAACTACTCGATCTCCAACACGGCGGAATGGGGCGAATACGTCTCGGGTCCGCGCATCATCACGGCCGAAACGAAGGCTGAAATGAAGCGCGTTCTCACCGACATCCAGACCGGCAAGTTCACCTCCGACTGGATGCAGGAATACCGCTCGGGTGCTGCCCGCTTCAAGGGTATCCGTCGCATGAACGACAACCACCAGATCGAAGAAGTCGGCGCCAAGCTGCGCGGCATGATGCCGTGGATCGGCAAGAACAAGCTGGTCGACAAGGCCAAGAACTAATCTTCGTCTCCCAGGACGAACTACGGAAGCCGGGGCTCGTCCCCGGCTTTTCGCGTTTTTGGGCGCGTTCGTGGCTGGGGGTGTGCCACCCAATGTTTCCTTGCTGCAGATGCGTTGTCCTTTCCCAGCCGGAAGGTTCGTTAAACTGCGGCAAGAAAAATTATTTTAGACGTCACGATTGTTGCGATGCAGTATAGATTGTTGATTTGTTTAAAGAATTAAGTTGTAAAATCAACGCAGGAGGAACAAGCTCGGGTCGTGTCTCGTTCCACAACCGGGAGGATGGTGTGATGACGACCATTATGAACTATTTTGCGTGGTTCGATGCCGTTATACTGTGCACTATCGGCGTGCTCGTGCTGCTAAGCCTGTATACGGGCGAAGATACCGGCGAAACGTGATCTGGCGGTTTGATGTGGAGGAAGGTGCGGCGCTGTCCGGTTGCATCAGCTGGTACGCATTGCGCCGAATGTCTCCCTTTCAGGCTGGATGATAGAAGGCAAGAATTTGCCTATTCTCGAACGGGTCTATTTAGGTCAGTAACATTGACTTAAATCCCTCGGCGTGGTCTTGTTTCCCAAAATATAATCTTGAGGAAACTTCCATGCTGGATTGGGAAAAAATCTTTGCCACGCGCTCTTCCCGTATGCGCGCTTCGGAAATCCGCGAGCTCTTGAAGCTGCTCGATCGGCCGGACATCATCTCCTTTGCCGGCGGCATTCCCGATCCTGCGTTGTTTCCAAACGAAGAATTCCAGTCGGTCTATTCCGAAATCTTCAGCGGCCCGACGGTCAGTGCTGCACTCCAGTATTCCGTCAGCGAAGGCTATCTGCCGCTGCGCCGCTGGCTTGCCGGCGAGATGGCGAAGATCGGCATCGCTGCCGAGCCGGAAAACATCTTCATCACCTCCGGCTCCCAGCAGGGGCTGGACTATCTCGGCAAGCTTTTCCTGTCTCCGAACGACACGGCGCTGGTGACCTGGCCGACCTATCTCGGCGCGCTTCAGGCATTCAACGCCTATGAGCCGAAATATGACCAGCTGACCCCGGGCGGCAACCGCACGCCCGAGACCTACCGCGAAGCGGCGGCAGAGGCCGGCGGCGCTGTAAAATTTGCCTATCTTTCTGCCGACTTCTCCAACCCGACCGGCGAGACCGTCGACCGGGCAGGACGCGAGAAGCTTCTCGATCTGGCGAGCGAACTCGATATCGCGATCATCGAGGATGCCGCGTACCAGTCGCTGCGCTATGACGGCGAGGCGATCCCGCCGATCCTGGCCCTGGAACTGGAGCGCAATGGCGGCGACATCGACAAGACCCGCACGATCTATTGCGGCAGTTTTTCCAAGACGCTTGCTCCTGGTCTGCGCGTCGGTTTCATGGTCGGCAACGCCCAGGTCATCCGCAAGCTGGTCCTGATGAAGCAGGCGGCCGATCTGCATTCCTCGACGATCAACCAGATGGCGATCTGCCTTGTGGCCGAGCGCGGCTTCGACGCCCAGGTCGGCAAGATCAAGGCCGTCTACAGCCGCCGCCGCGATTGCATGCTGGCGGCGCTCGAAAAATACATGCCCGAGGGCGTGAGCTGGACCAAGCCGGAAGGCGGCATGTTCATCTGGCTGACGCTGCCGACGGGCATGGATGGTGCGGCACTTCTGGCGAAATCGCTTGAAACAGCCAAGGTTGCCTTCGTTCCCGGCAAGGCTTTCTTCGCTGACGGTTCGGGCGCCAATACGCTGCGGATGAGCTTCTCCTGCGCCAATGATGACATGATCGAACAGGGTATCTCCCGTCTCGGCACGCTTATCCGTAGCGAGACTGCTGGCTGATAGCCGGAACAGGGTTCTAGCAACCTCTCGGAATACTCGGCGTGCTCCCTCTTCTCCCCAGCGGGGAGAAGGTGGCGCGCAGCTCCGGATGGGGACGGTTGGCTCCGAGTTTGCAGTGAAGACCCCCTCATCTGCCCTTCGGGCATCTTCTCCCCGCGGGGGAGATCGCGGTGACTGCCCTGCGATGTAGGCAGATAAGCCTTCTTCGGGAATTTACACCGCCGAGCAGTTTTGAGCAAAATATTTCAAAGGCTCGGGCTTTCCCCGGAAAGAACCGACAACGCGCATTCGTAGATCAGGTCCGGTAGCACCTCGAATGCATAGTCCATGTGCACCCGTTCCCATTTCTGATGGTAGTCGCGTCCCCAGGGGCCGATGTTGACGACCGGGTAGGAAAGCGCTTCTGCCGGTGGCCTGTCTACGAAGGCGGGAACGGGTGTGTTTTCGGCAAGCGTGTCGGCCTGTCGTACTTCCGGGCGATGCCCGAAGAAGCTCACGTCGGAGATGCCGGCGAAGAATTGCCGAAAGCAGATCCTCTGCCCATGGCGCTTCTCGATCAACGCAGCAGTACCTTGGAGACGTTGCGTGAAGTCGCTGCCGGACTGGCCAAGGCTGTCGACATGCACTCGGGGATAATGCAGCGTCGAGAAACCGACGACGACGAGCGGTCCTTCGAGACCTGTGGCGACGAGCATCTCGGAAACGAGCGTGCGACTGGCTGACAGCGGCTCGTCGCTGGTGGCGAAGTCCTGCTCCAGCGCTGCGATATGGCGCAGCGCCTCTTTGCTGGCCTGCCGCTCGGCAAGTTGTCTCAACGCGGCGTAGGACAGCACCCGGCCTTCGAGCCTGGTGTTGCGATCGATCCCCTGGCGGCTGAAAAAGGCGTCGGCGTTTCGTGTCTGCGATTGCAGGGCCTGATCCATCGCCCTGGCCACGATCGTTGAAAATTCATCGAGGATATCTGTCGGTGTACGGCGGTGCGTCAGCCAGTTGAACGACAGCCAGACATGGGCGGGGGTCGTCACCTCATAGCCGTGGCGGATGTCCTTGGCTTCCAGGCAGACCGGGGCGGGCGAAACTTCGCCGTGGGCCTCGTCGCAAAGCAAACTGTTGAATTCCATCGCCCTCATGATTTCGGCCGCGATGAGGTGAGCGCTGACGCCGTCATAGGCGTAGCCGGCATGGGTAGGGCGACCCGCGACGAAGGCGAAGGGCGAGAATTTGCCGACTGAGCCGAGATAGACTGCACGCCCGTGCGCACCATCGCCATCGTCACCGCTGGCGTCGAGATTGATGCCGCCGACGATATCGAGGTCGAAGCGGCGGGCGATTTCCGGCAGGTGATCGCGAAGACTGCGCATGCCACGGGAGCGGTTCTCCTCGTCCGGGGTGGCGACGAAGAGGATATTGCCGGGACGTTCCTTGAGATCGGCGTAACGTTCGAGCGCGACGATGCCCGCAGCAAGCCCGCTTTTCATGTCGAGCAGGCCGCGCCCCGCCAGAAAGTCGCCGGTCAGGAGATCGGCCAACGCCTTTTCCTCGACGGCATTGCGCTCCTTGGAGGACAGCTCCTCAATCAAGGCCTGCGTCAAGGCTTCCGGCTCGCAGGCGAGCGATGTCAGGGTGGTGTAATTGGCGATCGAGACGGTATCGAAATGGCCGGCCAGCACCAGGCAGTTCCGGCCCGTTCCGCGAACGAGCGCGACGACATTCTGACGGGCGGAATCGCCGTGGCTGTCGAAGGTGACGATGTTTTCCGGCGTATCACGGAATGCCGGGAGATCGCGCAGAAGCGCTACAAGCCGCGCGGAGAAGGCGGCCTCGCCCTCGCTGCCGGTGACGCTTGGCCAGCGGGTCATCTCGACGGAAAGCTGCCCGGCACGGGGCAGGGCGGCTGTCTTGATCGACTCGGTCATATGGTCTCCCCCCGGCAATGGCGCCTGTCCGGTTTATCCATCGCTGGGGGCGTGCTTCAAGGTCGAATTCATGGTGCAGACGATTGTTGCACCGGTTTGTCGTCAGTCGTGGGCCAGCACGATCACACGGTCTCGCGCGCTGTAGAGCAGCTTTTCGGATTTCACCGGATTGACGACGACACCGCCGAGGTTGCGATGATCGGGATCGTCCTCCCGCTGGCGTCGGTAACCGATGGCGATCTCGCCGCGACGCAGGGCGGACAGGCAGATCGTGTAGAAATTCACCGGCTGATCGATTGAGACGTAATCCGAGACGGGGCGCATGTAGATCTCGGAGCCTTCCTCGTCGAGCAGTTCGTCGAAGATGGCAGCCATGGATTCGTTTTCGGACGCCTGCGCCAGCATCAGGCTGACCAACTTGTTGCTGACGACGAAATCGTCCGCCCGGGTGACTTCCGCGAGTTCCCGGTTGCGCACGTCGGTCATCTCGCTGACGACGCCGATGTGCTGGCCGGCCTCTTCGGCGATCTTGCGCAGCTGAAGCAGTGTCACCAGCGTGCGGGTGTCCGCCGGTTGCGGCGCCATGTGGTCGCTGTAGCCGAGGACCAGCACGTGGTCGTAGTTGGGGATATCGAGCGCTTCCAGGGCGGTGCGGTTGCCGGTGTCGATGATGCTGTATTCGACTGCCATGTGATCGTTGGCGACCTTGAGGGCGGCGATATCGGCCTCGAGTTCGGGCGTGTCGGCGGCGATGGTCAGGAGGGAGCCGGGCGCAACATAGCGCGATAGTTCGAAAGTGATGATCGGGCCGCGGCGGTTCCAGCCGAGGATAAGGGTGCGTTCCGGACCGGAGACCCTTGGCACGGCGGCCACGATCGCATCCTTGTCGACGTTGAGATTGGCATCGCCCGATTTGATCGCATCGTCATCTTCGGCAATGATGATCGCCCTCTCGTTGGGCAGGAAAACCCGGTTTGCGGCCGGATTGATATGGACCGCGCCGGCTTCGTCACGCACGCCGATCAGTGTCGAAGCCTCATAGGCCATGACGGCGGCGGCAAAGGACTTTCCCGTCAGTCCCGGCTGTTCGACGGTGTAGATTTCGCAGCCGTCGAAATCCAGGAGTTCGGAGTAGACAGCGCTCAATCCCGCCTGACGGCTGGAATGCACGACGATCCTCGAAATCAGGCCGTCTGCCAGGACGAGCTGCAGCTCGCTGCCGCCGACGATGCGAGCGACGTCGGCATTCTTGCTGTCACGGATTTCTGCCGCAATCCGATAGGGCTTCTGCCTGCGGTTCGGGTCGTTGACCAGGGCAAGCACGCTCTTGACGACCTGCGAATCCGGGTCGTCTCCATCAGGGGAAAGCACGATGACCGAACGGGAGGTCTGCGGGTTGACGATCGAGAGATCGTAGAGATCGGTCGGGTCGCCGCTGCGGCAGATGACGCGGGTGTTGCGCAGATCGGCAACCTTGGCGGCGATTTCGTCCTCCATCTCCACCTTGTCCTTGTTGGCCATGATGACGATGCGCGGTTTCTTGCGGCTGGTATTGGCGATCACAAGCTCGGAGATCACATCGAAGATCGAGGGCGACCAGTTGAGGATGATGGTCTGGTCCTGCTCGAGGACGACGGAGCGGCCCTTGCGCAGTTCATCGAGCTTGTTTTCCAGGCCGGAACTGAGGACGCCGATCAGGGCGGAAAATACGAAGATGCCGGCGATGGTGACAAAGAGCGACACGCCGCGGAAACCCCAGCCCATGTCGCCGCCCATGGCGCCTGCGTCCATGGTGCGCATCAGCGATTCCCAGGCGCCTTCGAGGAAGCCGACAGGCTCGCCGCCTTCAGGAGCGATCCGGGTCAGCGCAAGAAACAGGCCGGCAAGGACGATCACGATCAGCGAGATCACCGCAAGCCAGCCAATCAGGGCAATCGGCCCTGCCGCCATGCTCTTGTCGAACTCATAGCGGAGGCGCGCGCGCCACCCCGGATTACTGCTCATCGTCTGTTCCCCCGACCGGTTTTGTCCCCCAGGATGCATATCGATCCCGGCAATCGAAGTGCATTGTAATTTCAATCAATTAAGGCCGTCTGAAATGCGGATACTTTCCCGCGGTTTCTCAAGGGGCGCGTTAACATTCCATGGCGCATTCGGTGATGCGTGCGCTCGGACGGGGGTGCATTCGACATTTCGCCGCGAATGGTTACAGTCGCGGCGCGCCTTCGGGACGTATCGGATTCGTTATGGACATGCCTGATGCCTCTTCGCCTTGCGACCTTCAATATCGAAAACCTGATGAGCCGCTTCGACTATTCCGGCTATCGCAACCAGCTAAAGCAGGATCGGGTTCTCCGGCTTTTCGAGGTGCACAGCGAGGCTGAATATCAGCGGCTGGAAGAAGCGCGCACCATCGCTCACACCGATGACACCCGGCAGATGTCGGCGCTGGCGATCGCCGATTGCGACGCCGATATCCTGTGCCTGCAGGAAGCCGACAACATGGCGGCGGTGCAGGCGTTCGAATACGGCTATCTGTTCAGGATGGTTGGCAACGGCTACCGCCAGAAGTACCTGATCGAAGGCAATGACAAGCGCGGCATCGACGTTGCGGTGCTGGTGCGCGAGGAGACCCGTGACGGCCAGCGGATCGAATGCATCGACGTCAAATCCCACGCGGGTGTCACCTATTCGGACTTTGGCCTTTACACCGACGCACTCGCCGGCAGCCAAGTGCCGGGCGACCGGATTTTTCGCCGGGATTGTCTGGAGCTCGAATTTCGCATCGGCGGTCATCCGTTCACGCTTTTCGTCGTTCATTTCAAATCCATGGGGCCGGCTCGCGACGGGCTCGATGGCCGCACGGCGACCATGCCGGTTCGTCGTGCCGAGGCGCTTGCCGTCCGCCGGATCGTCGAGCAGCGTTTCGGGCGCGAGGGCGTTTCAGAGGCGGCATGGGCGATCTGCGGCGACATGAACGATTACCAGGAACGTGTTGATATCCTTGGCGATCGGCGGACGGGATATGCGTTCAATCCCGTCAGGGAAGCGGAGAGCGCTCTTGATGTCTTCAGCGGTGACGGTTTTGCCGAAAACGTCATGCGCCGGCGTCCCGAACTCGATCGCTGGACGCTGTTTCACAGTCGCGGACCCCAGGAGCGGCACCTCTGCCAGCTCGACTATATCTGGCTGTCGCCGGCCTTGGCGGCGAAGAACCCGACAGCGGTGCCGGAGATAATCCGCGGCGGGCAACCCTACCGCACCATCTTCCCCAAGGGGCAGGACGTGGAGCGCTATCCGCGCACGGGATGGGACCGGCCAAAAGCGTCCGATCATTGCCCGGTTGTTGTTTCCATGGATGTTTGATGATGCTCAAAAGTAATTTTGATGAATGGCCCGTGCCGGGCGAAATCTTTCGTGTGTCGGCGCTTGAGCTTGCGGTGCTCGATACGCCCCATCCCTATGAGCTTTCCGAAAGCACCAGCGCGGCTTCCAACTGGAAAGAGGAGAGTGCCCGCAACCCGGCGCTCTTCAACGGGCGCATGATGCTGCAGCGCGCCGTCAGCATCGAGCAGGGGGCGATCAGGGGAGAGGCGCATCTCATCGACTATGCCACCTTCCTGTGGTGGAGAAAGACCAGGCCGAGAGATGCGGCCCTGCATCTCTTCGGATTGCCGGTCATTCTCTCATCCGATGGTGCCGTCATCGCGATCCGCATGGCGGCCAGAACGGCCAATCCCGGCCGTGTCTACTGCGCGGCGGGATCGCTCGACGACGGCGATCTCCTCGATGGGCGCTGCGATGTCGATGGCAACATGCGACGCGAGGTGAAAGAGGAGACGGGGCTCGATCTTGATATGGCTCAAGCCGACAGTGGCTTCTGGGCGCTGCACAATAACGAGGTGATCACGCTGTTTCGCCTCTATCGTTTTCCCCTGACGGCGCAAGAGCTGGTCGCGGCAGTTGAGACGCATATTTCCACCGATCCCGATCCGGAAATCGACGCCGTGCTCGCCATTCGCAGCGCCGATCCCGACCTGCACGACTATCCCCCCTTCATGCCGAAAATTCTCTCCTGGATTTTCGAAAGCCAAGGGTGACGCACAAAATCCTTCAGCATATGCTCGACAACGGCGAAGGCTGACAGGCAGATGAAAAAGGAGAATTCCGTGGGCAGACCCTATGCGATCTACGATGTCTTCACCTCGGAGAAACTCAGGGGCAACCCCCTGGCGGTCGTGTTCGATGCCGACGGCATCGATGAACGCTCCATGCAGGCGATCGCTGCGGAATTCAATCTTTCCGAGACGGTGTTCGTATTGGCGCCCGAGAAGGCCGGCCATGCGGCGCGATTGAAGATTTTCACGCCCGCCCGTGAGCTGCCCTTTGCCGGCCACCCCACGGTTGGTGCTGCGATTGCGCTTGCCGAACGAAAGAACGGACTAGACGAGGCAAGCCAGGACATCGTCCATGTGCTGGAGGAGAATGTCGGGCCGGTGCGCTGCGCTATTCGCGTGCGGCCGGGAGGCACGACGTTTGCCGAATTCGACCTGCCGCGCAAATCCGTCGAGATCGGCGCACGTTTCGACAGGCAGGCGCTGGCGGATGCCTTCAGCCTGAAGAGCACCCAGATCGGTTTTGAAAACCACGTGCCGTCACTCTGGAGCGCCGGGGTTCCCTTCGTCATGGTGCCGATCCATGACCTGGCAGCGGCGGCGGCTGTCGATTTCGATCCGGCGGCCTGGGAACAGTTGGCGCCGATGGCGGACGGTGCGCTGGCCAGCGCCTATCTCTATTGTCGCGGCGGGGTCAACCATACGGCGCGGTTCCACACGCGCATGTTCGGCCCCGGGCTGGGCGTTATCGAGGACCCCGCAACCGGGTCGGCTGTGGCAGCGCTCTCGGGCACGATCCACCGCTTCGACCAGCTGATAGACGGACATCATCCGATCCTCATCGAGCAGGGGGTCGAGATGGGTCGCCCGTCGCTCATCCACCTCCATCTCGATGTCCACAAGGGCGAGATTGCCACCGCGCGGATTGGCGGCGAGGCGATCAAACTCGCAAGTGGAGAACTTTATCTTTAAAAAACATGGGATTAGCTCGGTGTCGCATTTTTTTTTGAGGTTTCGGCAAAGAAAATGAGTTTCCGAACTAGACAAGCCACGGCAAGCCCTTTATACGCCCAGTCACACCGCGGCAAACGGGGTGCGGATGGGTGATTAGCTCAGTTGGTAGAGCAGCTGACTCTTAATCAGCGGGTCGTAGGTTCGAACCCTACATCACCCACCAAACATCTTCAATTGTTTCAATCGGATATCCGTCAGCTAGAAGATCACAACAGATCGAAAAGATCACGCTGAGATCACAAAGGCTCTTCGAAAAGATCACGGCAACGTCGTTGACAAGGCCAGTTTAGGCCTCCATTTTTCCTGTGGATAATTTGTTGTCGGACGGCTCCGAGCATTGGCCAAACATGCCGCTAGTGAACCTAGCGGCACCTATCTTCAAATCCGACATATGCGTTTCGAAATTTGCGTTCGCCCCATCCCGGACACCCGTGGACATCCTGGTTTGTGAGCAAGCAACATTCCAGTCGTCCTGACGATGTCATGGGGATTCTGAAGCGCGCAAGTGACGCACCACCGCTGCGCTTAAGCTACTCGTGAGTAGCCGGAGTGGGGACGCTGTGCCTGTCACCCAGTCCGTATCGGAAGCCATCCTGCCGTATCCATACTTGACCCGCAAGGATCATGTCGATGACTGGGTGACAAAATTCTGACCGGGATCGTCGATCGCGAAGAATTAACGCTGCCAAACAACGACGGGCTCTCAACGACGCCAGATCCCTGTATGGGTATCGGCAGTTGAACAAGGAGTGCTGCGAATGTCGATCTACACAAGCCGTGATCCCGCTGGACGCGCTGCAGGCGAACTTGCGATCCTATCTCTGGGCATCGCATCGACGCTGGAGAGTTGCATGGCTGCTGGCGCACAAGCCGTCGCTGAAGGGCGTGAACGTCGCGCAGCTTACAAATACGCTTGCGAGCTTGAAGCCGCCCGCGGCCGTGCTGACGACCTCGGGCGCGTAGCTATTCGCGCCGTCCGTCACGTTGCATCGCTTGAAGCCGAAGTTCGACGTCTACGCGTCGCCCTCGACCAGCGCCAAGCCCACATTGATCGTGCCCGCGGTGCAAAATGAGTGGCTTGTCGGATGAAGAGCTATACGATCGCTTCGGCAGCGATGTTTGGGAAATTGCAGGTCTGGCAGATGCGATCCGACTTTCTGAATTGTCGCGGCGGCCGATCTCGCAATCGGCCACTCGCATCAGAACTGCGGGCGTATCAATGCGGCTTGAGCGCAAGCGCGTGCCCACCGCTGCGCACTGACATCATGAACCGCTCGCGGACGTGATCTTCGTCCGTGGGCACGTGCAAAACTGTCGGAAGTTCCTCGGGCAACTTTTCTCGTTTCGCTCTCGGCAAAGACGGAATGACTATCATGTACTGGAGCGACCTTGCGCATGCCGCGCGTCCAGACGCTGACAGCAAGATCAGATCGCGATCCGTCAGTCTCAGCAGCCAGTCCTGCTCCGTCGCCGAGAGCTTGCCCAGATCCATTGAAACCCGTTCCGTGACAGATGCACGCGCATACGCAAGAACGACGTCGGGTGCTTCCTGCAATCCCGACAGAGCGGCATCGGTCCCAGCCTGATGCTCGGCTTCGTCGAGATAAGCGTCTGCGACGTCGACTGACTTAATATCCTGGTGCGTCCCGCGAGGGGCTTTCGGATGGATTCCGACCAGGCTCAGTAACGCTTGCCATAGTCCTAACAGGATTCCCAACACCTTGGACATGGCAAGCTCAAACCATTTCCAAGGCTCCCAAAATTTCTTCATGACGATCTCCTTTTAAGTCTGGGAGATGGTGCCGCCGGCGGCTGAAATCGACAAATGATGCGGTCGTCAGAGAGGTTTTTGAATGCTGAACGGGTCGCATGGGCGAACCTTCCGTCCCTTGGTGGTGATTGACTGGCTGCCCGGTTTATTCCGGAAGCAAAACGGATTGCTGGCGGCCGGGGCGATCGACGAGGACCTAGGTGGGGGGAATACCCTTATTCTGCGGTTTGGACGGCCTACTGCAGCGTCATCAATATCTGTACCGGGGAGGACAACTCCACCACCGCGCTGACAGACGACGGCATGGAGGAACTGGAACAGAGCTTTCCCACGCCGGCCGCACCACTCAGGAATGGAGCAATTTCCTCGACTGCTTCGTTGATGACGAACAGCATATCGCTGGCACCAAAAGCGAAATCTCCTCAGGGCCATCAGGCGGTTACCTGCGGTCCGCTTGTCCTCGACGTTTCTGACCGACGGCGAAGCGAGAGCGGGATTGGCGAGATCTGACTTTCTGAGCTGTTTGAGACACAGGGGTTGAACCTAGATGAAAATGACCCCACCATCACAATGTTGGCACGGCAAGCGGGGGGTGAATAATGACTGCGGGAATAGAAGTAAGGAATATTAGTAGGTCGTATGATTATCAGGCTAAAAGAGTGCTCGATTTTGAAGTATTAATTAAAAAAAATTGGGAGTACGCTAGGGAATATTATTACAAACATGGCGAGGTCCGAAGAATTGGCGGGCATATGCATCGAGACGGACTTCTGTCTCGATCCAAAATTTGCAGAGTTGCGAGCATACTTGAGGCTTGGCTGGACGCAAACCCGGAGAGGGCGCGCCTGGTCCAAACCGTGGTAGAGCACAGCGCGTGCAAGGCTCGCGGTGCTCATCTGTCTCTCGACCAAAAGATGATTTTGGTTCGGGTTAAAAAGGCACTCATCAAGAACGAGCGGATTTGGCAGGCTGGTCAACTGGAATTACCAATGATGGAGGACTTTCCGCTTCCCTGCCATTTCGCAGCCTAGGCAAAACTGTGTTTTGCGGACCTTCAAGCCCGCACAGCAAAAATCGGACCATCGATTGTTTCCTCGTCGTCCTTGACGGTCTGATTGACGCGTGGAGAGAACCATGTGCTGCCGGGCTCAGCTTGGAACAAAACAGCATCGAACGGTGGAAAAGGTGCTCGGCTGAATGTCGGAGATGACTGCACGTCTCTGTTGGGCGGGTTCCAAAATTTAAGATTTCCATAGTCTTTCGATAGCAAATCGAAATGGGGAATGCGAAAATTGTGTTAGATTTTTCATCTCTCTAAAACAGTGAGCGTATAAATTTGTCTAGATGGCATAAAAAATTCCAGATATACATGACAAACGATAAGCGATACTTATCGATGGTTATAAGGTCATCCCGCAGCCATACCATGTGAGGAACTGTAATATTCGGATAGAGTTCCTTTAAGAAATCATTTACCATGATTTCAATGGCTTACGATCTCGCGAAAATCAGCATGACGACCTTGATGCGGCCGGCTTTCGACGCGGCAATCGCGCTCACACGCCTCGACGAGCGCATCGCCCGCTCACCGGTCGGTCAGGGATGGATTGAGCGCTCCCACTTCACCGACGCTTGCGCCTCCTTGTGGATCGACGGCGAACTCGTCCATCTCGAAGACCTCGTCCTCCACGACGATATCAGAGATATTCGCACACCCACCCACGAACTGACAATCGCCCGGGACGTGCTGCGAACCCGTCGGCGCGTCGCTGCCCAGTCACCGGAATGGGCGCTGTCCGCCGACGGCATCCGCTCGCTGCGGAAAACCTCGGAGATCGGGTCGGGCGGCGGGGACGAGGCGACGACGGCCGGAGTTATTCGGCCGGCGGTCGCAACCGATCCGGAAGGGGAGGGGGAAGATATCGACGACATCGAAAACCTGCCCGGCGTTGACTAGAGCGTCGGGCGGCTTTTATGAATACTGCGGTTCCCTCTGCATCGGTTCTGTGATTCAACATGGCAGGAGGACTTGCCATGTCTCGCGCCTATTCTTCGGACCTTCGCCAGCGGATTGTTGATGCGATAACGCAGGGCGAAACGCGCCGAGCAGCAGCTGCTGCTTTCAAAGTTTCGCCCGCCACGGCTGTTCGGCTCAAGCAGCGGGCGGATCGAACGGGTTCAGTCGAGCCGTCCCGGCGAGGACGGCCCGGCGGTGGCGGCAAATTGGGTCCTTACCAGGACGCCATTATCGCCAAGGTAGAGGCGCAACCGGATATAACCATGCCTGACTTGGCGACGTGGCTGGAAGAGCATCATGGTATGAAGGCTGATCCTTCGAACCTGTCAAAGCTGCTCTGCCGGGCTGGCTTCACCTATAAAAAAAACACTGCTGGCATCGGAACGCGAACGCGCCGACGTGCGCCGGGAACGCGATAAGTGGCGTGAACATCGTCGACCCGCTATGCAAAAGTGCCCCGGACGTCTCGTCTTTGTGGACGAGACTTCGGTCAAAACCAACATGACGCCGCTGCGCGGCAGGAGCAAAAGGGGCAAGCGTCTGCAAGCGGACGCCCCTTTTGGCAAATGGCACACCCAGACCTTTATCGCCGGTCTGCGCTGCGATGCCATCACCGCCCCCTTTGTCGTCGATGGAGCCATGGATGGAGACAAGTTCGACACCTACGTGCGAACCCAACTCGCACCGACGCTTGAGCCGGGCGACGTGGTGATCTGGGACAACCTCAACGTCCACAAAAGCCCCAGAGCGGCCGCTGCCATCGCCGAAAGAAAGGCATGGATACTCTTCCTGCCGCGATATTCGCCAGACAACAATCCGATTGAAATGGCCTTTTCCAAGCTCAAGACACTGCTGCGAAAAATGAAGGCCAGGACCTACGACGATCTCTGGAAAGTCGTCGGAAAAGTCTGCGACCTGTTCACCCCACAGGAATGCTGGAACTATTTCCGACAAGCTGGATGCGTTGCACATTAATCGCCCGATGCTCTATGCCGCCATCGATGCGGTGCTCGCTCGGTCGGAAGCCGCGATTGAGCAGGCAAAGCGGCTCGGGCGCGCCGATACCCGCGAACGAGACTCTCTCGTCTATGATCTCGACTGGGACGAGGATTCCAGGCTCGACGAATGGCGCGGCGTGCTGCGGCAGGCAGAAAACCTGCCGGCAGCGCTGCAGGTTATCGTCGTCCTCGATGCCTGGAACGAGCTTTCCGTCCTTCGGCACGCCCCCTGGCTCGGCCGGCTGTTTTGCGCCTCTATCCTGCGTCAGGTCGGCATCACCACCGGCGCCCATCTCGCCGCCATCAACCTCGGCCTGAAAACCATCCCCGTCGATCGGCGCCGGCATCGCGATCGGGGAACCCGGCTGCTCGCCATCGCCCACGGGTTTTTGGCGGCGGCCGAGATCGGCATGAAAGAGCAGGACCGGCTGCTGCTGGCCAGAACGCTGATGGAGCGGAAGCTGGAGAGGCGCCGGACCTCGTCAAAGCTGCCGGAATTGGTAGAGCTGGTGATAGCGCGACCGCTGGTGTCAGCCGGGATGGTGGCGAAAACGCTTGATGTGACGCCGCAGGCGGCGCGGCGGATTGTTTTGGAGCTGGGTCTGCGGGAGATGACGGGCAGGGGGAGGTTTCGGGCGTGGGGGATCGTGTAGCTTAACTGTTTCGCCGTCAGGCGGCGGGCTTCATACCAAGGGAGATGGTGAGATATTCTGTAAGGCGGTTTAGAGCTTCGCGATCCTCCTTTGAGATCGGCTCGTTCAACATATCCTGTATTTCTGAAAGCGCGGTCGGTATTGTCAGCCACGGCGCATCTACTGGGCAGGGCGGTGACAAAGTCTACCAGTGAACGCCGGCATATTGCCTGGCGGGGCGGAGTAAAATCCAGCCAGTGGTAGGCTGTCCTCTTTTTGAGGGCGGCCGGGGATGTTTGTCGTGGAGAGTTACGCCGCCGTTCGCCGGTTTGTTTTCGTTGAGGGTCACAGCCGCCGCGAGGCCTCTCGGGTCTTCGGTTTAAGCCGTGAGACGGTTTCGAAGATGTGCCGATTCTCGCTTCCACCGGGCTATACGCGCACGAAGCCTGTAGGCAAGCCAAAGCTTGGAATGTTGCTTCCAGTCATCGATGAGATTTTGCAGTCGGATCAGGCCGGGCCGGTGAAGCAACGACACAGTGCCAAGCGGATATTCGAACGGTTGCGTGACGAACATGGCTTTGGCGGTGGCTACACGGTGGTGAAGGACTACGTCAGGATTTGCCGATCCAAGGGTCGAGAGACGTTCGTGCCGCTATCGCATCCGCCGGGACATGCACAGGTCGACTTTGGCGAGGCGATCGCCATCATCGGCGGTGTGCGCCAGAAGATACATTTCTTCTGCATGGATATCCCGCAGTCGGATGCGTGTTTCGTGAAGGCCTATCCGCGCGAGACGACGGAGGCATTCCTCGATGGGCATGTCTCGGCCTTTGCATTCTTTGGCGGCGTGCCGCTTTCGATCCTCTACGACAACCTCAAGATCGCGGTGGCCAAAATCTGCGGCGACGGCAAACGCGATCGAACCCGTGCCTTCACCGAACTCGTCAGTCACTACCTGTTCCGGGACCGGTTCGGGCGACCGGCCAAGGGCAACGACAAGGGCAAGGTCGAGGGGCTGGTGAAGTTCTCGCGTGCCAACTTCATGGTGCCGATCCCGCAGGTGGCAAGCTTCGAGGCGTTGAACGCAATGCTCGAAGACCGTTGTCGGGGCCGCCAGAGTGAATGCGCCGGTCGGCACACCGAGACCATTGGTGAACGTCTGGTGGCCGATACCGCGGCACTGCGCCGCCTCCCGGCCGTGCCGCTTGAACCCTGCGAGAAGCGTGCCGGTCGTGTCTCATCAATGTCGTTGGTGCGCTATCGCACCAACGACTACTCAGTGCCGACCGCCTACGGCTTCCAGGATATTGTGGTGAAGGGCTTTGTCGAGGAGGTCGTCATCCTGTGTAGAGGCCAGGAGATCGCACGCCACCCACGGTCCTATGGCGAAGGCGTATTCGTCTCCAATCCGCTGCATTATCTGGCGCTGATCGAGATGAAGCCCAATGCGCTCGACCAGGCAGCCGCCTTGCAGGGGTGGGACCTGCCGGAGGTGTTCCAGCATCTGCGCCATTTGCTGGAAGCGCGAATGGGCAATCGGGGTAAGCGTGAGTTCATCCAGGTGCTGCGGCTTCTGGAGGCAATGCCAAAGGACGTCGTCACCTTTGCTGTGACCGAAGCGATCCATCTGGGCGCAGCCGGCTTCGATGCGGTCAAACTGATTGCACTGGCACGTATCGAACGTCGTCCAGCCCGACTTGATCTTGCTGCCTATCCGCATCTGCCGAAGATGGATGTGAAGATTACCTTGGCGGCAGACTATTCGGTGTTGGCAGCATGACCCGCACAGCAAGCGACACGATGCCATCAGGCACAACGGGTGGAACCCCGCAAATCCTTCTGTCCCACCATCTCAAGCAATTAAAACTGCCGACGGTGTTGCGCGAGTATGAGAAGGTAGCACGGGAATGCGCCGAGAGCGGCGTCGACCATCCCCGCTATCTGTTGCGCCTGATTGAATTGGAACTGATCGACCGGGAACGCCGGACAGTCGAACGGCGCATTCGCGCGGCTCGCTTCCCGGCGGTCAAAAGCTTCGACACCTTCGACTTCACGGCCATACCCGGCTTGAACAAGATGCTTGTCCTGGAGCTTGCCCGTTGCGAATACATCCTGCGGCGCGACAACATCATCGCTCTCGGCAACAGTGGCACCGGCAAGACCCATGTCGCGCTCGCTCTGGGCCTCGCCGCCTGCCAGAAAGGCTTCACCGTCACGTTCACCACTGCAGCCTCGTTGGTCAGTCAGCTCCTGGAGGCGCGTGACGAGCGGCGGCTTCTCAAGCTGCAGCGCGATCTGGCTTCGGTAAAACTGCTGATCATCGATGAACTCGGCTATGTCCCCTTGTCATCGACCGGAGCGGAGCTGTTGTTCGAGACCTTCTCGCAACGCTACGAACGCGGCTCGACGATCGTCACGTCCAATCTGCCGTTTGAGGACTGGACGTCGGTGCTAGGGTCCGAGCGGCTGACCGGTGCGTTGCTCGACAGGCTGACCCACCACGTCAGCATCCTAACCATGAATGGTGACAGCTACCGGCTGAAACAGTCCGCCGCCCGCCGCCGCAATCCGTCATCAGGGGCGGAGCAAAACCAGGCCACCCAAACCGTCGACCCCGATACCGGCGAAATCCTCACACCCTGATCGAAATCACCGCCGCCGACATGGAAATGGCCCCGATCGGGGCCATTTCCATGTCGGCAACACAGCCCTGCCGCTGGCCTGGTTTTACTCCGCCGCACTGGCCTGCTTTTGCTCCGCCGTTGACAATGCAGGCGTCGAGTTCAGAAACTACAACGGCGCGGCAGGAATGGGTCTGGGCTCTTTGGATGTGGGCATAGACCGTGGAGCCTTCCTCGAAGATTTCGTGGCCGAGCGGCTTGAGAATGTGAATGCGATCGTCTGCGTGGACGCCTAATCTGCGCAAGTTGTTCTCGTGTAATTGCAGAGTTCGGACGTACCACTCCTGGGCATCAAACGCAGAAGTCCTTGCCGGTGGTTCCGGCAGTCCAAGTGCTTGGTTTTTGCGTGCTGCGCGGGTCACTGTTAGCCCCCTATGTTAGCCTATACTCATAACTATACGCTCAACCCGTTGTAAACACTAGTCTTCTTGGATTTATTCCCAGTCAGGTTTGCGCCCTAGGTAAGCGCATACCGTGTATTCGCATGCTTTAGATCAACCTTAAATTATGTCGCGAGCCGTAGGAGGCCGTAGGGGAGTTTTTAGGACCGTCGGGCCTACCGGGTCGGCCACCCCCTAAACGCTCCAGGGCGGTCGTCAGGCGGGTCCAGCAGCGCTATTTACGGGGCCGGGGCGGGGCGGCGTTTACCGGGGCCGGGGCTGTGGCTGGGGAGGCATCCGGGGGCTCTAAACCACGACCCCATAAAACTACCCCTAAACTCCAAACTGGAGCTAAAACCTTTCAATACATACGACCTCTAATACCTACGTGAGGGAAAACATCTATACTAATGGACCCATTTTTGGCCGAGGGGGTTGCGATAGATAAATAATTCTCGCTTTACAGGTAAAAATTATTACAGGCATAAATACTAATACCCCCGTAATAGCGGCTATAAGCTACTGTAAACACTAACTTTTTACTCTGGCCTTATTAAACTATTATTATTATTACCACCTATGACCCCACTATACGCTTGGAAAAAAAACTAAATCCACGCGTACACTAGAGTTTTTAGTTTAGGGGTAGTTTTATGGTCCGCCAGCGTCTCCCGGTCTTGTCCACGCCGAGCGTTTTTGCAGCCGCTACCATCGCTTTCCACCCGACACCATTGGCCTCAGCAGCGTCCTTCAGTTCGGCCACGCGACACCCATCCATAGACAGGATCAATTCGGTCGCACGATCACGCTTGGCAGGGGGTCTCCCCGGTCGCCTTTCGGGGACTTTAACCGGGCGTGGTCGCTCCGGTGGCAGCATCGCATTCAGTTCCAGACGCTTCACTTCCAGCCGCGCCTCAAGATCCGCCATCGCCCGACGATACGCTTCTGTTGGTCTAGCTGTCTGGGCCTCAAATTTCTTCGCGATTAAATCAAGCTTCACCACCCACCGCGCTTCCATCGCGGCCTTCTCTCTCAGGTAGCGGGCCTGTAGACCCTTGCCAGACCAGTTGCGTAGGCGGACCTCGGAGCGGAGGCGCGCAAAGCGTTCGTCTAGTTCCCTTTCCTCTCGGGCGCGTTCCTCGCCCGCTCCTAATCCTTCGAGGTGGGACCACATCTGTTCCTTCACCGTGGCTTCACGCCAAACGGTGTGGATTTCGTGCTTATCGTATTCCCATTCCGAATGGAGCTGGTCGCCGATCTTCATCTGTTGCGCAATGTGTAGAGCCCACACCTTGCGACTCGGCCGGAAGAAGCCATCTGGCGTCTCTTTCCAGAACGAATACTGCTTCGGGAACTCCCGGCCGAGCACGGATTCGCACCGCCTGCAGAAGCGCCGCAGTTTCGCGAGTTCGAATTCGCTCATCGTTACCGGCTTGTCGTAGCCGACAAGCAGGATCGTATAGAGCCTTTTGTCATGGGGGTGGAAGTCGAGCCACGCGCGCCGAAACTGCGGCAGCGGCAAACCCAAAGGACAATCGAGGCGCTCACGGATAATGCAGAAAGGTCCCCACGGCCTAACAAACATCGCACAGACAGGCCCACGCGCTCATTCTTCGTTCCCTTTGTGGATTGCCGTCGCAAGCCGTACGGCCCACGAGGTATCGCTCATCGGCTCAAAAACGGCGGAACGCTGTTCCATACAGGCCACACAGAAATCGTCGTAGGTTTGGGCCTCATCAACCGAAATGCGGACCATGCCATACCCCTTCAGATGGACCTCCAGGTACTCCCGGAAGGCGACGCCCTCGATAACCGGATAACGGTCGTGTTCTTGGTCAGCCATCACGCGATCCCCCCTCAGGAAAATTGAAGTGTTTCCACAGTATCAGTTCCAAACTTGTACAGTATGTTTCCTTTATGCGATGCGATACTGAGAATAGATGTCTCATCGCAATATTCGCATCCAAAATGTATTCTCAGACCATTCCTTCGTTTGCTTGGGTTATTTCCAAGTGGAGACTTATTATCTACAATAACTGAAGAGGTATCTGTGGTATGAAAGACGCAGCCGTCTTCCATCATAATATCGACGTATGTCCCGGTCTTTGCATCTTCTTCTCTTTCAAATATTTCCGTTCGTATCAGGTAAGCGCCGACTTCGTTGTTGCAGCCTTGGCATACGAACTGTTTGGTCTCTCCGGTCGGCTTGCTCATTTCTGCATCTCCCCCTGTTTTGCGTGTCGCGCCCGTTCGGACAGCATCGTGGCAACGGCCAGCGCCTTTTCGGCGGCTTTACCCCGGGGATTGCGCTTCCGCTCGCGCCATTCGGCCTCATCATCAAGGGCAATAAACACCCGGTTGCCGATGTAAGTGGTCCGTGGACCGTCACCCTCCTTGATAAGTTTCCGCACGTGGATCTCAGATATCCCACCATTGCGGAGCCCGAACTCCTTCAGTTTTAGCCAGTACTTCTCTGGAAATTGTTGTATCTCTTCTTCAGCCATTGATCTGAAAACTCCTTTATTAAGCAACTATACTCCAACTATAGTCTCCGCGTAGTCTAAGGTAAAGCCCCGGCTATTTTTATGCTATAGCCGGGGAATAAATGTCTTATATGAATTTAATATTGAGGTTTTGCGCCTCGAACGTTACTTCAAATTTGCTGTTTTCGAGGTGCCAGAGTAATTCTGATCGGCAGAGCAATTGTATCAAGTCTTCGAACCTGGACAGCCTGAGAGGTCCTTCCTGAATAGGGTCCTCGATATGACAGGCGGCCGCCAACAATCCCACGGTCATCAGCATCATGGCGTCCCGCCGTTCGGCGTCAGTTATCGGTTCGTCGGCAGTAGGTCTTCTCGTAGCTTCCATGCTCATTTCCTCCCCTCGGCTTCCAGCAGCACCCATTTCTCTTCGCCGCTCTCGGTCGTCACCAGCACATAGCCAGCCTTCCGAAGCATGTCCTGCGCTTGCGACAGGCGATAGAGATGCCCGTCCCGTGCGTCGCGGATCTTTTGAAGCTGCGCTTCGAGGCGTTCGCGATCAGTGGGCACCTGCGGCTTGTCCGCCTTGGGGTAGCGGGGAGGAGTGTTTGCGTCTCGTTTGAACGCCGCTTCCATTTGGAGTCTGTAGTCGGCAAACATCATCTTGGTGTAGTCGGTTGTCATGGTTATTTTCTCCGTTTGGGCGCACGCCATCGCTCTCGCGCCAGCAACGGCGCGGCTCAACGGCAGACGCGGGTTGTCGTGGCTCGGATGAGCGAACGACTGTGTTTGGTTACTTCTAAGAATTACCGGGTATGATACACGCTGCTCCGAACCCGATTAACGGAGCGGTGGACTACGGAGACCTCGATGGCCGAGGTTCTGGTAAGCAATTCAGAGGGCCGAGCCGTAATCCGCGACCCTCTCAATCAAAGTTATGCACATACTTCGCGAGCGAGTGCAATATTTCACGGTGCTAATTTTTTTAGGGTGCTCGTAGCCGCTCGGTTGGTTGGGGCGGGGTCCCGCTAGGCTGGGGATTCCAAGGGCTCGTTGTTTATACGGTCCATCAGCGCCCAACCGGCTTCCGTCAGCACAGCGCCAATCATCGTCCGATCTTCGCCGGGATAATAATACTGATCGTCATCGAGAATATGCCAACTGCCTTGGACATATTTATTCCCCACTGTGCGGCCATCTACCCAGTAATAGCGATACCGTCGCAGCTCGACCACACCGCGATTTTCCAGAGAACGCAGAGCGCGACGGACGGCTTGTTCCTTATTCCACGCATTGCTCGGGATGTTTGTGGCGCCTGCACCGCCATAGGCGTGATCCATCTTGTCGAGGATATCGCGCCAAGCAACCGCTTGCGGCATGGTTGTCGTCCGACCGGTCCAATCTTCGATTACCCGTAAGACTTCAACTTGCTGTTTGGATATTCCGGGCGTCATGCAATGCTCCCTAATTTAGAGTATAGGTTAGCCTATAGTCTTTAGTCTTTGCAGTAAATCTGGAATATATACAAAGAAAGCATTACCCGGAAACGGGTAATGCTTTGGGTAATAACCGGGAGCCCGTAGGCGGGCGGGGAGGGCGGGCCGACCTAACCCCCAGCCCGACTGCCGCCGCTCCACGGCGACGGTCAGGCGCGTCCAGGCGTTCGTGTTTACTCGGTAGGGGGCTTCGGCGGCGTATAACGCCCATGCTGGGCGAATTTGTGAGGATCACCTTCAGGGTCGTCGTTCACAAGGGCCACGCCGGGTTCCAAGGGAATGAGATTGCTCAACGTCCAGTCGCCGAATCTCTCGCTACCCGGATAAGGTGCAGGTGGGTCCGGCAGATCGTTCAATGGCGGTTCCTCCGGCGCGAACATTGCGTCAATCACCTCTTGCGGAATTTCAGCATACTCGTCATCCGGGAGCGAGATAATTTTGGTCTTCTTGGTCATATTGCTTTCTCCTTAAATGGGACAACGTTGGTCTCCCGGACTATGCCAAACTTTGGTGCTCCCCGCTCGATTTCGTCGTCTTGGTAATCAACTGTCAGGTGCCCGTAGAACTTTTGCACCATCGAGGTGTCCTTGTGTCCGAGGTTCTGGGCGACGACCATAAGGGGTGTGCCGTTCATAATCGCCAAGGACGCATAGGTGTGCCGTAGTTGGTGGAAGTTGGTCGGCTCGATACCCGCCGCCAAGCAAGCCGCCGTGGTCGGACGGCCTTGCTGGGAGTCGCCCCATGGGCGACCGTCCTGCTTACTGAACATCCAAGCGGTCGGTTTCCTTCCAGCCGTAATCTGGGCGAAAAATGCCCTGCCTTCTGCCGTCAAACGGACGTCGCGGGGCTTGCCGGATTTCGACTTATGGATCGCCAGGCGACCGTTCTGGAAGTCGGCAACCTTCAGGCGGCAAAGTTCGCCGTATCGGCAACCGGTCAGAAGCGCTCCGTGGATTAGGTCGCGGAGGCCGGACGCCGCGTCGGCGGCATTAACCAGCCGCTGGCATTCTTCGACAGTCAGGATACGTTCGCGAGGCGCGTCCACGCCCCGAAAGCGCTCGACGCGCTGCCATGCCGTGGCGTCATGCACCCTTCCGTTTTTGTAAGCGCGATTCAGCGCCCGCTTCAAAATCGCAAAGGTTCTGTTCACGGTGGAGCGGCGGGCGCGTTGCTCGTCCGGGGTAACGGGAGCCGCCGCCCATTTCTGTGGCTGGCCTTTCGCCGTCCGCAACCGGACCGGCTCCGTCGCCATGGTGTTACGCAGCTTTATCAGCTTGTCCGTCGTCAGGTCTTCGATGCGGATTTTGCCAATCGTTGGCAAAAAGTGGGTGTCAATTCGGCGTCTGGCATCGACAACCGTGGCTTTACCCTCGGCCTTCAAATTGGCGAGGTAATCCTCCAGCGCTTCGGCCACCGTCATCGGGCCGGTTTTCACCCCGGCCTTCTTCTGCTTCTCGCGGACAACCTGTAGCTCGAATGCTTTTGCCTGCGCCTGCGCAAAGGACAGACAGTCGTTGCTGGCAAAATCGTCAGCCTTGCCGAGATTCTGTTTCTGGTAGGGGCTGGCCGTTCCGGTCACTTCGGTGCCGAGATAGGTCCGCATAATCCATATACCGGCCTCCCCGGATTTGCGCTTGGCGTAGCCGAGGTACAGCCCCGGCTTCAGTGTCTTCCAGTAAATTGTGTTTTGCGCCGCCAGTTTCGACCGCGCTTTCTTCGAGGTAATGTCGTTGTCATCTGCCGCCAATTTCGTCTCTCCTTGGGCTAACTTAGGCTAAGACATAAGCTAACTCAGAAGGGAAACAAGCGCTAGTGAGGTTAGATAACCGTTGGCATACGGTTAGCTAAATAACATTCAATATCAATGATTTAATGAAGGGTTTGGAGCCAACCGTAGGCTAACCGTTAGCTAACCAATTCGCCGTGTTCACGCTTATAGAGTGCGCGAGAGCGCTCCAGATGCTTGAGCATGGCGGCTTCGGCGCCGGCGCTGTCTTTTGCTTCGAGGCGATCGACGATTTCCTCGTGTTCCGCGAGAGTGAACTTTTCCTTGCCGGTCCAGATTAGCATGTCCGTATGATAGGCCTTCAGCCAGGCAAGCATCGCTTCGCTGACGCCGGCGAAGATCGGGTTGCCGGAAATCTGGGCGATGCGGATGTGGAACTGCATATCGGCGGCAATGAAGGCCTCGGCATCACCGAGCGATTCACGCTGGGTCTCGATGATATCGCGAAGATCGGCGGTATCTTGTCGCGTGGCGCGCAGGGCGGCTTCGCGGGCCATGCCGCGTTCGAAGAAGATGCGCGCGCTTTTCAGGTTTTCCAGCGAATCCGAGGATTGGGATAGAAAGATCTTCGCGGTCAGATCGACCTGATGAAACAGAGACTTGGCCGTCAGCTGCAGAACCTTGGCACGCTCGCCGTGGGAGATGGCGACGAGGCCCATATTGGCAAGCGACTGCATGGCCTCGCGGATGGCGGGGCGGCCGACGCCAAAACGCTCCATCAACTCCCGCTCCGATGGCATTTCGTCGCCGGGCTTCAGTTCGCCAGAGGTGATCATGCGTTCCAGCCGGTCGAAAATTTCGTCCGAAAGCTTGCGGCGCACGATCGGTTCTGCCGGTTGGGCGGTTCTCTGGCTCACGTCTGTCTCCTTCAGCGCACGCATCGCTTGAATAGCATTTACACGGGGGTTTGAGAGTCGGGGAAAAAATTTGTTGCGCAGATGATGTACTCATTATACCAGTTTGCGCGTTGATGCTACGCCAAAGTCGCGGAGCAAGAGGAGCAGATTTTCCCATGTCGATTATCGTGACATACCGCATCGAAACGCCCGGCAGCGTGGAGGCGATGGCAACCAAGATCGCGAGCGATCAATCGACTGGAACCTTCGTGCCGGTGCCGGGGGAGACGGAGGAACTGAAGGCGCGGGTTGCGGCGCGCGTGCTGGCCATTCGGCCGCTTGAGGATGCGGAGCGGCCGACATGGCAGGAACCGGGTTCGGACAAACGCCCGATCCGGCGGGCGGATGTGGACATTGTCTTTCCGATGGATGCTGTTGGCACCGATCTTTCGGCGCTGATGACGATTGCCATTGGTGGGGTCTATTCGATCCGCGGCATGACCGGCATCCGCATCGTCGATCTGAAGCTGCCGAAAGAGTTTCGCGGGGCGTATCCGGGGCCGCAATTCGGCATTCCCGGTACGAAACGGCTGACGGGGGTCGAGGGACGGCCAATCATCGGCACGATTGTCAAGCCTGCTTTGGGGCTTCGCCCGCATGAGACGGCGGCGCTTGTTGGCGAACTGCTCGAATCCGGCGTCGATTTCATCAAGGACGATGAGAAGCTGATGAGCCCGGCCTATTCGCCGCTGGAGGAGCGCGTGAAGGCGATCATGCCGCGCATTCTCGATCACGAGCAGAAGACCGGCAAGAAGGTAATGTATGCCTTCGGCATTTCCCATGCCGACCCGGACCAGATGATGCGCAATCACGACATGGTGCTGGAAGCCGGCGGCAATTGCGCTGTCATCAACATCAACTCCATCGGCTTCGGCGGCATGAGTTTCCTGCGCAAGCGCTCGGGCCTCGTGCTGCATGCCCATCGCAATGGCTGGGATATCCTGACCCGCGATCCCGGCGCGGGCATGGATTTCAAGGTCTACCAGCAGTTCTGGCGGCTGCTTGGGGTCGACCAGTTCCAGATCAACGGCATCCGCATCAAGTATTGGGAGCCGGACGACAGCTTCGTCGAATCGTTCAAGGCCGTCAGCGCGCCGTTGTTCGATGCCTCCGATTGCCCGTTGCCGGTGGTTGGTTCGGGGCAGTGGGGCGGGCAGGCGCCGGATACGTACCGGCGCACCGGGCGTACGACCGATCTGCTCTATCTCTGCGGCGGCGGCATTGTCAGCCATCCCGATGGTCCGGCAGCCGGCGTTCGCGCCGTGCAGCAGGCTTGGGAAGCGGCGGTCGCTGACATTCCGCTGGAGGATTATGCACGAGACCATCCGGAACTTGCTGCATCGATTGAAAAATTCGCTGACGGCAAGGGAGCGTGACCTTGGGAAAGCTTCTTCTAAGCTATTACGGGGACGATTTTACGGGCTCGACGGATGTGATGGAGGCGCTGGCTTCGAATGGTGTCGAAACGGCGCTCCTCCTCGGTGTTCCCAGTGATGCCATGCGGGAGCGCTTCAAGACGTGTCGCGCCATCGGGATCGCCGGCACCAGCCGCAGCGAGACGCCGGCATGGATGGAGGCCAATCTCGGGCCTGCCTTCGAATGGCTGAAAAGTCTCGATGCAGATGTCTGCCACTACAAGGTCTGCTCGACATTCGATTCCAGCCCGAAGGTCGGGAACATCGGGAAGGCCATCGAGATCGGCAAGGCGCTGTTTGATCAGTCCTTCGTTCCGGTGATAGTCGGTGCGCCGCCGCTCAAGCGCTATACAGCGTTCGGCCATCTGTTCGCTGCCTATCAGGGACAGGTCTACCGCATCGACCGCCACCCTGTCATGAGCCGGCATCCCGTCACGCCGATGGATGAGGCCGATCTTGCCGTGCATCTTTCGAAACAAACCACGCTGCCTGTATCGGTCGCGGATCTTGCGGCGCTTGCATCGGCAGGTGCGGATGCGGTTGTGGATCAGCTCGCGGCGAAGGCGCCGGGTATTGTGTTGCTCGATGTGGACAGCGCCACATCGCAGGCCGCGGCCGGTCGCCAGCTGTGGCGCCTGAGGCAATCCGCTGCCTTTGTCGCGGGGTCTTCCGGCGTCGAATATGCGCTTTTGGATGCCTGGCGTGCGGAGAGGCTGATCGGTCAGCGCCCCGAATTTACGTCGCCCGGAAAGGTGGACCGCCTTGCCGTCGTCTCCGGCAGCGTCTCGCCGACCACCGAACGGCAGATCCGCAATGCGCTGGAAAACGGCTTTGACGGCGTCTCTCTCGATCCGCTGGCTCTCGTGGGCGAGGATGGTGAACGGACGGTGGATGCGGCGGTTGTCCGCGGGATCGATATCCTGAAATCCGGCCGCAGCGCCATCCTTTACACGGCCTTGGGGCCGGGCGCGGATCAGGGAACGGATATCGATCGCATTCCCGATGCCCGCCACCGTCTCGGCCGTGCACTCGGAACGATCCTGCGCCGGCTTGTGGAGGCTGAAGCGCTGCCACGGGCGGTGATTGCCGGGGGTGATACGTCCAGCCATGCCCTGAAGGAACTGCGTGTAGAGGTGCTGACCATGCGCTTTCCGCTGCCGCAGACGCCCGGTTCGCCGCTGTGCACGGCTTACGGTGACCATACGCCGACCAATGGCCTGCAGATCGCGCTGAAGGGCGGCCAGATCGGGACGGATGGCTACTTCGCCCAGCTTCGCGACGGGCGCGGTGAATGAAATAATTTCAGGTTTGATGATGTGGTGATTGACTCATCATACCAGTGACGTTAAAACCCTGCCAATTCTTTTGTGAGGACAACATGACTTCTATCGCACTGTTCGGCGCCGGCGGAAAAATGGGCTACCGCCTCGCCAAGAACCTGAAGGGCTCGCGTTTCGACGTGCGCCATATCGAGGTGAGCGAAGCTGGCAAGGCGCGCCTGCAGACCGATCTCGGCGTGTCCTGCGTGGATGCCGACACCGCTCTTGCTGGTGCCGAGGTTGTCGTGCTTGCCGTCCCGGATACGCTGATCGGCAAGGTCGCGGCCGGTATCGTCGACAAGCTCGTCGCCGGCACCATCGTTGTCGTGCTCGATGCGGCCGCCCCTGCTGCCGGCCATCTCCCCGTTCGTGACGATCTCACCTATTTCGTCACCCATCCCTGCCATCCGCCGATCTTCAACGACGAGACCGACCCAACGGCCAAGCGCGATTTCTTCGGTGGCGTCGCCGCCAAGCAGCATATCGTTTCTGCCCTGATGCAGGGTCCGGAAGAGCATTTTGCACTCGGTGAAGAAGTCGCCAAAGTCATATGGGCGCCGGTCATGCGTTCGCACCGCGTCACCGTCGAGCAGATCGCCCTGCTTGAGCCGGGCCTGTCCGAGACCGTCTGCGCCTCGCTTCTGGTCGTCATGCGCCAGGCCATGGATGAGTGCGTTGCCCGCGGCGTGCCGAAGGAGGCTGCCCGCGACTTCCTGCTCGGCCACATGAACGTGCTCGGCGCGGTCATCTTCGAAGAGACGCCGGGTGTGTTTTCCGATGCCTGCAACAAGGCCATCGAATTCGGCATCCCGGTCCTGATGAAGGACGACTGGAAGAAAGTTTTTGAACCCGAGGAGATCGCTGAAAGCATTCGGCGCATCACCTGACGTCAGGGCTTCGCGCCCGCAAACCCCTTCGGCCCCGCTGGGAACGGGGCCGTTCATTTCACTTGGGAGGACTACATGAAACTGACACGCAGACTGACGCTCGCGGCTTTCGCTGGCACTCTTGCACTTGGCGTCGCAATGCCGGCCTTCGCCGCCGATCTCATCGCCATCATCACCCCGTCGCACGACAACCCGTTCTTCAAGGCGGAAGCTGTCGGTGCCGAAGCCAAGGCCAAGGAACTCGGCTACGAGACCCTCGTTCTCGTTCATGATGACGATGCCAACAAGCAGTCGCAGCTGATCGATACGGCCATCGGCCGTGGCGCCAAGGCGATCATCCTCGACAACGCCGGTTCGGAAGCTTCGATCGCCGCCGTTCAGAAGGCCAAGGACGCTGGTGTTCCCTCGTTCCTGATCGACCGCGAAATCAACGCCACCGGCGTTGCCGTTTCCCAGATCGTTTCCAACAACTACCAGGGCGCGCAGCTCGGTGCCGAAGAGTTCGTCAAGCTGATGGGCGAAAGCGGCAATTATGTCGAACTGCTCGGCCGCGAAGCTGACCTCAACGCCGGCATCCGTTCCAAGGGCTATCACGACATCATCGACGAATATCCGGAGCTGAAGATGGTCGCCCAGCAGTCGGCCAACTGGAGCCAGACGGAAGGTTATTCCAAGATGGAGACCATCCTGCAGGCAAACCCTGACATCAAGGGCGTTATCTCCGGCAACGACACGATGGCGATGGGCGCGATCGCAGCGCTTCAGGCTGCCGGCCGCAAGGACGTGATCGTCGTCGGCTTCGACGGTTCGAACGACGTCCGTGACTCGATCACTTCGGGCGGCATCAAGGCAACCGTCCTGCAGCCGGCTTATGCGCAGGCGCAAAATGCCGTCGTGCAGGCCGATGCCTTCATCAAGACGGGCAAGGGTCCGGCTGAAGAAAAGCAGCTGATGGATTGCGTTCTCATCAACGCCGACAATGCTGCCAAGCTCGAGACCTTCGCGCTCAGGGATTGATCCTCCCAAAGGATGCGCGCAGGGCGGATGGTCTCCGCCCTGCGCGTTTTTTGCCTTTTAGAAGTGCCAAGAGCAATTCCAGGAAAAGTGCGGAGCGGTTTTCCGTCCGGAATTGCGCAAAGAGGAGATAGAGCGTTTCCGTCTTTCGAAGAAAACGGAAATGCTTTGTACGGAGTGACGTATATGCCGAATTTCCGGGCCGCTGCTGCAATCTCGCTTGCCATTACGCTTGTGTTGCCCGGCTGCAAGATCATCAAGACGCCGACCGCTGAAGAGGCCGCTGCCGAGGCGAGCGGCGGTTTCGCGCCCGACAAGCAGGTGGCGGACATCTGGGATGCCAAGGTCATCCCGTTCCTTCAGCAGCGTGCCGGAACCTTTCAGGAGGTCTCTGCGCTTTCCCAGTCCGACCTTAATGCCGCAGCTGCGAAATATGGCCATAAGGAAAAGGACGGTACTGCGCCCTGGACCTTCGCGGCGAAAGTCTCCGGCATCATCGTCAAGGCGGAAACGAAATCCCGCGCGGCCTATCTCGATGCCGATGTCGATGGCGACGGCAAGGGTGATGTCCGCATCCAGATCGGCCCGGTCATCAAGGGCACGGCGATCCGCGACAGCCTGGATTTCGTCAATTTCAACGAATTCAAGAACCAGATCCAGTGGGCCGAATTCGGCAAGGCCTTCAACACCCACGTCTATGGCCTGACGCTGGAAAAACTTTCGCGCGAAGGCCTTGAGGGCAAGAAAGTCGAGGCGCTCGGCGCCTATCCGCTGCCATCCACCGGCCAGCCGGCTCTGCTGACGCCCGCGACGCTGACGATCGGCGGCTGAGATGGCGGAGAACCACGAAACGATCCTGATCCTCGACGATGTCACGAAGGTCTATTCGGGCATTGTCGCCGTCAAGCACGCGACCCTTGAACTGAAGAAGGGCGCGGTCAACGTTCTCGTCGGTGAGAACGGTGCGGGAAAATCGACGCTGATGCGCATGATCGCCGGTGTCGAGAAGCCGTCGCTCGGCCGCATCCTGCTGGATGGCAAGGAAGTCGAGTTCAACTCGCCCGCCGATGCGCAGAAGCATGGCATCGGCATGGTGTTTCAGGAACTGAACCTGTTCGGCAACCTGTCGGTCGCCGAGAACATCTTTGCGACCCGCGAAATCACCCGCGGGTTGCGCGGCATCGACCACAAGGCGCAGGTCGAACAGGCCAATCACTTCCTCGACAAGCTGGATGCCGGCATCAGCGCCGAGACCATGGTCGAGGACCTGCCGATCGGCCAGCAGCAGCTGGTCGAAATAGCCAAGGCGATTTCGCTCGATACCCGCATTCTGATCCTGGACGAGCCGACATCGGCGCTTTCGGCCGCCGAAGTCGATATCCTGTTCAAGGTCATCGGCGAGCTTAAGGCGCACGGCGTTGCCATCGTCTATATCTCGCACCGGCTGGAAGAGCTGATGCGCATCGGCGATTACATCACGGTTCTGCGCGATGGGCAGATCACCGGTCAGGCTGTTGTCCGGGATATCGATACCAAGTGGATCGTCCGCTCGATGATCGGTTCGGATGCCAAGGATTTTTCAAAGTCGGTGGATCACAAGCTCGGAGCGGAAGCGTTTCGCGCCGAGGATATCTGCCTGCCGCGCAGGACCGGCGGCCTTGCCGTCGATCATCTCTCGATCTCGGTTCGCGCCGGTGAGGTACTCGGCATTTACGGGTTGATGGGGGCAGGACGCAGCGAGTTCTTCGAATGCGTCATCGGTGCGCACGCCCATTCGACGGGCAAGATTTTTGTCGCTGGCGAAGAGATTGTCGCCAAGGATACTTCGACCCGCATCAAGAAGGGGCTGGCGCTCATTCCAGAGGACCGGCAGCGGGAAGGGCTGGTGCAGGTTCTCTCCATCGCCGCCAACCTGACGCTGGCGAGCCTTGAGAAATTCGTGAAGCTTGGCTTCCACATTTCCGGCGACCGTGAGCAGTCCGCCATCAAGGAAGCAATAGGCAATCTGGCGATCAAGGCTCCGAACCCGGATTTCGACGTCACCTCCATGTCGGGCGGCAACCAGCAGAAGGTTGTCATCGGCAAGGCGCTGATGACCAATCCCAAGGTGCTGCTCATGGACGAGCCCAGCCGCGGTATCGATGTCGGCGCCAAGGCGGATGTGTTCCGCACCATGCGCAAGCTCGCAGGCGAGGGGCTGGCCATCCTGTTTTCGACGTCCGATCTCGAAGAGGTCATGGCCCTGTCGGATCGGGTCGCCGTCATGAGCAATGGCAAGATCACGACGATCCTCGACCGTTCGGAGGCAACGGAAGAGCGTATCGTCAAGGCCGCCTCCGAAGGGCACAAGTCGGCCGGCAACAAATTCTTAGAGGAAACGGCTCCATGACCACTGCAACCGCCACGGGGAAGGCCCCGGCAGCCGATAGCGGCTCCGTCCTGCTGACATTGATGAAGGCGCGCACGTTCATCGCGCTCTTCGCCGTCATCGTGTTCTTCTCGATCTTTGCGCCGAACTTCCTGTCGACGGCGAATATCATCCTGATGTCCAAGCACGTCGCGCTCAATGCGTTTCTGGCCATGGGCATGACCTTCGTTATCATCACCGGCGGTATCGACCTGTCGGTCGGTTCAATTGTGGGTCTCTGCGGCATGGTGGCGGGCGGCCTGATCCTGCACGGCATCGACCTGCAGTTCGGCTACACGATGTATTTCAATGTGGTCGAAGTCTGCCTGATCACGCTCGCGGTCGGTGTCGTCATTGGTGCCGTCAACGGTCTGCTGATCACCAAGCTGAATGTGGCGCCGTTCATCGCGACGCTCGGTACGCTTTATGTGGCGCGGGGTTTCGCGCTGCTTTCTTCGGACGGGCAGACCTTCCCGAACCTGATCGGCAAGGAGGAGCTTTCGACCACCGGCTTCGGTTTCCTTGGTTCCGGCCGTATCATCGGCCTGCCGGTGTCGATCTGGATCCTGATCGTCGTGGCACTCGCCGCCGCCTATCTCGCGAAATACACGCCGATCGGCCGCCAGATCTTTGCCGTCGGCGGCAACGAGCGGGCGGCGCGCATGTCGGGTATCCGCGTCGATCGCGTCAAGATGTTCGTCTATATGTTCTCCGGCTTCTGCGCTGGTATCGTCGGCATCGTCATCTCGTCCGAGCTGATGGCCTCGCATCCGGCGACCGGCAACTCCTTCGAGCTCAATGCCATTGCGGCAGCGGTTCTCGGCGGTACCTCCATGTCGGGTGGTCACGGCACGATCGGGGGCACGATCATCGGCGCCTTCGTCATCGGCATTCTGTCTGATGGTCTTGTCATGATGGGTGTTTCCTCCTTCTGGCAGATGGTGATCAAGGGTATCGTCATCATCGTCGCCGTGGTCGTCGATCAGGCCCAGCGCCGCCTGCAGCAGCAGGTGACGCTGATGCAGCTGGCGAAGAAGGGCTGATTGCAGATTTCACCCCTCACCAAGCGCGTCCAGTGATCGGCTTGCGCCTCTCACGGACTTGCTATCCTCTCCCTCAAAGGGAGAGGTTGGGGTGCCACGAAGACCACGCTCGCTTAAGGCAAGGTGGGTGCTACGGGTTTACCTCTCCCCTTGCGGGAGAGGATACGAAGGCCGGGCGAGCAAGGCGAGCCGTTGGCCGGAGTTGGTGAGGGGTAACCCCCGGGAGTAGATTGAAATGACCGATCTTAAAGGTGCTCTCATCGGTTGCGGCTTTTTCGCCGTCAACCAGATGCACGGCTGGAAGGATGTCAAGGGCGCTGATATCGTCGCCATCTGTGACCGCGATCCGGAGCGGCTGAAGATCGTTGGCGACCAGTTCGGCATCGAGCGTCGCTATAGCGATGCAGCCAAGATGTTTGCCGATGGTGGCTTCGATTTCGTGGATATCGCAACGACCGTCAACAGCCACCGTGCGCTGGTCGAGATGGCGGCGTCGCACACGGTTCCGGTGATCTGCCAGAAGCCCTTTGCGCCGACGCTTGCCGACGCCAAGGCGATGGTTGCCGCTTGCAGCGCAGCGGGCGTGCCGCTGATGATCCATGAGAATTTTCGCTGGCAGACGCCGATCCAGGCGGTGCGCAAGGCGCTCGACAGCGGCGCGATCGGCACGCCGTTCTGGGCGCGTTTTTCCTTCCGTTCGGCCTATGACGTGTTTTCTGGACAGCCCTATCTCGCTGAGGGCAAGCGCTTCATCATCGAGGATCTGGGTATCCACACGCTCGATATCGCCCGTTTCATCCTGGGTGATGTGACGAGCCTTTCGGCGCGCACCAAGCGGGTCAATCCGAAGATCAACGGCGAGGACGTCGCCACCATCCTGCTCGATCACGAGAACGGTGCGACCTCGGTCGTCGATGTCAGCTACGCCACCCTGCAGTCGGTCGAGCCGTTCCCGGAAACGCTGATCGAGCTTGACGGTACGGAAGGCTCCATCCGGTTGACTCAAGGGTATGAGCTTCAGGTAACGAATGCGGAAGGCACGACCAACACGGATGTCGCGCCAACGCTGCTCTCCTGGGCGTCGCGTCCGTGGCACAATATTCAGGAAAGTGTCTACGCCATCCAGCAGCATTGGGCCGACAGCCTGGAGAGCGGCAAGGAAACATCGACCTCCGGGGCGGACAACCTGAAGACGTTCGCTCTTGTCGAGGCGGCCTATGAAAGTGCTGCGACCAAGGCGACGGTGGATATCGGGAAACTGCTGGCATGATAGACGATAAGCTTGCCTTCGCGCTTTTCGGGACCACGAGGCGCGAAGCGGAACCGCGTATCCTGAAGGCTGGGAAGCTTTCGGTGCAGCTTGCGGGCGGCAATCTGCGGATGATCTCCTATGATGGCGTCGAAGTGCTGCGTGCGGTCTCCTACCTTGTCCGTGATCGCGACTGGGGCACCTATGACCCTGAAATCTCCGGGTTGGCGGTTGAAGAGCGGGACGGTGGTTTTGTTGTCTCCTACTCCGCTCGCTGTCAGGGGCCTGACGAGACTGTTCTCGATATTTCAGCCAGAATCGAAGCCGATGCAGCCGGGCGGCTGACCTTCCGAGGTGAGGCGCGTTCGACCACGGGTTTCGAGACCAATCGTTGTGGTTTGTGCATTCTCCATCCGATCGTCGGCGTGGCCGGGACCGCCGTTCAGGTCGAGCATGTCGATGGCAGCATCGAGGACACGACGCTGCCGGATCTGATCGACCCGTGGCAGCCGTTCAAGGGCATGCGCGCCATTACCCACACGGCACTTCCGGGTGTTTCCGTCGAATGCCGGATGGAAGGCGATACGTTTGAAATGGAAGATCAGCGCAACTGGTCGGATGCATCGTACAAGACCTACGTTCGGCCGCTCGCGTTGCCTTGGCCTTACACGATAGCGGCCAACGAGCCCGTCGTTCAGCAGGTCACGCTTGGTATCACCGACCGCCGAGAGGGATCTGCTGCAAGCGCAGATGCCAAGGGGGAGATCTTCATTCGCATCGAGCCGGGCGAATGTGAGGGCGTGGTACCCGCAATAGGCCTGATCATCACGCCCGAAGAGGCCAGGGCGAGTTTGGAAGTGCTTTCGCGGCCGGACGCCATCAAGGTTCAGGAGCTGCTGTTTCATTTCGATCCGCTGGCAGGTCACGGTCCGGAGGCATTCGTGGATTTTGCAGCGATTGCGCGCGTCCATCAGGGAACCACGAGCCTTGAAATCGCCGTGCCTTGCCAGCGTTCCCTGGATGACGAACTGCAGGAGATTGCGTCGGCAATGCGGGCGGCTGGTTTTGCGCCTGATGCCGTCATGGTCTGCCCTGCCATCGATCGGCAGTCGACGCCGCCCGGCAGCAAATGGCCGGATTGCCCGCCGCTGGAAGATGTCTATGCGGCGGCCAGGAAAGCTTTCCCCGGCATCCGGCTCGGCGGCGGCATGCTCTCCTATTTTACCGAGCTGAACCGCAAGCGGGTGCCGGGCGACAGGCTCTCGTTCATCAGCCACTGCACGAACCCGATCGTGCATGCTGCAGACGATATCAGCGTCATGCAGACCCTGGAGGCGCTGCCCTTCGTCACCAGGTCCGTGCGGGCGATCTATGGTGACAAGTCCTATCGGATCGGCCCCTCGACAATCCCGATGCGACAGAACCCCTATGGCAGCCGGACCATGGACAATCCTGACGGCGGTCGCATCCCGATGGCGAACCGCGATCCGCGACATAATGGAGACTTCGCTGAAGCCTTCGCGATGGCTTATGCGGCGCAGGTGCTGGATGCCGGGCTTGAATGTCTGACCCTCTCGGCACTGACGGGGCCGTTCGGTCTTTTTGCCGATGACGGCGAGCCGACGCCGGCTGGTGGCAGGCGCCCCCTTTTCAACGCCGTCGAAAGACTGGCCGGTTTTGCCGGCAGCCGGTGGCAGGCTTGCCGATCCAGCGATCCGACAAGTGTTCTGGCGTTTCGCGTCATGGCCATCGAGACGGGCGCGCAGATAGTACTGATCAATACCGGCAGGGAGCGGAAGGTCGTCGATCTCCGCGCTTTAGAGTTCCGGGACTCGGCCTCCGTGACGCTTGAGCCCTATGGCGTGATTGTCCTGGCACTGCCTGCTTGAGCTTCACGCCGGCATGCACCGGATCAGGAGTCGTATGCCTTCAGGAAGTCGGACACCGTCTTCAGGCAGGCGTCCTTTTCCTCCACATGGGGCATGTGGCTTGACTGTTCGAAGATCACCCAGCGAATACCCGTCACGTTCTCCACATAAGGACGCACGACTTCCGGGGTCGCTTCGTCATATCGGCCGGAGATCAGAAGGGTCGGGGCGTTGATGTTCGGAAGGCGCCCCTCCACAGTCCAATCCTGCAAAGTGCCGATGACATGGAACTCCGTTGGTCCGTTCATGTGGCGATAGACGGTGTTGTCCTCGTCCATCGCTGCAAACGTGCGGGCGACTTCGGGCGGCCAGGGTACGACGCGGCAGACGTGGCGATGGTAGAACACGCGCGAGGCGGCGATGTAATCCGGATGGGTGAGGGTGCCTGCTTGCTCGTGGCTGAGGAGCGTATCCTGCACTTCCTGGGGAAGATCGAGCCGCAGGCGGTTTGCCTCTCTAACCCATGTCCGCATATTGGCTGGCGAGTTGGCGATGACGAAGGCTTTAAGGCCGGCGGGGCGACGCACGGCATGTTCCGAACCCAGCATCCCGCCCCATGACTGGCCGAGATAGGCGTAACGGTCCTTGATACCCAGATGGGAAAGCAGTGTGTCCAGCTCTTCGAGGAAGAGTTCGATCGTCCAGAAATCCGGCCCCTTGTCCGGCAGGCGGGTCGATTTTCCGTTGCCCAACTGGTCATAGTGGATGACGGCACGGCCATCCAGGTCGGCGATCTCCTTGAAGGAATCGACATAGTCATGGGTGCAGCCCGGGCCTCCATGGGCAACGACCAGTGGCAGGCGAGGTGACTCGAGTGAACCGGTTATCCGGTACCAGGTCCGGTATTCACCAAATGGCACATAGCCTTCGATCGATCCTGCCGCAGCCACTTGGCTCTCCTTCATTCCATCCATGAAGGGCGGAACCATAAAGCGGGCAGTTCAGCTGCGGCAGCTATCAGAAGTTATAGGATGCGGTCGAGCAGGCGATAATGGGTTGCGAGAACAACGGCCTGGGTGCGGTTCTTCGCCCCAAGCTTGCGGGCGGCGGCATTCAGATGCATTACCACCGTGGGAACGGAGCGATCGATCGCCCGCGAGATTTCCTTGGCAGACAGGCCTTGCGCGGAATATCGCAGGCATTCCCGCTCGCGCTCGGTCAAATGCAGCGAGCTGGCGGACCGGGTCTCCCGGTCGAAGAGTTCAAACGCGCTTTCGTGGAAAATGTGCGCGACGAGGCCGAACTCGGCGATGGTGCGCGCGACGTCCGAGGGCGCCGTTGCCGACTTGCGCCAGGGGCGGATACCGGTGACGGTCGCGTAGTCGCCGCGCGGCGTGTGGACCGGTATGGTGACGCCGCTTGCCATGTCCCGAGCCCGAAGATAGCGCGCCACCGGTTCGGTCTCCTCGGTCATGAAGCGGCGGATCATCGTGTCGGCATTGGCGTCGTAATTCCAGAAGAAAGGCGCCGATGTCCGCGCCGCGAGACGCTGTACCGGGTCGATGCGAAAATAGCCGCGGTCAAACCAGTATTCCGGCATGTCGCTGTCGATGTTGCGGAGCTTCAGAAGCGAGGGAACCATCAACTCGCCGTCCAGATCGAAGGGGACGGGGGTATAGTCGTAGACCAGCGCCTCAAAACCCAGCTGCTGCATGGTATCGAAAACCTGATCGATCCTGCCATCGAGCGTTTCGGCGGCGGAAAAGCGCTCCCTGATGCTTTCTATCGCGTCAAGCATGTTCGCTCCGGAAAATTTCCCTCAACGCTGATCCTATCACTTCTTATAGCTGGCGTAGACCCGGCATTCCGCTAAAAATTAGCCATGCTCAAATGTTAATCATTCTTGCGGGGAATGCTAACCGACGCTGGGCTTTGCCGCCATGGGATTCTTAGGAAAAAAATGCATAGTCTCTGCAAAACAATGCATTGGTCACCGGTGGGCATTTTGCCTAGCCATGTCGGCACGACATTTGCGTTTTGCCGTCCGTCTGGCAGTTCAGACATAGAGAAGAGGTCGCAGGTCCGCATCCCATGAATGTTTTCTGTCGCCATGCACCGCTATAAATTCGTCCTCTTCAGGCCTTTGCAGTTCCTGCCGGTCCTTTTTGGCATCAGCATCATTACCTTCATTCTCGTGCGTCTCATTCCCGGCGATCCGGCGCGCGTCCTGCTCGGCACCCGTGCCACCCCGACGGCCATTGCCAAGATCCGGGCGCAATACGGTCTCGACGAACCACTCTGGGCCCAGTATCTCTATTTCCTGCGCAATCTCGGCCAGGGCGAGATGGGCAAATCCATCCTCTACAAGATCGACGTGCTGAAGCTGATCGTCACGCGCATCGAGCCGACGCTGATGCTCGTTCTGTGCAGTGTGGTCCTGTCGATCCTGATTGCCGTGCCGATGGCGGCGTTGGCGGCGAGAAACCAGGGACGTCTGCCTGATCACATCGTGCGGATCGTCTCCACCTTCGGTATCGGATTTCCGCCTTTCTGGCTGGGTCTGATGCTCATCATCTTCTTCAGTGTCGAACTCGGCCTTGTGCCGGTTTCCGGCTACGGCAACAGCCTGCCAGACAAGGCGGTGCACCTTATCCTGCCGAGCCTGACGGTGGCGCTATCGCTCTCGACCGTGCTGACGCGCAGCCTGCGGGCTGCCATGGTACAGGCGCTAAAATCCGATGTCGCGACGGCCGCGCGGGCACGCGGCATGCCGGAAAATATCGTGTTCTGGCGCCATGTGTTGCCCAATTCTCTCGTGCCGACCATCAACCTCCTGGCGGTCAATATCGGTTGGCTGATCGGCGGTACGGTGGTCGTCGAAAGCGTTTTTGCCCTGCCTGGAATGGGCCAGCTTCTGGTGCGCGGCATCCTTTCGCGCGATTACATGGTCGTGCAGGGGGTGGCCATGATGTTCGCCTGCGCCACGGTTCTCGTCAATTTCATCGCCGACATTGCCACCGTGGCCGTCGATCCGAGGATCAAGCTATGACGGCCGGCATCTTGCCCGCGGGGGCCTTTGCCTGGAAACGCCTGTTCGGTGCGCGTCCGACACTGGTTGCGGGCTGCGCATTGCTCCTGTTCTTTCTTCTGATGGCGGTGCTTTCGCCGGTGCTTGCACCCTACGATCCCATTTTTCAGAATGCCGACATGCGACTTGCCCCGCCAAGCCTTGCACATCCGTTCGGCACCGACAATTTCGGCCGCGACATGCTTTCGCGGGTCATGTGGGGAACCCGCATCGACCTGCAGATCGCCGTGATCGGTGTGCTCTTTCCCTTCCTGATCGGCACGTTCATCGGCACGATCGCCGGCTTTTTCGGGGGCGTGGTGGATGCGATCTTCATGCGGATCATCGACATAATCCTTGCCTTTCCCTTCCTTGTTCTGATGCTGTCGATCATCGCCATTCTGGGGCCGGGCCTCAGCAGTTTCTATATCGCCATGGCGATCGTTGGCTGGGTTTCCTATGCCCGGCTCATCAGGGCGCAGATCCTTGTTCTGAAGAACAGCGATTATGCGATGGCGGCTGTCAGCCTGGGGTTCAGCCGCACCCGCATCATGTTCCGTCACCTCCTGCCCAATGCGGTCGCGGGCTCCCTGGTGTTCGTCATGTCCGACGCAGTTCTGGTGCTGCTCAGCGGGGCGTCCATCAGCTATCTCGGGCTTGGCGTTCAGCCGCCGCTCGCCGAATGGGGCGTCATGGTCGCGGAGGGGCAGTCGTTCCTGACCACGGCCTGGTGGGTCACGGTATTTCCGGGCTTTGCGATCGTGCTTCTTGCCTTTGGCTTCAGCCTTCTTGGCGACGCTCTTGGCGATCTTCTCGGAGTTCACGAATGAGCGACGCCATCCTCTCCGTTCGTGATCTGACAGTGAAGGTCCGCATCGGCGATGACAGCCGGACGCTCATCGATGGCGTTTCTCTGGATCTCGCCAGGGGGGAGGTGTTGGGTCTTGTCGGAGAAAGCGGCTCGGGAAAGAGCCTTCTCTGCCGGTCGCTGGTAAGACTGCTTCCGTCCTCGACCCTGACGATCGAGGGTGGCGATATCCTTTTGGAAGGCCGCAATCTCGTTACGGCAGACGAGGCCGAGATGCTGGAGGTGCGGGGCGGTGAGATCGGCATGATCTTCCAGAATCCGACCAGTCACCTCGATCCCGTGATGTGTGTCGGCGACCAGATCGTCGAGGGCATTCGCTACCACCAGGGCCTGGGCCACAAGGCGGCGCGCGCGACGGCGATCGAAATTCTCGGTCAGGTCGGGTTCCCGGATCCGGCACGGCAATATGCGCGCTATCCGCATGAGTTTTCGGGCGGCATGCGCCAACGCGCGATGATTGCCGTGGCCTTGTCCTGCAATCCCAAGATACTGATTGCCGACGAGCCGACGACGGCGCTCGACGTGACGATCCAGGCGCAGATATTGCGCCTGCTGATGGACCTGCGTGACAGCCGCGGTCTGTCCATCATTCTCATCACCCACGATCTCGGCGTCGTTGCCCAGACCTGCGACCGCATCGCCGTGATGCGCGCCGGCAAGCTCGTGGAGCAGGGCCTGAAACGGACCTTGCTCGCCGCGCCGCAGCACCCTTACACCGTGCAGCTGATCGGCAGTCATCCGTCCTTGCCGGCCGACACCACATCACTCATGCCGACGGAAGAGATCGATGATGAACGGCCAAGGCAGCCCTTGCTCGAAATCGACGACCTGCATGTGCGCTTTCCGGTCGGTGGCGGGCTTTTTTCGGGACGGGCAAGGACAATCAGCGCGGTAAAGGGCGTCAGCCTGCAGGTCATGCGGGGCGAAACCGTGGGCATCGTCGGCGAAAGCGGTTCCGGCAAGAGCACGCTTGCCCGCGCCATGCTCGGCCTCACTCCGATTTCCGCTGGCCATGTCACCTTCGACGGCACCGCGCTCACCCTGCAGCGCAAGACCGCGCTTTACCGCCTGCGGCACGAGGCGGCGATGGTCTTCCAGGATCCGTACAATGCCCTCAACCCACGGCTCACGATCGGCGAGATGCTGGGGGAGGTGCTGCGGGTGCAGGGTAAGGTTGCCACTGCCGACATCCCATTGCGCATCAACGAACTGCTGGATCTTGTTGGTCTCGAACGGGAATTCGCCCGTCGGAAGCCGCGGAGCATGAGTGGTGGCCAGTGCCAGCGCGCAGGTATCGCACGGGCGCTTGCGGTCGATCCGAAGCTGATCATCGCGGATGAATGCGTGGCGGCGCTTGACGTGACCATCCAGGCGCAGATCGTGGCGCTGTTTCGCGAGTTGACGGCGCGCATGAACCTGACCCTGCTGTTTATTGCCCATGACCTGGCGATCGTGCGCAATCTCTGCGAACGGGTCGTTGTCATGTATCGTGGCGAGATCGTCGAGGAAGGGCCGTGCGAGGCGGTCTTCAACCGGCCGCAGCATCCCTACACCGCGGCCCTGATCAGCGCCATTCCCGATATCGATCCCGAAAAACCGCTGTTGTCGGGCATTGCCGCACAGAGGATGGACGCGGGGATCGTCAGGCAGGCATCGTAAGTTCAACAACGAAAAGAGGGAACAACTATGATGAACAAATGGATGAAGATCGGCATGGTCACGGCGATGACCAGCCTTTCCTTCGGCGCGGGGCTTGCGGAGGCCGCCGGCGTTCTGACCATCGGCCGGCGCGTGGATTCCTCCACCTTCGACCCGATCAAGACGACGCAGAACATCGACTTCTGGGTGTTTTCCAACGTCTACGACGTGCTGATCCGCGTCGACAAGACCGGCACCAAGCTGGAGCCGGGTCTGGCTGAGAGCTGGAGCGTCGCCGACGACGGCGTGACCTACACGTTCAAGATCCGCGATGCCAAGTTCTCCGACGGCTCGCCGATCACGGCGACGGATGCTGCCTACAGCCTGCTGCGCATCCGCGATAACGAGGGCTCGCTCTGGAGCGATGGCTACAAGGTCATCGACACTGCGGAAGCGACGGACGATCATACGCTCGTGATCAAGCTGAAGACGCCTTCGGCACCGTTCCTCTCGACGCTCGCCATGCCGGGTGCTTCGATCATTTCCAAGGCTGGCATGGAATCGATGGGCGAGGAGGCTTACGCCGAGGCTCCGATCGCTTCTGGCGCCTTCAGCGTCAAGGAATGGCGCCGCGGCGACCGCGTCATCCTTGAGAAGAACCCGAACTTCTGGGAGGCCGATCGCGTCAAGCTCGACGGTGTCGAATGGATCGCCATTCCTGACGACAACACGCTGGTGCTCAACGTACAGGCCGGCGAGCTGGATGCCATCATCATGGCGCCGTTCTCGCGTGTGGCGGAGCTGAAGAAGGACGAGAACCTGATCGTGCATCTCGATCCCTCGACCCGCGAAGATCATCTCCTGATCAACCACGAACACGGCCCGCTCGCCAAGAAGGAAGTGCGCGAGGCGCTGGACATGGCGATCGACAAGCAGGCAATCGTCGACACCGTCACTTTCGGTCTCGGTCAGGTCGCCAATTCCTATATTCCGAAGGGCGCGCTTTATCACTACGACGACAACCTGCAGCGCCCCTATGACCCTGAAAAGGCAAAGCAGATGCTGGCCGACGCCGGTGCGTCGGATCTGACGCTGAACTACATCGTCAATGCGGGCAACGAAGTGGACGAACAGATCGCCGTTCTCCTGCAGCAGCAGCTTGCCAAGGCGGGAATTACCGCCAATCTGCAGAAGGTCGACCCGAGCCAGAGCTGGGACATGAGCGTCGCCGGTGATTACGACATCACTGTCAACTACTGGACCAACGACATTCTCGATCCGGACCAGAAAACGACCTTTGTTCTCGGTCACGACAGCAACCTGAACTATTTCACCCGCTACAAGAACGACAAGGTGAAGGACCTCGTGGCGGCTGCCCGCGTGGAGATGGATCCGGCCAAGCGCGAAGCGATGTATGTCGAAATCCAGAAGCTGGCCAAGGCCGATGCCCACTGGATCGATCTGTACTATAGCCCCTACATCAATGTCTCGCGCAAGAACATCGAGCACTTCGATCAGAACCCGCTCGGGCGCTTCTTCCTGGAAGATACCGTCAAGAATTGAGTTGGACTGGGCCGCGCGAAAGCGGCCCACAACGGAAAGACGGCCGCATCGAAAGACGCGGCCGTTTGTCGTTCGCCTGTCATGAAGGCGTCAACGAATCGTATTCAAACCGCCTTGCGGTAATCGACATGGCGGGCGAGCCAGCAACCGATCGTCAGGCCCTTGACCTGATCCTTGTCGTCACGATGGATCCGGATCGTCCAGTCTCCGGGAGCGGGCGCATCCATGGAACGCCGGCAGGCCAGCACCCAGACGTCTTCCCCGACGGCATAGATGGGGTGCATGGCGCCCTTGCCGAGAAAACCGTCAAAGCTGCCGCAGAAGGCGTTTCCGGCTGCGACGATATCGAGCGAAGCGCCAAGTTCGTCGCTGACGAAATGCCCGGCAATATCCTCCCGCACCGCACCGGTTATGCGAACCGCAACAGTCTTCAGGTTTTCACCCGCGCGCTCCATGCGGATCGCATCGCTATCACGGGCAAGCGTCATGGAGGAGGAACGGGCAATACCATCCTCACCGAGCGTGAGCGTTTCCGGTCCGCCGGCAAAGCTTGCCTCGATCTTTTCGGGCCCTGCCGTGACCTGCACCACGAGCCCGCTTGCGGGATCGAGATAGCTGCCGCTCCAGCCAGCATCGGTTGTTGAGCCCTTCGGTTGCTCGTCAGACTGCCCAAGTGCCGCCTTCATCACCGAAAGTGCCGCGGCGTGGGCATCGGCATCATGGTTGAACATCACGACGACAGACACTCTCTCTGACGCCGAATGCAGTCTACGGGCGCGGAAACCGCGGAGCGCGCCGCCATGACCGGTTACATCGATGCCGCCGACATCCTCGCGAGCGATGCCATATCCGTAGCGGGACGGCGTTCCATCGGAGAAAGGCTGCGGCGTCGAGATGCGGTTGTAGATGCCGTTGGCCTCGTCCCGGGTGCTGTCGATGAAGATCTCCCAGGCAAGCATATCATCCAGCGTCGCGGCAATGCCGGCATCGCCGCTCCAGAAAATGCGATTGGCGGCGGGAAAGAAACCGACCGTATCGCTGCCCTCGTAGCCGATGACGCCATTGAGCGGCGCGCTGGTATCGGCCGCGAGCACGGCTGTCTTCATGCCGGCAGGCCCAAACAACTTCTCGCGATAGAGTTCGGCGAGCGGGCGACCCGATTCCGTTTCGATCAGGTCCAGCAGGATACGGAAATTGCCGTTGGAATAGGAATAGTGGCTGCCCGGCGCGAAGTGCGTGTGGGTCATCCGCGCCAGCAGGGGCAGGGCATCCTCACGGCGGAAGACGCCATCGGCGGCCGCGCCGTGCAGCACCGTCATCGCCCAGTAGTCGCGCAGGCCCGATTGGTTGTTGCAGAGATCCGCGACTGTCGGGCGCCTGTCTTTCAGGTTGGGCAGAAACTCGGCAAGCCTGTGGTCGAGCTTTGCCGGGTCGCCGACAAGATCAAGCAGGATGGCGCAGGTGAACTGTTTGCTGATCGAGCAAATCGGCATCAATGTCCCGGCGTCCATCGGCCTCCGGTTTTCAAGATCGGCATAGCCCCAGGCCTGTTTCAGGATGACCTTGCCATCCTTGACCACTCCAACGACGCCTCCAGGCCCCTTGTAGCGGTTTGGCAGGGAACGGACGGCATTTTCGAGCGATGCGAGATCAAGTTCGGACATGAGACCATCTTCGGCTATGGGTTGCGGAGTGACTGCGGCGACGAGCCCGAGATGAAGGCCCGGCAGCTTTTTCTAAAGGCGCTTGAGGGGCCATACAACACATCAAAAGTACTAGCTGTGCGAGGATGAAGCCGGTGGCGACCTGGGTCTGTTTCAACAGAAATGGGCGGGAGCCCGATGGACTTCGATGCGATCCTTCATATCTAATGACTGATACCCGTTGCGTTGGGAGAGCGTTTCGGGGGGAGGAGACATATGTTTGATTTTTCACTCGGCGAGACGGCAGATGCCATTCGCGAGACAACGGCGCGGTTTGCCGCCGACAGGATCGCGCCGATTGCGGCTGATATCGACAGAAACAACAATTTTCCGCGCGAGCTCTGGCCCGAGATGGGCGCGCTCGGGCTACACGGGATCACGGTGGAGGAGGAGTTCGGGGGGATCGGTCTCGGTTATCTCGAACATGTCGTGGCGATGGAGGAAGTGTCCCGCGCCTCGGCATCCGTGGGCCTGAGCTACGGTGCCCACTCCAATCTCTGCATCAACCAGATCCGCCGTTGGGCGACCCGCGAGCAGAAGAGCCGCACTCTGCCGAAGCTGATTTCCGGCGAGCATGTAGGGTCGCTGGCGATGTCCGAGGCGGGCGCGGGTTCCGATGTCGTGTCGATGCAGTTGAAGGCGGAGAAGAGGGGGGATCGCTACGTGCTGAACGGCACGAAATTCTGGATCACCAATGCGCCCCATGCCGATGTGCTCGTGGTCTACGCCAAGACTGACCCGGCCGCCGGGCCGAAGGGTATTTCGGCCTTCCTCATTGAGCGGGGCATGGCCGGTTTCAGTGTTTCTCCCAAGCTCGATAAATTCGGCATGCGGGGCAGCGATACGGCGGAACTGGTGTTCAGCGATTGCGAGGTGCCCGAAGAGGCGCTGATCGGCCGTGAAGGCGATGGGGTGAAGATATTGATGTCCGGTCTCGACTATGAGCGGGCGGTGCTGGCCGGCGGGCCGCTCGGCATCATGCAGGCCTGCCTGGATGTCGTGCTGCCCTATGTGCGGGAGAGAAAACAGTTCGGCAAGCCGATCGGCGAGTTCCAGCTGATGCAGGCCAAGGTCGCGGACATGTATGTGGCGCTGAATTCGGCGCGGGCTTACGTCTATTCCGTGGCGCGAGCCTGCGATGCCGGACGCGCCACCCGTTCGGATGCTGCAGCCGCCATCCTGCTTGCCAGTGAAAATGTCGTGAAAGTGTCGCTGGAGGCGATCCAGGCACTGGGCGGCGCGGGCTACACACGCGAATGGCCGGTGGAGCGGTATCTGCGGGATGCCAAGCTCTACGATATCGGCGCGGGCACCAATGAAATCCGTCGTTACCTGATCGGCCGGGAGCTTGTCGGTTCATGACCATTCTCTCCACCGCTGTCGATCGCGACAGCGATCTCTTCCGCTCGAACCGGGACATCAATTCAGGTCTTGTCGACGAGCTTCGCCGGCAGGCCGAGCTTCAGCGGCAGGGCGGTCCGGCGCGTGCCCGCGAGCGCCATACGTCCAAGGGCAAGCTTTTGGCGCGCGACCGCATTTCGACGCTGCTCGATGCGGGCAGCCCGTTTCTGGAGCTTGGAACGTTGGCGGCAAACGGCATGTATGACCGCGACGCGCCGGGGGCGGGGATCGTCACCGGCATCGGCCGGGTCAGCGGACGCGAGGTGATGATCGTCGCCAATGACGCGACCGTCAAAGGAGGCGCCTATTTTCCGATGACGGTGAAGAAGCACCTGCGGGCGCAGGAAGTGGCGCTGGAAAACCGGCTGCCCTGCATCTACCTCGTCGACAGTGGCGGGGCCAACCTGCCGCATCAGGCGGAAGTCTTTCCCGACCGCGATCATTTCGGCGCGATCTTCTACAATCAGGCGCAGATGTCGGCCGAGGGCATCGCCCAGATCGCCTGCGTGATGGGAAGCTGCACGGCTGGCGGCGCCTATGTGCCGGCGATGTCGGATGAGACTGTGATCGTGCGCAATCAGGGTACGATCTTTCTCGCCGGCCCGCCGCTCGTAAAGGCGGCGACGGGAGAGGTGATTTCGGCGGAGGAGCTTGGCGGTGCCGAGACCCACGGCCGGCGTTCGGGCGTGGTCGATCATGTCGCCGAGAATGACACCCATGCGCTGATGATCGTGCGCGATATCGTCTCCCGGCTGAACCGGCTGAAGACTGTCGATATCGAGCTTGCGGAACCCCGTGCGCCAAAACTCGATCCGGCCGATCTCTACGGTATCATCCCGCAGGATGTGCGCATTCCCTACGATGTGCGCGAGGTCATCGGGCGGATCGTCGATGGTTCCGAATTGCATGAGTTCAAGCAGCTTTACGGCACGACGCTGGTCTGCGGCTTTGCCCGCATCTGGGGCATGCCGGTGGCGGTCATTGCCAACAATGGCGTGCTGTTCTCCGAAAGCGCGCTGAAGGGGGCGCATTTCATCGAGCTTGCCTGCCAGCGGCGCACACCGCTGCTGTTCCTGCAGAATATCTCCGGCTTCATGGTCGGCGGAAAATACGAGGCGGGCGGCATCGCCAAGGACGGGGCGAAGCTCGTCGCCGCCGTTGCGACCGCGAGCGTGCCGAAGGTGACCGTGCTGATCGGCGGCAGTTTCGGGGCCGGCAATTACGGCATGGCCGGACGGGCCTATCGGCCGCGCTTCCTGTTTACCTGGCCCAACAGCCGCATCAGCGTCATGGGCGGTGAGCAGGCGGCATCGGTGCTGGCCACCATCCGGCGCGACGGCATGGAAGCGCGGGGTGAAGACTGGCCGGTGCAGGCGGAGGATGAATTCCGAAGTACCGTCAGGGAGGGCTATGAGCGGGAAGGCAGCCCCTATTATGCGACGGCGCGGCTCTGGGACGATGGCATTATCGACCCGATGCAGACGCGCGATGTCCTGGGCCTTGCCTTTTCCGCGGTGCTGAATGCGCCGATCCCGCAATCGCCACGCTTCGGCGTCTTCAGGATGTGAGGAAGCCATGTTCGAAAGCCTGCTGATTGCCAATCGCGGCGAAATCGCCCGCCGCATCATCCGCACCGCAAACGGTCTCGGCATCCGCACCATCGCCGTCTATTCGGAGGCCGATGCCGGATTGCCTCATGTGCGGGAAGCAAGCGAGGCAGTGGAAATCGGCCCGGCGCCGGCGCGTGAAAGTTATCTCTCGATTCCGCGCCTTTTGGACGCGGCTGCAAAGACCGGCGCTGCGGCTGTTCATCCCGGCTACGGTTTCCTCTCGGAAAATGCCGAATTTGCTGAGGCTGTACAGGCCGCCGGCATGGCCTGGGTCGGCGCGCCGCCTTCGGCCATCCGTGCCATGGGGCTCAAGGATGCGGCGAAGGCCCTGATGCAGCAGGCCGGGGTTCCCGTGACTCCGGGTTATATGGGGGAGGATCAGTCCGAAGCGCGGCTCGCCCGCGAGGCGAATGCGATCGGCTATCCCGTTCTCATCAAGGCCGTTGCCGGCGGTGGCGGCAAGGGCATGCGGCGGGTGGATGACGCTGCGGATTTTGCAGCAGCGCTTGCCTCCTGCCGGCGCGAGGCGGCCTCTTCCTTTGGCGATGAGCGCGTGCTGATCGAAAAATACATTCTCAACCCGCGCCATATCGAGGTGCAGGTCTTCGCCGACAGCCTTGGCAATGCCGTGCATTTGTTCGAGCGCGATTGCTCGGTGCAGCGCCGCCACCAGAAGATCATCGAGGAAGCGCCGGCGCCGGGCATGGATGTGGCTACGCGGCAGGCGATCTGCGAAGCGGCAGTGAAGGCGGCGCGGACGGTGGATTATATCGGGGCGGGCACAATCGAGTTCATCGCGGATGCATCCGAAGGGCTGCGTGCCGATCGCATCTGGTTCATGGAGATGAACACGCGCCTACAGGTCGAGCATCCGGTGACCGAGGCGATCACCGGGGATGATCTGGTTCTGTGGCAGCTGAAGGCGGCTGCGGGCGAACCCTTGCCGAAAACGCAAGAGCAGATCGTCATGCGCGGCTGGGCGGTTGAGGCGCGACTCTATGCTGAAAATCCGCAGACCGGCTATTTGCCCTCGACGGGCGTGCTGCAGCATCTGAGGCTGCCGACGGGTGCGCGCGTCGATAGCGGCGTGGAAGCGGGAAACGAGATCACCAGCTTCTACGATCCGATGATCGCCAAGATCATCGCGCATGGTCGGGACCGCAACGCGGCGCTGGACCGGCTGACACGGGCCTGCGGCGACATCGAGATCTGGCCGGTGAAATCCAATGCCAACCTGCTTTGCCGGATTGCCGGGGACACCGATTTTCGCGCCGGTGCCGTCGATACCGGTTTCCTCGATCGCAAGGGCGGGGAGCTTGTTGCCGAGGAACCGGAGCAGGCGGTGATCGACGCCGCGGCGACGAGCCTTTCGCGGCGCAGTTCGCCGGACCCGTGGGCGGCGTTGACGGGGTTTCGGATTGCCACTGAGCCGGATTTGCGGGTGAATGTGGTGGTGGGCGCGAAGCCATATTTGGGGCATATCAATCCTACCAGCGCTGCAAGGGCGGTCGCGATTGGAGAGGAGACCGTGCTGTTCGACAAGGGCGCTGCCTGGCTGATCGGTCTTCCAAGTGCAAGCCGGGTGGAGACCGCCGATGGTGGCGGGGATGGCGCGGTTCTCTCGCCGATGCCAGGACTTGTGACCGTTGTAGAAACGTCGGAAGGCGCAAGAGTGAGGAAGGGAGACCTTCTGATGACGATCGAGGCGATGAAAATGGAGCATAGCCTGAGGGCGCCGTTCGACGGTACGGTGCAGGGTCTGCGCGCCAGCGTCGGCATTAGTGTCAGCGAAAGCCAGCTGATGGCGACCGTCGTGAAGGATGAGGCGTGATGGCTGGACGTTTCTTCGATGAATGGGCTGTCGGCGACCGGATCACCCACGATATCCGCCGCACGGTGACGGAGACCGACAACCTGCTGATCACCACGCTCACTCACAATCCGCAGCCGCTGCATCTGGATGCGGACTATGCCGCCGGCACCGAATTCGGCTGCATCGTCGTCAACGGCACGTTCACCTTTGCGCTGACGGTGGGCTTGTCTGTGGGCGATACGACGCTCGGCGTGCTCGTCGCCAATCTCGGCTATGACAAGGTGGTGATGCCGAAGCCGGTCTTTGTCGGCGATACGCTGAGGGTGGAGACGGAGGTGACGGCGCTTCGGCCCTCAGGATCGCGGCCGGATGCAGGCATCGTCACCTTCGAACACACGACGCTGAACCAGCGGGGCGAGACCGTCTGCAAGATGCTGCGCACTGCGCTTCTGCAAAGGCGACCGGCATGAGGCTGCGCTCGTTGCTCTTCGTCCCCGGCGATCGACCCGAACGGTTCGAGAAGGCAATGGCTTCGGGCGCAGATGCGATCATTCTCGATCTGGAGGATTCCGTCGTATCTGCCGCGAAGGGCAGGGCGCGGGAGTTTATCGCGGAGTTCCTTTCGCGACGCACCCCCAATTGCGCCATCTTCGTCCGCGTCAATCCTTTGGACACCGACGATCTGGAAAAGGACCTCTCCATTTTCGGTTCTGGCCTTCCCGATGCTCTGGTCTTGCCGAAGGCGGAAGGGGCAGCCTTCGTCCGGGCGCTCTCCGTCCGCGTCAGTGAGCAGGCTGGCGTCAGCATTCCCATCCTGCCGATCGCGACGGAGACTCCGGCTGCGATTTTCCAGCTCGGCAGCTATGCGCAGGTCGGCTCCGAAATCTGCGGCTTGACCTGGGGTGCGGAAGACCTGCCGGCGGCCATCGGTGCGACTGCGGCGCGGGAGGCGGATGGCGGCTACACCGAGCCCTATCGCATGGTGCGCTCGCTGGCGCTCTTTGCTGCCCATGCTGCAGGCGTTCCAGCGATCGAGACCGTTTACCCCGATATCCGCGATATCGCTGGCCTGGTAGCCTATGCACGGCGCGGGCGGCGCGATGGTTTCACCGGTATGCTGGCGGTCCATCCGGCGCAGGTGGAGGTCATCAACCGTGCCTTTACGCCGAGCGCGGAGGAAATTTTACGTGCCGAGCGCATCATCGGGGCCTTTGCGGCAAATCCGGAGGCGGGGACGATCCAAGTCGATGGACGCATGCTGGATCGTCCGCATCTGAAGCTTGCCATGGCGATCGTACAATCGTCTACCGATAGCTGATGTTCACAGATACGGCATCGACGGCTTGGCCACGTTGCAAGTTTATGGCTCCAAACCTACATATGGCTCGACCGAAAAGGATCATGTTCTCTCACAAAGACACTCAGGAGAGTGCCCAATGACAGCTTACACCAAGAACCGGGATGCGATCTCGAAGCTTTCTCCCGAGCAGTATCGCGTGACGCAGGAAAGCGGGACGGAGCGCCCCGGAACCGGCGAGTATCTTTACAACAAGGATGCCGGCATCTACGTCGATATCGTCTCGGGTGAGCCGCTGTTTGCATCGTCCGACAAATACGAATCAGGCTGCGGCTGGCCGAGCTTCACCAAGCCGATCGAGCCGGCTTATGTCAGTGAACTGCGCGACGTCACGCACGGCATGGTCCGCACCGAGGTTCGCTCCAGCCATGGCGACAGCCACCTGGGACATGTGTTCCCCGATGGTCCCATCGACCGCGGCGGCCTGCGTTACTGCATCAATTCTGCATCCCTGCGCTTCGTTCCCCGCGACCAGATGGCTGCGGAAGGTTATGAAGCCTATATCAACCAGGTGGAGGACATCTAATGACCACTGAACGTGCTGTACTGGCCGGCGGTTGCTTCTGGGGCATGCAGGACCTCATACGTCGCTTTGACGGCGTGGTGTCCACCCGGGTGGGCTATTCGGGCGGCGATGTGCCAAATGCCACCTATCGCAACCATGGCACCCATGCCGAGGCGATCGAGATCGTTTTCGATCCGGCAAAGACCAGCTATCGCCGCATCCTGGAATTCTTCTTCCAGATCCACGATCCCTCGACGGAAAACCGTCAGGGCAACGATCGCGGCGTGAGCTATCGTTCGGCGATCTTCTATGAGAACGACGAACAGAAGCGCATCGCCGAAGCCACGATTGCCGATGTCGATGCCTCCGGCCTCTGGCCGGGCAAGGTGGTGACGGAACTAAGCCCCGTCGGTGACTTCTGGGAAGCCGAACCGGAGCATCAGGATTATCTGGAGCGCATCCCCAACGGCTACACCTGCCACTTCATCCGCCCGAACTGGAGACTTCCGGTTCGGCAGGAGGCGCAGAAGGCGGCTTCGTGATTTTGTGCATGTAAATTCAATCAACGGATGGCGTCGGTCAGGGATTTGACCGGCGCCATACTTGTTTTCGGCTTTGCCCCAGCTTCCGCATCGTTTTGTGAGCGACCAGCACCGCTCTTGGCTTGGCTCGAGAAATATGAGAGACGAAGTCCTGTTTTTCGATCCCATGCGCTTTGCACAATTCGTGCCGTCGCGCCCTGAGTGAACCGATTTCCCATGTTGCGTGAATTTTTCGCCTATTATCGCCCTTATCGCGGGCTGTTCCTTCTCGATTTCGGCTGTGCGATCCTCTCCGGTTTGCTTGAGCTCGGTTTCCCGATGGCAGTGAAGCTGTTCGTGGACCGGCTGCTTCTGAGCCAGGAATGGGTGCTGATCGCAGTCGCGTCGGCGGTGCTGCTGGCGGTCTATGTGGTCAACACCGGGTTGATGGCGATTGTTACCTATTGGGGGCATATGCTTGGCATCAATATCGAAACCGACATGCGCCGGGTCGCTTTCGACCACCTGCAGAAGCTCTCCTTCGCCTATTTCGACAACCAGAAGACCGGTCATCTTGTCGGCCGCCTGACCAAGGACCTCGAGGAGATTGGCGAGGTTGCCCATCATGGTCCCGAAGATCTGTTCATCGCGCTCATGACCTTCGCCGGTGCCCTCGCGCTGATGATGTCCGTCAACTGGAAGCTGGCGCTGATCACTGCCTTCGTCGTGCCGCTCACCGCCTGGGTCACCAGCCGCTACGGCAGCCGAATGACCAGAAATTTCCGTGCGCTCTACGGCCGCGTCGGCGATTTCAATGCGCGTATCGAGGAAAATGTCGGGGGCATGCGCGTGGTGCAGGCCTTCGCCAACGAGGATCACGAGCGCGCCTTGTTCGAGAAGGACAACCAGAACTACCGCCGCACCAAGCTCGATGCCTACCGCATCATGGCGGCCAGCACCTCGCTCAGCTACATGAGCATGCGGCTGACGCAGATGATCGTGCTGATCTCCGGCGCTTATTTCGTGCTGGCAGGCGAACTGAGTGCCGGCGGCTTCGTCGGCTTCCTGCTGTTGGTCACTGTGTTTTTCCGTCCGGTGGAAAAGATCAACTCCGTGATCGAGACCTATCCCAAGGGTATTGCCGGATTCCGCCGTTTCCGGGAGTTGCTCGATGTCGCGCCGGATATCGCTGATGCCGAAAACGCCATCGCCGTCGATCACCTGAAGGGTGATATCGTCTATCGCGGCGTTTCCTTCGGCTATTCACCCGACAAGCCGGTGCTTGTTGATATCGATCTGTCCATCAAGGCCGGTGAGACCATCGCCTTTGTCGGTCCTTCGGGCGCGGGCAAGACGACCATCTGCTCGCTGCTGCCGCGATTCTACGAGGCGACCAGCGGGTCGATCAGCATCGATGGCATCGACATCAGAGACATGACGCTGACATCCTTGCGCCAGCAGATCGGTATCGTGCAGCAGGATGTTTTTCTGTTTGCCGGTACGATCCGCGAAAACATCGCATACGGACGACTCGGCGCGACGGAAGCCGAAATCCGCGAAGCGGCCCGCCGCGCCGAACTCGACGGCGTGATCGCCAATATGCCTGATGGCCTCGACACTGTGATCGGCGAGCGTGGGGTAAAACTTTCCGGTGGGCAGAAGCAGCGCCTCGCCATCGCCCGCATGTTCCTGAAGAACCCGCCGATCCTGATCCTTGATGAAGCGACCTCGGCGCTCGATACGGAAACCGAAAAGGCGATCCAGCGCTCGCTGGCCGAGCTTGCCGAGGGGCGTACCACGCTGATCATCGCCCATCGGCTGGCGACCATCCGGGAGGCAGACCGGATCGTCGTGGTTGATACCTCTGGTATCGCCGAGCAGGGGCGGCACGGGCAGTTGCTGGCGGCGGGCAAGCAATATAGCCGGCTTTACAAGGCGCAGTTCGGCGGCATGTGAGCAGGGCGATTCCCCCACGCTCGCACTGGCTTGTGAAAATAGGGCGCCTGCCACGATTTGAACCTGTTTTGCATGGGATGACCGAATCTCCCGGCGACGTCGCGCGCGTGAATCGGGTATGAGATCGCAACGAGGGTTGCGGTCCCGGCCGCCCGCGATTACGACAGATCGCGGTCCATGGTGTGTTGTGAGACAGGTGAAGCTTTGATCGATCCCTACGAGATTGTCGGTGTTGAGCGGAGTGCGGATACCGCGACCGTCAAAAGCGCCTATCGCCGCCGCGCCAAGAGCCTTCATCCGGATGGGGGCGGTGATGTCGAGCGGTTCGACAGGCTGAAAACGGCCTATGAGCTGCTTCTCGACCCTATCAGACGCAAGGTTTATGACGATACCGGCTATGACCCGGCGCTCGCTGACGCCGTCGATCGCAAGGGGCTTCTGGTTCTCGAAACGCTGGTCAACGAGGTGCTGCTCGACGAGCGCGAGCCAGGCAGTTTCGATCCCGTGGCCGCCATGCGGCGCAAGCTTTCCGACGAGATCGTCAGCGCCCGGTTCCACATTCTCGAAATGGAGCGCCATCGCAGCCGCGTGCGCAATCATATGGACCGGATCGGACGCCGGAACGGCGCCGATGTTCTCGGCAGCATGCTGCGGTCGCGCTGTGATTCCATAGGCGATGCGATCACCAAGGCCGAGGGGCAGATCGAGGCGATCGAGAAGGCCTACAGCATGCTCGAAGGCTATTCCTATGTCATCGAATCAGAACTTCGAAACGCCGCTGAGTAAGAGCCGTCGTGAAGTTTGCCGCGATCAGTGCTTCGGCACGCCCGGGTTGCTATCCTTCAGAAAGCGCAGGGTATCGTCGAGGGCGGCGACCAGGGCATCTGTCAGCTCTTCGATCTGTTCTTCGCTGAGATAGAAGACACGATCGGTGCCGGGGGAAGCGGGAAGGTCTTGCGTGGTCGACATGTCATTGTCCTCTTCCACCGAATTCATTTCGGTTAGAGCCACTTTAGAAACAGCGCCTTGTGCCGGGCTGGCGTTGCAGGCCAGCCCTCGGCCGTCGCACGCTTCGGATTGTTAATGGCTCGCACTGCTTATGCTGCGGCGCAGCGGCGCGACGATGAAGCTCAGGAATACGATCGTCATTCCCCCGACAATAATGCCGATAATGGCCTGGATCGTGGATGTTGCGACCCATTCGACAAGGGTGTGGGCAATATTGACGAGACCTGAAGCCTGCAGCGCGATGTCGTGAATGACGTGTTCCGGGTCGTCATATCCGAGTTGCGCAAGCCCGTGGATCAGGATGCTTCCCCCGACCCAGAGCATGGCGGCGGTGCCGATGGTGGCGAGGATTTTCAGGAAAACCGGCATGCCGACCACGAGGCCGCGGCCCAGAATCCTGACGGGTGCCACCGATGACTTCACCAGATAAAGGCCGACATCGTCCGCCTTCACGATCAACCCGACGACGCCATACACGGCAACCGTGATCAGGATGCCGACGGCTGCGAGGACTGCGGCCTGGGCATAGATGTTGGACGTGGAGACATTGGCGAGCGTCAGCGCCATGATTTCCGCCGACAGGATGAAGTCGGTTCTGATCGCGCCGGAGATCTTCTGTTTTTCGAGTTGGGCCGCGTCTACCGGCGCGTCGGAGACCTCCTGCTCATGCTCGTGGGCGGCATGCGGAAACACAGCTTCATAGAGCTTTTCGGCACCTTCGTAGCAGAGATAGACGCCACCCAGCATCAGCAGCGGCGTGACGATAAAGGGGGCGAAATAGGAAAGCAGCAGCCCGATCGGTAGCAGGAAGATGAGCTTGTTCTTTAACGAGCCCAGCGCAATGCGGCCGATGATCGGCAACTCCCGCGCCGGCGAAAGGCCGACCACGTAGCGTGGCGTCACGGCGGCATCGTCGATCACGACGCCGGCTGCCTTCGCCCCCGCCTTGGCGGTCTGTGCCGCGACATCATCAAGGGAGGCGGCCGCCAGCTTGGCAATGGCGGCGACATCGTCGAGAAGGGCGATCAGGCCTGTTGCCATGAATGATCCTTTGTGTGGAAGAAGACGGGTCACGGTAGAGGCGCCATCTGCAACGAACAAGGGGCGGAGCAGATCAACGCGTATCTTTCTCCGCAAAGTTCCTGAAAACGCAGCCGTTTTGCCCCGGTTCCGAATATCCGGACAATCTTTGACTGTAGGATCCGTCCACAAGTCAGTCGCAATAACGTGATGAGCCATGGCTTACCGGTGACACGATTGTCACGAAGTATGGCCTATCATTGGATGTGCAGACGGGCCTTGCCGCCGAGAGATCGCGCGAGAGACGTCGATCCCTTTGAAGGAGGGTCGGAATGCTTGATTCAGTCCATCGTGACGCGGCCATCACGCCCGGCGAACTTGAAATGCTGCATGGGCTGTTGCGCTCGATCTGCCGTGACAAGTCCGTTGACGTCCAGTCCGCGAAGGGCGAGTCGATGGCGGCGCAGCTTATCGCCCATTTCCAGCGGGGTGCGCGTGACGAGGTTTCGCTTGTCGAAGCTATGGACGCAGCCTAGAGCATGTCGCGCAGAAGTGCGCAGCGGTTTTGCGGTAACGATATGCGCTAAAACAAAGAGCTAAGGCGTAGCAAGCGAATCTGAAAGATCGCGACCCGCTTTAGGCCCGTAGCCTGCCTCCAACCGGCTGCTGTGGAAACCGACGGCGTTCGTTGTCAGCCAATTTTCCTGATCATATGCCGAGAAGCGGCTGCACCAGCCGCAGCAGCATGCTCTTGAAGCGCAGCGGTGCGTCGGTTACTGCCAGGCAGATGCAATCTTCCCCGGGTGTTGCGATCGGTTGATGTGTCAGGGTTGCGTCGGCTTCCTCTATATCACCGCGAGCAAAGAGCTCTCCACTATCCTGAAAACTGCCGCTTAGCACGAGGGTTAGTTCGCGTCCGCCATGGCTGTGTTCCGGCACCGGCTTTCCGGCGGGTATGCGCAGCAGCCGCACATTCGTTTCCCCATCCTCGGTCCTGATCGGAATATGGTAGGCGCCTCGTCCGAGCGTGCGCCATTTCAAATCCATGACGTCGCCGCCGAGATAGGACCGCAACGGCTCCGGCAAGACCGGCGCAGGCGCCAGTGATGGTTTTTCTGGTGCCGCCCTGGGCATTGTGGAGACGGGCGACGGTTGCTGGTTATCGATCTTTGCCCTTATCTTTACCCAGACATCGCCAGCCGGGGCTTCCGGTTGGATATCTTCCAGCATCTGCCCGGCGGTCTTTTCGAAGAGGGCAAGCCTGCGTCGCGCGTGCGGTGCGAGCGCTAGGTGGGTTGCAACGGCCAGACGCCAGCCTTCGGCCAGCGTGCCGGCCGCATAGCTCGCCAGAAGTTCGTCGCTGACCTCGTGGCGGACCGTCATGAACGTTCCTCCAGAGCAGCGCGAAGCTTCGAAAAGGCAAGGCGGATGCGCGATTTCACAGTCCCGATCGGTATATTGAGCGCATCGGCTATGTCGCTGTGGGTGCGCTCGCTGAAGAAGGCGAGCCGAAGCAGTTGCAGCTGTTGCTCAGGCAACGTTTCCATCGCGCCGCGAAGCCGCTCGGCCTCCTGCAGTTCCTGGACCAAAGAGTCTGCAGAGGGAACCGGATCTGGCACGAAGGCAGGATCGTCGGGATCGAAATCAGGCCTGCGGTTCTTGCGATAGGCATCAATGCGCAGATTGCGGGCGATCGTGAAGATCCAGGTGGAGACATTGCCGCGTGCGGTCTCGAACTGCGCCGATTTGTTCCACACGGCGATCATGGTTTCCTGCATCAGTTCTTCTGCTGCCTGATTGTCGCGCTCAAGGCGGGCCAGATAAGCTTTCACGCGGGGTGCATAATATTTGAAAAGCAATTCGAAGGCCTGGATGTCACGGTCGCGCCCGATGGCGAGCAAGAGCTCCGCCATCTCTTCCTTCCTCATCTCATCTTTGGTGTCGCGCATTCGTCTTCGCATGCCTTGCAAGCCGCCTGCCGAAGCAACAGCCTGTTGCCTCGGCGCGACTTTCTGGTTGTGGCATGGCGAAGCCAGGATGGGAACCGCAATTTTCATACCCCGCAACTACGCCATGGAGACAAAAATAGATCACAGGCCGCCGCTTGCCAGCACAGATTTTTTGGAATCGCGAAATTTTTATGACGTGCAACGATCCGAAAGCTGCATGCTTGCGTAATATAACGAAAAGCGTGGCGCACGACCTTGCGACCAACGCAGAAGAGGCGGCGCAGCATGCAGTTTAATGGCGGTCTCGGAAATGCAGCCATCTACGCGGGCAGGGTTGTGCATGTGCGGCATCGGCCGCGCCAACACAAGCTGAGCTATGATGTGTTCTCCTTGCTGCTGGATCTGGACGAGCTTGCGCAACAAAGCCGCAGTATGCGTTTTTTCGGCCATAACCGCGCGGCGCTCTTCAGCTTCTGGGACGAGGACCACGGAAATGGAGAGGTGGGCGAGCTGAAGCCGTGGATCGCTGCACAGCTTATTGAAGCGGGGCTAAGCTTCGAAAACCTTCAGGTCCGGGTGCTCTGCTACCCACGCATTCTCGGCTATGTGTTCAATCCCCTCACGGTCTATTTCTGCCATGACGGGGGAGGATCGTTGCGTGCCGTGCTCTACGAGGTCAGCAACACGTTTCACGAACGGCATACTTATGTGATCCCTGTCGAAGACGGACAGGCCGGTTCGATCCGGCAGAGCTGCGCCAAGAACCTCTATGTCTCCCCCTTTGTGCCGATGGCCTGCCGCTACGATTTTCGCATCGTGCCGCCGGGCGAGACGACGCTGGTTGCGATCGACGAGAGCGACGCGGAGGGTGCGCTGCTTTTTGCGAGCTTTGCCGGCAAACGGCGTGCGTTCAACGATCGCTCGCTTCTGCGAATATTCTTCGAATATCCACTGATGACGCTCAAGGTGACGGCGGGAATCCATTGGGAAGCTCTTCGCCTCTGGTGGAAGGGGGTGCCGGTCGTGCGTCATCACAAGGCTGCTTCGAGGGTTGCAACGACCATTGTAAGCTTGAAATCACCAGCCCCCGAACGATCCCGAAAGCAGGGCTGAGCCACGCCGTTCGCTCGTATGTTTTTCAAAAAACCGGTGGAACAATGCGCCTCGCTCAGCGTTGATGGTTGGCTCTATCCAGCAACAGCCAACAGGGGAGGACTGCATGCAACTCGTCGATCAACACGATGTCGAGGAGATGGTGGTCCAGAAGGTGTGGAACGTCTCTGATTTCTGTCGCCGCTTTCGCCTCGACAGTATCGAGGAAAATCGGCTTCGGCGCTTGCTGGGCGATTTCGCCAATCAGCAGGAGTTGCTGATGAATGCGCAACGCAAACCGACGCTACGCTAGCTGGCTTCACGCGGCTGCGCCATTTCAGCTTTATCTCAACACAGATGAACGGCCACGGCAGGTGTACCGTGGCCGCGCACGCGAATCTCACAATCGGACAGCAGCAAGTCTGACTGTCAGCCGAAACGTTCCATCTGGAAACCGATCGGCGCATCGACACCGGTGAGTCGTCCGGTTTTCTGAAGTGTGGCGTTGTTCGTGGAAAAGCTGGTGACTGCCATGAGCAGACCAGCGCCAATAATGAATCCAAAAGCAAGATAGGAAAATTTAGCGAGCATGTGAGACACTCCCGTTTCCAACTGCAAAACAACACGGCAGCTGCTGATTAGTTCCATCAGGCTGGGAAGATTATGATCTCTCGAAGTCCGATGAACGTATTGTAATGCGGAGTTGGTTCTGCGGGAAGCGTCGCGCGGAACTGCTCGTCTTCACGGCAAATATCATTTCGCTCAAGGGGGCGGCCTAAAAGCTTAAACGCACCCCCTACAATTGGTATCGGCTATTGCCCAATCAGAGCCGTGGTTCTCCACCCGGGGGGTAGTAACTTTTCTGTTTGAAGGAAAAGACATGGCCACAGCGGCAGCGGATCGTATGCTTTGCCGGATCGCGTGAGGCACGTTCGGTAGAGAACCCCGTCGGCAGGGAGTCGACCTTGAAATCGGGGTCGGCGCGTTTGCTGCGGTCGGCCTCCGAGACCTCGGCATAGCCTTCATTGCGGCAGCGAGCGCATTCAAGTTTTCGTGAGTATCGGTCGCGCGCTGCCATCATCAATCCCATTCTTTGCCTTGACCGAGCGCAGGTAGATGATGTGGTCGCTTCATTCAAGCCCATGATGATCGACCAGGGAGGTGTGAAAACAAATCTGAACTGGTTGCAAGGGTGCGAAAACACATCTTCCGCCAGGCAAAAACCCCCGATAGAGTGAAATTCCGGAGCAGCATGCTGAGCCGGTTGTAAGGATCGGAAAATCGCTTTGCGGGGCTTGAGATGGAATTCCTGAAGGATCCGGTTGTCGCTCTCTTTCTGTCCCTGGCGTTTGGACATCTCATCGGAAAACTCCGCGTCGGGCCTATAGCGCTTGGCGGCATATGCGGCACGTTGTTCGTGGCGCTTCTGATCGGACAGTTGAACGTCACAATCGATGAGGACCTGAAGAACACGGCGTTTGCACTGTTCATTTTCGCGTTGGGCTTTACCGCTGGTCCGCAGTTCTTTGCAAACATCAAATCCGGCTGGCGGTACGGGATATTCTCGATCATCGAGGTCGTTTCCGTACTTGCGATGCTGGCGATTGCGGTCATCGTTCTTGATCTCGATCCGGGCACCACCGCCGGGCTGTTTGCGGGATCGGCAACCGAATCGGCGGTGATCGGCACCGCGAGCGAAGCGCTGGCCCGTCTTGATCTGCCTGCGGTCGAGATCGCCACGCTTCAGGCAAATGTCGCCACGGCCTACAGCGTCACTTACCTGTTCGGTCTTGTTGCGATCGTCATCTTCACCTCGCAGATCGCCCCTCTCATTCTGGGTGTGGACTTGCGCAAGTCGGCGCAGGCGCTTGCAGAGAACCTTGGTTCCGAAGACGGCGATGCTGCCGATAGCGGTCCGACGCATGGTTTCACATCTATTGTCGGCCGAGCCTTTCGCGCAGGGCCGGCCGCCGGCATGACGGTGGGTGATTTCGAGCGGAGCCGCAATGGCACGATCACCGTTCTCAAGGTCCGGCGTGCGGATGAGATACGCGACGTTGTCGAGGACCTCTTGTTGCAGGAAAACGACATTCTCCTGGTGCGCGGGCGGCGCAATGCGGTGATTGCCGTGGCAGACCGCCTGGGTGAAGAGGTTGCCGTTCCCGCTGATATCGTCATGCCGATGATCGAACGTGACGTCATTCTCAGCCGCAAGGATGCCCATGGCCGGCAGATGCGGGATCTGCGTCGCAGCAATGAGGGCCGTCGCATCGGGCGGGGTGTGGTGATCACCCGCATCCGGCGGCTGGATCAGATGATACCGGCGCTTCCGAAAACCGTGCTTCAAAAGGGAGACGTTCTGACGTTGAACGGCGGCGAGACCGAGGTGACGGAGGCTGCGTCGGCGCTCGGAACAACCCTGACCGGAACAGACAAGACCGATTTCATCTTTCTGGGGCTTGGTATTGTCTGCGGTCTGGCCCTGGGAAAATTCGATCTGAAGATCGGTGCGCTCGATATCTCGCTCGGCATGGGCGGCGGCGCGCTTGTCGCCGGCCTGGTCTTTGGCTGGCTCCACATGCACTTTCCGAGGCATGGGACGCTTCCGGTGGCGGCAGCCGAGTTCGTCAAGGACTTCGGACTGGCGACGTTTATTGCTGCGGTAGGGCTTTCCGCCGGTCCTTCCGCGGTTGCGCTGTTGATGGAATATGGATTGGTTCTGCCGGTGATCGGGCTGTTGGTGTCGTTCGTGCCCGCGCTGATTTCGCTTCTGGTCGGGTGGAAGCTGATGAAGATCGAGCCACCGATCCTGCTCGGCGCCATCGCCGGCCAGCATTGCAGCACGCCGACTATCAGCGCTCTGGTCTCACAGGCAGGCAACGGCACGCCGGTAATCGGCTATACCGTCACCTATGCCTTTTCGAATGTGCTGCTGCCATTGATGGGGCCGCTTGTCGTCGCCATGGCGACGGCACTATATCGCTGAACTATCCTGGCTGAGTGGATGAGAGCGTTCGCACTCTGTTGCGTCAGTCGGAGGGGCAGGGCCAAGTCGTGGGAGCCGTCAGGCCCGCGGGTAGTTTGGTGTTCTCGTCGCCGCAGGTCATATCGACTTGCGGCTGCTCCAAGCCGGTAGCGGCGGATAGATCGGCACCCTCGATCCGCGTCAGAAACATGAATGCGTCGTCGAACGCCAATGGTCCGTCAATTGTCGCGCCACTGAAATTGGCCCGCGAGAGATTGGCATAGGAGAAGCGGGCGCCGGCAAGCACCGCCTTGTTGAAATCCACGCGACCGAGTTCCGCTTTTTCGAAATCGACATTCTTCAACTGTGCTTCGACGAAGCTTGCCCGCTGGAGTTCCGCTCCGGCAAAGCTCGTGTCCTCGGCGGTGACCTTGGCAAAGCTCGAGCGATAGGCTTCGATGCGGGAGAAATTCGTCTTCACCGCGGTTGCGCCTTCGAGCCAGGTGCGAACCAGCGCTGCCTTCTCAAGATTGGCGCCACTGAGATTTGAGCCGCTGAAATCAGTCTGGGAAAAATCCGAGTTGGAGAGGTTTGCACCCTGCAGGTCGCTCGACTGCATCTCGACATTCTTCTTGTTGCAGTCCTGCCAGTCCACGCCGGCGGCCGGCGAGCCCGCGCATTGCGCGGCCATGGCCGGCGTGGACAAGGCTGCAAATCCGGCGGCAAACATTGCCGTTCCCAAAAGCATTCCAACCGATGCGAGCCTGCTTCCTACATGCAATGCCTGACGTTTCATCAACAACTCCACCGCTAAAGCACCGAAATTCACGACGCTCCCTCGCAACCGTCCATACGCGAAAGCGTGATGCGGCACCAGATGCCGGCGCAAAAACTCGCCTCCAATGCCGATGAACTCGCGGGATCGTGAAAACCTACAGCGTGTGATAACGGCGGTCGAAATAGATGAGCGCCTGTCCGCCTTCGTTTTCCCGGATGGCCACCACGTCGCAGATCAGGATATCATGCGTGCCGCCATCAGAGATGGTTTTCACGCGGCAATCGAGCGAGACGAGTGCGTCGTCGAGAACCGGCGCACCCGTTTCGAGGGTCGACCATTGCGCTCCGGCAAAGCGCTGCGAAACCGGCGTCTTGCCGCCGAAAAGCCGGCTCAAATCCTCATGGCCGCGCTCAAGAATGTTGACGCAAAGCACACGGTTGGCATCGACCGCCGGGTGGGCGGAGGAGGTGCGGTTAAGGCAGACGAGCAGGGTCGGTGGGCTATCGGTGACGCTGCAAACCGCCGTTGCGGCAAAGCCTGCGAGACCACCCGGACCATCCGTTGTAACGATGTTGACCGCTGCCCCGAGCCTGGACATGGCGCTGCGAAACTCGGTCCTTCGATCCTCGACGAGGTTGCCAAAGGCCGCGGCTGATATCTGCATGGGAAGCTCCATCGTTGGAGAGAGCGTTGTCATGATTGACGCTCCGGTGATGCGTCCTGTTGCATGAGAAAGCCGAGCACGGCCTCATTGAACAGCTCGGGGTAGACGATGTTAACGGCATGGGCGCCGAAATCGTAGAGAGCGAGTTTTGCCCTGGGAATGATCTCCACAAGCCGCAGGGACCGCGTGTAGGGAACCAGCAGGTCATCCTTCGTCGCCACCACCAGCGTTTCGACATCGAGCCCCCGCAGGTCTGCCTCGATATCGAAAGCGCGCAGCGCGGCGATGCGGCGCAAGACATTGTCGCGGCCCTGAAAATGGGCGATGCCGTGGGCTTCGTCGGTTGCCATGCGCTCGGCATTTTCCGACATCCAGACGGCCGGATAGAGAAACAGCGGCTGGGCTTTCACGAAGGCCCCGACGCCGGAGTTTTCCAGAAGCGAAATGCGCGCGTCGAAGCAGCGGCCTGAATGCAGGTCGGCCTTGCTCCAGGCATTGACCAGAACCAGGTGCTCGATCAATCCCGGATGGCGCTTTGCAAGCTCAAGGCCGATCAGGCCGCCGAGCGCGTGGCCCATGAAATCGAAATGCTTTAGGTCGAGCGTCGCAATGATTTCCATGACGTCATCGGCCATCGCGGCGATGCCGCCGTTTTCGGGGGCTTCGCCGCCCGTGCGCCCCGTGCCGCGATGGTCGTAGGTGACAACGCGAAAATGCTCGGCGAGCGCCGGCAGCTGCGGCGCCCAATAGGCGCCGGAGCCGCCGAGGCCGGACGACAGGATGATTGTCCTGGCATCCGGGTCCTGCCGTCCGTGAACGTCGAAGTGCATGGGCCTACTTCTTGCCGATATGGGCGACGGTCGCGATCTCGACCAGCGCGTCGGGTTTCACGAGGCCGCACTGCACGCAGTAGCGCGCCGGTTTGTCGCCCGGGAAATACTCCGCATAGACCTTGTTGACGGCCTGGTAGTTAGCCCAGTCGGTGACGAAGATGTGGTTCATGGTCACGTCTTCCATCGTGCCGCCCGCGGTCTCGATGACCGACTTGATGGTTTCGAGCACATGGCGGGTCTGGGCGCCGGCATCGCCGACATGCACGACGTCATTGTTCTTGTCGAAGGGCAGGGTGCCGGAAACATAGACGATACCGTCAGCCAGCGTGCCGGGCGAATAGGGCGCGATCGGTTTCTGAGTGCCTTCGGGAACGATGATGGACTTGGGCATGCAGTTCTCCTCTTTGGATCTTATATTTTATCGTTTGCGGGGGCGGCTTGGCTGATGACGCCGCAGAAGTCGTGGACGGTCGCGACCCAGCCGAAGAATTTTTCGACATTGTAGACGGTCGCCTGCTGGATGAAGTCCGGTCCCAGGTGATGGGTCGCGTCCTCCAGCATCACGCCGAAATATTCGAGGTGGAAGGCGTCACGCAGCGAGCTTTCGACGCAGACATTGGTGGCAATGCCGACGAAGACGAGGTTGCGGATGCCGCGGGCGCGCAGCACGCTGTCCATGTTGGTGTTGAAAAAGCCGGAATAGCGTGTCTTCCGCACGAGGATATCGCCCGGCTGTGGCTGCAGTTCGTCGACGATCGCATAGTCCCAGGTACCCTTGGCGAGGAGCTGGCCCTGTAGTTCAGGATTCGCGCGCATGTGCTTCAATGCGTTGGACTTGTGCCAGTTGGGCGAGCCCGGACCCCCGGCCTCGACATAGTCCTTGTCCCAGCCGTTCTGAAAATAGATAACCTGAACGCCGGCGGCGCGGGCGGCGTCGAGCGTCTTCCTGATGTTGTCGATCGTGCCTTTGGCGCCGGTGATATCGAAGCCGGCAAGATCGACATAGCCGCCTTCGGTCGAATAGGCGTTCTGCATATCGACGACGACGACGGCGGTTTCGCTAGGCTTCAGCGTGATCGGTTCGGGGCGGGCGGGCAGCGTCACGCTGTGGGAGCGTTCCGGCGGCGGCTGGTAGCCGGCAGTTGCTGTCGCTGTCATTCTGCGGCCTCCAGCATGGGCTTGATGTGCTGGCGGCACTTCATCAGGGGCTGGATCTTCGTGCCGAAGTCCTCGACGCCCTTCACGAAGTCGTCGAAGGTCAGGAGTACGCCACCGGTGCCGGGTACGGTCGGTACTTCGTCCAAGAGCCTTGCTACCGTCTCATAAGAGCCGACCAGCGTTCCCATGTTGATGTTCACGGCAGAGACCGGATCGGCCATCTGGCGGACATTGGTGTTTGCGCCGGACTTGGTATCGGCTGCGCCCTGCAGGCCAAGCCATGCGATCGCCTCCTGGTCGGCGCCTTCCTTGTAGCTGTCCCACTTGGCGCGGGCGGCTTCATCCGTTTCGTCGGCAATGATCATGAAGAGCACGAAGGAGGAGACCTCCCGGCCGGTCTTTTCCGTGGCGGCAATCAGGCGTTCGGCAGCGGGCGCAAAGGCGGTGGGCGTGTTGACGCCGACGCCGAAGCAGAAGTTATAGTCGGCATATTTGGCGGAAAATTCCATGCCGGCATTGGAGGACCCGGCGCAGATGACCTTCATGTCTGCCTGCGGACGCGGCGAAAGCTTGCAATCGTCCATCTGGAAATATTCACCCTTCAGGTCGCTTTTTCCGGTTTCCCAGAGCTCCCGCAACACGGTCGCGTATTCGCCAAGGTAGTCGTAGCGCTTGGAGAAATATTCATCGCCCGGCCACATGCCCATCTGCGAATATTCGGGGCGCTGCCAGCCGGTGACGAGGTTGAGGCCGAAGCGGCCGTTGGAAATGCTGTCGATCGTCGACGCCATGCGTGCGACGATGGCCGGCGGCATGACGAGGGTTGCTGCTGTGGCGAAGAGCTTGATCCGCGTGGTGACGGCTGCAAGGCCCGACATCAGCGTGAAGGATTCCAGATTGTGGTCCCAGAACTCTGTCTTGCCACCGAAGCCGCGCAGCTTGATCATCGAGAGCACGAAATCGAGCCCGTATTTCTCAGCCTTGAGGGTGATTTCCTTGTTGAGTTCGAAGCTCGGCTTGTACTGCGGCGCGTTTTCCGACAGCAGCCAGCCATTGTTTCCGATCGGGATGAAGACACCGATTTCCATGAGCCTGTTCTCCTCGTTTCAGCCGCCAAAGCAGCAGGATGTTGATGGGAGAGTAAAAGCAGGAAGCGTGCCAGTTTCCGGATGCTCTTTTTATTCAGTAGCTTAGCGTGTAACCGGTTTAAAATATTTATCAAAAGGTCAAAAATTTATCGAATGATAAAAATTTCTGCGCAAAACTTGTCTGTCATTGCCTAATTTTTCTGCATTTGAGGTGCTGCGGTTGTTTTCTGGACATTTGTCCCCACCAGCGGTTTGATGCGCCGTTCCAGAGGGAACACGTCCCCTTGCCAAGCTCAGGCATATCCGCAAATGTCGGATCGTTCATTTAGTTGATTTTGTTGGGGAAGGGCGTGCATCACGACATTGCATTGATTGCCACGATCGCTGTCGGGTTCGTTTCGGCAGCCATTCTTGGATACATCGCCGACAGGATGCGTCTGCCGCCTCTCGTCGGATATCTGGCGGCTGGCATTTTGATTGGCCCATTTTCGCCCGGGTTCACAGCGAATGGCGACATTGCTTCGCAGCTGGCGGAACTCGGTGTTATTCTTCTGATGTTCGGCGTCGGCCTTCATTTTTCTGCGTCAGATCTCAAGGCCGTTCGGGCTCTCGCGGTGCCGGGAGCTGTCTTGCAAATTGTGCTGGTGACCCTTCTCGGCATGGGCCTCGCATCGCTTTTCGGCCGTAGCCCAGGCACCGGGCTCGTCTTCGGTCTTTGTCTCTCGGTTGCCAGCACCGTCGTGCTGCTGAAAGCACTGGAGGAACGAAATCTCGTCAACAGCGCCGCCGGGCGTGTGGCGATCGGCTGGCTCATCGTTGAAGACCTTGTGATGGTGCTGGTGCTGGTTCTGTTGCCCTTGCTCGCGGAGGTCATCGGCGGACAGGTGGCAGGTCATGCGGGCGATCACGCGGTGCCTGCCGATGCAACGACAATTACCGTCAACATCATCGTCACGCTTGCCAAGGTCAGCGGCTTTACGGTGCTTGCAGTCGTGCTGGGACCGAAAACCGTGCCGTGGATGCTGACGCAGGTTGCGCGCACCGGCTCGCGTGAACTCTTCACGCTGTCGGTACTTGCCATCGCGCTCGGCATTGCCTTCGGCTCGGCAATGCTGTTCGGCGTGTCTTTTGCGCTGGGAGCCTTCTTTGCCGGCGTGATCATGAGTGAGAGCCATCTCAGTCACAGGGCCGCAGCGGACTCTTTGCCGCTGCAGAATGCGTTTTCGGTGCTATTTTTCGTCTCCGTCGGCATGTTGTTCGATCCGACGATCATCCTTCGAGAGCCGCTTGAGGTGCTGGCGACGCTGGCACTGGTTATCATAGGCAAATATGTCGTTTCGGTCGCTGTGGTGTTGCTCCTGCGCTACCCGCTCGGAATGGCGCTGGCAATCGGGGCGGGGCTTGCGCAGATCGGCGAGTTTTCATTCATTCTGGCTGGCCTCGGTATTTCCCTGGGCCTGCTGTCGCCCGAAGGTCAGAGCCTCATCCTGGCAGGAGCAATATTGTCGATCACCATCAACCCGCTGTTGTTCTGGATCACGGGGGAGATGAAGACACGGCTGCGGGTGGCCCTTCCTGTCTGGTCGGCGCGTCATGGGAAGAAGCGGTTCGAGGCGCTCACATCGGAGCTTGCCGTCATTCAGGCGCAGCAGGAAGCGCGGGATCGCCAGCATCATATGAAAATCCAGCACATCGTCGAAACCTTCCCGCTGTTCTCGTCGATCGACGAGGCGTCGCATGAAGAGCTTCTCCTGATGTTCCGCCCGCACTCGGCCTCGCCGGGTGACCGGATATTGCGGGCGGGAGACCGGGGGGACTCGATGTATTTCATTGCCTCCGGGTCGGTCGAAGTGCAAATCTCGAAGGGCGAAATACGCTTGGGAGCAGGTTCCTTCTTTGGTGAGATGGCACTTTTGACTGGTGGGCGGCGGACGGCGGATGTCGTGGCGGTCGATTTCTGCGAGCTCTTCCTCCTCGATCGCCGCGATTTCAACGTCTTCATGTCCCGGCATCCGGCCCTGCGGGCAGCCGTCAGCGAGATGGCGCAGGCACGCAAACGGATGAACGAAACGACAGACGAAACGGAGGTTTAACGGAGGCAATCGATGTTGCGTGGGAAGGGCGGGCAAGGCGTTCTCCCTCTAAAGGCAGGAACTTGGGCTTCCGCCGTGCGTTAGGAGTGCGTGAATTGCACGACAACAGGAGAAGACCCATGAACCGCCTCCTCAAACCGATCCTTGCCGCAGCCGCGCTTGGCCTGACGGCAGGGCTCGCCCAAGCCGAGATGCTCGCCACCACCGCAACGGACATCACGGTCTATTCCGGCCCCGGTTCGGAATACCCGGCCGTCGGCATTGCGACGCGCGGTAGTTCAGGAGCGCTTGACGGATGTCTCCAAGGTGAAAACTGGTGCCGTATCGACGTCAACGGAATGCGCGGCTGGGTCTATGCCGAGCAGTTGATGATGGATTACAACGGCGCACCGGTTGCCGTGGAGCAGCATCGCTCCGATCTCTCGGTACCTGTCGTGAGCTATGAGCAGACCGGCAGCATCGCGACGCCTGCACCCGGCGATGAATTGATCGGCCGTGTGGAAGATGGCGCGATCATCGCACCGCCCGCCGAGGTTCGCACATATATCGATACCACGCCGGTCGCGACCGTTCCCTATGATGGTGATCTGGTTGTCGGCACGACGTTGCCGAACGGCATTACCGTCGCTCAGGTGCCGAACTATCGCTACAGCTATGTGCGCCTGAATGATCGTCCGGTTCTGGTCGATCCGCAGACACGCCGCGTCGTCTACGTCTACGAATAGTCATCGGATGGATGGAGTGCCAGGCTGTGACGACGCGTATTCTTATGTTCGGAGTGTTCGGGATCGTGGTCGGCTCGATCCTGAGCATCCTTGTGGTCCAGCATTTTGATCAGGATGGTGGTTCGCGCAGCACGCATCCGCCGGATCCCTTGGTTGTCACGCCAGAAAACGCGGCGGAGAAGACGCAGTAGTTACTTCACAGCGAGCTTGTCGGCTCGCGTTTCTCCCTGGCCGAAGGATTGAACCGCATCAAGAATTGCCGGTGCGATCAAAGCCGCCCCCGCGTCCGAGAGATGGTCGTCATCGAAATAATAGATCGTGTCGGCGTCGAGGCTGTTGATGCACCGCCCGGCCAGCGGCTTGTCGCAGAGATTGTCGGAAGGCTTGATCTTGCGGAGATTGGGGTGAGAGAGGCCATCGAAGGCGGTGATGACTTTCTCATTGCGTTGACGATAGCGCTCTAGACTTGTGCTGAATTGGAGCGGCGAGCGGGTGAGCGCCGCCTTGGCCACGATGCCCGGAACATCCCAGCCTGCTTCCGGTATCGGATACACAAGCACGACATTGAAGCCGCGTTTGAGATAGTCTTCGATATCAGCGACATATTGCTTGAGAACGCGTTCCTTGCGCTCCGGGTCATCCCGGCCTGCCGGCGCATTGCGGCGGTCGTATAGATCGACGTAAAGGGGCTTGAGCTGCTCTATTCCTCCCTCGCCGTTGTCGAACGGAGTTCCCTCCACATAGAGCGTCCAACGGCTTAGCATCACCACCGTCTTCACGTTGCTGTTGCGAATGTAGTCCTCGATGCCGGAGAAGAATGCGTTGCAGCGCAGCTTGTACTTGGCGTCGAAGACATAGAAGCCGGAGAAGCCGACGCAGGCGGAATGGGTCATGACGTACAGATCGGCACCGGCATGCTCGAAAACCCGCATGGTCTCACCCGCCATCGCAGCAGCGTGGGAATCGCCGATCAGGATCGTATCGACGATCTTGGCGCCGGGCGTCAGGCAGTCCTTGACGGGGTGATCGAGCTTCGCTTCGCCCTTGTCGTAGAGGCAGCGGACCATGATCGGATTGGGATGCTCCTGCGACGCAAGAGCTGTCAACGCCTCGGGCGGGAGACGAAACTGAAGACCGTTGTCGCGTGTCGTGGCCAATCCCACGCCGATGAAAAGCGCCGCAAGGAGACCTGTTGCTCCCAGGATGTGCATAGAGGATGGCAGGAACGGCAGTGGCCCCTTGCGGAAAGGCGCCTCCACGAAGCGCCACGACAAATAGGCAAGCGGAAAGGCCAGGATCGCCAATCCGATCAGGAGAGTCTGTGAAGGTTCGGTCAGGGCGCGGATACGGGCAAAGGCGAAGATTGGCTGATGCCAGAGATAGAGGCTGTAGCTGATAAGCCCGATGCCAACGAAAGGCCGTGTGGAGAGCAACGTCGCCGTCCATGTTCCCTGCCAACCGAAGAGGATGATGAAGGCCGTACCGATAACGGGAACGGCAGTGTAGAAGGACGGATAGGGGGTGGCTGCGTCATAGGCGAAAATGCCGATGCAGATCAGGACAAGCCCGGCGACGGACAGAATATTGCTGTTGCGGACGTAGCCCGCCGAGACCAGGAAGGCGCAGAGCGAGCCCGTCAGCAGCTCCCAGGCGCGGCTTGTCGGCAGGTAGAAATTGGCTGTCGCGAAGTTTTCCGAGCCGTATTGTGCAAGCCCGAGGCTCAGAAGCGCAACGGCTGCGATTACCGCAATGACCAGAGGGCGTCCGAAACGCCACAGCAGCATCACCGCAAGCGGAAAAACCACATAATATTGTTCCTCGACAGCAAGGCTCCAGGTGTGAAGGAGGGGCTGCAATTCTGCCGAGGGGGCGAAATAACCCGCCTCCTGCCAGAAGAGCACGTTGGAGGCGAAAAGGCTGACGGCGATCAGGCTTGCGCCAAAACTTTCCATCTGTGCCGGAAGCATCCAGGCCCAGGCAAAAGGCAGGCAGCAAAGAAGAACGAAGGACAGCACGGGGACGATGCGCCGGGCGCGGCGTTCATAGAAGCGCAGGATCGAGAAGCCGCCCTTTTCCTGCTCGGAGATGATGATCGAGGTGATCAGGTAGCCACTGATGACGAAGAAGATATCGACGCCGATAAAGCCGCCACTGAAATACTCAAGGCCTGCGTGGAACAGGATGACCGGAACCACGGCGACGGCTCTGAGCCCGTCGATCTCTCGTCTGTACTGCATATCGGCCCTGCACTCGAAGCGGCATTGATACCTTCGGCGCCATAGAGCAGCAGAAAGTCGATTCCGTCAACGCAACCGAAATGCGATGACGCCGTCGTCGAAGCAACCGAGCGGTTGGGCACTTCTCTATCATGCAAAGACGTGCCCAAGCCGCCTAAAGTCACACCTCGGCTGGAGCGGCTGTGGTTCGCTGCATCTGGGTTTCGTCCCTGAAAAGACGCCAGCGCGTCGGTCGGAAGGCGATCCGAGACCGGTCGGTTGCAGCCTTTTCGGGCGGCAGTTCGATCTCGACCTTGCAGTTGGCGGCACCGATGTCGAGTTCGACATGGCGGGTACCGGCGACACGGCGGCTGACGGTGACGATGCCGGCAATGCATCCGCCGCATCCATCCAGCAATTCTATGTCATGGGGCCGGAAGTACAGCTGGGCCGGTCCATCCGGTTCGCCGGCGGCACTGACGCCGATCGAGCGATCCTCGATCCAGAGCTGTCCGTTTTCGACCCGGACGGGGACGATATTGGACTGGCCGATGAAACCGAAGACGAAGGGCGAGTTTGGGGTATCGTAGATTTCGTCGGGTGTGCCGATCTGTTCGATCTTGCCCTTGCTCATGACGACAACGCGGTCGGCGAGCTCCAGAGCCTCGTCCTGATCGTGGGTGACGAAGACGGTGGTATGGCCGGTGCGGTCATGAATTTCCCGCAGCCAGCGACGCAGTTCCTTGCGCACCTGTGCGTCCAGCGCGCCGAAGGGTTCATCGAGCAAAAGCACGTTCGGCTCAACGGCCATGGCGCGGGCAAGGGCGACACGCTGGCGTTGGCCGCCGGAAAGCTGGGCCGGATAGCGCTTCTCCAGACCGCCGAGTTGCACGAGATCGAGCAATTCCAGGGCGCGGGCGCGGATTTCGACTGCCGGGGGACGTCGGCTGGACGGGCGCACTTTCAGACCGAAGGCGACGTTGTCGAGCACGGTCATGTGCCTGAAGAGGGCGTAGTGCTGGAACACGAAGCCGATATTGCGCTGCTGAACTGTCTTCTTCGAAGCGTCCTCGTCGCCGAAATAAACGGTGCCTTCGGTCGGGCTTTCAAGGCCGGCGATCAGGCGCAGCAGTGTCGTCTTGCCTGAGCCGGAAGGTCCAAGCAGCGCAATCAGTTCGCCCGAGCGGATATCGAGCGACACGTCATTCAGCGCTGGAAAACGGCCGAACTCCTTACGTATGTTTTGTACGCGAACTTCCATATGCGATTGACCTTTCAGTGCCGGCGGCTGGCGGCGATCTGAGCGCTGAACTTCATTTCGAGCAGCGACTTCAGGATGAGAGTGACGAGCGCCAGCAGCGCCAGCAGCGTCGCGACCGCAAAGGCGGCAACGAAACTGTATTCATTATAGAGGATTTCGACCTGCAGCGGCATCGTATTGGTCAGGCCGCGGATATGGCCGGAGACCACGGAGACGGCGCCGAACTCGCCCATGGCGCGGGCGTTGCAGAGCAGCACACCGTAAAGCAGGCCCCATTTGATGTTGGGCAGCGTCACGTACCAGAAAGTCTGCCAGCCACTTGCACCAAGCGAAAGGGCGGCTTCTTCATCGGCTGTTCCCTGCTCCTGCATCAGCGGGATCAGTTCACGGGCAACGAAGGGGAAGGTGACGAAAACCGTCGCCAGGACGATGCCGGGAACGGCAAACAGGATCTGGATGCCGTGGCTTTGCAGCCAAGGCCCGATGAGACTGTGCGAACCGAAGAGCAGGACGAAGACAAGACCTGAAATGACCGGAGACACCGAGAAGGGCAGGTCGATCAGGGTTGTCAGGAAAGCCTTGCCCTTGAACTCGTACTTGGCGATCGCCCAGGCGGCGGCAACGCCGAAAACCAGGTTGAGCGGCACCGCGATGCCCGCGACGAGGAGGGTCAGCTTGATTGCGGAGAAGGTCTCGGGGTCCTGCAGAACCGTCAAAAACTCGCCCGGACCGTTGCGGAACGCTTCGGTGAAGACGGCCGCAAGCGGCAGGAGCAGGAACAAGCCGATAAAACAGAGCGCCACTGCAATTAGCCCGTAACGGGCAAAACGGCTTTCCGACGTGGCGGTGCGCACCAGCTCACTGGTGTGGGTGTAGTGGGAGATGGCGGTATCCTCATGCGCCATAGCCGTACCTCCGTCTGCTCCAGGCCTGGATGAGATTGATGATCAGAAGCATGGCAAAGGAAATTATCAGCATGACCGCCGCGATCGCGGTGGCTGCCGGATAGTTGAATTCCTCAAGACGGATGACGATCAGGAGCGGCGCGATTTCCGAGACGTAGGGAAGGTTGCCGGCGATGAAGATCACCGAGCCGTATTCTCCGACGCCCCGGGCGAAGGCGAGGGCAAAGCCGGTCAGAACCGCCGGTGCGAGGCCGGGCAGCAGCACGCGGCTGATAGTCTGGAAACGGGTCGCACCAAGCGTTGCAGCCGCTTCCTCCACCTCCTTGTCGATTTCCTCCATGATCGGCTGAACCGTCCTGACGACGAAGGGCAGACCGACAAAGATGAGGGCAATGACGATGCCGATCGGTGTGAAGGCAACCTTGATTCCGAGAGGAGCAAGCAGGCTGCCGATCCAGCCATTCGGCGCGTAGATGGTTGTCAGCGCGATGCCGGCGACGGCTGTTGGCAAGGCGAAAGGCAAGTCGACGACGGCATCAATGATGCGCTTGCCCGGAAACCGGTAGCGCACCAGTACCCAGGCAAGGATCACGCCGAAAACGACATTGACGGCGGCGGCGGCAAAGGCCGTGCCGAAGCTGATGCGCAATGCATTGAGCGTGCGTTCGTCAGTTGCCAGCGACCAGAATTTTGGCCAACCAAGCGCGCTTGAACGCCAGACGAGACCGTAAAGAGGAATGAGAACAATGAGTATGAGCCATGACAAAGTAACGCCGAGCGCCAATCCGAAACCCGGAATGACGCTCGGCTGTCTGAATTGCCACCGCCTAGCTGTGCTTGCGGTCATTAAGAATTATTGCCCCGGCTTGTAGATCTGGTCAAAGAGCCCGCCATCCCCGAAATATTTTGGCTGAGCTTCCTTCCATCCACCGAATTCGTCAATAGTGACGAGCTTCACATCCGCAAATCGCTTGATGTCAGCTGGATCGGCAACTTCCGGCTTGAAGGGGCGGTAGTAGTGCTTCGCCGCAATTTTCTGGCCGACGTCGGAATAGAGGTACTGAAGGTAAGCTTCCGCCACCTTGCGAGTGCCCTTGGCATCGACATTGCCGTCAACCAGCGCCACCGGCGGTTCCGCCTTGATGGAAATGGATGGCGTTACGATGTCGAAATTGTCCGGGCCAAGCTCTTCCAGGGAAAGATAGGCTTCGTTTTCCCAGGCAAGGAGCACGTCGCCGAGGCCGCGCTGGACGAAGGTTGTCGTTGCGCCACGTGCGCCGGTATCGAGAACCGGAACGTGCTTGAAGAGTTCGGTCACATATTCCTGTGCCTTGGCATCGTCACCACCATTTGCAGCGCGGGCCCAGGCCCAGGCTGCCAGGAAGTTCCAGCGGGCACCGCCGGATGTCTTGGGGTTTGGCGTTATGACCTGAATGTCGTCCTTGACGAGATCACCCCAATCCTTGATGCCCTTCGGATTGCCCTTGCGCACCAGAAAGACGATCGTTGACGTGTAAGGCGCGCTGTTGTTTTCGAATTTCGTCTTCCAGTCCGCCGGGATCTTGCCGGTTTCCTTGGCTATCGCATCGATATCCGCCTCAAGCGCCAGTGTCACCACGTCCGCTTCGAGACCGTCAATGACGGAGCGCGCCTGCTTGCCAGACCCGCCGTGGGACGTCTGGATCGTGACCGTCTCGCCCGTATCGGCCTTCCATTTTTCCGCAAACGCCGCGTTGAAATCCTTGTAGAGTTCGCGGGTCGGGTCATAGGAGACATTGAGAAGCGTCGTATCGGCAAAAGCCATGCTCAGGCTGCCGAGCTGAAGCCCGGTCGCCAAAAGGGCCGCCGTAAAAACCCGTGTAAGTGAAGTCGCTCGCATGTCCACCTCCGTTGTTAGCAGGCATACTCTATTCATTAGATAGGATATTATAACGCAGAACTTTTTGTTCTCGATCCGTAGATGAGAAAGTCGTGCCTCGCCTTGGTCAGGATGGGGAAAACAATTTGCCCAGCCGTGACTATGTGATTGTGGGGCCTCGCCCCGTTCGCCTATAATAGCAGGAAGCGTTCCGGTTAAAAACGGCGATATGCTGCGATCGGTCCGCTACGCCGTCGCCGGACGACAACCCTCTCCGTCAATCGTACAGCGCCGAAAAGATATCCTGCCGCTCTCGTGCAACGAGTTTCAGCGACCGGTCCGGCTGGATGACATAGGTTTCCTGGATGCGCTCGCCAAATGGGCCATAGAAATAGTGGTTGAGCGTGCTGCCGACCGGAGATTTCGTCAGCTTGGTCCTTGGCTGGCCGCTATAGGTGATGCTGCCGGGAATAGGTTCGAGCTCCTGGGCAACGCAGGACGTGAGAAGCAGGGCGGCAAGCGCCATCGCGACGACGGTTCTCATGATGCGGCTCCTCTGCCTACGAACGGGTCCATATTCTCCTGCACGTTGGATATAGAGCAGCGCTGCGGATTTGCCAGCGTTTCGCAATACCGGGAGCTGGTAGCATTCGTGGTCGGTGGCGTGGAAACGGTGGCTGATGGTGCTATGTGTTCCGGCATCGAGTTTCTATGGGAGAAGCAGCTATGTCTGACGCGACCGCCATTTGCAGCCCCCAGGAGGTCTTGAGCTTCTGGTTCGACGAACTTTCGCCCAACGCGTGGTTCACTGCGGATGCATCGCTGGACGCGCAATGCGATCGTCGGTTCCGTCTTACCCATCTGGCTGTCTCGCGGCATGTCGAAGACGCCTGGCGAGCAACGCCATCCGCGCGTCTCGCCACGATCCTCCTTCTCGACCAGATATCGCGGAATGTCTTCAGGGGATCACCGCTTGCCTTCGCAACGGATGGCCTTGCTCTACGTGAGGCAAGGATGGCGGTCGATGCGGGAGCGGATCTTGGCATGTCGGTCGACCAGCGTGCCTTCTTCTATCTTCCCTTCGAGCATTCCGAAAATCTAAAGGACCAGACAGACTCGGTTCGGTTGTTTTCCGACCTTGCTGACCCGAATTACCTCGATTTTGCCATCAGACATTGCGAGGTCATCCGGCAGTTCGGACGATTCCCGCATCGCAATGCGATACTCGGACGGGTTTCGACCGAAGCCGAGCTTGCGTTCCTGGACCAGCCGGGATCAAGCTTCTGACCATACCGTTTTTTGCATCGCGGCCTGAGAAACTTTATGCAAGCCACTTCCGGCGCCGATTCTCGCACGTGGGAATGTGCAGTGCCCTGAATGAGGATTTTTGATTGCCGATGACGCTTCGAATTCGCGCCAGCTTGATCGCTGCCTTCTCTTTTGTCTTCCTTGCGACCGGGCACGCGCAGCAGCAAGCTATTCCGCAACAGCCGGCGCAGAAATCGCAACCTGCCGCGGATCAGGCTGCGCCTGCCGCCTCCACCCAGGCAACGGAACAGCTGGATCAGGCCGCGAAGGAGCTCGCGCGGCTGGCGGAAGCCATACAGAAAGCCAGTGGTGACGACAATCGGCTTGCGGAACTGAAGGTCGAGGTCGATGCGCTTGGAAAGCGCATTATCGCGATTTCTGTCGCGACCCGCCCGCGGCTTGACGAAATCAAGGCGCGATTGGCCGAACTTGGCGATCCGCCAGCTGAAGGTTCTCCAGCCGAGGCGGATGTCGTGACCGAGGAGCGCAAGCGTCTCACAGCCGAACGGGGGGCGATCAACGCGTTGACGGGAACGGCGGAAAACCTGTCGATTCGAGCAACCAAGCTGTCGAACTCTGTAACTTCCATGCGGCGCGACCTGTTCACCAACGCGGTATTGAAGCACAGCGAGATATCGTGGGACCTGTTTCGCGATGCCTCGGCGTCGTTGGTCACCGAGGGACAGGCGCTTCGCCGCAATGTCGGAAGTTGGCTGTCCTTCGCCTGGAGCTACAAGCGCTTCGCATTGCTGGCCTCGATCTTCCTCTCACTTTGCGCCGCCCTGGTCCTTGTCTCGGGTACCAGGCGTGTCCTCAATCCGCTGACCCGGCAGCGGTTCGCGCTGGAGCCTCCGGGCTACATCACCCGCCTGACGGCCGCTTTCTGGTCAACGATGGTGCCGACTTTGGTTGCTGCCGTGTTTGCGGCATCCAGCTATTTTTTCCTGAACACGTTCAATGTCCTTCGGCCTGATATCGCGCCGCTGGTCTCGACCGTTCTGGCGCTGGGCGTGGCGCTGACATTTGTTCTACGCCTGGCGCGAGCCGTGCTGGCGCCGCGCAAGCCTGCCTGGCGGTTGGTGAACGTCTCGGACCGTGGAGCATCCCTGCTGTTTCAAGCAATCGTCGTGATGGCGGTCGTGAACGGTCTCGACTACCTGTTCGGCACGATCAGCGAGGTTCTGAGCTCTCCGGTGCTGCTGACTGTTGCGAAGAGTTTCATCGCGACGATCGTGATCGGTATCGTTTTGATGCTGATGGCGCTCATCCATCCGATGGTTCCCGGGCAAGATGAGCCGGAAAGTCTGGGTAGGCCGTGGCCGCGGGCCATTTCCCTGGCTTTCGTGCTCACGGGTGCCGTGCTTATCCTGGCTGCCCTATCCGGCTATGTCGGACTTGGCCGTTTCATTTCCAATCAGATCGTCATGACCGGCGCAATTTTCGTGACGATGTATATCGGGATTTTGAGCGGCAAGGCGATCGCCAAGCAGAACGCGCTGGGCCAAACTGTGGTCGGTCAATATCTCGAAAGCAGATACAAGCTCGAGCAGGTCGCACTCGATCAGGCGGGGCTCGCGCTGGGACTGGCGATCTATGGGTTGGTCGCGCTGTTCTTCGTGCCGCTAATCCTGTTTCAATGGGGGTTCAAGCTCGCCGACGTCGAATCCTGGGCGTACCGTTTCTTTACGGATATCCGCATCGGCAGCATCACCATCTCGATCATCGGAATTGCTGCCGGACTTTGTCTGTTTGCGGCCGGGTATTTTGCGACGCGTGCATTCCAGCGTTGGCTGGATGGCAGCGTCATGGCCCGCAGCCGCGTCGATGCCGGCGTGCGCAACTCGATCAAGACGGGTGTGGGCTATCTCGGCGTCGGGCTTGCGGGGCTTGTGGGTATCTCCGCGGCCGGACTTGACCTGTCCAACCTCGCGCTCGTTGCCGGTGCCCTCTCGTTGGGCGTCGGCTTCGGTCTCCAGAATATCGTTTCCAACTTCGTCTCCGGGCTGATCCTGCTCGTCGAACGGCCGTTCAAGGTGGGCGACTGGGTGGTGACGGGGACGACGGAAGGTTTCGTGAAGCGTATTTCCGTTCGCGCGACGGAGATCGAGACCTTCCAGCGCCAGACGATCATGGTGCCGAATTCCCTGTTCATCAACGCGTCGGTCGGCAACTGGACCCACCGCAACAAGCTGGGCCGCACGGATATTCCCGTCGTCGTGAGTTATGAAGCGGCACCCCGGCGGATCATGGATCTGCTGCTGGAGATTGCCGAGGCGCATCCGCTCGTCTTGAAGAACCCGCAACCCCTGGCCGTTTTTTCCGCCTTTGGTGACGCGACCATGACCTTCGAACTACGGGTCTATCTCGCTGATATCGTCAACGGAACGGGCGTGCGCAACGATCTGCGATTGGCCATCTTCGAGCGGTTTCAGCAGGAGGGGCTGGGCAAACCGTTCAATTTGCCGGAGGTGGCACCTGACGAGCTGCCTGCCATTGCTGAGGACGATGTTACTGATGAGGCCGAGCCGGAAGACACGGTGCAGCGTCCCGCGGAGCAAGCGGCGGCCCGGGGCGTGACGACGCGCCGTCCCCGTCGCATCGTCGGACCGTCGTCGGAACCGTCGGAGGCCTGACGCCATTATTCAGCCTTCATTCAGCAGCCGGGCATTATACCTCTAGGCATTCTCAAGGGGCAGCGCTTATGCTGTGCCTACGGGGTGGCTGGCGTTCTCGTCCTTAGAAAAGGACAGGACGCATTCAAGGGGCGGCGCCAGAGGCGTCGATAGGCAATGAAGCGATTTTTCAGTGCATGCTTGCTCGTCGCTGCAATGGTGCAGCCCGCCCTTTCGGCGAATATCACCAACAAGGATGCCGAAGCGGCCGTCCTGGTGATCGTCGAGGGTGACAGCCGCGTGGAAGTTGCGATTGCTGCCGGCAGCACGGAGGCGCTTTGCCCGAACGGCTGTTTCATCACCACGCCCAGTGGAGATCGCATCGGTCTCGACGGCAGCGAGAATGTGGATATCGTTAATGGCTCGGCAGTCGTGCACTGAAGCTTTTTTCGACCCTTCTTCCGTTATTTCCACTGTGTGCGCGGCTCTTGCTGGCCGCAGGTCTTGCTGTGGTGTGGCGCAAAAATGCCGCCGATTTTCCAGGTTGCTGATGTGCGTTGACGGCAAAATCAGGGGTAAAAACTTGCCGGCTTATTTCAGGGACTGATTAACGACTGAGAAAACCTTTCCGCGTAGCCTCACTGAGGGGACAATCCTTTCAGATGGGCAATCGATGTCATTTTTCGGCGTGTCCGGGATGTATTATTCCGGTGAATCCTTGCAGCAGCACCGTATCGTGCTTGCTGAAGACTCCAATCTCTTCTCGGCCATGGTGTCGAAGCGGCTCAAAGAGCTTTTCGATATCGATGTCATCGTTTGCAAGGACTATGACGACCTGCAGTTTGCAGTCGAGAATGCGACGTTTCCCGCAACGCTCGCCATTTCCAACATCAATTTGCCGGGAGCCGAGAATGGCGAGGCGCTCTCGTATCTGATCGATATGAGCGTGCCGACGATCGTCTTTACCGGCACCTACCAGGAGACCACCCGCGAGGCGCTGCTGGCAAAGGAGATTGTCGACTACGTCATCAAGGACAACATCTTTGCTGTCGATATGCTGGCAGAATCCGTCTGCCGCTTCCTGACGAACCATCGCCATCATGTGCTGATCGTCGATGACAGCCCAACGGCGCGCGCGCTACTGACAAGCCAGCTCAAGCGCTATAATTTCCGTACGAGTTCCGCCGAAAACGGCGCCGCAGCGCTTGAGGTTCTCAAGAAAAGCCCGGACATCGCCCTCGTCATCACCGACTACAACATGCCGGATATCGACGGATTCGAACTGACGCGCCGCATTCGCAGCAGCTATGGGCCGCATCAGTTGCGTATCATTGGCGTGTCTTCTTCGGCCAACCGGCTTCTGTCGGCTCGATTCCTCAAGGCAGGCGGCAACGACTTCATGATGCGGCCGTTCATCAATGAGGAATTTTACTGCCGGGTGAACCAGAACCTCGATACTCTGACCAAGATTCAGACGCTTGGAGCGAAGGTTGCAAAGAGGGCCTGACCGCTTCTGCGAGGGCATTGTAACAAATTTGAGAATCTTCCCGGGAAATCCCTAATTTTCCGGGGGTCTTTAACCAATTGGCAATCCGGGACCGCTTTGATTGCTGCAAGGAGAATCGAACGGCTGTACGAGGGGAAACCAGCGCAGTCTTTTGCAAAAAAGAGATAATCGAGAGCTGACGTTCCTCTGGGGTAACGCATTGGCTCACTTCAGATTGGCGGGAACGTGAGCTTTCGCAGAGGGACGGGGCGGGATACCAACGTGCAGAAGCATGCCAACAAGCGCATGCTTCTCATCGAGGATTCCCGCATGTTTTCAACCGTGCTGAAGCACGGTCTGGAGACCATACACGGTCTGTCCGTGACCCATTGCGCGACCTTTGCTGCTGCACAGGATGCGGTGAAGGGCAATCCCGGCGAGTTTGCGCTTGCGGTGCTCGATCTCAATCTTCCAGACGGCCCAAACTGCGAAGCGCTTGACTACGTGATCGCCAACGGGATCGCTGCGGTCGTCTTTACCGGCAGCTTCAATGACGAGACGAGAGGTCACGTCCTGGCGCGTGGCGTCGTCGATTGCGTGATCAAGAACCAGCCGGATTCGATCAGCCACGTCATTTCGGTCGTCGACCGGGTTCTGACCAATGCCTCGACGCATGTGTTGCTGGTGGATTCGAAGAAGGAATCGCGCGCCGAGCTGCTTACCTTGCTGCGTCAGCAGCAGTTTCAGGTTTCGCAAGCGGTTGATGGCGCCGGGGCTTTGGCGGCACTGGATGGCTCGGAGATGATCGAGCTCGTCGTAACGGATCTTTCCCTGTCGGATATGAGCGCCCATGTGCTCCTGGCCGAGATCCGTCAGCGGCACGGCGACGACGGCGTGGGCGTCATCGCTCTTGCCGCAAGTGAAGATCGCCGGCAGGCTGCGCGCTTCCTGCAGAATGGCGGTACGGAATTCATTCCGAAGCCGTTCCTGGTCGACGAATTCAACAGTCGCATTTTTCACGTCGCCAATATCCGGCGTCGCATCCAGATGCTGCACAACATTGCCGCGCGGGATTACCTCACCGACATCTACAATCGTCGGTACTTTTTCCAGCATGGTCCGCGGCTGGTCGATCAATGTCTGCGACGCGGGCAAACGACGTCGATCGCCATTCTCGATATCGATCATTTCAAACGGCTCAATGACACATACGGGCACGAGGTCGGCGATCTTGTGCTCAAGGCGGTTGCCGGGCGATTGCGGACGCTTGTCGGTGAAAACCACCTGCTTGCTCGTCTCGGTGGCGAGGAGTTTGGCGTTCTCTTCAACAGCCTGCCCGTCGGGGAAGCCAATTCCTTCTGCGAGATGCTGCGTGAAGAGCTGGCGAAAACGAAGGTGGTGGCCGATGACGAAGAACTGTCCGTGACGGTCTCGATCGGTCTTGCAACCATCGAAACGCTCGAATCCTTCGACAACTACCTCAACGCCGCCGACCAGTTCCTCTACATGGCCAAGTACAATGGCCGTAACCGCATCGTATCGGAGCTCACGCTGCTCCAATCGATGACGGCTTAAGCCCTCTTCGCGCGCAAATTGGGTGTCATTTTTAGGGATGGCCTTCAGGCTGCGCTATCGCGCAGCCTGAAGGGTCAGTTTGCGCTCAGCGCGCTCCTGTTGGGGCGAGCGGTTGTAGAGTTCGCGATAACACTTGGAGAAGTGTGAGGCGGATACGAAGCCGCAGGCGACGGCAACCTCTACCACCGGCATAGCCGACTGCACGAGCAGGTGGCGCGCGCGGTCCAGACGGATTTCAAGGTAGTAGCGAGCAGGAGAGCGGCCCATTTCCTGACGGAACAGCCGTTCGATTTGCCGGCGCGAAAGATCCGCGCTGTCAGCGATCTCCAGAAGCGACAGAGGCTCGGACAGATTGCCTTCCATCAACTCGATGATCGAAAGCACCTTGGAATTCTGGACGCCGAGGCGGGCGCGCAACGGCAGGCGCTGGCGGTCATGCGGTCCACGGACACGGTCCGTCAGGGCCTGCTCGCAAACACGATTGACGAGATTTTCGCCAAAGTCCTGGTCGATCAGGTTCAGCATCATGTCGAGCGAGGCGGTGCCCCCGGCGCAGGTGTAGATATTGCTGTCGATCTCGTAGAGGTCGGCATACACATCCACCTGCGGGAATGTTTCCGCGAAACCCGGCAGATTTTCCCAGTGGATCGCGCAGCGCTTGCCGGTCAGCAATCCTGCCGACGCCAGCACATGCGCGCCCGTACAGAGGCTGCCGACGGAAACGCCCCGATTGTAGACTTCGCGCAGCCACGCATTGACGGACTTGTTCTGGAAATCTTCCACATAGATGCCGGAACAGACCAGAACCATCGATGGACGGTTTTCGTTGCCGAGCAACTTGCGCTCGTCGGCAAGCGAGGTGTTGACCTCCAGGCCGATGCCGCTGGATGACAGAACCTGCATGCCGTCGGTGGAGGAGAGACGCCATGTATAGGCCTCATAGCCAAGCATGCGGTTGGCAATCCGAAGCGTTTCTATGGCTGCGGAAAAGGGCAGCATGGAAAAATTCGGCACGAGGAAAAAAACTAGGGAACGCTTCTTGGTCAGTGGCTTGTTCATCGGCGAGTTCCATGCGCTACGGATACGCTAGTTCAAGGGAAAGGCAGATATCTGGCTTTCCTGATTGCGACATTGGCATGGATGGCTGCGACTGCAAAGAATTTAATGTGGGCGCAAGCGACTGGGTTGCCTAAAATGACGCCATCCTGTCGCTGCCATGCCTGATTATTGCGCTGTAGCGACAAAAATGTCGCCTTTGGTTCTTGTCTCTCATGGATGTGGCGGAGAGGGCAATATTGGTTGTGGGGAAGCAGGTACAGGAGAGAAAAGACGGGCTGTCGGAAACAGGCAAGTACCGCATGCCGGTTCTGTGACGTCATCGCGACTGTCTGGGCCATGCAAAAAGGGCATCCCGTTTTGAGTGGAATGCCCTTTTCAACAATCAATTTCGGCGGGAGGATTTTTGTCGGATGCCTCGGTCGTCGATGTCATCGTGCCGGCGTGTCCATCGCAGTCGCATCATTCTTGCCGAGGTCGTCAGCGGAGGGGAAGCCGATGTCCTTCAATGTGTCGAAGGAGAGACCTTCCAACGCACGCTCGGCTTGATGGCGGCGCCAGGAGGCAAGTGCGCGATGGCCAAGACCGCTTACGCCATGAAGGACGGTTTCGATCCGGCTGGACGAGCTGGTGGGTGTTTCAAGACTGTGGAATGCCATTGTACTGGTTCCTTTTGAGAGGGTTTTACGTCAAAAGGTCGCGACCATGGGATGGTAATGCCGCAACCTCATTCATCATTCAAGCGAATATATTTGATGCGATGCATCACATCTCTTGATGTCTTGTTCCGATGTCGATTCGCAGGTTTTCCGGCAGGTTTGCGATCTCCTGCTGGGTCAATCTGCGCGTTGTCTCGATGCGCCGTTCAGACATCTTTCGGCTCGCCCATGAGATGAGCAAATGCAGCCTGTCTTCCAGCGGCAACGTGGCTGCCGGAACTTTCAGGGCGGTGTTTTGCATGATCAGCTCCTTCAAGGCTCATCGGTATGCCTTGACTATCGTCCTCATCTGAGGTTCAATCAAACGAAATGAAATCATGTTATCTTTCAGAAAAACTGATTGATGAGGTCGCCATGAATATGATGCTCCGGCACGTGCTGCCGCTTCTCGAACTCGACGTTTTGAAGACCTTCGTGGCGATTGCAGAGACCGGCAACTTCACGACGGCCGCCGAAACCGTCTATCGGACGCCGTCGGCGGTCTCGATGCAGATCAAGAAGCTTGAGGAAACGCTGGGCTGTGTCCTGTTCCTGCGCGACGCGCGCTCTGTCTCATTGACACCCAAGGGCGAAGTGCTTCTGGGGTTCGCCCGGCGCATGCTGGCGCTCAACAACGAAGCCGTCTCACGCTTCCTGCTCCCAGACATGAACGGCATCGTGCGGGTCGGCGCACCGGAGGACATCGGAGAGCGCATCCTGCCGGAGGTGTTGAAGCGCTTTGCCGAATCCTATCCGAACGTGACGGTGGATGTGACGATCGGCACGAGCAATGTCATGCGCAAGCGCGTCGACGAACACCGCATGGATATTGTCATCTACAACAGCTTCTATGACGACGAGAGCAGCGCCGAGGAGCTTCTGGTGCAGGAGAAGCTGGTCTGGGCCGGCATTCGTTGCGGCACGGCCCACACGCGCGATCCGCTGCCGGTCTCAATGTGGGAAGACGGCTGCGTCTGGCGAGCCGACGCGGTCGAGCGGCTGACGCGATCCGGCCGTCGTTTCCGCGTTGCCTTCCTCAGCGCCCATACGACAGGCCAGCGGGCTGCGATCCAGGCCGATCTGGCGATCGCGCCCCTGCCGCGTTATCTGGTGCAGGGCGAGCTTGTGGAACTGGGCGAGGCTGAAGGGCTGCCGGAACTTGGTCGCTACAATATCGGCCTCAAGGTGATCGACAATGCGACGGCTCCCGTGCTTGCTGTCGCAGAGCATGTGCGCGCAGCCTTTATCGCCCTGGGGTGAGCGGAACCTGTCAGCCGGCGTCTTTCGACGCCTGCTTGAGCCAGCGCATCACGCGGATTTCGTCGTCTTCCATCCAACGTGAAAGCGACGTGCTGCGGCTCGCCCTCATGCGGGCGAGTTCAGTGAGGGCACCACTCTCGAAATCCGCAAACACCTGCGGGTGAATATACGACGAGCGGCAAACGGCACGGGTATTGACCAGTCGTCCGGCCACCTGGTCGATGACGGCGTTTAGCTGCAGTTTCAAAGCTCTCTGTGTCTGCGGTGGCTCAAGAGCGGCGAGGGCGGTTGCCGCCATATGCGTGGCGCCCCAGGTGCGAAACTGGCGTGAGCTGAAATCGGCACCTGCAGCTTCCCGGATGTAGGCGTTGACGTCCTGGGAGCGGATCTGATGCCGATTCCCGTCTTGGTCGAGGTATTGGAAGAGCTGCTGGCCGGGCAGCTCCTGCAGCGAGCGGATGGCGCGGGTGATGCGCCGGTCGCTGTGCTTCAGCCGCCATTCCTTTCCAGATTTTCCCTTGAAGTTGAATAGGACGCTGGAGCCGTTCACCTTGACGTGTCTGTTGCGCAGCGTCGTCAGTCCGAACGAACCGTTTTCCTCCGCATAGGTCTGGTTGCCGATGCGAATGAACAGGCGGTCGAGCAGGAAGACGACGGTTGCGAGTGCCTTTTCCATGTCCGGCTTGCGGCGGCGCAGGTCGGCATCGACCTTCTCACGGATGCGCGGAAGCGTTGCGGCAAAGGCGGGGAGCATGGCAAACTTGTCGCGCCCGCGTTCCTGCGACCATTGCGGATGATAGCGGTACTGTTTGCGTCCCCGTTGATCGTAGCCTGTTGCCTGAAGATGGCTGAGCGGATCGGGTGAGATCAGCACGTCGGTATAGGCGGGCGGGATGGCCAGGGCGGCGATGCGATCGAGCTCTACGGGGTCGATGATGCGTTTGCCATCGGCGTCGTGGTAGAGGAAGCCGCGCTTGCCCGGTTTGCGGCTGATGCCGTGCTCAAGACGCTCCAGATAGACGAGTTCGGAAACGGCTGCGGCTGCGTCCGCGATTGCTGACGTTGATGGAGGCTTGGCCGTGAGTTTGACAACTTGATCCACAGTGTCGCCAAAACTCGCAGAGGCCTTCCGAAGTTCCGGCAGAAACGCAAGAATCTGGTCTGACGTTGTCCGCCTATTCGCGGCTGCGCCTGCGTCGTCGTCCGCCACCTTCGCCACCATCGTCGGACAGCACCTTGCGCTCCGGCAGCGTCACGACGGCTGAAAGCTTCGGGAATCGATCGACCTTGTTCGGCAGCGCCATCGCGTAGACGAAATGCTCTTGAAATTTTGATTCAAGCGCGGTCTCTATCTTCTCGATTTTCTTGACTGTTTCCTCGATCTCGCGGCGGTGGCCGCGATTGAGGAGCGCCATCAGCGCGCCGGTGCCGGCGGCGTTGCCGACGGCCTTCACCTCGTCCAGATCGCAATCCGGGATCAGGCCCAGCACCATCGCGTATTTAGGATCGATGAACGAGCCGAAGGCGCCGGCGAAGCGGATGGTATCGACATGCTCGACACCCTGCTTTTCCATCAAGAGCTTGATGCCGGCGTAAAGTGCGGCCTTGGCGAGCTGGATGGCGCGTACGTCGTTCTGGGTGACCGTGATCCGTTGTTCGCCGTCATGCAGCAGGTAGGAGAAGGTGCGGCCGTTGGGGATAATGCGTGGGCTGCGCTCCGCCATGCCGCCATCGACGACGCCATCTTCCGAGATGATGCCCGAGAGGTACATTTCGGCGACGACCTCAATGATCGCCGAGCCGCAGATACCGGTAACGCCGACGGCGGCTGCCGCCTCGCTGAAACCGGCTTCATCAGACCATGCATCGACGCCGATCACTCGGAACTTCGGCTCCAGTGTCACCGGATCGATACGCACGCGCTCGATTGCGCCGGGCGCCGCACGCTGGCCGGACGAGATTTCCGCGCCCTCGAAAGCGGGGCCGGTGGGTGAGGACGCGGCGACAACACGCTGGCGGTTGCCGAGCACGATTTCGGCATTGGTGCCGACATCGACGAGCAGCATCATCCGGTCCTGCCGGTAGGGTCCTTCAGCAAGCGTGGCGCCGGCAGCATCCGCGCCGACATGGCCGGCGATGCAGGGCAGCAGATAGACGCGCGCACCGCGGTTGACGTCGATCTCGATCTCATGCGCCCAATATTGCAGCGCGCCGGAAACGGCGAGTGCGAAGGGGGCCTGGCCGAGTTCGGTCGGATCGATGCCGAGAAACAGGTGGTGCATGATCGGGTTGGCGACGAAAACGGCGTCGAGAATGTCGTGGCGATCGACATTGCCTTCCTCGCAGACCTTGCCGATCAGACCGTTGATGGCTTCACGCACGGCCTTGGTCATCGCCTCGCGCCCGTCCGGGTTCATCATCACATAGGAGACGCGGCTCATCAGGTCTTCACCAAAGCGGATCTGCGGGTTAGACGTGCCCGAGGAGGCGGCGATACGGCCGGACAGCAGCGAAACGAGGTGCATTGCGATGGTCGTCGAGCCGATGTCGCAGGCGATGCCGTAAGCCTCGTTCTTCAGGCCCGGCCAGAGGCCGACGATGAAGGGACGCGAACTGTCCATGTCGCGATGGATCGCGGCCGTCACCGCCCAATTACCCTTGCGCAGGATGCCCTGAAGCTGCGGGATGAGGTGAGGGGCGATCAGCAGGTCTTTCCAGCCCCAGTCCTTCTGCAGCACGGCCTTCAGCCGGTCGAGATCGCCGAGTGGCTTGTGCATATCGGGTTCTTCAACCTCGACATAGCAGAGCTGGACTGCGGCATTACGTTCGATGATGCGATCGGTTGCGGCCTTGCGCACCACCTGCGCATTGATGACCGTATCCTGGGGCACATCGACGACGAGATCACCGAGGATCTGCGAGGAACAGGAGAGGCGGCGGCCTTCTGGAAGCCCGCGAATCTGCTCGTAGCGCTCTTCTTTCGGTCCCTTCGGAGACAGGTTTTCGTTTTTTGAAACGATCTGGTGCTTGGCAAAACTGCCTTCCTGTACCGTGATCTGACAGCGCCCGCATGTCGCTCGTCCGCCACAGACGCTTTCGACATAGACCCCGAGCGATCGCGCAGCATCCAGGACAGGCGTGCCAACCGGAAAACGGCCGCGCTTGCCGGACGGCATGAAGAGCACGAGGGGATCGCTGCGATTTTCCTTGGGCGACACGATGGGTTCCTTCTATTTCGCCAGACCGCTTATTTTGCAAGCCGCAGGGCGTTGGCGCGGATTCGTTTGCCGTAGGGCTTTAAGGCTGCCACCGCAAGGCGATCGGAGGCGTCGGTAAAGTTGGAACAGGTGCCCGTCGCCGCGGCCGTTGCGGCGATCATCCCCTCATTGACCATGGCTGTATTGAGCGCCATCAGGCTCTCGGCAGCTGCCGAGAGCTTTTCGGTGAACATGCGGCTCGCTTCCGCGACGCTGCCGGGTGTGCCAGCCATGCCGGCGGCTGCGAAGTCCTGCATGCGCGACGAGATGACCAGCGGCGCCTGGAACCAGAGGCTTGCGAATTCGTCGAGCAGATCTGCACTGAAAAACATTGGTACTCTTTCCGGGCGGATTATTCCGCCCTTGCACCGGCACCCGCGCGGCCTGCGCGGCCGCCACGGCGACCGCCGCCGGCGCCTGCCGGGGAGGCTGCGGTGGCAACAGCGCCACCTTCAGCCGGTTTATGATCACGATAGGTCATGATCCAGTTGCCGCAGTTCGGATCGGTGCCGTTCAGGACATTGGCGGCGCGAACGGCTTCCATTTCCTGCGGGCGGCAGGGGTTCATGATGGCGGACGTCATGCCGGCGCCGATGACCATCGGAATGAAGCCGGCGTTGATGCCGTGGCGATGCGGCAGGCCAAAGGAGATGTTCGACAGGCCGCAGGTGGTATTGACCTTCAGTTCGTTGCGCAGCCGGTAGAGCAGCTGGAAGACCTGACGGCCGGCATCGCCCAGTGCACCGATGGGCATGACCAGCGGATCGACGACGATATCGTGCGGCTTGATACCATAATCCATGGCGCGCTCGACAATTTTCTTCGCAACCGCGAAACGAACGTCCGGGTCCATGGAAATGCCGGTTTCGTCGTTGGAGATCGCGACAACCGGGACGTCGTATTTCTTGCAGAGCGGCAGGATGGCTTCGAGTTTCTCTTCCTCGCCGGTGACCGAGTTGACCAGCGGGCGACCCTTGGCGACCTTCAGGGCTGCCTCGATGGCGGCCGTGACGGAACTGTCGATCGACAGCGGCACATCAACGAGACCCTGGACGATTTCCATGGTCTTCACCAGAAGGCCAGGCTCGGTCTCGTTTGGATTGACAGAGGTGACGCCGGCATTGACGTCGAGCATCGTCGCGCCCGCTGCGACCTGCTCTAGCGCATCCTTGATGACGGTGTCGAAATTGCCCTCGATCATCTCGGCGGCGAGCTTCTTGCGGCCCGTCGGGTTGATACGCTCACCGATGACGCAGAAGGGCTGGTCGAAACCGATGATGATCTCGCGGGTGGCGGAGGCAACGATGGTACGCGTCATGTCTGATCCTCTGTCGGGGGCGCTTCTCTCCCGGAGTGCGCCCGATTGTTCAAATGTCTGCTTGTTCGATCAGTGCGGATGATGGGCGGCGGTTTCGGCCATCTGCTCCTGGTTTTCCGTCTTGCCGTCCTTCAGCGCTTCGATCCGCTGCTCGACCGCGTTGTCGCCAAGGTTGCGCTCGCGGGTCCAGGGGGTGCGGCCCTTCAGGACACCGGAGTCATGCACGATCTCCGCGACATATTCCTCCTGCCGGTAGGCCATGACATGCACGCCGGAAACGCCCTTGATCTCCTTCACCTCGTTGATGATGTCGATGCAGAGCTGCTTGCCTTCCTTCTTCTGGTCCTGTGCGCCCTCCAGCCGCTTGATGACAGCGTCGGGAATGTGGATGCCCGGCACATTGTTGCGGATCCAGTTGGCGGTCTTGGCAGACGCCATCGGGCCAACGCCGACGAGGATGTAGCATTTTTCGTCAAGGCCGAGATCGCGGACCTTGTTCATGTAGTCCCGGAACATCGGGATATCGAAGCAATACTGGCTCTGCACGAACTGCGCGCCGGCTTCGATCTTCTTGGCAAGGCGATAGGGGCGGAAGTCGTAAGGCGGGGCGAAGGGATTGATGGCAGCACCCAGAAAAACCTGCGGCGGCGAGGTGAGCTTGCGGCCCGAGAGGAATTTCGAATTGTCGCGCATGATGCGCACGGTTTCGAGCAGCGACATGCAGTCGAGATCGAACACCGGCTTGGCGCCTGGCTGGTCGCCGGCCTGCACGCCGTCGCCAGTCAGGCACATGATGTTGGCCACGCCCATGGCGGCAGCACCCAGCACGTCGCCCTGAATGGCGATGCGGTTCTTGTCGCGGCAGGCGATCTGCATGATCGGGGCGTAGCCCATGCGGGTCAGCAGCGCGCAGATGCCGACGGACGACATATGGCAGTTGGCGCCGGAGGCATCGACGGCGTTGATGCCATCCACCCAGCCTTCGAAGATCGCAGCGCGCTCGTAGACGTCTTCCGGATTGGCGCTGTCCGGCGGATTGAGTTCGGCGGTGACGGCAAATTCGCCGCGCCGGAGCACACGTTCGAGACGGCCGCGCGAAGAATGGCCGGGCAACGGATCAAGCGGCAGATGGCGGCCAAGCGGGTTTTCGTCGATATGCGCCATCAGGCTTCCTTTGCCGCTTCTTTTGCCTCGGCAGCCTGCGCCGTGACACGCAGCCAGGAGGATGTCTCCCGCAGCGACTGATTGACCGGCTTTTGCACGTTCAGGATCGCATCGCCCTTGACCATGTTCCTTGAACCTTCCCAGGCTTTGACCCAGACGCAGGGCATGTCCGGCTCGACCTCGCAATTGCCGTTGGCGCGCACGCCGCCGCAGGGACCGTTGCGAAGCTGCTTGGGGCAGTTCATCGGGCAAGACATGCCGGTGGCCGACAGCACACATTGGCCGCACATGCGACAGTCGAAGAGCAGGCCCTTGACGTTGCGCTCGACGAAGGTGATCGGGGTTTCGACCCTGTTGTAGCCGATCGCCTTCCACAGCGGATGGAGCAGCAGGAAGAGATCGGCGAAGCGGTGGTAGAACCATTCGAGAAATCGCGAATGCCGAACCGCCCAGAGACGGATCGTGTAGCTGCGCCGGGCGCGCCGATTGGGGGATACGCCGGAGGGGGTGTAGGCGCCAGTCGCGGCCTTCTTTGCCGGTGCGGCATTGCCTTTGACAGGGTTTTCGGCAGGCTTCAGGTCAGACATCGTCTTTTCCGCCCGCCTTGACGAGCGCGACGAGACGCTCCCGGTCGTAGGCAGCCTCAATCTCCGTCACGGCCTTGTCGGCCTCGGCTTCGAGATCGTCGGAAACAGGCGTGGGATCAGCCTTGCGCCATTCGGCGAGGTACTCGCCACTTTCGGCAGCGCCCGTGCGCATCGCCGCCATGTCGATCGCCTCGGTGAAACGCAGCGACAGCTCGCGCTTGGCGTTCTTGCGGCCCTGCTTGATGATGACCTGCGCGGGAATATCGCGCCAATAAACGATAATGCGATCAGCCATGCGCCCAAAATCTCCTCTTGCCCGACAATGCGCAACTCCACGCATCCGGGCGCATCTTGGCACGACGCGCGGCGTGTTCAAAAGCGACCTCTCAGAAGATCAGGCTGAGCAGTGCACCGGCGGCAAGGATTACCGTGCCGGCGAGAAGGAGGGAGGCAGCACCGATCGCGAGGCCCGTTGCAAGTCCAAGACCGTCGCGTTCCGTCAGGGCAAAGCCCATGATGGCCAGGGCAAAGGCCGGCAGCCAGTTGCCGAAGGGGATCGGCAGGAAGATGACGGTGGCGAGGATCAGAGCGAGGACGCCGATCAGCCGCTCGGCAAATCGGCCGCCGATAAACCAGGCACGGGGCTTTACCAGTGTTTCGGCACGTTTCAGCCAGGGCGTGATCCTTTCGACCAGCGTCTGGAACGAGCTTCTGTCGAAGGCGTAATCGCCCATGCGCTTTGGCAGGTGGATACGATTGTCGCGCGCGGTGACCATCTGCCAGGCGATGAAGATCAGCGGCAAACCGAGGATGAGGGTTGCGCCCGGCGGCAGTGGAATGAGGTTCGGAAGAGCGAAGACGACGAGGAATGCGCCGAAGGAACGGTCCTGCATGGCGATGGAGAGATCGCGCAGTGTGATTTTCGGGCCGGCGGTGGCGGCGAGGTCGTTCAGGATGTCGGAAAGCTGCTTGTGTTCGGCCGCGTGTCCTGCTTTCGCCGGAGAAATCTTCTTGCTGGCCTTTTGCGCACCGGCTTGTGCACCGAGAAAAATATCTGTCATCCCCATCGCCCCTTTTGTTGTTGTGAACACAGAATGGGGGAGGGCGATTACAAGGGAATTAAGGTACGAACCGGGGCGCAGGCTAGTTCGCCATAGGCCTAACGAAGGGTTTCAGGCGGTCTTCAACGCGCCGGTGAGATCGCCATAGCCGGTGAAACGATATTCGTAGGCCAAGCCCAGCCGTTCGGCGGCCTGCTCGGCCTTTCTCTTCAAGGCTTCGTCTTCCACCTGCGAGAGATAGATGAGCTTCCTGTAATGACCGAAATACATGTCGCGCAGCTCGGGATGCCGGTCGAGGCCGAGCGGCTCGATGACAAAAGCTTCGAACTGGCGGGCGAGGAAATCGGTCAGGAAGAAAGAGGTGAAATCGTCGTCCCAGCGCGCATCGAAATCGGCATTGCCGGCGAAGAAGGAGAAACAGTGCGGGCCTGAAATGCGCTCCACGCCTTCGGCCTCGCACAGCCGGTCGAGATCGCCGCCGGTGCCGCAATCGGCATAGGCGACGAAGATGCGTTCGAAGCCTCTGGCCCGGGCCTTGTCGATTGCTTCCTTGAGGCCGGGGGTGATCTTGTCGGGTGTATTGTGCCAGATGGCCGGAAGACAGGTAAGGTCGATATGGTCGAGACCGTTCATCTCGCAGACGGTCAGAATTTCGCGCGCGATCGCGCCACAACCTATGACGTGAACTTTTTCGCGTTTCGTGCGTTCTGCGATCGACACCAATTTGTCTCTCCCGTGTCCTGTCTTAAGCCGTAAGGAACCCTACCATGACTGCAAAAACCATCGCCACCATTGGCCTCGTTCTTTTCTCGATCACGACGCTCAGCGCTTGCGGCAATACGATCCGTGGCGTGGGCCGGGATACCGCAAACGCCGTCGATGCCACCCAGGATGCGGGCCGGAGCGTCGAGAAGGCCGCCAAGTAGAGCATGTCGCGCAAAAGTGCGTAGTGGTTTTGCGGTTACGACAATTAATTGACCGTTTGATGCGGCAGTTCGCCCTTTCCCGTCACCGGCGAATATAGGAAAGCCGGCCACGCCTTTCATCGGTGTGGCCGGCTTTCTTGCTGTATGCGTGCCGATCAGGCGCCCGAAAGCTGGTTGTGCTTGCGCTTCATGAATTCCTTGGCGGTTTCGACGGCAACGGCCGCATCGCGGCAATAGGCGTCGGCACCGACGGCCTTGCCGAATTCCTCGTTAAGCGGCGCACCGCCGACCAGAACGACGTAATCGTCGCGCAGGCCTTTCTCTTTCATCGTGTCGATCACGACCTTCATGTAGGGCATGGTGGTGGTCAAAAGGGCCGACATGCCGACGATGTCAGGCTTTTCTCGTTCCATCGCTTCCAGATAGTTTTCGACTGGATTGTTGATGCCGAGGTCGATGACGTCGAAGCCTGCGCCTTCCATCATCATGCCGACAAGGTTCTTGCCGATATCGTGGATGTCGCCCTTGACGGTGCCGATCACCATCTTGCCCTGCTTCGGCGCGCCGGTGGCGGCGAGCAGCGGACGAAGGATGGTCATGCCGGCCTTCATGGCATTGGCAGAGAGCAGAACTTCGGGAACGAAGAGGATGCCGTCGCGGAAGTCGATGCCGACGATGCGCATGCCTTCGACAAGCGCCTGGGTCAATACGTCGTAAGGCACCCAGCCCCGTTTCAGCAGGATGTGCGTGCCTTCCTCGATCTCCTCCTTCAATCCGTCATAGAGATCGTCGTGCATCTGCTGCACGAGTTCCTCGTCGGAAAGCTCCTCGAGAATGATATCGTCATCTGCCATGATAGGTTTCCTCGGTTCCCGGCGGGATATCACCCGACACAGGCACTATACTTAGCTTTCTGCGCCGCAAAAGCTCTTTTCGATTGCGACGTCGCATGCGATGAAAAGCGACGAAGCTTTCTCAATGTGTCGAATGTCATGGGCTTTGTGCATGGGAAAACAATATTTTAATCAGGCGCGCCCGAAAACGACATTGCCAGACGGCATGTCGCAATTGCGTTTCGTGGTCTGTCGGGCTTGCGCCATCCGGCGGCGCATTGAGAACCGCCCAGCCCGGGCGCCTTGGTAGCATAAGACTTCATTCAAGCGCATCCAATGCGTGGGAGAGGATTTGAGAATGAGCGACGTGACGGAACAGACAGCGGATGCGGGCGGTCGCCGCTCGCGCGGTGAGGGACGTGGAGCAGCGGCAAGGCGCGCCTCGCGCACCGGCGGCGGTCCGGGGCCTTCTCTTCCCTATATCACACGCAAGATTCGCGAATACGAAGTGCTGGATGAGGAAGGTCTGGCACTGATCGAGCGCAATGCCGACCTCATTCTGGAAGAGATCGGCATCGAGTTCCGCGATGATGCCGAAGCGCTGGAACTCTGGAAGCAGGCCGGCGCCGATGTGCGCGGCCAGCGCGTGCATTTCCCCAGGGGTCTCTGCCGCGAATTGCTCAAGAGCGCGCCAAAGGAATTCACGTGGCATGCGCGCAATCCCGAGCGCAACGTCCATATTGGCGGCAAGGCGACCGTCTTTGCACCTGTCTACGGCCCTCCCTTCGTGCGTGACCTCGAAGGAGTGCGTCGCTACGCGACGATCGAGGATTTTCGCAATTTCGTGAAGCTTGCCTATATGGCGCCGTCGATGCATTCATCCGGCGGTACCGTCTGCGAGCCGGTGGATGTGCCCGTCAACAAGCGCCACCTTGATATGATCTACAGCCATATCAAATATTCCGACAAGCCGTTCATGGGCTCGGTTACAGCACCGGAGCGTGCGGAAGACACGATTGCCATGGCAAAGCTCGTGTTCGGCGATGATTTCGTGGAAAACAATTGTGTGACGCTGAACCTGATCAACGCCAACTCGCCGATGGTCTTCGACGAGACCATGGTGGGCGCACTCAAGGTCTACGCTCGCCACAATCAGGCCAGCGTCGTCTCACCCTTCATCCTCTCCGGGGCGATGAGCCCGGTGACGGTGACCGGCACGCTGACACAGATTCTGGCGGAGGTGCTGGCCGGCGCTTCCTTCACCCAGCTGATCCGCAAGGGTTCGCCGGTGTTGTTCGGCACCTTCGCCGCCTCGATCTCGATGCAGTCGGGTGCGCCGACCTTCGGTACACCGGAGCCGTCGCTGGTGTCCTATGGCGCAGCCCAGCTCGCTCGCCGTCTTGGCCTTCCCTTCCGTACCGGCGGCTCCCTCTGTGGCTCGAAGGTTCCGGATGCGCAAGCGGCCCATGAATCGGCCAATACGCTCAACATGACGCTGCTGGCCGGCACGAACTTCGTGCTGCATGCCGCGGGCTGGCTCGAAGGCGGTCTCGTTTCTTCCTATGAGAAGTTCATGATCGACCAGGACCAGCTCGGCATGATGCAGAAGATGGCGGAGGGCGTCGATCTTTCCGAAGATGCGCAGGCGCTTGATGCTATCCGCGAAGTCGGCCCCGGCAGCCATTATCTCGGCTGCGCCCACACCCAGGCCAACTTCCAGACCGCCTTCTACCGTTCGGCCCTCGCCGACAACAATTCGTTCGAGCAGTGGGAAATCGAAGGCGAAAAGCGGGTCGAGCAGCGGGCTAATGCGCTCGCCCGCAGTTGGCTTGACCACTATGAGGCACCGCCGCTCGATGTGGCGATTGATCAGGCGCTGCTCGACTACATCGCCCAGCGGAAGAACTCGATGCCCGACGCTTTCACTTGAAGAGAGCCCGAACAAGCCAGGGAGCAAGGCGGAGCGGCGCAGGTAGCTGATTTCATTCAGAAAGAAGTCTGGCGACCGCATTATCACACACAGGGACCGAAGCCGAAATGACCGGCCCGGACACCCTTCATGACGACCTCGAAAATCTCCGTGCGGCGCTCAAACCGCACGGTCTTTTTTTGCGCGGTGTGCTTGATGTGGAGGATGGCGATCCTGTGCCGTTGCTCGAAAGCGGCAAGCGGGCAACGAGTGTCGTTTTGATCGGCAATATCGGCGGCTCGCTTTGGCCGCCGTTCGAGGCATGGTTGGGAAAACAGACGGGCAACGGCGGAGAGCATCCGCTGGACACCTGGTCCAAGGCGGTGCTGACCCCGGTGTCTCTTCGCTTCGGAGCAACCGCCTATTTTCCCTCCGATCCGCCCTGGCAACCATTCCAGCGCTGGGGGATGCAAGCCGAGGGATTGAAGCCTTCGCCGCTCGGTATCCTCATCCATCCCGTCTACGGCCTTTGGCATGGCTATCGCGGTGCCTTCGGTTTCGATCGTTCGATCGGGGACATCGCTGAGACGACGGGTCACCCTTGCGACAGCTGCTTTGAAAAGCCCTGCCTGTCGCACTGTCCCGCCCATGCGATAACCACGGTGGGCTTCCAGCTTCGGCCGTGCCGCACGCATCTTAGAAGCCCGGCCGGGGAGGCCGGCTGCATGCAGTCCGGCTGCCTTGCGCGCGAGGCCTGTCCTGTCGGTGCCGCCTATCGTTATCCGCCGGAACAACTCAGATTTCACATGGCTGCACTCGATCGTTGATACGCCTAGCTTTTGCTGTCTTCCTTTCCCATGGTCGATACTCCAGCAACAGGGCATCGACATGATTCGCCTCCTGAGTCTCGGATTTGCCATGGCCGTTCTCGCCGCCACCGACATTGCTCACGCGGCCTGCGAGACGGTCGTTCACCTCGGCCAGCCCTACGCCGTCTGCCGTTTCGATCCGGCGAAAGACAATCTCCGCATCTTCCTTCGGGGGCGGGACGGCAAGCCCTATGGCGGCTTCGTTCCCTTGGTCGAGGATTTGCGCCGCGAGCATGATTATCCGGTCTTTGCGATGAACGGCGGCATGTACGAAGCCGATCTGAGTTCGGTTGGCCTGCTGGTCACCAATGGCGTCGAGCGCAAATCGGCGGCGCGGGGCAATGGCTGGGGGAATTTTTACCTGAAGCCGAACGGCGTCTTTTTCATCGAAGGCAAGAAGGCCGGGGTGCAGGAAACGGAAACATACCTGTCAGCAGGCCTCAGGCCGGATTTCGCCACCCAGTCCGGGCCTATGCTGGTGATCGACGACAAGCTGCATCCCGCCTTCCTGCCGCAAAGCGACAGCCTGCAGATTCGCAACGGCGTCGGCGTCGATGCCAAGGGCGATGTGCTGCTTTCCATCTCGCTGGAGCCAGTACGCTTCCACGATTTCGCGACATTGTTTCGAGACACGCTCAGCTGCCCGAACGCGCTCTTTCTAGATGGCTCGATTTCAAGCCTCTATGCGCCGGCTTTGAATCGCTACGACAATGCGCACCCCATGGGGCCGATCATCGCCGTCACCCGCAGAATGCCTGGCGCACCGCACTAACTTATGGTCTCACGCTTCCGGATAAGCCCGCTGCAGCCCACCAGAGCGCACGTGGCCATTGCGGAAGGCCTGGTAGGCTGCATGTTGGCCGGAGTGGGCGACTTCCATAAGCCGAATCTGCAGGCGGGCAGGGGCGGTTGTGCCCAGCCACTCGCCCAGCTTTTCGAGCTTCAGCGAATTGAGGAAGCGACCGGCGGAAGCAATGTCGAGATGGCGATAAAGTCCTTCCAGCAGAGGATCGTCCTGCAGTGGATTCTGCATCAACAGCTCGATATAGGACCGGTCCGGTTCGGCAAGTGCTGCCAGCTTTCCGGCAACGGTATCGCGATCGGGCAGGGCGTTCATGCACGTTTCCTCGTCAGTTCGCCTGCAGTCTCGTCGGTGCGGAAGGGAGCGGTGCGCGGCAGCGCCGGCACGTTGATATGATCGCGCAGGAGCAGCAGCTCGACACCACCTCCCAGCTTGCAGGCTATCTGACCGACTGTATCAGACCAGGCCTGAAAGATGGCTATGTTCGATTCTTTCAGGCGGCAATTTCCGCCTGAAAGAAGATCGGGCTCAAATAAGCTATCGAGCCAGCTTAGCTGCGGCGACGGCTGCCACGCTCGCGCGCAGGTGCCGGGGGAGCCTCATTGGCGGACTTGTTGCGCAGCGGACCGATCCGCTCGATGATCACGTCCAGCGTCGGCCGAGTTCCCGCCTCGTAGTTGTCCAGCGCACCGCGCATCGCGGCCAGATGTTCGCAGGACGTGCCGCAGCACCCCCCGATGATGCTCGCTCCCGCGTCGCGGGCGAGGCGGGCATAGTCAGCCATCAGCGGCGGCGTACCGGAATAATGGATCTCCGAGCCGCGGAATTCCGGAATGCCGCAATTGCCTTTAACCACGACGATGGCGTCCGGATCGGCGCCAGTCATGTCGAGCAACGACGACAGGATGTCGGAAGCGCCGACGCCGCAATTGGCACCGACGGCAACAGGGCCTTCGCCGATATCCTTGGCAACACCATGAATATCCTTGGGGTGCAGGCCCATCATCGTCTTGCCGGCGGTATCGAAGGAGCCGGTATAGACGTAGGGCAGGCCGACCTTGGTGGCGGCCTCGGCGGCAGCGCGAATTTCATCCGGCGACGACATGGTTTCAATCCAGGCGACTTCGGCTCCACCGGCCTTCAAACCTTCGATCTGTTCGACGAAGGCTGCAACCGCATCCTCATAACTCATGGCACCGAGCGGAATGAGCAGCTCGCCGGTCGGGCCGACGGAACCCGCGGTGATGACCTTGCGGGGCGCGTTGTCGGCAACGGCACGGGCGATTTCCGCTGCCCGACGATTGAGCTCATGAACACGGTCCTCGGCCTTGTGCAGCTTGAGGCGCTGGCGCGTTCCACCAAAGGAGTTCGTCAGGATAATGTCCGCGCCGGCGTCCACGAAGTCCTGATGCAGCTTGGTGATGTTCTCGGGCTTGGCCTCGTTCCACAATTCCGGTGCCTCGCCGGCCTCGAGACCCATGGCGAAGAGCGACGTGCCGGTGGCGCCATCAGCCAGCAGGACGCCTCTGGCCGCGAGGAGGTCGGAAAGCGGATTGGACTGAGGCATGACGATGTTTTCCCGATACAAAGAAGATGCAGATCATATAAAGATATCTTTATGTGATTGCAAGACTCGGGATCGAGGAGCCGCGACCAGGCTTGCTCAGTTGCGCACTGTTCTGCGGGAAAGCATGCTGAGACCGAAGACCCCCAGGACAAACATCATCCAGAGCGGGTCGGCGCGCGCGAGAATGAAGGCCTCCAGCATGCCGACATAGGTCATCAGGACCACGACCATCATGAAGAAGTCGGCAAGGTGCCGATTCTCAGGGTGCTTGTAGGCGCGGCAGTAGTCGCGCATTGGCTTGAGGGTCAGGATCAGGATGACCACGAGTCCAGCCGGGATTCCGAAATAGAGAAACGCATCGAGATATGAGTTGTGGCCCGAGACGATACCGCGCACGTCCCAGCTGGCTTCATAGTTCGGCTCCTGCCGCGCCACGACCGGTGTCAGCCAGAAGCTGAAAGTGCCAAAGCCGGTCCATGGTTGCTTCATCAGGTTCTGGATGCCGAAGATCCAGATTTCGTCACGACCGGTGAAGGTGGAATCTTCGATAATCGCTTTGGTAATCGGCACCATCCTCGGAAAGATGACGGTGCCGATGGTGAGCATTCCGATTGCCATGAAGAGCAGCATATGCACCGCAACGGTGAACAATGGTCGCCCTGTCGCACGGGTCAGAAACACCGTCATGATGGCAAGCGGAAGAAAGCCGATCGTTGTCTTTGATTGGGTGTGGAGCACGAAAATGATAGCAAGCAGCGTGATCGCGGGGCCGCGCCAGCGAAGGCCGCTACGCCAGCAATAGATGCCGAACATCGCCAGCACCGAAAAAATCGGTGCGGCGTAGTTCTTGTGCATCAGGTGTCCACGCCAGGAACCTGCGTGCCAGGGTTCGCCGCCGGCTGCGGTATGGATAGCTGCGTCGGGTATGATGACGAGTGCCGCATAGTCGATGAGGATCAGCAGCAGCACGGCATTGGCCGCGGCATTGACGAAATCCCGCTCGCGGCGCGGCAGCAGCACGACGCCGGCAACCGGAATGGTCGCAATCAGGGTCAGGAGAACGCCGCGAGTGGCCGCATCCGGCAAGTAGGCGCGCTGCGCGGCCCAGAAGGCGATGGCGATGATGATGAACCAGCTCGGTGAGATGGCGCTGATCAGCACCCGCCTGTCGACAAAAGCGAGCATGGAAAAGAGATAGATCGCCCCCAGGGAGAGATACCCGACCTGATTGACGATATTGCCGTCTGCGCTTGGCGTTGTCTCTGCAAAGCTCGCGCCCTGGAACGGGGTAAGCGTCAGCAGAATAACGAAAAGGCCGAAGGCGGACAGGCAGGCGGTTGCGGCATTGATCAGGCGTTCGCGTGCAGTGTCACCCGTGTCGGAGGGAACGGAATGGGCGATGTAGCCGGTCGATGTTGTTGCGAGAATTTGCGCCATTGGATCGCCGATAGGTGCCGGAGGGCTTCCGGTGCTGTTCGCGTCCGTCTCCGCCATGGTGCAGGAATCACAGGACGATTGATGCTCAGACAATGAAAGAACTTGGTTAATCAATGCTGAAGGTTGTTCCTGGCACTCCTGGAAGCGAGAATGCCGGTCAAAAGAAAACCCGCCCTCGGGGTGATTGCCAGGGCGGGCTTGTTGACGTTCAAAGCGTTGACGGCAGCCCTCAGGCCGCCTTCTGCTCGTGGCTGACCGGGGTCACCATCGAAGCGATGATGGTGGCAAGATCGAGAAAGCCAAGCGGCTTGCCGTCGGCATCCACGACATGAGCCGAGGACGTTTTGGCAAAGGTCATGGCGCGGGCCGCGCTCTCGAGCGGTGTTCCAAGCTGGAGCGCAACGCCTTGAGGGGCCGAAGTCAGGGGCATCATGATGGTTTCGACATTGATCACGCGCCCGCGGTTCACTTCCTTAACGAAGGCTGTGATGTATTCATCCGCCGGGTTGAGCACGATCTCCTGGCCGGTCCCCTGCTGCACCACCTTGCCGTCGCGCAGGATGGCGATCTTGTCGCCAAGGCGCAGCGCCTCGTCGAGATCGTGTGTAATGAACACGACCGTCTTCTTCAGTTCCTTCTGCAGGTCGAGAAGCACGGTCTGCATATCGACGCGGATCAGCGGGTCAAGTGCCGAATAGGCTTCGTCCATGAGCAGGATGTCGGCATCATTGGTCAGAGCCCGGGCAAGGCCGACGCGCTGTTGCATACCACCGGAAAGCTGGTTCGGGTAATGGTTCTCGAAGCCCTGCAAGCCAACACGCTCGATCCAGCCTTGTGCCCGCTTACGGCTTTCTCCATCTGAAACGCCCTGAATTTCCAAGCCGTATATGGTGTTTTCGATGACTGTCCGATGGGGCAGGAGCGCGAACTTCTGGAACACCATCGCCGTCTTGTGGCGACGGAATTCACGCAGGTCGTTCTCGTTCATCTTGCAGACGTCGACGCCATCATAGAGGACCTCGCCGGCCGTCGGGTCGATCAACCGGTTGATATGGCGGATCAGCGTCGACTTGCCTGAGCCGGAAAGGCCCATGACGACCATGACACCGCCTGCCGGCATCGAGATGTTGATGTCCTGGAGGCCAAGCACGTGCCCATGCTTTTCATTGAGTTCCGCCTTGCCCAAGCCGTTCTTCACGGCATCGACATAGGCTTTGCCGTTCGGGCCGAAGATCTTGTAGAGCTTCTTTACCTCGATCGCGTGACTAGCCATGAATGATCTCCGAATGCTTCTGCAGCCGGCGGCCATAGGCCTGGCTGGTACGGTCGAAAATGATGGCGATCGCGACGAGTGCGAAGCCGTTCAGGAAGCCGACAGTGAAGAACTGGTTGTTGATCGCCTGCAGCACGTTCTTGCCAAGCCCGCCGACGCCGACCATCGAGGCGACGACGACCATCGCCAGCGACATCATGATGGTCTGGTTGATGCCGGCCATGATGGTGGGAAGCGCAAGCGGCATCTGTACGTTCTTCAGCTTCTGCCAGCCGGAGGAGCCGAAGGCGTCCGCCGCTTCCAGCACTTCCTTGTCGACCAGCCGGATACCCAGATTGGTGAGGCGGATCATCGGTGGCACTGCGTAGATGACGACTGCGATCAGGCCCGGCACCTTGCCGATGCCGAAGATCATGACGACGGGAATGAGGTAGACGAAGCTCGGCATCGTCTGCATCACATCGAGGATCGGGTTGATGATGGATTGCACTCTATCGGAGCGCGCCATAAGGATGCCGATGGGAATACCGATGAGAATGGCAATCAACGTACAGACGGTGACCATTGCGAGCGTCACCATCGTATCGTTCCACAGGCCAAGCAGCCCGATGACGAACATGGAGACAGCAGTCCCGATGGTGATCCTGATATTGCGACTGCCGAAATAGACGATTGCCACCATGACCAGAAGGATGATCGGCCAGGGTGAGCTGACGAAAAGCCGCTCAAGGTAGTTCAAAAACCACTGCAACGGCTGCACCATTGCGTCGATTATATCGATATAGCTTCGGACGAGTGCCTTGAAGCCGTCATCAATGCTCTTACGAGCCATACGGATCGATGTGTCGCTGATGGCCGGAAATTTACATATGAAGCCTGGCAGTACGTCGCACAGTGCCATTCCTGTCCCCTTTAATTACACCGGAAGTTTATTGGCCGGTTGCATCGATCCGTGCGGCTCCCGGCCGTTTGACCTCTCCTGCATCCGACAGCACTGGGAAGCTTCTCTGGTTTCCCTTCGTGCAATTACTTTCTGGCATGATGAGCAGCCTGATCATGCTCGGTTTGCGACGTTTGCGTTTTTGACAGGGTAAAAATGCCCTGCAGCGCTTTTCCTGATGCCGCGGAAAGTCCCGGTCGGGTTGGCCCGACCGGGTTCGGTTGTATTAGAGAGCAGCCTTGATCTTCTCGGCGACATCAGGAGCGACCCACTTGGTCCACATGTCCGGATAGGTCTGGAGGAAATATTTGGCGGCATCTTCGTTGGTGCCCTGGTTGTCGCCCATCCAGGCGAGAACCTTGCCGACCGTGCCGTTATCCCACTGACGGGTCTTCATGTAGTCCATGGCGACGCCGGCCTTTTCGGAGAACGCCTTGGTGACGACGGTGTAAACGTCAGATACCGGATAGGAGTTGACCTTTGGTGCCGGGCAATCCGGAACAGCGGTGCAGGCGTCCCACTCGGCCTTGTTGTGCTCGACGCCGAAGGAGAGCTTCGTCATCTCGTACTTGCCGAGGATGGCGGTTGGCGCCCAGTAGTAGCCAAGCCAGCCCTGCTTCTTTTCGAAGGCGTTAGCAATCGAGCCGTCGAGACCTGCTGCCGAACCGGTATCGACCAGCGTGAAGCCGGCCTTTTCCGCTTCGGTCGCCTTGTAGAGATTGGCGGTCGAAACCTGGCAATTCCAGCCCGATGGGCAGTTGTGGACGGCGCCCTTTGACGCGTCTTCCGGTGCGGGGAAGAGTTCCGGATGCTTCAGGGCGTCCTGAACAGTCTTGATGTCAGGATGCGCGTCGGCGAGGAATTTCGGAATCCACCAGCCTTCAACGCCGCCTTCGGAAAGCAGCGGAGCAGCCTGGATCAACCGGCCTTCGGCAATTGCCGCGTCGAGCGCGGTGCGAACGGAGTTGACCCAGAATTCCGGAGCAACGTCCGGCTCGGCCTTTTCGTTCATGGAGGTGAAGGTTGGCATGGTGTCGCCGGTCACCAACGTGACCGTGCAGCCGTAGCCGTTTTCGAGAACGAACTTGTCGACCTGCGCTGCCACGCCTGCCGACGCCCAGTTCATTTCCGCAATGCTGACGTCACCACATTCCGCGGCCTGTGCCGATCCGGCAAGGGCATAGAGACCAGCGGCGAGGAAAGTGGAAGCAAGAAGCTTCTTCATGTTTAAGACCTCCCAGTCTTAATGCAGTCATCGATCAAAGGATCATCCGGGATACTGCACGTCCCGGTCATCCAGTCGCAAAGGCTGTTGCAGATGGATAAAAACCGGCGGATGCGCGGCTGTTCATCGCCTGCGACGACACTGGAGATATTGTTTTCTGGTCGCTGCACTCAGCCGCAGACCTTTTCTCTTCTTGCCGTTGACGGCAGCGTAAGTATTCCACAGCAGAAATCAACCACCGCGCAGTTCCGCCTTCCGCATGATGGATCGAAGGCATCGGTAAAACAGCGCGTGCAAGTTGTTGAATTATAACGCTATAGCAATTTTTTTGGGCAAAAGCCCGGCTTTCGGGCGCAATTTTAGGGCTGGCTCATAATGTTGCGGGAAGGCCTGTTTCAATGCAGGCAGATAGTGTCCCGTATGCGCCCCGGCATGATTTTTTACGTGGCAGAAAAAAATCTGAAAAAATCGAAAAATTCTTGACCGGGGGTGCTCTTAATAACGATCCGGTAACCCTGTGGGGCTAATTGTCGTTCTGCGGCGGGGGACACTCGCTGCCCGACCGGATCAGGTATTGCGTCCCGGGCGGTGTGTTGACGACAGTGTCGTCACGCCATGCGTTTTTTGGCAGACCGCACGCTTCCCAGTCCGGACGTGCGGTTTTCGCATTTTAGCGCCGTCATATTCATCAACGAGCGTTGTTCGTCGACAGGCGCAAAAAGGCCACGCTGGGGCCTGGACGCGGCACGAATTGCTCTTACGAAAAATGCTTAGCCAACACTGCGTGTACGCACGAAGCCGAGCGGGCCGAGCGGCGCAGACATCTCGGTGTTGCGAACGCGCGACTGGCTTGTCGGTACGCAGGAGTTCCAGGCGATCTGGACGAAGTTCGGCTTGGAGAAAATGAACAGCATGGCAGTTTGACCTTGGGTGAGGGCGATTGCGCCTCGTGATTTCGATGGCGTGCATATACGCTCGCCTATACCGAAAACAAAGATCAAATTCGCCGCAAAATGTCGTTTTTTGAATACTATGCAAACATTGCATGGCGCGGTGATTGAGGTGCCTGATTTTGCGGCATCGGATGTTAGATATGGTGGCTAAATTGCGGCAGAATATGACTTTTCACGGATATGCATGGGTGCTAGGAAAATAGTCATGACCAGATCGATCATGCTCCAGGGGACCGGCTCCGATGTCGGAAAAACGGTACTCGTCGCCGGGCTCTGCCGGCTCGCTTCCAATCGCGGCCTGAAGGTCGCTCCGTTCAAGCCGCAAAACATGTCGAACAACGCGGCCGTGTCCGACGACGGCGGCGAAATCGGACGGGCGCAGTGGCTGCAGTCCATGGCCGCGCGCATCCCGTCCTCGGTGCACATGAATCCGGTATTGTTGAAGCCGCAATCGGAGACCGGCAGCCAGATCGTCGTCCAGGGGAAGGTGGCAGGTGCCGCCAAGGGACGCGACTATCAGGCATTGAAGCCGCAGCTGATGGGCGCGGTCATGGAGAGCTTCGAGACAGTGAGTGCCGGCGCCGATCTCGTCATCGTCGAAGGGGCGGGTTCGCCGGCAGAGATCAATTTGCGCGCCGGCGATATTGCCAATATGGGTTTTGCCGTCAAAGCCAATGTGCCGGTGGTGCTTGTGGGCGACATCGACAGGGGCGGGGTGATCGCCTCGCTGGTCGGCACCCATGCCATTCTGCCGGAGGAAGACCGGCGCATGATCAGCGGCTATCTGATCAACAAGTTCCGTGGCGACGTGTCGCTTTTCGACAGCGGGCTTATCGCAATCGAACGCTTCACCGGCTGGCCATCCTTCGGCGTCGTTCCGTGGCTGAAGGCGGCTGCGCGACTACCGGCCGAGGATTCTGTCGTTCTGGAAAGGCTGGCAAGAGGGAAGGGAGCGGCCTTGAAAATTGCCGTGCCGGTTCTCGCCCGCATCGCCAACTTCGACGATCTTGATCCGTTGGCCGCGGAGCCAGATGTCGATCTTGTCTTCGTGCGCCCGGGCAAACGATTGCCTGCCGATGCCGGGTTGGTCGTCATCCCCGGTTCCAAGGCGACGATCGCCGATCTCGCGGATTTTCGCACCCAAGGTTGGGACCTCGACCTCAACGCCCATGTCCGTCACGGCGGTCACGTTATCGGCATTTGCGGTGGCTATCAGATGCTGGGCGATCGTGTCACCGATCCCCATGGCATTGAGGGGCAGGTGCGCGAGGTCGCGGGCCTTGGCCTGCTGTCCGTCGAGACCGAGATGGCGCCGGAAAAGACCGTTCGCAATTCCCATGCGTGGTCGACAGTCCATGACGTAGCGCTGAGCGGCTATGAAATCCACCTCGGCCTGACCACCGGCATCGATACCGAACGCCCCGCCGTGCTGATCGACGGCCGGCCGGATGGGGCCGTCTCTGCTGACGGGCGCATTTCCGGCACGTATCTGCATGGCCTGTTTTCAAGCGATGCCTATCGGGCCGCGTTGCTGCGCAGCTTCGGCATCGAGGGCGGTGGCTCGAACTATCGCCAATCCGTGGATGCGGCATTGGATGATGTGGCAGCGGAACTCGAAGCCGTTCTCGATCCCCGTTGGCTCGATGGCCTGATGGGGTAGGACCAGTCACACCAGCGCTCTCGTCATTGACTCGCTTTTGCCGAAAGCCTAATCATCAGCCATGGATGGTTCCCGAAACGCCTTGGTGTTTCGGGAGTAAATGGGAATGTGAAGGGATGGACCCAAGCCGGGCATCCTCATCGCAGCCGACCCCGCGACTGTAGAACGGTCAGGGTCCGCCATCCGGCAAGGACGGCACTAACGATGAGGCCGCATGGTGCGGTCGTCGTTTTTTCAATCCTTTCCGGAAAAGCCACTGGAGACTGTCGCGATCAGCCGGGGTGGGACGCCTCTTTTTCTACGAATCGTCCGCCTTTTCGCAAGCAGATTTCTCCGGGAAGGTGAGGTGGACCCGTTTGCGTCTTTTGGCGCATCGAGCCGTGAGCCAGGAGACCTGCCGTCCTAAAGGGCTTTGGCCCGACGATAGGGAGCGCCGCTCCCGACGCCAGCACGGAGGTTGTCATGGCTCTTGAGATTTTTGCGCACCCGCGCTCTGTGTTTTTTCGCGTTGTGAGCAGGAATGCGTCACGCCGTTCGCCGACGGCGCGGGGCTGAGGATCGCTCATGACCTCCAAGGCAACCGGCGCCGTCCTGGTGCTCGGCGGTGCGCGTTCCGGCAAATCCGCCTTCGCTGAGGATCTGGTCGCGGAAAGCGGGCTTGAACGCCATTACATCGCGACCGGACGCGCTTGGGATGACGAGATGCGCGAGCGTATCGCCGCCCATCGCACCCAGCGCGGCGAGGGCTGGACAACGCATGAGGAGCCGCTGGATCTCGTCGGTCGGCTTGCGGAAATTGACGCGCCGGGCTGTGTCGTTCTCGTTGATTGCCTGACGCTGTGGGTTACCAACCTGATGCTCGATGAGCGCGATATCCCAGTGGAATTTGCGCGTCTGGTCGATCTGCTGTCGTGTCTCGAGGCGCGCGTTGTTTTCGTTTCCAATGAAGTCGGTCTCGGCATCGTGCCGGAAAATCGCATGGCGCGCGACTTTCGCGACCATGCCGGACGGCTTCACCAATCTGTCGCGGCGCGTTGCGTCGAGGTGTATTTTATCGCGGCCGGATTGCCGCTGAAGATGAAGGGTTGATCATGACTTCCAAATCCACGCCATCTGCCGCCCACGGCAAGATCCCCGCAACGGTCATCACCGGCTTCCTCGGCGCCGGCAAGACGACGATAATCCGCAACATCCTCGAAAACGCGCAGGGACGCCGCATCGCTCTCATCATCAACGAGTTCGGCGACCTCGGCGTCGATGGCGACGTGCTGAAAGGCTGCGGTGCTGAAGCCTGCAGTGAAGACGACATCATCGAGCTCACCAACGGCTGCATCTGCTGCACCGTCGCGGACGATTTCATCCCGACCATGACGAAGCTGCTTGAGCGCGAGGGTCGCCCGGACCATATCGTCATCGAGACCTCCGGCCTGGCGCTGCCACAGCCGCTGATCGCCGCCTTCAACTGGCCGGATATCCGCACGCAGGTCACTGTCGATGGGGTGATCACCGTGGTCGATAGCGCTGCCGTTGCCGCCGGTCGTTTTGCCGATGATCATGACAAGGTCGATGCGCTGCGCGTTGAAGACGACAAGCTCGACCACGAAAGCCCCATCGAGGAACTGTTCGAGGACCAGCTCACAGCTGCCGACCTGATTGTCCTCAACAAGACCGACCTTCTCGATTCCACCGGTCTTGCCTTCGTCCGCAGGGAAGTGGAATCGCGCACCAGCCGCAAGCCGACAATGATCGAGGCGAAAAACGGTGAGGTTTCCGCCGCCATCCTGCTCGGCCTCGGCGTCGGTACTGAAAACGACATAGCCAACCGCAAGTCCCATCACGAGATGGAACATGAAAACGGTGAGGAACACGATCACGACGAGTTCGACAGCTTCGTCGTCGAGCTTGGCGCGATCACTGATCCGGCCGCGTTTATCGGTCGCCTGAAGGACATCATCACCACGTACGACATCCTGCGCCTCAAGGGCTTTGCCGATGTTCCCGGCAAGCCGATGCGCCTGCTGATCCAGGGTGTCGGCAGCCGCATCGACCAGTATTTCGATCGCGCCTGGGGATCGAGCGAAACCCGCGGCACACGCCTGGTCGTCATCGGACTGCACGACATGGACGAGCAAGCCGTGCGTGGGGCGATCGCTGCTGCGGTTTGATCTGATGCGCAGCGCGTCCCTCCCTTTATCCTCGCGCCCATCTCTCCCTCCCCGGGCAGGGTTATCGCAGGACGTGGGGCTTGCTCCCCCTTCTCCCGAGAGGGGAGAAGGTGGCGCACTGCACTGGATGAGGGAGAGCCTCGGGCTCGGAATGTGCCACACCACCCCCTCATCGCCTCGCATGGGCTCAGCCCTTCTCCCCGCAGGCGAGAAGAGGGAAATTGCGGTCGCCGTCCTTGCTTCATGGGCAATGGCGCAGCATCCCCGGAGAATGCAATGCATCTCCTCCTAGCCCAGAAAGGCACCATAGCCGATGGCGAGGAGGCGATCGATCTCGGCCAGTCGCCGGGCGATATCCTTTTCCTGTCTGCTGCCGATACCGAGCTTGCCGCCGTCGCTGCGGCCTTCCGGGGACGTCATGGCGGATCGAGCCTTCGCGTCGCGAGCCTTCTCAGCCTAAAGCACCCGATGTCTGTCGACACCTACGTGCAACGCACCGCCCGGCATGCCAAACTGATCGTGGTGCGGGCGCTCGGTGGGGCGAGCTACTTTCAATATATGCTGGAAGCATTGCACGCCGCTGCCGTCACCTATCGTTTTCAGATCGTGGTGCTGCCGGGTTACGACAAGCCAGATCCTGGGATCGAGCAATTCTCGATGATTGCATTGACGGATCGCGATGCGCTCTGGGCCTATTTCACCGAAGGTGGCACCGACAACATGGCCCGCTTCCTCGCCTATGCCGAGGCACTGGTATCCCGAGGCGAGAAGCCTGAGCCCGCGGCGCCACTGCTGAAGGCCGGCATCTGGTGGCCCGGTGAGGGCGTGATCGGCGTGGAGGTCTGGAAGTGGCTTATGCGTATGCGGCGTCCGCCCCCCTCTGCCCTGCCGGGCATCTCCCCCTCAAGGGGGGAGAATGGGCCGAGTGGTCGCGTCCTGCCGTTCTCCCCCCTTGAGGGGGAGATGCCCGGCAGGGCAGAGGGGGGTAAACCTTCCGCGAACTCAGACCGTCCGCTCGTCGCCATCTGCTTCTACCGCGCCCTCGTCCAGGGCGGTGAAACCCGCCCGGTCGAAGCCCTGATCGCGGCTCTCGAAGCCGAGGGCATGCGAGTGCTACCGGTCTTCGTCGCGAGCCTGAAGGATTCTGTCTCGGTCGGCACGCTCGAATCGATCTTTGCGGATGCGCCGCCGGATGTGGTGATGAACGCCACCGGCTTTGCCGTCTCCGCGCCCGGCGCCGATCGCAAGCCAACAGTGTTGGAGGCTTCTGGCGCGCCCGTCCTGCAGGTTGTCTTTTCCGGCTCGTCGCGCGCCGCCTGGGAGGCATCCCCGCAGGGACTGATGGCGCGCGATCTGGCGATGAATGTCGCGCTGCCGGAGGTCGATGGCCGCATTCTCTCTCGTGCTGTCTCTTTCAAGGCCGCCGCCATCTATGATGAAGCGGTCGAAGCCAATATTGTCGGCCACGAGCCGCTCGATGATCGTGTCCGCTTTTCCGCACGACTTGCAGCCAACTGGGCGAGGCTTCGTCGCTGTACGCCGGCAGAGCGGCGCATCGCCATCGTCATGGCGAACTATCCCAATCGTGACGGGCGTCTTGGCAACGGCGTGGGCCTCGATACGCCGGCCGGCACCATCGAAACGTTGCGGGCCATGTCCTCGGCCGGGTATTCCGTTGTTGATGTTCCCGAAGACGGTGATGCGCTGATGCGCCACCTGATGGCCGGGCCGACCAATTCAGCAGACAAGACCCGCGAGATTCGCGAGACTTATTCTTTAAGCGATTACAAAGCGTTCTTCGGGTCGCTTCCGGAGCAGATTCAAGCAGAAGTGACCGCCCGCTGGGGCAGGCCGGAAGACGATCCCTTCGTCCTCGGTGATATCTTCGCCCTGCCGCTCTCACGCTTTGGCGAAACGCTGGTCGGCATCCAGCCGGCGCGCGGCTACAATATCGACCCGAAGGAAACCTATCATGCGCCGGACCTCGTGCCGCCGCATGGCTATATCGCCTTCTATGCCTTCCTGCGCCAGAGCTTCGGCGCCGATGCGATCATCCATATGGGCAAGCATGGCAACCTCGAATGGCTGCCGGGCAAGGCGCTGGCCCTGTCGGAAACTTGCTATCCCGAGGCGATTTTCGGGCCGACGCCGCATCTCTACCCATTCATCGTCAACGATCCGGGCGAGGGCACGCAGGCCAAGCGCCGCACCGCCGCCGTCATCATCGACCACCTAACGCCGCCGTTGACCCGCGCCGAAACCTACGGCCCGCTCAAGGACCTCGAAGTGCTGGTCGATGAATATTACGACGCCTCCGGCAGCGACCCGCGCCGGCTGCGCTTGCTCAGCCGCCAGATCCTCGATCTCGTCCGCGATATAGGCCTCGACGCCGATGCTGGTATTTCCGCCGGTGACACGGAGGACAAGGCGCTGGAAAAGCTCGATGCCTATCTTTGCGACCTGAAGGAAATGCAGATCCGCGATGGCCTGCATATCTTCGGCATCGCGCCAGAGGGGCGGCTTCTTGCCGATCTCGCCGTTGCTTTGGCACGCGTGCCGCGGGGTCAAGGCGAGGGGCGGGAGCAGAGCCTGCAACGGGCAATAGCCACCAATGCTTGCCCACGAAACGGCGACACCGCCTTCGATCCGCTCGATTGCGCAATGGCTTCACTATGGACCGGTGATCGCCATCCGCTGCTTCAGGCGGTTTCTGACGCGCCCTGGCGTACCGTCGGCGATACGGTAGAGCGCATCGAACTGCTGGCGATAGAGTTGGTGGGCGGCACGGTTGCTTGCCCCGTGGAATGGCAGGACACCAACACCGTTCTGGGCGAGGTGCATGAACGCATCATGCCCTCCATTGCTCGTTGTGGCGCTGCCGAGATGGAAGCGCTGTTACAAGGTCTTGACGGTCGCTTCGTCGCACCGGGGCCATCAGGTGCGCCAACGCGTGGTCGGCCGGATGTTTTGCCGACTGGTCGCAACTTCTATTCCGTCGACAGCCGCGCCGTGCCAACACCTGCGGCTTACGAACTCGGCAAGAAGTCTGCCGAACTCCTGATACGACGTTATCTGCAGGATCATGGCGAATGGCCGACGTCCCTCGGCCTCTCGGCCTGGGGCACCTCGAATATGCGCACCGGCGGCGACGATATTGCCCAGGCGCTGGCGCTGATCGGCGCAAAGCCGCTTTGGGATATGATGTCGCGCCGCGTCACCGGCTACGAGATCATTCCGCTGGCGTTGCTCGGCCGCCCGCGCGTTGACGTAACCTTGCGCATCTCCGGTTTTTTCCGCGATGCCTTCCCGGAGCAGATCGCCCTGTTCGACAGCGCCGTACGCGCCATCGGCGCCCTAGAAGAGGATGATGCCGACAACATGATCGCCGCGCGCATGCGCGCGGATGCGGCGAGCTTTGTGGCAGGCGGCATGGCAGAGAAGGAGGCGGCCCGCAGCGCCTCCTACCGCGTCTTCGGCACCAAGCCCGGTTCCTATGGCGCAGGCCTTCAAGCCCTGATGGACGAGGATGGTTGGAAGGATCGATCCGATTTTGCCGAGGCCTATCTCACCTGGGGCAGTTACGCTTACGGCGCGGGCGAGGACGGGCGTGCGGAGCGCGGTCTCTTCGAGACGCGGCTCGGCTCAATTGAGGCCGTCGTCCAGAACCAGGACAATCGCGAGCACGATCTTCTCGACAGCGACGATTATTATCAGTTCGAGGGCGGGATGAGCGCCGCCGTCGAGAAACTTGGTGGCAGCCGTCCGACGATCTATCACAACGATCATTCGCGGCCGGAAAAGCCGGTCATTCGCTCGCTGGAAGAAGAGATTGGCCGCGTGCTGCGCGGTAGGGTCGTCAACCCGAAATGGATCGAGGGCGTCATGCGCCACGGCTATAAGGGGGCATTCGAAATCGCCGCGACGGTGGATTATCTCTTCGCCTTCGCGGCCACCACCGGCGCGGTGCGCAGCCAGCATTTCGAGGCCGTCTATCAAGCATTCGTGGCGGATGAGCGCGTTCGCGGCTTCATGGAAGACAAGAACCCCGCGGCGTTGCGCGAAATGAGCGCACGGCTTCTCGGGGCCATCGACAGGGGCTTCTGGTCGCCACGCTCCAATTCGGCGCGTTTCGATCTGGCAAGCTTGTCCGGCGCCACTCCGGAATTGATAAGCAATTGAAGAATTGAGGGAGACGACGATGAGCGACGAACAGAGCCAGGAAACCGAAGTCGTGCATGACGACGCGCGTCACGCGATGAAGATGGCGAAGAAGAAATCTGCCCGCGACAAGATCATGGCGACCAAGACTGACGGGAAGGGCCTGATCATCGTCAACACCGGCAAGGGCAAGGGCAAGTCGACGGCCGGCTTCGGCATGATCTTCCGCCATATCGCCCATGGCATGCCTTGTGCAGTCGTGCAATTCATCAAGGGCGCCTGGGAAACTGGCGAGCGCGATTTGATCGAAAAGCATTTCAGCGATGTCTGCCAGTTCTACACGTTGGGCGAGGGCTTCACCTGGGAAACCCAGGACCGAGCCCGCGATGTCACGATGGCGCACAAGGCCTGGGACAAGGCCAAGGAGCTGATCCTCGACGAACGGAACTCCATGGTCCTGCTCGACGAGATCAACATCGCGCTGCGCTACGATTACATCGACGTTACCGAGGTGGTGCGCTTCCTGAAGGAGGAAAAGCCGTACATGACCCATGTCGTGCTGACCGGGCGCAATGCCAAGGAAGAGCTGATCGAGGTTGCAGATCTCGTGACCGAGATGGAGCTGATCAAGCATCCCTTCCGCTCGGGCATTAAGGGGCAGAAGGGCGTCGAATTCTGACGCGCGTACCTTTTAAACCCCGAGCCAGATCCGTACGGGATGGCTCGGGTCAGCCAGCAGGCGAACGGCAAGCGCCAGCGACGTAATCACCAGTAGCGGCTTGATGATGCGCGCCCCGATCCTCATTGCGAAGCGCGAGCCGACCTGGGCGCCCAGGAACTGGCCGATCCCCATGATGATGCCCACTTTCCAAAGCACGACGCCATAGGCGAGGAAGACGCAGAAGGCGCCAAAATTCGAACCGAAATTCAGGAACTTGGTATGCGCGGTGGCCTTCAGCACGCCGTATCCGGCAAGTGACACGAAGGCGAGCATGAAAAACGAGCCCGTGCCCGGACCAAAGACGCCGTCGTAGAAGCCGATTGCCGGCGCAAGCGTCATCGAAAACAGGAAGGGTGTCATCCGGCTGTGCCGGTCAATGTCGCTGATGCTTGGCTTGAAGGCGAAATACAGGGCGATGGCCGCAAGCAGGAAGGGCAGGACCGCCTTCAGCACATCGCCCGGAACCACCGTCGCAAGCAGCGCGCCGAAGGCCGAGCCCAGTGCGGACATGAACACCATCGGCAATTGGCCACGCAGATTGACATGGCCACCGCGCGCATAGGCGATGCTTGCCGAGCCCGATCCGAAAAGCGACTGCAGCTTGTTGGTGCCGAGCGTCTCCAGCGGCGGGATGCCGGCGAGAAGCATGGCCGGAATGGTGATCATTCCCCCGCCGCCCGCAATGGAATCGATGAAGCCGGCAAGAAAGGCGGCGATGAAAAGAAAAAGAATGACGTGATAGGTCAGTTCGAACAAGAGCGGGTCTGCCGGCAGTGCGAGGAATGATCTGTACTCGTGCTTTGGCAGATAAATAGCAAAGATGCAAAGCGCTCACACCCGGTTTTCTTTGTCCGGCAAGAAAATCGGGTGGCCCAGTTCCGCTTCTGCTGGGATAAGGCCGCTCGCGGTAAATCGTCAGCCATGCCGTTGATACTGTGGCATATGACGCAATCAAGTTTGACCCGTCATGGTCGAGACGGTAGAACCGGAACACATGCGATAGCGTCCGCTTGGCGGACCGGAAAGATGCCTGATGTGGCCGACCTTGTAGGAGGGGCTCGCTATCAGGGCTGTCGAGGCGGTCATCAGCATAAAGCGGACGCTTCGCATGCGGGTTTTCTTGGGAGCGCGCAAATGGCTGAGCATAGTGATGCCCGAATGGTACCGTCGCCGGAGCTTGTGCTCGGGATCGGCTGCGAACGGGGCGCCGACCCTGCTGAGATTATTTCCCTTGCAAAGTCGGCGCTCGATCGGTGCGGACGCCCGGCGCGGGACGTCATGCTCGTCGCCTCGATTGACACCCGCGCATCCGAGCCGGCGATCATCGCGGCTGCTCGACATTTTGGCGTACCGTTACGGTTCTTTTCCGCAGCGGTGCTCGAGGCTCTGACCCCGCGTCTGGCCAATCCCTCGGCTCTCGTCTTTGCCTATACGGCTTGCCATGGCGTTGCCGAGGCGGCGGCGCTCGCTGGCGGCGGCGAGGTGGCGAGGCTTGTCGTTCCCAAGCTGAAATCGCATCAGGCGACAATCGCGATTGCCGAATCTTCCCAGAGTGTTGTTGCCGCCGGCTCAGAGATCGAATCGACTATCTCACAAAGTGATTCAGGTGCGCCATCCCTTCCAAACGACATGCGGTCAAGGGAACAAGCGGCTGGCTTATCCGCGATGCTCCTCGAAGGAGCATGCTGATGGAGAGTCTGTTCAAATCCCTGCCGATCATCGAAAAGGGCAGCGTCTGGCTGGTCGGCGCCGGCCCGGGAGATCCGGGGCTGCTGACGCTGCATGCCGCCCATGCGCTCTCCCATGCTGATGTCATCGTCCATGATGCACTCGTCAACGAGGACTGCCTGAAGTTTGCTCGCCGTGGTACCACGCTGGAATTTGCCGGCAAGCGCGGCGGCAAGCCGTCGCCGAAGCAGCGCGATATCTCGCTGCGTCTGGTGGATCTGGCGCGTCAGGGCAAGCGCGTGCTGCGGCTGAAGGGCGGTGATCCATTCGTCTTCGGACGCGGCGGCGAGGAAGCGCTGACACTGGTCGAGCACGGTATTCCGTTCCGTATCGTGCCCGGTATCACCGCGGGTATCGGCGGGCTCGCCTATGCGGGCATTCCGGTGACCCATCGGGAGGTCAATCATGCCGTCACGTTCCTGACGGGCCATGATTCTTCCGGTCTGGTGCCGGATCGGATCGATTGGGAAGGCGTGGCCAGGGGCTCTCCCGTGATCGTCATGTACATGGCGATGAAGCACATCGACCAGATCGCGCGCAACCTGATGGGCGCTGGCCGCCGTGCGGATGAACCCGTGGCCTTCGTCTGCAATGCCGCCACGGCGCAGCAGACGGTTCTGGAGACGACGCTCGGCAGCGCTCACGCCGATGCTCTCGCGGCGGGCATCGAGCCGCCTGCAATCGTGGTCGTCGGCGAGGTTGTCCGGCTTCGCTCTGCCATGGATTGGCTGGGCGCATTGGAAGGGCGGATACTCAGCAATCGCGATTTGCCGAACCGTTTGCTCAAGGATCCCGCATGAGCGGCGTCCTTATCGCTGCGCCATCTTCAGGTTCCGGCAAGACGACAGTGACGCTTGGCCTTCTGAGGGTCTTGCGCGATCTTGGCATTTCGCTTTCCCCGGCGAAGGCAGGGCCTGACTACATTGATCCTGCTTTTCACGCGGCCGCTTCCGGAGAGGCATGCACCAATTATGATCCCTGGGCGATGCGTCCGAACCTGCTTCTTTCGCAGGCTGAGGCTGGAATGGCAGATGGAAAGCTTCTTCTCGTCGAGGCGATGATGGGGCTCCACGACGCAGCGATGGACGGCCGCGGCGCACCGGCCGATCTTGCGGCCACCCTTGGCCTGCCGGTGATCATGGTGATTGATTGCTCGAAGATGGCCCACTCTGTTGCGGCCATGGTTCGGGGATATGCGCTGCATCGAACCGATATCGATGTCGCAGGCGTCATCTTGAACAAGGTCGGAAGCGAGCGTCATGAGGCGATGTTGCGTGGCGCTCTTAAGGCGATCGGCATGCCGGTCCTTGGTGTTCTGCCTCGCGATGACAGGCTGACCATGCCCGAGCGGCATCTGGGCCTGGTGCAGGCGCAAGAGCATGCAAGCTTGGACACTTTCATCGATGGTGCGGCGGCACTGGTCCGCGCCGGGGTTGATGTTGATGTTATCCTGGAAATAGCCGGAACAGCCCACCGAGGCACCGGCGTCGAGACGACGGGACTTGCGCCGCTTGGTCAAAGGATCGCCATTGCCCGCGATGTCGCATTTTCTTTCCTTTATCCGCATCTGCTGGACGGGTGGCGGCGGCAGGGCGCTGAGCTCACCTTCTTTTCCCCGCTCTCCGATGAGACGCCTGCGAACGATGCCGATGCAATTTATCTTCCGGGCGGTTATCCGGAGCTTCATGCGGGGCAACTGTCAACCGCTTCCGGCTTTCGCGCAGGCATGGAGGCGGCGCGCGGAGGCGGCGCTCTGATCTTTGGCGAATGCGGTGGATATATGGCTCTCGGCGAGGGGCTTGTCGCCGCCGATGGTGAACGTTACGAAATGCTCGGTTTTCTGCCGTTGGAAACCAGCTTTCTCACGCCACGGCGCCACCTCGGCTACCGGCGCGCGCAGCCGCTCGACAACCGATTTTTTCAGAGCCCCCTGATGACGCATGAATTTCACTATGCAACGATTGTTTCCGAAGGTGCCGCTGATCGCCTGTTTGCCGCCACCGATGCTGCCGGTAACGCGCTAGGAGAGGTTGGCCTTTGCCGTGGCGCAGTCGCGGGCTCGTTCCTGCACCTGATCGATCGGCCCGAACCATGAGTACCGCGCCGATCGTCCACGGCGGTGGCATAGCTGAGGCTGCTGCGAGGTTCGGCGGGCGCGTTGAAGACTGGCTCGACCTTTCGACGGGCATCAATCCCAATCCGGTCGGTTTGCCGGATATCCCAATGAATGCTTGGCATGGATTGCCGGACCGTCATCTGACCGAGGCAGCGACGGGTGCTGCCCGCCATTATTACCGTAGCGTCGTCACGCCGCTTGCCGTGCCCGGAACGCAATCCGTCATCCAGCTGCTGCCGCGGTTGCTTTCAGCGGGGCGGCGAGCGGCGATTTTCGGACCGACCTACGGGGAGTACGGCCGGGTCCTGCGCGCTGCCGGATATCCCGTCGACGAAATTGTGGATTGTGCTGGGATATCGCCGGAGCATGCGCTGGTCATCGTCGTCAATCCGAACAATCCAACGGGGCGGATGTTCGATGCTGATGTCCTGTTGTCGATCCTTCTGCGTGTGGAGGGTCATGATGGCATGCTTCTGGTTGACGAGGCCTTTGGCGACACCCAGCCCGAAGCAAGTGTCGCATCCATGGTTGACCCTGCGGGGAGGCTTGTCGTCCTTCGGTCGTTCGGGAAATTCTTCGGCCTTGCCGGCCTGCGGCTCGGCTTCGTCATCGCCCCGGATGCGGTCACTGTATCGTTTCGCGAATGGCTGGGTCCTTGGGCCGTTTCCGGTCCGGCGCTGGTGATCGCGGCTGACCTGATGGGCCGCGAGACGACGACCATTGCCGCTGCCATAGCCGAGCGCAAGCAGAGGCTGGATGACATCCTGTTGGCCGCGGGACTACCGATTGTGGGCGGCACGCCGCTTTTCACTCTTGTCGATCATCCTCGCGCCGGTTCGCTGCACACAGCGCTTTGCCAATCCCGGATACTGACCCGTCGCTTTGACTACGCGCCGACATGGCTGAGAATCGGGCTTTCCCCGGATGTCAAAGGTGATGTGCGTCTGGCCCATGCGCTGCACGAGTTCGCTTGGGCGCCCCATGTGGGAGCGAGCGGACATTGACGATGATGTTGCTCCTTGTTCTTGCGGCCGGAATCATCATCGACCGAAGGATCGGCGATCCCGACTGGCTGTGGCGCCGGTTTCCGCATCCTGTCGTCTTGTTCGGCCATGCCATCGGCTGGTTCGATGCCACCTTGAATCGCAAGCGCTATAGCGACAATGCCCGCCGCGCGGCTGGGGTCGCGACGATCCTGTTGCTGCTCGGCGCCAGTCTTCTGATCGGTGCAGCCCTTCACCGGCTGTTTCTCTGCCTCGGTGTCTTTGGCTGGTTGCTGGAGGCGCTGCTGGTCGCTGTTTTCCTGGCGCAAAAGAGCCTTTCCGATCATGTTCTTCGAGTCGCCCAGGGCTTGCGAAATGACGGCCTTGCCGGCGGCAGGCGTGCGGTTTCAATGATCGTTGGCCGTGATCCGGAGACGCTGGACGAGCCAGCCGTCTGCCGCGCGGCAATCGAAAGTCTCGCGGAGAATTTCTCCGATGGTGTCGTGGCGCCCGTTTTTTGGTACGCGCTTCTCGGCCTGCCGGGATTGCTCGCCTACAAAATGCTCAATACTGCCGATTCGATGATTGGCCATAAAAGCCCGAAATATCTCGCTTTCGGATGGGCATCCGCAAGGCTGGATGATGTTGCCAATCTGCCGGCAGCGCGCCTTTCTGCTTTTTTGGTTGCGATCGGTGCCTGGATGCGTTTTGGCAGGATTAGGGCGCGCGATGCCGTGGCGACGACGCTACGTGATCACGGGCTTCATCGTTCGCCCAATTCCGGCTGGCCGGAGGCAGCCATGGCCGCGGCCCTCGATATCCAGCTGGCAGGCCCGCGTATCTACAGCGGATCTCGGGTTGACGAGCCGATGATCAATGGTTCCGGACGGTCGACCGCAACTGCATTAGACATAGAGGATGGGGTGCAGGTCTTCGGTGGTGCCTGCAGCGCGATGTTGGCGATCGTGCTTGTCACGGCTTCGTTGATAGCCGTATTTTAACGATCGGCATTCCGTGCGAATTAATAGGTCGTTTTCCATTCGGCTTAAGTCTCTGTCATTCTGACTACTGTATAGGTCTCGACTATACTGTTCCGTTTTCGGAGCGCAGCATAGGAGAGGGACCTGGAATGCGCAGCGTTGTATTGGCCGCTCTGGTCGTTTTATTTCTTCCGTTTTATTCCGCCACTGCCTCCGCGGCCAACCTTGTCGCCAAGATCAGCCTGACGCAGCAGGAGATGACCGTCAGCGAGAACGGTGTTGTCCGCTACCGCTGGAAGGTTTCAACGGCGCGCAAGGGTTACGTTACGCCGGAGGGCAGCTGGAGTGCCAAATGGCTTTCCAAGAATCACCACTCGCGCAAGTATGACAATGCGCCGATGCCCTATGCCGTGTTCTTCAACGGCGGTTATGCGGTTCATGCCACCTTTGATCTGAAGCGTCTCGGCCGTCCGGCTTCTCATGGTTGCGTACGCCTGCATCCGGAAAACGCCGCCGAGTTCTTTGCGCTCACCCGCGAAGCCGGACTTCAGAATACCCGCATCGTCATCGCCCGCTAAGACGTCTGGGAGTTGGTCGTTTTGGCAACACCGTTGTCAAAACGGAAACTCTTGGGCTTCAGCCCATTGGCTTTTGTCCGTCATTTACCTATAGGTTCGCCCAAACACGAATTCGAAAGAGGTTATGGGCGTGACAGCTACATTCGACAAGGTTGCCGACATCATCGCAGAGACCAGCGAGATCGATCGCGAGACGATCACGCCGGAAAGCCACACGATTGATGACCTCGGCATCGACAGCCTCGATTTCCTCGACATCGTCTTTGCGATCGACAAGGAATTCGGCATCAAGATCCCGCTTGAGCAGTGGACGCAGGAAGTCAACGAAGGCAAGGCCTCCACCGAGGAATACTTCGTCCTGAAGAACCTCTGTGCCAAGATCGACGACCTGAAGGCCGCCAAGGGCTGATTTCGCTCAAGGTCTGTTTTGGCAGCACCTGTGCCGTCTGTCGCGTCTTACGCTTGACAGGCGGCATTTGCGTTTTTACTTGACGGCAGTGATCGCGCGCCATCGGCGCAAACTATGCTTTTGAAAAAGCTACCGTCGGTCAGGCCGTTGCAGCGGTTGGCCCTATCAAGTTGGACCTAGATGCTTCTTGAATATTTCCAGATGATCGACCGCGTCGAAACGGTCGATCTTTCATCCCGAACCCTGACCGCCCGCTCGGTCGTGCCGGCCAAGAGCCCTGTTTTCGATGGCCATTTCCCCGGTTATCCCATTGTTCCCGGCGTACTTCTGATCGAGACCATGGCGCAGGCTTGCGGCTTCCTCGTGCTCGCTGTTACCGATTTTGCCGCGATGCCGCTTCTGATGTCCGTCGATGGCGCCAAGATGCGCACCTTCGTCGAGCCGGAAGCCGTGCTCGATATCGAGGCGTTCCTTGAACATGACGGTTCGGGCTTTGCAGTCGTGAAGGCGAAGATCACCTCTGCCGGCAAGAAAATTTGCGATGCGCAGCTGAAACTGCGCACCATACCTTTCGATCAGGTGCCGCTCGGGCCGATCGTCAAGAAGCGCGCGGGCGAGGTAGGGCTGTTTGAAGCCCTGTCCGCACGGCCACAGGAGTAGCCATGTCCTCGGGTAAGCAGAAATCTGCCAATGACGTAGTGATCACGGGTGTCGGCATCGTCACCAGCCAGGGTGTCGGCATCGAGCCGCATCTCGCGCTTTTGAGTGCTGACAAGGCTCCGGCCGCCATCGTTGAAACCGAGCGTTTCGCGCCTTATCCGATTCATCCGCTGCCGGTCATCGACTGGTCGGAGCAGATCGCCAAGCGCGGCGACCAGCGCCAGATGGAAAACTGGCAGCGCCTCGGCGTCTTCTCGGCCGGCCTCGCGCTCGATGATGCTGGCCTCAAGGATGATCTCGACGCCTGCGGCAGCATGGACATGATCGTGGCCGCCGGTGGCGGCGAGCGCGACATCAATGTCGATTCGCTCATCGTTGACGAAGCCCTGAAGCGCAACGACCGCGAACAGCTCCTGAACGAAAAGCTGACGACGGAGCTGCGCCCGACGCTGTTTCTCGCCCAGCTTTCCAACCTGTTGGCCGGCAACATCTCGATTGTTCACAAGGTCACCGGCTCGTCGCGGACCTTCATGGGCGAGGAAGCAGCCGGCATCTCGGCAATCGAAACCGCCTTTGCCCGCATCAAGGCCGGACAGTCGACACACACGCTGGTCGGCGGTGCGTTCGCGGCCGAACGGCTGGACATGATTCTCCTGATCGAAGCGATCCAGGGGCATGCACTCGGCGGCTGGAGCCCGATCTGGTCGCGCCCCGAGAGCGGTGGCATGATTCTCGGTTCAGTCGGCGCTTTCCTGGTACTGGAATCACGTGAACACGCCGAGGCCCGGGGCGCACGCATCTATGCGACGATCGATGACATTGGCGGCGATCGTGGCAAGCGGGATGAGGGCAAGCTCGAAGCGCGCCTGGAAACGCTCGCCGCCAAGGGAGCCAACGAGACGGATACCATCGTCTTCTCCGGCACCACCGGTTTCCCCGATCTTGCCGCGCGTGAAAAGGCTTTCGTCGAAAAGACGCTGCCGAAAGCGGCGTTGCGTGGCTATAGCGGGCTTGTCGGTCATGGTCTTGAAGCCCAGTTTCCGCTCGGCCTTGCCTTTGCGGCGTTGACGCTGGGTTCCGGTGCCCACGTTCCGCCTTTCGATCCGGCCGAAAAGCCGCTCGCGACCCAGCCGAAGACGGCTGTCGTCACCACCATCGGCCATGCACGCGGCGAAGGTGTCGCCGTGCTTTCTGCGGAATAAGGAGCGATTGCCATGAGCGACGCCTACAAGGATCATCTCGGTCGCCCGATCATCGCCGTTACCGGTATGGGTGTCATGACCTCGCTGGGGCAGGGGGTCACGGACAACTGGTCCGCCCTGACATCGGGTAAGTCTGGCATCCACAAGATTACCCGCTTCCCGACGGAAGGTCTCTCCACACGGATTTCCGGCACCGTGGACTTCATCGATATCCCGGCAGAAAACGCTGTCGAGCGTTCCTATGCCATGGCCCGCGAAACGACGCTGGAAGCCCTGGCTCAGGCTGGTATCTCCGGCGATTTCAACGGCCCGCTGTTTCTCGCCGCACCCCCGATCGAGCCCGAATGGAGCGCCCGCTTCGAACTCGCCGATCGCTCCGCCCCCTCCGAAAGGCCCGGCGATGCCTATAACCGCTTCCTTGCGGCCATGCGCGTTCGCCCCGATCCGGTCTTCCACGAAGCGGTAATGTTCGGTTCCATCTCCGAGCGTTTGTCGGATCGTTTTGGCACGCGCGGCCTGCCGGTGACGCTCTCGACGGCCTGCGCTTCCGGCGCAACCGCCATCCAGCTCGGCGTCGAGGCGATCCGTCAGGGCCGCACCGACCGGGCGCTGACAGTCGCCACCGATGGCTCCGTCAGTGCCGAGGCGCTGATCCGTTTTGCGCTGCTCTCGGCCCTTTCGACCCAGAACGATCCGCCGGAAAAGGCCTCGAAGCCTTTCACCAAGGATCGTGACGGCTTTGTTATCGCCGAAGGCGCTGCAACGCTCGTCCTTGAGTCGCTGGAAGCGGCCGTCGCCCGCGGCGCCCGCGTCTATGGCATCCTGAAGGGCTGCGGCGAAAAGGCCGATCTCTTCCACCGCACCCGCTCGTCGCCGGACGGTGGCCCGGCGATCGCGACGATCCGCGCAGCCCTTGCTGATGCTGGCATCGATGAAGCGGGTATCGGCTATATCAATGCCCACGGCACCTCGACCCCGGAAAACGACAAGATGGAGTATCTCTCCATGTCGGCCGTCTTCGGCGAAAAGTTGCCGTCGATCCCGGTTTCGTCCAACAAGTCGATGATCGGCCATACGCTGACGGCGGCGGGCGCTGTCGAGGCGGTGTTCTCGCTGCAGACCATGCTGACCGGCACACTGCCGCCGACCATCAACTACCAGAACCCCGACCCGGCCATCGTTCTCGATGTCGTGCCGAACGTGAAGCGCGATGCACAGGTTTCGGCCGTTCTGTCGAACTCTTTCGGCTTTGGCGGCCAGAACGCCAGCCTTGTCATGACCGCGGAACCGGCATAAGTCGGCCCGAAATCTTTGAAATTCATGCCGTCACGGCAAAGGATATCCCATGCGCGCGCTGCAACTGCTCGATGACCGCAAGCTTGAAATCACCGATCTGCCGGAGCCCGAAGCCCCCGGTCCGGGCGAGGTGACGCTCCGGGTCAAGGCCGTCGCCCTTAATCATATTGACGTCTGGGGCTGGCGCGGCATGGCCTTTGCCAAGCGCAAGATGCCGCTCGTCATTGGCGCGGAAGCTTCTGGCGTGGTCGACCAAATCGGCCCCGGCGTTGCCAACGTCCTGCCGGGTCAGCTCGTCTCGATCTACGGCGCGCGCACCTGCGGCCTCTGCCGTCCGTGCCGCGAAGGTCGCGACAATCTCTGCGAACACGTTGGTGGCGTGCATGGCTTCCATCTCGATGGCTTTGCCCAGGAGAAGGTCAATCTGCCGGCCCGCCTGCTCGTTCCGGCCCCTCCGGGCATCGATGCGGTCGCAGCGGCCCTTGCCCCAGTCACCTTCGGTACCGTCGAGCACATGCTGTTCGACAATGCCAAACTCGAGCCCGGCGAAACCATCCTCGTCCATGCGGGCGGCTCCGGCATTGGCACGGCGGCGATCCAGCTTGCCAAGAAGATCGGCTGCACTGTCATCACCACGGTCGGGTCCGACGACAAGATCGAGCGCGCCAAGGCGCTTGGTGCCGATCACGTCATCAACTACCGCACCGACCGTTTCGAGGGCGTGGTGCGCAAGCTCACCAAGAAGAAGGGTGTCGATGTCGTCTTCGAACATGTCGGCAAGGATACCTGGGCAGGTTCCATGCTGTGCATGAAACGCGGCGGACGCCTCGTCACCTGCGGCTCGACCTCCGGTGTTTCGACCGACCTGAACCTGATGATGCTGTTTCAGCAGCAGTTGAAGCTGCTCGGCTCGTTCGGCTGCCGCATGGAAAACATGGCTGATGCCTTGCAGAAGATGGCGCGCGGTCTCGTGCATCCGGTAATTGATACCGAAGTCGGCTTTTCCGACATCGACCGGGCGCTGGAGCGCATGGAATCGCGCCAGGTCTTCGGCAAGATTATTCTGCGGGTGGATTGATCCCTTGAAGATGCTGATCACCCGGCTGGTGCTTGCCGCACGCCGCACGCAGCAGTGGCTGCTGGCGCAGCTTGCTTTCGTACCGCTTCAGATTCTGAAGCTTTTTCCGGTGGATGGGGCGATAAACTTTGCGGACCGCTTCGCTCGTTTTGTCGGTCCAAAGACCTTCCGCCACCGGTTGATGCTGACCAATCTGCGTAATGCCTTTCCGGAGAAAGGCGAGGCGGAAATCCTCGGTATCGCCATGGAAAGCTGGGGGGGCATGGGCCGAATGGCCGCCGAATACGTGTTCCTCGACCAGCTGTTCGATTTCGATCCGGAAAGTTCCGAGCCCGGGCGTGTCGAAGTCTCGGGCATTCCACTGTTCGTCGAATTGCGTGACAATCCCCGGCCTTTCATCGTATTCACCGCCCACAGCGGTAATTTTGAGATGCTGCCGGTCGCGGGCGCCGCCTTCGGTCTGGAGGTCACCGTCCTCTTCCGACCGCCGAACAATCCTTACGTCGCCGACAAGGTGTTCGAGTTCCGGCGCGCGCGCATGGGTAATCTGGTGCCATCACATGCAGGCTCATCCTTTACGCTTGCGCGCCAGCTGGAGCGGGGCAAGGCGGTGGGTGTTCTGGTCGACCAGAAATTCAAGAAGGGCCTGAGCACCCAGTTCTTCGGACGGGACGTCAAGACTAATCCGCTTGTCGCCAAGCTGGTTCGGCAGTTCAATTGCGATGTCTATCCCGCCCGCTGCATACGGCTTCCCGGCAACCGCTATCGCCTTGAGCTGGAACCTGCGATCGAAATCCCTCGACGCGAAGATGGCGCCGTGGATGTCGGCGGCACGGCGCAGCTGTTGAACGATACGGTAGAGCGCTGGGTTCGTGAATATCCGGGGCAATGGCTCTGGTATCATGACCGCTGGCGCATCAAGAAAAAGCTGCGGGGCTGATCCGCACGCAGACGCGTCGTTTTGCCTTGTAAATGGGCTTGCCTTGTAGAGGGCAGACGTTCAATTTCCCCGCGATTAGTTTTGATTCTTCCTGATGCGCACGGCGCAGCGGTTTTGGGTTTTTCAGTTTCGATACATTGTTTTCGTCTAAAATATTTCTACGGCAACGTTTCAGGTTAGGGCGTCACAGTTGAACGCACCTTCTGTGCGTGTAAACTGCAGTAATTAAGAACACAGTTACAAAAAGCTCCGCGACAGGTTGGGGCAAGAATAATAGTATTGAAATACCGCCGGGGACGATGATTTCGATCGGGGCGGCAGTGGGGTGGGCAATTGAAGGCACTGATAGAGCTTTTTTGGTTCAAATATGCGCAGCTGCAGCAGGCTGCACGGGCAGGTGATGACCTGCTGATGGAAATTCTGGGACAAGAAATTGATCCGGTCCTATTAGCAATCTATGAGGAAGTTGCTTCCAACGTTGCCGAGGCGAGACTTCAATTCCAGTTCGTGCTCGATCTTCTACAGAAGGAAGCAGACGACCTTTCCAGTGTTCTTCGTCAGCGCGGCGCGCTGGAGACGCTCGCCGATCGTTATTTCGGTGAAGCTGGTTATTCATCGACAAAGGCTGATCCGATCGGCATTCCATCGATTCGCAAGGCGCGCATGGATGAGGGCTTCCTGAACGAAGCCATTCTCGATTGCATGCCCGACAGAATTGCTGTGATCACCAGGGACTACCGTTATCTCTACACCAACCCCATCAATGCTGCCCGCCTTGATGAACGTCCGATGGACCTTGTCGGACGGCATGTCGTGGAGTTCGTTGGGCTGCAGCGCTTCGAAAAGCGGGTGAAGCCCAATCTCGACCGGTGTTTTTCAGGCGAGCCCGTGGACTACACCTTCGCCAAGGATGCCGATGGGCGCACTGTTGTCGTGCGCTGCCGCATGACGCCATGCCGCTCCAGCACGGGCAAGATTATCGGCGCAATTCTCATTCTTCAGGAAATTGCCGACAGGCGGCGTTCGATCGCGGCCTGAGAGAGTTATTTGTCCGACCAGACAGCCAGTTCATATCCATCGGGGTCGAGAAACTGGAAGCGACGACCTCCCGGGAAGGCGAAAACCGGTTTCACGATGGCGGCGCCGGCCGCTTCAAGCCTCGCCTGGGTTTCGGAGAGGTCATCGGCGTACAGGATGACGAGCGGGCCTCCCGTCCGGATCTCGCCCATGGTGGTCAGACCACCCGTCAGTCGGCCATCCGTGAACTCGCAATATTCGGGGCCGTAGTCCGTGAACGACCAGCCGAATGCTGCGCCGTAAAACGCCCTTGACCGCGGAATATCCGAGACCACGAATTCGATGTTGTCGATCTGGCGGTCGTTACCCTTTTGGCCCATGTTCTTCTCCCTCGATCAGGTTCTTCAACGTCTGCAGGTCCTTTGTGACCCATCTTGCGTCACGTTCAAAATCTTCATTGCTCATTGCCGCCAGTTTCAGCAGCGTAAACATCACTTCCGCACCATCGCCGTTGGGCACCACGCGCAGTGCATTGTGAACCTGTGTGCCATCCGCCATTGTCACGAGATGGTCAATGACGCCGAAATCGTTTGGCGGTGAAAAGCGGACATGCGCTGTGCCGAGCGGCCCACCGGTCAGCCAATCCTCCCCATCCCGTTCAAGTCCCTCGCTGAGGCCGGAGGCCCAGCGAGGAATGTTTTCGGGATTGGAAGCGAAATCATAGACCTCTTTCCACGGCTTCGAGATGCTGGTGTGGACAATTCTGGCGGTCATCACGCTCATTTGAATTCCTCCGGTTCGGTAGTGGCGGCTGGAGTTGGCTCTGGCCTGTGTACGCGCGGTGATAGGCCGGATATGCGCGCTGTGGGCAGGAATTCAATAGCCCTTGAAATCCTCCGTAAAGCCAGCGCAACGCGATTGAATCGACTTGATAATCAGGCTTCGCAACAATTCCGGCGTATCGGGCAAATAGTGGCGGGACTTGCCAGCCCGGAAAAGTCTCGGGATCGACAACAATCGCTTGTCGTTAATCGATTTGAGTGCCAAAACTCCGTCAGCAGACGCACGGTGGACCGGGGCTTGTTCCCTGTCGTCATCATCGTGCGCGCGTTTCGAAAAAGCGGAGCTGTCCGCGATGCTCGTTCGGGCAAGCAAGCTCCCCGTCCAACGGAGACACACAGTGGCACAAGCGGAAATCGGCCTTATCGGTCTTGGCGTCATGGGATCGAACCTGGCGCTCAACATCGCTGAAAAAGGTAACAAGATCGCGGTTTTCAACCGTACGGTCGAGGCGACGCGCAAGTTCTATGCCGAGGCTGGCGATCTGCAGGGGCAGATCGTTCCCTGCGAGACCATCGAAGAGTTCGTGGCCGCCATTCGTCCGCCGCGCCCCATCATCATCATGATCAAGGCGGGTGATCCCGTCGATCAGCAGATGGAGCTGTTGAAGCCCTATCTCGAAAAGAACGATATCATGATCGATGCCGGCAATGCGAACTTCCGCGACACGATGCGCCGTTTCGACAACCTCAAGGACAGCGGCCTGACGTTTATCGGCATGGGTGTTTCCGGCGGTGAAGAAGGTGCCCGCCACGGTCCTTCGATCATGGTCGGCGGCACGGAAGATTCGTGGAAGCGCGTCGAAAAGGTCCTGACGTCGATTGCCGCCAAGTACAACGATGATCCGTGCGTTGCATGGCTCGGCGAAAATGGCGCAGGTCACTTCGTCAAGACTATCCACAACGGCATCGAATATGCCGACATGCAGATGATCGCCGAGATCTACGGCATCCTGCGCGATGGCCTGAAGATGAGCGCCACCGAGATCAGTGAAGTCTTCGGTACCTGGAACAAGGGTCGCCTCAACTCCTACCTGATCGAAATCACCGAGAAGGTCCTGAAGGCCGCCGATCCGATCACCGGCGGACCGATTGTCGATCTGATCCTCGACAAGGCGGGCCAGAAGGGCACCGGCAAATGGTCGGCAATCGAGGCGCAGAACATGGGCGTGCCGGCAACCGGCATCGAAGCCGCCGTTGCTGCCCGTAGCATCTCGTCGATGAAGGAAGAGCGCGAAGCGGCCGAGAAAGTGCTTGGCCTACCTGACGGCGAACTGAAAATTGCCGACAAGGCTGCCTTCCTCAAGGATCTGGAAAGTGCGCTTCTCGCTTCGAAGATCGGCGCTTATGCGCAGGGCTTCGCCGTCATGTCTGCGGCATCGAAGGAATTCGGCTGGAATCTACCGATGCCGACTATCGCCCGCATCTGGCGCGCTGGCTGCATCATCCGCTCGCAGTTCCTCGACGAGATCACCACGGCTTTCACCAAGGACCCGGATGTCGCCAACCTGATCGTCACCCCGGCCTTCGCTACCATGGTCAAGGAAACCGATGGCGCGCTGCGCCGCGTGGTTTCTGCCGCCGTGCTCGCTGGCCTGCCGGTTCCAGCGCTGGCATCGGCCCTCGGCTATTTCGACAGCTACCGTCGCGGCCGCGGCACAGCCAATGTCATCCAGGCTCAGCGCGACTTCTTCGGCGCCCATGGCTTTGATCGCGTTGATGGCAAGGCCGCGCATCACGGCCCGTGGGGCAGCGGCCTCAACGCCTGAGACAAGCCTGTTTGAACAGGAAAGCCGCGCGGAGCGATCCGCGCGGCTTTCGCATTTAAAGCATGTCGCGCAAAAAGTGTGCAGCGGTTTTGCGATAACGACATGCTCAAGAACAAAGGAACAAAGCGTGGGAAGCGAATTTGAAAGATTGCGACAAGCTTTGGGGTTAGGCGCTCTCTCAGAGAGGCTCGCTGAGGCTTTGCAATTCTTCAGCCGGCCGGCCCGCAATACGACCGAGGACTGCTTTGGCGAGCTCTCGGCCGGCAAGGCGGATGTCCTCGCGCATGGTGATGACCTCCGGCCGCAGCCAGCTCAAGACCGCGCTCGGCACCTTCGACACCATATCGACGTCGTGCTTCAGCCGCTTGCCCACGGTCTCAAGGGCTGCAATCAGCGCAATCGAACTCGATCCGCTCCCCGAAACGATCCCGTCGGGCGCATCGCCTCCCCGCATAAGGGTTTCGAAGGCGGCGCGGATCTCGACGAGGCTGTTGTCGATATCGACGGTATTGAACGGGACGGCCTCGCCGCCGAAGTCATGGATACCGCGCTCGAAACCACGCCGCATATGGCGGTGGAAGGCGAGGTGAGGGGGCGGTTGCAGCAAAACGATCCGTTTGCGGCCAAGTTCTGCGAGGCGTCGCACCGCCTCGTAGGCAAAGCCCTCATTGTCGAAATCGTGATACGGGTGGACGAGCCCCATGTCCGTGCGCCCATGGGTCGCAAAGGGGAAGTTCCGCTCCATCATCAGCGCCACGCGGGGGTCCTTCGGCTCCGTGCGCGAGATGATCACGCCGTCGGCTGCGCCCGTGTCGAGCACGTATCGCACCGGCGCCAGCGCATCCTTGGATGAGCTGTAGGGCGTGACGACGAGGTGGTAAGGCGTGTCGGCCAGAACTTCGGAAATGCCGATCACAATAGGGCTCGACAGACCCATGACCTCTTCTTCGAGGGAGAGGACGAGGCTGATAACGTTGGTTTTTCCGGTTCTGAGCCTTACCCCGGCGCGGTTGGGCTGATAGCCGACCTGGCGCGCCACAAGCCGCACTCGCTCCTTCGTCTCGGCACCGATATCCGGAGCATCCTTCAAGGCACGTGAGACCGTCGTAATACCAAGCCCCGTCATGAAAGCGATGGTTTTCAGGGTAGGCCGGTCACCGGTACCGGGGGGCGCGGGCGTGTGTCTCGGTTTGCTCTTTTCGTCCATGCCCCGTCATTGCCTTCCAGATCAGAGGCTTATCCGATTGACGGGATCAGCAGGGCCATTCCTGGCCGCGCGATCGAGTCTGAAAGCCTTTCAGCACGCTTATATACGATTTGTGACAGTGGGGTACTGTCATGACCCCGCCTATCAACTTTGATAAAATCTGTAACGATACAGTCGTGCTGTCGAGAGATTTTTCTTCATAAATTTCTCTCGTTAAACGCGAAGTAGAATGTTGCGCTGCGGCTGGATGAATTGTGCGCTGCGACGAAACAGAAGCATGCTCGCCACTTGAATGAGCGGATATCCGGCCGAAATATCGGGATAAAATGCCGAATATGTGGGCATAATGCATCGCGATAAGGCAGGGATCTTTCGTTTTTTTTGATTAAAAAATAAACTTTAAATTGTATAAAATATTCTTCTCTGGTTTTTTTCGTTTGGCTGTTGCGTCTGAAAAACAGTTGTTCTAAGTTTTTACGGTAACGTTACAGTGAGGGAGGAAAACTCATGAAATTGCGTTTGTTGGCTGCTGCATTGGCGGCAACTGTGGTGCTTCCATTCGGTGCGGCTAACGCGACCGATCTCGAAGTCACCCATTGGTGGACGTCCGGCGGTGAGGCTGCGGCCGTGGCCGAGCTCGCCAAGGCATTCGATGCGACCGGTAATCATTGGGTCGACGGCGCCATCGCCGGTTCCGGCGGTACCGCCCGCCCGATCATGATCAGCCGTATCACCGGCGGCGACCCGATGGGCGCCACCCAGTTCAACCATGGCCGTCAGGCCGAGGAACTGGTTCAGGCCGGTCTGATGCGCGATCTGACTGATGTCGCGACCAAGGGTCATTGGAAAGACGTCATCAAGCCGTCGAGCCTGCTCGACAGCTGCACGATCGAAGGCAAGATATATTGCGCGCCTGTCAATATCCACTCATGGCAGTGGCTGTGGCTTTCGAATGCCGCCTTCAAGCAGGCTGGTGTCGAAGTTCCGAAGAACTGGGATGAATTCGTCGCAGCTGGTCCGGCTCTCGAAAAGGCCGGCATTGTTCCGCTCGCCGTCGGTGGTCAGCCATGGCAAGCCGCTGGCGCCTTTGACGTGCTGATGGTCGCTATCGCCGGCAAGGACACCTACCAGAAGGTCTTCGGCGACAAGGATGCGGACGTTGCCGCAGGTCCGGAAATCGCCAAGGTCTTCAAGGCAGCCGATGATGCTCGCCGCATGTCCAAGGGTAGCAATGTCCAGGATTGGAACCAGGCGACCAACCTGGTCATCACCGGCAAGGCCGGCGGCCAGATCATGGGTGACTGGGCGCAGGGTGAATTCCAGCTTGCTGGCCAGAAGGCCGGCACGGATTACACCTGCCTTCCAGGCCTTGGTGTCAACGAGGTCATCTCCACCGGCGGTGACGCTTTCTACTTCCCGGTCCTGAAGGATGAGGAAAAGTCGAAGGCGCAGGACGTGCTGGCGGAAACGCTGCTTGCTCCGGCAACGCAGGTTGCCTTCAACCTGAAGAAAGGCTCGCTGCCGGTTCGCGGTGACGTCGATCTTACCGCTGCCAACGACTGCATGAAGAAGGGTCTGGAAATCCTCGCCAAGGGCAACGTGATCCAGGGCACCGACCAGCTGCTTTCAGCCGACAGCCAGAAGCAGAAGGAAGACCTGTTCTCCGAATTCTTCGCCAATCCGTCGATCACGCCGGAAGACGCGCAGAAGCGCTTCGCCGAGATCATCGCATCTGCCGATTGATCGCAAGGCTCGTCGTCACTTATCCGGCTCCGCGAAAGCGGGGCCGGTGTTCCCCTCTAAGACCTGGCCGGCTCGCTTGAGCGGTGTGTCGAGGATGTGATGGCATCTCTCTGTCCGCAAACAAGGTCGCCTGAAGATGGCCATGCGCGACGGGATAACCGGAAGGATGCCGCGCGCGTTCCGCGTTCCGGCTCCTGATTGTGGAAGCGCTTGCGATACCGGAGGAAAATCATAATGGCGGGACACGCTAAAACCGGCCGACCAAACCAACTTTTCCGCAATCTGAATGCAAAGATTGCCTCTATCCCGATGATCCTGACGGCCGTCGTCATCTTCCTTGGCGGCACACTCTGGACGGTCCTCTATTCCTTTACCAACTCGAAGCTTCTGCCACGGCTGAAGTTCGTCGGCCTTGATCAATATGAGCGCCTGTGGGCCGCTCCAAGATGGGTCGTCTCGATCGAGAATCTCGCCATCTATGGTTTTTTCTCGCTGATTTTCAGTCTCGTCATCGGCTTTCTTCTGGCGGCGCTGATGGACCAGAAGATCCGTTTTGAAAATACGTTTCGGACGATCTTCCTCTACCCATTCGCGCTGTCCTTCATCGTAACCGGCCTCGTCTGGCAATGGATTTTGAACCCGGAATTCGGCGTTCAGTCCGTCGTGCGGTCACTGGGCTGGACGACCTTCGTCTTCGATCCGCTCTATACGCCGAGCATCGTCATCTACGGCATTCTCATCGCCGCCCTCTGGCAGGGCACGGGTCTCGTCATGTGCCTGATGCTGGCAGGTCTTCGCGGTATCGACGAGGACATCTGGAAGGCATCGCGCGTCGATGGCATTCCGATGTGGAAGACCTATCTGCTGATCATCATCCCGATGATGCGGCCTGTCTTCATCACCACCCTGGTCATCATCGCGTCAGGTATCGTTAAGGTCTATGACCTCGTCGTCGCCCAGACATCAGGCGGTCCCGGCATCGCCTCGGAAGTGCCGGCGAAATACGTCTACGACTACATGTTCCAGGCGCAGAACCTGGGGCAGGGTTTCGCCGCCTCGACCATGATGCTGATCACCGTCGCCATCATCATTGTGCCTTGGGCCTATCTGGAATTCGGGGGAGGGCGCAAGCGTGCCTGATATCGCCATTCAAACTGCACCGACCGGGACCAAGGCGACGCTTTCCGGCCCCGCCGGCCGTAAACCGCGCCCGCTGCTGTCACCGCGCAACATCATCATCTACGGCACGCTGTTCGTCGCAGCCGCCTATTACCTGCTGCCGCTTTATGTGATGGTCGTGACCTCCTTGAAAGGCATGCCGGAAATTCGCCTCGGCAACATCTTCTCGCCGCCGGTGGAGATCACCTTCGAGCCCTGGGTCAAGGCATGGTCCAGCGCCTGCACAGGCCTCAACTGTGATGGGCTGTCACGCGGGTTCTGGAATTCAGTGCGGATCACCGTTCCGTCGGTGATTGTCTCAATCGCCATTGCTTCCGTCAACGGCTATGCGCTTGCCAACTGGCGGTTCAAAGGCGCGGAATTGTTCTTCTCGATCCTCGTCGTCGGCGCTTTCATTCCCTATCAGGTGATGATCTATCCGATCGTCATCGTGCTGCGTGAAATGGGTATCTATGGCACGCTGACGGGCCTGATCCTCGTGCACAGCATCTTTGGTATGCCGATCCTGACGCTGCTGTTCCGCAACTACTTCGCCTCGCTACCGGAGGAACTGTTCAAGGCTGCCCGCATCGACGGGGCGGGGTTCTGGGCGATCTATTTCCGGATCATGGCGCCGATGTCGCTGCCGATCTTCGTCGTGGCGATGATCCTGCAGGTCACCGGCATCTGGAACGACTTCCTCTTCGGCGTCGTCTTCACCCGCCCGGAATATTACCCGATGACGGTGCAGCTCAACAACATCGTCAACTCGGTGCAGGGCGTGAAGGAATACAACGTCAACATGGCGGCAACGATCCTGACGGGTGCCGTTCCGCTTATCGTCTACTTCGTCTCTGGACGTCTCTTCGTCCGCGGCATCGCCGCCGGTGCTGTGAAAGGCTGATCCCCAATGAATTCAAGTGTATCCATCAAGGACCTGTCTTTGAGCTTCGGCTCGGTCAACGTGCTCGAGAACCTCAATCTGGAAATCCGCGACGGCGAGTTCCTTGTCCTTCTCGGTTCATCCGGCTGCGGCAAGTCGACCCTGCTCAATTGTATCGCCGGCCTGCTCGATATCTCGGAAGGCCAGATTTTCATCAAAGGCAAGAACGTCACCTGGGAGGAGCCCAAGGACCGCGGCATCGGCATGGTGTTCCAGTCCTACGCGCTCTATCCACAGATGACGGTGGAGAAGAACCTCTCTTTCGGCCTCAAGGTCGCCAAGCTGCCGCAGACGGAAATCGACAAGCGAGTGGCTCGCGCTGCCGAGATTCTGCAGATTCAGCCGCTCTTGAAGCGCAAGCCGGCGGAACTTTCCGGCGGCCAGCGGCAGCGGGTCGCGATCGGCCGTGCTCTGGTGCGTGATGTCGATGTGTTCCTCTTCGACGAGCCGCTGTCGAACCTCGATGCCAAGCTGCGCTCGGAACTGCGCGTGGAAATCAAGCGGCTGCACCAGTCGCTGGAGAATACGATGATCTACGTCACCCACGACCAGATCGAGGCCCTGACGCTCGCTGACCGTATCGCCGTCATGAAGAGCGGTGTCATCCAGCAGCTTGCCGATCCGATGACGATCTACAACATTCCGGAAAACCTTTTCGTAGCGGGCTTCATCGGTTCTCCGTCGATGAACTTCTTCCGCGGTGAGATCGTCGATCGCGAAGGCCATAAGTTCGCGCGTATCAATGGCGTCGATTTTGGCCTGGACGCTTATCCGGCCCGCACGCCGCTTGATGCAGGGCGCAAGATTGTACTCGGTGTCCGCCCCGAGCATGTGAAAGTCGACGAAGCCATTCCGGGTGGCGAGTTTCACGATGCGGTCGTCGATATCGAGGAGCCGATGGGCGCTGACAACCTGCTCTGGCTGAAGCTTGCCGGACAGACGATGTCGGTCCGCATCGCCGGAAGCCGCCGTTATGCGCCGGGCACGGCGGTCAAGCTCAGTTTCGATATGTCGATGGCGTCTGTGTTCGATGCGACAACGGAAAACCGGGTCTGAGCATGTCGCGGCTTCACCCCCCTCTGTCGGCTTTGCCGACACCTCCCCCTCAAGGGGGGAGATTGTCATTTTCCCGTGAAAGCACAGGTTTCACGGTGATCTCTCCCCTTGAGGGGGAGGTGTTGCGGAGTGACAGAGGGGGGTAAATCTGCGCCCACTCAACCGTCCCTTATGCCTCGATTCTGGAATTCTCTGGCCATGACCGTATCCACCATCAACCTCGATCTTTCCGGCAACTGGCAGCTCGCAAGCGCCGACCAGTCCCACACGCTTGCTATTGCCATCCCCGGCGATGTCCATAGCGCACTGCAGGCAGCTGGCGTCATCGCTGACCCCTATGCAGGCCGCAATGAGGACGATGTGCAATGGGTGGCCAACAAGGATTGGGTTCTGGAGCGATCCTTCACCCTCGACAGTACCGATCTCGGCGGCAGCTGGTATCTCGATATCGAAAGCCTCGATACGGTCGCTGAAGTCCATGTCAACGACATGCTCGTCCTGCAATCCGACAATTGCTTCCGCCGTTATCGACCAGACGTCTCCTCGGCGTTGAAGGCTGGAGAAAACCATCTTCGCGTCACTCTCCGCTCATCCATCGCGGCCGGCGCCGAGCTTCAGGAAAAACAGCCGTTCTACATCCCCTATTCAACAGGCAATTCCCCGATTCCCAATGGCAACATGCTGCGCAAGCCGCAATGCCATTTCGGCTGGGACTGGAACATCGCCATTGCGCCGCTCGGCATCTACGGCGTCATCGCCCTGCGCAAGATGGCGGCGGCTCGCATCGAGCATGTGGTGACCAAACAGGTTCCGCAGGCGAATGGCGCGATCCATCTGCAGGTCACCGTCACGCTGCACGCAGCCGAGCCCGGCATCGTCTCCCTAGATCTGTCGTTGGACGACCAGAAAGACCACCTCGATTGCGCCGTCAACGAGGGCGAGACGGTCGTCACCCATGTCTTCTCCGTGGAAAAGCCTCGCCTCTGGTGGCCGGCTGGCAGCGGTGAGCAGGCGCTGAGCCAACTGGTCCTCTCTGTTCCCAGCAACAGTGTTGTCCGACAGATCGGCTTTCGCACAGTCGAACTCATCACCGACAAGGACGAGGCCGGCAATCGCTTTGCCTTCCGTATCAACGGCCGCGAGATCTTCTGCCGCGGGGCGAACTGGATTCCTGCCGATGCCCTGATATCGCGCGTCAGCCCCGAGGGCGTTGGAGACCTTCTGCGATCGGCGGTCGATGCCAACATGAACATGATCCGCGTCTGGGGCGGCGGCTTCTATGAGCCGGATTGGTTCTACGACCTCTGCGACCGCCTTGGCCTGCTGGTCTGGCAGGATTTCATGTTCGCCTGCAACCTCTATCCATCGACCCCGGATTTCCTCGAAAACGTCGCGGCCGAGGTCGATTATCAGGTCAAGCGTCTCGCATCCCATCCGTCGATCGCGCTTTGGTGCGGCGATAACGAGCTGGTCGGTGCGCTCACCTGGTTCGAGGAAAGCCGCAAGGATCGCGACCGCTATCTCGTCTCCTATGATCGCCTCAACCGAACGGTCGAAACGGCGTTGAAGAAAGCTGCGCCGCATCTCCTCTGGTGGCCGTCGAGCCCGTCTGTCGGCGTGCTGAATTTCGGCGATGCCTGGCATGCTGACGGCTCCGGCGACATGCACTACTGGTCCGTCTGGCACGAGAACAAGAGCTTCGACAACTACCGCACGGTCAAGCCCCGCTTCTGCTCGGAATTCGGCTTCCAGTCCTACACCTCCATGCCGGTCGTGCGGCAGTTCGCCGAAGCGAAAGACCTCAACGTTGCATCGCCCGTCATGGAGGCGCACCAGAAGAATGCCGGCGGCAACGAGCGTATCGCCGGCACCATGTTCCGCTATTTCCGCTTCCCGAAGGATTTCGCCAACTTCGTCTATCTGAGCCAGGTGCAGCAGGGCCTCGCGATCAAGACCGCCGTCGATTACTGGCGCTCGCTGAAGCCCCATTGCATGGGCACGCTTTACTGGCAGCTCAACGACACCTGGCCGGTCGCTTCCTGGGCAAGCCTCGACTACGGCGGCAACTGGAAGGCCATGCACTATATGGTCCGCCGCTTCTTCCAGCCGGTTGCTGTGGCCGCAATTCCGTCTGCGGATGGCAGGGAGATCGCCTTCTCCATGGTCAACGACACCGCCGAACCGGTGATCGTAGAGTTGCAGACCTTCCTCGTCTCCCTAGATGGCACGAAGACGCCGCTCACCGCCGCCGGCGGAACCTGCAGCCCGGATCGCGCCGCGACCTTGCTTACGATCCCGACGGCGGACGTGCCCGCCAACCACCTGCTGTTCTGGTCCTTCGAGGCATCCAACGGCATGCGTGGCGAGGGCCATCACGTGACCGGCACTTACAAGGCGCTCGATCTTCAGCCCTCCGGCCTGTCGCTTGCCTCCCGTCCGTTCGGCGACGGCAGCGTCGAGATCGCCGTTTCTGCAACCGGCCTCGCACTCCATGTCATGATCGAAGCTGAAATCGAGGGTCGCTATTCCGACAATGCATTCGATCTGACGGCCGGTGAGACCCGCACTATCCGCTTCACGCCGAAAAAGGCACCTGCCGGCGGCGCACCGATCTTCACCAGCTACGATCTGCAATCCTGTCAGGGCAACGGTTGAGGAGAACCCCATGCTGCGCAGTGAAGTCAATGCGATCATCGACAAGAGCGATGCCTTCATGCGCAGCTTCGGCTTCGTGCTGCCACCCTTTGCCTATTGGGGGCCGGAGGAACTGAAGCAGCGCGCCGCAACCGATAGCCCGTCGATCCGCGATGCCCGCCTCGGCTGGGACATCACCGATTTCGGTAAGGGCCGTTTTGGCAGCTATGGCCTGGTTCTGTTCACGCTGCGCAACGGCACCTCTGGTGCGCTTTCCAGCGGCCATGGCATGATCTATGCCGAAAAGCTGATGATCACTGCAAAGGATCAGACGAACCCTCTGCATCGTCACGCAGTTAAAACCGAGGACATCATCAATCGCGGCGGCGGAATGCTGGTGCTGCAGATGTACAATTCGCTCGCCGATGGCACCGTCGACGAGGAAAGCGAGGTCGTCGTCGCAACTGACGCACGCCTGCGCAGGTTCTCTCCCGGCGGGCTCCTAAAGCTCGCGCCCGGCGAAAGCGTGACGCTGCTGCCTGGCAACTGGCATGCCTTCTGGGCCGAGGGGGCAGACGTGCTGATCGGCGAGGTTTCTACCGTCAACGACGATCTCACAGACAATTACTTCCGCGAGCCCGTCGGCCGCTTTTCGACCATTCAGGAAGATACCGCTCCCAACCACCTTCTGGTGTCGGATTACGACACCTGGGTTAGATAGAACACGAGGAGGAATACCCATGAAAGATGTCAGCTTCCAGCTTTACAGCGCCCGCAATTTCCCACCACTGGGCGATGTGCTGAAGACGGCCGGTTCGCTCGGCTACACCCAGGTAGAAGGCTACGGCGCCCTTTACGCGGCTCTCGACGACACCGCGCTCGCCGCGCTGAAATCTGACATGGATGCAGCCGGCGTCACCATGCCATCCGCCCATTTCGGTCTCGATCTGCTGGAAAGTGATCCGGAGCGCGCAATTGCCATCGCCAAGACGCTCGGTATCCGCGCGATCTATTGCCCCTACCTGATGCCCGATCAGCGTCCAACCGATGCCGCCGGTTGGCGTGCCTTCGGCGAACGCTTGCAGAAGGCCGGCGAGCCCTTCCGCAAGGCGGGCCTCGATTTTGGCTGGCACAACCATGACTTCGAGTTCATCGCCTTGGCCGACGGCTCGGTTCCGCAGGATCACATCTTTGCCGGTGGTCCCGATCTCTCGTGGGAGGCCGATATCGCCTGGATCATCCGCGGCGGTGCTGATCCCTTCGCCTGGATCGAGAAATACGGCAAGCGCATCACCGCCGTTCACGTCAAGGACATCGCCGCTGCCGGCGAAAACAAGGATCAGGACGGCTGGGCCGACGTCGGCCATGGCACCGTCGACTGGAAGAAGCTTTTCGAGGCGCTCTCCAAGACTTCAGCGAAATACTATGTCGTCGAGCACGACAATCCGAAGGATTACAAGGCGACGGCCGAGCGCTCGATCGCTTCGATCAAGACCTATTGATAGAAAGATATGTCCATGACACGAGAACTTGGCGTCGGCATCATCGGATGCGGCAATATCTCAACCACCTATTTCAAGCTTTCGCCGCTGTTCAAGGGCATCAAGGTCGTTGCCTGCGCGGATATCAATCCTGCCGCCGCCGAGGTTCGCGCCTCCGAATACGGCGTTACGGCCCAGAGCATCGAACAGCTGCTTGCCAATCCTGAAGTCGACATTGTCGTCAACCTCACCATTCCAGATGCGCATTTTCCGGTTTCGAAGATGATCCTCGAGGCTGGCAAGCACGTCTATTCGGAAAAGCCGCTGGTGCTGTCGCTCGAGCAGGGTGAGCAACTGCGCGGCATTGCCACGGCCAGCAACCTGAAGGTCGGCTGCGCGCCGGATACCTTCCTCGGCGGCGCCCACCAACTGGCGCGTGACTACGTCGACCAGGGCAAGATCGGCCGCGTCACGTCCGGCACCTGCCACGTCATGAGCCCCGGTATGGAGATGTGGCATCCGAACCCGGACTTCTTCTTCCTGCCCGGTGGTGGTCCGATCCTGGATCTCGGCCCCTATTACATCGCCAACCTGATCAACCTGATCGGCCCGGTGAAGCGTGTTGCGGCGCTCACCTCCATGGCCAGCCCCACCCGCACTATCACCAGCGAGCCGCGCAAAGGTGAGGTCATTCCGGTAAAGACCCCGACCAACATTCACGCGCTGCTCGAATTCCAGAACGGGGCGACGATCACGCTGTCCGCAAGCTGGGATGTCTGGTCGCACCGCCACGCCAACATGGAACTCTACGGCACCGAGGGCTCGTTGTTCGTACCCGATCCGAACTTCTTTGGCGGTACGGTTTCGGCCAGTGGTCGCGACAAGGATATCCAGCCGCTCGAAATGTGGGACCATCCCTTCGCTGTTCCGAACCAGGAGCATTCGCAGGGGCCCATGGCGAACTACCGCACGGCTGGCCTCGCCGACATGGCGATCGCCATCCTTGAAGGCCGCGATGCCCGTTGCTCGCTGGAACGCGCGCTGCACGGCGTCGACGTCATGGTCTCGATCCTGCAGTCGGGTGAAACCGGCCAGTTCGTCGAGCTGACGACGACCTGCACCCAGCCGGCGGCGCTTGGCATCGAGGAAGCCAAAGCGCTTCTGCGGTAAGGTTCGGATGATCGATAGAACTGAACAGCATGCCCCTGCGTCATCCTCGGCCTCGAGCCGAGGATCCATCAGCCTCTCGTCGAATGGAGAGGCTGATGGATGGTCGGGTCGAGCCCGACCATGACGGAAGAGAGTCTACGAACCTATCCGTAGGCGGATTTATGAGGTGGTTATGTACAAATCTCAGACGACAAACATTCCGTCCGTCAGGCCGAGACTGGATGAAATCGATACGCTCTGATGGAGCGTGACAATTCCATCCGCATTGCTGTCGCCATGGAAAAGCGCCATCATACTGGCTCCGCTCTGGCTCGTGAGCTTGTAGTAGAAGTGGCCGGCGTCATCCGCCTTGCCGCTGAATGCTTCAAAGGACATAGCACCGAAGGCCGATAGATCAAACCGATCCGTGCTTGTGGCATCGTTTGCGATGATAACCGTCAGTCCGATATCCGGATTTTCGCGTGCCGTCAGCACGATCCCGTCGGATCCCGAACCCGTCGTGAAACGCAGCGTCAGATCATCGTCGCTGAGCGAGAGGCGGTAGGCATCATTGCCGCCGCTGCCCTCGAAGGTAACGCCATCGGTGTTTGCTGGCAGTTTCGCATCATCGATTTTCAGCGTGTGCGTCAAGCCCGATTTCAGGTTTGTATAGGTGTCGATATTCTTCGTCAGGTTTTTCAACGAAATCCCGGTTTTGATCCTGCCGCCGTCGCTGTCCAGAACGCGGTCGCCGCTGTTGTCGACCATATAGGTGTCGTAACCCTTGCCGCCGTCCATGACATCGGCACCCTTGCCACCATCTATGACGTCATTGCCCGATCCGGCCGAAACATGATCGTTGCCATCGCCAAGATCGATCGTGTCCTTTCCCTTGCCGGACGTGACCCAGTCATTGCCGCCGCCGGTTTTGACCGTGTTGTTGCCATCGCCCGCGATCACAAGATCGTTGGTGTTTGTCTCGTTGCGCCAGGTCTTGGAATCGAGCGCCGCATAGTCTGCGATACCGGCCGTGAACGTATCGTTGCCCGAGCCACCGACCTGCACGAAATGGAGTTTTTCGCCTCCAGCATACTTGTCGGAAAGAACCTTCATATAGCTGGAAATCTGCGCTTCGAGCGTCTGCTTGCGCGCCTCGGTGATGCTGTCCGTGGTCTTGTTCTTGTTGTCGAGTTCGCTTGCCAGGATGATTTTATCGCGCGCGGCGATCTTCTCGTAGACGCTCGTTGCCCCGCCGGTGCGGTCGAACAGGAAGTCCATGGCCTTGAGCACGATTGCCGCATCCTTCCGGTCCTCCTGTGCCAGGATGCCGATCTTGTTGGATTCCGACTCGCGCCGGTTCTGCAGGCCGCGTGAGGCATAGTTGGCGTGATTGAAGCGTACTTCATACCAGAAATGCGCGTGATTATCGGTCGCGATCGCCTTGGCGATGCCGGGTCCGATCAGCGAGGGTGCGTTGTAGTAGAGGGATAGAAGAACAAGCCGCTCCTCGGATTGTGCAGGTGGTGAAACATTGTATTTCGCCAGTGCCATGATCATCCCCTTTTCCACGGAGGGAAACAGCCCCGAATACCCCTTGAGCTTGGCTTCGAGCAGCCGGTTCGCCTGGGCATCCGTCAGCCACAGGGATTGCAGCGCCTTCTTCCCCGCGGTCGTGCCTGCCTTGCCCTGTGATTTGTTGATCAGCGCGACGTCTTCCGCTGTCGTCGGTGTCTTGTCCGCCTTCCACGCCTGCATGATATCGAGACCGCTTTCCTGCAGCTTGGAGAGCTTGCCGTCCACCTTCCCGGTGAGCGCCAACCGGAATGCCTTGTCGATTTCGGTCAGGCTCGTGGCCTTGAGGTTCAGCCCGTAACCGACCGTCGGGATCTGCCTGCTGTCGTCGTGAATACCACCCGCAATGGAGGGGGCCGTCTTGCCGATGAGACCGGCATTTTCCCATTGTTTGAGAAATGCCGCGGTCTTCGAAAAGAAATCCTCCTTGTCGATTTTTGTCAGGCCGGTCAGAGCCATATTCACCTTTCTGAAGAAATAGCCGCGGTGAATCCGGGTGGTCATCTTTCATTGATCTCTTCAGTCCAGAAGGTCGCAAAATCTCCTTAACAATCAGCGTCTATTGCGCTGGGTAATCGCAGGCTGCCCCTTGTTTCGACCAAGCGGGGCATGCCATACCGTCTGCGAGTTCAAACGATTGAACACAGTGGGAAGAGGTATCCGACATGAGCTGGCAACCGGCTGAAAACCGCTATGAAAAGATGAAATATAATCGTGTCCGCAAGTCCGGCCTGAAGCTTCCGGCCGTTTCGCTCGGCCTGTGGCACAATTTCGGCCACGACACACCGCATGACCGCAAGCTCGACATGTGCCGCACCGCTTTCGATCTCGGCATCACCCATTTCGACCTAGCCAACAATTACGGCCCGCCTCCGGGGTCTGCCGAAACCGCTTTCGGCGAAATCTTGCGCACGGAATTTTCCGGTCTGCGCGATGAGCTGATCATCTCCTCCAAGGCCGGCTACGACATGTGGCCGGGTCCTTATGGCGAATGGGGCAGCCGCAAGTACATGATCGCCTCCTGCGACCAGAGCCTGAAGCGCATGGGTCTCGATTATGTCGACATCTTCTATTCACACCGCTTCGATCCGGATACGCCGCTCGAAGAAACCTGCGCTGCGCTCGATCATATCGTCCGCTCGGGCCGGGCGCTTTACGTCGGCATCTCGTCCTACAATTCGCAGCGCACCCGCGAGGCGGCCGCGATCCTGAAGTCGCTCGGCACGCCACTCCTCATCCATCAGCCAAGCTATTCCATGCTCAATCGCTGGGTTGAAGACGATGGCCTGAAGGATACGCTGGAAGATCTCGGTGTCGGCTCGATCGTGTTTTCGCCACTAGCCCAGGGCATGCTGACGACCAAGTACCTCAAGGGTATCCCGGAAGACAGCCGTGCGGCGCAGAACCACTTCCTCAAGAAGGACTTCATCCGCCCGTCGATCATCGAAAACATCGTCAAGCTGAACGGCATTGCCGAAAAGCGCGGTCAGACGCTGGCGCAAATGGCGATCGCCTGGACGCTGCGCGGCGGTCGCATCACCTCGGCACTGATCGGTGCCAGCCGCTCATCGCAGATCATCGACTGCGTCAAGGCATTGGAAAACGACGCGTTTACCGATGCTGAACTGGCGGAAATCGACGTTTATGCCAGGGAAGCCGATATCAATCTCTGGACCAAGTCGGCCGAACTCGAATAGGAATTCTACTTCTGCAGAAACAAACGCCCGGGGCAGAGCTCCGGGCGTTTTTGTTGTGTCACAAGTAAACCTCCACCACGGTGGAAAACCGGATTTCTACAAAGTAGCTGCGAGACCTCCCACTTGAAGCATTGGCGTGGTCAAGACTTCGCTCGAGGAGCGATGAACAATCGCTTTCGCACGCGACCTGGGACTACAAGTATCACGTTGTATTTGACGTGTTCGAACAGCTCGCGCGAAATATCGAAGAGGTATTGAGTAGCTTGGCGGCGGCGGCAGGAACCGTCAATGCCGCGAGTGCGACACCAATGAGCAGCAGGCGTTTCATGAAGCAATTCTCCGAGGTGCTTTCGATGCGTAGATCACGCGAGCCGGCCATTCAATCCGAGAAATCTCGCGTCTGTCGCCGGCCGTGACTGAGGAAAAAATTGCCTCATTTCAACGATGCTGAGAAACGCCTGACGCGCAAGTCTTTCCATTACATCTATCTAAAGTAGCAATCCTAGAGGTAGAGCTTGCGCAATGGCTTGAGGTCGTCCTGGAAGACCATCTTCGTAAGCCCCTGCAAACATTGAATTCGCATCTTAGACAAAAGTCGAAGATAGTGGATTTCCCCGTGACTAGACAGGCGGGGTCGAGCGTGTAATCTGGCGCGCGGAGCCACGATGAACGGGGTGCGTCACAGGGTTGCGAAGACGTTTAATCTGCATCCCGGCGAAGGGAGCCAAGGGCTCCGCAAAGGGTACCCGCGGGGAGGAGCAGTCTCGAATGGCGAGGCTGTCCGCAAAAAAACGGAGAGGAGAACACATGGATCGTCGTTTATTCATCAAGCGTGCAGGTCTCGGTGGCATCGGTGCCGCAGCCGCGACGACGCTTGCAGCGCCTGCCATCGCGCAGACCGCCCCGAAGATCAACTGGCGGCTTGCGTCGTCGTTTCCGAAATCGCTGGATACTATCTACGGCGGTGCGGAGGTGCTGTCGAAATACGTATCTGAAGCGACCGATGGCAATTTCCAGATTCAGGTCTTTGCCGCCGGCGAAATCGTACCCGGTCTTCAGGCTGCCGATGCCGCAGCTGCGGGTACAGTCGAAGCCTGCCACACGGTTTCCTATTATTACTGGGGTAAGGATCCGGTCTGGGCGCTTGGCGCCGCCGTTCCTTTCGCACTCAATGCCCGCGGCCACAATGCATGGCAGTACCATGGCGGCGGCATTGAGATGTTCAATGAGTTTCTGGCAACGCAGGGCCTCGTCGGCTATCCTGGCGGCAACACCGGCGTTCAGATGGGCGGCTGGTTCCGCAAGGAAATCAAGACCGTTGCCGACATGCAGGGTCTGAAGATGCGGATCGGCGGTTTTGCCGGCAAGGTCGTGGAAAAGCTCGGCGTCGTGCCGCAGCAGATTGCCGGCGGTGACATCTATCCGGCTCTTGAAAAGGGCACGATCGACGCTGCCGAATGGGTTGGTCCCTACGACGACGAGAAGCTCGGCTTCTACAAGGTCGCGCCGTACTACTACTATCCCGGCTGGTGGGAAGGTGGCCCGACGGTGCATGCGATGTTCAACAAGGCGGCTTTCGACGGCCTGCCGAAGAATTACCAGTCGCTGCTGCGCACAGCCTGCCAGGCAACCGACGCCAACATGCTGCAGAAGTACGACTACCTGAACCCTTCGGCAATCAAGCGTCTCGTCGGCGCCGGTGCCAAGCTCAGCCCGTTCAGCCCGGAAATCCTGTCCGCCTGCTTCGACAAGGCCAACGAGGTCTATGCGGAGATGGAAGCCACGAACCCGACCTTCAAGAAGATCTGGGAATCGATCAAGGCCTTCCGCGGCGAATACTACCTCAACGCCCAGATCGCCGAATACAACTACGATACCTTCATGATGATCCAGCAGCGGGGCGGAAAGCTCTAAGCAAGAACGATCTTTCAAACGAGAAACCCCGGAGCGCCGCTCCGGGGTTTTTCTATTGGTGATGTCTGAAAAGCAGGGCCGGCGCCAAACCGGCCCTTTTGCTATTAGTTGAACGACGGTGGCGCGCTGAGGTCGTTTGCTGGCTTCTGCTGCTCGGGCTTAGCTGCTCCGCCATTTGGATCCGCGGGCTGCTGGCCGGGGGCATCGAGTGGGCTGCCGCCGGGGAGTTGGAGCCCCCCTGGTAGTCCCAGAGCGCCGCCACCGCCGAAGCCCGGAACCTCGATCTTGATTGTGGCGGGATCGACGACCGCCGCGTCGCCCTTGTAGTGCATGACCATCTGCGGAAACATGATGGTCAGACCGACCATGACGACCTGGATGCAGACGAAAGGCACGGCGCCCCAGTAAATCTGCCCCGTCGTTACCGGCTGGGTCATCTTGCCTGTTACCCTGTCGAGATAGGGAACCTTGGCGGCAACGGAGCGCAGATAGAAGAGCGCGAATCCGAAGGGCGGATGCATGAAGCTCGTCTGCATGTTGATGCCAAGCAGGACACCGAACCAGATAAGGTCGATCCCCAGCTTGTCGGCCGCCGGCGCCAAAAGCGGCACGATGATGAAGGCCAGCTCGAAGAAATCGAGGAAGAAAGCCAGGAAGAAGACGAGCAGGTTGACGGTGATGAGGAAGCCCGTCTCGCCGCCGGGCATGGCAACCAGCAGGTGCTCGACCCAGATATGACCGTTGACGCCGTAGAAGGTCAGCGAAAACACGCGGGCACCGATCAGGATGAACAGCACGAAAGCTGACAGCCGGGTTGTTGCTGCCAGCGCCGAGCGCATGACTTCCATCGAAAGCCGGCCTTTGGCGGCCGCCATCACCAGCGCGCCGACTGCGCCCATCGCGCCGCCTTCCGTCGGCGTGGCAATGCCGAGGAAGATGGTGCCGAGCACGAGGAAGATCAGTGCCAGCGGCGGGATCAGCACGATTATGACCTGCTGGGCGAGCCGCGACATGGCGTTGATCTTCAGGCCACGGTCAGCAAGTGCCACGACGTAGATGAAGGCAACGCCGACGGTGGCACCGAGAATGTCGGCGTTTTCGCCATGAGTCGGCGACAGATAGACATGGGCGGCGTAAGCGATGACCGCTGCAACGACGAGCGCGATGAAAAGAGACGTTACGCCTGAGCCGAGTGTTCTGGCCTCAAGCGGCAGGGCCGGCATCGAATCGCGCCGGACGAAGGTCATGATCAGGATGTAGAGCATGTAGAGCCCGGTCAGAACCAGGCCTGGAATAAGCGCGCCGGCATACATGTCGCCGACGGAGCGGCCGAGCTGGTCGGCAAGCACGATCAGCACCAGCGACGGCGGGATGATCTGGGCAAGGGTGCCGGAGGCGGCGATGACGCCTGAAGCGACCCTTCTGTCATAGCCATAGCGCAGCATGATCGGCAGCGAGATCAGGCCCATTGCAATGACCGACGCGGCGACGACACCGGTGGTTGCTGCAAGCAGGGCGCCGACGAAAATCACCGCATAGGCGAGGCCGCCGCGGATCGGTCCGAAAAGCTGGCCGATCGTATCGAGCAGATCTTCCGCCATGCCGGATTTTTCCAGCACGATCCCCATGAAAGTAAAGAAGGGGATGGCAAGCAGAGTGTCGTTCGACATCACCCCCCATATCCGGTCCGGCAGCGCGTTGAGCAACGGCCAGGAAAGATTGATCGAATCGGAGAGCGGCGCTAGTTCCACGCCGATGATGAAGAACAGCAGGCCGTTGGCCGCGAGCGAGAACGCAACCGGGTAGCCTAGAAGCAGGAACACGATCAGCGACAGGAACATGATCGGCGCCAGATTTTCAGCGATGAATTCGATCATGGGCGTGCCTCCGGCGTCACGACATCGTCGAGAGGTGCATGGGTCGGTATATAGGGGGCCGGATCGTCCATATTGCCGCTCATGATCGCGATCTTCTTGATGATCTCTGATACGCCTTGGAGCCCCAGCAGGATGAAGCCTGCGAGCAGGATGGCACGGGCTGGCCAGATGATAAGACCGCCGGCGCTCGACGACATTTCGCCCGAAACGTAGGCCATCCTGGTATAGGGAATGAAGTAATAGATCATCAAAAGCACGAAGGGCATCAGGAAGAGGATATGACCGAGAAGGTCGATCCAATGCTGCGTGCGGCGAGAGAACTTCGCGTAGACGACGTCGATGCGGATATGCTCGTTCTGGCTGAGCGTATAGGCGGCAGCGCCCATGAAGGCAGCGCCGAACAGATACCATTGTGCCTCGAGCCAGGCGTTCGACGACATATTGAAGGTTTTCCGGATGATAGCATTGCCGGCGCTGACCAGTACGGCCACGAGGATCAGCCAGGAGACTGATTTGCCGATGATTTCAGTAATTCGATCGATGAGTCTGCTGATCCCGAGCAGTGCGGTCATGTGTTTTCCTCCCCGCCAAGCTGTTTTCTTTTTTTGCCAAGCACGCCAACAGTGCCGATTTCAAGCCTTGTTTCAAGTCTGTCGGGGGATTTTCGGGTAAGATCCGTCCGCGTCATACCAAAGTCGCATACGCACATGCTGATATTGCGCAAATGTTAGGCAGAAGCTGTGGGAAACCTTGAATACGCAAGCGGTACCTCGCCTTTGGATACTGCGTTTTTTCACAAACGGGGCAAGGATTCGCTGGCAGTTCTGACGTCATCGCAAGGTCGGGGTTGAAACTGCGCCGAGTTTGAGGCTGGATGCCCACACCATTTCTGAGGTACGAACATCATGCGCGCCACGATCCATAATCCCATCCTGCCCGGCTTCAATCCGGACCCATCCATCTGCAGGGTCGGCGATGATTATTACATCGCCACCTCCACCTTCGAGTGGTATCCCGGTGTACAGATCCATCACTCGCGCGATCTCGTGAACTGGACGCTGGTGCGCCGGCCGCTAGAGAGGGCGAGCCAGCTCGATATGCGGGGAAACCCGGATAGCTGCGGTGTCTGGGCCCCGTGCCTGTCCTATGCGGATGGCTTGTTTTGGCTTGTCTATACCGACGTCAAGCGCTTCGATGGCAACTTCAAGGATGCCCATAATTACATCGTGACCTCGCCGACGATCGACGGCGAATGGTCCGAGCCGATCTACATCAATTCCTCCGGCTTCGATCCCTCGCTGTTTCATGACGATGACGGGAAAAATTGGTTCCTCAACATGCAGTGGAACCACCGAACCGAAAGCTATGGCGGCGCTCCGAAGACACCCGCCTTCGACGGAATTCTCATGCAGGAATGGAATCCGGTCTCGAAGTCGCTCATCGGCCCCGTCCGCAATATCTTCGCCGGCAGCGAGCAGGGACTGGTCGAGGGGCCGCATCTCTTCAAGCGAAACGGCTGGTACTACCTGACAACCGCCGAGGGCGGCACTGGCTATGATCATGTTGTCACCATGGCGAGGTCGCGCTCGATCGAGGGGCCTTACGAGATGCACCCGCAGGTCCACCTCATCACCTCGAAAGATCACCCGGATGTCCCGCTTCAGCGCGCCGGACATGGCCAGTACATCGAAACGCCGGACGGGCAATTCTACCACACCCACCTGACCGGTCGTCCGCTAGCGCCGCATCGCCGGTGCACGCTCGGCCGCGAAACGGCCCTTCAGAAATGCGTCTGGCAGGACGATGGCTGGCTGTATCTTGAGCATGGAGGTGTCGTGCCGGCTGTGGAGGTGCCTGCACCCGCCGATGTCGCTGAGATCAAAAAGCCCTCGAAGGTGGAAACCGATTTCGACAGCGTTGAGCTGCCTTTCGAATTCCAATGGCTGCGCACGCCTGTTCCTGAGCGCCTGTTCTCCCTTGCGACGCGCCCCGGTTATCTCAGGCTTTTTGGCCGTGAAAGCATCGGCAGCTGGTTCGAGCAGTCGCTGGTTGCGCGCCGACAGGAACACCATGCTTTTCGGGCAGAAACCGTCGTCGATTTCGAACCCGACACCTACCAGCAGGTCGCCGGATTGACCCACTATTACAATCGCCACAAGTTTCATGCCGTTTGCGTCACGTTGCATGAAAAACTCGGTCGGGTTGTAACAATCTTTTCCTGCAATGGAGATTTCCCCCACGGTCGCCTTAGCTTTCCGGTGCAGAGCGGTGAGTCTGTCCCCGTTGGCCGTGTTCATCTCGCCATGGAAATCCGCGAAAACGACTTGCAGTTCTTCTGGCATGCAGATGGTTACCGCGTCTGGCGGCCGCTTGGTCCTGTGCTGGATGCGGGCGTCGTCTCCGACGAAGGCGGGCGCGGCGAGCATGGGTCGTTTACCGGCGCCTTTGCCGGTATGTTTGCCTTCGATACATCCGGCCGGGGGAAAGAGGCAGATTTTGATCGCTTCTCCTACGAGGTCTTGTAAAGACTGCAATATCCTTTACTGATTTATGAGTTAAATCTTATAAGTATTGGATATAATTACAGATATTTAATGGTATCCTTCAGTTTCTATTCATCTTTCGACCACTAGTTTCGGGGTGTCAAACACGAAAGGACACCCCCGATGAAACGTCTGTTCATTGCTCTGGTCGCAAGCTCTTTCCTCGTTGCGCCTACGGCTTTCGCACAGCCTGCGTCGGCCTCGTTCGAGGTTACTCAGGCCAAGGAGCGGCATGTCGAGCGCAACGTCTACAAGCACGGGAACACCAGGATCATCGAAAAGAAGGTCGTGGTGAAAAAAAACCGCTGGGCGCGCGGCCATCGCCTCTCGCCGGCCGAACGCCGCCGCATCCAAGAGGTCAATGACTATCGTCGCTACAGGCTGCACCAGCCGCCGCGCGGCCAACAGTGGGTGCGGGTGGATAACGACTTCCTGCTGATCAGCGTCGCCACCGGCGTCATTGCCGGAATCGTTGTCACCAACTAAGCTCAATCAACGAAAAGACGATGTGCGCGCCGGCAAAGCGGGCACATCGAAATGCTCGGGCGGCAAGCGATTTCGCCCTCGCGCGGCCATCGCCTCATAGGCAGTTTCCAGATGCCGGCAGAAGCGCTCAGCATCGAAGAGCGGTGCCAAGAAGCGGTTGTTGGCTATCGTCTGCTTCAGAAGGGCGCGTTCCTCTGCTGAACCCGAGAGCCGCACGGCGAGTTCCACAAACCCATCCCGACCATCGGCAACCAGTTCCGGCACGCCAAGTGCCATCAGAAGACTTTCCGATACACGTGAGGCAAAATTGCTACCGCGTTTGGTCACGACCGGCAGCCCGGCCCAGAGTTGGTCCGACGTCGTGGTGTGGCCGTTATAGGGAAAGGTGTCGAGCCCAAGATCGGCTGCCTGCAGCCGGGCGATATGGCTCGCATAGTCGGTTTTCGGCGTAAAGATGATCTGCTCGGCAGAAACGCCGCGTTTTTCCATCGCCTTCAGGAAATTGCTTCGGGCAAGCTCGCCATCGATCATCGCCCACAACACCGTTTGCGGTGCGGAAACAAGGATTGTGGCCCAGCAGTCGAGAACGGGCAGGGTGATCTTGCGGGCCGTGTTGAAGGCCGCCAGCACCACCTTGTCTTCCGGCAAGCCGAGTTCCGCCCGTGATTTGGCCGCAGGCAACGTGCGGTGGACGGGGTCGTTCGGCTGGTAGCTCTCCGGTAGTCGGCAGAATTTCTCGTGATAGTGGGGCTTTGATGTATCGGGCAGCACGATATGGTCGCCGATGGCATAATCGCAATCGATCTCGGCGCCGCTACCGGGAAAGCCGAGCCAGGCAACCTGAATTGGCGCCACCATGCGATTGAGGATCGCCGAGCGCGAGCCCCCGGTGTGGCCCTTGAGATCGACCAGGATGTCGATGCCATCGCGGCGGATGGCGTCCGCTGCTTCGGCGTCACTCATTTTCCTGATCGCTACAATACGGCCCCAGTTCTTGCGGTTGCCGCCGTCGAAATCGACGAAGCGTTCCGGCGTGTAGCAATAAAGCGTGATGTCGAAGCGGTCGGGATCGTGGGCGGTCAACACGCTCTGGAAGAGGCGCATCGTGGCGTGGTCGTCCCAGAGATCATTCGAGAGATAGCCGATGCGGATCTTGTCAGTCCATCGATGGGGCCGCATGCGTCGCTGCCGGGCGAGGCTGGCAATATCCGTGCCCGATGTCGCGGGGTTGTTGGTCGCGAGCCGGTTCAGGCGTTCGTCGGCGCAGTGCAGGAGATTGGAATAGCCGGTCTCCCCCTGCAGCAATGCCGCGCCTGCCTCTATGGCGCGCGGCAGGAATGTCCGTTCGATCGCCTCGATTGCCTCGAAGTCGCAGAAATTGCGAGCGACCGAAAGATATTTGAACTGGGCGTAGGGGTCGTCCGGGTCGAGCGCCGCGAGTTTTGAAAACAGGGTCAGCTGGATTGGGCTGCGCTCGTCGTCGGTTACGAGCTTCGCGGCCAGTTCGACATGTTCCCGTCGGTCACTTCCGGCAAGGCGGGGGGCCTGTGTCGAGGCGAGGGCGGTATCTCCGGTGCGCAGGAAGGAGCGCGTCAGGATGAAGGCAAGGTCGGCATCCTCGGGCGTGGCGTCCTGAAGCCTTATGCCGATCAGCTGGGCGGCCTCATCGTTGCCGGCCTGGAAATGGGCTTCCGCAGCCAGCTTCAGAAGAGAGCCCGGATCGCCCTCGCAGAGGTGCGCCGCCTGCTCGAAGGCGTCGGCCGCTTCCGCCGGAAGTCCGAGCTTCTGGAGTGTCGAGCCTAAAAGGGCGAGCAACGCGGACGATCGTTCGCCGTCGAGCGCTCCGCTCAGGATTGTCAGGGCCTCCATATAGTCGGCGCGCTCGAAGGCTGCCGTTGCCGCCGCAAAGCCTTGAATGGTCATGTCTCGTGCTCCTGCCGGCGCCCCTCCGGTTCAGGTCGCCCACATGCAATCTGCCCCGCCTTGCTTGCGCGAAGCAGGGCAGCCGATCGTCAGTCCAGTCTGGTTGGGATCATTTGCGGTCACCGAGGCATGACGCCAGAGAGGAGCCGATGTTTTCCATCATCTGGAAATAGAGATCGGGTCCCGCTTCCAGCGTTCCGGCCTCAGGGTCGAGCGTGCCGGATTTCGCCTGTGTGCCTTCGATCACCACGTTGATCAATTTCGGCTCGAACTGTGGTTCGGCGAAAACGCATGTCGCGCCGAGCGTGGCGATCTTGTCGTGGATATCAGACAGGCGTTCGGCACCGGGTAGGGTTTCGGGACTGACGGTAATCGAGCCGGCAACCTTTACGCCATAGCGGTGTTCGAAATATTGGTAGGCGTCGTGAAAGACGATGAAGGGCTTGTCCTTGATCGGGGCGATCTGCGCGCCGAGGCTCTTGTTGAGCGCATCGAGACGCATATTCAGCGTATCGAGATTGACCTTGTAGCGGGCAGCGTTGTGGGGATCTGCGGTGGCCAGCGTCGTTTCGATTTCGGCCGCCATCGCTTTTGCATTGGCCGGATCGAGCCAAAGATGCATGTCGAACTCGCCTTCCTCGTGATGGTGATGATCACCTTCGGCTTCCTCGTCGCCATCATCATGGGCTTCGAAGGCGCCGCCCTCCCGGAACTTCAGCTTTTCCAGGCCAGGCGCTTCATCCAGTTCGACGATCTTGGCGTCGCCGCCCAGCGATTCGAGTGGTTTTTCCAGAAAGGCTTCCAGGCCATGACCAACCCAGAAGACGATATCAGCGGATTCGAGTGCGGCAGCGTTGGACGGCTTCATGCTGTAGGTGTGGGGCGAGGCCGCACCTTCGACGATCAGCGATGGTTCGTCGACGCCCTGCATGATCGAGGCAACCAGCGAATGGACCGGCTTGATCGAGACGACTACCTTGGGTGGTTCCGCAAGGGCCGTCGTGGCGGAAAGCAGCATAGCCGATGCGAAAAGTGCAGGTGCGATAAGCAGTCTTGGGGATGCCGGACGGGAAAAAACGGGGAGAATACGGGACGAGGGGGAGTTCTGGGACATAGGCGGTTCCTGTCTTGTAAATCAACGTAATGTTATTACATCAATTGCGTTATGCTATAACGTGTGGCATAGCGACTGGCAACACCAACGCCGGAATTTTTCCATGTTGAATATTCATCCTTCCGAGACCGCGCCATTGGTGACGCTGACCAATGCCGGCGTACGCCGCAATGGCCGATGGCTGGTGCGTGGCGTCGAGTTTTCGATCAACAGGGGTGAGATCGTTACGCTGATCGGCCCGAACGGCTCGGGAAAATCGACTACAGCCAAGACCGCGATCGGCGTGTTGAAACCCGATGAAGGCCAGGTGTCGCGCCTTGCCGGCCTCAAGGTGGGGTATGTTCCGCAGAAGCTTTCGATCGACTGGACCCTGCCGCTTACCGTCGAGCGCCTGATGACGTTGACAGGCTCCCTGTCGCGTACCGAAATCGATACCGCTCTCCATTCAACCGGCATTGCCCATCTCGCCCGCGCGGAAGTGCAGCATCTATCGGGCGGGGAGTTCCAAAGAGCTTTGCTTGCCCGTGCGATTGCCCGCAAACCTGATCTCCTTGTTCTCGATGAGCCTGTTCAGGGGGTCGATTTCTCTGGCGAAATTGCGCTCTATGATCTGATCAAGCAAATCCGCAATCGCACCGGCTGCGGCATTCTTCTGATCTCCCATGACCTGCATGTGGTCATGGCGGAAACCGATATCGTCGTCTGCCTCAATGGTCATGTCTGCTGCCGGGGCACGCCGCAGGATGTCAGCCGCAGCCCGGAATACAGAAAGCTCTTCGGCGACCGTGCCGCCCAGACACTCGCGGTCTACAGCCATCATCACGATCATACGCATTTGCCCGACGGCCGCGTCCAGCACGCCGATGGCACTGTGACGGAGCATTGCCACCCGGATGACGGACACCACCACCACACCGAAGGCGAGGAGGTTGATGCGCACTCCCATGAGCCGGATTGCGGTTGCGGCCATCATAGCCGCCTGAGCGGCTACGAGCATAAGGAAAGCGGTCGTGTTTGACGATTTCTTCACCCGCGCGCTGATTGCCGGTATCGGCCTGGCGATTACCGTCGGGCCGCTTGGCTGCTTCGTCATCTGGCGGCGCATGGCCTATTTCGGGGATACGATGGCCCATTCGGCACTTCTCGGTGTCGCGCTGTCGCTGCTCTTCGATCTCAACCTGATGCTCTCGGTCTTTATCGTTGCGGCTGCCGTGTCGCTGCTGCTTCTGCTCTTGCAGCGACGTGGAGCGCTTTCGACAGATGCGCTTCTGGGTATCCTTTCTCATTCCGCCCTGTCGATCGGCCTTGTCATGGTCGCGTTCATGACCTGGGTGCGCATCGATCTCGTTGGCTTTCTGTTCGGCGATATTCTTGCTGTCTCCGAAGCCGATATCGATCTCGTCTGGGGTGGCGGTATCCTCGTGCTGTTTGCCATCGTCTATCTGTGGCGGCCGCTGCTGGCGTCCACCGTCAATGCCGAGCTTGCGGAGGCTGAAGGGTTGCAACCGGAGCGGGCGAAACTCTACTTCATGCTGCTGATGGCACTGGTGATCGCCATCGCCATGAAGATCGTCGGCATCCTGCTCATCACCTCGCTGCTCATCATTCCGGCGGCCACCGCCCGGCGTTTTGCCACGTCGCCCGAGATCATGGCGGTTCTCGCCTCTGTGATCGGCGCTCTTGCTGTCACCGGCGGGCTTTTCGGCTCGCTGCATTTCGATACGCCGTCCGGGCCGTCGATCGTGGTCGCAGCGCTCGGGCTCTTCGTCCTGAGCCTCATCCCCTTCCGGCGGGGCCGCACGACGGAAACCGCCATTCATTCCACGCATGGAGGACATCACTGATGGCCGACCACCAACTGACACGCAACCAGTCGCTCGTTTTCGATGCGTTGACCCATGCCGAGGCCCCGCTCAGCGCCTATACCATCCTCGACAAGCTTCGTGACGACGGTTTTCGTGCGCCGCTGCAGGTCTACCGCGCCCTGGAGAAGCTGCTGGAATTCGGCCTGGTGCACCGGCTGGAAAGTATCAACGCCTTTGTTGCCTGCGCTCATCCCCATGATCACGACCACAATCACGGTGTGACGGCTTTCACGATCTGCGAGGATTGCGGTAACGTTACCGAAATCTGCGATGACGGGATCGAAGAGCGCCTGTCCTTCCTGACGGCGCGCCAGCAGTTCAAGACCGAAAAGACGACGATCGAGATTCGTGGTCATTGCCAGACATGCTGTGCGGCCTGAACTCATCAGGAACCTTGCAGTTCTTGCATGACCCGCTGCAACGGGGCGTCGGAAATCTGGATGATCCCCGTGAACGGTATATCCATATCCAAAACCAGATAGAGCGATGCCGAGATCAGCAGTGCGGAGATGATGAGCGTGCTGACCACCACCATGTTGTGCGGTGCACGATAGCCGAAGCTGGCAAAGATCACGGTCAGCCATGCGACGAGCATTGTAATCAGCGGCCTGGGTATCACGCCCTCCGATTGCTCGATGATCTTCCACCGTTGCTCCACAATCTGGAAATACTGCTGGCGAATTTCGGCAAGAATACCGGTTTGAGGCGCGGTCAATGGTGTGATGGCCTCAATAGCGGCCCCGAGGCTGCGCAGCGCATTTTCCGCAGTCTTGTCGTTACGCGCGGTGTCTTCTGAGCGGGCAGGGCGAATAATCGCAGCAGTGACATAATCGCTCAGATGGCTACGCGCATCGCGTCCCACATATCCGACATCGCGCAATGTACGGTCCAGAAGAATAAGGCTGGTCGCATAGGCGTGCACATTGCTGTCGATACTCTCATAGGTGTTTTTCGACGAATTGATCAGCAGGCCGAAAACGAGCGAAGTCATGACGACGAAGATATTCGCAACGAGCCGCACGACATTGTTGGTTTCATCGCTGCGATGGCGGCTGGCGAGGCGCGGCGAATATTTCAGCGACAGGAGCGATGCTGCCGCGAGAAGAACGAATACGCCGGCTGCCGTCAGGAGTTCAGCCATCTCGAACCTCTCGCTGGTTATCCATCGTTATGCTGGTTTTTGGCAGGTTTATTCACGGTCAAGGATTTCGAGACTGACCGAAAAACGCTGCCAGTTGCGAACATAGTTTTCGGCAGACTTCTTCAGGCCTTCTACTGCTGCATCGTCGAGCAGGCGGATGGCTTTTGCCGGCGCACCGACGATGAGGGAGTTGTCCGGGAACACCTTACCTTCCGTTACCAGCGCATTGGCGCCTATGAGGCAGTTGTTGCCGATGACAGCGCCGTTCAGCACGGTGGCGCCCATGCCAACCAGCGTGTTGCTGCCGATGGTGCAACCGTGCACGATGGCGCGATGACCGATAGTACAGCCTTCCCCGATCGTTACCGGAAAACCGGGGTCAACGTGCACCACCGCACCTTCCTGAATATTGCTGCGCGCACCAACCGTGATCGGCTCGTTATCGCCCCGCAGCACGGCACCGAACCAGATGCCGACGTCCTCACCCAGGATTACGTCTCCAATGACATGTGCATCCGGTGCCAGCCAATAGCCGCCCTTTTGCGGAGTTTCGGGGCGTTTCGGGCCGAGGGCATAAAGAGGCATGGAAAATTCCGTTTCTGTCTGGTCCTTGCCGGGACGCTGTCGAATTTTACGCGACGGTGAGAGAGAGCGTCGAGACGCCATCCACGCCGCAATTTATCCGGTCGCCGCGGTGAATGGCGCCGACGCCGGCGGGCGTTCCCGTCAGGATCACGTCGCCCGCGGCGAGTTCGAACAGCCGTGAGAGTTCGGCAATCACCTCCGGAACCTTCCAGATCATCTGGTTGAGGTCGCCCTCCTGCTTGATCACGCCGTTGACGTTCAGCCAGATGCGGCCGTTTTCGGGATGTCCGATGCGTTCGACGGGGAAGAGCGGGGAAATAGGAGCGGAATGTTCGAAGGCCTTGGCCGCAGCCCAGGGACGCCCGGCCGCCTTGGCCTCCGCCTGCAGGTCGCGCCGGGTAAAGTCGATCGCCACACCGTAGCCATAGACGCACTCAACGGCATCCTCGATCGCGATGTCGCTTCCACCGGCCTTCAGGGCAACGGCCAGTTCCACCTCGTAGTGCACGTCGGAGGAGAGCGGGGGATAGGGGAAAATATCGCTATTGAACAGGAGGTTTTCAGGGTTCTTCTGGAAGAAGAAGGGCGGCTCGCGGGCAGGGTCGTGTCCCATCTCGACCGCATGGGCGGCATAGTTGCGACCGACACAATAGACACGGCGAACCGGAAAGAGGTCTGCCGTTTCAGCGACGGGCAGGAGGGTAGGGCGGGGAAGGGCGAAAATCGTAGACATGCGAATCCTGACAGACTGTGGCGACGCTTCAGATTAGCACCGCGCGGTCGGTCGGGTAAAAAAACTTCAGCTGCAGATATAGGCTTGCAGTTGATCGCGTGTCAGGAGCCTGCTGCCCGGACGTGAATTTTGGTCAGGGTGCGTATATTCGAGGCTCGGTACGTCTGGCAGCTCGAGAGCCTGCCGCACAGTCATGATACCAACGTCGCGCCGCACACTGCCACGCTTCAGGCTTACCTCGACAATGCGGTTCATATTGTCCGCGTGCATTGTTTCTCTCCCTGTTGTCTTCTTATGCTCGCAGTAGCGCCTGCGAAATTGTTTTTTATGAGGCGTCTGGTTTGAGAGGATGCCACAGTTGCTGCGATTGAAACAGTCCTTTCAAATCGCTTCGCTGTAACAATATCAGTCAATTGCGACAGCTGCGTGAATCTGATTTTTGAACCAACCGAGATCGCCTCCCGGCGACGCATTTCATGAGGTAAATAGCCGATAGATCAGGGTTTCTACGCGAATCGCGTGGAACATTTGCGTCCGCTGTCTGTTTCTTCAACTCAGAAAGGAGACGGTTATGGCGAATGTACGAAACATCCGTACCGGGTTTACCGGGGAACTTGCCGACAAGGACAGCGTGGCTCACAGGGCAAAGGAAGCTGCAAGCTACGTCCGAAACGAAGCGAATGCCGTGGCACGCGGCGTGCAGGGCCATCCCTCCGCAACGGGCACCGCGGTGCTGCTGGTCGGGGCGGCTGCTTTTCTGGCGGGCTATCTGATGGGCTCTTCATCTGCGCCGCCGCCGCGTACCCGTTTCTGGTAATATTGCGACGCACCCAGTCGGGTCTTGTAAATTTTGCGCTGCAACATTATAATATGAATCGTCGTGAGTATCACTCCTCCTCCCAGATGCTCGCGATGTTATCGATGGCTATCCTCCTCCCAGCCGTCGGTCCTTCTTGAAAGCCTGCCGCACCTCCTCCCGCGGCAGGCTTTTTCATTTGTATGTCACCCTCTGCCCATCGGGAACGAAATCGGCTATCATGCGTTTGCGTGCTGGCGGAATATTCGGAGGAGGTATTGATGCCGCATACGAAATGGGAAAATCCTGTAGAGGTGGGCTCGGAAAAAATCGGTCTTATGACCGTGCAAGGCCCATTCGACGCGTTGATATGCCTGATGGATACGTGGCCCGACCTGCGTGGTCCCCAGTATGTCGCAGCCCGTAGCCTTTGCCGCGCAGCCATTGATGGGCGGCGTTCTGCGGAAGAGGCGCGCGAAGTCTTCATCTCCGCTGCGCAGGAAGCAAACCTGGCGGCGCACTGAAGGCCTGGTATGGCGACCGACGCGCCTGGATCATTGCCTTTGCATTGCATTGGCGATGCCGGTCTTGAATTATTTGACGCGGCGAGTGCGAAGCCCGCCGTGGAATGGCGTCTTTCGACCGTTGTCTCGCTTTTTCGGGCATTCGGCTGTATAGGGCAGGCACGAAACCGAAGACCGAGCCTATGCAGCCCCAGAAAGAGCAATCTCCGACATCCATATCGCGCCGCTATTTTCAGCGCCCGGTCTTTGCCGTGGCGCCGATGATCGACTGGACCGATACGCACTACAGACGGCTTGCGCGGCTGCTGTCGGGGCATGCGCTGCTCTATACCGAGATGATTGTTGCCGATGCGATTCTTCGCGGTGATCGCCAACGGTTGCTGGGACATGATGCGGCCGAGCAGCCAGTGGCGTTGCAGCTGGGGGGCAATGACCCGGCCAAGATGGCGGAGGCGGCGCGGATTGGCGAAGCCTTTGGCTATGCCGAGATCAATATGAATGTCGGCTGTCCGTCCGACCGGGTTCAGTCCGGCACGTTTGGCGCCTGCCTGATGCGCGAACCGGCGCTGGTTGCCGAATGCGTGGCGGCGATGAAGGCGGCGGTGTCGATCCCCGTTACGGTCAAATGCCGGATCGGCGTCGATGACCAGGATCCGGAGATTGCCTTGCGCGATCTTGTGGCGCGGGTTGTCGACGCGGGAACGGATGCCGTCTGGGTTCATGCGCGAAAGGCCTGGCTGCAAGGGCTGTCGCCGAAAGAGAACCGTGACATCCCGCCGCTCGACTACGCGATCGTGCATCGGTTGAAGGGGGAAAACGAGAATCTTTTCATTGGCATCAATGGCGGTCTTCAAAGTTTGAATCAGGCCGTTGAGGAAATGAATCACGATATACCCCTCGATGGTGTCATGCTTGGACGTGGCGCTTATCATGATAGTGCCATGCTGACGGCCGTGGATGGATATTTTCCGCATCCGGTGACGGGGGCTTTGCCGGCTCTGCATTCGCCCGAAGACTTCAATGCGCAAGGGCAGCGGGTTTCGCCGGAGTTCTGGCTCGGCGTGCGGGATGCGATGATGGCGCATGCGGCGGAACATATCGCCGGGGGCGGGCGGCTCAATCATGTCACCCGGCACATGGTGGGGCTGTTCCAGGGTTGGCCGGGCGCGCGGCGCTACCGGCAGATCCTGTCGACCGAGGCGACGCGGGCCGGGGCCGGACCTGAGGTCATCGAGGCTGCATTCGACACGCTGCTGTCAGCGGCGGGACACGCGCAGGCGGCTGAGTGAAAAGCCGACCAACAGTTTAACGCAAAAACGGCGCCCGAAGGCGCCGTTTTCGTATCCGATGTCAAATCAGGCTTAAAGCGCGTCGCGATCTTTCATATTCGCTCCTGGTGCTTTAAGTGTCTGTTTCTACGCATGTCGTTGTCGCAAAACCGCTGCGCACTTTTGCGCGACATGCTTTAGGCCTGGATGTTGACGGCCTTCGGGCCCTTGCCCATGCGATCCGGCTCGGTGTCGAAGGTGACCTGCTGGCCGTCCTTCAGGGTCTGCAGGCCAGCGGCCTGAACAGCGGAGATGTGGACGAAAACGTCCTTGGCGCCGCCGTCCGGCGTGATGAAACCAAAACCCTTGTCCTGGTTGAAGAATTTTACGATGCCCTTGGTGGCCATGGGAGAAGTCCTTTTTTCCCTAAAACGATTGTCCTCACCCCTCGGAGGGTGGAGACATTTTTTCTTTCCGATTGCCGGAGCGAAAGGAAAGCCAGTCGAGAAGTCACGATAACGGGGAAAGAACGTCTACAGCGCCGTCTTCAAACGACACGCCCGGATTGCGCCGGGACCATACAGCCAGTCCAGTCTCCGGGATTGAAAACGCCCGAACGGTCAAATAGTTGGCAGTTTTCTTTTCAAAAGGCAAGAGACCAAATCCAGAAAATAGACGTTGCATCTGTCATAACCCTTTAGTTTTCAGGGGCTTGCTGTTTCATATGGGTCTTCGTACCGGTTTTGGACGTCCCGCAACTATACAGGGCCCGTCGCCACAGGCGGGCCTCGCGATAAAGCCCATGTGTACGCGGCAGGCTTGCCGCGATGATTTCTACGGCTGCCTGGGCGAGCGGGCTCAAACCCGCCGTTTCCGCTCCATGGCGCGGGAAGCAGCCCGGGCAGAGCCAAAGCGCCCATTGACGGACAAGATCGCGCAGGGTGGCGTAGAGCGCCAACTGTTCCTTGTCGAGCAGATGCAGGCACCAGGGGGCATCCTTTGCGAGAGATATAGAGGCATTTTCGCCTTTGCCGGCATTCGCGGCGGGCGCAGACGAGAAGGGGCAGAGCCAGCATCTCGGCCGTGCGCCGTTGAATGACGCTATCGAGTTGATGTGGAATGCGGCTGAAATCCTCGGCCATGACGGTGTTCCTGACATGCGTTTCCGATCCCGCCGGGTGCGGGGGGTGGCTTGTAATTCGGACGGGGCACTGGAAAGAGCCTCTGATGTGTTTGGTAGTGTGGCTCTCGCCAGCGCCCCGTTCAGCGGTTTATGCCTGCAACCTGGTTCCCTCTGCTTCCCTTCCCTGAAGAAGGGCGTTGTGTGCCGCACAGGCACGCCCGGAGCGAGAACCGGAACCGGCTCGACACCGGCCCCGCCGTCTCCGGAAGGGGAACATTTTCTGCGGACCCCGAAGGGAAGGGTTTGCGTCCATCCCAACCACCCGGCGCCGGTCCCGCCTCGCCCCCACGCCTGGTGGCCTATCCTCTGGCGGAACGAGGCCAGTATGGGGCAGGGGATCTGGGCGGGGATTTTGGGGGATGACTTTTTGATGGGGCTTTGGGGGGCTTCCGTCAAGGACCAGGGAGAATGGCATTCTCCCTCTTCTCCCCAACGGGGAGAAGGTAGCGCGCAGCGCCGGATGGGGGGCGGCTGGCTCAGCAGAATTTGAGGCGAAGCCCCCTCATCTGCCCTTCGGGCATCTTCTCCCCGTTGGGGAGAAGAGGGAAGCTGCGGCGACATTCGCTGCCGGCCGTGTACTTCAAGCTAGCATGACAACCGAGGCCCGTTGCCGCCCTTAGCGTGCCGCTTCAAACAGCGCGACAAGGCTCCACGGATATTCGCCCTGCTGGTTGGCGATATCATCGACCTTCCAGCCGCCATGCTCGTAAACCAGCGTGTAATAAAGCGTCACCGGCTCGAAATTGGTGAAGGTCACTTCGACCTCAGCCGTCCTGTCGATTATAACAGGCTGGCCGACTTCGACATCTGTCGCCTCGCCATCCTGTCCGGCGATGACCGGATCGAAATCGATGGCGCCGACCTCGCCGTCCGGCGTGTTGTTCCAGTCGTTCTCGAATCGCTGGTTCAGGGCATCGGAGAAAAAGTTCGTGTAGGTCGTGGCGGCATTGGGGTCCTCATCCAGATCTTCGCCGCTGTAGAGCGCCTGCAGCAGGGCCTGCGGTGTCTTGTAGGGGCCGGCGGCGAGGCTTGGGGTGGCGATGAGCGAGGTGAGGAGGACGAGGAGGGTGAGGCGCATGGCTGAACTCGGCGGGTTTCGGGTGGGGCGAGCCTAGAGGATGTCTGGTTCAGATTGAACCAGACATCCTCCAGATTCTTTTGTTTCCGTTTGTCTTTTCGGGAAAACCGGTTCCCACTTTTCTCTGACAAACTCTAACCGAGCGGGGCTGGCATGACTATGTGGCGGGTGGCGATCTCGATCGCTCATTTTAGGGCGTATCGACGGCCGAGCGCTTGCCGTTGCAGGAGCCATGCGTCAGTCTTCGTTCGCAAGGTCGTGCGCCATGCTCAACAGGGAATATCCATGCTCGCTGCCCTCATCTTTCTCGCCGCCACCCTTTCCGCAGACGAAATGGCCGGTGTCACCACTCCAACGGAGGAATTGAAGAGGCTGGCAATGGAGGCCGGGGACGAGTGCCGCGGTTACCCCTCCGATGCTCGAACACTCGCCGGTTGCGCGGCACGGGATGTATATCAGGATATTCTGGAGAGCCGCGATATTTGTAACGAAGGGCCGTTTATCGAGGAGGACAATTGGGTGGGGTGTCGGTGAGGGGCTCAGTAACAATCCTCCGAAGGAATATTTGTTTGCCGTCGCCTAATTCCGGCGCCGATTCTTAGTCGGTCGCAGGCTGGCTATTTTCTTACCGCCCCGGCCGCCCCGTTTTCCCCTTTGTCCTCTTCTGCCGCTTGGCATCCCCGGCATCCTCATAACTTCCCGCACCGACCTTGCCGCGCACGAGCGGGCGGGCGTCTTCGGCAGATCCTCGGGGCAGGCCCGAGGACGGGGATGACGGAGAGGAGGAGGGGTCGGCGGGTTCGGGCTGGCCTTCCAGCAAAGGCGAGACGCGTTTGGTGGCTTTGGCGGAGGCCGGCTTTTCGGGCAGATGGCCCTTGACCGGCTTTTCGGTGCGGCCGACGGTCATTTCGTCGAGGTCGTTCTTGCGGAACAGGCCCTTCTTCACGGGTTCGGCAACGTCGCGGCCCATTTCGTCGAGGTGGGGTTTGCGGAACAGCGGGCGGGCGGTGTCGGTGCCTGGGCCCATGTCGTCGAGTGAGGGTTTGGCGAAGTAGGAGGTTGATTCGGAGCGTGGGGAACCACCCCCCTCTGTCGGCTCTGCCGACATCTCCCCCGCAGGGGGGGAGATTGGGGCCGAGGATGCCGTGCCTTTTTTCTTTTTGGACGAGCCTTCCATGGCGCGAGCTTCTTCGCGGGCCATCGGATCGTCCATGACGGCGAGTTCGGCGGCCTTGAGGCGCTTGATTTCGTCGCGGATGCGGGCGGCGGTTTCGAAGTCGAGGTCGGCGGCGGCGTTGCGCATCTGCTTTTCCAGCGCATCGAGATGGGCCTGCATGTTGCCGCCCACCAACTCGTTGACCCCGCCCTTGACGCCCTTGATGCCGATATCGGCGCGGACATGATCCCGCTCGTAGACCGAATCCAGGATGTCGGAAATCTTTGCCTTTACCGATTCCGGGGTGATGCCGTTGGCTTCGTTGTAGGCCACCTGCTTTTCGCGGCGGCGGGAGGTTTCCTCCATGGCGCGCTGCATCGAGCCGGTGATCTGGTCGGCATAGAGGATGACCTTGCCATCGACGTTTCGCGCCGCACGGCCGATGGTCTGTACGAGCGACGTTTCCGAGCGCAAAAAGCCTTCCTTGTCGGCATCGAGGATGGCGACGAAGCCACATTCGGGGATGTCGAGGCCTTCGCGCAAAAGGTTGATGCCGACGAGGACGTCGAAGGCGCCGAGGCGCAAATCGCGGATGATCTCGATGCGCTCCAGCGTGTCGATGTCGGAGTGCATGTAGCGGACGCGGACGCCCTGTTCGTGCAGGTATTCCGTCAGGTCCTCGGCCATGCGCTTGGTGAGCACGGTGACGAGGGTGCGGTAGCCGGCCTGCGCGGTCTCGCGGATTTCGCCGAGCACGTCGTCGACCTGGGATTTTGCCGGGCGGACCTCGACCGGGGGATCGATGAGGCCTGTGGGGCGGATGACCTGTTCGGCAAAGACGCCGCCGGCCTGTTCCATTTCCCACGCCGCCGGGGTCGCCGAGACGGCGATGGTGTCCGGGCGCATGGCGTCCCATTCCTCGAAACGCAGCGGGCGGTTGTCCATGCAGGAGGGCAGGCGGAAGCCGTATTCCGCCAGCGTCGCTTTTCGCCTGAAGTCGCCCCGGTACATGCCGCCGATCTGGCTGACGGAGACGTGGCTTTCGTCGATGAACAAGAGGGCGTTATCGGGGATATATTCGAACAGGGTCGGCGGCGGCTCGCCGGGGCGGCGTCCAGTGAGGTAGCGCGAATAGTTCTCGATGCCGGCGCAGGAGCCGGTGGCCTCCAGCATCTCGATATCGTAGCGGGTGCGCTGCTCCAGCCGCTGGGCTTCCAAGAGGCGGCCGCCCTTTTCGAGCTCGGCGAGGCGCAGTTTCAGCTCTTCCTTGATCGACTTGATGGCGCCGTTCAGGGTTGGGCGGGGGGTGACGTAGTGGGAGTTGGCGTAGATCTTGACCGATTTGAGGTCGCCGGTCTTCTGGCCCGTCAGCGGGTCGAACTCGGTGATGCTGTCGATTTCGTCGCCGAACATGCTGATGCGCCAGGCGGCATCTTCAAGGTGGGCGGGGAAGATTTCGATGGTGTCGCCGCGGACGCGAAAAGAGCCGCGTTGAAAGTCCATGTCGCGGCGCTTGTATTGCTGGGCCACGAGATCGGCGAGCAATTGCCGCTGGTCGAGCCGGTCACCGACTTCCATCTGGAAGGTCATGGCCGTGTAGGTCTCGACCGAGCCGATACCGTAGATGCAGGAGACGGAGGCGACGATGATGACGTCGTCACGCTCCAGCAGCGAGCGGGTGGCGGAGTGGCGCATGCGGTCGATCTGCTCGTTGATCGACGATTCCTTTTCGATGAAGGTATCCGAGCGCGGCACGTAGGCTTCCGGCTGGTAATAGTCGTAGTAGGAGACGAAATATTCCACCGCGTTGTTGGGGAAGAAGTTCTTGAACTCGGAATAGAGCTGCGCGGCCAGCGTCTTGTTGGGCGCGAGGATGACGGCGGGGCGCTGGGTGGCCTCGATCACCTTGGCCATCGTAAAGGTCTTGCCGGAACCGGTGACGCCGAGCAGGACCTGGGAGCGGTCACCGTTGGAGAGGCCTTCGACGAGATCCTTGATGGCGGTGGGCTGGTCGCCGGCGGGCTCGAAGTCGGATTTCATGACGATCGAGAGACCGCCTTCGGATTTGGCCGGCCGGGCAGGGCGGTGCGGCGTCCAGAGCTGGCCGTCCTTGAAGAGGGGATTGCCGCTCTCGATCAGCGCCGACAGCGCCTCGACGGTGGCGGTCACACCGGAACCGGCGTCCAGCTTGTCGGCATCTTCCAGCGAAATATCGAGGCCGGAGACCGGATTGAGGCCTGCGGCGGCGCGGGTCTTCGGATCGGAGGAGGCGCCGATGGAGACGCCGCGTGATGTCTTCTGGGTCGAGGTTTTCTCGGCGTGTTTCCGCGCTTCGTTCTCGACCTTCTTGCGGTGCTTGCCGGCGCGCGAGGCGACGTCATGGCGGGTCTCGATGCCCTCGGCTTCCGCCATGCGCTGCAGCTCTTCGGCCCAATCGGCGACGTTGGAGGAGAGCGGCGCCCCCTTGAATTCGGCCTGTGGGGCTTCTTCGAAACCGGTGGCGGGACGGACGGGTTTTTTCGGCGCTTTTGACATCCGGGGAATATGGAGAGAGTCCGGCCGGAAGAAAAGGGGGAATGAGTACAAAAAGGCAACAGTTCACCCTCCCGCCGTGTTGGCATCGGCTGATGGGGACGAAGGCGTTGGTCGAGGCAGAGATCATGCCGGAGGTGGCCGCGCGCTTGTCGCCCTCCGGCGGCTGCGCTGCTGGGCGGCCTCATGGACGTGTTATGCGTTGCCGAAGGAGGCTTCCGCTTGACATATCGGAGGGTCGATTTAACCCGGCTGGTAATCCATCGCCTTAAAAGGATTCGCCATGCCGTTTTCCATCAATCCTGCCGCCGTCTGGCCGATCGTGCTGCTGCTGCTTTCCAACGTCTTCATGACATTCGCGTGGTACGGCCATCTGAAATACACGTCCTCGCCGCTTTATATGGCGATCGTGGCCAGCTGGGGCATTGCCTTCTTCGAATATTGCCTGGCGGTGCCGGCCAACCGCATTGGCCACACGGTCTATTCGGCAGCACAGCTGAAGACCATGCAGGAAGTCATCACGCTTGTCGTCTTCGCCGCCTTCTCGGTGTTCTGGCTGAAGGAATCGCTGACCTGGAACCATGCAATCGGCTTCTGCCTGATCGCCGGTGGCGCGGCTTTCGTGTTCAAGGGGTGAGGTTGGGGCAGGCGAGGCGGGAGCCGGTCTGGCCAAAGGTTCAGGCATGTCCGAAGGGCCGGGACACCTTGGGCGATCTTTGGAAACCGTTACCGCTCACGCCCTCCACGGGGATGGTCATCGAGCCCTCTGCTCGTAGTGGCTTTTCCCTCGCGAAGGGCTTCCATGCGGTGAACCCTCTCTTGATATCCTGGATCCGTAACCCCGTGATGCGCAATGGCATCTGAAGCACTTTCTCCATCGTTAAACACGTCGCGTGAGGCTCCTGTTCTTCGCAAGTCTTGAGCCGTTTCATGGGGGAACGGACCGTATCGCCCAATGACGTTATCGGCCTTTCGCTCTTCCCCTTGGCCACCAACCGCCTGCCGTGCTCGCCCCGCCCGCATCCGCCCCGAGCGTTGACGGGTTGTCCACCAGAGTAGACCGATAATTCCGGGTGGTTTGACTCAAGGCGTTCACTGTATGGACGGCCTCCGCTTGAGCGTAACGGGTTGGTCCCACGTTCATGGCCTGCTGCATGATGTTCATGCGAACTTCAGGCGGCAGATTGTCAAGGGTGGTGGGATTTTTCTCGATCGACGGCTTCTGTCGATTCTGGTTCTCCGGATGATCAGCCATCAGTCTCACGTCCTTTGCTAAACGAAACTTGTTCAATTCACGTCGGGCGGGGAGCCGGCCTGGCCAAAGGTTCAGGCATGTCCGAAGGGCCGGGACACCTTGGCCGATCTCTGGAAACCGTTACCGCTCAAGCCCTCCACGGGGATGTTCATCGAACCCTCTATCCTCCCTGGCTTTTGGCGAGCGACGGACTTCAATGGCGCGAGCCCTCGCTTGAGCTTCCGGGCTCTCAACTTCGTGAAGCGCAATGGCGTCTGACGCACTACCTCCGCGTGTAAGTACATCGCGTATCATTCCTACGTTTCGCACGTGGTCAGCATCTTCCGGATTCACAACTTCGTGACGCCTGATGGCATCTGGAGCACTGGCATCATGGTCTTGCACGTCGCGTGTGGCTGCTGACCGTCGCAGAGCGGCAGCGTCTTCCGGATTCGTAACCCCGTGACGTGTGAGACCATCTGGAGCACTGGCTCCATGTTCAAACACGTCACGTGTAGCTCCCGTTTTTCGCACGTGTTCGGCAGATGCGTGGGGCAACGGACCGTATCGAGCAATGACGTTATCGGCCTCTCGCTCTTTCCCTGGGCCACCAACAGCGTCGATTGCACCACCCGACCGTATCGCAGCGGTATTGTGGGCAAACTGCACAAACTTTGCCCCAAGCGTTGACGGGTTGTCCACCAGAGCCGCCCGATAATTTCGGGTGGTTTGACTCAAGGCGTGCACTGTATGGACGGCGTCCGCTTGAGCATAACGGTTTGGTTCCACGTTCATGGCCTGCTCCATGATGTATGCGCGAACCTCAGGCGGCAGATTGTCGAGGGTGGGGCGATTTTTCTCGATCGACCGCTCCTCCTGGTGGTTCTCGTCTTCCGGATGATCAGCCATCAGTCTCACGTCCTTTGCTACACAAAGCTCGCTCAATTCACGCCGGGCGATGCCAGCGAAGCCGTTTCCCAGTCGCTGCGGCACGTCCGTTTGTACAGTCGCAACCGGTATTCGCCGGAGACGTTCGTAAAGAAGCCGACACTGATGGAAATATAGTTTGGCAAGCCACATAGAACAAAGTGAAATCGCGTTTCATTTGTAATCCAGGTAGGTGCGGCTTTTTATTGAAGTCGTGTGTTCGTCCGCATTCAGGGTGGTTAAACTGAAATACAGGTAGGACGAATTCTTGGCTGAAAAGCTTTTCCTTCCCGGACGTTCTTTCGGAAGAGCATGCGCCTTCAGCCCAGCATGTCGAACACGCGGTAGATCCATATGGCCTGGTAGAGAATGGCGGTGACGAGGAAGGCGACGTGGAAGCGGCGGTTGATGGTGAATGCGGCGATCAGGCAGCCGGCCATATAGAATGCATTGCGTAGCGGGTATTCCAGACCGAAGGAGCCGAAATACTGGCGTCCCTTGAGGGCGGTGTCGACGAGATCGAGGCCATAGGCAAGCGCGAGGAAACCGAAGAACCAGGCGCGGCGGGAGAGGAAGTAGGCCTCATAGCCGGCATATTCCTCGATGGAGGCCGGAAACAGCAGCACGCAGAGGAAGAAGAAGACGCAGCAAAAGGCGATGACGAAGACATAGACGCCGAAATCGATCGTCGCCAGATCATGCAGCCTGAATTCCCACCACCAGAAATGGATGAGGAAGAGGAACAGGAACAGCGTCCAGCCGAGATGGAGGAAGGACAGGCGGTTTCGGTGTGGATGCTGGACGAAGACGGCGAGCCCGGTGAGCAGCCGCGCCATGCTGAGGCTGACGACCATGCCCATGACGACGCGGATATGGGAGAAGAGCTCAGGGGTGGCCGCGTGCTCCATCGTCTCAGGTCTCCGGCGGGACCGGGGTCGGCTTGCCGTCCTTATCCAGCGCGACCATGACGAAGCGGGCGTCGGTGACGCGCTCCATGCGGTCCGACAGGTAGCGCTGGGCCCAGGCCTCGACATTGAGCGTGATCGAGGTGCGGCCGACGGTGACGATATCGGTATAGATGCAGAGCGTATCGCCGATCTTGACCGGCAGCGCGAAGGCCATTTCCTTGACGGCGGCGGTGACGACGCGGCCACGGGCACGCTCTGCAGCGCGAATGCCGCAGGACAAGTCCATCTGCGCCATGACCCAGCCGCCGAAGATATCGCCGGCCGCATTGGCATCGGCCGGCATGGCCAGGGTTCGTAGCGTCAGCTCGCCGGTCGGCTTGGTCATGGGTAACTCCCCGCGTGTCTTCGATTGGTGGACCCTAGCCGATGACGAGGGGGGCGGGAAGGCGGCTTGGTCGGGTTAACGGGGGATGAAAATTATAGCCTCATTTCTAACGATGCTTTGTTAGGAAGTTTGAAAATGGCGGACGCTATCCTGCACCCCTGCAGAGGTAGGGGATTTTACGCATGAAACATTTCCGCATTTCGGTGCGACTTTACGCACTTGTCGGACTAGCGATTTTGACCATGGCTGCGGCCATGACCTATGGCCTGTTCCAGGCACAGGACAAGCTCGTTGCGGAACGCAAGGCGATGCTCTCGGCAATGAACGAAAATGCCGTTTCGGTGTTTGCTGCCTACCACAAGCTTGAAGAGGCCGGGACGCTGACCAAGGAAGAGGCCCAGAAGCGCTCGATCGAGGCGATCAGCGCGATGCGCTATCAGGGCAGCGGCTATCTCTGGATCAATGACATGCATCCGACGATGATCATGCATCCGGTGAAGCCGGAAATGAACGGCAAGGACCTGACGGAAAACAAGGACCCGAACGGCAAGCATCTGTTCGTTGAATTCGTCAAGACGGTGCAGGCCAACGGTCAGGGCTTCGTCGATTACTATTGGCCGAAGCCGGGCGCCGACGAGCCAGTGCTGAAATATTCGCATGTGGCCGGCTTTGCGCCCTGGGGCTGGATCGTTGGAACCGGCGTCTATGCGGACGACCTTGCCGCCATGTTCCGTGAACGGCTGATCCAGGTCGCCATGATCTGTGGGCTTGCGGCGATCGTCATTCTCCTGGCTGCCTTCGGTATCGTGCGCAGCGTCGTCAAGCCTGTCGAGCGGCTGAAGATCGCGATGCGCGATATCGCCGACGAGAAGGTCGAGCATGAGGTTCCCGAAACCGACCGCGGTGACGAAATCGGCCAGATGGCCCTGGTGCTTGTTGAACTGCGCAACTCCGTGAAGGAGCGCATCGACCTGCGTGGGCGCGAGATCGAGCGGCAGTCGCAGCTTGACGGCGAGCGTTGCGGCAACGAACAGCGCAACCGCGCCAGTGCCGAAAGCCAGGCGGACGCCATGGCGACGGTCGGCGGGGCGCTGGAGAAGCTGGCCACCGGCGACCTGACGGCGGAGATCGGCAAGATCTCGCCGGAATACGGCAAGCTGCGGGACGACTTCAACACGGCGGTGGCTGCCCTTCGCGACGTCATCGGTTCGATCTCCCACTCGACGGATGTGGTCAACGGCAGCGCCGGCGATATTTCGCAGGCGGCCAACAACCTGTCGCGCCGCACCGAACAGCAGGCGGCGGCTCTTGAGGAAACGGCAGCAGCGCTCGACGAGATCACCTCGACCGTCAAGAGCGCTTCGGAGCGGGCCGCAGAGGCGCGCGAGATGGTCACCGAGACCAAGGCGAGTGCTGCCAAGTCCGGTGGTATCGTTCGCAATGCGATCACCGCCATGGGGCGCATCGAGGGGTCTTCCAGCCAGATCGGCCAGATCATCGGCGTCATCGACGAGATTGCCTTCCAGACCAACCTTCTGGCGCTGAACGCCGGTGTCGAGGCGGCACGTGCGGGAGAAGCGGGTCGCGGTTTTGCGGTCGTGGCGCAGGAAGTGCGCGAGCTTGCCCAGCGCTCGGCCAATGCGGCCAAGGAGATCAAGACGCTGATCAGCGCATCTGCCGGGGAAGTGCAGACGGGCGTGTCGCTGGTCAAGGCGACTGGCGAAGCGCTTGTCGAGATCGAGGCGCTGGTCAACCGCGTCAACGATCATGTGGCATCAATCGCCACGGCTGCGCGCGAGCAGGCGACCGGCCTGCAGGAGGTCAACACCGCCGTCAACAGCATGGACCAGATGACGCAGCAGAACGCGGCGATGGTCGAGGAGACCACGGCGGCCAGCCAGACGCTGGCGCAGGAGAGCAGCGAGCTGAAGACGCTGTTGCAGCGCTTCCGGCTTGGTTCCTCGTCCGGGCGCGAGCGCTACGAGCGGGCAGCCTAATCATCTCTGAAGGAAGCGAAGGGCCCGGATCGAAAGACGCGGGCCTTTCTGCGTTTGGGTTGACCTCGTCGCCTTTGCCGTGAGAATGGGACGCAAATCAAAGCCTTATGCGTCGCAGACAAGCGGCGTCGAAATGGAGGAACTGCCCGTGGCCCACTTCACCCTGCGGACTGCCAGGATCATCGCAGCGCTTGCGCTGTCCGTTCTTGCCGGCTGCACCGTAGAGGAATATCCGGGTCCACGACCGGAGCCCATGCCGCGTCCGCCACAGATGTGCACCATGGAATATGCGCCGGTCTGCGGTGTGCGCGGGCGTCAGCGGGAGACCTTCTCCAACTCCTGCCAGGCGCGGGCGCGGGGTTTCGACGTCATCGGCCGGGGTGAATGCCGGGATGAAGGGCGGCCGGAGCGACCCGACGATCGCCCACAGATCTGCACACGGGAATATAACCCGGTTTGCGCGCGCCGTGGCAATCGCACCCAGACATTCTCCAACTCCTGCATGGCGGAATCAGATGGTTTCCGGGTGATCGGACGCGGCGAATGCCGCAGCAACGAGCGTCCCGGCGGTGACATCGGCATGCCGGGCGAGCGTCCGGAAAGTCGCCCCGGCGTCTGCACCCGCGAATATGCGCCCGTCTGCGGCCGGCGTGGCAACCGCACGCAGACCTTCCCCAACAGCTGCATGGCGGATGCCGAAGGCTTCCGGGTGATCGACAACAACGCCTGCCGTTGAGGCGGGTCGGTTTCCATCTATCGACTTGTTCAGCGGGTCTGTCGACCTGCACAGCGTCGGCGCTTTGGCCACCGTCAGGCGCGGGTTTTTACTTCTTCAACCCCTAAAACCCGCCCCCGGTTCGAAAGCTTTCGTTTACCATGATTGCCTAAAGTGACCTCGTTTTCCGGCGAGGAAACGCGCTTGCCTGCGTTCCGACACAGGTGATCGGCAGCCTCTACCGTCCGAACGGATCTGGTTTTGCGTACCGTTGCGGATGAGGGGTGGATGTATGGCGTATGGTTGCCTATTTCGCAGGTCGGTTGCGCTGCTGCTTATCTCGGCAAGCCTTGCGACCTGTACCACGGACGATGCACTGGAACCCTCCGCCCGGATCGATACGGGAACACGCGTCGGCGCCATACAGCCACTTCGTGGCGAGCCCGTTTCTGCCGCCTATCCTTCAGCCGACATGCCGATGACGTCTGCCCACAACCGACAACCCGCAGGCGGCGGGATGCAGCAGAGCGCCGGCACGGGACTTCCGATGATCGACAGCGAAGCGGCGAACGGCGGCAGCGCGATGGATGCGGCGCCGGCAGCGATGGTTCCGCCCGAGGGCGTCAACATGGATGCGATGCTCGGTGTCTCCGGCCAGCCCCAGGTGGTGGGACTTGCCGAGGAGCAGAGCCGCGAGATCGCCGAGGGGAACACGGCGCAGCCCGTGGTTGCCGGGATTGGCGGCGAGGTTCATGCCATCGGGCAGGGGCAGGGACAGCAGGTGGCTATGGCGGCCCCGGTCGATACCGGCTACGACCCGGACCTGCCACCGCTCAGCCCGGAAAAGATCGCGGCTGAGGAGCGTCGCAAGGCACAGTTTCTCGAACAACAGCAGCGGGTGACGATGCAGCCCCAGGCAACGGGGCTCGAGCGGCAGGTCGCCTTCATTCCGCGAGCGAACAATCCGATGGAGGAACCGGATTTCACCGGGCAGATGCCGTCATCGGAAATTGCCTGCCGCCAACGACTGGCCAAGCTCGGCGTCGAGTTTCGCGACGTGGAGCGGATCGCCAAGGGGCGCTCCTGCGGCATCGACTATCCGATCGAGCTCACCGGCCTTGCCGGCGGCATCGACGTCAAGCCCTCGGTGAAGCTCAACTGCCAGGTGACGGAAGCTTTCGCCAAATGGGTGAAGAACGAGCTGGTACCTTCATCGCGCGCTCGTTATCTCTCGGGCGTCAAGACGATCAGGCCGCTGGGCGGTTATTCCTGCCGGACGATGAATTCGCAACGCGGCAACCCGATGTCCGAACATGCCCACGGCAATGCCATCGACGTCGGCAAGTTCGTGCTGAAGAGCGGCAAGGAGATCGACGTGCGCAAGCCCGGCTTCTTCTCCTTCCGCGAGAAGGGACTGCTGAAGGCGGTGCGCAGCGACAGCTGCAAGTATTTCAGCACGGTGCTTGGCCCCGGCAGCGATCCGCACCACAAGGATCATTTCCACTTCGATTTGCGCGAGCGAAAATCAGGGTATCGGCACTGCAGCTGAGGCCTCGCTCTCTCCAGTGGCGCTGGCGATCTTGACGGCGCCACCGGCAAGGACGGTTTCGTCTTCAAGGTGCGAAGGGACCACATGACATCATGTGCGACATTTCGGGCGGACGACAGCGCCGCGAATTCCGAGCCGGCGGCCCCCTCATCCGGCCCTTCGGGCCACCTTCTCCCCGCGGGGGAGAAGAGGCAGGGAGCCGCAACGCGTTACGGCAAGCCGCTGACGTGTGGACCCTTGAGGGAGGGACACATCCGTCACCTGACAAGCGCCGCATCCGCAAAGAAGGCTTCCGGGCTTTCCACTTCCACCAGCTTCTTGCGTTCGATCAGCCAGAAGCGGTTGCCGATGGCGCGGACGAAGCTGCGGTCGTGGGAGACGAGCAGGCAGCTTGCCTGATGGGCCATCAGCTCGGTTTCCAGCGTTTCCTGACCCTCGATGTCGAGATGGTTGGTCGGTTCGTCCAGCAGGTAAAAGTTCGGGTTCGCGAGCCGGAGCATCAGCATGCCGAGGCGCGCCTTCTGGCCGCCGGAGAGGCGGTCGATGGGCTTGCCCTGCATGTCGATGCTCATGCCGGCGCCGGCAAGCAACGAGCGGGCGCGCTGGTCGCCGACATCGAAGCGGCGGGTGACCGTCTGCATCGGCGTGTCAGCGCCCTTCAGATCCGCAAGCGCCTGATCGCCGTAACCGAGCACCAGTGAGGGCGTCGCCTTTATGCCGTCGTGGGCCGTTTCCGGATTGGCGATGGCATTGCGCAGCCGATGGATCAGCCGCGTCTTGCCCGTGCCGTTGAGGCCGAGAAGCACGATGCGATCGCCCTGGCAGATGAACTGCTTGCCGGTCTTGAACAGCAGCGTGCCATCCGGCGTGCGGACTTCGGCGTCATCGAGCGTCACCAGCACCTTGGCGTGGGTGCCGCGGTTTGCAAGGCGGATGGCGCCGGCGGAGCGTTCGAGATGGGCCGGCTTGGCGGCATCCTCCAACTTTTCGGCGCGCTCTTTCAACTGCCTGGTCTTGACCACCAGCAGGTCACTGCCGGAGTTGATGCCGATGTTCTTGAGCTTGGCGGCCTGCTTGCGCAGCTGGTCTGCCGTCTTCATGTCACGCTCGTAGCGGCGGCTATCGGCGGCATCGACCTCGTCCAGCGCCACACGTGCACGGGAATAGGGCAGGGCGAAGACCTGCGATTGCTCCGGGCGCAGGAAGAGGGTGCGGTTGGTGACGGCGTCGAGGAAGGCGCGGTCGTGGCTGGCGAGGATGACCGGCACGTCGCGGGGGAGTGCGTTCAGCCATTCCTCAAGGGCGGCGATCTTGCCGAGATCGAGATGGTTGGTGGGCTCGTCGAGCATCAACACGTCCGGTTCTGTGACCCAGACACGAGCAAGCAGCGCCAGCCGCTGCCAGCCGCCGGAGAGCGCCTTCATCTGCCGTGTGCGGAACTCCTCGGGGACCTCCAGCGACTCCATGGTGACATCGACGCGCCAGCTTTCTGTTTCTGCCTGTTCGGCCGGGAGGGCATCGAGGACGGCTTCGTAGAAGGTGCGATCGAAGAGAGCCGGGGGTACGTTCTGCTCGACATAGCCGACGGTCAGGCCGCGGGCGCGGGTGATCTCGCCTTCGGTCGCTTCCAGCGTGCCGGCGATTGCGCGGAAGAGCGTGGATTTCCCACGGCCGTTGGCGGCGACGAGGCCGATGCGGTCTCCGGCGTTGACAACGAGGTTGAGCTTCGAAAACAGCTGTTGCGACAGGGTGATGCCGAGATTGCGGATATTGATTGAGGTCATGTTCGTCTCTGGTCTTTCCGCGCGACGGGCGATCAGGGGCAATCAGCCGGTCATGATCGACATATCGTCAACGGGGGATAGGAAATGCAGGCGCACCAAACCGCAAGGCTTGGAGGACTGCAGGCCACGAAGGGCAGACCAGGAAGAAGGGATCGCTTGAGAAACGGTCTCTGGTCAGCCCTGCAAACGCATTTGCAGGGCGTTGACGGGGCCACGCTGCCGGTAGAACCGGAAATAGAAATTGTGCACGTGACCCTCCTTTCTGTTGTGTGCGGATTTTTCACGCATCGAATGTTGACTTATTTACAGCCAAGACGGCGATCCGGCAAGACGGAGTATCGTTGTGCGAAGGTGCGGGTAACCGGGGAAAAAAGAAGGCCGGCAAAAAGACCGGCCTTGAAAATGAACCGTGCCGTAGAGGGGACTGCCGGCGGTTCTGCAAATCAGTCGAATGGTGTGCGTTGCACGGCCGGAAAATGATTGAAAATCATCACGGTTTGATGACAGCGGAAGGGGAAAACTTTCGCGTTCAATCGGCGGCGGGGACCGGGCAGCTCATGTCACCCTCTTCGCAGTTCAGGTAACCCTTCAGGCTTTCCGTCCGTGTCTGCGTCATCCCGTCCAGGCACTGGGCGTAGATCATCGGATAGACGCTGCCCTCGGCCGCACTCGAATCGGAAAAGGTGCATTCGGCGTCGCGAAAGGCGATCCAGCTGCGTTGGGCGGCAACGAGCAGTTTCAGCGTGTCGGGATCGTTCTTCAGACGCCCTTGAATCTGCTTGTAGAGGGAATTGAGTTCGGTATCCGATTTCTTGTAGGCCGCGCCGGCGCATTCATTCATGCTGGCCTGATCCAGGGCATTGTCGCAGTCGTCGGCGAAAGCGGATGTCGCGGGGCTTAGGGCGAGCAATGCGATGAGCAGAAGTCCGTATCTCATGCCGTTTCCTTCCGTTGAGCAGGTTTACGCTTGTCTGGTTTCGAATATTGCTACCATGAGACTTGGCGGGGGATGCAAGGAATTTCTGCCGCGCTTTCAACCTGATGGGGGGGCGTGGGAGCGTGCTTGCGGCCATCGCCGGAATAATGCGGGTGTTTTCGCATCACCGGTGATTTTTGGGCTGAAATTTTGTGCGATCCACCCCATATAGGACAGCGTTCTCCGCGCCCTCCGATTCCGGGACCTTTCATGCCTTCCATCGTTTCCGTTTCCAATCTCGTCAAGACCTATGCGTCCGGTTTTCAGGCGCTCAAGGATGTCAGCCTCGAGATCGAGGAAGGCGAGATCCTGGCGCTGCTGGGGCCGAACGGGGCCGGCAAGACGACGTTGATCTCGATCATCTGCGGCATCGTCAATCCGAGCGGCGGCAAGGTGACGGTTGGCGGCCATGATGTGGTGCGCGATTTTCGCCAGACCCGCTCGATGATCGGGTTGGTGCCGCAGGAGCTGACGACGGACCAGTTCGAGACCGTCTGGAACACGGTGTCCTTTTCCCGCGGGCTGCATGGCAAGAAGCCGAACCCGACGCATATCGAGAAGGTGCTGAAGGACCTGTCGCTCTATGACAAGAAGGACAACATGCTGCGCGAGCTTTCCGGCGGCATGAAGCGGCGGGTGCTGATCGCCAAGGCGCTGTCGCACGAGCCGCGTGTTCTGTTTCTCGACGAGCCGACGGCGGGCGTTGACGTCAACCTGCGCAAGGACATGTGGGAAGTGGTGAAGCGGCTGCGGGAAAAGGGCGTGACCATTATCCTGACCACACACTACATCGAAGAGGCGGAGGAGATCGCCGACCGCGTGGGTGTGATCAATGGCGGCAAGATCCTGCTGATCGAGGAGAAGAAGGAACTTATGAAGAAGCTCGGCCGCAAGCAGTTGCGCATCGAGCTTGTCGAGCCGCTTTCCACCCTGCCGGAAGCGCTTTCCGGCTATCAGCTCAGCATCGAGGACGATGGCCACAGCCTGATTTACGAATACGATGTCAGTGGGGAGCGCACGGGGATCACGACGCTGCTGACCGCACTCGCAGAGGCCGGCATCCGGCTCAAAGACCTTTCGACACGGCAGAGTTCGCTGGAAGACATCTTTGTCGAACTCGTGGGAGCACGCGCATGAACTTCGAAGCCGTCAAATCCATCTATTTCTTCGAGATGGCGCGGACACGCCGCACGCTGCTGCAGAGCGTCGTCTCGCCGGTGATTTCCACATCGCTCTATTTCATCGTCTTCGGGGCGGCCGTCGGTTCGCGCATCCAGGAGATCGAGGGCGTATCCTATGGCGCCTTCATCACGCCGGGCCTGATCATGCTGACGCTTCTGACGCAGTGTATCGGCAACGGGTCGTTCGGGATCTATTTTCCGAAGTTTACCGGCACGATCTACGAGCTTCTATCGTCACCCGTCTCGATGACGGAGATCGTGCTCGGTTATGTCGGGGCGGCGGCGACCAAGGGCATGATGATCGGGCTGATCATTCTGGCGACGGCCTCGCTGTTCGTTCATGTGACGATCGCGCATCCACTGGTGATGCTCTTGTTCTTCGTGCTGACCGCCGTGACGTTCAGCCTGTTCGGTTTCATCATCGGTATCTGGGCCAAGGATTTCGAGCAGCTGAACCTGATCCCCATGCTGGTGATCCCGCCGCTGGTGTTTCTCGGCGGCAGCTTCTATTCGGTCAACATGCTGCCGCCGTTCTGGCAGGCGGTGAGCCATGCCAATCCGGTGCTCTACCTGATCAGCGGTTTCCGCTGGAGCTTCTTCGAGATCGCCGACGTCAATCCGTGGATCAGCCTGACGATCATCATCGGCTTCCTGGCGGTGCTGATGGGCTTGCTGACCTGGATCTTCAGGACGGGCTACCGGCTGCGCAACTGAAATGGGCGAATAACGAATAGGGGTAGCGAATAGTTGTTGCGCCGCCGACGTCGCTTCGCAACGTATTCGCTGTTCGTTAGTCCCGCAACCTCAGCTCGTCCGTCTGCATCTGCAGGAAGTCGAGGGTCGAGAGAAAGCTCATGCCGAGCAGGCTCTGGTCGAGCTTGCCTTTCTCGGCGACGCTGGCGCGGATGTCGTTTCGAACGATCGGGCCGATGGCGACTTCGGCAAGGTTGACCGGTGCTGCGCGGGCCTGACCGTTGGCGGTCGTCACCATTTGGGTGAAATCGAGCGTTTCCGGTTTCAGACCAAGCTTTTCGGCATCGGACCAGGAGATTGCGACGGTGCTGGCGCCGGTATCGACGAGCATGCGTACGGTTTCGCCGTTGATCGTCACCGGTGTCTCGAAATGTCCATTCAGGACCTTGTGGAGCACGACTTCCTGCTGGCCCTCGCTGTCCGTGAAGACACTGATGCGGCCGGGGATCAGGCCACCGGCCAGCCTGTCGCCGAAACTCACGAGATCGTTGCGATAGAGGTAGGCCGAGACGAGGGCGAGAATGATGACCAGCCAGATGGCGATCTGGCGCAACGTCTCGCCGAAATTGACCCGGCTGTGCAGAAAGCCGGCAGCCAGCATGGCAGCAATGGCGGAAAGGGAAACGAGGCGTCCGAAATCGTTGTTCTCGATGCCGAGCGTGCGGCCGCTATCGTGGTTGACGATGAGAAGGATGAGGCCTGCGGCCAGGATGCCGAGCAGCAGATAGAGAGGTTTCATTCGGCGAGGCGCTCCCGCGCCATGCGGGCGCGACGCGTTTCCCGGCGCGGCTTGCGCTCGACGGCTTCCAGTCGTGCGGGAAGCGTCTCCATGATCTGTCGGCGTTCCTCAGACGTGTATAGCGTCCACGCGCCGATCTCGTCGCGTGTTCGGCCGCAGCCGAAGCAGTAGCCGGTGTTCATGTCGATCGAACAAACGAGGATGCAGGGCGATTCCATTAAACGTCCAAGAGAGGCATAAAATCGAACCACCATGGCCAAATGCGCAGGTGACCCACTGGGCTTCATTTCTCTTCGCCGGGCAGGTTCGGCGATGTATTCCGGAGATATATCAGCGTTTCATACCGCCAGTGCAAGGGCCGCGAGCACGGCGATCTCGACCAGCTGTTGTGTGGCTCCGATTGTGTCACCTGTATGGCCTCCGATCTTGCGCACGATGATTTGACCGAAGGCGGGGACGGCTGCTCCAAAGGCCGCAAGCGCCAGGATGGCGGCGAGCATCGGCACGCCCGCGAAGAGCATCAGCACTGCTGCCGAGATGATGCCGAAGGCGATGGCAAACTGTACGGCGCCGGGTGCTGGTTCACCTGCGGAGACGGCGACGCCATCCGTGCGGGCGGGGGGAAGACGCGACCAGTGCCAGACCATTGCGGTGCGGCTGAGGGCTGCGACGGCGAGGATGGCAAGGCCACCGCCGGTCGGGCTCAGCTGCGGCAGGATGGCAGCCAGGGCAGAAACCCGCAGGCCGAGCGAGAGCACCAGCGCGATCGCTCCAAAAGAGCCGATGCGGCTGTCCTTCATGATCACGAGAGCGCTTTCCCGGTCACGCCCGCCGCCAAGCCCATCGGCGGTATCGGCCAGCCCATCCTCATGCAGCGCGCCGGTGATCAGGGACTGGATGGCGACGACTGTGAAAGCGGTAAACAGCGGGTCGGCATGCACGGCTGAAAAGATGGAGGCCACGGCGGCGGCCGGCAGGACGATCAACAGGCCAGCGAGGGGAAATGCGCGCACGGCACGGCTCAAGCGTCCGTCGAAGCCGATGAAATGCCGCTGCGGCATGTGGATGCGGCTCAAGAAGGCCACGGACCGGGCGGTGTCGTCGATGAAATCGCTGACGTTGAACATGCTTTCCTCCCCGCCGTTTCGCGCCCCGCGAATCGGTTCTTCTGCACGATCATGCGACGGCGACAGCCGGTGGCGCAAATGCCGTTGCTCCAACGTGCCGCGCACATTATGAGAGAGCATCCAGGCGGGCCGGTTCCGCTTTAACGACGATGCGAGGACATACCCAATGAGTGCCAGCGGCCTGCCTTTCGACGATTTCCGTACTCTGCTGCGCGACCTGCCGGGGCCGGACGGGGCAGCTCTCGTTACCGCACGTGAACGGGATGCACAGCTGACGAAGCCGGCCGGTGCGCTGGGTCGTCTGGAAGAGATCGCCTTCTGGCTCGCCGCTTGGACCGGTCGTGCGCCCGCGGTCAATCGTCCGCTTGTGGCGATTTTTGCCGGCAATCATGGCGTGACAAAGCAAGGCGTGACGCCGTTTCCGCCTTCGGTCACGGCGCAGATGGTCGAGAACTTCGCGGCCGGCGGCGCTGCGATCAACCAGATCTGCGTGACGCATGATCTCGGGCTCAAGGTTTTCGACCTGGCGCTGGATTATCCGACCGGCGATATCACCGAGGAAGCCGCCCTTTCCGAGCGCGACTGCGCGGCGACCATGGCGTTTGGCATGGAAGCGATCGCCGGTGGCACCGACCTTCTGTGCATTGGCGAGATGGGCATCGGCAACACGACGATTGCCGCTGCGATCAACCTCGCGCTCTACGGCGGAAAAGCCGAAGACTGGGTTGGGCCGGGTACGGGCTCGCAGGGCGAGGTTCTGGCGCGCAAGATCGCTGCTGTCGAAAAGGCCGTGGCGCTGCATCAGGACCATCTCAATGACCCGCTGGAGCTGATGCGCCGGCTTGGCGGTCGCGAGATTGCCGCAATGGCGGGCGCGATCCTTGCGGCGCGCATGCAGAAGATCCCGGTCATCCTCGACGGCTATGTGGCGACTGCGGCAGGCGCGATCCTGCGCGCGGCCAATCCGGCGGCGCTCGACCATTGCCTGATTGGTCATGTTTCGGGTGAACCCGGCCATATCAGGGCGATCGAGAAGCTGGGCAAGACGCCGCTTCTGGCGCTCGGCATGCGGCTTGGCGAAGGCACGGGGGCAGCCCTTGCGGCCGGCATCGTCAAGGCGGCGGCTGCATGCCATTCGGGCATGGCGACCTTTGTTCAGGCTGGCGTCAGCAACCGCGAATAGCCGTTTCACCGCAACTCGTGACCGACATTGGCATAAGTTGCGGTCAAACCGGGGTTGAACGGGCACGCCTTCTCACCTATTCGGATGCGATAAAGAATTCGGCGCCCCCTGGATGCCGGAGTGTTCGGCATCGTGCCGATACCCGCCCGTTGCGCCTGATGTTGGAGACGAAGGCTGAATGACGAAGCCGTTTGAAAAATTGACGGGCATCTCGCATTTCATCGCGGCTGCCACCTATTCGTTCGGCGGGGCCAAGCGGCTGCTGGGGGAGGCGGCCTTCCGTCACGAGCTTGGGGCTTTTGTCGTGGCCATGATCGCGTTCGTGATCGTTGGCGCGACCTTCTTCCAGTATCTGGCGATGTTCCTGCTGTTCCTGATGATGGTCGCGTTCGAAGCGATCAACACGGCGATCGAGGAAATCGTCGATCGTGTCTCGCCGGAAATTTCCGACATGGGCAAACATGCCAAGGACCTGGGGTCGCTTGCCTGCCTCTGCGTGATCGTCGCCAATGCGGGTTACGCGTTCTATGTCGTGTTTCTCGCGAAGGTGCTGGCCGGCTGAACCAATCAGGCGAAGCTCTTGCGGCGGCGTTCGATTTCCGGCGCATTCTCGACTGCAGGGACACTCTGCAGCACGCGCTTTGAAGGCAGGATGGCGATGGCTTCCGTGCCTTCACGCAGGCGAGAGCGCAGGATGAATTCGCCATTGTGCTTGGCAAGGATGGCCTGAACGATCGGCAGCCCGAGGCCGGTACCCTGTTCGGCGCTCTTGATCGCGATCGAACCCTGTCCGAAGGCGGAGAGTACGATGGGGATTTCGTCTTCCGGAATGCCGGGGCCGTTGTCCTTGATAGACAGATATTGCCCTCCACCCGCCGTCCAGCCGACCTTGACGCTGATTTCTCCCCCGGACGGCGTGAACTTCACAGCGTTGGAGAGCAGGTTGAGAACGACCTGGCGCATGGCCTTCTCATCCACCCAGACGGCCGGCATGGCGCGTTCGAACTGGTCGGAGATGGTGATGTTCTTGGCGCGGGCCTTCAGTTGCACCATGCCGATGCAATCCTCGGTGATCTCGACGAGATGGATCGCTTCCTCGCTGAGGTCGTATTTGCCGGCCTCGATGCGCGACAGGTCGAGGATTTCGTTGATGAGATCGAGCAGGTGTTTTCCGGAGCGGTGGATGTCGCCGGTATATTCCTTGTAGATCGGGTTGTTGAGCGGCCCCAGCACCTCGGTTGCCATGACTTCGGAAAAGCCGAGGATGGCGTTGAGGGGGGTGCGCAGCTCGTGCGACATCGAGGCGAGGAAGCGCGACTTCGCAAGATTTGCCTCTTCAGCCCGACGGCGCGCTTCGTCCGACATGGATTTTGCGACCTCGAGTTCGGCGATCAGATCGTCCTTTTCCGACTGGACGGAAAGGATGTGAAGGTTCGCCCGATGCATGCGGTTGGTCATGAACACCAGGAAGACGAGCGAGGTGCAGATCACCGCCGTCAGTGCCATGGTCGAAGGCGAACCGCTGAGCAGCGACAGGGCGGCCAAGGTGATCACCACGGGAGCGAAGGTGATGACCAGCGCATTGCGCAGCAGGAAGGTGCCCATCGCCGTTGCAGCAAGCGCGATCAGCAGGGCTGCGCCCTTGTAGAACCCGAACGTAACGGCGCCGCATTCATCGCATTCCTGCAGCAGGAAGACGGCCCAGCACGCGCCGAACAGCGCCTGGAACACAAACAGGCGCCGCCGCCATGTGGCGACCTTCTCCGCCGGCATTTCCCTGGATTTGGCCTTGCGGGCAAGCATGATGCCGAGGGCATGGACGCACAGCGTCAACACGCCCCAGGTAATCAGGTGCAGGCTCTGGGACAGGTAGACGCCAATGCCGGTGATGAAGGCGATGAAGACCGGCATGGCAATCGCGCCATGCAGCATCGAATCGATGTGCAGGGCTATCATGTCCTTGTCGAAGCCCGACATGTTGGACGGACCGATCTGCAGGCGTTCGCGACTTGCGCGCACGGCTTTGGACACCGCTTTGTTGCGGTGACTGCGCGACTTGTCGACAATGATCTTGTCGGTCGAGGTGCTGACGCCCTGATTCATGGTCTCAAACGGCATTAATGAAATCCTATCAACGATAAGAGCAAATTCTTAAGAAGTTGCTGCCGCTCGTGGAATCGGCGATTCCTTGAGCAAATAACGAGATGAAAATGATACGGCTGAGGGAACGACGCGGTGGCCTTTTGCGGGATGTGCTGCTGACTGCGGTGCTGCTCGGCCTGATGGCTCTTGTTGTGGCGCGTATTGATGAAGCCAACCGGATCTTCCTTTCCGGCAGCACCCGCGTGGTCGATGGCGATACATTGGTGATGGGTGAGGAACGCATCCGGCTCCTCGGCATTGATGCGCCGGAACTGCAGCAGATCTGCCTCGACGGTGAGACGCCCCGCCATTGCGGGCAGGAATCCAGAGCGCAACTTGTCGAAATGGTGGCTCAGGGACCGGTTGAATGCTCCGGCCATGCGAAAGACAAATATAACCGGTTGCTGGCGGTTTGCGTTGCCGGTGGGCGGGAACTTAATGCAGCGATGGTGCGTGCCGGCCAAGCAATTGGCTACGGTGGCTACAAGGATGAAGAGCGCATTGCGCAGGCCGAGCGCCGGGCCTTTGGGCCGGCACATTCGACCCACCGCAGAATTGGCGCAGGCAGCATGGCGGAATGGAGGAGGCACCCCATATGGTGAGCAATATCCTGTCGCGGCTGATCGAGCGCATGTTTGCGCTGGTCGGCGGCATCTGACGGACATTGAGCCCGCAAGAGGAAAACAGAATGACCGAGAGCGGGTCCATTTCCGAGCTTCGCCAGTCCATCGCCGCCTGCCGGCTCTGTCGCGACGCCCCGTGGGGCGGTCCGCAGAACCAGCTGCCGCATGAGCCAAGGCCGGTGGCGGTGATCTCTGACAAGGCAAGGGTCCTGATTGCAGGGCAGGCGCCCGGGCTGCGCGTCAACAATACCGGCCTGCCGTTCAATGATGCTTCGGGCGATCGTCTGCGGCAATGGCTGGATGTGGCGCGCGAGGAGTTCTACGATCCAGACCGGTTTGCCATAGTGCCGATGGGCTTTTGTTTCCCCGGATACGACGCCCACGGCAGCGACCTGCCGCCGCGGCGCGAATGTGCACCGACATGGCGGAGCCACGTCATGGAGGCGATGCCGCAGATCGAGCTGATCCTGGCAATCGGGCAATATGCCCAGAGGTGGCATCTGGGCGATCGTCGCCGCAAGTCCATGACGGAGACGGTGGAGAACTGGCGGGCATTCCTTGGCGTCAATCAAGGCCCTGTCGTGCTGCCGATGCCGCATCCGAGCTGGCGCAACACGGCGTGGTTGAAGAAGCATCCCTGGTTCGAGAGGGATCTCCTGCCTGAACTCCGTAAGCGCGTGAAATCATCGCCGGCTTGAAAAAAAATTCTTCCATTTGGGAAAATTCCCGTTATGAAAGGAATAATATTCGAAGGGGGCTTCACCGATGGATCGTCTCGATCGCAAAATCCTGCGTCTTCTGCAGGAGGATTCCACACTCGCCGTAGCCGATCTTGCCAAGAAGGTCGGTCTTTCCACTACGCCCTGCTGGCGCCGTATCCAGAAGATGGAAGAGGAAGGCGTGATCCGCGGGCGCGTCGCGCTGCTCGATCCGGTCAAGATCAACACCAAGGTCACCGTCTTCGTTTCGATCCGCACCAACGCCCATTCGATCGAGTGGCTGAAGCGCTTTTCCGAGGTTATCGGGGAATTTCCGGAAGTGGTCGAGTTCTACCGCATGAGCGGCGACGTCGATTACCTGTTGCGCGTCGTCGTGCCGGATATCGCCGCCTATGACGCCTTCTACAAGCGGCTGATCGCCAAGATCGAAATCCGCGACGTCTCCTCCGCCTTTGCGATGGAGCAGATCAAGTACACGACACAGCTGCCGCTGGACTACATGATCCTCGAACAGGCGAAGTCTGCGGAGGATTGAGACGATAGCCGGATCGCCGTACAGGTTCATATGAGCTCTTAACTTTGACCTTTCGCGGGCATATGAAGATATAAGCTCGTAGTCCCGCGAAAGTCTCCAAGAACATGACCACCATGAACGCCATCGAAAGACTTCACCACCGCGAAAGCTTGTTGATTATTTCAGCCGAGGCGCGTCGTGCCGCACGGGAGGGAGATGTGTCGGTGTTTTACATCAATGATGCTCGATGCAATGCGGGTGTGGTTGAGCTTCGGCCGGATGGACAGAAATTGCGCCATATGAAATCACCAGTTGACGGCGGCAAGAATGGCGAGCGACACGCCTGAACTCGTCGTGCTGGCGGGGCCTAATGGCGGCGGGAAATCCAGCTTTCAGGATATCTTTCTCTTTCCTGGTGTTTTCATCAATGCTGATCTGAACGCTCGCAAGATCGATCCCGATCAGCCTGAACGTGTTTCGCTACCGGCTGGTAGGGAAGTCTTGCGTCGGATCACTTCTCTTTTCCACGATCGTGAGACCTTTAGCAGTGAAAGCTCGTTGAAGATAATTATGGGCGCAAAGGAGAGAGGATACCGTATCCTTCTCGTCTTTATCGCACTGGCTACCATCGATCTGCATGTTCTCCGCGTTCGTCAACGTGTTCAACTCGGTGGTCATGACATCCCTGAAGATGTCATTCGCCGCCGTTACAGCCGATGTTTCCACAATCTTGGACGAGCAATCCCTCTTTGCGATGCCGTATTGCCTTACGACAACAGTGGAGAAGAGCCGGCAAAGAAGCTCGAACTGGTCGATCGCGATATAGTCTTTACCGGGCTTGATCCCACCCATCCGCTCGACCACCAATTTCACGCTTGTGTCTCATCGGCGCTGGATATTGATCCCGGCGATGCCTGGATTAACCGAAGCTGTTAAACAGGCTTCCTGTCTCTTTATTTCTCCAACCGTGCCAGCAGTGAGGACGTGTCCCAGCGGTTTCCTCCGAGGGCCTGGACGTCGCCGTAGAACTGATCGACCAGTGCGGTTACCGGCAGCTTGGCGCCGTTGCGGCGGGCCTCGGTCAGCACGATATCCAGATCCTTGCGCATCCAGTCGACGGCGAAGCCGAAATCGTATTTTCCGGCGTTCATGGTCTTGTGGCGGTTTTCCATCTGCCAGGAGCCTGCGGCACCCTTGGAGATGACGTCAACGAGACCTTCGACGTCAAGGCCTGCCTTCCTGGCGAAGTGGATGCCTTCGGCAAGGCCCTGGACGAGGCCGGCGATGCAGATCTGGTTGACCATCTTGGAGAGCTGGCCGGAACCGGCGGGACCCATCAGGCCGACCATGCGGGCGTAGGCATCGATGATCGGGCGTGCTCGATCGAAGGTTTCGGGGGTAGCGCCGCACATTACCGTCAAAAGACCGTTTTCTGCGCCGGCCTGGCCGCCGGAGACCGGGGCGTCGATGAAATGGGCACCGCGGGCGGTTGCGGCGGTGTCGAGTTCACGGGCTACCTCGGCCGAAGCGGTGGTGTTGTCGATGAAGACAGCGCCTGCCTTCAGAGTCTCGAAGGCACCATCCCTGGCTATCGTGACGGAGCGCAGGTCGTCGTCATTGCCGACGCAGCAGAAGACGAAATCGGCACCATCGGCAGCCGCGGCAGGCGTTTGCGCAGATTTTCCACCGAATTGAGCGACCCATTTTTCCGCCTTGGCTGATGTGCGGTTATAGACCGTGACATCATGGCCGCCCTTGACTTTCAAGTGACCGGCCATGGGATAACCCATCACGCCAAGACCAATAAACGCAACTTTCGCCATTCCAATTCTCCCGAGACTGCATGCTTGCTGGCTATCGCTTTAGCCGATGCGGGCAGAGCAAGGAAGATGCGAGGGTAAAAGACGGGGGCAGGTCGGCGCGAAAGTCTTGCCGCAGCGGAACTTCGAAAGCAGTGGAGCAGGGGTATTCGCCTGATATTCCGAGCCAGCCGCCCCCTCATCCGGCCCTTTGGGCCAACTTCTCCCCGCCGGGGAGAAGAAAGAGCACGCCGTCGCTCAGGGGGCAGATCGACCCTCTAAGGTCGATCAGGCCTTTTCGCCGAGGAAGCGCGCGATCACAAGGTGGCCGCCGATCGGTTCGCCTTCTTCGAGACGCACGGTGATATCGGCAACTTCGAGGATATTGAAACCGATTTCGCCAAGCCGTTTTTCGACGTAGGCACGGGAATGGGCAAAACGCTGATGCGGACCGACCATGAAATTGCGGCCTGCGAGCGCTTCTTCGGGCAAGGTTTCGCTCGAGAAGATGACGAGACCGCCGGCATTGAGGTTTTCGGCAATGCCGAAGAACAGGCCTTCAAGGCCGCCGAGATAGGGCAGAACGTCGGTGGCGGTGATCAGGTCGAAGGGGCCGTCTTCATTGTCTTCGAGGTAATCGACGACTTCGGCGACATAGAGCGTGTCGTAGACATCCTTGTCATGGGCGATCTCGACCATGTTTTCGGAGAGATCGACGCCGGTGATATCGTCAGCCATGTCGCGCAGGACGCCGCCGGTGAGGCCTGTGCCGCAGCCGAGGTCGAGCGCCTTTTCGAAGGGGCCGAGGCTCATGGCCTGCAGCCTTTGGCGCACCATCATCGGCACATGATATTGCAGCTGTTCGACGAGCACATCCTCGAACACTTCGGCATGCTGATCGAACAGGGTCGCAACGTAGGCGTCCGGGGCCTTGTCGGGCGTTTCGCCACGTCCCATCGAGGCGATGCGCACGGCAGCGCCGCCATGGTCCTCGGGGTCGATGGCCAGGACTTCCGCGTAAGCCTTGACTGCCGCTTCGACGTCGCCGGATTTCTCCAGGGCGAGCGCGCGGTTGTAGGCTTCGGCGAGGGCTTCTTCGTCAATCTTCTGCATGGCCGGTGTTTACGGCTCCCGGTCGCATTTGGCAATCCAAAAGCCGGATTTGCGGCGAAAACCACCGCAGAAAGGCGTTTATTGATGCCCCAAACGAGCGCATGATGCGGAAAACAATAGTATCGGGAGGAGATGCCATGGCCATGGAGCTGAGCCCGCTTGGGCTGATCAAGGATGGTGCGGAGCCGAAAAGTCCGTCCCTGCCGGCGAATTCCTCCGAGACGCTGACGGCGGTCGTGCACTACTATCGCGGCGAGATGGCGCGCATGGCAGGCTGGCGCGACCGGATCGACCGGACCTCGAACTGGGCGATCACCGTGGTTGCCGCGCTTCTTTCGGTCTCGCTCTCGACACCCTCGTCCCATCATGGCGTGCTCTTGTTCGCGATGCTTCTCGTTTCGCTGCTTCTCTATATCGAAGCGCGACGCTACCGGTTCTTCGACGTCTATCGCGCCCGGGTGCGGCAGCTGGAGCGGGGGTATTTCGCGCAGATATTGTCGCCGCAAGGCACCGGTTCCATCAACTGGGCGGCCCCGATTGCTGCCAGCCTGCGCCGGCCGGCGTTTCTCATGAGCTACCGCGAAGCGATCTGTCGGCGTCTGCGGCGCAATTACTACTGGATGTACATCATCCTCGCCCTGGCCTGGGGATTGAAGATTACCTCGCCGACGCTGCAACCGGATGGAAGCCCGACCCGCTTCATCGAGGGCTTAAGCGACGTCGCCGCCAATGCCAGCCTCGGACCCATCCCGGGATGGCCGGTCCTTGGGCTGGTCTTCTGCTTCTACGCCGTTCTCACCTATGGCGCGTTTCATCGCGAGCCGGGAGAGGGCGAGCTTGCCCATGGCGAGGTGCATGTCTGATCGCCATGCGGGGGCGCGCGGTCTGTCAGTTGATGATGAACTCGCCCTGAAGTGCGCGCCAGTCCGACGCTGAAATCAGCTGGCGGTGAACGAAGCGCACCGAGTGCAGCGGACCGTCCAGGGTTTCGCGCCAGAATTTCAGGAAGCTTTTCATCTCCGGAAAGTCCGGGGCCAGGTCATAGTGCTGCCAGACGAAGCTCTGCAGCAGTTTCTGATGATCCGGCATGCGGTAGAGGATTTCGGCCGTGGTGAGGCCGTATCCCTTCATCTGCATTTCCAAGTCGTTTGCCATGTGACCTCTCATCCTGCGGAGTGATGGTCCCTATAAGAGAACGACTGAAGCGGTTAATCTATTGCTAATGTTATGGAGTGGGATGAAAAAATTCTTTTATCCCAAAGACTTGGCAGTCATCACTGTGGAGTGCTGCCAAGTCTTTGTGTGGCTTCATCGCTTCAAATGCCGTGTCAGGCGCGCTTCCAGCCATGCCCAGAGGTTTCGCAGAAGCTCGACCATGATGAGGTAGAGGATCGCTGCCCAGATATACATCTGGTAGTCGAACGTCCGGGAAAAGGCGCGCCGGGTTTCACCCATCAGGTCGAAGACCGTGACGATGGCGACGATCGCCGAGCCCTTGATCATCAGGATGATCTCGTTGCCATAGGGGCGAAGCGCCACGATCATCGCCTGCGGCAGAATGACCTTAAAGAAGGCAATGCTGCCGGGCAATCCGAGCGCTGCGGCACCCTCACGCTGGCCGCGCGGTACGCTTTCGATTGCGCCCCGCAGGATCTCTGCCTGATAGGCTGCGGTGTTGAGCGTGAAAGTGAGCAGAGCGCAGTTCCACGCCTCGCGGAAGAACCACCACATGCCGATCGACTGAAGCTCCGGGCGGAAGCTGCCAAGCCCGTAATAGACGAGGAACAGCTGAGTGATCAGTGGCGTGCCACGGAAAAAGTAAACGTAGCCGTAGGCGAACCACGACAGAACCCTGTTCTTCGACATGCGCGCAAACGCGAGCGGCAGCGAGATCAGTGCACCGAGCGACACGGAGCAGAACACGAGAAGAAGGGTGACGCCGAGACCGGAGACGAAGCTCGGTCCGTATTTCGTGAATTTTGCCGGGTCCCAGCCATCAACGACGATCATGAAAACGCCGACCGAGGCGGCAAGCCAGACGCCGAGGAGTGCACGCCCGAAGAAGCGTTGGACGGTATAGGCCTTCATGGCCTCCGGCGGGGCGGGCTGCGGGGGGATCATGGTTTCGATCACGCTCATCGGGCAACCTCCGACCGCTTGGCCCAGCGTTCCAGCGCCGAAAAGACGAAGGACGACGCCATGGCCAGAATGAGGAACAGCAGGCAGGCGACACCGAAGAATTCAAAGGCCTGCTTGCTGACACGGGCCGCGACCCCCGTCTGGCGCAGGATATCCGGCAGGCCGATAACGGAGACGAGTGCTGTATCCTTGAGCAGGGCCATCCACAGATTGCCAAGGCCCGGCAGCGCAATGCGGATAAGTTGCGGCAGGACGATGAGGCGCATCGTCTTGCCGCGGTGAAAGCCAAGCGCGTCGCCGGCTTCATATTGGCCGTGGGGGATCGCCTTGAAGGCCGACATCAGCACTTCCGAGCAATAGGCTGAAAAGACGACGCCGAGCGCGATCATTCCTGCGAAGAAGGCATTGATCTCCACCGGTCCTTCATAGCCGACCGAGGCAAGCAACCGTTGCACGAGGATCTGCAGGCCGTAATAGACGATGAACAGTGTCAGGAGCTCCGGAAGACCCCGGAAGATGGTGGTGTAGATATTGGCCGCCAGCCGCAGCGACTTCTCCCCGGATTGCTTCGCAAGCGCGATGAAGAAACCGAAGAACAGGCCGACCGGCAGCGTGCATATTGCAAGCGACGCGGTTATTCCAAAGCCATAGGCGATCTCGTCGCCCCAGCCAACATCGCTGCAGGCGAGAAGACTATCCGAACCAAACAGGCGGAATATACCGATTGGACCACACAGCGGATTTATCAGCGATCCGAGCCAGGATACGGCTGAAAAAATGGCGGTAAAAATTCCGCTCATACCAGATTATTCCCCTTCGAAGCCCCCTAAGCGCGTGCGCGCTTTGGTTTTTTGTTTTTCGCATGCTGTTTTCGCAAAACCGCTTCACACTTTTGCGCGCATGCTTGAGAAGTCTTTGAGCTTCTTCTTATCTAGCTGTTGTCAAACAAAAACGGCGGGAGGACAAGCCTCCCGCCGTTGCATTTTCTGCGCCTTGCACGGCTTTGTCGAAGGTTCGCCGTGGCTGTGCGTATAATCAGCCGCCGTAAACGTCGAAGCCGAAGTACTTGTCGTTGATTTCCTTGTACTTGCCGTTGGCGCGGATGGCGTCGATGGCCGCATTGAACTTTTCGCGCAGCGCGTCGTCGCCCTTGCGAACGGCAATGCCGGCGCCTTCGCCGTTGATCACCGGATCGATCGGCAGCGCGCCGAGCAGCTTGCAGCAGGCGCCGTCTTCGGTCTTCAGCCATTCCGAGAGGACGACGATATCGTCGATCACGCCGTCGATGCGGCCGTTGGCGATGTCGAGCTTATACTCTTCCGAGGTCGGGTAGAGCTTCAGCTCGGACTTCGACATATGCGCCTCTGCATAGTTGGCGTGGGTCGTCGACCCCTGTGCGCCGAGCGTCTTGCCGGCGAGCGCGTCTTCGGTGGCTTCGGTGATCGTCGAGTCCTTCGGCACCACGATGGCCGGGCCGGTGTTGTAGTACTTGTTGGTGAAGTCGACCTTTTCCTTGCGCTCCGGCGTGATCGACATGGAGGCGATGATCGCGTCGAACTTCTTGGAAATGAGAGCCGGGATGATGCCGTCCCAATCCTGGGTCACGAAGGTGCAATCAGCCTTCATCTGCTCGCAGAGCGCCTTGGCGATGTCGATGTCGAAACCGGTGAGCGTTCCATCGGCTTCCAGGTTGTTGAAGGGCGGATAGGCGCCTTCCGTACCAATGACGATCTTTTCGCCGTCGGCCATGGCCGAGGTGGCCATCAGCGCGAAAACGGCTGCCGAAACGGCGCCAGCGAAACGTTTGGAGATACGCATTTTGATCCTCTCTGTTGGCGAGCATCCGATTATTTCTCTTGTTCGGATGTCGATAAGCCCGGCCTCTCTTGGGCCGGTCTCATTGGATATTCCTACGCTTCAAAGACAAAAATCAACAGAAAAACAGGGGTATTCCAGCGATTTTCGTTAAAAGACGGCGTGCGCGTGCTGGCCGAAAGCGTTGGTGCGCCTATCTCACGGCTCGATGAACGGCGCATTCATCGCGAGTTAATCCGGTTTTCCCTAGAACGGATGACGGTTCGATGCGAGTGCCTGGGATTGGCGCCATGGATCAGCCACCGGGCGTCCGCAGTAAGACGTCAGAAATACGAGTCGGATCGGCAGACCTCTGCCATCGATGCCGGCCGCACAGGAGGAAACACGATGATCAAGCGATCCAGACTTTTTGCAACGGTGGCCTTTCCCGTTCTGTCTGTCTCCCTTGTTTTTGAACCGGCGCTTGCCGAAAGCCTGAAAAAGCCTTTCGAAATCGCACAGGAAGAAAGCATCCAGGCGCCGGACGGCGAACAGGCGCCTGAAGAGCTCTTGCGCAAGAAGCACAAGAAGCGCGAGCAGGTTGAAGAACAGCCGCAGGAGGCCCAGCCGGAGCAGCAGCAGGCGGCGCCTGAGCAGCAGCCTGCCGAAGAACCGCAGGAAAAGCCGCGCCGTCGCAAGCAGCGCGATGCCGAGCCGCAGCCGGAAGCGCAGCCAGAACAGCAGCAGGAAGCTCAGCCGGCCGAAGAGCAGCCGGCGCCGAGCGAAAAGAAGCACAAGAAACGACAGGACGCGGAACAACCGGCAGCCGAACAGCCAAAGGAAGCCCAACCCACCGAAGAGCAGCCTGCAAAGCCGCAGGAAAACAAGCGTCGCAAGCAGCGCGATGCCGAGCAGCAGGAACAGCAGCCTGCGGCCGAGGAAAAACCCGCACAGGCCGAGCCGGCGCAGAACGATGGTGCGGACAAGGCCACGCAGGAGCGGCGCAAAAAGGCGCGCGAGGAAAAGCTCAAGCGTCAAAAAGCCGAAGAGCAGCAGCAGGAGGCTCCGACCGCCAAGCCGACGGAGCAGGCCCCGGCCGACGAAGCCAAGCCCGCTATCGACGACGCGACCAAGGCTGCCGAGGAACGCAAGCGTGCCCGCGAGGAGCGCCGCAAGCTTCAGGATGCCGAGCAGAATCAGGAGCAGCCGGCCACGGGCGACCAGGCAAAGCCCGCGACCGACGGCGAATTGCGCCCTGCGATCGACGGTGAGAATGCAGAGGGCCGCAAGCCCGGCGATCGGCGCAAGCCACGGCCGGAGGTGAAGGACACCCGCACGGAAGCTGAAAAGGAAAAGATCGCCGAAGATCCCTCCAAGACCAGCGAGACGGTCGTGCTTCCGACGGATAATGGTGCAGCCGTTCTCGACAGCGACAAGGACGCCGATAACCGGGGCGGCAACGATGCCCGTGAGCACCGCAGAAAGCAGCGCGAACAGACCCGTGTGGAAGAGGACAAGGTCGAGGTTCCGAAGTCGGACGCCGAAGCGCAGTCCAAGCGTCGTGATCGCAGGCCGACCCGTGAGGAGCTTGGCGAAGCGATCAACGAGAAGGGGCGCCGGATCGACACTGTACCGGAATTCGGTCTGCCCGACCTGATCGATGCCTTTACGGGCAACAACCGCGAACGTCCGCGTATCGAGGAAGGCCGCAACAACCGGACGGTCATCGACTTCGGTGACCAGGTGATCGTGCGCAGCGATGACCGCCCGCGCCTGCGCCGTGATGCCCGTGATACCTACTACGAGGAGCTGCCGCGCGGTCGCACCCGCGAGGTCATCGAGCGTGGCGATGGTGTTCGTGTCGTGACGATCTACAACCGCTATGGTGATATCGTTCAGCGTTCGCGTATCGATCAGGACGGGCGCGAGTACCTGATGATCTACGCGCCGGAAGCCGACGAAGGCCCGCGCCCGCCGATGGTGGACGTGGGCGACGATCTGCCGCCGATGCGTCTGCGCGTGCCGGTTCGCGACTACATCATCGACACGTCGAGCCAGCCGGATCGTGACTATTACGACTTCCTGGCCGAGCCGCCGGTGGAACAGGTGGAGCGGACCTACACGATCGACGAGGTGAAGAACTCGGCCCGTATCCGCGACAAGGTGCGCCGTATTGATCTCGATACGATCACCTTTGCCACGGGCAGTGCCGAAGTGCCGTTGTCGCAGGCCAAGACCCTGCGCAAGGTGGCCGACGCCATGCTCGAAGTCATCGACAAGGATCCGGGCGAAACCTTCTTCATCGAAGGGCATACGGATGCGGTCGGCTCGGACGATTCCAACCTCGTGCTTTCGGACGAGCGGGCCGAATCGGTCGCCTCGCTGCTGTCTGAGGTTTACGACATTCCGCCGGAGAACCTCGTGACCCAGGGGTATGGCGAACGGTATCTGAAAATCCGCACCGACGGTGCCGAGCAGCAGAACCGCCGGGTGACAATTCGTCGCGTAACCCCGCTTGTCAGGCCGGTTGCACAGAATTGATCTGGTCGTAAACGGCCGAACGGTATAGGCAGATGCAGCCCGGCTTTTTCGCCGGGCTGTTTTTGTTTTTCTTCCATCGCTGAGCCCGTGTCGCCGCTATGAAACAGCTTGTCCTGCTTGTTGCCCTCGCGGCTGCTTTTCCCGCCGCTGCGGCACCGAGCCGCCTGTCGGAGCCTGCGCTGAAGATCCAGCCTTCAGGCAAAGGGCATGCGCCGCGGGTTGCGCTCACCTTCGATGCCTGTAGCGGCCAGACGGACATGCGCATCCTGCAGACGCTGGTCGACAATGCCATTCCGGCAACGATCTTCGTTACGGCGCGCTGGCTGAGGCGAAACGATGCGGCGCTGGCGGTTATGAAGGCGCATCCGGACCTGTTCGAAATCGAGAACCACGGCGCCATGCATGTTCCGCCGGTGGACCGGCCGGCGTTGATCTATGGTATCGCTGCTGGCGGCAGCCCGAAGGCTGTTGCGGCCGAAGTCGAGGGCGGGGCCGCGGCCATGCGCGAGCGCGGCCTGGAGCCGCACTGGTACCGCGGCGCGACGGCGAAATATACGCTGAGTTCCATCGCCGAAATCCGCATGCTCGGCTTTCGGATCGCCGGCTATTCCGTCAATGGCGACGATGGTTCGCTGCTGGGCGCAGCCGGGGCAGAGAAGCGGTTTCGATCAGCGCGCGACGGCGACGTGATCATCGCCCATATCAACCAGCCGACCCATGCTGCAGGGCAGGGCGTGGCGCGGGGCATTCTCGCACTAAAGGCGAAGGGATACAGCTTCGCCAAGCTCGATGATGCGACCGAGGACGGCAGTGACGGCACGGTGAATTGAGAGATTGTTGCGTCAGCAAATCGGGTTGCGCAGTTGCAAAACCATCAGGCAGTCTTCGTACAACGTTCCATCGACAAGCAAGCCGCCGGGATCACGACCATATGCGGCGAAGCCATGCTTCTCGTAGAAGCGAATTGCCCGTGCATTGCTCTGAGTGACAACCAGGTAGAGGAAGGCGACATCGCGCTTTGCTGCCTCGATCACCGATTTCATCAGCAGCCCTGCGGCACCGCTGCCGCGAGCCTTCGGCCGCACGTAGACACTGGAAAGGTGTCCGCGGTGAGCAGTCTTGGCACCAGATTCGGCACGGAAACCGGCGATGCCAACAAGCTCGTCGGCATCGAACACACCAAAAGTACCCCCGCGTGACAATCGGGCGCTCCATTCCTCGTCATCAATAGTGGCCTCTTCCTCCGCTGAAGATTCGAAATTTGCGGGCTCCAATATCAAACCTTCTCGCCGGAGGTCCTTAAAGACCTCTACGTCCTGGCTGCTCAGGCGACGAACAAGGAGTTCCATTTTTCCCACCATCGCTGGATACGATCTCGCGGAGCCTAACCGGCCTTAACAGGTTGCGGAAATAGCGCTAATTTTTCTACCGATCCTCGCTAGACGGTTCGAAGACGAGCGGGGATGAGGCTTTTTCAGCGGCCTTTTCGGTCCTTTTGTCGTCATCCGCCCTGTCTCGGCGGATTGCGGGCGCGATTATGCCGTCGTCAGCAGCTTTGGCAGCCTCACCAGATTATAAGCCGTCGCTGTCAGGGTGAACATCCAACCGACGCGATCCTTTCCGCGATGGCGGGTCTTGCGCATTCCGCCGCTGGTCTTGGCCCAGCCGAATACCTCTTCGATGCGTTTTCGGATGCGCTGACTGACAGCGTAGCCGGGGTGATGGGTGGTACGACCATCGATGGTTGAGCGTCGGTTCGCCGTGTTCTGAGCAACGTGTGGCGTCACCTTGATATCCCGCAAGGCGGCAACGAAGTCTGCCGTATCGTAGGCTTTGTCTGCAGCCAATGTGATGCGATGACGACCATCCATGCGGCCCACCATATCCAGTGCAGCCTCGCGCTCTGCGGTTCCTGTCGCATGGGTCAGCGTGGCGTCGACAACCAGCCCGTTGCGGTTTTCCAGGGTGACGTGGCCCATGTGGCAAAGCTTGGCCGCCTGCCCACGGGCCTTCTTGTAAAGCCTGGCATCCGGGTCGGTGGTCGACGCGTGAGTTGCGTTGCTGCGCTTCTCGCCGTGGAAATCCCGCTCAGGGTTGCGTGCCGTAGCCTTTGCGGGCTTGTTCGCGTCAGCGCCGGAGCCGTTGTTGTCATCACCGTCACCATCAGTCTCGTCCTTGGGCTTGAAGCTCTTCATGCTGGCCCAGGCTTCGATCAAGGTGCCGTCCACCGAGAAGTGCTCGTCTGACAAGAGAGCCTTAACTCGCGGCTGGCTCAGCAATGCGGCCAGGAACTTGGCGGCGATGTCGCCAGCCAGGAGCCGCTCACGGTTCTTGGTGAACACGGTGACGTCCCAGATCGGCGCGTCCATCGACAAGCCGACGAACTATCGGAACAACAGATTGTAGTCCATCTGCTCCATGAGCTGGCGCTCCGAGCGGATCGTGTAGAAAGCCTGCAACAACAGGGCGCGCAGAAGCTTCTCCGGCGGGATCGACGGGCGGCCGATCGCTGAATACATCGCCTCGAAATCAGGCGACAGAACTTCCAGTGCCTCGTCGACAATCGCGCGGATTGCCCGCAGCGGATGGCTTGTCGGAACGCGTGCTTCGCAGCTCACATAAGAAAACAGACCCGCCGTCTGGATATCACTGCCCCGCATGTCCTGCTCCTGCCGGCCAATCACTCGGGCATGGAATCACGGCAGTCCGCTCGCAGCAAGCGCCTTTTTCCGCATCCTGTTAAGGGTGAGAGTCCACGGGATGCATTTGATTGCGTTGCTGGTTGGATTTCATCGCGACGGCGGGCGTCTCCTCTATAGACCAAGAGTTTGCGCGTCCTTTTACCGCTTCGGCAGGTTATGCCGACTTAAGCCCGGTCACGCGCTCCACGAAATCGGCGATGGTCACTGTGTCGTCGAGATCGAAGATCTCGAGATTGGTGTCGCTGATCTTATGATCGGCAGCGATGGCGAGGATATGGGGGTCGGTGGGAGCCAGCGGTTCGCGGTTGGCGGCTTCCAGGCGGCGGGCTTCGATCTTGGGGATCGGCTCGCGTTTGTAGCCCTCGATCAAGACGAGATCGCAAGGAGCGAGGCGGGCGAGGATTTCTGCAAAGCTCGGCTCGGGCGCGCCGCGCAGTTCGTGCATGATGGCATAGCGGGTGCCGGAGACGATAGTTACCTCATGGGCGCCGGCCTGACGGTGGCGGTAGCTGTCGGCGCCGACCTTGTCGATATCGAAATCGTGATGGGCGTGCTTGATGGTCGAAACGCGGTAACCACGGCGGGTGAGTTCCGTAACGAGGCGGACGGCAAGGCCGGTCTTGCCGGAATTCTTCCAGCCGGCGATTCCGAAAATCTTTGGTGTCGTCATCGTGGCGCTATCCCTGGTTTGGCAGCATCTGCCCTGCCCATGCCAGTTCCTCCGGCGTATTCAGATTGAGGAACGGCCTGAGCGGGCTATCGGTCTCTTCTGGCGGATCGAAGTTTACGGCGATCATGGGGTGTCGAGCAATGAAAGCCCGTACGCGCCGCTTGTCGTCGTTACCAAGGAAATTCTCAAGGTCATCCGCGATCACGACGGGCCAGAGCCCGAAGACAGGATGCATGTTACCTTCCGAAAAGGCGATGGCAATGTCCTCCTCTGAGCGTATAGCCGCCTTTAGCCTTGCCACGAGGTCCAGCGGGAAGAACGGCGCGTCGATCGGAACGGTGACGACGTGGGACGTGGCCGGATCGATGCGCGCTATGTGCCTCATCGCCGTGAGGATGCCGGCGAGCGGGCCGGCATGGCCGCCGATCTCGTCGGGGACTGGAGAGAACCCGCAAAGGCCTTCCGCCGGGATCGGGCCGTTCCAGTTCAGGTGCAGAGCGCTCACCTGTGGCGCCAGACGGTTGGCGGCGCGGGCGAGCAGCGTTTCGCCGCCGAGGATGGCCAGCGCCTTGGGGCTTCCCATACGGGAGGAGAGGCCGCCTGCGAGAATGAAGCCTGGTGGTTTGATGAGGCTGGTTTCTTCCTGCATTGGTATCCTTACGGCGATCCCGTGCTTATTCGCCCGAAAGGCGCCGCGCAGCAAGCCTGCGGCTGTTTTCGCGGGCAAAGGCGTAAAGGCCGGAGGCGATGATGATACCGACGCCGATCATCGTCCAGATGTCAGGGGATTCGGAAAAGAACAGGACGCCGATACCGATCGACCAGATCAGGCTGGTATAGCGGAACGGGGCGATGATGGCGATTTCGCCATGGCGCATGGCAAGCACGATGCACTGGTATCCGACGAGCAGCAGCAGGCTTGCGGCGGCAAGGTGAAGCACCGAGGTCCCGGTCATCGGCTGCCAGCCACCAAGCGGCAGGACAAGCACTGCACCGGTGAGCGTGATGATGACCGCGGTTGTCGCGGAGATGAAGAGCGATGGGATGTCGGCGGCGATGCGGCGAGTGGAGAGGTCACGGGTGGCAGCTGCGACCACCGAGGCGATGACGGCGACTGCTGCGGATGTAAAACCTTCAGGACCTGGGCGCAGAATGATGAGGACGCCGACGAAGCCCGCGAGAATGGCGAGCCAGCGCCGCCAGCCGACAGGCTCCGACAGGAAAAGAGCGGCGCCCAAGGTGACGGCCAGGGGCAGCGCCTGCAGGATCGACGAGGCATTGGCGAGCGGCATTTCGCCGAGCGCCGAAATATAGGTGATGGACGCAATCACCTCCGCGACGATGCGAAGCGCAATGATCGGGCTGAGCAGAAGGCGAAGGGAACGGAAGGCGCCGAAATGGCGCGCCAGCAAGAGGACCAGAACGGAGGTCATCGCGCCCCGCACGAGCATGATCTGGCCCGCATTCATGACGCCGGTAACCGATTTCACCAGGGCATCGTTGACGGTAAAGCCAGCCATGGCGAGGCACATGAAAATTGCGCCGCGCAAATTCGCCGAAGATTGCATTTCCAATTCCTGGCCGGCACTGCCGGCATCCGCTGAGCTGCTTGTGGACTACATGGCCGATGCTTGCACGCGGCGACGTTGCATATCTGTAAAGCACCGGCATCCGTTTTGTGCAACCGCGAATTCTACCCTGTTTCATTTCGAGGCAGACAGGTGAAAGTTTAGGCTGCTGATTTGACTACAGAACCAAGAACCATTGCTTTGAAAGCCCTGTACTTTCGCGGTTAAGGTCCCGGTTTTATTGAGACAATATTAAGTATCAACACCTATCGTCGCGGTACTCCGCTTTGGTGTCGCATGATGCGATTCTGGTTGACGTAGGGTTAGTCGACTTCCCCGACGTTGCTCACGAGAAAGACCGCGCACCCGCCCGTGCATCGGTCGCAAGGCCCGTCCTTGACGCGGCCGGCGGGAATGTCCGGTTTGCCAAAGATGGAGTTTGGAATGTCCCTGATCGATCGTTCGCTGCAGCGTCTGCGCATCGTTACAAAGGTCCTGCTGTTTGTCGTGCCCCTCGTCGCCCTGATCGCGGGTATAGGTCTCGTCGGCTATTTCACGGCCAGCACGCTGAACGGCCACATGACGGTCACGCGCGAGACCATCAACAATCTCTCTGATTTCCAGGCGTTGCGCAGTGGTTTGCAGACGTTTGCCGATCGGACGACGAGTGAAAGTCTCAATGAGTTGAAGGCGCGGATCGCCGATCAGGAAGCTGGTATCGAGCGGCTGAACGGCCTGCTCGTCGAAAGCGCTGACAAGGCAAAGATCGAGCCGGTGGTGGCGCTTGGCCCGGCCATGCTTGCACGGGCCGAAAAGCTCTGGGCGATCAAGACCGAACGCGACGTTGTCACGGCCTCTCTTGAGGCGGCAATGGCCGACATGACCGCGCAGGGAACTGCCGCGTATCGTCAGGTCGATATCATCCGCAAGGAATCGGATGACAAGGAAGCCTTTGCCAAGGCACTTCTGTTCGATGCCGCCGCCTATCAGGGGCTTGCCGAACGCACCAAGAAATTCCGTCTGCCTGTGACGCTCGGCGCGACCGCCGATGCCAAGGTCAGTGCCGCCATCACGTTCCTGCCGCATCTTCTCAAGCAGATCGAGGAAGCCGAACATATCGCTTCACCGAAGGTGCAGGAGCAGATCAAGGCGCTGAAGACCGAAGTGCAGAAGATCAGCGACGTGCTTAAAAGCGCCGAAGACAACGAAGCCAAGAAGCTCGAGTTCATTCCTGCCCTCAGCAAGCTCAGCAAGTTCGAAGCGGATTTTGCCAAGCAGGCCGCCGTCAACTCAGACACTGCTGCCAAGCGATTCGTCGGCATGGACGCCGAAGTGACCACGCTGAAGACGCTGATTTCGCTGATGAACGACACCTTCAAGGGTCTAGACATGACCCGCTTTCATATCAGCGAATTGCACCGCGCGCTGGATGCCAAAAGCCGTCGACACGTAACCGACGATATCGCCGCGGTGAAGGCAACCGCAAGAAAACTTTCCCAGCTTGGCGCCAAGAACGCTGCACTGCGTGATCTCTCCGACAAGCTTGCGCCTTCGCTCGCCAATATCGGCACGGGTTCTGCCCAGCTGATCGACGTCGGCGAGCGCTGGCAGGGCGGCAAGACCGAAGCCTTCGATCTCGTTGCTATCGCCAGCCAGACGCTCGAAAGCTTCGTCAGCAATGCACAGGAAGCGGGCAAGAAGGACAGCCAGCGTTCGGCCAATGTCTCGATCATCGCCATGGTGGCCGGTACGTTGCTCGCGATCATCGGCGGTTTGATGTTGGTCGAAACCCTGCGCGGTCCGCTGAAGCGCGTGACCGAAGTCATGACCCGCCTTGCCAATGGCGATCTCGAAGTTGCCATTGAGGGCCGCAACCGCGGCGACGAAATCGGCGACATGGTGCGCTCGGTCGCCGTCTTCCGAGACAATGCTGTCGAGAACGTTCGCCTTGAGCAAGAAGCCGAGGCAGCACGCGTGCTTTCAGCCGAAGAGGAGGCCAAGCGCAGCCGCGAACGTGCACGGATCGAAGCCGAACAGATCGAGGCTTTGAACGCACTCTCCGACGTGCTTGGCCAGCTTGCCGACGGCAATCTTGAAGCCGGCATGGCGGAGGATCTGGGCGCGGACTACGTGATGATGGCTCGTACGTACAACAACGCCGTGGAAGCGCTGCGTGCGACGCTGACGGATGTTCGTATCGTCACTGGCGAAATTACCGGTGGTACGGGCAATCTTTCGGCCTCCGCCGACGATCTCGCCCGTCGTACCGAGCAGCAGGCCGCCGCCCTTGAGGAAAGCTCACGGGCGCTGCGCCAGCTTACCGAGATCGTTCGCTCGACCGCCGAAAGCGCGCGCAAGACGACGGTATCTGTTGACGAAACCCATAGTTATGCGCGTCACTCGGGCGAGGTCGTCAGCAAGGCGATCGAGGCGATGGCGGCGATCAATCGCTCATCCGAAAAGATCAGCACGATCATCGGCGTGATCGACGAAATCGCCTTCCAGACCAACCTGCTGGCACTGAACGCCGGCGTCGAGGCGGCCCGTGCCGGTGAGGCGGGGCGCGGCTTTGCCGTGGTTGCGCAGGAAGTTCGCGAACTGGCGCAGCGCTGCGCCGGTGCTGCCCGCGAGATCAAGGGCCTGATTTCCGACAGTGCCCGGCAGGTGCGAGGCGGCGTCGAGCTGGTTCAGGAGACCGGCAATGCGCTGACCGTCATCAACGACCATATCTCGACGATCCACCAGCTGGTGAGCAACATCGAGGCCGCTGCTGCAGACCAGTATCGCGGGCTCAACGAAGTCAACCAGGCGGTTCATGAAGTCGAACTGCTGACCCAGCAGAATGCTGCGATGGTCGAGGAAAACACGGCCGAAATCCACGGCCTGCGCCAGCAGGTCGATACGCTCAACGAGAAGATCGAACGGTTCAAGACGGGAACGCGGGTTCAGCCGGTGGGCTATGGCCGGAGCTATGCTGCTTAAATAGCTGCTTCGATCGTTTGCAAAGCGAAAAGGCCGCGCAGCGACGCAGGCCTTTTGCATACCGAAAGATCAGTCAGACGCCTTCTGGACCGGGCCGCCCGGTGGCAGGCCGAAGAAGACCTCGACAGAGCGGATGCGTCTATTGGCGATCGTGAAAAGTTCGGTGTTGCGAAAGAGTTTTCCGCGGTGGGACTTGCCGTCATAAAGCACGAAGCAGCGGTCGCCCAACATGGCGAGATGGCGGATATCGAGGGATTCGAAGCTGCCAGCCGCCGGCCAGCATCGTTCGAAATAGGTCGCGCGATCAATATGGTCGTCATAGGGGCTGGTGAAGGTGAAATCGGGAGCGAGAAGGGCTTCCATCCGGCTTCGGTCCATCGTCATGTAACAATCGAAGCTGCTGCGAACCAATGTCTCGACGGCGTCCGTCATCGTTCCGCCTCCGTTGGTGATGGATGCGAACGTTCAGCCTTGCACTTTGTTCCGGAGCGTCAGCCGCCGGTGACGCTCATGTGGCGGGCGACGGCGGGGCGGTTGTGGGTGCGGTCGATGATGAAGTCGTGGCCCTTGGGCTTGCGGGTGATGGCTTCGTCGATGACACGGGAAAGATAGGCGTCGTCTTCCGAGGCGCGCAGCGCGGTTCGAAGATCGGCGGCGTCGTTCTGGCCAAGACACATGTAGAGCGTGCCGGTGCAGGTGAGGCGTACGCGGTTGCAGCTTTCGCAGAAATTATGGGTCATCGGCGTGATGAGGCCAAGGCGGCCGCCGGTTTCCTCAACCGTCAGGTAGCGGGCGGGGCCGCCGGTGCGATAGGCGTTGTCACGGAGCGTGAACTCTTCCGCGAGACGGGCGCGCATCTGCGAGAGCGGCATATAGTGGTCCGTGCGGTCCTCGTCGATTTCGCCCATCGGCATGGTCTCGATCAGGGTCAGGTCCATGGCGCGGCCATGGGCCCAGCGGAGCATGTCCGGAATTTCGCCGTCGTTGATGCCGTTGAGCGCAACCGCATTGATCTTGACGTGGATGCCGGCGGCCTGAGCAGCATCAATGCCTTCGAGTACCTTCGACAATTCGCCCCAGCGGGTGATGCGGCGGAATTTGTCCGGGTCGAGTGTATCGAGGGAAACGTTGATCCGGCGAACGCCGCAATCGGCGAGTTCGGCGGCAAAACGCGACAGCTGCGAACCGTTTGTCGTCAACGTCAATTCGTCAAGTTCGCCGGAATGCACCTTCTGCCCCAGCGAGCGCACCAGGAACATCACATTCTTGCGCACCAGAGGCTCGCCGCCGGTCAGGCGCAGCCTGCGCACGCCCTTGGCGATGAAGGCGCGACAGAGGCGATCCAGTTCCTCAAGCGTCAGCAGGTCCTTCTTGGGAAGGAAGTTCATGTTTTCCGCCATGCAATAGGTGCAGCGGAAGTCGCAGCGATCGGTAACGGAAACACGCAGATAGGTAACCGCCCGCCCGAAGGGATCAATCATCGGGGCGCTGAGATCCTTGAGGGGCGCGGCGCCGTGCCTGTCGAATGTTACCGTGTTCACCAATTTACTCCCTGGACGACAATGTCGTTCACAGAACGGCCGCGTCAAGGCGTCGGATCGGAAATCGCATCACTTTCATAAAATCAGTATCCTGTGTGGGCGCAAGCCGGACGGCCAGCAACCGACATAGGAGATCGACTGACAAGTCACAATATCAGGAAACCTGAAAGAGTGTTACGCGTCATGAAGCTAAAGGCTCCATGCTGTCCAAATCCGCAGAATTGGGGTACTGGCGTCTTGCCGGGCCGGAATCAGCCGGTCTATGCGGGATGCGGAAGGGGCGCCGGATGAGCGATGTATGGCCGACGGAGTTGCGGGTTTCCAAGGACAGGCACCGGCTGACGGTGACCTTCAATGACGGTGCTTCCTTCGAGCTTTCCGCAGAAATGTTGCGTGTCCTGTCGCCTTCAGCCGAGGTGCAGGGGCATGGGCCGGGGCAGGGTGTTACCGTTCCCGGAAAGCGCAACGTTGCCATTCTCACGATGACGGCGACTGGCAACTACGCTGTCCGGATCGGTTTCGACGACATGCACGACACCGGCATCTTCACATGGAATTATCTGCGCGAACTTGGCGAAAAGGGCGATGAGCTCTTTGCGGTCTATGAGGCAGCGCTTGCGGAAAAGGGCATGACCCGGGACAAAGCCGAGCGACCCCGTTGATCGCACAACCCCTTGAGGCGATCATGCGACGTCATCAGCCTGTCATCTTGGGCCGTCAAACAACGGAATACATGACGAATAATCAGGGAGCTGAAGGGTGACCATCATTCGCAGCGTCGAGGAGCTGAATGCGCTTTATGGCGGCACCAGCGAAGCATCCCTCGTGAAGGTGACCAAGACGCTGACGCGCGAATACGCAAAGATGATCGAAGCTTCGCCCTTTGCTGCCCTGGCTACCGTTGGGCCCGAAGGGTTGGACTGCTCACCCCGTGGCGACGACGAGCGGGTTGTTCGCATCGCCGATGACCGTACGGTGCTGCTGCCTGACTGGCGCGGCAACAACCGGGTCGATTCGCTTGCCAATATCGTTCGCGATCCGCGCGTTGCGCTGCTGTTTCTCGTTCCCGGCTCCAACACGACGATGCGGATCAACGGGACGGCCGTTATCAGCGTCGATCCAGCCTTGCTTCAGGCTTTTCACGTCGACGGCAAGAACCCCCGCAGCGTGATAATCGTGACGATCGGGGAGGTCTACTTCCAGTGCGCTCGTGCATTGATCCGCTCGCAGCTGTGGAATCCGGAGCGGTTCACTGACCCCAAAGTGCTGCCGACACCCGGCGACCTGCTGAAGGCTGCCAAGGCAGATTTCGACAGCGATACCTATGATCGCGAATGGCCGGAGCGCGCTGCAAAGACGATGTGGTAGCCGGTCCGGGCCTGAAAAGGCAACGGGCCTGATCCCAGAAGGAGCAGCCCCGTTTTTGATCGTTGAAACTGCAGACTTCGTGCTGCGGTTTATTTGCGGTAGATCAGCCAGCTCTTGCCGGCATCCTTCTTCATACCGTCCTCGAACATGACGCTGCGATTGCGGCCGGCATTCTTGGCGCAATAGAGGGCGACATCGGCCTTGTTGTAGAGATCGACCGGATCTTCGGCAGCAGACGCCTGGCAAACGCCGATCGACAGCGTGATCGGGCCGTAATTGGCGCCAGACTTCGAGTTCTTGAAGGGCGTTGTCGAGAGCGACGTACGGATGCGTTCTGCGACCTGCAGGCTCTCTTCGGGGCTGCTGTCGGGCAGGATGATCGCGAACTCCTCGCCACCCGTGCGGGCAACGAAGGCGTCACGACGCAGATTGGCGCGGATGACCGTGCCGACGGTTGCGAGGATCTTGTCGCCGACCGGATGGCCGAAGCTGTCGTTGATCTTCTTGAAATGATCGATATCGGCGATGAGGAGGCCGGTGAAGCCGTGTGCCTCGGAATTGTAGATCGCCGCGAGGCGCTCATCGAAGGCACGACGGTTGGCAAGGCGCGTCAGCGAATCGGTGTTTGCGATGCGCTTGTACTCGTCCAGCTCCTGACGGATGACTTCCATCTCGAAGGATTTCATGGAGACGTTTTCAGCGCGCTCCTTGCCCTGGCTCATGGTATCGACGGTCGCTTCCGACAGGATGCCGACCGCCTGGCGCAGCAGGTCTGCGCTGGTGTTGCTCTTGTTCGAAATATTGCGATAGGTCTCGTCGAGCACGCGGTTGTAGTTTTCGAGCGCAAACTGCTCTTCCTTGAGCAGGGAGAGAAGGTCTGTCAGGTCCCGTGCCATCTGATTGTGCACGCGGTCGATGCCGGCAGGATGCAGGTGGCTGAAATAGCGGCCACCGATCTCGTCCAGTTCTTCCTGGGTAGCACGGCTGCCGAGTGCAGCAAGCTCCTTGGTGAGCTTTGGATTGGAGCCGATATAGGCTTCATAATAGAGCTCGTAATTGCGTGGAATGGGTGAGACGCCCATGATGCGCATCGCATAGGTGACCTGCGCTGCGATATCTGGCATCTGGATTTTGCCCGCGGTTGCCGATTGCATCGGGCAACTCCTTCAGTGCTTGTTGTTCTCCGTCGTTATTTCTAGGGATAAAAGATTTTAGAAGCCTTAACGTTTACGCACCTGGGTCGCTAAAGTTTTAGATGTTTCTCATAAAGAAAAGGGGCGCTTTCGCGCCCCGGTGGCCGTCAATAGATTTCGCACCGCCCGATGATCAAGCGGGGCTGATCATTGTTTCCGGACGGACGACTTCGTCGAATTCCGCGTCGGTGACGTAACCGCCGCCGACTGCTTCTTCACGCAAGGTCGTGCCGTTCTTGTGGGCCGTCTTGGCGATCTTGGCGGCGTTGTCGTAACCGATCTTCGGCGCAAGTGCTGTGACCAGCATCAGCGAACGATCGAGCGCTGCCTTGATGTTGTCTTCACGGGCCTCGATGCCGACGACGCAATTGTCGGTGAAGGAGACGCTCGCATCCGCCAGGAGCTGGACGGACTGCAGGAAGTTATAGGCCATCAGCGGGTTATAGACGTTGAGCTCGAAATGGCCCTGGCTGCCGGCGAAGGTGAGCGATGCATTGTTGCCGAAGACCTGGACGCAGACCTGGGTCAGCGCTTCGCACTGCGTCGGGTTGACCTTGCCCGGCATGATCGACGAGCCCGGCTCGTTTTCCGGCAGCGACAGTTCGCCGAGGCCCGAGCGCGGGCCGGAGCCGAGGAAACGGATGTCGTTTGCGATCTTGAAGAGGGCGGCGGCGGCAGAATTGATCGCGCCGTGCGAAAAGACCATGGAATCGTGAGCGGCCAGCGCTTCGAACTTGTTCGGGGCGGTCTTGAACGCGATGCCGGTGATCGCGGCGATCTCGTCGGCGACCTTCTCGGCAAAGCCGATCGGGGCGTTGAGGCCCGTGCCGACCGCCGTGCCGCCCTGGGCGAGTTCGCAAAGGCCCGGCAGGGTCATCTCGATGCGCTTGATGGAGGAGGCGACCTGCGCGGCATAGCCGGAAAATTCCTGGCCAAGCGTCAGCGGCGTCGCGTCCTGCGTGTGCGTGCGGCCGATCTTGATGATGTGATCGAAGGCCTTGACCTTGGCTTCGAGCGCTGCGTGCAGGTGCTTCAATGCCGGCAGGAGGTCGTGGACAACCCGTTCGGCGCAGGCGATGTGCATGGCCGTCGGATAGGTGTCGTTCGACGACTGGCTCATATTGACATGATCATTCGGATGCACCGGCTTCTTGGAGCCCATGACGCCGCCCATGAGTTCGATCGCGCGGTTGGAGATCACTTCATTGGCGTTCATGTTCGACTGGGTGCCGGAACCGGTCTGCCAGACGACGAGCGGGAAATGGTCGTTGAGCTTGCCGTCGATGACTTCCTGTGCCGCCGAAACAATGCTGTCGCCGATCTTCGGGTCAAGGCGGCCGAGCGCGACATTGGCGCGGGCGGCGGCCTGCTTGACGATACCGAGCGCACGCACGATGGCCAGCGGCTGCTTTTCCCAGCCGATCTTGAAGTTGCCGAGCGAGCGTTGCGCCTGGGCACCCCAATAGCGGTCGCTTGCTACTTCAATCGGGCCGAAGGTATCTGTTTCGGTGCGCGTCGATGTCATCGTTATCCCTGCTTTCCTCATGCGGCCGGGCAGAATAGCTGATCAGCCGGCGGCCGCGCTGGCCTTGGTGATGGGCATCTCTCTGGCCCAGGTGATAGGGGTTGTAAAGAGGTTCCGACGGCTGCCGCAATCCTACAATCGTTTAAATTCCTGCTCGCGGGGAATCACCGGCCTCGCCCCGGCCGCCGGCTGCTTTCTCCGTGGCGTTTGCGTCACATCGGGTCACTGATTTTGTCGGCTCGGCAGATGCGCAAACCGGACCGGCACGGGAAATCGAGGTGGTTGCAGGAAAATTATCTCGCCAATTCAAATTTTTGGCCGTGCTTGTTCGTCTACATCATGCTTGAAAATTTCACGCAAAAGTGAGGCTTTCTGCAGGGGGAATGGAGGCGGCGTTTCCTTTTCATTCACCATCCTTTCTTATAAGCAGATAAGCACGATCGCCGCGCGGCATTCGTGCCTGAGCCGACCCAAGCGGCAAAGCGATACAGAGGCGTTTATATCTATGAAATTAATGAAAACCGCAGCGATCGTAACTCTTTTGACCGGATGTGCCTTTACCTCCCTCGGAGTGCCTCACGCCAACGCGCTGACCCTGATGGATTGGTTCCGCAAGAAGAGGCCCGTGGTTGAAGAGGTGCAGCCGCCGCGGGGCGTGCAGCAGCCTTCCGAGAAGCAGGCATCGAGCCCTGCTCCGAAGGTTACCTCGCCGCGCTATTACACCTACAAGGCCGAGCCTCTGCGCCGAATCGATACGGCCAAGCTTACGGATCCCGTCGTCACCGGCTCTGTGGTGAACGTCGCCTCTTCGGCGATGGCGCCGCTTTCGCAGGCCCGCCAGTTCCTGCCGGACGTGACGGCCTATGCGCCGGGCGACGTGGCAAAGGTGGTCGAGGCTTATTATGCCAACCACGACAACTTTATCTGGATCAAGGACAAGGGCGCAAACGACGCGGCCAAGGCGGCCATCGCCGTGCTGGCGGATGCCGGCTCCGTTGGACTTAATCCTCACGACTATGCAGTCGAGCTTCCTTCGGAGACCTTCGACGCGGCTGACGTGAACGCGCGCGAGAAGGCGCTTGTCGATTTCGAGATCAAGCTGACATCCGCAACGCTCACCTACATGCTCGACACGGTGCGCGGTCGTGTCGATCCGAACAAGATTTCCGGCTACCACGATTTCAAGCGCAAGACGGTCAATCTTGCAGGCAAGCTCAACGTGCTGGCGGCCAGCCACGATGTCGGCGCTTTCCTGAAATCGCTGACGCCGTCCGGTCCGGAGTTTCAGGCGCTGCAGAAGGAGCTTGCTGTCCTCAATGCGAAGAACGACAACGTTCCGCGCGTCGAGATCGCGCCGGGCACGCTCCTGAAACCCGGTAACACCGATCCGGAACTCGCCAACATCATCGAAGGTATCCGCCAGAAGGGGTCGGATGCCCTGAAGGCCGAACACGCGGCCGTTCTGGCGACCTATCAGGGCGCACCCGAATATACGCCTGAACTGGTTGCGCTCGTCGAAGGTTTCCAGAAGGAAAACAACCTGAAGCCGGACGGTATCGTCGGCAAGGCTTCGATCCGGCTTCTGACCGGGGGCGACACGACCGCCGACCGGATCAACAAGGTCGTGATCGCCATGGAGCAGGCCCGCTGGCTGCCCGCCGATCTCGGCAGCCGCTACGTCTTCATCAACCAGCCGGCGTTCACGGTCTCCTATCACGACCAGAACAAGGAACAGTTCTCGATGCGCGTCGTGGTCGGCTCGAAGTCGAACCAGACCTATTTCTTCGAGGACGAAATCCAGACCGTGGAGTTCAATCCCTACTGGGGCGTGCCGCAGTCGATCATCATCAACGAGATGCTGCCGAAGCTTCGCTCCGATCCGGGTTACCTCGATCGGCTTGGCTATCAGGTGGAGGTCGGCGGCCGGCCGGTGTCGTCCTATGACGTCAACTGGTACGGTTCGACAAATTCGGTTGCCGTGCGCCAGCCACCGAGCAGCGACAATGCGCTTGGTGAGCTGAAGATCCTGTTCCCGAACAGTCATGCCATCTACATGCACGACACGCCGTCGAAGAGCTTCTTTGCCCGTGACCAGCGTGCGCTGAGCCACGGTTGCGTGCGTCTGGCGGATCCGCGTCGCATGGCTGCAGCCGTACTCGGCACGACGGTCGATGACATTGCAAAGCAGATCGCCGGCGGAAAGAACAAGGGCGTTCAGGTGCCGCAGCGCATTCCGGTCTATGTCGCTTATTTCACGGCCTGGCCCGACAAGGACGGCAAGGTCCAGTATTTCGACGACGTCTACGAGCGGGACATGTATATGGGCCGCGCCTTCGAGGCGACGCGTACGGCGAGACAGACACAGGGCTGATAGCGCAAGATCCGGTCAGACATATGAAAAAGGCGGCTTCGAGCCGCCTTTTTCATTGCCGGGAAATCAGGTCTTCAACCAGTTGCGGCGTCAGCTCATCGAAATGGGCGATGATCAGATCGGGGCTGAGGCTTTCGATCGAAACGTCCGAATAGCCGAAGGGCACGCCGATGGATCGAACAGCTGCGTTGCGCGCGACGAGGATGTCATTGAGGCTGTCGCCGATCATCACCGCTTTTTCCGGCGTGCCGCCAGCAAGACGGATGGTTGACAGCAGGTGTTCGGCATCCGGCTTGCGCACGTGAAAGGTATCGCCACCTGTGATGGCCGCAAAGCGCGCACTGAGCGACAGGCTGTCGAGCAGGCTTTTTGCCAGACCTTCCAGCTTGTTGGTGCAAACGGCGAGCGTATAGCCGGCACCTGACAGGCGATCCATGGCATCCAGAAGACCGGGATAAGGCATGGATTCGCCGGGCATCGAACCCTGGTAGAAATCGATGAATTCCTTCATCTGCCAGTCCAGATCGGCCGGGCTCAAGGTCGCACCGCGCAAGGCAAAGGTGCGTTCGATCATGGCGCGTGCGCCATGGCCGACGAGATGCGTCAAATCCTGGTAGGTGACAGGTTGAAGACCGGCCTGGGTGACGGCATGGTTGAGACTGGCAACGAGATCGGGGGCGGTATCGACAAGAGTTCCGTCAAGATCGAAGACAACTACGGACGCGGACAAGAAATGACCTTTCGGAACGGGCACAGGATATATGCAATTGGGGTAGGGGATGCGATGAAGAAAATCAATCGCGACTTCACGAGACGGCTAATGACCAGGATTTGATCTGCGGGCTCTTTTGGGCTTTTGTTTGCCGCTGGCCCCGTGTAAACGTCTGATCGGACTTTAAAGGGGCGCGCGATCCTGGATCGTGGCGCTCCTCTTGCTAGCAGGGAGCACGCGGCGCATGGACGCCCGCCAAATGAAGATCAAGGCTGCCGAGGCAGCACTCGAATATGTCGAAGACGGCATGCGTCTCGGTATCGGCACGGGCTCGACGGCCGAGGAGTTTGTCAGGCTTCTGGCTGAAAAGGTTGCGGGCGGATTTCGCATCCAGGGCGTTCCGACATCCGAGCGCACGGCGCGTCTTTGTGTCGAACTCGGTGTTCCCTTGAAGTCGCTGGACGAACTGCCGGAACTCGATCTGACCATCGACGGCGCCGATGAGGTTGATCCGCAGCTTCGGCTGATCAAGGGCGGCGGCGGAGCGCTGCTGCGTGAAAAGATCGTCGCCACGGCTTCGTCTCGCATGATCGTGATTGCCGACGAGACCAAGGTCGTCGATATGCTCGGGGCGTTCAAGCTGCCGATAGAGGTCAATTCCTTCGGGCTGGTGGCGACGCGGATCGCCGTGGACAAGCTTGCGGCACGCCATGGATTGACCGGCGATATTTCCGTGCGCGCCTCTGGCGACGGCCCGTTCAGGACGGACGGCGGCCATCTTATTCTCGACGCATCTTTTGGCCGTATTCCTGATGCAGATGCGCTGGCGCGTGATTTGAACGCGATCGCAGGTGTAGTCGAACACGGGTTGTTCATCGGCATCGCGTCGCTTGCCATCATCGCCGGGCCGGATGGAGCGCGAAAGCTGGGGGCTTAAGCCAGAGCTTTCGACGGATGAAATTGCATGGACCCTTGCGGGGTCGAAGACTGGAATCAAGGCGTTGCGGCTCGATCGATGAATTCGGCGGGATGCGAGGCCAGGAAACGAAATTTCGGAGGCCGCGGATGCGCAAGGCATGCGGCCATCGTCTTAACTGACAGGAGCGTTACAGACATGATCAATTTCGCAGGCCTTGGCCGTACACTGGCTGCCACCGCCGTCATTTTTTCTGCCGTCATGGTGCCTGTCCTGAAAGCGCAGGATGTCAGCGCCGAGCAGATCAAGGCTGCCCGCGCTGCGATTTCAGCGATTGGCGCTACCAACAATTTCGACAACATCCTGCCGAACCTTGCAGCACGCGTGAAGACGTCGCTAATCCAGGCCTCGCCGAACTACGAAGATCTGATCAACAAGACCGTCGATGACAAGGCACTGGAACTGGCCGCCCGCCGCGCCGATCTCGAGCACGAAGCTGCCGCGATCTATGCCAAGACCTTCACGATCGATGAACTGAACGCCATCGCCGCCTTCTACAGTTCGGAAGCCGGCAAGAAGCTCCTGAACAATGGTCCGATCGCATCGCGCGAAATGCTGAAGGCAGCCGATATCTGGGCTGCGGGCATCTCCCGTGACCTGAACGCCGCGACCTCGAAGGAACTGGACGCGACCCTGGTGCCGAAGAGCCCGGCAACGCCCCCGACCGAGCAACCCGCGCAGTAAGCATTTCGGCAGAAAACCATATTTTGGGGCCGCGCGATCGTCTTTCGCGCGGCCCTTTTCTTTTGGACTTATGTAAAAGGTCCCGGGCTACTTCAGTTGCGGTGTGGATGAGATGTCGCACATCGCGCCCATGGCCTTTGCAGGGTGGAACTACGCCCCTATATCAGGTGCGCGGCAATCTGTCGGAATGGAGCGGTCGTGCCTGCCATTTCCCACCGAACGCCATCCATCCTGGCCTCGTGCGTCAGCACGTTCTGCGCCTGACCCGTTCGGGAGTTTTTGAGCATGGCTTCTTATGATTACGACCTCTTCGTCATCGGTGGCGGTTCGGGAGGCGTGCGCAGCGGTCGCGTGGCCGCATCGCTCGGCAAGAAGGTTGGTATAGCGGAAGAATTCCGCTACGGCGGGACCTGCGTCATTCGTGGCTGCGTGCCGAAGAAGCTTTATGTCTATGCGTCGCAATTCTCCGAAGCCTTCGAAGACGCCGAGGGGTTCGGCTGGACGGTCGGCGAACGCAGCTTCGACTGGAAGGCGCTGACGGCGGCCAAGGAAAAGGAAATCACCCGGCTTGAAGGGCTCTATCGCAAGGGCCTCGATAATGCCGGCGCGGAGATTTTCAACAGCCGTGCGGAACTTGTCGGACCAAACAGCATCCGCCTCGTCAGCGAGGACAGGACGGTTACCGCCGAGCGCATCGTGATTGCCGTTGGCGGCCATCCGACGCCGCATGCGGCCCTTCCGGGCTACGAGTTTTGCATCTCCTCCAACGAGGCCTTCGATCTGCCGGAGCTGCCGAAATCTATCCTGATCGCCGGCGGTGGTTATATTGCCGTGGAATTCGCCAATATCTTCCACGGTCTCGGTGTCGACACCACGCTGATCTACCGCGGCCAGGAAATCCTCTCCCGCTTCGATCACGATCTGCGCCGTGGGCTTCACAAGGAGATGGAGGCCAAGGGCATCAAGATCTTGTGCGAGGACATACTGCAATCGATCACTGTTGATGGCGACGGCCGGCGTGTTGCCGAGACCAAGAACCACGGCGTGCTGACGGTCGATCAGGTGATGCTGGCGCTGGGGCGCGTTCCAAACACCACGGGGCTCGGGCTGGAAAAGGCCGGCGTGACCGTCGATGCGCAGGGCGCCATCGTCGTCGATGCATTCTCGCGGACAAGCGCACCGGGCGTATATGCACTCGGTGACGTGACGAACCGGGTGCAGCTGACCCCGGTCGCGATCCACGAGGCGATGTGCTTTATCGAGACGGAGTATCGCAACAACCCGACATCGCCGGATCACGACCTGATCGCGACGGCCGTCTTCTCGCAGCCGGAGATCGGTACTGTCGGTTTGACGGAGGAAGAGGCCGGGCGTAAATTCGAAGAGCTCGAGGTTTATCGCGCCGAGTTCCGGCCGATGAAGGCGACGCTTTCCGGGCGGACGGAAAGGATGATCATGAAGCTGATCGTCAATGCTGCCGATCGCAAGGTTATAGGCGCACACATCCTCGGCCATGATGCCGGCGAGATGGCCCAGCTTCTGGGCATTTCGTTGAAGGCCGGCGTGACGAAGGATGTCTTCGATCGCACCATGGCCGTGCATCCGACTGCCGCGGAAGAGCTGGTGACGATGTATACGCCGAGCTACCGGATCAAGAACGGCGAACGGCTGTAGGGGCAAGGTCTGGCGGTTCAAGGGGCCGGATATCGGCGATTGTGAACAGTTCGTATGACTGTACAAGCAGCCCCGCAAGGTCTATAAGCCGCGGACTTTGGGATACCTATACCGGCGACAAAGACCGGTTGACGAACAGGTGAGTATCATGGCGCAGAATTGGAACCCGAGCAGCTGGCGGCAGAAGCCTATTCAGCAGGTACCGGACTATCCGGATTTGGCGGCTCTTGCCGCGACCGAGGCGCAGCTCGCGACCTATCCGCCGCTGGTTTTTGCCGGTGAAGCCCGTCGCCTGAAGACCGCACTTGCCAATGTTTCCGAAGGCCGCGGCTTCCTGTTGCAGGGCGGCGACTGTGCCGAGAGCTTTGCCGAGCACGGTGCCGATAATATCCGCGACTTCTTCCGCGCTTTCCTGCAGATGGCCGTGGCACTGACGTTTGGCGCCCAGCAGCCGGTCGTCAAGATCGGCCGTATTGCCGGCCAGTTCGCCAAGCCGCGTTCGTCGAATGTCGAGCGTCAGGGTGAGGTCGAGCTGCCAAGCTACCGCGGCGATATCATCAACGGCATCGAATTTAACGAGAAGGCCCGTATTCCGGATCCGGAACGCCAGATCATGGCGTACCGCCAGTCTGCCGCGACGCTGAACCTGTTGCGCGCCTTTGCCCAGGGTGGCTATGCCAACCTCGACAACGTGCACCAGTGGATGCTTGGTTTCGTCAAGGATAGTCCGCAGGCCGAGCGCTACCGCAAGCTTGCCGACCGGATTTCCGAAACCATGGATTTCATGAAGGCGATCGGCATCACGCCGGAGAGCAATCCGAGCCTGCGCGAAACCGATTTCTTCACCAGCCACGAGGCACTGTTGCTCGGTTACGAGCAGGCGCTGACCCGCGTCGATTCGACGTCCGGAGACTGGTATGCCACGTCCGGCCATATGATCTGGATCGGCGATCGTACACGTCAGCCTGATCACGCCCATGTCGAATATTGCCGGGGCATCAAGAACCCGATCGGCCTGAAGTGTGGACCGTCGATGACGGCTGACGGTCTGATCGAGCTGATCGATATCCTGAACCCGGCAAACGAGGCCGGCCGTCTGACGTTGATCTGCCGCTTCGGTCACGACAAGGTTGCCGAGCATCTGCCGCGTCTGATCCGTGCCGTGCAAAAAGAGGGCAAGAAGGTCGTCTGGTCCTGCGATCCGATGCATGGCAACACGATCACGCTCAACAGCTACAAGACCCGTCCATTCGAGCGGATTTTGTTGGAAGTCGAAAGCTTCTTCCAGATCCACCGCGCGGAAGGTACGCATCCGGGCGGCATCCATATCGAGATGACGGGAAATGACGTGACCGAATGCACCGGTGGCGCACGGGCACTTTCCGGCGCCGACCTTGCCGATCGTTATCACACCCATTGCGATCCGCGCCTCAATGCCGATCAGGCCCTGGAACTCGCGTTCCTGCTGGCCGAGCGCATGAAGGGCGGCCGCGACGAAAAGCGGATGGTGGTCAACGGCTGATCAGCGACGCTGATTGAACGATTGAAGCCAATGAAATTGACAGGGCCGGGCTGACATTTGATGTTGGCCCGGTTTTTTTGTTTTTGAGGGGGATTTATGGATATGGTTCACACGGGAGGCTGTCGGTGCGGCGCGGTTCGTTTCGAGACCCGTGGTGTTTTGCGTGAGGTTGTCGCCTGTCATTGCTCGCAATGCCGGCGGCAGACAGGGCTTCACTATGCCGCGACGAATGTCAGCGATGACAGACTTGATGTAGAGGGCGCCGACAATGTGACGTTGTACCGCGCCAGCGATGGGGCGGGCCGGGGGTTTTGCCGCGTTTGCGGATCGGCCCTCTTCTGGAAAGCGGACGGTCGCGACGATATATCGATCATGGCCGGCAGTTTCGATCAGCCATCCGGCCTGACGATTGGCGTTCACATCTTTTGTGCGGACAAGGCGGATTTCTACGAGATATCCGACGATGCGCCTCAGTTTGCGGGTTCGACCAGCTGAAACAGGCGCTTCGCAGGGCGTTGCCGGGACGTCTGGTCTATGGCAATCAAGAAGGCCTGGTCGAGGGCGCAGAGCTTGATGGCCTGCCACGCCATATAGGTCTCGACAAAGGCCTCTGAGACCCAGATCTGGCGCTTGCGGCCGGTTCTTTCCTCGCGACCGATCCAGCCATTTGCTTCGGCGCGGGCAAAGAGGCGACGGATATGGGTTCGTGAAAGACCGTAGTGAATGGAAAGCTCGGAGAAATTGAGAGCGTCTGCGCGGTAGGGATGTTCGCGTGTGCCCGTCGTCGTGATCCGAGACATGAAATCATCCAGCAGCAGACCGCCATTCTCCGTCCATACAAATGAGGCGATGCAAGGCGCGGGGTCACGCCAGACCATGTCTTCGATCAGTCGTTTCGCGGCAATCGGTTGGGCGCGGTTGAAGATGGTCGGATCTGCATCCAGCTGTGCAACGCGTGTACCCTCATCGAGCAGGTCGAGGCTGTGCATCTGGCCCCGGAACCATTTTTCCATGGCATCGACACTAACCTCGGTGGGCTCCAGGGGGCGCGAGCGTCGGTTGGTGTTGCCGGGAACGTCGCGGATCAGCTTGTAGGCCAGCATTTCCGCGAGGAAGGCAGTCGCCGTGTTTCGGCTGGCAGCGCCGAACTTGACCATGATGTCGAGAAGGCGCGAGGCGGTGATGCCGCTCAGCGGATCCTTGGGGTCGCGCTCAAGGTGGAGGGCATAGGCCGCCTGGCTCAGCAGCCATTTCTGCTGCGACGACACAAGGCGGGCCACGCGTGGAAAATGATCGTAGAGCCCGACCAGATGCCGGGCGCATTGCTGGAGGACGGGAAAATAGGCCGGATGGGCCATCAGTGTTTCCGGAGTAATCCTCAGCGGGCGGGCTTGTTTTTGCTGAGCAGGCGATGGTGCGACGATCATGATCCTGGAAGTCCATTGTATTTCGGCGGGCCGACGCATTAGGTTCGCTTCAGTGCCGGAATCGCTTTCCGAAAATTGCCCGGCCTGCCGTTATGCGGCAAGTCTATAACGTGTCAGCCTCTCGATCTGTTCGAAAAAAAACTTCATGGCATGAAATTTCGGGCGCGCGTCATTGCACCAGAACCGGCCGCATGACCTTCGGATTTCTAACGGTTCGGTGGAAGTCGTGGTAACCGATCAGTTTTCGGGATTTCCACGAGCGCGCACAAGTTGCTCGTGAAGGCGCGCGACATCGCCACGAAGCTCGGCGATCTCCCGCAACAGCACCGTGTCGATCTTATGATGGAGGGCGATCAGCTCGACTTCGGATTTGAGATTGACCTCGTAGTCCTTGCTGGCGCTCAGCCGATCCTTCGCGGATTGCCGGTTCTGCGACATCATGATGATTGGCGCCTGGATCGCGGCAATCATAGACAGGACGAGATTGAGAAAAATGAAAGGATAGGGGTCGAAGGCCTCTCTTGAGAGGATGATCGTGTTGAGGACCGCCCAGAACACCAGAAAGGCCATGAAGCCGGTGATGAAACCCCAGGAGCCGCCGATACGGGCGATCCTGTCAGACATGCGATCGCCGGGGCTTTGCGTCGAATCGAATTCCGAATTGACGTTGCGGGCAAGCGTGCGTCGCTCCTTGGCGTGGCGAAGGACAAAACGCTCGACGTCGCCAAGTTCGTCCTTGGTTTTGCCAAACAGAGTGTGGGTGACGTCGTCAAAATTGGACATGGGACTGCTCCGCTACTGCTACCACCTGTCTACAATAGAAACAGGCGGTTGGCAGCTTCGCAGTTATGCCTCGTGCGTTCGAGTGATCTTAATCCGGCCTGACCCTACATGGCAGGCTGTGCGGGGAAGAGCTCGGCGTGTGACTGGAAGAAGCGATCGGTCCCGTAGCGCTTGCCGAACATCATGTCGTGTTCAAGGAAACGATAGTCGCGTACGGTTGGATCGACAGTCTTCTCGCGCGACCAGTTGGCCTTGTCCTTGCCATCGGCACCGACCAGCATGTAGCGGTCGACGATATGGTAGCGATCGAACACGTTGCCGAGGAAGCCGGTGTAGTAGGGATGCTCGAAGCCGCCCTGCTGCAGGATCTTGTAGGACAGGAAAGCGGGGCTGATCGTGCCGATATCCTTCACCGGACCGGTCTTGTTCGACCAGACGACAAGCGGGGTTTCGTGCTGGATCTTCATCTGGTCGAGCGGACCCTTGCGCGAGGCCGTGACGCCGGGCATGAAGCCGGTATTGGTGTAGACCGTGTTGAGCGGTGGCAGGTGATCGCCGAAGATCACGATGATGGTTTCGCGATCGCGTTCTTTTGCCCAATCCATCAGCATCTTCAGGCTGACGTCCGCTTCCTTGACGCCCTGGGCGTAGGTTTCGAGCACCTGACGATCCGCTTCCGGCAGGTTGCCTTCGACCTTGATCGTGTTCTTCGCATAGCGGTTTGCCTCGTAGGGGCCGTGGCCCTGGAGCGTTACCGTGAAGAAGAAGAAGGGATCGCGCAGCTGATCGGCCTGGCGGATGATTTCCTTGGTCAGCGACTCGTCCGAGGCGAAGATGCCTCGCTTCTGCATCGGGGGCAGGTTTTCTTCCGAGCGGAAGTCTTCAAAACCGAAGGCCTTGTAGACGGCGCTACGGTTCCAGAACCATTTCTGGAACGGATGGACGGCGCGCGCCACATAACCTTCGCCCCGGAAGAAGGTCGCAAGCGAAGGGATCGGGTTGCGGATATACTGCTGATACGGAATGCTGCCATAGGGCAAGAAGGCGTTCGAGAAGCCGGTCAGGGCTTCGAACTCGACATTGGCGGTCATGCCGCCGAATTCCGGCGAGAAGATGTTGCCCGACTGCATTTCACGGATCGTCGGCATCGGATCGGCGGAGAGCTTCAGGTTCGGCAGGCGGGTTGGATCCCAAAGGGACTCGCTCATCAGCACGATGACATCCGGCTTGCCGCGATGGCTCGTGCCGGCCGGGACCGGCTTGACCGGGATCTGCTCGATGGCGTTCAGCATATAGCCCGCAGGCGCCGTCACATTTGCCATCGGCAAGTTGATGGCAAAGGCCATGGCGAAGCCGTTGTGGCGATAGTTTTCCGTCTGGTCCCACATGATCGGGATGACGCGAAGGCGGTCGCGCAGCCACGAAAAATCGTTGTAGTCCATGATGTTGTAGAAGCCGGCGAGCAGTGGCAGGCTGATCGCCAGTCGCACGAGCCGTGGCTTGCGCGACAGCTTGGGGAAGCGGCGCCAAGCGTAGCGCACGAGCCAGGCGAGCGCCACGACCGAGAGGATGGCGCCGATAACGATGCCAACGGCCGTCCAGGGCCTATCCCGCACGAGAACCGGCATCAGCTCCATGATCTGGCGGCCGAACAGGAAATCCGTCGGATAGAGCGGGTCTGAAAGAAAGACCTGCTTCTGGTGGCTGATCAGCGCCGGGATGAGCGCAAGCGGCGCCAGAAACAGGATGGCGAAATGCTGGCGCGCGAAAAGGGCATCGATTGTCAGAGCTACAAGCAGAAAGATGCCGACTGTCGTCCAGGCCGGACGCATCGGATCCAGAAAATACAGCACGGTTTCGCGGACGGAGTTGCGGGAGATGCATTCGACCGCAAAGACGAGCAAAAACGTCAAGAGGAGGGAAAGCGGGACAGATAGCGCGACGCGACGGGCATTTGCGCGGATCGCCGCCCGCCATGCCTTTGCTTTGCCGGTCCCAAAGGACGGTGCCAATCCTGCCGTACCCGGCGCGGCTACGGTACCGACTACAGTTTCGAAACTGGCCAAGGCCTACTCCAATATTACAAAACTTTCTTGAAACTGTCATACAGTCGTCATCTTGAATGCAACATGAATAATTTGCCTAGGCCCCAGGAAACTATACCCGGCACGGGAGTTGTGCCCGCAACCGACTGCGGTCGTTGGCCAAATTTTTCACCTGCCCACCCAGCGGAAAATCGGTCGCTTTCGCAGCGTCTGGTCGTCATGCGCACCTGCCGGGAAGTGCCTGACGGGCTGAGCCAGGTGCAACAGAATGCTTCCGTTTGCGCGTGAACCGCTCTAAACAACGGATGCGGTTTTCAACCGCGATCCATGTGCAGAACCAAGGCAGGCCCGTCCATGACAGCGCAAAAGACCATTTCCTCGACGCTTCGTATCGCTGTTGCACAGCTCAATCCGACGGTTGGCGATGTGGCAGGCAACCTTGCAAAAGCGCGTGAGGCCCGGGCGGATGCGGCCCGCCAGGGAGCGGATCTGCTGCTTCTGACCGAATTGTTCATCTCGGGCTATCCGCCCGAAGATCTCGTCCTGAAGCCGGCATTCCTGAAAGCCTGCCAGGCGGCGGTCGAGGCGCTTGCCGCCGATACGGCTGACGGTGGTCCTGGCGTTGTCGTCGGTTTTCCGCGCCAGGGGGAGGCCGGGCGTCACAATTCGGTCGCCGTGCTCGACGACGGAAAAATCCTCGTCCTGCGTGACAAGATCGACCTGCCGAATTACGGCGAATTCGACGAAAAGCGCGTCTTTAGCGAAGGCAGCATGCCCGGCCCGGTGAATTTCCGCGGCGTGCGGCTGGGTATTCCGATCTGCGAGGAAATCTGGAACGATCTCGGCGTCTGCGAGACCTTGGCTGAAAGCGGAGCGGAAATCCTGCTCGTGCCGAACGGCTCGCCCTATTATCGCGGCAAGGTTGATGTGCGCCATCAGGTGGTGTTGCGCCAGGTGATCGAATCCGGTCTGCCGCTGGTTTTTGCCAACCAGCTGGGTGGACAGGATGAACTGGTGTTCGACGGCGCGAGCTTCGGCTTCAATGCGGACAAAACGCTCGCCTTCCAGATGAGCCAGTTCGAAGAGACGGTTGCCGTCGTTGACTGGCATCGTAAGGATGGAACCTGGCGCTGTGACGGCGGTCCATTTTCCAAGATTCCGGAACGTGACGAGGCCGATTACCGGGCCTGCGTGCTGGGTTTCCGCGACTACGTGAACAAGAACGGCTTCAAAAACGTCGTGCTTGGCCTTTCTGGAGGCATCGACTCGGCGATCTGCGCCGCCCTTGCCGTCGATGCCCTGGGCGAGGAGAGGGTACGCACGCTGATGCTGCCCTATCGCTACACCTCGTCGGAATCCTTCAAGGATGCCGAGGAATGCGCCAAGGCGCTCGGCTGCCGTTATGACATCGTGCCGATTGAGGAGCCCGTCGAGGGTTTCACCAGTGCGCTTTCGGAGCTTTTCGAGGGAACGGAAGCCGGTATCACTGAGGAAAACCTTCAGAGCCGTACGCGCGGTACGATCCTCATGGCGATCTCGAACAAATTTGGCTCAATGGTCGTGACGACGGGCAACAAGTCGGAGATGTCGGTGGGTTATGCGACGCTTTATGGCGACATGAACGGCGGCTTCAACCCGATCAAGGATCTCTACAAGATGCAGGTCTACGGCCTGTCGCGCTGGCGCAACACGACGGTTCCGACCGGCGCGCTCGGACCGTCCGGTGAGGTGATCCCGAGGAATATTATCGACAAGGCGCCGTCTGCCGAGTTGCGACCGAACCAGACCGACCAGGATTCGCTGCCGCCTTATCCGGTGCTCGATGACATTCTGGAGTGCCTTGTCGAAAAGGAAATGGGCACGGCCGAGATCGTGGCACGCGGCCATGACGAGGCGACAGTGCACCGGATCGAGCATCTGCTCTACATTGCCGAATACAAGCGCCGGCAATCGGCACCGGGCGTGAAGATCACCAAGAAGAATTTCGGTCGCGACCGGCGCTACCCGATCACCAACCGCTTCCGGGATCGGTAGGAGATACGGTTAACCGTAGAAACGGGAATTTTCTTTCACTCATTGCGTGTGTCCCATACCCTCCATAACCTCACGGCAAATACCGGTGCCATGGAGGATGATATGCAAGCGCAGGCAAAGGTCGCGGTTCTTGTTGATGCGGAAAATATCTCCGGTCAGATGGCGGCGGAGATATTTCGCCATGCGGAGATGCTTGGCAAAGTTGTGGAAAGGCGGGTCTATGGAGATTTTTCGAACGGCAGCCTGAAACCCTGGATCGCAGCAGCTCCCAGTCTTGCCCTGGACCTCAGACAGACACCCAATCCTGTTAATGGAAAGAATGCTGCCGATCTTCTCCTGGCAATAGATGCGAGCGAGTTGCTTTACCTCGAGGACATTGACGTCTTTTGCCTTGCCACATCCGACAGCGACTTCACCACGCTTGCCATGCGCATCCGGGCACGAGGAAAGAAAGTCATCGGTATTGGCGAAAACAAGGCTGATTCCAGCTATCGCGGGGCCTTCGACAAGTTCGTGCCGCTCTCCTCAAAAAACCGGAAGAGCGGAGTCGAGGGAAAAGGCGCGATCATGCGTGACAATGAAAAATCCAACCCGCAGATAGCTGCTTTGCGCTCTATTGTTGCCGTCGCCGTCGGTGCGTCCAACCCGGCTGATGACGGATGGGTGGGGCTTTCGCTGCTGGGCACCGCTTTGCGCCGCTTGAACCCCGGCTTTTCGCCCAAAGCATACGGTTCTGCCCAACTCACCAAACTGCTTGCATCCCTGTCTTTCGTCGAGACGCGGAATCATGCGAGCAATGGCGCCCAGATGCGATTGCGCCCTTCTGAGGAAACAGGCGTGGTAGTGTTGCGGGAGCGATTGGCGCGAGCCTGACAAGGGGATAAATATGCGCAGTTCTGTCGAAATCTATTCACTGGAAACCAATGAGAGCCGCGTCGTCTGGCAGACCGAGAGGCTCTTCGAGGCGCCGAACTTCACGGCTGGCGGGCAGTCGCTGATCCTCAATGCCGATGGGCTGCTCTATCGCCTGCCGCTGGATGGCGGCGAGCCGGTGGAGATCGACACCGGGTTGGCGCGGACCTGCAACAATGATCACGGGGTTTCTCCCGATGGTGCAACGATCGTCATCAGTGACAAGACAGAATATGGGGCCTCGACGATTTATACGCTGCCGATCGGCGGTGGCACACCTCGGCAGGTAACGGCGAACATACCGTCCTACTGGCATGGCTGGTCGCCGGACGGGAAGAGGCTTGCCTATTGCGGTATCCGCAATGACGTCTTCGATATCTACACGATCGGCGTCGGTGGCGGCGAGGAGACGCGGCTGACCTTCGGCGAGGGCCGCAATGACGGGCCGGACTACAGCCCCGACGGTGAATGGATCTATTTCAACTCCAGCCGCACTGGGCGCATGCAGATCTGGCGCGTTCGCCCTGACGCCAGTGCCGTCGAGCGTATCACCGATAGCGAATACGGCGACTGGTTTCCGCATCCTTCGCCGGATGGACGAAACCTGCTGGTGATCTCCTACGAGGGGGATGTGTTCGATCATCCGCGCGACCTGAATGTCCGGTTGCGGTTGATGGACATGGACGGCTCGAATGCGCGCGTGCTGTTTCCGCTGTTCGGCGGCCAGGGCACGATCAATGTACCCAACTGGGCGCCGGACGCAAAATCCTTCGCTTGCGTGCGCTACGCGCCCGTGTGAACGGTGATGTGCGCAATCTTAAATTGGCGGCTTTAACCAATTTCCAACCAGCTTGCTTAAACGAAACTTCTGCTTTGATTGCTAATATATGTCGGATCGCTGAATCCCGACATGAGAATGCGGGCGGCGACCAACGATGCACGGCGAGCCGTGCTGTGGCCTTTCCCAAACGGGAATCGCAGGAGGGATCGTCGCATGGGGCTTTCGGACGGTGCAGCAAAGAACAGGCCCAAGGCAGGACGCACGGCTCTCGTGATCCATGCTGCCTGTGCCGGGCTTGCGCTTCTGATCGTGACCAGCCTTGCGATCGTGCTTGATCGATCCGTGACGGAAGCTGATCGCTTCGGCCTGACCGCCGAACGCAAGCTGGTCGACGGCGAGCTTCAGCACCAGATCGATGCCGTTGTCCAGTACCAGGCCGAGCTGTCCTTCTGGGACAAGACATTCGCCCAGCTCGAAGACGGGACGGTCGATGACGCTTTTGTCGCCGAGGAGATGACCGAATGGCTGTGGGCCGATTTCGGTTTCCGCTGGATGATCTTCACCGACAGGGCAGGTAATCCGATCCTCTCCGTCGAGAATGGTGCCAAAGTGGGCAACGGCGAGGGCGCCCGTACGCTGAAATGGACAACTGACCTCCTGGAACGCGCCGACGGTCTCTACAATGATAATGTTCATGCTGATGGAAACGGCTGGCGTCTCAGCCGGCCGGAACGCGATACGGATGCGTTGCGCGCGTCCATTCCCGAAATCCACGCCAGCGACATCCGTGTTGTCGATGGGGCGCTGAGCATCGTTGTCGTGCAGGCAGTCGTCCCGAATTCGCTGCGCATCCCGGCTTCACGCCATGATCCTATCTTCATGGTCACGGTCAAGCCGTTTACGGCGCGCATGATGAACGACATGGAGGCGAGACTCGGCATCTCGCATCTGGAGTTTTCCTCCGTGCGCGATCTCGCCTACGGAGCGATCCATGTGGCGCTTGGAAATTGTACCGAACCGTCCTGCATGGTCGCGGCGTGGACACCGCGCCGACCCGGCAGCTTCGTTCGCTCCGAAACGCTTCCGAGCGTTATCGTCATCGGACTGTTCGCAACCCTGGTCATGACCTTCATTGCCCTGCGTTTCGGTTCCGTCGTTTCGGCGCTCGAGACGAGCGAAGCGGAGAACCGCCATCAGGCGAGGCACGACCGGCTGACAGGGCTTCTCAACCGGGCCGGCTTCGAGCAGGCGCTGGCGGCCGCCGTGCTGGGCGTTCGCGAACGTCCCTTTACGTTGCTTTGCATCGACCTCGACAAGTTCAAGGCGGTGAATGACAATTTCGGACATCCGGCCGGTGACGCGCTTCTCAAGGTTCTGGCCGAGCGGTTTGCGACGAAGGTTGCCGGGCGCGGCAGCATTGCGCGCCTCGGCGGTGACGAGTTTGCCGTCATCCTCGATCACTCCGTATCAAGACAGGAGGCGACGGCTCTGGCGCAGTCTCTCGTCATCGAAGCGCAGATCCCGGTGGCGTTTGAGGGGCAGCTGTTGTTTGTCGGAAGCAGTATCGGCGTCGCCTTCGCGCCGGACCATGGTTTGACGCCCCGCGAGATTGTCCCTGCCGCGGATCGTGCGCTCTATCTGGCCAAGAATGGTGGGCGAAACCGCGTGCATGTCGCGGAAGATGGCGACGCGGTTTGTGTTCTTCGAGATAAAACGGTCACTGAAGTGGCGGCATGAACCTCTGCCGGTGAATCGTTCAACTCATTTATGAATCTTCCGTGCCAAGACATTGCACGAAAAGGCTTTTTTTATGATGGTTGTCCCAATCGGCCGTCTTGTTGGGCGGATTTTGGTGGCGGCCAATTATTCTCTTTTAAAACAGTCAGATAGGGAAATTATCTCCCGATTTGAATCCGTTTTCAGTTTGGCTGCTGCTCCTGATAGGCCGGGCCCGCTGGATGATGCAGGTCTATCGAGGATTCTTGTGTGGGCAGGAAGCTGGGGCCGATGACGCGAACCTTCTTGTCCTGCGGATCATAAGGGCGCTCCGGTATCGATGTCGCGGACTTCGTCTGCAGCCCGGATTGTGGGGCGCCCGTGGTGATGGTAATGATCGAGCCCTGCTGTGGCGTGCTCTGGTTGGCCGTTTTCGCCGGTGCACAGCCGCATTGGCTCGCTGCGGCAGGGTCGCGGGTCTTGTAGGCGAAGGCTGTCGGCAGGTCGATATAGGGCTCGCCGGTCGAGGCGGAGATCATCTGCTCGCTCTCTTCGGTGGTCAGCGCATGGTAGTAGAGCGCCGTTTCCGCGCCTGGGCAGCGGCGGCGGCAGGTTTCGGCATCACGCTGGAAATCCGCAGGCGTCGCGTTCGAGGAAATCGGAAAGAAAGCGCCGTCGCAGGTGCGCACGCACATGGTTCTGAGGCTGCCGCCATAATCGTCGCCCGGCAGTGCGAAATTCGGCATCTCTGCCTGATCGGACAGGATGCTTTCCCGGATAGGGGGCAGATCCTTGAGGATATTGCGGTGGGATTCCGGCTCGGCAGCCGCCGCCTGCAGGATTTCATCCTGTTCTTCGGCACAGCGATTGACGTCGAGCGCGGCAAGCAGGCGACGGCGCAGGGTATCATCACCGCCGGAAACCAGTTGTTGCCGCCGTGCTTTCAAGTCTTCGAGGTTTGCTTCCATCTGCGTGATGGCGGTGCCGAGCCCTTCGCAGGTATCATCCTGTGGCGCACCGATGACCACTACGCTTCCGGCGTTGCAGCCGGCCCGGCGTCGTTCACTGCGGGCCTGCCGCAGATCCAGATTCTGTCGGGAGATCGCTGCGGCGTAGTCGCGCAGGTTCGCATTCGAGATGATGGTTGCTTTCGGCAGGTCGGTCAGCTTGGCGTTCAACCTCTCGCACACGGCCGAGGCTTCGGCGGCCTGCGCTGCGAGAAGCAGGAGCACGGCGGAAAATACCGCTATCGGAACCGAACGTAACCGCACGTTTGTCTTTCGCCTGAACCTGTCGCGAGTATGAGCGTGCCGAGAGATTTCTCCGCACCTCGACGATCAAGCCCGCATAATAACGGCATTCGCGGGTCGCGCAACGCGCTGCTGGCGACAATGTTAATGCCGCCACCAGCAGGTCCGATTTATGCAGCGCGGGCCGTCTCGAGCGACATGGCCTGTTCCAGAACGGTTCCGTCGATTGTAGCGACGGCCTTCATGCGTTCGAGGAGATCTTCCGTGACCTCCCAGGCGACCGCAACGGCAAAGACGGAACCAATGCGATGCGGTGCGCCGATCCGCTCACCGGGGCATCCCATGCGGCGGAACATGCGCTCCAGAAAGACATCCGTTACGGTTACGATATGGCTGAGCCCGGAGGCGAGGCTGAGTTCGCCGACACCGCACATCAACTCGGCTGCGGCGACCGTAACCTGATTGGAAGCACGATCCTGGGAGATCTCGGGATCGATGCAGAAACGGCTCGACTCCCAGACGGAGGCGCTGCGGATTTCCGGACTTCCGTCCAGCAGGACCGGAAACGTATCGTCCAGCATGTTGGGGCCGAGCGTCGGCAGAAGCCGCAGGGAGCCGCGCAGACGGCCGGTTTCCGAGTAGGAGAGCACATAAAGCGGGTTTGCCGCATCGTAGTTGTCGATCTCCCATTCGTCCCGGACCGATACGTCCCATTTCAGGAAATCATGGAAGACCCGCTTGCGGAGCCTGAACATGGCATCGATTTCGCGGGGGCTGGTCTTTGCAGTGCGGCTGTTGAAAATCCTGATCATTGTCTTGCTCCTTGCTGAGGATGGAGCACAGGCTGTCAGCTTTCGGCGATGGCTAAAACTGTCGGTAGCGACAGGTTTCAGATGCACGTAAGCATGCAAAATAGAGCCCCGGTTGCCGGGGCTCTATTGGTCGGGCGACGAGATGAGAAAGGGAGCGTTTCAGAAGGTCGGGATGAGATCCTGGCGAACGGCCTGGGCGACCGCCTGTGCATTGGAGACGACATTGAGCTTCCGGCGGGCGTTGGTCATGAAGAAGCGGACCGTGCGCTCGCTGATGCCGAGGATCCTGGCGATCTCCCAGTAGCTCTTGCCGGCTGCGGCCCAGCCCAGGACTTCGGTTTCGCGGTTTGTCAGGGCCGCGGGCAGGTCGCCGGAGAGTTCAATGATCGGGCTGTGATGGGCGTCGTTCTCGATTTCGCCCGCATGGAAGAGATTGGCCAGATGCTGGAAGTCACGCAGGTGACTACGGCAATAGAGCGGCCAGTCTGCCGCTGGCATGGCCGATTGGATAGCCAGAAATGCAAGCCGGCGCATGGGCGTGACGAGCGGCAGAGTAACGCCGACGATATTCACGCCGCGTCGTTCCACCGCTGAAAGATGTGGTTCAACCTGTGGGTTGAGTTTTCGAGCTGTCAACCAGTCAACGGGCCGGACCGAGTTGGTAAGGGCATTGAGTACGGGTGCGATGTGGGAGAAGTCTCTACTCAACCAGTCGTTGATGATTTGCTCGGGCGCCGTGCAGTGCAGGCGATGAATTTTCATGCCTGATGGTGTCAGGTCTGCATCAAGATAGAGCATGTTGGCAATGTCGAAAGATTTCCGCATAAGGGAGAAAAATCTTTTATAGCCAACACGTTGCTCGCTTTCCATAACGTCCAGCAAGTCAAAGTATGCCCGTTGGTCGGTCATGCTGAACACCCTTTTTATTTCATGGGTTTCAGCATGCAAACCATTTTTGGTCTTGTCTAGTTCAATCGGCAGTTAAAATAAATTTTTCTAAATAACTAATTTAAAGTTGTAACAAATGCTCATTTTGGCACAGGTGTCTCTCGTTTTGGCACAGATTCAGGCGGGGTGGGAAGCTTCCACCACCGCCAGAGCTGCCATATTGACGACGCCACGCGATGTCACCGATGGCGACAGGATGTGGGCAGGCAATGCTGTTCCGAGCAGAATCGGACCGACATGAAGGCCCTCGCTCATGGTCTTGACGACGCCCAGCGTGATGTTGGCGGCATCGAGATTGGGGAAAACGAGCAGGTTGGCTTCGCCTGACAGCGTACTGTTCGGCATGACGCGGCGGCGCAGGAATTCGGAGATGGCCGAATCTCCGTGCATTTCACCATCGGCCTCCAGATCGGGAGCCAGCTCCCGCACGAGTTCGATCGCGCGGCGCATCTTGAAGGCACTTTCGGAATCACGCGATCCGAAATTGGAGTGGGAAACGAGGGCTGCGCGGGGTGTGATGCCGAAGCGACGGATTTCCTGGGCAGCCAGCACCGTCTTCTCCGCGATTTCTTCCGCAGTCGGATTGAAGGTCACGTAGGTGTCGGTCATGAAGGTCGCGCCACGCTGCGAGATCAGCAGGCTGAGGGCCGAGAAGTCGAGCACGCCTTCGCGCTTGCCGATAATCTGCGACACGTCGCGCAGGTGGCGGCTGTAGCGGCCTTCAACACCGCAGATCAGCGCATCGGCTTCGCCACGGCGAAGGGCCAGTGCGCCGATGACGGTCTGGTTGGTGCGAACGATCGTGCGGGCGGCTTCGGGGATGACGCCGAGCCTGCCGACGAGCGAGAAATAATCATCGACATAGTCACGGAAGCGGGGGTCGCCTTCGGGATTGACCACTTCGAAATCGGTATCGGGACGGATACGCAGGCCGTAGCGCTTCAGACGGGTCTCGATGATCTGCGGGCGGCCGATCAGGATCGGGCGAGCAGTGCCTTCCTCGAGCAGCACCTGGGCGGCGCGCAGGACGCGCTCGTCTTCACCTTCAGCAAAGATCACGCGGTTCTTGGGGGAGTTTTTTGCAGCGGCAAAGATCGGCTTCATGATGAAGCCGGAACGGAAGACGAAGCGGTTGAGCTGGTCGAGATAGGCGTCGAAATCGGTGATGGGGCGAACAGCGACACCGCTCTCGGCGGCAGCCTTGGCCACGGCTGGTGCGATCCGCAGGATCAACCGCTGGTCAAACGGCGAGGGGATCAGATAATCCGGCCCGAAGATCGGGGTCTCGCCGGTATAGGCGCGGGCAGCAACGTCGGAAGGTTCCTCGCGGGCAAGCGCGGCAATGGCGCGCACGGCGGCCATCTTCATTTCCTCGTTGATCGTCCGGGCGCCGCAATCGAGCGCGCCACGGAAGATGTAGGGGAAGCAGAGGACGTTGTTGACCTGGTTGGGGAAGTCCGAGCGCCCGGTGCAAATCATCGCATCGGGGCGGGCGGCGCGGGCAACTTCCGGCATGATTTCGGGGTTCGGATTGGCAAGTGCCATGATCAATGGCTTTTCAGCCATCTGAACGAGAAGTTCGGGTTTCAGAACGCCTGCGGCGGAGAGGCCGAGGAAGACGTCGGCGCCGGCGATGCTGTCGGCAAGCACGCGTTTATCACTCGGCTGCGCATAGACGGATTTCCATTCGTCCATCAGCACTTCGCGGCCGACATAGACGAGGCCTTCGAGGTCGTGGACCCAGATGTTTTCGCGTCTGGCACCGAGGGTGACGAGCAGGTTGAGACAGGCGAGCGCTGCGGCACCCGCGCCGGAAGTCACAATCTTGGCTGCGGCGATATCCTTGCCGGCCAGTTCAAGGCCATTGAGGATTGCGGCTGCGACGATGATCGCCGTGCCGTGCTGGTCGTCGTGGAAGACCGGAATCTGCATTTTGTCGCGCAGTTGGCGCTCGACCTCGAAACATTCCGGGGCCTTGATATCCTCGAGATTGATGCCGCCGAAGGTCGGCTCAAGCGCGGAGATGACATCAACCATGCGCTCGATGCCCGGCGCGTCGATCTCGATGTCGAACACGTCGATGCCGGCGAATTTCTTGAAGAGGACGGCCTTGCCTTCCATGACCGGCTTGGAGGCAAGCGGGCCGATATTGCCGAGGCCGAGCACGGCCGAACCGTTGGAAACGACGGCGACGAGATTGGCGCGCGCGGTGTAGTCCGCGGCCGTTTCCGGATTGTCGCGGATCGCGAGACAGGGCGCGGCGACACCCGGTGAATAGGCAAGCGCCAGGTCGCGCTGGTTGCCGAGCGGCTTGATGGGCTGGATCTCGAGCTTGCCCGGGCGCGGATAGCGGTGGAAGAACAGAGCCTGCTCATCCAGATCGCCACTCGTTGGAACCTGCGGGCCCTTGCCCTTTTCACCCATCGTCATTCTTGCAATCCCCATCAGTTGGACGCGGCCCTTTTTTCATGAAAATTCTGCGACGTACAGTTTTTTGTGGCCGATTTTCACCTTCTCATGGTGTCGAACCCCAGCCGTGGATTTTCGCTGACCACAGGCGTTGTCATTCTCCTGAAACACGAGTCTGGTTTTGACGTGTCATAAGACAGGAAGGTAAAACGCGAGACAGCCATGACCGACACCGATATCGCCACCTGCCGCTACCGGACGCTGTTCATTTCGGATGTTCACTTGGGTTCCAAGGCGGCCAAGACCGATTTCCTCCTCGATTTTCTGAGAGTTCATGACGCCGATACCATTATCCTCGTTGGTGACATCGTCGATGGCTGGCGGCTGAAGCGCAGCTGGTACTGGCCGCAACCCTGCAACGATGTTGTCCAGAAGCTGTTACGGAAGGCCCGAAAGGGAACCCGCATCATCTACATCCCCGGCAACCATGACGAATTCGCCCGCGATTTCCCCGGTATCCACTTCGGCGGCATCGAAGTCGCCAATCGCCACATCCACGAAGCCGGTGACGGTCGCAAGTATCTGGTGCTGCATGGCGACGAATTCGATGTGGTCGTGCGCAATGCCCGCGTGCTCGCCTATCTCGGTGACTGGGCCTACGATACGGCGATCGCCATCAATGTCGTGCTTTCGGCCGTGCGCCGCAGGCTGGGCCTGCCTTACTGGTCGTTCTCGGCCTGGGCCAAGCTTCAGGTGAAGCACGCCGTCAACTTCATCGGCGAATTCCAGAAGGTCGTGGCTGAAGAGGCGCGCCGCACGGGTGTCGATGGTGTCATCTGCGGTCATATCCACCATGCCGTTATCGATCAGATGGATGACATCCGCTACATCAACACCGGCGATTGGGTCGAAAGCTGCACGGCGATTGCCGAGCATGAAGACGGCACGATGGAGCTGATCACCTGGCGCCAGATGGTCGGGTTGCCGGCCCCGCAGGCCAAACTTGCGCTTGCGTCGATAACAGACGTGCTGCGCGAACGCGAGGCCGCCTGATCCGACGTTGCACATCGGTCGCAGTGTAGCGGATTCTCGCAGGGTATAGCATGCCCTTGTGGCGAGGCTTGCATGGGCTGTGATAAGGCTTGGCCTTAACGTCAGGTTCTCCATGATTCCTTCTCCAGAGCTTCCTTACCGCGAGGATGCGCCCGCCTATTTCGTGCCGCGCATCGCCTTGCTCTTCTGCGCGCCTTTGATCGTCAACGGTTTCGCCCTGCCGTTCTTTCCGGTCTGGCTCAGCACCCTCTCGCTCAGCGATTTCGAAATCGGGATCATCTTGGCGGTGCCGATGTTCGTGCGCGTCATCACCGCACCACTTGCGGGGCTGCTTGCCGACAGGATCGGCGAACGGTCCAAGGTGCTGGTCTGGTCGGCGGTCTTCTCCCTGCTGACGGCACTGGCCCTCTTCGTCTCGCACGCCTTCTGGTACGTGCTGGTCATCTATGCGCTGCAGGGCGCGGTCTATTCGCCCTATGTCCCGATCGTCGAGGCAATTGCGCTCACGGGTGTTCGTCGCTGGGGCTTCGATTATGCCCGCATGCGCGTCTGGGGATCGGTCGCCTTCATCGGTGCGACCATGCTCGGCGGTGAGATGATCGGTCTCTTCGGTGGCGGCATGGTATTGCCGGCGATGGCGGTCGGCTTTGTGCTGATGATCGGCATGACCTTCATCGCGCCCCGCGTGGGACGTCCCAGACGTCCCTCGACACTGACGACCCTGACGGAGCCGACGCCCAAGACGTTGCGCAAGCTGGACTTGCAGTTGCTGCTGATTGGCGTGACGTTGGTCAACGGCAGCCACGCGATGCTCTTCGCTTTCTCGGCGATCTACTGGCAGCATATCGGCTTTACCGGCACGCAGATCGGGCTTCTATGGAGTGCTGGCGTTGCTGCCGAGGTGCTGATGTTTGCTTGCGCAAAGCCGATCATCCGGCGCGTCAGCATCTGGACGATGATCTTTTCAGGCTGCGGCCTTGCGGTCGTTCGCTGGCTGATCTTTCCGATGGACCTGGGCTTCGGCGGCTATTTCCTGCTGCAGTGCTTTCACGCCTTCACCTACGCGATCATGCACACCGGCATGCAAAACAGGCTGGTGGAACGCGTTCCGGAGGAGCAGGAAGCGTCGGCACAGGGCATCTACTTCTTCTATACCGGCATCTTCACGGCGATCTTCACCTTTGCATCCGGCTACCTCTATGCCTGGTATGGTGTCGATGGCTTCTACGCCATGTCCGTCGTCGCCTTTGTCGGCTGCTGTTTTGCGCTGACGTCCTGGTTCATTCAGCCCCAGAGGCCGGCCGTCGGCGGATAGACGAGCGATGCCTCGTAGTGAAGGCCGTGATGGCGATCTTTCGCCAGCAGCAGCGGGCCGTCGAGATCGACGAAATCGGCCCCCTGCGCCAGGAGTACGGCCGGCGCCATGCCGAGCGAGCTTCCGACCATACAACCGATCATGATTTTGAGATCGAGCGCCTTTGCCGCATCGCGCATGCGCAAACCTTCGGTCAGTCCACCCGTCTTGTCGAGCTTGATATTGACCGCGTCATAGCGATCGACCAGAGAGGCAAGATCCGAAGTCTTGTGAACGCTTTCGTCGGCGCAGACCGGGACGGGGTGGGCGATCGAGGCGAGAAAGCTGTCGTTTCCGGCGGGAAGCGGTTGTTCGATCAGGGCAATGCCGGCTTCGGCGCAGACCTCGAAATGCATGGCAAGCGTTTCCGGAGCCCAGCCTTCATTGGCATCGAGAATGATGTCGCTGGCGGGGGCAGCGGCTCTCACGGCGCGGATCCGTTCGCGGTCGTCGGGCGTGCCGACCTTCACCTTCAGGAGTGCGCGATGGGACCAGATGGCTGCCTGAGCGGCCATGGACGCGGGCTCGCCGAGGGAGAGGGTGTAGGCCGTTGTCAGAGGCTTGGGGGTCTTGATGCCGAGCCTGCTTGCGACGCTGACGCCGCTCAGTTTCGACTGCAGATCCCAGAGCGCGCAATCGACGGCGTTACGGGCCGCACCCGCCGGCATGCGATCGTTCAGTGCATCGCGGCGGATGCCGGACTTCAGTTCGGGGGTAATCGCTTCTATCTGGGAAAGCACGCTCTCCAGCGTTTCGCCGTAGCGACCATAGGGTACGCATTCGCCGATGCCGGTTGCGCCATCTTCGGTGATGCGGCAGGTGACCACGGATGCCGTCGTCTTGCTGCCACGGGAGATCGTGAAGGTGCCGGCAATGGGAAAATGTTCGATGTTGGTTGAAACAGTACGCGCCATGTTCTGTGTCCTGCCGGTGTCAGCCGTGGCGACCTGTCCCGATGCGGGCCTTGCGGAGCAGCATCAATCGGTGACAGATCGACCCTAAGCGGCTATGAGTCGTCAACGTTTTATCAAATGCAGCCAGCGGCGGAAGACCAAACAGACGTGACGCAATCCAAACGGACCACAGATGCCGAGGTGACGCTGGATGAGGCGGCGAATGGCGGGCCACGAGTGTACCGCTTCAGTGGCGAATGGCGCAATGTCTTCGCTCCCGAGGCAGCCCAACAGCTTGAAAAGCTTGCAGCCAAAGAGCAGGGCGCCAGCGAGATCAATCTCGATGGCGTGACGGCCATGGACACCGCAGGCGCCTGGCTGATCCGCCGCTTCGTGGAGAAGCTCGGCGGCGAGGAAGGCGAGGTCAAGCTTTCCAGCAACCAGACGCGCTATATCGAGCTCGTTGAGGCCATGCCGAAAAGCCTGCCGGACCCAAGGGAAGAGCAGGCGCCTGCTCCCTCGCTTGCCGAGCGCGTTTTTGCGCCGGTCGGCAAGGTCATGGCTGCAGCGTGGAATGATGTGATTGCGGCACTCTTCATCCTGGGCTCGGCAGTGCGCGGCGCGCAGATGAAGCTTGGCCGCCACAGCGGCCTTTCGCCGGCAGCGATCGTCAGTCAGATCGACCGGATGGGCGTCCAGGCCGTGCCGATCATCACGCTGATGTCGTTTCTGATCGGGGCGATCATTGCCCAGCAGGGCGCGTTCCAGCTACGCTATTTTGGCGCCGAGCTTTTCGTCGTCGATCTCGTCGGTATCCTGCAGCTGCGCGAAATCGGCGTGTTGCTGACGGCAATCATGATCGCAGGCCGGTCGGGCAGCGCGATCACGGCCGAGATCGGCTCCATGAAGATGCGCGAGGAGATCGACGCGCTGAAGGTCATGGGGTTGAGCCCGATCGGGGTGCTGGTTTTCCCGCGGCTCGTTGCGTTGACAATCGCTCTGCCGCTTTTGACGATCATTGCCAATTTTGCCGCCCTGTCGGGTGCGGCTGTCGTCACCTGGAGCTATTCCGGCATTACCTTTGCGACCTTCCTGGCGCGTCTTCAGGAGGCGGTCGATTTCTCCTCTGTTCTCGCCGGCATGATCAAGGCGCCGTTCATGGCGCTGATCATTGGAGTGGTTGCCGCCGTCGAGGGACTGAAGGTCGGAGGCAGCGCCGAGTCGCTCGGTGCGCATGTGACGCAATCCGTTGTAAAGGCGATCTTCGTCGTGATCCTGGTCGATGGCCTGTTTGCGATGTTCTACGCGGCGATCGACTTCTGATGGATGAGGAACGCCAAGAGATGCAGGCCCAGCAGGCTGAAAAAACCGAGGACCGCGTGAACGAGCTACCTGCGACCGACGAGCATGAGGTCATCCTGTCCGTCAAGGATCTGACGGTTGCCTTCGGATCGCATGTCGTTCTCGACAAGCTCAATCTCGACATCTATCGAGGGGAAATTCTCGGTTTCGTTGGCGCGTCCGGGGCCGGCAAGTCCGTGCTGATGCGTACCGTGCTTCGGTTGCTGCCCAAGCAGTCCGGGAAAATCACCATCCTCGGCTCGGAATATGACGAGGTGAGCGACGAGGAACGCATCGTCCTTGATACCCGCCTTGGCGTGCTCTTCCAGCATGGCGCGCTGTTTTCGGCGCTGACGGTGCGGGAAAACATCCAGGTGCCGATGCGGGAATATCTGAACCTGCCCCAGGAGATGATGGACGAGCTGGCGCGGCTGAAGATCGATATGGTCGGTCTCGCACCCGAAGCCGCCGACAAATATCCGTCGGAGCTTTCCGGCGGCATGATCAAGCGGGCGGCGCTTGCGCGCGCGCTTGCGCTCGATCCGGATCTGGTTTTTCTCGACGAACCGACCTCGGGGCTTGACCCGATCGGGGCTGCCGAGTTCGATAATCTGATCGCCAAACTGCGCGACACCCTCGGGCTGACCGTGTATATGGTGACTCACGACCTCGACAGCCTTTTCTCCGTCTGCGATCGTATCGCGGTACTGGGAAAGAAGAAGGTGCTCGTCGAGGGTACGATAGACGACATGCTCGCCTGCGACGACGAATGGGTAACATCCTATTTCCGCGGCAAGCGGGCACGTTCCATTGTTCGCGAGCAGGACTAGAGAGCCTGGGCGCGGCGGCGCAAGCGGCGCCGAATCGGATTGAAGCAGGGTCCAGAGGACCACGGGGTAAGCGTCGGGAATGGAAACCAAAGCCAATTATACCATCGTCGGGTTCTTCACCGTCATGGTCATCTTTGCCGCCTTCGGCTTCGTCTACTGGATGTCGCAATATGGGCGCAGCGGCGAGATGGTGGAACTGGTCATCAGCATTCCAGGCTCCGCCAACGGCCTGAGCGTCGGCTCGCCGGTGCGCTTCAACGGCATTCCCGTCGGTTCCGTGCGCAATCTTGCGATCAATTCCAACGATCCCCGCTATTCCGTTGCTGTCACGCAGGTTTCGGTCGAGGCGCCGGTTCTGAAATCGACCAAGGCGACGCTTGAGATTCAGGGCTTGACGGGTGCGGCCTATATCGAGCTCAGCGGTGGCAACAAGGGCGACGAAAACATCCTCAAGACGGCCCTGGACAAGGGCAGCAGCGCCCATCTTGTGGCCGACCAATCGAGCGTAACCAGCCTGCTGGCGACCGCCGACAAGATTCTGGACCGCGCCAACAATGCCATCGGCGAGATCGAAGGTTTCGTGAAGGATGTTCGCGGACCGCTGACCAGCACAATCGCCAATGCGGACCGTTTCTCGCAAGCGCTTGCTGAGAACTCCGATGGAATAGGCGAGTTCTTGAAGAGTGTAAGTTCGCTGTCGACATCTCTTACGGCGGCGTCGAAACGACTTGATTCGACGCTGGCTTCAGCGGAAACCATCGTCAAATCCGTTGATCCCAAGAAGATCGACCATATAGTCAGCAATGTTTCCAAGATGTCGGATGATCTGGCGGCGGCGTCCGGCACGGTGTCCGAAACACTGGCTTCGGTGCGCACGACTGTCGATACCTACAAGCGCTTCGGTGACAATGCCAATGCGACCCTTGCCCGCGTCGACAATATTGTTGCGGCGATCGACACGCAAAAGGTCGGGAATGTCATCAATGACGTTTCGGCCGCCAGTGCCGATGTTCGCAAGACCGCTGCATCGATCTCGGCTTTTGCCGGTACGATCACGAACCGCCAGAAGGATATCGACCAGACGATCACCGACGTAACGCAGATGGCCAACAAGCTGAATGCTGCATCCAGTCGCGTCGATGGTATTCTCGTCAAGCTCGACGGGTTCCTCGGCGATGCGGATGCGCCCTCGCTCTCGGCTGACGCGCGCGCGACGCTCGAATCGTTCCGCAAGGTCGCTGACAATCTCAACGCCCAGATCGGTCCGATCGGAGAGAACCTCAAGCGCTTTTCCGGTGGGGGCCTGAGAGACATCGAGGCATTGGTCAGCGAGACGCGCAGGACGGTTCAGACGCTCGACACGACGATCTCGACCTTCGACAAGGATCCCCAGCGTCTTCTGTTCGGCGGCGAAACGGTCAAGCAGTATAACGGCCGCACCCGCCACTAAAGCGCCTGCGCCACATGCGTTCTGCGCCGCGTGCGAGGCTCCTCAGCTTTGCGCGTTGCTGCGGCTTTCGAATCATGTATTCCCAAAAGCGTGGCAGGGCTGCATGCCTTGGTGTCAAACTGCACGCGGGCTTTAGGCGGGATGCTTTTTGCGCTTGTCTTGCGCAAGCGAGCTACTAAGTTGCGTGAGATTGGCGAAGGATATTTTCTGAATGGCATTGTCGCGTGAGGGGAGTGGCCGCAAGGCGGGATCGACGGGCATTGCCGTCGCCATTGCAATTGCAGCCTTGCTCGCCGGCTGCGCCGGTAAGGCCAACAACGATACCTATGGACTTACAGCTTCGCCGCTGGTCGAGGGACCGGCTGCAACCAGCCGGCAAATCCTGATCCCCGAGCCAACAGCCCTGAAAGCGCTCGACAGCGACCAGGTGGTTATTCGCCTTTCCGGCGCCGAAATACAGTATCTCGCCAAGTCGCAATGGAGCGACCGCCTGCCGAAAATGGTTCAGGCCAAGCTTGTTCAAACCTTCGAAAATACCGGAAAAGTCGGCGGGGTCGGCAAGCCGGGCGAGGGACTTGCGATCGACTATCAGGTGATCACCGACATCCGCTCGTTCGAGATTTCGACGGAAGGTGCCGACACCGGGGTCGTCGAGATTTTTGCCAAGATCCTCAACGACCGCACGGGCACCGTTGTCGCCCAGAAGGTATTCCGCGCGACGGCTCCGGCTCGCGGCACGAGCAACCCCGCCTTCATCGCGGCACTGGATGCAGCGTTCGAGCAGGTTTCCGCCGATATCGTCAGCTGGACGCTGAAGGCAATCTGAACTCCAGCGACGAAATCCGGTTGATCACTTCGGCCACGCCGGGAACGCTTTCGGCAGCTTCCGCTGCCCTATCGATTTCTTCTGGCGTCTGAACGATACCGGAGAGCATAATCGTATTGCCCTTGGCGACGACGGTTACGTCGCTCGCGTCCAGGCCCGTAACGGTGGTCAGGCAGTTTGCGACACGCGTCTCCAGGTCCGCGTGCTCGCCCGGAAAAAGGTCCTCCGGTTCCCTGCCGTAGAATGTCCGTTCCTTGAAAACCATGACCCTTCCTCCTTGCTCGGCAAGCAGTGCGGTGTTCCGTTCCGCTTGGTACTTCAAAACGCGCGGCGGGGGCTTTTGTTCGGCCATGTTCCATTCGAAACAGCGAATATACGGGGCATGTGAGATCTTCAAATCACGGGATGAGGGGAGCCCATCGGAAATCAACAGGGAGAGATCACAATGCGCAAGTTCATTATTTCTGCTGCTGCCGTCGCCATTGCCGCCGTCTCGTTCACGGCCCCTTCGCAAGCCGGTGGCCTCAGCATTGGCATCGGGGGCTACGGCCACCATCACGACGGCGGCAACTTCAGCATCGGCTTCTACGACGCTGGCTACTATGATGGACCCTCCTATTACGAACCGCCCTGCTTCACCAGGAAGGTGAAGAAATACGACAGGTGGGGCAACCTGAAGATCAGGAAGATCACGGTCTGCGAATAGGCGGCAGTTTCATTCCCATAAAAAACCCGGCTGTGTGGCGGCCGGGTTTTTGTCTGTTTTTGAAAATGCAGCTTACTATGGCCAGCGCACGAGCGGGGGCAGAGACGACAGGATCGACTCGACATTGCCGCCGGTCTTCAGGCCGAAGATCGTGCCGCGGTCATAGAGCAGGTTGAACTCGACATAACGGCCGCGGCGGACCAACTGCTCCTCGCGGTCAGCTTCTGTCCAGGGCGTGTTGAAATTCGTGCGCACCAGCTTCGGATAGATCAGGTTGAAGGCTTTCCCGACATCCTGGACGAAGGCGAAATCTGCGTCCCAGCCGCCTTTTTCCTCCTCCGAATGCAGCCAGTCGAAGAAGATGCCGCCGACGCCGCGTGCTTCGTTGCGGTGCTTCAGGAAGAAATACTCGTCGCACCAGTCCTTGTAGTGCGAATAGTCTGCCACGGCATGGCGGCGGCAGGTGATCTCCATACCACGATGGAAGAGCATGGTATCAGGGTCGGTCTGGACGCGGCGGCGGTCGAGAACCGGTGTCAGGTCGGCGCCGCCGCCGAACCAGTTGCTGGTGGTGACGACCATGCGGGTGTTCATATGCACCGCCGGCACATTGGGATTGACCGGATGGGCGATCAGCGAAATGCCCGAGGCCCAGAAGGTCGGGTCTTCGGCAGCACCCGGAATCTGCTGGCGGAACTCCGGCGAGAACTCGCCGTGGACGGTCGATGTATGCACGCCGACCTTTTCGAAGACGCGGCCTTCCATCATCGACATGCGTCCGCCGCCGCCTTCGCCGCCCTCGCGTTGCCAGTCCTTGGCCGTAAACCGGCCGGGAGCGCGATCCGAAAACGGGCCGGTCAGCTCAGCCTCGATCGCCTCGAAGCCGGCGCAGATCGTATCGCGCAGGGTTTCGAACCACGCCTTGGCGCGCAGCTTCTTGTCTTCGATATCGGCGGGGAGGCCTTTTGGCAGATCCGGTCTTTCCATGACTTTTATCCTTTGGCGTGTCGAACCCGCTGGAAAGTGCCGATTCGCGTTTTTTGCACACTCTGATCTTTTGCGGATCCAGGCAACGCCGCAGCCCCGTAAACGGCTTGGGATCGCTGAAATTACCGACTCGCAAAAGCTTTAGGGCGTGATTATCTTTCAGAGGTGCTCACATAGCGAAAGATGGGCGTATGGCAAGACGACCTGCAGCACCTCCGCTTGACGGCCTGCGACGGCAGATTGCCCGTCATCGCCAGGACGCCGGCCGCAAGGAAGGCGGCTATTTCGTGCGCGAAACTTTCCGACTGGACCGCGAGCAGGCTCGCATCAAGGCGCGGGAATGGTTCGATACCTGGCCCAAGGCCGCCTACTGGACGGAAGTGGAAAGCTGGCGGGCGCTCGAGGGTAACGAGATCGAGTTCACGATGCGGCGTCTGCCGACTGCAGACTGAGCCGGTCTCCGGTTGCAATCCTTTGATCGACCCCGTCGCGCCCTGCGATGAACCGTCACGGGCGGAGCTGACGCAAGGCTTCTCCGGTGATCATTGCCACAGACATCGCGACATTGAGCGACCTCTGGCCCCCGACCATCGGGATGATGACGCGGTGATCAGCCGCGTCGTGGACAGGATCGGGTACGCCTGCGCTTTCGCGGCCGAAAAGCAGGATATCGCCGGGCTGGAAGGCCAGGGTGGTATAGGTCACCGCCGCCTTGGTGCTGGCGAGGATAAGGCGCCTGCCTTCCGATTTCCGCCAGCTCTCGAACTGCTCCCAGTTGACGTGCCGCGTCAGCGTGACCGACGCGATATAATCCATGCCGGCGCGCTTCATGTTGCGATCGGACAGGTCGAATCCGGCCGGTTCGATGATATCGACGCCGAGCCCGAGGCAGGCGGCAAGACGCAGGATCGTTCCGGTGTTTCCGGGAATATCCGGCTGGTAAAGCGCGATACGGAGGCTGTCAGTGGACATTTCGGGCTCTCATCACCAAATTTCAAGGCACTCATCGACGCGCCTAATCAATCTGTGCCGATTTGGCAACAGGCGGAAGCTGCGGGTGAGGCTTGCATAAAATTCCGGCAGAGACGATCTGGTGAAATCCGGGAAAAATCGCTAACAAGGGACATCGTCAACGCGAACCACAGGAGGCCGGAATGAATTTGCCAGTGATCGCCCGCCTCTGGGCATCCGTCCTTTCGGACTAATCGGTTTCGCGCCTTACCTTACGTTAGTTTCGTGCGTAGAAACCGCCGCTCCGGATGAACCGGCTGCTGCGTTGATACGTTTGCTCGCCCTTCCTCCGGACATGTTGCTTTCGAATGCGGGTTTTCCCGCCTTCGCCATCGGAGCGCCGCGCGCCGCAAAGGCCCGACGTCGTTGCTCCAGCATTCAAGTTGTGCACAACCTTTAGGAAAGGATCGTGCGTTAGAGGAGCTTCGTCATGCTCGGCTGGTTTGAATCCCGCCTCAATCCCTATCCGGCACCGGAGCCGGTAGCGCCACCGGAAGGCCTGTTTGCCTTCTGCTGGCACTATACCAAGCCGGCAGCGCCGTGGCTCGCCGTCATGTCGATCTGCTCGGCACTGATCGCCGTCGGCGAGGTTGCGCTGTTCCAATTCCTCGGCAGTCTGGTCGACTGGCTGGCAACGGCCGATCGTGCGACCTTCCTGCAGACGGAAGGCACGCGGCTGGTCTGGATGGGGGCAATCGTGCTGGTTGGCCTTCCTTCCGCGGTGGCCCTCGGCTCCATGGTCATGCACCAGGTGCTGCTCGGCAACTATCCGATGATCGCGCGCTGGCTGATGCACCGCTACCTGCTGCGTCAGGGCATGACCTTCTTTGCCAACGAGTTTGCCGGCCGCGTCGCCACCAAGGTGATGCAGACCTCGCTTGCCGTTCGCGAAACGGTGATGAAGATTCTTGACGTTTTTGTTTACGTCGTCAGCTATTTCATCTCGATGCTGGTCGTGGTGGCGGCTGCCGACTGGCGGTTGCTCGCGCCGCTCGTCATTTGGCTGGCGCTCTATATCTGCATCGTCGCCTATTTCGTTCCGCGCCTGCGCAAGATTGCCAAGGATCAGGCGGATGCGCGCTCGATGATGACGGGCAGGGTGGTCGATAGCTACACCAATATCGCCACGGTGAAGCTGTTCTCCCACGCCGGCCGCGAGGAGGCTTACGCCAGGGACAGCATGGATGCGTTCCTGCAGACGGTGCATCGCCAGATGCGCAAGGTCACGCTGTTTCATGTGCTGGTCTACACCAACAACTGCATCGCGCTGTTTTCGATCGCGAGCCTCGGCATCCATCTCTGGCTGACGAGTGCGATCTCGATCGGCTCGATCGCCATTGCGGTGTCGCTCGCCATGCGAATCAACGGCATGTCGCAGTGGGTGATGTGGGAAGTCTCGGCGCTGTTTGAGAATATCGGCACCGTCTATGACGGCATGGGCATGATGACCAAGGCTCATGACATCACCGACGAACCGAATGCCGACAGGCTGGCGGCGAAGAAGGGTGAGATCAAGTTCGATCAGATCGGCTTCCACTACGGCAAGAACAAGGGCGTCATCGACAACCTGACGCTCGAGATCGAACCGGGTGAGAAGATCGGCCTTGTCGGGCGCTCGGGTGCCGGCAAGACGACGCTGATGAACCTGCTGTTGCGCTTCTACGATCTGGAGTCCGGGCGCATCCTGATTGACGGACAGGAGATTTCCGGCGTTACCCAGGACAGCCTGCGCAGCCAGATCGGCGTCGTGACACAGGATACGTCGCTGCTGCATCGTTCGATCCGCGACAACATCGCCTATGGTCGGCCGGACGCGACGGATGAGGACATCATCGCGGCGGCCAAGCGTGCCAATGCCTGGGAGTTCATCCAGTCGTTGGAGGACAATCAGGGGCGCAGGGCGCTCGACGCGCAGGTTGGCGAGCGGGGCGTAAAGCTTTCCGGCGGCCAGCGGCAACGGATCGCGATTGCCCGCGTCTTCCTGAAGGACGCGCCGATCCTGATTCTCGACGAGGCGACCTCGGCGCTCGATTCGGAAGTCGAGACAGCGATCCAGGAAAACCTCTTCGACCTGATGGCCGGCAAGACCGTAATTGCCATTGCCCACCGCCTGTCGACGCTGACGGAGATGGACCGGCTCGTGATCCTCGATTCGGGTCGGATCGTGGAGACGGGAAGCCATGCCGAGCTCGTATCGCACAAGGGACTCTATGCCGACCTCTGGTCGCGCCAGTCCGGCGGCTTTCTCGCCGATGACGACGAGGATGAGCTGGATGAGAAGGAAGCGGCGGCCGAATAGGTCGCCTCTTCCCGGCCGGAGACGAAGCCATGCACGCGATCCGCTTCGAGTTCGATGTCCTGGTCGGAGGCGACCGCAGCGCCGCCTCCGACGCCTTTGCCGCGATCAATCCTGACTGGAAATGCTGCTGGGGCAAGAATGGCGGCTTCCTTGCAGAGCCGCCGCAGCTTGGCGAATGCATGGACGCCGCAGGTTTCGCTGCGCGTCATGTCGAGGCTTATGCTGCGCAACTCTCCACCTTGCGCGGCTTCGGGCATTGCCACAGCATCCGTATCGCGGCTTACGTCGATCTTGATGCGGTCGATGATTTCAACCTGCGCCTCAAGCCTTCGACCATGGCGCTTGCGGCATCGCTCGGCTACGAGATCGATTTCTGCCTTTACCAGCAGGTAGGGTGACGGGGTACCGTCTCACGCTGTGGATGAAATTCGAAAATCTCTCCTCTGTCATGCTCGGTCTTGTGCCGAGCATCCATCAGCCTTTCCATTTTTTGAGAGGCTGGAAGATCCTCGGGTCTGACCCGAGGATGACGCAAGAGGTGCGGCAGGGGTTGTCAGTTGGCTGACGGTGACGGACCTTCACCGCGAGAATGACAGAAACTTAATTTGCCACATTCTCGAAACAGCCTATATCGGTTCCATGCTCCTGCGTTCGCTCTTTGCCTATTTCGAAAACTGGATTCGGCCCTTCGAGCCCAAGGAGAAACTGCAGCCGCCTGAAAAACTTGTTCCCTTCATCTGGTTTTATATCAGCCAGGCAAAGGCGCCTTTCATTGCCATGCTGATACTCGGCGGCCTGTCGGCGGCGATCGAGGCGGCGCTGTTTTGGTTCGTCGGGCGTATCGTCGATATCCTCGGCACGATCCAGCCTTCCGATGGTTGGAACGGATTGCTCGAGCGCCATGGCGCGGAACTCTTCGGCATGCTGGTGCTGATCGGCGTTGTTCGCTTCGTTGTGGCTTTGCTGATGGCGCTGGTGGACCAGCAAATCATCACGCCGGGCTTCTACAATCTGGTTCGCTGGCAGTCCTATGTGCATGTGGCGCGCCAATCCGTCTCCTTCTTCCAGAACGATTTTTCCGGACGACTCGTGACCAAGGTCTGGTCGGGCGGGCAGGCAGCGGGCGATGTCGTGACCTCGCTCATGGAAAGCGTCTGGTTCGTCGGCATCTATGCGGTGACGACACTTGTGCTGGTTGGCCAGCTCGATTTCTCGCTGGCGGTCGTCGTGCTCATGTGGCTCATCGCCTTTTCGGTGCTCGCCCGCTTCTTCGTGCCGCGCATTCGCAGGCATTCGCGTGAGACGGCAGAGGCGGCCTCGATGCTGAATGGTCGCATCGTCGATGCCTACAGCAACATCCAGACGCTGAAACTTTTCGGTCGCGACGACGAGAATGATCGCTACATGCGACGCGGTTTCGAAATCTATCAGGACAGCCTGCTGCGCTTCACGCGCTTCATTACCGGCGTTCGCGCCTCCATGGCGCTGCTGTCGGGCGTCATGATCGTCAGCATGGTAGCGCTTTGTGTGCACCTCTGGCTCTTGGGTTCTGTCAGTGCCGGCGCGGTTGCCTTCACGCTGGCCCTCGTCTTGCGCCTCAATTTCCTGCTCAGCCGCATGATGGTCCAGTTCAATGGCATCATGCGCAATATCGGTACGGTGCAGAATGCCGCCGAGACGATCTCCAAGCCGATCGCACTGGTCGACCGCGAAGGGGCATCGCAGTTGACCGTCAAACACCCGGGCATCGCCTTCGAAAACGTCTCGTTCCATTATGGACGCGGGCAGTCTGTCATCGACAATCTGACGCTCACCATCCGGCCGGGCGAAAAGGTGGGCCTTGTCGGGCGCTCTGGTGCGGGCAAGACGACGCTGATCAATCTGCTCCTGCGCTTCTATGATATCCAGGGTGGCCGTATCCTGATCGATGGGCAGGATATCGCTGATGTCACACAGGAATCACTGCGTGCGCAGATTGGCGTTGTCAGCCAGGATACGTCTCTGCTTCATCGCTCTATCCGCGACAATATCCTTTTCGGTCGCCCGGATGCCGGCGAGCGGCAACTGACGGATGCCGCCAAGAGGGCCGAGGCGCTCGACTTCATCAACCGGCTCGAAGATCTGCATGGGCGCAAGGGTTTCGATGCCCACGTGGGTGAGCGGGGCGTGAAGCTTTCGGGTGGGCAGAGGCAGCGCATCGCGATTGCCCGGGTCATGCTGAAGGATGCGCCGATCCTCATACTCGACGAAGCGACATCCGCACTCGATTCGGAGGTGGAGGCCGCGATCCAGTCCAATCTCGACCGCTTGATGCAGGGAAAGACGGTGCTTGCGATTGCCCACCGCCTTTCAACGATCGCGGCGCTTGACCGCCTCATCGTCATGGAAGACGGCAGGATCATCGAGGATGGGACACATCACCAGCTGATTTCACGCGGCGGGCTCTATGCGGATCTCTGGGCGCGCCAGTCCGGCGGTTTTCTCGCCCAGGATGCCGCCGCGGAGTAGCGGCGTTCTGCTCGCGTGGCCGGCACAATCCGCCTCGGACGTATGCGTTCGGCGATGAAGTTTCCGCACGGAGCGTGATTCTCTTGCCTGCTTTCCGAGAGCGCAGCAGAACAGCCGAAAACGCCTATGGTGTTGCGCATTTCACGCGGAAAAGCAGTTTGTAAACATTGGCTTCTGTTTTCCCGCGACATTGTGGCTCACCTCTCCGGCCGGAGGCTGGACATAACTTGCGATCAAGCTTAGAACGCGCCGGATTGCCGGGGAATCTGCGCTTTTTTCAAGGTTGCGGATTTTGCCCGGTTGAGGGGCATGGGGAGGGAAAGATGAAAGTTTTACCCAAATCGCGCCTCGACTTATTGATTTGGCGCTGTTCTTTCGCTCAACTGCACTTGAGGGAGCGGATCAACGCTGGGGACAGTGCGGTTTCCGCATACATTGCGTGAGAGGATGGTTTAGCCGTGAGCGAACACGACACAACAACCGAAACCCTGGGCGAGCCCACTCGCCGCGACTTCCTGTACCTGACCACGGGTATGGCAGGTGTCGTCGGCGCGGCTGCGGTCGCCTGGCCCTTTATCGACCAGATGCGGCCGGATGCCTCGACGCTGGCGCTCGCCTCGATCGAGGTCGACGTATCGAGCCTGCAGCCCGGCATGTCTCTGACAGCCAAGTGGCGCGGCAAGCCGGTGTTCATCCGTAACCGGACCGACAAGGAAGTCGAAGAAGCCAAGGCTGTAGCGCTTGCCGACCTGAAGGATCCGGTTGCGCGTAACGCCAACCTTCCTGCCGATGCCCAGGCGACGGACGTTGATCGTTCCGCCGGCAAGGACAAGGAAAACTGGATCGTCATGATTGGCTCCTGCACCCATCTCGGCTGCGTTCCGCTCGGCCAGGCCGGCGATTTCGGCGGATGGTTCTGTCCCTGTCATGGGTCCCACTACGATACGGCCGGCCGTGTTCGTAAGGGACCTGCGCCGATGAACCTCGCCGTTCCGACTTTTGCGTTCACATCCGACACAGTCATCAAGATCGGTTGAGGGGAATACTGATTATGAGTGGTGATCATTCAACCTATATGCCGACGAGTGGAATCGAGAAGTGGGTCGATTCCCGTCTGCCGCTGCCACGGCTCATCCATGACAGCTTTGTTTCATACCCGGTTCCGCGCAACCTGAACTATGCCTACACCTTCGGCGCCATGCTGTCGGTCATGCTGATCATTCAGATCCTGACCGGTGTGGTTCTCGCCATGCACTATGCGGCCGAAACCACCGTTGCCTTCACGTCTGTCGAAAAGATCATGCGCGACGTCAACCACGGTTGGCTCTTGCGCTACATGCATGCCAACGGCGCGTCATTCTTCTTCATCGCCGTTTATCTGCATATCGGCCGTGGCCTCTACTACGGCTCCTACAAGGCGCCGCGCGAAATCCTCTGGATTCTCGGCGTTGTCATCTACCTCCTGATGATGGCAACCGGCTTCATGGGCTATGTTCTGCCCTGGGGGCAGATGTCCTTCTGGGGCGCGACCGTCATCACCGGCTTCTTCTCGGCTTTCCCGTGGGTCGGCGAGTGGATCCAGCAGTTCCTGCTCGGTGGCTTTGCCGTCGATAATCCGACGCTGAACCGCTTCTTCTCGCTGCACTACCTGCTGCCCTTCATGATCGCCGGCGTCGTTGTCCTGCATATCTGGGCGCTACATGTTGTCGGCCAGACCAATCCGACCGGCGTCGAAGTCAAGACCAAGACGGATACCGTTCCCTTTACGCCCTATGCGACCCTGAAGGATGCGCTTGGCGTCTCCGTCTTCCTGCTCGTCTATGCGTGGTTCGTGTTCTACATGCCGAACTTCCTCGGCCATCCGGACAACTACATCCCGGCCGATGCGCTGAAGACGCCTTCTCACATCGTGCCGGAATGGTATTACCTGCCGTTCTACGCGATGCTGCGCGCCATCACCTTCAATGTCGGCCCGATCGACTCGAAGCTCGGCGGCGTTCTGGTGATGTTCGGAGCTATCATCGTCCTGTTCTTCCTGCCTTGGCTGGATACGTCCAAGGTTCGCTCGGCCGTGTATCGCCCCTGGTACAAGTTGTTCTTCTGGCTGTTCGTCGTGAATGCCATCCTCCTGGGTTGGCTGGGTTCGCGTCCGGCTGAAGGCCTCTACGTCATCATGTCCCAGTTGGGCACCCTCTACTACTTCGGCTTCTTCCTGGTGATCATGCCGGTCCTCGGTCTCATCGAGACACCGAAACGCATCCCCAACTCCATCACCGAAGCGGTGCTGGAAAAGCAGGCTGCGAAGAAAAAGCCTGTGGCTGCGTGATGTCGAGAGCGAAGATTAAGGAACCCAAGACAATGAAAAAGCTTGTTACAGGCATTCTTTCGCTCGCCGTCGTCGCCGGTCTCGGTGCAGGTATGGTGTTCGCCCAGGAATCGGGCGAGCACAAGGAAGGTGCCCCCGCCGAAGAGCACGGCGGTACTCCACACTTCCCGATCAAGCATCCGGCGCAGGAAAAGTGGTCTTTCGCCGGGCCTTTCGGTCACTATGACAAGGGCCAGCTTCAGCGCGGCCTGAAGGTCTACACCGAGGTCTGTTCCGCCTGCCATTCGATGAACCTCGTGTCGTTCCGTACGCTCGAGGGCCTCGGTTACTCCGACGGTCAGGTCAAGACTTTCGCGGCCAACTACGAAGTGCAGGACGGCCCGAACGCCGAAGGCGAAATGTTCACCCGCAAGGCGCTGCCTTCGGATCACTTCCCTGCGCCGTTCCCGAACAAGGAAGCAGCCGCTGCCGCCAACAACGGCGCTGCTCCGCCGGACTTTTCGCTGATCGCCAAGGCGCGCGGTATCGAGCGTGGCTTCCCCCAGTTCCTGATCGACATGATCCCGATCGTCGGCGGTTACCAGGAAGGCGGCCCGGACTATATCCACGCGCTGCTGAACGGCTACCAAGACCCGCCGGAAGGCGTCGAAGTGGCTGAAGGCACGCATTACAATCCGTATTTCGCCAATGCCCAGGCACTCGCCATGGCAAAGCCGCTTTCGGACGATCAGGTGACCTATGACGACGGTTCGCCGCAGACGGTCGAGCAGTATTCGCACGACGTCGCAGCTTTCCTGATGTGGGCCGCCGAGCCGCATCTCGAAGAGCGCAAGCGCACCGGCTTCATGGTCATGATCTTCCTTTTGATCTTTACCGGCCTGATCTACCTGACGAAGAAGTCGGTCTACTCCAACAAGGAACATTGATCTCCGGTTTCGGAATTAACCAAAAAGGCGGCTTTCGGGCCGCCTTTTCTGTTTTCATCGATACGTGTCACTGTGCTCAATCGTCGGCGTCAAGCAACGCAAGAATGCGCTTTTGAACCTCGGCATCCTGCCGGCGGACTGCCTCAACCAGCCGATTGAGCCTGCCACGAAGCCCGTGCACCTGATCGAGCAGTTGCATGGCGACATCGACGCCATCGTCGTTGACACCCATGGGGCCAACCAGATCCTGGATCAGCCGGGCGCGTGCCAGTTCGGCCTCGTCAAACTCCGGCCGGCCGGACGTTTGCTGCGGGACCAGCCATCGCCGCTCGATCCAGACTTCGAGGATCGTGGTTTCTATCTCAAGCCGCTTGCAAAATTCACCGTTGTTCACAGGCCGCCTCCCATTCCCCTGCGCGGATCGTCGTTGCGGTCTTTCGACCATTCCTCGACAAAGGCCGTCAGCTTCGCATCCGGTTCGCCCGGAAGCACGATCTTCAGCGTCACATAGGCGTCGCCGTGGCCGCCGTCGCGCTTGTGCAGGCCTTTGCCCTTGAGGCGGAGTGTCTTGCCGGTGTTGGAGTTCGGACCAATCGACACATTGACGGCACCGTCCATCGTCGGAACCTTGATCTTTGCGCCCAGCACCGCCTCGCTCAGCGAAATCGGCACGTCGTAACGCACGTCGTCGACATCCAGCTTGAAGAGCGGGTGCGGGCGGACATGGATGTCGATCAGGGCATCTCCCGCGGGCGCGCCGTTGTGTCCCCGATTGCCCTTGCCACGCAGGCGCAGCGTCTGGCCGTCACGCGTGCCGGCGGGGATGCTAAGGTCGAGGGAGCCGCCTTCCGGCAGGGTAATTTGCCGCTTGGCGCCATTGACCGCGTCGAGCAGGTCGATCTCCATCGAGAAATGCTGGTCTCTGCCGCGCATGGGACCCTGGCTCTGGCTGCGACCCCGCTGCGAAAAGAAGGTCGAGAAGATGTCTTCCGCACCGCCGAGATCGCCGAAATCGGCAAAGCCGCCGGCGCTCTCGTAGCGCCCGGCTGTCTCGGCATTGCCCGCATAGTCGCGATAGAAGTTGCGCGGTGCAGCCTCCGCGCCAGTATCGTCGATCTCGCCGCGATCATAACGCCCGCGCTTGTCCTCGTCGCCGAGAAGGGCGTAGGCCGAGGACGTGGCTTTGAATTGCTCTTCAGCTTGCTTGTCGCCGGAGTTCAGGTCCGGATGATACTTCTTCGCGAGCTTGCGGTAGGCGCTTTGAATGTCTTTCTGGGAGGCGTCGCGGGTGACGCCCAGAACGTCATAGAGATTGCGGCTCATTCAGTCTCCCTCAGGCGAATTTTGGTGTTGACGCACGTCACAGGAGTGTCTTGATTGCGACGTCGTACCTTCCCTCAAGATGGTGGCGAGCAGGCATTAGTGCAAGAATAGGGCGTTGCTGAATTTCGCACAGGTCCGCGCATGGCGATGAATGCGGATTTGGTATTTTCGGCTCAGGCCGAACGATTCTGCCTGTCGAGCGCCGTGACAAGCGTCAGTACCGCATCGGTGGCCGGGGTCGCGATGCCGACGAGGCGCGCCAAGGTCGGGACGATCCCGACGATGGGCACGATTTCCAGCGGCTTTCCTGCCAAGAGATCCTGCAGCATCGAGGTTTTTACTGCCCCAATGGCGCGCGACTGCTGGAGGCGCTGCTCCACCGAAATGGCAATTTTCGCACTCAGCGCTTCGCCGACGGCCTGCACCTCCAGCATGATGCGGCTAATCATCTCGGTCAGCGCGGGATCGGCCATGATATCCTGCATCGGCAAGCGGGTGATCGCACTGATCGGGTTGAAGGACGTGTTGCCCATCAGCTTGCTCCAGATGTCATCGCGAATACGCGTTGACAACCGGACCTCAACGCCGGCGTCAGAGAAAAGTGCTGCAAGCGCCTCGATGTCTGGGGTGATTTCGCCGGTGGGCTCGCCGAGGATGAAGGAGCCGCGATTGGTGAGGTGAACCTTTCCGGGCGCTGCAATCCTGCCGCCCTGGTGAGCAACGCAGCCGATCACGCGCTGCGGTCCGATCAGCCGCCAGAGATCGCCGCCCGGATCGAGGCTTTCGATTTGGCGATCGGCATGTCCGCTTGCTGCATCCTGGTAGAAATACCACCAGGGAATGCCGTTGAGGATCATCACCACGCGCGTGTTCTCTTTAAGCAGGCGGGCAATGCCGGGCGCGGCGTCTGTCAGCTGATGCCCCTTCAGCCCGGTGATGACCAGATCCTGGGGAGGCAGGTCGTTGGGATCGTCGGTTGCGGTGATCCGGACGTTCCGCGGCGTCTCGACACCGTGTTCGATAAGGTCCAGGCCATCCTTGCGGATTGCATCAAGATGTTCGCCGCGAGCAACAACCGATATCGTGGCATCGCCGCCCTGCATGGACGCAAGTTTGGCTGCAACGGCGCCGCCGAGGGCGCCGGCGCCGTAGATACAGATCGTGCGATAGGGTGGCATGCGATGCTCCGGATTCTCATATTTAGTCTGGCGGTTTAATCTGCGGCCGCGAAATTCTGCGAGCGGCCGAAGTTATCCTAAGGTACGAAAATCGCAATGGTTTCCTGCTTCGCATTCGGTTTGATGGGTTGTCGTTCCTCAGCTGAGCTTTGCTATTGGCCGACCGATGACAAGCGCCTTGCGAAGGTCGGCCGCCATGCTGGAATAGGCGGAATCCGGCTCTACGCCGAGTGCATCGAGGGTCTTGGAGAAGAAGCAGCGCACAGTGGCGGCGGCGACAATGTCGAAGATTTCGGCGTCGGCCAGGCCGTGTTTCTTCAGGGCATCGACATCGGCTTTCTCGATTGCTGCGGCATCGCGCACAACCTTGGCGGCAAACAGCATGATGGCGCGTTCGGTCTCGTCGATGGGCGCCGTTCCGGCATCTTCGGCGATCTTGCGCACCGTATCGGCTGAAAACACCTCGCGCATCAGCACCGAACCATGGGCCAGCATGCAATAGGAACTTTTCAGCTCCTTGGCGGCGGCGAGGGTCACCAGTTCATACCGGCGCAGGTCCATGTGGGTCTTGATCGTGGCGAGCAGGGCGCTCCATCGCTCCATGACGTCAGGGCGGTGGCCGAAGGCCTTGGTCATGTTCGGCAGATAGCCGTAGCCGGCCTCTGCGTCGGCATAGATCTTGGCGACTTTTTCGCTGGATGATGCGTCGGGTGTCTGGATGAAAGACATGCTGGCTCCTCCTTGCCAAGGGGCAGAAAGCCGCATCGGCCCGAGGCGGATCATCCGCCCGCAATCACCGGCACGAAGCGGTATTGCACGCCGCCATTGTAACATCTGCGAGGCGGTGTCACCAGCTTCCGGCACGGCAATTCAGTCGCACATTATCGAGAGGTGTCAGGTTGCCGATCTTGCGGTAAGCCGGGCCTGCAACACCACCACGACAAGCAGGAAAAGGCCCCGAATGACTGATTGCCAATAGGCCGAGAGCGAGATCCAGCCGAGGCCGTTTTCGAAGTTCAGCACGTTGAACACCATGCCGAGCAGCAACGCTCCGGCAAGCGTCGCGCCGACCGATCCGGAGCCGCCTGTGAGCAGCGTGCCGCCGACGACCACCGAGGCGATGGCGAAGAGTTCCCAGCCCACGCCCTCGGTCGGTTGCCCCGCGCCGAACTGGGAGGCGAGGATGACGCCAGCGAGGCCTGCCAGAAGGCCGGAGAACGCGTAGACGCCGAGCAGGGTGCGCTGGACCTTGAGGCCCATCAACGCTGCTGTGTGTTCGCCGTCGCCGATTGCCAGCACATGGCGGCCGGAGCGGGAGCGCTCAAGGAAGATCCAGCCCAGGATATAGGCGCCAAGCGCGATCCAGGCGGGAATGGGGAAGCCGAGGAAATCGTCCTGGCCGATGACGGTGAAACCGCTGTCGTAGGAGACGGAGACCGATTGATTGTTGGCCAGCAGCAGGGCAGTGCCATTGGCAGCAAGCATCGCCGCCAGCGTGGCGATGAAGGGCTGGATGCGCAGGCGGGTGATGACCACGCCGTTGATGAGACCGACGGCCAGCCCGGCGCAGATGCCGCCGGCAAGGCCGGCATACCAGCTGTAGGGTGAGAGCAGCGCCGAGACGACGCTGGCAAGGGCCGCGACTGCGCCGACCGAGAGATCGATGCCGCCGGTGATGATCACGAAAGCCATGCCGAGCGCGATCAGCGCAAACATCGAGTTGTAGCGCAGGAAGCTCAGGATGTTGAACGGCGACAGGAAGTAGTCATAGCGCAGGGCGCCGAACAGGATCAGCGCGGCAAGCGCGATCATGACGCCGATGCGTGCGAGATCGCCGGAGGATTTCGGAGCGAAGGATTTGAGGAAAGCAGACATGATTTTTCCTTACGTCCTGTCGGCGCGCAGCTGGATGAAAACGGCGACGATGATGAGGCCAGCCTTGACGACGAGCGCGGCCGCATCCGGCACGCCGTTGGCCAGCAGGGTGTAGCGCACCAACTGGATTACGAAGGCACCCATCAGCGTGCCGAAGATATTGGCGCGGCCGCCTGTCAGGAGCGAGCCGCCGACGGCGACGGCGGCGATGGCATCAAGTTCCATGCCCATGCCGACGAGATTGGCGTCACTGGCGGAGTTGCGGGCAACGACGATCAGGCCGGCAATGCCGGCAAGCGCGCCGCTGATGACGTAGACGAAGGTTTTCACCCGGCGCACCGGAATGCCGGTCAGTCTAGCTGCCTTCTCGTTGCCGCCGACGGCGATGATCTGGCGGCCGAGCACCGTGTAGCGGATCAGGCAATAGGCGAGGATGGCGATCACCACCATCAGCGCAACCTGCGCCGGGATGCCAGCAACATGGCCCATGGCGATGAACTGGAAGGATGGGTTCTTGAAGACCTGCAGGTTGCCATTGGTCATCACCTGCGCGATGCCGCGGCCGGCGATGAAGAAGACGAGGGTCGCGACGATCGGCTGGATCCGGAAATGTGTCACCAGAAAGCCGTTGAACCAGCCGCAGGCGGCGGCGGCCAGAACCGGGATGATGAAGGCGAGGGTGACGGCGAGCGCCATGTTGTCGATCGGCAGCAGGTTGCCCATGAAGATCATCGGGGCGAGCGCGCCCGAAATCGCCATCAGCGAGCCGACGGACAGATCGATGCCGCCGGTGGCGATCACCAGCGTCATGCCGGTTGCGACGATGACGATGGTGGCGACCTGCGTCAGGTTGACGTTGAGCGTCTGCCACGACAGGAAATTCGGCGTGACCGCGATGTTGAGGACGAGCAGCGCCAGGAAGGCGACGAAAACGCCGTAGCGGCTGACGAGTTGCAGAGGGGAGGCGGTCGGCGCTGCGGGTTTCATGGTCGTGTCGGTCATCGTCATGCCAGTTCACCGGATGCGCCGTCGACCTGGTGGGCCATGGCAGCGAGCAGGGTTTGTTCGGAAAGTTGTTGGCGCGGCAGCACCGCGACCGACATGCCGTCGCTGAGCACCGTCACGCGGTCGGCGGCAGCCAGCAGTTCCTCGATTTCGGAGGAAATCATCAAGACGCTCAGGCCTTGGTCTGCGAGACCGCGCAGGAGCTTCAGGATTTCGGACTTCGCGCCGATATCGATGCCGCGGGTCGGTTCGTCGACGATCAGCACGCTCGGATCGGTGCAGAGCCAGCGGGCGAGCAGCACCTTCTGCTGGTTGCCGCCGGAAAGCTCCTTGATCGGCTGGTCCGGAGAGGCACATTTGACGCCCAATGAGCGGATGAAGCGCGCGACAATCTCATCCTGCCGTGCGCGATCGACGATGCCGGCCTTCTTCAGCTTCGGCAGCAGCGCCAGCGTCATGTTTTCGCGGATGCTCATATCGGGGATGATGCCGTCGATCTTGCGATCCTCTGACACGAGCCCGATGCCATCGGCGATGGCTGCGGCCGGTTCTGAATAGTTGCGTTCACTACCGTTGAACTGCAGGCTACCTCGCTCAAGCTTGTCGACGCCGAAGATGATGCGGGCCGTCTCCGTGCGGCCGGAGCCGAGCAGACCGGCGAGGCCGGAGATTTCGCCCTGACGGATCGACAGATCGACATTGCGGACCCTGAGGCCCGAGCCAGCATTCTTCAGTTCCAGCCGCACGGGGCGGGCGTCATCGGCGCCGGCATCGCGGGCGAGCGCCTCGAAGGCGGCAAGCTCGCGGCCGAGCATGTTGCGCACCAGCTCCATCTTCGGCATGCCCTTCATGGCGCTGACGGCAACGGTATGGCCATCGCGCATGATCGTCACGCGGTCGCAGATCGCATAGAGTTCGTCGAGACGATGGCCGATGAAGACGACGGCTACGCCGTTTTCCTTCAACGTGCGGATGGTGCGGAACAGCACTTCCACCTCGCGCTCATCAAGCGAGGAGGTCGGTTCGTCCATGATCAGCAGGCGGGCATTTTGGGTGACGGCGCGGGCGATCGATACCATCTGGCGGGTCGCGGCACTGAAGCGCGCCACCGGCAGGTCAACATCGATATCGAGATTGAAGACCTTCAGGACCTTTGCCGCGCCTTCGCGCATCGCCTTGCGGTCGAGCAGACCGAAGCGGCGTGGCTCGCGGGAGAGATAGATGTTTTCGGCCACCGAACGCTGCGGCGCGAGGTTGATTTCCTGGTAGATGGTAGCGATGCCGGCGGCCTGGCTTTCGGCCGGGGTGGCAAAGCTCACATCCTTGCCCTCAAAACGGATCGTGCCTTCGTCGCGCTGATAGGCGCCGGTCAGGATCTTGATCAGGGTGGATTTTCCGGCTCCGTTCTGGCCGACGAGGGCCATGATCTCGCCTTCAGCGATCTCCAGCGATGCCGATTGCAGCGCGGCAATGCCGGAAAATGATTTTGAAATGCCCTGCATGGACAGCAACATGCCGTTCCGCCTCATAGGTATACAAACACAATGAAAATGCCGGCCGGGACTTTTATCATCCCGGCCGGTTTCAAGTCAGCTTGGGAGATCAGTATGCGTTGGCAAGTTCCGCTGCAGCATTGGTGCTGTCGTAGAACTTGTCGTCATTGACGAGTTTCCCTTCAATCTTGTCGCCATTGGCATAGGCTGCCATGGTATCGAAGGCCTTGGGCCCGAAGCGCGGGTTGCATTCCACGACGGCTGCGATCTTGCCATCGACGACAGCCTGAACCGCTTCCTTGCCGCCGTCAATCGAGAGCACGAGGATGTCCTTGCCCGGCACCTTGCCGGCAGCCTCGATCGCCGAGATCGCGCCGATCGCCATTTCGTCGTTGTGGGCATAGATGATGTCCGCATCCGGATGCGCCTGGAGCAGGGATTCTGCAACCTGGCGGCCCTTGTCGCGGGCGAAGTCGCCGGTCTGGGAGGCGACGATCTCGAAGCCGCCAGCAGCGGTGATCGCCTCATCGAAACCCTTCTTGCGGTCGTTAGCCGGCGAAGAGCCGGTCGTGCCTTCGAGCTCGATGATCTTGGACTTGCCGTTGGCGTTCTTCGCCAGCCATTCGGCAACGCGCTGGCCTTCCTGGATGAAGTCGGAGCCGATGAAGGTCAGGTAGTCTTCGCCGGCCTTGGCAAGCGACGGGTCGACGCTGCGGTCGAGCAGGATGACCGGAATGCCGGCCTTCTTGGCGGCCATGACGGCGGGAATCAGCGGCTTTTCTTCGCGCGGTGCGAGGAAGATGACGTCAACCCCTTGAGCAATCATCGAGTTGACGTCGGCGACCTGCTTTGCGGCAGAACCGGCGGCGTCGGTATAAACCAGCTGGTAACCGCGCTTTTCAGCTTCGGCCTTCATGCTGTTGGTCTGGGCGATACGCCAGGGGTTGTTGGATTCGGTCTGCGCGAAGCCGACCTTGTAGGTGTCCTTCTTGGCAAGTGCGGGGACCTCCGCAAGAGCAGCGCCCGCAAAGGTCATGGCGCCAAGTGCGGTTGCAGCAAGCATGAATGTACGACGTGAGAATGCAGGCATCTCAGTTTCTCCTCCCGAATTTTCCGGTTTCCTCGACCGGCAGTGAGCGATAAGTGCTTCACATGGGGCAATGTTGTCGCTAATAATATTAGCAGTCAAGTGTCATTTTATGAGCACTTGCAATAAATCGGGTTGCATCGCAGCAAGCCGGGGGAGGAAATGGCGCATGGGCAAGTCGGACGATCGCGGTGGTCAGAGAGGGCGAGGCGCTGAGAGCAGCCGGCCGACAATGACGGATGTTGCCCGTATTGCCGGCGTTTCCCAGTCGAGCGTATCCCTGGTGCTCAACGCAATGTCAGGTTCACGCATCTCTCAGGAGACCCAGACGAAGGTTTGGGAGGCTGCTCATAAAATAGGTTATAAATTACCCGGCGTCCGCCATGACCCGCCCTCGCAGGTGGCCGTAGAGAGGGACACGATCGCCTTCATCGTCGATGAAATCTCCACCAGCCCCCATCCGGTGGTGAGCCTCGACGGCGCGCGTGACTATGCTTTCGAACAGGGTTTCCTGGTTTCTGCCCATGCGACGCGCTCCAATCCGGATCTGGAGGATGCGGTGCTGCGCGCCGTGCTGCGCGATCCGACAATCATCGGGGTCATCTACGCGACCATTTTCACACGCCGTGTGCATGTGCCCGAGCCGCTGAAAAATATTCCGACGGTTCTCCTCAATTGTTACGCCGAGCCTCGGCAGCATATGGCTATTGTGCCGGGGGAGGTTGCCGGTGGTTTTGCGGCCACCGCGCATCTCACCTCGCTTGGCCACAAGCGCATCGGTTTCATCAATGGCGAGCCCTGGATGGATGCGGCGATCGATCGTCTGAAGGGCTACAAACAGGCGCTCGCGACAGCAGACATTGCCTTTGACGAAAGCCTCGTGCGCGATGGCGACTGGCTGCCTTTGCGCGGCTACGAGGCGGGGCTCGATCTTCTCTCGATGCCGAACCCGCCGACAGCGATCTTCTGCGGCAATGACCTGATGGCGATCGGCGTGATGGAAGCGGCGGCGGAAAAGGGGCTTCGTGTGCCCGAAGATCTTTCCGTCATGGGTTACGACGACCAGGAACTGGCGCGCTATACGCATCCGCCGCTCTCGACGCTGGTGCTGCCGAATTATGAGATGGGGCAGAAAGCATCCGAGATGCTGATCGACATGGCGGTGCATCACAAGAAGCTGCGGCCAATGACGGTCAAGGTCGACGGTCCGCTGGTGGTCAGGACCTCGACTGCGAAACTAAGCTCTTAACCGGCGGGTAACCAAAAGTGCGGATTGTCTCGCACAGGCTTGGTCATTTATGATCCCTGCCGACGAACGCCAAAACTTCGTCGCGATTTATCCCGATAGAGTATCGATGCAAACCATGACCGCTCACCATCGTGCCGAAAACCGGCCGACACCGATCCGCACCGCACTGCGCCGTACGCTGGCGATGCTGGCGCTCGGCGCAGCCCTTACCGGCTGCATGTCGCTCGACGACCTTTCCGAGGCGCCACCGACACTGTCGAAGAAGATGGTGGCCGAGATGGCGAAGAAGGCCATGAAGCCGGAAAGCCCGGTTCTGGTGCGCATCTTCAAGCAGGAGAGCGAGCTCGAAGTCTGGAAGATGGACAAGTCGGGCCAATACGCGCTGCTCAAGACCTATCCGATGTGCCGCTGGTCCGGCAAGCTCGGGCCGAAGACCAAGATCGGTGACCGGCAGGCGCCCGAAGGCTTCTACCATGTCTCCGCCGGCATGCTGAACCCGAAGTCGCAATATTACGTCTCCTTCAATCTGGGCTATCCGAACCGGCTCGAATCGGCCCTCGGCTATAGTGGCGAGGCGCTGATGGTGCACGGCGCCTGCTCGTCCGCCGGCTGCTACGCCATGACCGACCAGGGCGTCGGCGAAATCTACGCGATCGTTTCCAAGGCGCTCACCAGTGGGCAGGAACGTTTCCAGGTGCAGGCCTATCCGTTCCGCATGACGGCTCAGAATATGGCCGAGCATCGGGGCGATCCGAACATGAGCTTCTGGCGCACGATGAAGGAAGGCTATGACAGCTTCGAGGTAACGAAGCGCCAGCCGAAGGTTTCCGTCTGCGGCAGTCGTTATGTCTTCAACAAGGAATTTGACGGCGGCGAGCCGAGCGACCCGCTGGCAGCATGTCCGCCGGTGGCGCGTGAGCTGGAGCCGATGGCCTTTGCCAAGATCAATGCCGAAAACCAGCGGATCGACGCTGCCATGACTGCCGCCTTGCAGACTACGACGACGATGAGCGCCTATCAGGATGGCGGCATGCATCCGAGTTTCCGTGCGCTCCTGAAAAAGGAAGGCGCCAAGAAGCTGGCGGCGAGCATCTCCGGCATCAAATACCCGATCAGCCGCCCGGATGCGGCACTGGCTGATCCGTTCGACGGGGAATAGACTGGGGGGCTGCCGCCCTGCCGGGTGTGCTTTAAGGGGAGGATGGCATGGGCTACCGGTTCGGACTCGATCATTTCGCACTGCTGGTGCGCGACGTTGAGCGCAGCACCGCATTTTATCGCAATGTCATGGGCTTTTCGCCGATCGAACGCAGCGGCAGCGCCGGCGTGCAATGGCTGGAAATCGGCGGCGGCGACGCCATCCATCTTATCCAGGGCGATTTTGGCGCGACACATGTGACGAAGGATACCCATGTCGCGGTGTCCACGGCCGATTTCGACGCCTTCGTCAGACATCTCAATGAGATTGGCGTGGAGTTTACTGACTGGCCCGGCAATCCCGGCCAGATCGGCGTGCATCGCAACGGGTTTCAGCAGATTTATGTGCAGGACCCGGATGGATATTGGATCGAGATCAATGACCACAGGCCGCCAGTTGGGGCTTGAAGCGGGATTTTGCGTTTGCAGTAGAAATCCCCTCACCAACAAAATCTAACACTTAGCTGGCGCTAAGATGTTGATTTTGTATCCTCTCCCACAAGGGGACAGGTACGTCGCCGCGACTTGTGTGTTTTGGCTTCGACCAATTAATTGCAGGTGAGAGGAGATTTGTTACAGTTCTGAAAATAACCGGAACCCGCTATGCGTCACACGCCGCCGCTTATCAATCGCAGTCGAGCCCGCGATATGCGCACAGATGCGACGCTGGCGGAAAACTTGCTCTGGCAAGCACTGCGCAACCGCTAACTGGGAGGTTACGAATTCCGCCGACAGGTTCCGCTTCACACTTTCATCCTCGACTTCGTATGTTTCGAAACACGGCTGATTGTCGAGGTGGATGGTTTCCAGCATGCGCAGTGTGCACGCGATCTTGCTCGTGATGCTTTGCTTTGGGCGAAGGGCTTCCGGACAATACGCTTCTGGAACGAGACGTGGTGAAGAACCTGAACGGTATCTGCCTGACGATTCTAACCGAACTCAGAAATACCGGCGAATGAGAGGCCCTATCTCTCCCCTTGTGGGAGAGGATACAAAATCAACATCTTAGCTTTAGCTAAGTGTTAGATTTTGTTGGTGAGGGGAACTGTTCCCGCGTCTATAACAAAACCGAAGGCTCGTGGTTTCCCACGAGCCTTCGAAAGATAACAACGACTATCCAGCTATCTCAGCTGCAACCACTCGTGCTTCCGCACGTATCGCACTTCTCGCAAGTCCCGTTCCTCACCATCGTGAAGTTCTGGCACTCCGAGCACATGTTGCCGGTATAGCCTTGCGCGATCGAGCGGATACGGCGCTCGGCTTCCAGCTTCTTGGCGTCCGACTTGGCGGCGGCGGCTTCGGCGGCCGCCTTGTCGGAGAAGAGGGCGGTTACCTCGCTTGGGGTCTCGACCCCGGTCTCACCGGCGATCTCTTGGGCCAGTTCGGCAGCCCGTTCCTCGTAGTCGCGCTTGAAGGCAACGATTTCAGAGGTGGAGACGGCAACGGTCGTTTCGATCTTGCGAGCAGCGCTGCCCGCGAACACCGTGACCGTGCCGCCGGATGGCGATGCCTTGGCAGGCGCTGAGCCGGCAAAGCCCTTCGGTTCGCCGCTGGTGCGGTCGATCCCGCCGCCCTGAACGAGGGTCGGCTTGTGGCCGCGGGTCCAGCCGGTGGAGATCAGGTTGGTCTTGCCCTCCTGGATACCCTTGCCGAGGGCCGTGTTGGTGAAGTCCGACGTATCGACATGGGCGAGATCGTTGCGGTTCAGGTAAGAAACGGCGAGTTCGCGGAACACGTAGTCGAGGATCGAGGTCGCGTTCTTGATGGCGTCGTTGCCCTGAACCATGCCGGCCGGCTCGAACTTGGTGAAGGTGAAGGCCTCCACATATTCTTCCAGCGGCACGCCATATTGCAGGCCGAGCGAGATGGCGATGGCGAAGTTGTTCATCATTGCGCGGAAGGCGGCGCCTTCCTTGTGCATGTCGATGAAGATCTCGCCGATACGGCCATCGCCGAATTCGCCGGTGCGCAGATAGACCTTGTGCCCGCCGACGATCGCCTTCTGGGTATAGCCCTGACGGCGGTTCGGAAGCCTTTCACGCTCGCGGGTGATGCGTTCGATCACGCGCTCGACGATCTTCTCGGTGACGGTTACAGCTTGGGCCGCAACCGGCTGCTGGACGAAATCCTCCAGCGCATCCTCGTCGTCTTCGTCTTCGATCAGCGAAGCGTTGAGCGGCTGAGAGAGCTTGGAACCATCGCGGTAGAGCGCGTTGGCCTTCAGCGCCAGCTTCCAGGAGAGCATGTAGGCCGCGCCGCACTCTTCCACGGTCGCATCGTTCGGCATGTTGATCGTCTTGGAGATCGCGCCGGAGATGAACGGCTGGGCAGCCGCCATCATGCGGATGTGGCTTTCGACCGAAAGATAACGCTTGCCGATCTTGCCGCAGGGGTTGGCACAATCGAAGACGGGCAGGTGCTCGACTTTAAGGAACGGAGCGCCTTCCAGCGTCATCGCACCGCAGACATGGATGTTGGCGGCTTCGATGTCCTTCTTCGAGAAGCCGATGTGCTCCAGCAGGTTGAAGCTCATGTCTGCGAGCTGTTCGTCCGTGACCTTCAGCGTTCCCTTCAGGAAGTCGGCGCCGAGCGTCCACTGGTTGAAGACGAACTTGATATCGAAGGCAGCCTTGGTCGCGGCGTTGATCGCCTCGATCTTGTCGTCGGAAAAGCCCTTGGCGCGCAGCGAGCCGGGGTTTACAGCCGGTGCCTGGTTGATGTTGCCATGACCGACGGCATAGGCCTCGATCTCGGCAATCTGGCTTTCCGAATAGCCGAGCGTACGCAGGGCTTCGGGAACGGCGCGGTTGATGATCTTGAAGTAGCCGCCGCCGGCGAGCTTCTTGAACTTCACCAGCGCGAAATCGGGCTCGATGCCGGTCGTGTCGCAATCCATGACGAGGCCGATCGTGCCGGTCGGCGCGATAACGGAAACCTGGGCATTGCGGTAGCCGTGCTTCTCGCCGAGTTCCAGCGCCTTGTCCCAGGCAGCCTTGGCGTGGGTGACCAAAGCCTGATCCGGGCATTCACTGTGGATCAGCGCAACCGGATTGACCGACAGGTTTTCATAGCCTTGCGTTTCGCCATGGGCGGCGCGGCGATGGTTGCGGATGACGCGCAGCATCGATTCGCGGTTCGGCTTGAAGCCCGGGAAGGGGCCGAGCTTGGCGGCGATTTCGGCTGATGTCGCATAGGACACGCCGGTCATGACGGCGGTGAGGCTGCCTGCGATGGCGCGGCCTTCGGTCGAATCGTAGGGGATGCCGGAGGACATCAGGAAGCCGCCGATATTGGCGTAGCCGAGGCCGAGCGTGCGGTATTCATAGGAGCGCTCGGCGATTTCCTTCGACGGGAACTGCGCCATCATGACGGAGATTTCGAGAACCAGCGTCCACAGGCGCACGGCATGTTCGTAATCGGCGATATCGATGTTCTTCGTGGCCGCATCCTTGAACTGAAGCAGGTTCAGCGAAGCAAGGTTGCAGGCGGTGTCGTCGAGGAACATGTATTCCGAGCAGGGATTGGATGCACGAATGGAGCCTGCGGCCGGCGAGGTGTGCCAGTCGTTCATGGTCGTGTTGAAATGCAGGCCCGGATCGGCAGAAGCCCAGGCTGCGTAGGAAATCTGTTCCCAGAGGTCGCGGGCCTTCAATGTCTTCATGACCTTGCCGTCCTTGCGGGCGGTGAGGTTCCAGGTGCCATCGGCTTCGACGGCGCGCAGGAAGTCGTCCTTCAGCGAGACGGAGTTGTTGGAGTTCTGGCCCGAAACGGTGAGATAGGCTTCCGAATCCCAGTCCGTGTCGTAGGTCTTGAACTCGATGTCCTTGTAGCCCTGCTTGGCGAACTGGATGACGCGCTGGATGTAATTTTCCGAAACCTGATCCTTCTTGGCAGCGCGGATTTCGCGCTTCAGGGCAGGGTTCTCGTTCGGATCGAAGCAGGCGTCGTTATCACCAGAGCAATTGACGCAGGCCTTCATGATCGCCTTCAGGTGCTTGGCGACAATCTTGGAACCGGTGACGAGGCTTGCCACCTTCTGTTCTTCCTTGACCTTCCAGTTGATGTATTCCTCGATATCCGGGTGATCGATGTCGACGACGACCATCTTGGCCGCGCGGCGGGTGGTGCCGCCAGACTTGATGGCGCCGGCAGCGCGGTCGCCGATCTTCAGGAAGGACATCAGGCCGGAGGACTTGCCGCCGCCCGAAAGCTTTTCGCCTTCGCCGCGCAGATAGGAGAAGTTGGAGCCGGTACCGGAGCCGTATTTGAACAGGCGGGCTTCGCGGACCCACAGGTCCATGATGCCGCCTTCGTTGACGAGGTCGTCGCCGACGGACTGGATGAAGCAGGCATGCGGCTGCGGGTGCTCATAGGACGACTTGGACTTTACCAGCTTGCCGGTGAAGGGGTCGACATAGAAGTGGCCCTGGCCGGGGCCATCGATGCCATAGGCCCAATGCAGGCCGGTGTTGAACCACTGCGGCGAGTTGGGGGCGACGCGCTGGGTAGCCAGCATGTAGGCAAGCTCGTCACGGAAGGCGAGGGCTGCGTCTTCAGAGGCGAAGTAACCGCCCTTCCAGCCCCAATAGGTCCAGGTGCCGGCCAGACGATCGAAAACCTGGCGTGCATCCGTCTCGGAGCCGTACTGTTCGTCCTTGGGAAGTTCCTTCATCGCGGCCACGTCGGCTTCGGAGCGCCACAGCCACGAGGGAACGGAATTTTCCTCGACCTTCTTCAGGCGCGCGGGAACACCGGCCTTGCGGAAATACTTCTGGGCAAGGATGTCGGCCGCCACCTGGGAGAACTGCGCCGGCACGTCGATATCCGCGAGCCGGAAGACGATCGAGCCATCCGGGTTCTTGATTTCGCTGACCGCCTTGCGGAATTCGATCTCCGCATAGGCCGACTGGCCGGGCTTGGTGAAACGACGTTCGATCTTCATCTGTCCCTTGTCCTTTGTTGCCGCAACCGGACATCCTGGCGCCCGGCACAATAAGTCCCATCCGGCCGCACATCCTGTTGTGCAGCCAGCTTCCGGTTCCGTTCTGTCGTGGGAAACCCTCTCGGGGAGACCCTTTATCTTGTGCTGATTTTGGCTGCAAACACTAAATATAGTATTAACAACTTCTTTACGCCAGCTTTTTGTGCCGGTTGCATCGGCTTTGCAGATCACAAAAAATTACCGTCACCGCCGGCGGATTATCCACCGAAGGGGGCGTATGTTGACGATCTCTTATGAAACGAACCGGCCTCGTTACTTTCCGGTTCCGCCGCCGCCGCAACGTGAAAACCATTAACCGTGAATCGTCCCATACCGTCAAGGGGTGGTTTGTGACGGAATTTTATACGCTACATCTTGTGTCTGGGGGCTGTGGAAAACGGGGACAGCAACGGAGCCCAGCAAAATCAGGCGTTTCCGCCCAAAGTTTCATGTTTCTCAAAGATCGAATTAACGAAAAACCAAAAAATCAGTGGTGAAAAGCCGGGTAGGGGCAGGATCACGATCTCCCGCAATGGCCAGGCCCGGAAAAGTATGAACTGGGGAAAAAGTGATTCTCTGAGCGTGCGTGGGGATTGGGTGGGACGGCCTTACTTCTCAAGTTGGTTTAGGCGTCTGGTGGCTTCCCGGGCCAGCAGATGATCTTTGTGGCGACGGATAAAAAGCTGCCACGCCTGCTGGGTGTTGCTGCGCAGGGCCATGTCGAACTCCTCGTGGATCGCGATCTCAGGATCGCGCGGCAAAGGTAGAGTGTCACTATCCTGCGCGCTAAGCGGTTGCGCTGCAAGTAAGCCCACCATTAGTAGCATTTTTGTTTTTCCGATCAGCCGCATTTTCACGCCTTTTCGCGACTTTTACTGGAGTATTTTTGGATATTAGAATATTGTTGGATAAAATTCGGGGTATGATTTTAAAATTTTAAATTTAATCGCGAGCCAGTGCCCAGAAATATCTTATGCGCTTGGGAAGGCAACGGTCCGTATTAAAAGAATATGTTTGGGGGGAATATGGCTGTTGCAGTCTCTTCTACACCGACAGGCAATCAGTATATCGATGGTGTGCTCTATGGCACGCAGTGGAGCGGGCCAATAACCTACAGCTTCGCCGATAATCTGACTGACTTTAGTACGTATCCCTACGCGATCGACGGATTTCAGCAAATAAGCGTTCAACAGCAGAATGCGATCCAATCGATTTTCGAAGGAACTGTCGCCACTGGTACGGCGATGTTTACCTACGGGTCGTTTTCCCAGGTATCGAACATCGATATTTCACTTGCCACGGGTTCGACGGGTGCGTCCGATATCACGATCGGACAAACGAACCTCTTCGGTGGAAAGAACCTGGCGACAGCCCGGGGTGCGGATTTTCCACTTCTGAGCCAGGGGGCTTCCGGTGGTGATGTCTGGTTCGGTGATGACTATGCATATTATCGGACGCCATTGCTCGGCAGCTATGCCTGGCATACCCATATCCATGAATTCGGCCACGCCGTTGGTCTAAGCCACGGGCATGATGCGGGTACTGAGATCGATGGTTTCGAGTTTGCCATTCCCCATGATCGGGATGGCATGGAATTTTCGGTCATGACCTACCGTAGCTATGTCGGTGATCCGCTCAGCCTGGGATACAGCAACGAAACCTACGGATATGCCCAGACGCTGATGATGTACGACATCGCGGCGCTCCAACATCTTTATGGCGCGAATTTCGACACAAACTCTGGGGCGACAACGTATAGTTGGTCTGCGACAACCGGAGAAATGTTTGTCAATGCCGTTGGACAGGGCAAGCCGGGAGACGGGGTTTCTGCGGCGGCAAACCGGCTGTTTCTGACGGTATGGGATGGCGGCGGGGAAGATACCTACGACTTTTCCAACTACAAGGACAATGCGTTCATCGATCTTGCGCCTGGCGGCTGGTCGCTGGTTTCCCAGACCCAACGTGCCAATCTCGGTGAAGGCGCCTACGCGAATGGCAATGTCTACAATGCCCTTCTTTTCGGAAGTGATCCGCGCTCGCTAATAGAGAATGCCAAAGGCGGTTCCGGCAATGATGAGATCGCGGGCAATGTCGGCAAGAACCAGTTAAACGGCAACGGTGGTGACGACGTGCTCGTCGGGCGGGGCGATAGCGACGTTCTGAATGGAGACGGCGGGAACGACACGCTTTACGGAGACTTTCGAACCCCGGCGACGACCTATTCCGGCACCGGATTATTTGTGGAGAACGCGGATGTAACGAACAGCACGATAGAGACCGCCCGAGACGTCACGGCAGCGATAGGTCTGCATTCAGATCCCAACATCGAGCATTCGGATGTCAATCCCAGCGTCACGATCTCCGCGACGGGAGATGGCAATTACGACTGGTTTTCGTTTGACGTAAAGGCTCCGGGACAGGTGACACTCGATATCGACGGCACGATGGAGAGTTACATCGAACTCTACGATGCCAGCGATACCCTGATCGCCTATAACGATGATTCCGTCACAGATCCCGGCGACAGCACCAGCGTCAATCCCAATTGGAAAAGCTTTATCGCATTCACCGTGACGACCCCCGGCCAATACCTCGTGAAGGTCGGCGTCTATCACAGCACGAGTGCCGGCGAGCCCCCCGGAACCGTCCTTCCGAACGGAACCGCCTATACGCTCGGCATCGTCCTGCCATCGCCTGTCGAAATGGATTCAGGAGGTGCAGGTAACGATACCCTGAACGGTGGTGCGGGGGAGGATATGCTTTATGGCGGCGCGGGTAATGATACGCTCGATGGTGGCGCCGGTAATGATACGCTTGATGGGGGGACTTATATCGACGCGCTGATCGGTGGCGATGGCGACGACATCTACGTCCTGGGGGCCGATAACGACACGGTTTCCGACACGTCCGGCGTAGACACGATCACCTCGACGATTACCCGGTCATTGGCAGGTTTCGGTGCCATCGAAAAGTTGACCTTGCTGGGAAGCGGCAACATCAACGGCACCGGAAATGGTCTCAGCAACACGATCACCGGCAATTCCGGTAAAAACATTCTGGATGGCGGCAGCGGAATCGACACGCTGAAAGGTGGTGCGGGTGACGACACCTATGTCCTCGGCTCCGATAGTGACACGATTTCCGACACTTCCGGAGTAGACACGATCACTTCGACGGTTACCCGGTCACTGGCAGGTTTCGGCGCCGTCGAAAAATTGACCTTGCTGGGAAGCGGCAACATCAACGGGACCGGCAACAATCTTGCCAACACGATCACCGGCAACTCCGGCAAAAACATTCTGGACGGCGGTAGCGGAATCGATACGCTGATAGGTGGTTCGGGAGATGACACTTACATTCTTGGTTCCGGCAGCGATGCGGTTTCCGACACTTCCGGTATCGATACGATCACTTCGACGACTACCCGGTCACTGGCAAGTTTCGGCGCCATTGAAAATCTGACGTTGCTGGGTACGGGCAACATCAACGGGACCGGCAACGGTCTCGGAAACACCATCGTCGGCAATATCGGCATGAACACGCTGGGGGGCGGCGATGGCAAGGATACCCTGAAGGGTGACAAAGGTGGCGATACGCTCAAGGGCGATGCCGGCAACGACACGCTCTTTGGCGGGCTGGGTATCGATACGCTGACCGGTGGCAAGGATAGGGACACCTTTGTCTTCGATAGCAAACTGGGCTCCAGCAATGTCGACAAGATCACGGATTTCAGCGTGATAGATGACACTATTCACCTCGACGATGCAGTGTTCACTGTCCTGAAGACCTTGGGAACCCTTGCAACCGCCGCTTTTGCCCAGAACGCGAGCGGCGTTGCGGGCGATTCCACCGACCGGATCATCTACGAGACGGATACCGGAAAATTATTCTACGATCTCAATGGTTCTGCGAGCGGCGGCTCAACGCTTTTCGCCACACTCAGCAAGAACCTGGCTTTGACACACAGCGACTTTTTTATTGTATAAAGGGCTCTTGCGGTGGAGACTTGACCTGTTTCACGAGCGCGCTGGGGTGGATTTACAGTGCGCTAAGGCGCGTCGCGATCTTTCAGATTAGCTTCCCACACTTTAGCTCGTTGTTTTTACGCATGTCGCTGTCGCAAAACCGCTGCACACTTTTGCGCGACATGTTTAGAGGGCGTCGAGATTGACTCCGACTGTGATGGCACCGATCGGCTGGCCTGTTTCCGGATCGGAAATCGTCATGCTCGCCTGCGCCTGCAACATTTGCGTCGAATCATCCTTCTCCGCCCGATCGACGAATGTAATGTTCGGTCCGGCCAGATAGGTGTTCTGCCATTTCAGCTCGTCGCCCTGCCAATAATCCGAAGTCATGTCGCTTTCGCCGATTGCAAGCCCCTTGGCATCCATCACCATGAGTTCCGTGACAATACCGTCAGCCTTTGCCTGCTTGTCTCGTAGCATCATGGAAAGGGCGTTGTTGAGGATCGAGCTGATCAACGGTTTGGATTTTGCGCGAAACTCAGTACGCCATTGCCCGTCGAGCCGGTCGATATCCTTGGGCGTCAGATACTGATGATAGGCATTGCTGTTTTTCAACGCCTCCACGATACGCGGATCATGGATCCAGGAGATAACGTTTTCGTCGATATAGGCTTTCACGGCCGCAATATGCAGATCATTCGCTACCGATGATGTGGGGATCAGGCCGGCCATGAGGCCGGAAAGGCATGCGGCCAGGACGGCCCGGATCATGTATGCGATCCTCCCAGCGCGTTCTAGCGACAGCTTACGCGGAAATGTGAACGAACTCGATGTTGGACTGACGATACGGGATTGGGGAGAGGCCGCGCCGTCCGGGCGGCACGGCGTTTGTGAACCGAGGATTGCGCGGTGATGGCTCAGCCCCGTGGACCCTTGGCGATCGGTTCCTGGTAGGTGAAGCCCATATCCCATGGAAAATAGATCCATGTGTCCTGGCTGACTTCAGTGACGAATGTATCGACCTGTGGCCGACCCTTCGGCTTGGCGTAGACTGCCGCGAAATGCGCACTGGGCAGCATCGCCCGCACGATGGCGGCCGTCTTGCCGGTATCGGTCAGATCGTCGATGATGAGGATGCCTTCGCCGCCATCGGCTTTGAGTTCTTCAGAAATTCCTTTGAGAACGTACATATCACCTTGTGAATCATAGGTATGATAGGAGGCGACGCAGACGGTTTCAATCAGCCGGATGTTCAATTCACGGCAGACGATGGCGGCTGGAACCAGACCGCCTCGCGTAATACAGACGATGGCCTTCCATTCACGGCCATTGTCTGCGAGGCGCCAGGCGAGTGCGCGGGCGTCGCGGTGAAACTGATCCCAGGATACGGGGAAGGCTTTGTCGGGAAGAGACATGCGATGGCTCCGGCTTTAAAATGGACAACTATGCAGAAGGCAGGGCCTGAGGCCCAATTTCACCCTGCTTTAGCGGCAATGACCGCAAATTGGCAAGGGTTGAGCACGCGATCACGCTTTTCAAGGATGCACCTGACTGACGTATAGGCCACGAACAGACTTGACGCACGTATTGATATTTTATTTCTACCGAAGCGGTCGTTTCGTCCGAGCACGCGATTATGGGATTTCGGACGGGTATCCGGTCCCCACAACATTTTTCGCGTCGGGCAGGCCTTCCCTTTTTGGGTCTGCCAAGATATTGAAATTGCTTGTTGCGGACGTGGCGAAACTGGTAGACGCAAGGGACTTAAAATCCCTCGGCCTTAGGCTGTACGGGTTCGACCCCCGTCGTCCGCACCACAATCCTCCGTAGCTGTTCTCTTCTCATCACGCTGTACTTGGCTGCTCGGCGCGCTTTTCCATTATTTCACGCGTATTTAGTTGCAGAGGTGGGGTCGGGCTTTCATCGGGATTCGGCAGGGCGTCTCGTCCGGCAGGCGCTCGGGTTCCGGTTCCTGGACCGGTGGAGGATGAGGTCGGTCAAGCGGCGGCAGGGGTGGAGCGGGCTCCGGGATCGGCTCGAGAGGTATCTGCATGATGTTGAGTCTCCTTGTCCTGAGCAACTCCCGGTCGCCTCAGGATGTTCCGTCGTTTTCGGACGTCAGTGGATCGCTGTACTCGCTTCCGGTGGAGGGTGGGTCATGAACATCGTTCTGGACGACACCGCGAGGGCATTGATCTTGCGCCCCGTGGGAGAATGTCTTGCGAGGTCGAGCCGAGAGAGCCGCCGATGGGGGACAAAAATAAACCCCGCCGAAGCGGGGTTTACCGAAGCTTAGTCTCTTGGTCTGGACCGCAGGTCGGTCAGCTAAAGCGGCCCGCCGCATGTGCCAGCATGGTGTAAACCTTGCCGGTATCGGAGGTGAGGTAGTTCTGCGTCATCACCTTGTCGCGATCGTTGCGGGCGACGTCGGCAAGCAGCTTTTCGAAGTCACCAATGTAGCGATCGACAGCGGTGCGGAATTCCGGTTCGCGGTCGTATTTGCGCTTGATCTCGTCGAACGTCTGCTGGCCCTTCAGCGTGTAGAGCCTGCGGGTGAAGACATCACGCTCGCCGCGCTGATACCGTCGCCACAGATCGACCGAAGCATCATGATCGATTGCGCGGGCGATATCGACGGACAGCGAGTTCAGCGATTCCATCACATGACGCGGGTTGCGGCTTTCAGCGGCCCGAGTTGCCTGAGGCTCTACCGGGCGCTGCTGCGCGGGAACGACGGGCTGGTCCTCACGCGAGGCGCCGCGCAGAAGGTCACGCATCCAGCCGCTGCTGTTCTCGTCCGTTGCGCCGCGCAACTCGGTGCTGGCCTGATGGGGCTGGCGGGGGGGCGGGGCTGCCTGGACGACCGGGCGTTGAATTGCCGTTTGCGGGGCGCGTGCGGGCTCTACAGCGCGGCTTTCCAAGCCAAGGCTGCCACGCAGGGCAGGCTGCTCGTCGCGCAGAACAGAGGCAATATCCGGCTGTGCGGCAGGACGCGGTTGAGAAACGGGTTGATGAACAGCTGTCGCACGGGACGCAACGGGCTGAGCTATTTCAAGCTGGCTGGAAGATTTTCCGATGATGTCGGACAGTTCCTGAAGCGCCTTGATCTGCTCGGCAACAGCGCGCCGCATGACGGCTGCGTTTTCCTTGGCTTCTTCCGGCAGATCGAAGGCACCGCGCTTCAGCTCTTCACGCGTCAGGTCGAGTTCCTTGCGGATCTCGCCCGCCGAGCGGCGGATGTCGTCGGTTGCGCCGCTGAAGCGGACGATGGCCTCCTCGACGGCCTGACGGATGCCTTCACGCATCGCCTCGGTTGCGGCATCCGACTTCTTGCCGCTTTCCGTGAGCATGCGATCGACGTCGGAGACCGAAGCGCCGACGCTGCCGCGCAGGCGGGTCGCTGCTTCCTTGGATTTTTCCTCGGCGCGAACGAAGGCGCTCTCGATTGCAAGGCCGGCATCTTCGCTGGCCTTGGAAACGGCGTTGCTCATGGCTTCGGCGGCGCTAAGGGTGCGCTCTTCCGTCTCCGAAAGGGTCTTGTTGACTTCTGCAAGCGACGAGCGAACACCTGATCGCAGATTGCCGGAGACTTCGCGAGAACGATCTTCCGCCCGGGCGAAGGCACCTTCAACGGAAGCGCCGGCATCTTCGCCAGCCTTGACGACGGCCGCGCTCATGGCCTGGGCCGCGGACGTCGTGCGCTCCTCTGCTTCTGTGAGGATGCGGCCAACATCGTGGAAGGAATTTTGAATCCCGCTGCGCAGGTTGGTGGCAACTGCGGTCGAACGTTCCTCGGCACGCTGGAATGCTCCATCGACGAAACCTTCGAGGGCGTGCATCGTCTTTTCGATTTCCTCCGAGCGGCTGACAAGGCCGACCGAAAGAGTACGCAGGGCTTCCTGACGTTCCTCAAGCGTGCTGACGAGATTGGACTGGGCAGCAGCCAGAAGATCAGATGCCTGACCCAAAACCTTCGAGTGGTCTTCAAATCGGCCGACGATACCGCCGATCTGCGACAGCGTGTCCCCGGAAATGGTGACGAGCTTGTCGACACGGCCTTCCAGCAGGCGGGAGGAGGACGACAGGATATCCGAAGCGCGCGCTGCAGATTCGCTGAAGCGCGTGGTCGTCGATTCCAGCTGGTTGTCCATCGCGCCCAGATTGGCGCTGGCCTGCTCGATCACGCCCGAAATGGCCGTGTTGCTGGCAGCCAGTTGGTCGATCAGGCCGGCAGCCGTCGATTGCAGACGATTTTCGACCATTCGCATGGCGGCTGCAGTTTCTTCGGCGCGGGTCGAGATCGCATTCAGCGTCTCGCCGGTCTGGCTGGTCAGGCTTTCGAGCATGGCCGCATTTTCCGCGCGCAGGCGGGCAGCGCTTTCCTGCGCCGCGCTCGAAATGCGCTGCGCTGCTTCGCGCCCGGTTTCCGCATATTGCTCGATAACGGGGCGAGCCTGCTCGTCGATGATGCGCGACAGTTCGGAAGCGCGGCCGGACAGCATCGAGTTGAGCTCCCGGGTGCGATCATCCAGTGTTGTGCGAATAGCATTGCCGCGCGCTTCCAGCGCTTTTTCAACATCAGAAAGGTTCTGGTGCAGGGTAGCACTGTGCTCCGAAAGGCGCGATTGGGCATCGGCGATGCGGGCTGCGGCGTTGTCTGAGGCCGCGCCGACGGAGCGGGCGAGTTCCGCGCTGCGCATAGCGGCTGTTGCGGCCGTCTGCTCAATCGCGGACTGGAAGTCGGTCTGGCGAGCGGCCAAAGCCTGGGCGAAGTCTTCGCCGGCCTTTGCCAGCATGGCGGAGGAGCGGGCAGCTTCCGCATCGATGCCTTCGGAGGCGTCGCTGACGGCGCCGCGCAGACCGGTCACCAAGACAGCTGCCTTGCCTTCGATCGTACGGCTCACATTGTCGAGACCGATATTGAGCGCGCGATCCATCGTGCCCAGGCGCTCTTCGATGCGGTTCGTGCCGCCTTCGATGCTTGCTCCGATACGGTTTGCGGCATCTTCGCTGACGCGGCCGATTTCTGCAGCGTGACCGGAAAGCGTATCGGCGATGCGGCGGCTTGCTTTACTGGTCGTGCTGTCCAGTTCGGCAACCTTGTCCGAGAGCGTATCTGCAATCCGCGCGCTGGTCGCTTCGGCCATGCGCTGGAGTTCGACGGTGCGGCTATCGAGGGCTTCAGCAATGCGGCGGCTTGCGGCGTCGCTGACGCTGTCGATTTCGGCAACCCGCTCGGATAGCGTTTCAGCGATACGGCTCGACGTCGTTTCGGCGACGCTCTGGAGGGCTGCCGTGCGGCTTTCGAGCGTCTCTGCAATACGGCGGCTTGCGCCTTCGACAAGCTCATCGACGCCGCCGATGCTGTTGCGGATACGATCTTCCAGCGAGCCGAGATTGAGCTCGATGCGCGAGCCGGTTTCGTCCAGCCGGCCGTTGATGGCCGAGAGCGACGTGTCCATGCGCGTGCTGAGTGCATCTGCGGCACGGCCGATCTGATCGGCGGTTTCTGTGAGCTGTCCCGTCAGATGTGAGGTGCTGGACAGCACCCGCTGTTCCAGCGCTTCGGCGCTGCGGTCGATGGCGCCGCCCAGCGCTGCCTGGCGTTCATCAAGGGTCATTTCGAGCATGCTGGCGCTGGTTGCAAGCGTTGTCGCGATGGACATGGCCTGATCGTCGAGCAACTCGGAAAGCTGCGTCTTGCCGCTGTCGACGGCGCTGTTGATCGCAAGAATTCTCTCATCCAGCGTCGCGCGGATTTGCTCGTGGGTAGAGCCGAGTGCGCCTGAAAGTTGTTCGGTGCGCTCCGAAAGGGTTCGCTCGATTTCGCCTGCATGGTCCCGCATGGTGGATGCAAGAGCCGACGCCTGGCCGGAAAGATTTTCCGTTACGCGAGCCGTCTGACCTGAGAGGTTTTCTGCAATACGAGTTGTCTCGCCCGACAGGTTTTCCGCAATGCGAGCTGTCTGGCTTGAGAGATTTTCTGCAATGCGGGCAGTCTGATCGGAGAGATGGTCAGCAATGCGAGCCGTCGTTTCGGTCATGCCGCCGGCAATCTCGCTGGCGCGGCCAGTCAGGTTTTCGGCGGCCTCTGCCATGCGGCTTGAGAGGTGATTTTCGATATCGCCGACGCGATCGGCCATGGTTTCCGCAATGACCGTCGCCCGGAAGGAAAGGTTATCGGCAATCTCTTCCGTGCGGCTGACAAGCGTGTCCGCCATTTCGTTGGCGCGCGACGCCATGATACCGGCGATCTCGTTCGAGCGTTCTGCCAGGGCACCATCCAGCTTTTGGGTATGGCTTTCCAGGGTTTCGCCGAGTGCGCGGTGACGCTCGGAAAGAAGGGCATCAAGACGTTCCGTCGTGCCACCGATGGTGGTTTCGATGGAACCTATCGACGCTCCGAGAGTATTGCCGATAGCGCGATGTCCTTCGGACAGCAATGCTCCAAGATGTTCGGCCGTGCCGCCGATTGTCGATTCCATTGCTGCAACGGAGGTTGCCAGGGTATCTCCGATAGCGTGATGACGCTCGGTGAGCAGGGTATCGAGGCGATCAGTGGTGCCGCCGATCGTCGCGTCAATGGAGCCGACGGACGTTGCCAGTACGCTTGAAAGGGCGCCGGTCCTATGCGCCATGATCGTATCGATCCGCTCGGCCGTGCCTTCGAACGCGCTGTCGATGGCTTCCGAGCTCGCTGCGAGTACGGTGGAAAGATCGAGCGTCCGCTCGGCGAGCGTGTTGTCCAGCCGGTGATGGGTGGCTGCAATCGCGCTGGTGATGTCGTCGGCGCGATTAACGAGGGTTGCCTCAATGCGCCCGTGGATGGCCTGCAGATTGTCGATGAAGCCGCTGGTGCGGCTGTCGAGGGTCTGAGAGATGCGATCCTGCGCTTCGCCGATCCGTTGCTGGGTTTCGCCGAGAGCAGTTTCCAGTGTGCTCGCCCGGTTGGCAAAGCCATTTTCAATGCGATCCTGCGCCTCGGTCAGAGCGCTCATCAGGCTGACGGAGCGTTCGGCAAGCACATCATCGATCTTCTGATGCGCGTTGCTGAGAGCATCGCCAAGCACGTTCGTGCGGCTGGTGATCGTTTCTTCGATGAAGTCCTGCGTGGTGCCAAGCGTCGTGGCGAGCGTCAGCGACTGGTCGGAGAGGGCGGATTCGAATTTTTCGATGCCCTTGTCGAGAATGCCGCCGATGGCATCAGACCCGCCGGAGACGGATTCGTTGATGCGAGCCAGGCTTTCCGTCAGTTTACCGTCGAGCAAACCCGCCCGCTTGTCGAAGGCGGAGGCGAATTCGTGGAAGCGACCGTCGAATGCTGTTGCAAGCTGGCCAACCGTCGTCTGAAGCTTTTCTTCGAAGAAGCCAGAGCGCAGGTCGAGATCCATGATCGCGTCGTCGGCGCTCGTCTTCAGGCTCTGGCGAAAGTTCGCGCCCTTTTCGTCGAGCGTGGCATTCAGCGAGTTGAGGATATCATCGAGACCGCCGGTGATGGCCTGCTGGCCGATGTTCAGGCTCTCGTTGAGATCGCGGGTACGGGCGATGAGCGTTTCGTTCAGTTGGCGAGCGCGCTCGTTGAGAGCGGCATTCAGCTTTTCAGTATTGGCATCAAGCGTCGAGGCGCGCGTTTCGAACTGACCGAGCAACTGCTGGCCGCGCTTGGCAAGCGTCTGGCTGAGCGTTTCGAGGCGCGTATCGAATTCGTGGCTGAGTTTCACGCCTGCAGTCGTGAGGCCGGAAAGCATTGCATCCGTCCGGGTCGACAAAATTGCGTCGATGGTTTGCGCAGCATCTGTCGAGCGTTCCATGAGCGTCGCGGCACGGGTCTCGATAAGCGAGGCGAAGGCTTCGCCTGATGTGGCAAGGCGTGACGAAATTTCGTCGCTCGCCGTGCTCAGCTCTTCCTTGAGCTGGGAATGCGCGCCGGAGATCGAGGAGCGGATGCGCTCGGCATGACCGACGATGGCTTCCCGCTCCAGGCCGAGTTCCTGAACGAGGGTGCGGACGCGAAGTTCGTTGTCGCTGTAGCTGCGCTCGAGCGCATTCACTTCCGAATGGACAAGGGTTTCCAGCTCGGTGGCGCGCGCAATGGTGCGCTCGATGCCTTCGTTCATGGCCGAGACCTCACGGCGCACGGCCTGGCCGACCGTCATGATCCGCTCGGAAGCGGCCGTTTCGGGCTCTGCGAGACGAAGGGCGACTTCTGCCATCGAGCGGGCGGCGTTGCGCAGTTCGTGCGCACGGGCAAGCATCAGGGCGAAGGAGAAGAACAGCATCACCGGCAGGATGATGAAGATCGCGACGCCGATGGCGCCCGGCATGGCCGCAAGATCGTTCAACGACCGGATCTGCCAGATTTCAGGGCCGTAAAGCAGGTTTGCAACCCCAAGACCCCCGAGCACCCAGAGCAGCGAAACCAGCGCGGCAACTCGCATGCTGGTGCGGCTCGAGCGAAGATCGAGCGACCGCAGCACGGCGGCGGGAGATTTGCGGGTATCGTCGTTGGCGGGGGCGAGGGACGGGGACTTCAGGGCTGGCTCGGGAGCAAGGCTCCTCGGCGCTTCATTCGTCTTTGCGGTTTCGTTGGCAGGCCGCGCCGTGCGCGGTTGGCTGCTCGTCGCAGAACGGGGCGAAGTCTCCTGCGGAGACTTGTCGCTGACGGCAGACTTCAGTTCGTCAAAGTCGATTTTCAGAGCGTCTTCCAACGCCTGAAATGCTTTGTCGTCGATCGACTCGGTGGTCTTGTTGGTCGCCATGCGGATACGCCTCGTTACTAAACTGTCCTGCCGGAAGAGCCTTTAGCAGCGGGCTGCATCGGGCATTCTCCGGATCCGGACGGTGACAGCAAGATACGCGAGATCGCATCCACGCAATACCCTGACCTGCACCCATTCCAATCACGCATCGTGGCGCTTTTAAGCAACCACTTCGTCCTGCAAGCCCCTAAGAGCCATGAACAGGTTTCTCAACGTACCGTAGTGACACATTCACTGGTTTCTTACAATTAAGCCGCTGCCTCAATCGTTAAAATGCTAACAATTTCTTAACAAAAGGGCGATGTTCGGTACTTGGAAAGCCTTGGATTTCCGTGGTTTATGAGACGTTAACCATACGGAGTAAAATCTGCCTTCTTTCAGCCTGCTTTTAATCAGATAGCATCGCCGCTTTCCACAAGATGCATTCAGTTCAGGAAAGCCGGCCGTGCGGCGGACATTGGGGAATGCCCCTTAGGCTCTCGGCTCGATATAGCAAGCTAGGGAATATTGGCATGGCGGCACTCCAGATCGCATTCGAAGCACCTGATAATTCACACACTGCACGTCCTTTGCCGTCGAAGGCTATTGATCTTGAGCACCTGTCGAACCAGACCATGGGTGACAAGGCTCTGGAGATCGAGGTTCTGCAGCTCTTTGCGCGTCAAACCCGCCAGCTTTTGAAAAACCTCTCCGAGGATACGGGTGGTGCGCGCGGCGAAATCGCCCATCGTCTAAAGGGAGCGGCTCTCGGTATCGGTGCCTTTGCTGTTGCCGAAGCCGCCGGCGCCGTCGAGCGCGATCCGAGCGAGCCTGCCCATATCGCGCTGCTGAGTGCCGCGGTTCTTGATGCGGAGCTCTTCATCCTCAGGCTCTGCCGCTGAGGACAACACTGCTTCCATTGACGACCTGCCCGAAGAGCCCGGCGCCACGCAGCAACGAGCTCTTTTGTTTTGCCGGTTGCCAGAGTTGACGCGCGAAAGCATTTCGTGGAAGAACTTCCGCCCATTCACCGCGTTTTGCCTGTGCTTCTTTTAAGCGCGGGCGGAATTTTTTCAAAGATCAGCGCTTCAACACGAGCCGCAAACCCCGGCGTTGCGCTCAGAGGGTATATGCAGGGCCAAAGGCCCGAGATCCACAGCAACCGACCGCGGATCAACTTTCGAAGCGAAAGACCGCGGTTGCAGAGACAAGACATCCGGAACCATCATGACCAAACTCAAGATCATCGCCTTCGACGGCACCCAGTATGACTTCGACGTCCAGAACGGCTCGACCGTGATGGAAAACGCCGTGCGCAACTCCGTGCCAGGCATTGAAGCCGAATGTGGCGGCGCCTGTGCCTGTGCCACCTGTCATGTCTACATCGACGACGCCTGGTCAGCGATCGTCGGCCCGCCGGAGGCGATGGAAGAGGATATGCTCGACTTCGCCTACGAGGTGAAGCCAACCTCGCGGCTCTCCTGCCAGATCAAGATGAACGACGGCCTCGACGGGCTCGTCGTTCATGTTCCGGAACGTCAGGCATAACGCCGGTTGGCTGCGAGTTTTCGTAAAGGCAAAAAAAAGCCTCGCTTGCCGAAACGGACGAGCGAGGCCAGGAGGGCGCATCGCATGCAGATGAGGGAGGGAACATCTGCTGCGTAAAGATACGCCAGGAGAACACAATAGGCGCTGCGGCGGTCGGCGGGTCGAAAATCGCTCCCGCAAAAGCCAGTCTAACGCGAAACTATACTTTGGTTCGAGCGACCATCATGGCCGTTAAACTCATTAGGTTCATTCCATCGATGAAAAATGTCTGAACTCTTGCTTTCCTTCGATGATTGAACAATAGCGCATCTTTCTGGTGTATTCCATCGCTAGAATTCACCAATGACATACTGTTGACAGGAAAGGTCCGCGAAAGGTTTTGCGGTTATGGGCGGCGACTGATTTGCCGACCTTGGCAGGCGGCTTCATCGCGACGCCTAACTCTACATCGACAAGGCTGGAACTGACCAAAGTCAGTTATTTTGCAGACAGGCTGTCGAGACGGTATTTCAGCAGGCGAACCATACGTTTGTCAAAGTTCACTGCTTCGGCTTTGTCGAAACGCGCCTGATCCTTGTCATGCGCGACGATCGCATCTTCGCTTGCCCTTGCAACGCTCGCCTGCATACGCTCGCAATCAGATTGCGGCTTGAGGGCCAGAAACGTCTTTTCCATCTGGCGGGCGTGATTGCGGGCGATTTCTGCGTGGCGTTCTTCATGGCGCTTGATGTCGCTCGACAGCGTGTCCCAGACGAGGGCCAGTTCCGTTCCGGCTTTTCGTCTGTTTTTCCACCTCGGCAATATGAGCCTTGTGTTCAGCGTCACTTTCGCGCTGCCGACAGCGCAGAGGTCGCCGCGCTTCACATAAGTGATCGATCCGCCGAATTTGATGCGTGTCGCACCCGGATGCCGACTGCCGGTGGATTTCATCAGAGGTCCGCCCGCAGACAGCGCTTCGTCAAGCTCGGCCGCCGTTCTGCCGCCAATCGCATAATAGGAAATCGACTTGCTCACGAGCGTTTCAGCCTGCGAAATGCCGGCGTCGCCTGCAACAATCGTGAAGGCGAGAAGTGCGGCGAGGGAAATGCGGGCTATCGGCATGAAAATTGACGTCTGCACAGTTGAACTGGCAAGGACCTTGGGGCATAGCCAGCCGGAGTGCAACAGCAAATCGCCGGCCAACCCTGCGCCACACCTTCGGCGGACAGGCCAAAAAGTTCTTTTTTACTGAAGGTTATGCCGCTTTTTTACCATAGCATCAGATCGGTGGCGTAGGGCTGTCGGTCAGGGAGATGTCAATGAGCAAGTCCGAGAATTCTTCCGTGGATCCGGGCACGATCTCCAGGAGTGGAATGTCCAGCAAACCGTTTGCCCCATTTCTACCCCTTGCGTGGAAGCTTGCCCACGACAGGAGCCTGGTGCTCGGGCCGACGGGCGTTCTTATGGCAATCATCAATGTAACCCCGGATTCCTTTTCGGATGGTGGCCGTCACAACGAACCCGACGATGCAATTCAGCAGGCTTTGCGGTGTGTCGAAGCGGGAGCGGGGATACTCGACATCGGTGGCGAATCGACTCGGCCGGGTGCCGCACTGGTTTCTGCCGCGGAAGAGCAGGATCGGATCCTGCCGGTCATCGAGGCGCTGGCATCGAAGACCAGTGCGATCCTCTCCGTCGATACCTATCGCGCAGAGACTGCAAGGTTCGCGGTCGAGGCCGGTGCCCACATCATCAATGACGTCCATGGTCTTCAGCGCGAACCGGAGATCGCCTCTGTCGCCGCCAGGACGGGGGCGGGGCTCTGCATCATGCATACCGGTCGTGACCGGGAGAAGCTGGCCGACGTTATCGACGATCAGTTCCTGTTCCTGAACCGCTCGCTGGAGATCGCGGCGGAGGCGGGTGTCGATCGCAATCGCATCGTGCTCGACCCCGGGTTCGGCTTTGCCAAGGATACGACCGAAAATCTGGAGCTAATGGCCCGCTTCCCGGAGTTATTTGCGTTGAACCTGCCGATTCTCGCCGGTACGTCGCGAAAACGCTTTTTGGGTGCCGTTACGGATCGGGAGGCAGATCAGCGCGACGCGGCCACCGCGGCAACGACCGCCATCCTGCGTCTTTCCGGGGCTGCGGTTTTTCGCGTACACAATGTCGCAATCAACAGGGATGCGCTGCTCGTTTCGGATGCTATGCTGAGCGCAAAAAGACAAGGGACGGGACGATGACAGCGACCTACACGATCACGCTCAAGAACTGCGCCTTCTTCGCGCGCCATGGCGTTCACGACGAGGAGGAGTTTCTCGGCCAGCGATTCTTTGTCGACGCGGAACTGGACGTCGAGCAGGGCAGCGCCCTGGTGGATGATTCCATCGAAGATACGGTGCATTACGGGATTGCCTTCACCGAGATCGAGAAGATCATCACAGGTCGCCGACGCTATCTCATCGAGGCATTGGCGCTCGAGGTCGCGACGACGCTCTGTTCGCGTTTTCCGCAAATCCGCCGTGCCAGGATATCGATCCGCAAGCCGAACGCGCCCGTGCCGGGCGTACTCGACTATGTAGAGGTTTCCGTCGAGCATCATGCGTGACAGCGTGAACCACTGGGCAGCACTGGGGCTTGGCGGCAATATCGGCGATGCGAAGGTGTCCATCGCCCGCGCATTGGTGCTGTTGGACGCCAGACCGGATTGTGACGTCATCGCGGTGTCGCGACTTTACCGCACGCCCCCATGGGGAAAGACGGATCAGGCATGGTTCTTCAACGCCTGTGCGGCCGTTTCGACGCAACTGTCTCCGGAAGCATTGCTGCAGACGTGTCTGTCGATCGAGCGGGACATGAAGCGTGAGCGTCTGGAGCGCTGGGGTCCGCGGACGATCGATATCGATGTCCTCGCCTATGACGGTATCAAGCAATCGGACACGCAGCTGGAAATCCCGCATCCACGGATGACGGCGCGTGGCTTCGTGCTGATGCCGCTTGCAGATTTTGCGCCAGGCCTGGAGGTCGAGGGATGCACTGTTGCGAATTGGCTTGCGAACACCGACACGACCGGCATCGAGGTAGCTGACGATGACCTCGGCTGGTGGCGTAAATATTAGGCTTCAAACGCAAAAGGCACCGGGTGACCGGTGCCTTTTGTCTGAAACGTTGAGTGCTCTCGGGCTTATTTGATGGATCCGACAGCGATGTCGTCGAGCTGACGATTGAGGCTTACACCGATGACCGGAACCATCGTGTCCGCGACCTTGACGGAGATGGTGATGTTCATCGTCTTCTGGTCCTGAAGACGGGCGATCATCGCGCCATTCAGCTTCTTACGATTGATACCGACGACGACCTTATCCTTGGCGACGTTGCCGGAGATGATGTCGAGGCCCTTGCCTTCGGCTCCGTCCAGGAACTTGCCGGTATAGCTCTTGCCGTTCTGGGTGATCAAAGCTGACATCGGCTGCTTGAAAACACCAACGCGGCAGTAGCCATCAAGCTTGATGCCTGCGTCGGAGCCTTCGACCACGTCGCCTGTCAGGTCGCAGGTGAACTTGGTGCCTTTGTATTTACCGGCAACGATTTCGCCCGGGCCTTTCCATTGGCCGGCGACCTGTTCGAAGAAGGCCTTGTCGCGGCTGCCCGAAAAGGCTGGAGACGCGCTGAGGCAAAGAGCTGCAATCGTGGCGGCGGCAGTGCCGCGAGCGATCAAAGAAGGGCGCGTAAACATAAACGATCCTTGAAGGTCAACGTCCGGAATGTGAAAGAACATTTGCACTTGAATGGTTAATGGAGTGTTTCCGGCGGCCTTCTGCGGGTACTTAAGGCACTCACGAAATGTTTCACGCGCGCCTTGTGAAGCCCTTGCTGTCACAGGCTTCTCACGCTGTCGTGCTGGGCGTTGAAAAAGATGTGCGTTTGAAACTGTGCGGCCTCCTGCTACGTCTCTTCTGACACGGGAGGCGAGGCGATGAACGAGAATCTGGAGAGTGATTCTGCTGCAGGGAGCGTTATCCTGCGGCACCGGCTTATCACCCGGCTGACGCACTGGTGTTGGGCGATCGCGCTGTTTTTACTTCTCCTCAGCGGCCTGCAGATTTTCAATGCCCATCCGACGCTCTATGTCGGTGCGCAATCCGGCTTCGAGTTCGACAATGACGTCTTTTCGATCAAGGCCATGCGGGACGCGGCCGGCAATGCAGAGGGCGTTACGACGGTCTTCGGCAAGAGCTTCGACACAACCGGCGTGCTGGGCGTCAGCGGTCCCGATTCAGCGCAGTCGTACCGCGGTTTTCCTGCATGGGCGACGGTTCCCTCCTATCAGGATCTTGCGACAGGAAGGGTGGTTCACTTCTTCTTTGCCTGGCTCTTCGCCGTCGTTTTCCTTCTCTGGCTCTTCGCGAGCATCATCAATGGTCATCTGCGTCGCGATATCCTCCCGACAGGTGGCGAATTGCGCAGCGTGCCGAGGAGCATTCTTGATCATCTGCGTCTGCGATTTCACCACGACGGACGCTACAACGTGCTTCAGAAGCTTTCCTACGGCGGCGTGCTGCTCGTTATCTTCCCGCTGATCATCCTGACGGGATTGACGATGTCTCCGGGAATGAACGCAGCCTGGCCTTGGCTGCTCGACATCTTCGGTGGACGCCAGACTGCGCGAACGATCCACTTCGCCTGCATGCTGCTGCTGGTCACGTTTTTTGTCGTGCATATTGCGATGGTGGTTGCCGCCGGGCCACTGAATGAGCTGCGCTCGATTATCACCGGCCGCTATCGCATTTCAGGCCACAGAACGGATATGGGAGCCGGCAAATGAAGAGCTTTGCCCTCAACCGCCGCCGGTTTTTGACCTCGGTCGGGATTGCCGCTTCAACCGTACCCTTTGCCGGTTGTGACGCACTGGACGGGTTTCTGTCGGGTGGCAGCCCGGTGCGCGATGTGTTGGCGACCGCAAACAGCCTGACCTACCGGGTTCAGCGAATGCTGATCGATGCCGACAAACTAGCGCCGGAATTTTCTTCCTCTGAAATCCGCCAGGGGCAACGACCGAACGGCTCTACCGATCCGAATGACGAAGCTTACCTGGCGCATCGAACCGACAATTTCGCGAGCTACCGCCTGCAGGTTCAAGGACTTGTCGAGAAACCCTTGAGCTACAGCTTGGCGGAACTGCAAAACATGCCGTCGCGTACCCAGATCACACGGCACGACTGCGTCGAAGGCTGGAGCTGCATCGCCAAGTGGTCCGGCCTGCAGCTCTCGCAGCTGCTTGACGAGGCGAAGGTGAAACCCGAAGCACGTTTCGTGGTGTTTCACTGTTTCGACAGCATGAATGCGGGTCTGGCGGGCAATGTCGGCTACTACGAATCGATCGATCTCGTGGATGCCCGCCATCCGCAGACGATTCTTGCCTATGGCTGCAATGACCAACCCCTGCAGATCGCCAACGGTGCGCCGTTGCGCGTCAGGATCGAGCGGCAGCTCGGCTACAAGATGGCTAAATATATCCGCTCCATAGAGCTCGTGTCGACGCTTTCGCCCTTCGGAAAAGGTAAGGGCGGTTTCTGGGAGGACTACGGCTACGACTGGTACGGTGGCATCTGAGCCAACCGACCGATCGCCTACTCAGGCATCGCCTTGCGGGGAGGTGGCTGATGATCTGGATGCTCCGGGTGCCAGATCTGCAAGAAAGTCGCCAATTCCCGGGCGTTTCAAGGCATGAAACGGCATGGGCCGGCAAAGGTCCATCGCCGCAATTCCGATCCGTGCCGTCATCAGACCGTTGATCACGCCTTCGCCAAGACGGGCGGAGAGTTTCGAGGCTATGCCATGCCCGACCACCTGCTGCATCAGGCTATCTCCAACCGCGATGGAGCCAGTGACGGCGAGATGGGCAACGACATCGCGAAACAGCCGGATCAGCCCCAGCGATCCGGGGCGGCCGCCATAGAGGTCTGCCATGGTGCGAATGAGCCGCGCCGATTCGTAGATCACATAGCCGAGATCGACGAGGGCGCGTGGGCTGACGGCGGTGACGATCGAGACTCGCTTCGAGGCATTGAGGATCAGGCTCCTGGCCTGCCGGTCGAGGGGCGTCAGCAGTTCGCGCTCGGCAAGGTCAAGCAGATGAGGGCCATCGATGATTTCACCTTCCGTTCGAGCCAGCCGGGCGCGACCGTTCGCCGTATCCGGCTTGGCCGCGAGCAGGTCGATGAGATGGGCCATGACCTTGCGTGCCGGCTTTGGTGACACATCATGCCGCGCCTCCTGTGCTTCCTGCTTCAGGGCCTGCACGGCGTTCAAGCGAAAAATCCCCGCCGTTTCCCTGACGACGATGGCCAGGAGGCCGATTACCGCAGTTGCGGCAGCAGCGATGGCAAGCCAGCCCAACCAGTCGGCCCGCGTGAAAAGATCGCGAACCAGCGCGTCAACCCAGACCCCGATGGCCAGCGATACGAGAATGCCAAGCGCGCCCATCGCAAGCCTGGCAAAGGAGAAACGCCTGCGTCTAGGGCGTGCTTCCTCCAGCAGGGCATCTTCCTGTGCAATCGTTTCGGCGAGAAAGGGATCGTCGGCATCCGGCGTTATTGAAATACCGGTGTCAAAGCTCGACGGAAGGCGCGGTTTTGCCGGCTGAGCGATGCGGGCTTGCGGATCGTCCACCGCGAAGGCCGCAGGCTTGCGGCTGGGTCTGCGATCATCGTCGGTCATGCCAGCCGGTCTCCGAACAGGAACTGCATGGCTCTGTCGAGCCGGATATGGGGGACGGACAGCTTCAGGCCACCCTCCGTCTGTTCTATGTGCGGCGGACGGAAGCGAACGAAGTTGAGATGCGGGACGAGGCTTTCCTCGGGGCGCGTCTCCAGGGATTGAAACAGAGACTGCGGATCGGCAGGCAGGTCGCCCGGGAAGATGGCGGTCTTCTTTTCTCCGTCAAATACTTCCCCATTGATGGTTTCCCCGGCCATCGGCGTGCCGACGATAACGGGAAGGACGTGGCCGTCGCTGGTGACCGTCGCTTCACGGGTGGCGCGGACGGAGGCGATAGCCATCACTTCCAGGCCTGCACCCGACATTCCGATACGCTCGACAGCCCGGTCGACAATCCGCGCGGTGATGCGCTCCAACCGGTCGTGACTTTCGTGATGCAGGTGATCGGCCTTTGTGGCGGCGATCAGGACCTTGTCGATCCGCCGGGTTACGAAAGAGGATAAGAACGAGTTTCCTCCGGGGCGGAAGCAGGCGAGCACGTCGCCGAGTGCGTCTTCCAGATCGAGAAGGGATTCGGGGCCGCGGTTCAGCGCTTGCAGCGTGTCGATCAGCACGATCTGTCGATCGAGCCTCGCGAAATGTTCACGGAAGAAAGGTTTGACAACATGGGTGCGATAGGCCTCGTAGCGGCGCTCCATCATCGCAAACAGCGACCCCTTCGGCGCGGTGGTGTCCGGCACATCGGGCAGCGGCGAGAAGGTCAATGCCGGCGAACCTTCCAGATCGCCGGGCATCAGGAAGCGACCCGGAGGCAGGGTGGAAAGCGAGCGCTCGTCTGACTTGCAGGCCCTGAGATAGGTGGTAAAGGTTTCGGCAAGTCGCCGCGCATCGTCCTCCCGCGCCGATGAGGCGACATTGAACGTCGCGGCAAGCGCACGCCACTCGGCAGACAGCTCGGCGCGGATGCCGGTTGTTGCGCGTTCCATGGTCCTGCGACTGAAAGCCCTGAAATCCTGGGTCAGCAAGGGTAGATCGAGCAGCCATTCACCCGGGTAATCGACGATATCGATCGACAGCCTGCCTGTGCCGAACATGCGGTTCCAGCCGCTGGCACTTTCATAATCGAGGCTGATGCGCAGTTGCGATATCGCACGGGTGGAGTCCGGCCACAGGCGATCGCGGATGAGGGCGGCGACGTGATCCTCGTACTGGAAGCGCGGCACAGCATCATCTGGCTGCGGCTCGAGCCGGATCTTCGAAACGCGGCCAGAGCGCACCGCCTCGAAGACAGGAAGCCTGCCGCCATTCAGGAGATTGTGCACAAGCGACGTAATGAAGACGGTCTTGCCGGCGCGCGAAAGGCCGGTGACGCCCAGTCGCAAGGTCGGATTGACCATAGCGGAGGCGCGGTCGGAAAGATTGTCGATGGCAATCCGGGTATCGTCTGCGAGGCGGGTCAGAAATGACGGCAATGGCTTTTCGATCCTGGAAGCGCCGTCCTGCGGCAGTTTCAACATTACCCTGGCGATATAGGACGGCAATGCCGGCGAAAAAAGACGTTGCGGCGTACGATCACGATGAGGCTGAAATAAGCGCGGCCAGTTTGCCGTTCCCCGACGTGGTTGTTTCCGGCGGAGTGTCGAATTCGATGATCGCGAGCATTCCTGGCAGAAAGCCTTTGGGAGCTGCGCCCTGGGCGGTCGTCGTGCCAACCAGCGAGAAGAATACTTCCTGGATCGCCGGGTTGTGGCCGACAACCATCAATGAAGAGACATTGCCATTGCCGGAAATCAGGCTGTGATACTCGTCGAAGGCGCCGGTATAGAGCGTGTCGAGAAACTGGATGTCGAGTTCCTCGCCCATGGTACGGCGAAACGGTTCGATCGTCTGGCGACAGCGTTCTGCCGTGGAGCAGAGAACGAGCGCGGGTACAAAACCCCGGTCAGCAGCCTTGTCGGCCACGATTTCGGCATCGGCATAGCCAACATCGTCGAGCGTGCGCTCGAAATCCGTCTGGTCAGGCTGCGCCCAGGCGGCGCGGGCATGTCGCAGGAGATACAGACGGAAGGCAGCTGGCATCCAACACTCCTGAGGGGTTCGTTCAGTCGAGCTGTCTTGTCGTCCGGCGCTTGAAAAAGATCAAGCCACGGCGGCTGCAAAATTACCGCCGTCGGCTTTCCTCTGGTCTTGAAGCCGAACGAGGGTTTCATCCAGGGTCATGGGGCGGCCGAAGTAATAGCCCTGCATGATCGCGCATCCGAGCGTGCGCAGAATGGTCACCTGCTCCTCTGTTTCCATGCCTTCGATGACGCAGACGCAATCGATATTGCGGCAGAGATCGACGATGGTGCGGATGATGTTGCGGCTCAGGCCGTTGGTGTCGATATCGGTGATAAAGCTCCGATCCACCTTGATCTTGCGCAACGGCAGGCGATGAACGTAGCCGAGGCTCGATTGGCCTGTCCCGAAATCATCGAGTGCGATGCCTATTCCGTTGTTCATCAATCGCGTCAGATTGGTGCTGGCGAGATCGAAGCTGGTCATGACCGAGGTCTCCGTCAACTCGAAGTCGAGATTGGCGGGATTGAAACCACTCTTGGCGATAATCGACAGGAGGGAATCGACAGTCGAGGGGGAAACGATGTCCCGGGCGGAAAGATTGAAGGACAGGCGTGTGCCATCAGGCCACAGTTTGGCGGCCTCGAGCGCCTTCTCCAGCAGAATGAGCGTCAGATGAGACATCAGACCATTGCGTTCGGCGGCAGGAATGAAGATGTCCGGTGTCACGCGGCCAAGCGCAATGTTGTCCCAGCGCGCCAGTGCCTCGAAGCCGATGATGGTCAGCGTCTCACTGTCCACGAAAGGCTGGAAGAGGACGGAAAGCTCCTTTTCCAGATCGGCATTCTTCAGTTCCTGATCAATGCGGCTGCGGCGGGTAATCTGATGGGCATGTTCGGTGGAGAAGATGACGGCCTGACCGCGGGCGTTCTGCTTGGCATGGTAGAGAGCGAAATCGGCGCATTCGAACAGTTGGACGGCATTGTCGCCACCTTCAGGATAGCTCACCAGACCAAGGGACGCGGACACTTTTGCGGTGATGCCCTTGATGTAATAGGGCTGGTGGAGTGCGTAGCAAATGCGGTCCGCAAGAGTTCGCAGGTCGATGTCACGTTCGCCACCCTCTATCAAAAGGCCGAACTCATCCCCGCCGAGACGCGCTGCAAAAACGCCGTACTCGGAAAAGGCCATCAGGCGGCGGGCCGCTTCCATCAGCAACTTGTCGCCGATCGAATGACCGAAGGCGTCGTTGACCGGTTTGAACCCATCGAGATCGACGATGCCGACGGCGAGGCCACGGCCCTGATCGGATGCATTCTGCAGGCGGCGGACGAATTCAGTGCGAAAATTCCGGCGATTGGGAAGCTCGGTCAAGCTGTCGATGTTCGCCAGGCGCTGGTTTTCATCGCTTAGCGCCTGCATTTCCGCCTGCTTGCTCAAAAGCGCCTTCTGGGATTCGATAAGCTCGGTAAAAACGTCGTAGTGCTTCAGCAAGATGTAGACGAGCGGGATCGTGACAATTGCCATGTTCGTCGCGATCGCGATGAAGACCGGATGTCCTGTCCAAAGAAAGAAGAGCGTGAATGGCAGCAGCACGACTGCTGTTATGACGAGCGCGACCGTTCTCAGATGCATCAGGCAGAAGATGCAGCCGATCACGGTGATTGCCATGAAGAAGGCGACGTGTGTCTTCGTATAGGCGTCGCCGTAGGGAAACAGCGAGAGAGACCAGACGGTGAAACCGATACCGATGGCCATGCCGACATAGACGATGCTCTGAAGCTGTTTGACCGCCTCATTGTGGTCTGCGGTCTCTCTCCGCGACAGCCACCATCCGTGAATGCGAATGCAGCAGCCTATGCAGAGCAGGAGAGGCGAATAAACGGTCAGATAAAGAGGGGCGTAGTGGAAATGCGTGGCGGCAAGTGCGACAGCGTTGACCATCAGCATGACGTAGAGCAGCGGTATCTGCCGGGTAAAGGCTGTCTGCTGGGCCCTGATCAGCTCAGGATTTTCTGCGTCAACAGCAAGAAACGCCCTCAATCGACGAAACATGCATTTACCTCCCGGGTTCGGGCGGATTTTCCCTGCAAAAGATGAAATATTACTGAAATATCTTTGACATAGCCGATTCCCGAAAAAATTGATCTGCGTGCCGCGCACTGCTATGCCTGTTTTTTGTGCAGACATTATCCCTTCCAAGGAAAGGCCAATCGAGTGCGAGAACAGGTGGTCGACAACCGCAGATCCCTGGAACCGCAGGCCCCAAGCGATGTCATCGCATAAAATGACACAGTTGTAATTTTGCTGAAATATTAGCCGGTTAGCCTGCGTTCTATGCAATATTAAAAAGCTGGTATGCAGATTTCGGGAGGCTTGAAACGGAGCCTTCATAGGTCTATACACCGCGGCAATGAGATGTTCTTCAGGAGAATCGCGTTGAGTGAGAAGATCGATCTTAGTTCCTTCGTTCTTTCCGAGGACGAGGAATTCATGAATGGCAGTCAGCGGGCTTATTTCAGAGCAAAGTTGAATGCCTGGAAAAACGACATTCTTCGGGAGGCCAGGGAAACCCTGGGTCACCTCGCGGAAGAAAGTGCAAACCACCCAGATCTCGCCGATAGGGCATCTTCCGAAACGGACAGGGCCATCGAGCTTCGTGCTCGTGACCGTCAGCGGAAGTTGATTTCCAAGATCGACGCTGCTCTGCAAAGACTGGACGAAGGGACATACGGTTACTGCGAGGAAACCGGCGAACCCATCGGCCTCAAGCGCCTCGATGCAAGACCAATCGCAACCTTGTCCATCGAAGCGCAGGAACGACACGAACGGCGTGAGAAAGTCTACAAGGACGAGTGATCTCCGGGGACAATCGAAATTTAAAGGCACGGGTTTTCCGCGCCTTTTTCTTTTCCAGCTGGCTAGAGGATGTCTGGTTCAGATCGAACCAGACATCCTCTAGTTTCTTTTGTTTCCGTTCGTCTTTTCGGGAAAACCGGTTTCCACTTTTCCCTGGCAAACTCTAAATCGCAAACCGTTTTAGCCAAAGCGAATTTGATTGCTTTCGCGTGAAAGACGCCGTTGCTCGTTTAAGGCGGTCAGCGCTTCTCTCCGGCGGACATCTCGCCAAGCATGCGGTTCATTTCTTCTTCAAGCGTCGGTTCAGCCCGTTGACCTGGCGAGAACCGCGGGTCTTGCCGAGCCGCTGCCGCAGAACTGCCCTTCACCTCCGAATCAACACGCATGTCGCCCCCGACACTCAAACGGCTGAGATCGCCCGAGATTTCGGCGTCGAGAATGCTTTCGAAATCGGCAACCGGTGTCCTCTCCGGAGTGGGAGAGGCGAGCGGTGCCTGCTGTGGTGCCGATTGACCTGTTGAGAGCACGCGGTTGCGGGCTGCATCAAGTATATCTTCGGGTGTTCGGGCATGCTGCACCGACAGCTCAGGTGCAGCCGTTGTCGTCGCCTGCGGGCGCTGGATGGGGGCGGGCTGCGCCGGACGTTCCGCTGTCGGCATGGGGCGAGTTACGGGCGTTTCCACGCGGGGACGCTGGGGGGCAGGTTGTGCGGCTCTTGCAACTGGCTGCGATGGTGTGTCGAAGTTTTCACCGTAGAGAACGCTGCCCATCGCCGAAACCTGGGGCGGAGTTTGCTGGACTATGGGTTGCGGCCTCTGCTCAGGCTGGCTGACCGGGGGGCGCCGTTCAGGAACGGCGCGTGTGGCGGGTATGCTCGTCTCGACCGTGACCGGCGCTGCCGCGGAAACAGGCGCGGGCGTCGGTGCTGATGCGCCGATGCGACTTTCGATGACGATATCCGTTGGACCGCCGATCATGATCAGGTGCTCGACATCGTCCCGTCGCACCAGCACCAGCCGACGGCGGGTATCAACCGCTGCGGCATCAAGGACGGCAAGCCGTGGCTGCCTGTTCTTGCCGCCGCGAATGAAGGGGGATGACGGACGGTTGCGGATGAACCAGAGAACCGCGACAAGGCAAAGCAGCCCCAGGGCCACCGCGCCCACGGCAATGATGAAACGGCTACCGTTGCTACCAACGATATCATCGATCATGTCCATACTCCTTACGCCTTCAAAACATGCTTACCTATTTGAAGGCTTTTTTCCGGTCGGCACAAGCGCGGCTGGCCCATTCTCCAAAATTGAATGCGCAATCCCACGCAGTCTTTCGCCTACGGTTGTTTTCGCCGCGACATATTCCCTGTGAATGATCCACGCAGGTTTCGCGCAGGCGCTTTGTGGTATTCGCCGTGACTGTTAAAGATGATTCTGGCACGTTGACGCATATTGTGGACGCTGAAACCGGCTGACCGGCAATGTGCGACGGAAGCGCTGGATTCTACGCCTTTCCAAGCGGCATCGATACCGGCGCAAATGAGGATTTTTATGACGAAGTTGCGGCAGGCAGGCGAGCATCATATGCCGATAGTGGATCGGGGTGCCCGTCCGGGAACGGTGGTGCGGATCATTCTGCTCGCTATCGTGCTGACAGTGTCCGCTGCAGCCTTCGTTGTCTTCAAGAACCAGCTGGAAAACGAGATCGTTCTGGGCATTCTCGGCGTGCTGGCGATGGTCGGCATTTTCTTCCTGGTGTCCTCGATCATCGGCTTCATCGAGGTAATGCCCCAGTCGCGGCCCGACGATCTGGCCCGCGCCTTCCTGGACGGCCATCAGGATGGCACGCTGGTAACCGACCGCAAAGGCCGCATCGTTTATGCCAACGCGGCCTATGGTGCACTGACGGGCGCCACGAAATCTACCGATATCCAATCGCTCGAAACCATTCTGTCGCGCAACCGTGAGGCAACCGAAGCGATTTACCGGCTGACCAACGGACTGCACGAAGGCAAGGCGGGTCATGAGGAATTTCGCCTGATGAAGCCGCTGAAGGCGGGTGGCGGTCCGTCCGGTTCCGGCGCACACTGGTTTCGCCTGAAAGCGCGGGTGTTGCCGACAGAGGACGTCGATAAGAACCCTCTCTACATCTGGCAGATTTCCGACATCACCTCCGAGCGGGATGATCAGGAACGGTTCTTCAAGGAGCTGCAGAACGCCATCGATTATCTCGACCATGCGCCGGCGGGCTTTTTCTCAGCCGGCAAGAAGGGCGAGATATTCTATGTAAATGCAACGCTTGCCGATTGGCTCGGGCTTGATCTCACCAAATTCCAGCCGGGTTCGATGAGCATTGCCGATCTCGTAGCCGGCGAGGGGCTGGCGCTGGTTCAGTCGGTGCAGGCGGAGCCGGGTCTCAAGAAAACCAAGACGCTGGATCTCGATCTTCGCAAGGCCAATGGCCAGAGTTTCGCCGTGCGCATGGTGCATCGGGTGTCTTCCGCTCGTGACGGCGCTCCCGGTGAAAGCCGCACGATCGTCCTGGCGCGGGCAACCGATGACGAAGCGGATCAATCCGCATCCATCGCCGCAATGCGCTTTACCCGCTTCTTCAACAACACCCCGATGGCTATCGCATCCGTTGATGGCAATGGCCGGATCCTGCGGACCAACGCTCCATTCCTTAAGCTTTTCTCGGGCGTCGTCTCGCAGGACGATATGGAACGGGGCGCGCTTCTGGAGGCCGTGGTCCACGAAGGCGAGCGTCTGCGCTTGCGCGATGCACTTGCCGCGGCCAAGGATCGCCAGAGCGACATCGCGCCGATTGATGCACTGCATCCGACCGATGAAACCCGCCACTTCCGCATTTATGTCAACGCCGTCATCGATCAGAGTGACCAGGCGCCTGAGGAGGCGGCAATCGTCTATGCCGTCGAGATCACCGAGCAGAAGGCGCTCGAGACCCAGATGGCCCAGACGCAGAAGATGAATGCCGTCGGCACCCTGGCGGGCGGCATCGCCCACGACTTCAATAACGTACTGACGGCGATTCTGCTGTCCTCCGACCACCTGCTTCTGTCGGCGCGCCCATCTGACGCAAGTTTCGCCGACCTGATGGAGATCAAGCGCAACGCCAACCGCGCGGCCGTTCTCGTGCGCCAGCTGCTGGCGTTCTCGCGCAAGCAGACGATGCGCCCGACTGTGCTGAACATGACCGATGTGGTCGGTGATCTGCGCATGCTCGTCGATCGGATGACCGGCACCAACGTGAAGCTCGAGGTCGACTACGGGCGCGATCTATGGCCGGTGAAGACCGATCTTGGGCAGTTCGAACAGGTCGTGCTCAATCTTGCGGTCAATGCGCGCGATGCGATGCCGCATGGTGGCAAGATCACCCTGCGCACACGCAATCTGCCGGCAGAGGAGATCGCCGCCCTTAACCGGCGCGATCTGCCGGAGGCCGACTACGTGATGGTCGAAGTGGCAGACGAGGGAACGGGTATTCCGCCGGAAATCCTCGACAAGATCTTCGAGCCGTTCTTCACGACCAAGGAAGTTGGCAAGGGCACGGGTCTCGGCCTTTCCATGGTCTACGGTATCGTCCAGCAATCAGGCGGCTACATCTATCCGGAATCGGAAATCGGCAAGGGAACGACCTTCCGCATCCTCCTGCCGCGTCATATCGAGGAGCCGGCAGCGGCGGGTGACGAGACACCGGCGGCACCAGCTATCGTACCCGAACGACAGGAGCCGACCGATCTTACCGGCGATTCCGCTGTCGTGCTCCTGGTGGAGGACGAGGAGGCCGTGCGTCGCGGCGGCAAGCGCATGCTCGAGACCCGTGGCTATACCGTCTACGAGGCAGGCTCCGGCGTCGAAGCGCTGGAAGTGATGGAAGAGCTGAACGGGGCGGTGGATATCGTCGTCTCGGACGTGGTCATGCCGGAAATGGACGGCCCCAGCCTGCTGCGCGAATTGCGCAAGAGCTATCCGGATCTGAAGTTCATCTTCGTTTCAGGCTATGCCGAAGACGCCTTTGCCAAGAACCTGCCGGCGGATGCGAAATTCGGCTTTCTTCCGAAACCATTCTCGCTGAAGCAGCTGGCTGTTGCCGTGCGGGAGATGCTGGATTCCTGATATGTTGCCGGAGCCGCCGGCTTGTGCCGACGGCTCCAGTCGATGTCATGCCATCGCGACGGCAATCTCGGCAGCGAGGCGGGCGTTGTTCTCAACCAGGGCAATATTGGTTTCGAGGCTGCGGCCATCAGTCAGATGAAAGATACTGTCGAGCAGGTACGGCGTGACGGCCTTGCCGGTGATGTCATCCCGCTCGGCATTGTCCAGCGCGCGCTTGATGTAGATCTCCATTTCCTCGCGGGCGATTTCATTTGTCTCCGGCACCGGATTGGCGATCAGCATGCCGCCATCGATGCCGAGCAAATCGCGCGTCTTCTGGAAATTGGCGATGGCGGCGGGGCTGTTGAGCATCAGCGGGCTCTTCAGTCCCGAATCGCGCGACCAGAAGGCGGGGAAGATTTCACTGTCATAGGTCACGACCGGCACGCCGCGGGTTTCCAGAACTTCAAGCGTCTTCGGGATGTCTAGGATCGCCTTTGCGCCGGCGCAGACGACGATAACGCCGGTGCGGCCAAGCTCTTCAAGATCGGCTGAAATGTCAAAGGTTTCTTCCGCTTTCCTGTGCACCCCGCCGATGCCGCCAGTGGCGAAGACACGGATGCCGGCGCGCGCCGCGGCGATCATCGTCGCTGCCACGGTGGTCGCGCCCGTTCGGCGCTCGGCGATCGCAAAGGCGATATCGGCGCGCGAGACCTTCATTGCACCTGACGTCTTTGCCAGAGCTTCCAGCTTGTCGGCGTTGAGCCCGATATGCAGAACGCCATCAATGACGGCGATGGTCGCGGGAACAGCGCCTTCTTGCCGAATGATCGCCTCGACGCTACGTGCCATCTCCAGGTTGCCTGGATAGGGCATGCCATGGGTGATGATGGTCGATTCAAGGGCGACGATCGGGGCATTGCGAGCCTTTGCGGCCGCGACTTCGTCGGAATATTCCAACGGCAGGAGAGGGGACTTGGTCATCGGATGTCCTTTGTGCAATCTGCTTCTTCAAATACTGCTGCCGGGGCGAAAGCGTAAAAGCTTGGGGTAGACCTGAGAACTCGAAAACGAGCGTCGGCGCAGAAAAGCGGGTTCATGACAGGATTTCCGCGGGAGATACAAGCCCCATTGCAGCCTGAAGTGCGTCGGCGGTCATGTTTTCCGACACAGCAAGCGGTGACGCCACGGTAATCCCAGCCGCGGCCACACCGGTTCTAAGGCTTTCTCCAAGGGATTTTCCCTGCAGTCTGCCGAACAGAAAACCGGCTGCCAGGGCATCGCCTGCGCCCGTGACATCACCGAGGGCATCCAGAGGCGGCGGTTCCACCGCCACGATTTCATTTTCCGCAAAGGCGACAACGGAACGTCCGCCGCGGGTGATGACACCGCCGTTCAAGCCTATTGCCTTGAGATGCACAGGCCACTCCGCAACGCCTTTGACGTCAACGCCGGTCAGGGCACGTGCCTCCGCCTCATTCATGAAAAGGAAGTCGAGACGGCCAAGGCTTTGTGCAAAGCGCACGACCTTTGCCGGTGAAATTGCAATCGCGGTGACCAGTTTGCCCAGATCTCGTGCTTTGAACGTCAATGCTGAGAGTGTTTCGGCGGGCAGGTTCGCGTCGGTGAGAATGACATCGCTTTCCCCGAGGGCGTCGCGCAATGCTTTCTGCTGCAGCCTGCGGGGTGAAAACAGGTTGTAGAGTTCCATATCGGCAAGGGCGATGACCAGATTGCCGTCGTTTTCGATGATCGCGGTATAGCTTGGCGTGCGGCGATCAAGGAAGATGAAAGGGCGATCATCGACGCCAGCAGCAAGCGCCGCGGCCGCGACCGTCTCACCCACCGTATCTCCACCGCGCGGGCTGACCATGCGCACGTCAAGGCCGAGGCGGGCAAGATTGCGCGCAGCATTGAAACCGCCGCCGCCGGCTTCCTCGAACCATGCGCCTGGATTGCTTGCTCCGGGTGCCGTTGCGCCAAAGATCCGGCCGCGCCGGTCGATATGGGCGCCCCCAAAGACGGTGATGGTATGGGATGTCATGCTTTTTCCTGATTTCATTCCGGTCGCGATTCGAATGGACGTTCGCGCCCGTCTCCTGTCTTTTCTGTATTGAATCGCACGCGGGCGACAATGCGGAACATCTAAAGAACATTCGCAATTTTATTGTTTTTTTACAGCATCTTACATGTCTCTTGCAATATTAGAACAAAAAGAGTACATATCTTTCATCGGCGGCTTGATTGCCTCTATAGTCCCAATAACCTAAAGGTGGATCGAATGGCACAAAACTCTTTGCGTCTCGTAGAGGATAAATCAGTGGACAAAAGCAAGGCACTTGAAGCGGCACTTTCCCAGATCGAACGGTCGTTCGGCAAGGGATCGATCATGAAGCTCGGTGGAAAAGACAGTATTATCGAGATCGAGACCGTATCGACGGGCTCTCTTGGCCTGGATATTGCGCTTGGCGTCGGCGGCCTTCCCAAGGGCCGCGTCATCGAAATCTACGGTCCTGAAAGTTCGGGCAAGACGACGCTTGCCCTGCAGACGATTGCCGAATCCCAGAAGAAGGGTGGCATCTGCGCCTTCGTCGATGCCGAGCATGCACTTGATCCAGTCTATGCGCGCAAGCTTGGCGTCGACCTCGAAAATCTCCTGATCTCTCAGCCGGACACGGGCGAACAGGCACTTGAAATTACCGATACGCTGGTGCGCTCGGGCGCAATCGACGTTCTGGTCATCGATTCGGTTGCAGCCCTGACCCCGCGCGCTGAAATCGAAGGTGAGATGGGCGACAGCCTGCCGGGCCTTCAGGCGCGCCTGATGAGCCAGGCACTGCGCAAGCTGACTGCTTCGATCTCCAAGTCCAACTGCATGGTCATCTTCATCAACCAGATCCGCATGAAGATCGGCGTCATGTTCGGTTCGCCGGAAACCACGACCGGCGGCAATGCGCTGAAGTTCTATGCCTCAGTGCGTCTCGACATTCGCCGCATCGGCTCGGTCAAGGAGCGCGACGAGGTCGTCGGCAACCAGACGCGCGTCAAGGTCGTCAAGAACAAGATGGCGCCTCCTTTCAAACAGGTCGAATTCGATATCATGTATGGCGAAGGCGTCTCCAAGACGGGCGAACTGGTCGATCTTGGCGTCAAGGCTGGCATTGTCGAGAAGTCCGGTGCGTGGTTCTCCTACAATTCGCAGCGTCTCGGTCAGGGTCGTGAGAATGCCAAGAGCTTCCTGCGCGACAATCCTGATACTGCCCGCGAGATCGAGCTGTCGTTGCGCCAGAATGCCGGCTTGATCGCCGAGAAGTTCCTGGAGGATGGCGGACCGGAATCCGATGATGGCGATGACGGTGCTGCTCTCGCATAAGCAGTCAGGCCTCGGATTGATCGAGCCCTGATCATGGTTTTCAGCCGGCCGCCTCATCTGGGCGGCCGGTTTTCTTTTGCCGTCTGGACAGGGATTTGCGCGAACGATAAAAGCCGTTGTTCCAAAAGGGCGGTAGAGGACCGGCGGCATGTCCGGTTGTCCGCGATTTCAACAGTTTTCCGGTTCGCGGATCGGCCAGACGGCCGCGGACAGGCTGATGCTAAGGTAAAGGGCGCAAGATGAGCGGCGTGAACGAAATCCGGTCGACATTCCTCGACTACTTCAAGAAGAATGGTCACGAGGTTGTTGCGTCTAGCCCGCTTGTTCCGCGCAACGATCCGACATTGATGTTCACCAATGCCGGCATGGTTCAGTTCAAGAATGTCTTCACCGGCCTGGAACAGCGCCCCTATTCGACGGCAGCGACAGCGCAGAAATGCGTGCGTGCCGGCGGCAAGCACAACGATCTCGACAATGTCGGTTACACCGCCCGCCACCACACCTTCTTCGAAATGCTCGGCAACTTTTCCTTCGGCGATTATTTCAAGGAACAGGCGATCGAGCTTGCCTGGAACCTGATCACCAAGGAATACGGTATCGATGCCAAACGCCTGCTGGTTACCGTCTACCATACGGACGATGAGGCTTTTGATCTCTGGAAGAAGATCGCGGGTTTCAGCGATGACCGCATCATCCGTATTCCGACCAGCGACAACTTCTGGGCGATGGGCGATACCGGCCCGTGCGGTCCCTGTTCTGAAATCTTCTATGACCATGGCGATCATATCTGGGGCGGCCCTCCGGGCTCACCGGATGAGGATGGCGACCGGTTCATCGAGATCTGGAACCTCGTCTTCATGCAGTACGAGCAGATCACCAAGGAAGAGCGCGTTTCGCTGCCGCGCCCATCGATCGATACCGGCATGGGCCTGGAGCGCGTTGCGGCCCTGCTGCAGGGGAAGCACGACAACTACGATATCGACCTGTTCCGTGCCCTCATTGCTGATTCGGAAGAGGCAACCGGCGTCAAGGCCGAGGGTGATCGCCGCGCCAGCCACCGGGTCATTGCCGATCACCTTCGCTCGTCCGCTTTCCTGATTGCCGATGGCGTGCTGCCGTCGAATGAAGGCCGTGGTTATGTCCTGCGCCGCATCATGCGCCGCGCAATGCGCCATGCTGAGCTGCTCGGTGCTCGTGAACCGCTGATGTGGAAGCTGCTTCCGGCGCTTGTCAGCCAGATGGGCCGCGCCTATCCGGAACTTGTGCGCGCTGAAGCACTGATTTCCGAAACGCTGAAGCTTGAAGAAACCCGCTTCCGCAAGACGCTGGAGCGTGGTCTTGGCCTGCTCGCCGATGCGACTGCCGATCTCGACAAGGGCGACACGCTCGACGGCGAGACCGCTTTCAAGCTCTACGACACCTACGGCTTTCCACTCGATCTGACGCAGGATGCGCTGCGCAACCGCGGCATCGGCGTTGATCTCACCAGCTTCACCGATGCCATGGAGCGGCAGAAGGCGGAGGCGCGCAAGAGCTGGGCCGGTTCCGGCGATGCCGCAACCGAAACCATCTGGTACGAGCTGAAAGACAAGCTCGGCGCAACCGAGTTCCTGGGTTACGATACGGAAACCGCCGAAGGCGTGGTCCTGGCGATCGTCCGCGATGGCAAGGTGGTCGACAGCGCAGCAACTGGTGACAAGGTTCAGCTCGTGCTCAACCAGACCCCGTTCTACGGCGAGTCCGGTGGCCAGATGGGCGATACGGGCGTCATCTCCACCGATCATGCCCGCGTCCAGGTCAGCGACACGCAGAAGCGCGGCGAGGGATTGTTCGTTCACAGCGCCGTGGTTGAAAACGGCACGATCAACAAGGGTGATGCCGTAGCACTCGTCGTCGATCATGCTCGCCGCTCGCGCTTGCGCGCCAACCACTCGGCAACCCATCTGCTCCACGAAGCGTTGCGTGAAGTGCTCGGCACCCATGTGGCTCAGAAGGGCTCGCTTGTAGCACCGGAGCGTCTTCGCTTCGACGTGTCCCATCCGAAGCCGATGACGGCTGCGGAACTCAAGATTGTCGAAGACATGGCCAACGAGATCATCGTTCAGAACACGCCGGTAACGACGCGTTTGATGAGCGTCGATGATGCGATCGCCGAGGGCGCAATGGCGCTGTTCGGCGAGAAATACGGCGATGAAGTGCGCGTCGTATCCATGGGGCAGGGGCTACACGGATCGAAGGCCAATCGGCCATATTCGGTCGAGCTTTGCGGCGGCACCCATGTCGGCGCGACCGGCGAAATCGGCCTTGTGCGTGTCGTTGGCGAAAGTGCGGTCGGTGCAGGCGTCCGTCGCGTCGAGGCCCTGACCGGTCCGGCAGCACTTGCCTATCTCGCTGAACAGGACGAGCGGGTGAAGACACTTGCCTCCACCCTGAAGGTTCAGCCGGCCGATGTTCTCGGCCGCGTCGAAGCCCTCATGGATGAGCGTCGCAAGCTGGAACGCGAACTGGCCGATGCCCGCAAGAAACTCGCGCTTGGCGGAGGCGGTCCGGCCGGATCTGCGGATGCCGCACGCGATATCGGTGGCATCAAGTTCCTGGGCAAGGTCGTCACCGACGTTGATCCGAAGGACCTGAAGAGCCTCGCTGATGATGGCAAGCAGAGCCTCGGTTCCGGCATCGTCACTTTCGTCGGTGTCTCCGCCGATGGTAAGGCGAGCGCCGTTGTTGCTGTCACCGATGATCTGACGACCAAGCACAGCGCCGTCGATCTCGTTCGTGTCGCTTCCGCCGCGCTTGGCGGCAAGGGCGGCGGCGGCCGTCCGGACATGGCGCAGGCCGGTGGCCCTGATGGCGACAAGGCGGAAGCGGCCATCGAGGCTGTTGCTGCCGCCATCGCTGGCTGACAAGCCAGAGATTTCGAGGCCGTTTTTTGGCCTGAGGAACATGGACCCGCCGGAGTTTTCGGCGGGTTTTTCTTTGCCCGCCTCCTTTCTGGCATCAGGCATTGCAGGCGGGGCCTCAATTCCGCAGGATTTGTCAAACGCTGGTATGGTTGTCTGCCGTCGTTCGGCTTGAAGAGGATCGACATGACGGAACAGGCAATCTGGGCCCAATACGAACAGCGCCTGCGGCGGGTTTCCGCCTACATCTACGATCATCTCGATGGGGACCTCGATCTCGACCGCGTGTCGGAGATCGCCTGTCTCTCGCCCCATCACTGGCACCGGATCTACCGGGCGGTGCATGGCGAGACGCTGGCGGGGACTGTCCGGCGCTTGCGGCTGCATCGGGCGGCAGGCGATCTTGTCCGCACTGACCTGTCTGTCCTGTCGATCGCAAGGCGATCAGGCTTTCCCAACCTCCAGTCCTTCAACCGGTTGTTCAAGGCGACTTATGGCCTGCCGCCGGCCCGGTACCGCAAGAAGGGAAGCCACACCGTCTTCCAATCGACAACAGCAAAGGACGATAAGGCAATGTACGACGTGACAATCAAGACTTTGGAGCCCCGCAAGCTCGCGGGTGTGCCGCATCATGGCTCCTATATGGCAATCGGGCGGGCTTTCGAAAGCCTGTTTGGAGCGCTTTTTGCGCGCAACCTTGCGCGACCGGACATGGAGATGATCGGCGTTTATCTCGACGATCCGGATCTGATCGAGGAAGAGAAGCTGCGATCCTTCGCATGCGTAACGCTTGCTACGGATATACCGCTTGAAGCTCCCCTGGAAGGACGCGATCTTGCCGGCGGCACCTATGCCGTATTGCGTCACAAAGGCCCCTATGCAGACATGCACGCCGCCTATCAATGGCTCTATGGCACCTGGCTTCCGGCATCCGGCCGCGCGGTGCGCGACACCGTCATGTTTGAGCACTACGTCAACAACCCGCGCGACACATCACCGACGGAGCTGATTACCGACATTCACCTGCCGCTTGAGTAGCCGTTGACAAGACCGAAATGCTGCAAGCCTTCGAGCACGCCGTCCGCCATAGTCTGCCGAGCGGCGTAGAAGCGCGGCGTCCCCGCGGTGATGGCCTTAAGCTCCGGCAGGGCATTGCCGACGACGATGCCACGTACGTCGGGCAGCTCGAAAAGGCCCAGGTCGTTGCCGGTGTCGCCGGCGACGACCACGTCTTTCAGCGCGATATCCAACCGCTTGCAGAGCCAGGCAAGGGCCGCGCCCTTATCGACACCTTGCGGCAGAATATCGAGGTCGCGCGCGCTGGAATAGACGATACGAACCTCATGGCCTGCATCCTGCAGCAGCGCTTCGATGTCACTTAGCGTGGAAGGTTCGGCATTGCGAAGATACCAGCTCGACTTATGGGCATGCTGATAGCGCGCCGGCTGCCGTTCCATGCCCTTGATCGTGGCAAGTGTTGCTGCGATTGCTTTCGTGTCGAAAACCTGTCCGACGAAACTCGAAAAGGCTTCGCTGTGGCCGCCATCGTCCATAGCCCAGAACATAGTGCCGACGCCACCGATCATGATATCGGGCGCCGGAAGGTTCGTGGTTCGCAGGAAAGCTTGCTGGTCTTCGATCAGGCGGCCGCTGTTGACGACGAACAGCGGTCGCTTATCGGCGGGAAGGCCGAGCCACGCGTCGCGAAAGCGCGCTTCCGCGGCCGCATCACCTGTGACCGTGCCGTCGATATCGCAGCAGAGAAGGCGGATAGGCATCAGTCGCCGTCCGTCCAGGGTTCCGACCATTCGTTGTCGTCAAGCGCCTGGGGCATCGGCCGTCTCTCAACGACGGCAACGAGCTGCTGGGCAATGCCGGTCCAGGTAAAGAGGCTGCGCGCCTTGTGAGCACCCATGCGCGACAAGCGACCATACAGCCGTTCGTGCTTCAGCGGCTTCATCATGGTGATGCCAAGATCGTATTTATCGAACGGATCGGCAAACAGCGCGTGGCGGCCATAACTGACGGCACGGAAGAGGCCGCCGTGGATGGTGATGATCGTCGGCGTGCCGCTGGCCATCGCCTCGATCGCGGCCATGCCGAAGGGTTCGTAACGACTGGAAAGCACGAAGAGATCGGCAGCGCGGTAGAAATCCGCCAGATCATCGTCGCTGACGAAGCCGGAGAAGACAACCTTGTCTTCGATTCCGAGCGTTTTCACACGAGCCTTCAGGTCGTTGAGGATACCGGCTTCCTGCTCGTCCATGTTCTCGCCGCCGACGGCCAGATGCAGTCGCGCTTCAGGCTCGCGCTCGGCCAGAACGGAAAAACCGTCGATCAGCAGGTCGTAACCCTTGTTGGTCGCAAGGCGGCCCATGGCCATCACCACCTTGCCCTCGAAGCCGAAACGCTGGCGTGCCATGGCACGTGTCGCCTTGGAGACCGGGAAGAAACGGTTGTCGTCATAGCCCGGGGGGATCATGTGCACACGGTCGCGCGGCAGGTTGTAGTCGTTGACCAGAACCTCGACCTGGATCGGCGTCGTGGCGATGACCATACTGCAGGAACGGTAGATGATCAGTTCGTGCTTGATGCGTTCGGAGAAGTTGAACTCCTTGTCGAATGTATCGGCCTTGTCTGGATAATCCGTCTCCATCTGGCGTTTCTTCCAGAGGCCGAGTGAATGGGGCGTGTGGATGTGCGTGACGCCCAGCGCCTCGGAAACCCGCTGGCCGGCGATGCCGGCGTCCCAGTAGTGGCTGTTGATCAGCGTGTAAGTGAAGTTGTTCTTGCGGATAAAGCGGACGGCATTTTCGCACCATTCCATCAGGTGCTGGTAGAGATATTCCTTGGGAATGAAATCAGGCCCACCGCAGGGAATACGGATGACGCGCACGCGATCATCGACCTGATCAAACTCCGGCTGATCCTCGAAACGGCGCGTGTAGACATCGACCTCATGGCCAAGTAGGGCGAGTTTTCGAGCAAGCTCGATCACGTAAACGACCTGGCCGCCCGTATCGGCGGCGCCGAGCGGCGGTTCCGCCGCGACATATCCATGGGTTGAAATCAGCGCAATGCGGGGCAGACGGTGTTCTTCGGTGCTGGTGCTCATCATCTCTTCATGTGTCGGTTCATCGGATGAGGGCGATCGATCGGCACAGAAATTACGGTCGCGAAAGATGTTCCCATTTCTCGAACGCAGCGCAGTAGAGTTTGTTCCGCAGTGCACAAAAAAACCGGCGGGCTGCCGGTCTTTGTAAATTCACATCTGCTGGAGAGGCCTACAAAGCCTTTCGATACTGGATAAATCCGGATCGTTCGGCGATCTGGTCGTAGAGCCGCCGCGCAGTCGCATTGGTTTCATGGGTCATCCAGTAGAGCCGACCGGCACCGTTTTCACGCGCGAGATCGGCGACGGCATTTATCAGCGCTGCACCGACGCCAAGGCCGCGCTGGCTGTCTTCCACATAAAGATCCTGCAGGTAGCAGGTCCATTTAGGCAGCCAGGTAGAACGATGGAAAATTGCATGAACGATTCCGACGAGCTGGTTTTCGTTATCGAACGCTCCCAGCGCGTGCATCGGCTCGGCTTCGGCATGGAAGCGTGCCCAGGTCGCAGCCGTCGTCTCGTCGGGGATCACTACCTCGTAGAAACGCTGATAACCCAGCCAGAGCGGTAGCCAGTTTGCGTAGTCCGAGGTTTCAAGCGGACGGATGGTCGTCATCGGGGGCATCCCATCATTTCTGGTTTCGGATATGAAAACGGCGGGAAAAATCCCGCCGTTTGCTGCAAGTCAAAGGTGGCTCAGGCAGCCATGGCCTTCTTCAGGTTCTCGTCGATCTTGTCGAGGAAGCCGGTGGTGGAGAGCCACGGCTGATCGGGGCCGATGAGGAGCGCGAGGTCCTTGGTCATGAAGCCTGATTCGACAGTTTCGACGCAGACCTTTTCCAGCGTGTCGGCAAAGCGGGCGAGCTCGGCGTTGTCGTCGAGCTTGGCGCGGTGCGCGAGGCCGCGGGTCCAGGCGAAGATCGAGGCGATCGAATTGGTCGAGGTTTCCTCGCCCTTCTGGTGCTGGCGGTAGTGACGGGTCACAGTACCGTGGGCAGCTTCTGCCTCAACCGTCTTGCCATCCGGGGTCATCAGAACCGAGGTCATCAGGCCGAGCGAGCCGAAGCCCTGGGCAACGATGTCGGACTGCACGTCGCCATCATAGTTCTTGCAAGCCCAGACGTAGCCGCCGGACCACTTGAGCGCCGAGGCGACCATGTCGTCGATCAGGCGGTGTTCGTACCAGAGCTTGGCTTCTTTGAACTTGGCTGCGAACTCTTCCTCATAGACCTTCTGGAAGATGTCCTTGAAGCGGCCATCATAGACCTTGAGGATGGTGTTCTTGGTCGAGAGATAGACCGGAACATTACGCTGCAAACCGTAGTTCAGCGAGGCGCGGGCGAATTCGGTGATCGAATCGTCGAGGTTGTACATGCCCATGGCAACGCCGGCAGACGGCGCATCGAACACGTCGTATTCGATTTCCTTGCCGTCTTCGCCGACGAACTTCATCGTCAGCTTGCCTTTGCCGGGAAACTTGAAGTCGGTGGCGCGGTACTGGTCGCCAAAGGCGTGACGGCCGACGATGATCGGCTTGGTCCAGCCGGGAACGAGGCGCGGCACGTTCTTGGCGATGATCGGCTCGCGGAAGATGACACCGCCGAGTATATTGCGGATCGTGCCGTTCGGCGACTTCCACATCTTCTTCAGCTTGAATTCCTCGACGCGGGCTTCGTCCGGGGTAATGGTCGCGCACTTGACGCCGACGCCGTGTTTCTTGATGGCGTTGGCGGCATCGATGGTCACCTGGTCGTCGGTGGCATCGCGGTTTTCCATGCCGAGGTCGTAGTATTCCAGATCAACGTCCAGATAGGGATGGATCAGCTTTTCCTTGATGAACTGCCAGATGATGCGGGTCATCTCGTCGCCGTCGAGCTCGACGACCGGATTGGCGACCTTGATCTTTGCCATGTACGAAACCTCTTGATGGTGGTGAAAGAACCGGGGTTGGGCCCCTATAGCATCCGGTTGGCGCGAGGCAAAGTCGCGGCAGCGCCGAAACCGTTCGTCGCGGCGCTAAACTTTCGGCTGAGCGGAAACTTTGGCTTTGGATGCGGTTCAATGGCCGGAGGCGAGCCTTGGATATTCGCGTTCCGCACGCTTTTCGCGTTGCCGGCCCTCGCGGGCGAGAATGCTTTCCGCATCGAGCGACGCGATCGTTGTCGCGCGGTCGGTCGGCACCAGCCCATCGAGCTGCAAAGCCAGATAGCGGCCGCAGCACACCCGCAGGAAAGAGGTGAAATTTTCGAGGGCGTGGCCTTCTTCGAGTGATTCCACGTAGAGCCGGCCGATCAGACGGCCGACCGACATGTGGTCGCGATCGGCGACGTCCTCGATGATCGACCAGAAGAAGCTTTCAAGCCTTATGCTGGTCGAGACGCCGTCGATCCGCACCGAACGGGTGACACCGTGCCAGAGCGCCGAATCGGCGCCGATAAACAGTCTGCACATCAATTCCTCCCAGAATGTCCGATGCCCGGATTGCCTGGCAAAGTCTCCGCCCTTCGGTGCGGTTTTGCAAGACGGTGTTTAGGCCGCCGAAGCGAGCGGTACGTCGTGGCTGATACGGGTGCCGAGCACAGTCAGGAACTGGCCGATCCAGGCCGGATGGGCAGGCCATGCCGGGGCCGTCACCAGATTGCCATCCGTCACGGCCTGATCGATGCCGATCTCGGCATAGGTGCCGCCGCCGAGTTCGACGTCGTAGCGGCAGGCTGGATAAGCCGAGCAGGTGCGGCCCTTCAGGACGCCAGCGGCGGCCAGAAGCTGCGCGCCATGGCAGATGGCTGCAACAGGCTTGCCGGCATCGAAGAAGTGTCGGACGGCGGCGATGACATCGTTGTTGAGCCGCAGATATTCAGGGGCGCGACCGCCAGGAATCACCAATGCGTCGTAGTCCGCCACGTGGACCTCATCAAAGCTGGCGTTCAGCCCGAAATTATGGCCGCGTTTTTCCGAATAGGTCTGGTCGCCCTCGAAGTCATGGATCGCCGTTGCGATATGGTCGCCCGCCTTCTTGCCCGGGCAGACGGCATGGACGGTGTGGCCGACGGCCAGAAGCGCCTGGAAGGGCACCATGGTTTCGTAGTCCTCGGCAAAGTCGCCGCAGATCATCAGGATTTTCTTGCCGCTCATCGTTTCCTCCATCGCGTTGCGTGCAGGGAAAGAATGCCATGTCACCGGGACCGGCGGGTGTTAGCGGGATACTACATTGCAGGGTTCGCGAGAGGCGGTTGCGACGTCTCGCGCTTTGCCATGGAAAGGACTAAGACACCTTCAACAACGGTGCTTTGCGCCGCATTCGGAGACATCAATGAAACACCGCACCCTTCTGCCCCTGTTCTTCTCGGTCGCCTTTGCCGCGCATGCATTCGATCCGCTCCCACCGGTTCGCGAAATCATGGACGAGGCGGTCAACGGGTGGTCCGAAAACCCCACCGAGGGTAAGGACTATTTCGACGTTGATCGTCTCGATCGCATCTACAGCGCCGATTTCGCCGGCATATACCGGGCGGCCTCCAAGTTTCCGGCTTATGACGAGGGTGATTCGCCGTTCGACTACGACGTGATCGTCAGCGGGCAGGACAGCTGCACGCTGAACGATCTCAAGATGGAGCCTACCGGCGAAACTGATGGAACGGCTGATGTCCGCGTCACCTTCGACAACACCCATTGCCTGGGCGAGCGCGACGCGGATTGGAAGCCAACGGAGCTGCATTTCATGGTCAAGCAAGAAAGAGGCCACCCGGTTATCGATGATATTACGCGCGCTGCCGGTTCAGTGAAAGAAGAGCTGCGTGCGATCGCGGAACAGGACGGGCAGTAACGTATTTGCTCAACTGCTTTCAAAAAGGCCGCATTTATGCGAGGGAAGCGCGAAACACAGATTGAAGGCTAGACGGAATGGCAGGCACACACAGCGGGCGCGAACTGATCACCGAAGGACCGGCGATCATTCTCGTTCATCCCCAGCTCGGCGAGAACATCGGCATGGTGGCGCGCGCCATGGCCAATTTCGGGCTTTCCGAACTGCGCCTCGTCAATCCGCGGGATGGTTGGCCGAGCGAAAAGGCGAAATCGGCCGCAAGCCGCGCCGATCATGTGATTGACAATGCCAAGGTCTACGATACGACAGAGGAAGCCATTGCCGACCTCAACTTCGTCTATGCGACGACGGCGCGGGATCGCTACGGCTACAAGCCTGTTCGCTCACCAGTCGTGGCGACGGAGACCCTGCGGACACGTTTCAAGGCTGGTGAGGCCACCGGTATTCTTTTCGGTCGCGAGCGCACTGGCCTCACCAACGAGGAAGTGGCACTCGCCGACGAGATCGTGACCTTTCCCGTCAATCCTGCCTTTGCCTCGCTCAATCTGGCGCAGGCGGTGCTGCTCATGTCCTATGAGTGGATGAAGACAAGCATGGAATCGCTTGAGCAGACATCCTTCCAAGCCCTGCCGCAGGTGCCCGCCACCAAGGATGAATTGCAGGGGCTCTTCGACCATGTCGAGGATGCGCTGGAGGCTCGCGGCTATTTCAGGCCCATCGCTAAAAAGCCGAAATTGATCGACAACCTGCGTGCCGTGCTGACGCGGCCGAGCTTTACGGGATCAGAGATCCGGCTGGTTCGCGGCATCATATCCTCTCTCGACCGGTTTACCCGCGAAGCGCCGCGCGGGGCGGGAGCACCGGCCGATTCCCGCCAGAATGTCCGCTCTACCGAGCAGCAGATTGAAGAACCCGGTGACGATAGCTGACCTGAAACCCATCCTCGTCTTTGATAGCGGCATTGGCGGCCTGACCGTGTTGCGCGAGGCGCGTGTGCTGATGCCCGAGCGGCATTTCATCTATGTCGCCGATGATGCGGGTTTCCCCTATGGCGGCTGGGAGGAGGCCGCTTTGAAGGAGCGGATCGTCGCGCTGTTTGCAAAGCTGCTTGCCGAGCACGATCCCGAAATCTGCGTGATCGCCTGCAACACGGCCTTTACGCTGGTTGGCGCCGATCTGCGGGCTGCGTTCCCGGATATGCGTTTCGTCGGCACGGTGCCGGCCATAAAACCAGCTGCCGAGCGGACACGTTCCGGGCTCGTTTCCGTTCTGGCAACCCCTGGCACGGTCAAGCGGGCCTATACGCGCGACCTCATTCAATCCTTCGCCTCGCAATGTCACGTTACGCTTGTCGGCTCGCAGAATTTGGCGCGCATGGCGGAAAGCTATATTCGTGGAGAAGCGGTTGAAGATGTGGACGTGCTTGCCGAAATCGGCCCCTGCTTCACAGAGCAGGATGGCGCCAAGACCGATATTGTCGTCCTGGCCTGCACGCATTATCCATTTATGGCCAATGTGTTCCGCCGGCTTGCGCCCTGGCCGGTCGACTGGCTCGACCCGGCTGAAGCGATTGCCCGGCAGGCACGGCGGCTTGTGCCGGGGACGGAAGGTTTCGAGCCGTTGATCGGCGAGGACCCGGCGATCTTCACGTCCGGCGCCCCGGATTTTTCAACCCGTCGGTTGATGCAGGGTTTCGGGCTGACGGTACGGTAAACAAAGAGCTTCTAACCTGTGGGTTTCTTGCCTTGCGCCGCGCACGGTCAAGAAAACGTGGTAAGGCTCGCCTTCGAGGCGTGGCGGCGCCTTTCGATTCCAGGCATTACAGAACGAGGTAGACATGAAAGTCGGCATCGACATGGGAACGACCTCCAATGGAGACAACGTTCCCCTCGATATCGAAGAGCTTCTGGCGACGCGCCTTCTGGTCCAGGGCAATTCCGGCTCCGGAAAATCGCATCTCCTGCGTCGTCTTCTCGAACAATCCGCCCCGTGGGTGCAGCAGTGCATCATCGATCCCGAAGGTGATTTCGTTACGCTTGCCGACAAATTCGGTCATGTCGTCATCGACGGCGAGCGCACCGAAGCCGAGCTGATCGGAATTGCCAACCGGATCCGCCAGCACCGGGTTTCATGCGTGCTCTCGCTCGAAGGGCTGGATGTCGAGCTGCAGATGCGCAATGCCGGCATCTTCCTCAATGCTATGTTCGATGCGGATCGCGAGTTCTGGTATCCGGTTCTGGTCGTGGTTGACGAAGCGCAGATGTTCGCGCCGTCTGTTGCCGGAGATGTGTCGGAAGAGGCGCGCAAGGTCTCTCTCGGTGCGATGACGAACCTGATGTGCCGTGGCCGTAAACGCGGGCTGGCGGGCGTGATCGCGACGCAACGTCTGGCCAAGCTTGCCAAGAACGTCGCGGCGGAAGCCTCCAATTTCCTGATGGGACGCACCTTCCTCGACATCGACATGGCGCGCGCCGCCGACCTGCTCGGTATGGATCGCCGCACGGCGGAGATGTTCCGCGATCTGAAGCGCGGGTCCTTCGTCGCACTCGGGCCGGCTTTGTCACGCCGACCGCTGCCGGTGACGATCGGCGCTGTAGAGACCTCCGCACGCTCTACAAGCCCGAAGCTGACGCCGCTGCCGGAAGCGGTGGTCGACGTGGAAGATCTGATCTTCACCCCGGACCCGGACGAATTGGTTCGTCCGATCGTGCGACGCCCGAGCGCGCAACCGCGTCCGGCGGCCGATATCCTCGCCGAGCTCTCGCGGCCGAGACCGGAACCGGTGATGGCGAGCGAACCACGAGCGCCCGTGCCGGAGATGCCTGCCGAAGAGCGTGAGGCGCTTCTCGACGGGCTGCTCGGTGAAATTCTCGAAAATCCCAATGCAGCTTTCCGGGCAGATGCGGAATTGTTCCAGGACTTCCTCGTCCGTTGCCGCATCCGTCGCGTTCCTGGTGCTCCGCTCTCGCTCAGTGCTTTTCGTCGCAAGATGGCTGTTGCCCGCTCCGGCGTGGATGGCGAGACCGCCGCCACCGAGGCCTGGAAAGCCGCGCTCGATCTGTCGCGGAATGTCACAGACGATCTCCAGGGCGTTTTTCTGCTGGTGGCGCAATCGGCCCTTCGCAGCCTCATCTGCCCCTCAGACGCAATGATCGCCCGCGCCTATGGCACCCATTCCGCCCGTCGCGCCCGTCGCCTGCTCGGCTATTTCGAGGAGCAGGGGCTGATTGTCGTTCACAGCGACTTTTCCGGCAAGCGCATCGTCGCGTTCCCCGACCTTCAGGCCGAGACCGCGCCGGGCGATCCGAATGCGGTTGGTATTTCAGTGGATGCTGAATAAAGCGTCGCAAATCCATTTAAATATCCCAGTTGCACCCTTGGCAAGGCGGCCACTTTGTGGCGAAGTCATCCTGGCCGTTTGTAAAACGTTCGGGGGGGGGCGCAGGCATGTTCGTCGAGGCAGGCACCGAAGACCTTGGACAAAGGCTGCGCAAGCTAGGGACTGAGCGATGGCGTTTGCCGATCGATCAATTGCCACGCGACTTGCCGTTTGATCAACTGCCGCAAGTTCTCCAGGATTTGTTACGGGAGATCTACCGTTCTTTGGGATTTGAAGAGGCCCGGGACCTTCCGATTGAGGAGAATGCCCCGGAATTCTTGAAGACATGGTTGATATCGGAAGTCGCACGGATCGAGGCTGTTCTTGATCTCTGCCGCAAGTGGGATCTTGATGGCGTCCCTGTTTTTGTTCCCGACGGCACGCCAAAGACATACCGTCGTAGTCGGCCGCTGTTTGATTTTACTGCGCCACAACCCTGGCTGTTCGATAACCAAGCGATCATTCCCGCCGAACTCGGGCGGGCCGAAGTGATCGCACTCATCGACCGATCCCCGTTTCTGTTTCTGGTCGCGGACATAGATGATGCCATATACGGCGTCTATTCGTTGTTCGGGGCGTCTGTGGAACTGGCTGCGGCCAGCTTTCGAATGGCGGGCAGCGGCAGCAGGTCCATCTTTTTTACCCTCAGCACAGCATCTGCGTCCGTGGTCGTTGACGGCACTTTCCAACATCGCACGCATTGGACCGTGCTTGGCCGCACGGATGCCTCGGGAAGCATCAGTCAGAATCTCGATTGCGGTTACTGGACCTTTCGCAAGGCCACGCCGCCGGCGGTCGTCGATACCGGAACACACGAAGTTTCCTGGAAACGAACAAGCTCGGCGGCTACTCTATTCTAGCGGAGCGACGATGCTGGGCTGGCTTATCGGAATCCTTGGAGACGTTGGAAATGCGCTGAACAGCGTGGGTCCATTCCGAAGTGTTGTCACGACCGTGCTTGCAGTCATCGCGACCGGTATCCTGCTCTTCACGCTTCTTTTCCGCGCCTGGAATTTCAGTCCGCCATTTGACGCGAAGGCGCGGCGCTTTGCGGAGTGGTGGGCAATGATTGCGTCCGTCATTGTGGTCGTCGCCATCTATCTCTATCACCAACGCGACCCTATTGGCATGGATTTGACGCCAGTCGCGCTGACAACCTGTTTTGCGGCCTTCGCCACACTGGTCGTTTACGTCACTCTCAGCTACTTCATGACCTTTACCGGCCTTGACGGCGAGCGGCACATCAAGGGCCTCTGGCTGGATCCCCTGTCGAAGAAGGTCCTGAAGGGCGATCTCGCGGACTTGCCTGAAGAGCGCATGCCGCAAGGGCCGCTGCCGCGATCGCCTGAGGACTTTTTCAATGGATCGGGCGGCAATGAACCTTTCGTATGGACGCGAATGTCGCTCTTTCTTGCAAGTGCGATTCTTCTCACGCTCTATTTTGTAATGAGTATCGGCTTTGTTGGCGGTCTGTCCGCGTTGGCGACAGAGGTGGGACAGGCGGAAGCGCGGATAGAAATCGGCTCGACGGTACTATTTGAGGTCGATAGCGCAAAATTGCGTCCGGATGCGCTTTCGGTTCTCGCAGCGGAATTCCGGAGAATTGGGGCGTTTCATGCGCGACGGGTGCATATCGTCGGCCATACCGACGAGACAAGTAGCGAAGATCACAATCAAAAGCTTTCCCACGAGCGGGCGGACGCGGTGAGGGCGTGGATGTTGGCGCAACCCAGCGGGCAGCCTATGACTATTTCGGCCGAGGGGCGCGGCGTAAGCGAGCCGCTGGTAGCGGAAAAGGGGTTGTCCGGTGCCGAGTTGACGAATGCACGTCGCCTCAATCGGCGTGTCGAGATATTTCTCTCGCGGTGAAGGTTTGGACAAATACGTTTGTCTGGCATTGACATTCCCGGCGATTGGCCTTAACAACGCCCACAACGCCGGGCCGAAACGCCCGGTGTTTTATTTGACATGTCCCGTGGCTTCTCCGTTAGCGTAATGTGAGAAACCTGTCAGAGCTCGCAAAATCGGGTTCAGAGGAGGGCGTGTTTCCTTCATCCGGTTTGGAAACAAACCGGTGCAACTTTTTGAAAGGAAATGCGATGAGCAAGCGCGAATCGTCCAAGTACAAAATTGACCGCCGTATGGGCGAGAACATCTGGGGCCGTCCGAAGTCCCCGGTGAACCGCCGCGAATACGGCCCGGGCCAGCACGGCCAGCGCCGCAAGTCCAAGCTTTCCGACTTCGGTGTGCAGCTGCGCGCCAAGCAGAAGCTGAAGGGCTACTACGGCGACATCCGCGAGAAGCAGTTCCGCGCGATCTACGACGAAGCCAACCGTCGCAAGGGTGACACTTCCGAAAACCTGATCGGTCTGCTCGAATCGCGTCTCGACGCGATCGTCTACCGCGCCAAGTTCGTACCGACGGTCTTTGCTGCCCGTCAGTTCGTCAACCATGGCCACGTCAAGGTCAACGGCGTTCGCGTCAACATCGGTTCGTACCGCTGCAAGGCTGGCGACGTCATCGAAGTTCGCGAAAAGTCCAAGCAGCTCGTTTCGGTTCTCGAGTCGATTTCGCTGGCTGAACGCGACGTTCCGGAATACATCGAAGTTGATCACAACAAGATGGTTGCCACGTTTGCACGTATTCCGTCCCTCTCGGACGTTCCTTACGCTGTCATCATGGAACCGAACCTGGTCGTCGAATTCTATTCCCGTTAATCAGGGCTTCAAGTCTTGTGAAATTTGGAAAAGCCGCTCAGAAATGGGCGGCTTTTTTCTTATGTTCGAATGCCTTGCGGAGACGACACGATCATGCCCGATACGCAGCCGTTGGATCTGCAAGCCGTCCTCGATGACATCTACCGCGAACTAACGCCGCGGCTGGGCGAGGGCAAGGTGGCCGACTACATCCCGCAGCTCGCCCGCGTCGATCCCAAACGGTTCGGCATGGCGATCATGACGGTCGATGGCGCGGTGCATATGGTTGGCGATGCTGACGTTCCGTTTTCCATCCAGAGCATATCGAAGGTGTTCACGCTGACGCTGGCGCTTGGTAAGCATGGCGAGAATATCTGGACGCGCGTCGGGCGAGAGCCGTCCGGCTCCGCCTTCAATTCCATTGTCCAGCTCGAGCACGAGCACGGGATTCCGCGCAATCCCTTCATCAATGCCGGCGCCATCGCGATAACCGACCTCGTGCTTGCGGGACATACGCCTAAAGAAGCGATCGGCGAGGTCGTGCGTTTCCTGCGCTATCTCGCTGACGAAGAAGACATTCTCATAGACGGCGAAGTTGCCCGCTCGGAAGCCGCAACTGGTTACCGGAACTTCGCGCTGGCCAATTTCATGCGCTCCTTCGGGAAGCTTGACCATCCAGTCGAGCATGTGCTGGGCGTCTATTTTCACCAGTGCGCGCTTTCATTGAGTTGCCGGCAGCTTGCCAAGGCGGGGTTGTTCCTCGCGGCCGGTGGCAGCAATCCGCTGACGAAACACTCGGTCGTCTCGCGCCAGCGGGCCCGGCGCATCAACGCGCTGATGCTGACCTGCGGCCACTATGACGGCTCGGGAGAGTTTGCCTATAAGGTCGGTCTTCCCGGCAAGAGTGGCGTGGGCGGCGGCATTCTGGTTGCCGCTCCCGGCCGAGCGTCCGTGGCCGTCTGGTCGCCAGGCCTCAATCACAACGGCAATTCGCTGCTGGGTTCGCTAGCGCTGGAGATGCTGGCCAACCGGACGGGATGGTCGGTGTTCGGTGCTTGATAAACGCAGCGTATGAGCCTTTTTCCTTGATCTTGCCGCTGTCACAGGGCAAGGGCAGGGGCATGCTACTTTCCGCCCACAGAGGGCATTGTCCGGAAGACGATCATGGACCTTTCCGATCCCGTAACGGCGCTCGACGCCGCCATTGAGCCGTTCGTCGAAGCAGAGGACGATGGCGCTTCCCATCCGCTCTTCGAGAAGATGCCGTCCTCGGTTTCCTTCAACAAACTGCGCAAGCGGTTGTTGCGGCAGGTGCGCCAGGCGATCGATGACTTCGGCATGCTGAACGGCCAGAGGCGCTGGCTGGTCGGCGTTTCCGGTGGCAAGGACAGCTACAGTCTCCTGGCGTTGCTGCTGGATCTGAAGTGGCGAGGCCTTCTTCCCGTGGAACTGATTGCCTGCAATCTCGACCAGGGGCAGCCGAATTTTCCGAAACACGTGCTTCCCGAATACCTCGCCTCAATCGGCGTGCAACACCGGATCGAGTATCGCGATACCTATTCAATCGTGAAGGAGAAGGTGCCGGCAGGCGGAACCTACTGCGCGCTCTGTTCGCGCCTGCGCCGTGGTAATCTCTATCGTATTGCCCGCGAAGAGGGCTGCGATGCACTGGTTCTCGGCCATCACCGCGAAGATATCCTCGAAACCTTCTTCATGAACTTCTTCCATGGCGGACGTCTCGCCACGATGCCGGCGAAGCTGCTGAATGATGAGGGCGACCTGATGGTGCTACGGCCGCTCGCCTATGCCGCCGAAGACGATCTCGCCAAGTTTGCAGCCGCGATGGAGTTCCCGATCATCCCTTGTGATCTCTGCGGCTCGCAGGACGGGCTGGAGCGCAATGCGATGAAGGCGATGCTCTCCGATATCGAACGGCGCATGCCCGGCCGCAAGGACACGATGCTGCGGGCGCTCGGCCATACCAATCCATCCCATCTGCTCGACCCGAAGCTGTTCGATTTCAAATCCCTGATTGCGGAGCCCCGTGAATGACCGAGACTGTCGATATCGCTTTGCTGGCCAATCTCTTGCAGGAGGCAGCGGCCAAGGAAATCCTGCCGCGCTTCCGCAACCTTGGAAGCGATGACGTGCGAATGAAAAGCGAGGCGATTGATCTCGTCACCGAAGCGGATGAAGCCGCCGAGCGGCTGATCAAGGCGCGAGTTGCGGAATTCGCACCCTCGGCCGTCTTTATCGGCGAGGAATCGGTCGCTGCCGATCCGCTGCTTCTCGACAAGCTTTCCGGGGCGGATCTCGCCGTCGTGGTCGATCCAATCGATGGCACCTTCAACTATGCAGCCGGCATGCCGCTCTTCGGCGTCATGGCGAGCGTCGTTGCAAAGGGCGAAACCGTAGCCGGCATCATCTACGACCCGATGGGCAACGACTGGGTGATTGCCGAGCGTGGTTCCGGCGCCTGGCTCTGCAAGGCCGATGGTTCGCAGGAACGACTTGCTGTTTCGCCCGGCGTACCGCTGGAGGCGTTGGTCGGATGCGCGTCGACGGGCTTTTATGATCCGCAGGACCGCCGCACGATCATGGGCAACATGGCCAAGGTTCGCATTGCGACGAGCTATCGTTGCGCTGCCCATGAATACCGCGCTTTCGCCGGCGGCCATTTTCACTTCCTGATGTACAAGAAGCTGATGCCCTGGGACCATCTGGCAGGCGCACTGATCAGCGCAGAGGCAGGCGCCTATATCGCGCGCTTTGACGGTTCGCCCTATACTGCGCGCGATCTGGACGGTGGTCTGCTTCTGGCATCCGACCGTGAAAGCTGGGAGCTTCTGCGCCGGGAAGTCTTCACGATCTGACCAAAAGCCGATCCTTGCATAAAGAAACGCCCGCGTGATCTAAAATCCGCGGGCGTTTTCGTTACATGTGGCCGCCGCCCGCTTCGAGCAATGCGCTATCGTCGCCCGGATGGGTGAAGAGCTTGCCTTTTTCCGCCCAGAGAACGGCAAGGATAGTGACGATACCGAAGGCGGCAAAGCCGGCGAAGATCGGCTGCAATGTTCCATTGAACATCTGGCCGACCGCGCCGCCGATGAGGGCGCCGACTGTCGTGGAGACGAATCCGGTGACCGCCGTTGCGGTGCCCGCGAGATGTCCCATCGGCTCCAGGCTGATGGCGGTGAAATTTGTGGCAATGACCGCAAAGAACATCAGCAGGACAGAGAACAGAAGATAGGAAACGACGAAAGGCGGCGTGCCGCTCAAGGCGAGCACCAGGCCGAAAACCGACAAGACGGTGAACAGGATCATCGCTGCGTGCGAGATACGGCGCATGCCGAAGCTGCGGACGAAATAACCGTTGGCGAAATTGGCGACCGCGATGCCGCCGGCCGTGCCTGCAAAGGCGATCGGCAGCCAGTCGCCAAGGCCGTAGACCTCGCCGAAAATCTGCTGGACGGTGACGATGTAGGCGCAGATAACCGCGGTGAACAGCGTAAGCCCGATCATGTAGCCGCAGGTGATGCGGTTGGTCAGCACTGTCGCGAAACCTGAAAGGACCGCGCCCACCGAGAGTGGCAGCCGTTCGGAAGCGGGCAGTGATTCCTTCATCCGAAGCATCGCCCAGAGGGCGAGGATCGCCCCGACACAGCCGAGCAGGATGAAGATCCAGTGCCAGTTTGCGTAGAAGACGATTGCCTGCCCGATTGACGGTGCGATGATCGGCACGATCATGAAAACGATCATGACATAGGACATGACACGCGCCATCTCACGTCCGCCGAAGCAGTCGCGAACCACCGCCATGGTGGTGATCCGTACCGCTGCCGCGCCGATGCCCTGCACGAAACGCAGGATCAGAAGCATCTGGAAGCTTTCCGTCAACGCCGCCGCAAACATCGTCACCGCAAAGAAGGCAAGCCCCGCAACGAGGATGTTGCGGCGACCGAAGGCATCCGAGAGACTGCCGAAGATGATCTGAGAACAGCCGAAGCCAAGGAAGAACACCGCAATCACCAACTGGGTGTCGTTGGTGTTGGCGACATTCAGCGACTGTCCGATGCTCGGTAGTGCCGGCAACATGATATCGATGGCAAGAGCCACGCTCGCCGTCATTAAGGCGATGGTGATGACGAACTCGAAGAAGCCGAGATTTATGCGGGCCGAGCCTGTGGTGGCCTCTGTGGAAGGCGTGGTGGTCGTGGTCATGATGGAACCTATAGCGTCTGGGAGGGACGGAATTGCTTGGGGTCAGGTCGTGGGAAAATGCGGACGGAACAGCTTTCCCTTCTCCGCAATAAGCACGAAGACAAAGCCGACGACCGCAACAACGAAAAAGCCGGTAGCGAGCGGAACGACCGTGCCGTCGAAGGCCTGGCCAATCAGGGCGCCGATGACGCCACCGAAGATCGTCTGGGTAAAGCCGATGACTGAGGAAGCTGTACCGGCGACATGGCCGAGCGGCTCCATTGCCATGGCATTGAAATTGGCGCCGATCAAACCGAACTGGAACATGGCGAAACTATAGAGCACGACAAAGAGCCAGAAGGGGAGCGAAGTGACATTCGCCGCCAGCATCCAGACGAAGCTCGCAACGATAAAGCCGATAAGCGCCGCGTGGGAAAGCTTGCGCATCCCGTAAGTGCGCACCAGCCTGGAGTTGGTGAAGGAGGCGACCGCCATCAAGCTGGCAAAACCTGCAAAAGCCAACGGAAACCAGACCCCAAGACCATAGACGCCGACGAGAATCTGCTGGGCAGAGTTGATAAAGCCGAAAAGCCCGCCAAAGATAAACGACATCGCCAGCGTGTAGAACAATGCGACACGGTTGGTCAGAACGATGCGAAAGCCACCGATGATGGAAGCCGGGGTAAACGGCCGGCGATGGTCCTCAGGCAGCGTTTCCGGCAGGCGGAAAACCACGAGCGACGCAACGAACATAGCAAAAAGGCAAATCACGACGAAGATCATATGCCACTCGGCGAACAACATGATCAGCTGACCGATGCTCGGTGCGATGACCGGCACAATCATGAAGACCATCATGACCAGCGACATGACTTCGGCCATCATTCGACCGCCGTAGACGTCGCGGACCACGGAGACCGAGATGACGCGCGTCGCCGCAGCGCCGACCCCTTGAACGAAGCGCAACAAGAGAAGCCCCGTGAAGCTCGGAACAAAGACGATGGAAAGCGCGCAGACGGCGTAAAGCCCTAAACCAGCGAGAAGCGGGATCTTGCGGCCGAACCGGTCAGACAAAGGCCCGAAAAACAGCTGCGCCACGCCCATGCCCAGCAGATAGGCGGTGATCACGAACTGACGTTCGTTTTCGTCGGCAACACCGAGGCTCGCACCGATCTGCTGGAGGCCCGGCAGCATGATATCGATCGAGATGGCGTTGATTGCCATCAGCATTGCCATCAGGGCAACGAACTGGGCTTTGGGTAGGCTCGGCAAAACTGCCGTTTCAGGCATGGTGGTCGTCATTGCAGTTTCCTGACGCGGCTCGGTAGCCGATGAAATGCGCGGCGCCACGCCGCCTGACTGAGGACGAAGCGAGGGCGTCAAAATTTGAAATGCGCAAATTCAAAAGCGCTTTCAAAGATGAAAATAATACGGCCTCGGGCTGGGGCGCCCGATGGCATATCGTGAGAATCCGCTTTCGGATGAAATGCGGACAGGGGCGCGATAACGCGCAATCATCACCGAATGATGACAAAAAATATCATCGAGTGGCGCTGAAGGCACCTGGAACGAGCGAAATGTGCGTATTCCGGGGGAGAAAGGCGAAGTCGCCTCTCTCAAGTCCAACGGACAGGTGTTAGGCTGCGCCCTTGACCGAAATCCCGTTTTCCTCAAGGTGCGACTGCAGTTCGCCAGCCTGGAACATTTCACGCACGATGTCGCATCCACCGACAAATTCGCCCTTGATATAGAGCTGCGGAATGGTCGGCCAGTTGGCATAATCCTTGATGCCCTGGCGAAGATCGGCGTCGGCGAGCACGTTGATGCCCTTGTAGTCTACGCCGATATAATCGAGCATCTGGACCACCTGGCCCGAGAAACCACACTGTGGGAACTGCGGAGTGCCCTTCATGAAAAGAACGACATCGTTCGTCTTTACTTCGTTGTCGATGAAATCGTTAATTCCGCTCATGTCCAAAATCCTTGGCTATACCCGATTCAAGGTCGGGCAGGGTCGATCGCCCTTAGATAACATGCACCCTTTGCGGTTTACACCCGGGGCGCAACAAAAATTGATGGCGGCATCCGCTTTTTAACGCAGACGTAATCGATTGATCATTTTTCGCGTCAGTCTGGCAGGATCAAGCCTTGGCCCTGCTACGGGAAGCGGCCGTCCTGCGGCGGCTCACCTGTTTCTTCGCAGGTTTCGCCTTTGGCTTGGCCTTTGCCCGCGTGAACTGGCCGGAAGCATCGCGTGTCTGGCGCTTCTTGCGCTTGGACTTGGTTTTGACACCACTCTTCTTCAACACTTCCTTCAGGACGCTTTCAACAACACCGGTGACCAGTTCATTGAGCAGGTTGGCCATCGAGCCTTACTCCGGTGCGGACGTCTGCAAGGCTAGCGCGTGGAGGACGCCGCCCATGTTGCCGCTCAGTGCATCATAGACCATCTTGTGCTGCTGCACGCGGGTCTTGCCGCGAAATGCCTCGGCCACCACTTCGGCAGCGTAATGATCGCCGTCCCCGGCCAGATCCCGGATAGTTACCTTCGCACCCGGAATTCCCGCCTTGATCATGTCCTCGATATCGCCAGGGGCCATAGGCATCGTCGTTACTCCTTGCACATCACTCGGCAGCGATCTGCTGACCGCCATCCATGAAGTCAGGGAACCACGATTCATGGGCGGAGCGCAATTCCAGAATTGAAAGCGGGCGTGCTGCTCCCAGGACAACTTCCGTGCCGCCAGTAATGCCGATGGCGGGTGCATTGACGCCGGCAGCCACGGCGCGCTCGGCAACGGTCTTGGCGTATTCTGGCTTCACCGTGACGACGTAGCGGCCCTGATCTTCGCCGTAGAAGACCGGGATCGGATCGCGGCCATCGACTGCACCAACCTTGGCGCCGATGCCGGACGCCATCGCCATTTCGGCGACGGCAAGGGCAAGACCACCCGACGAGCAATCGTGAACGGCGCTGACAAGGCCATCGACGATCAGGCTGCGGACGAAATCGCCGGTCTTGCGCTCGTGGTCGAGATCGACATGGGGTGCCGGGCCGTCCGTGCGGCCGTGGATGTCACGCATGTAAACCGACTGGGCGATATGGGTGCCAAGTCCTTTCGGTGCGCCGACGAGCAGGATGTCATCGCCTTCGGCCGCGAAGCGGATGCGGGCCATGGTGGCCCAATCCTTCATCAGGCCGACACCGCCGATCGTGGGGGTCGGCAGGATGCCCTGGCCGTTGGTTTCGTTATAGAGGGAGACATTGCCCGAGACGATCGGGAAATCGAGCGCTGTGCAGGCTTCGCCAATGCCCTTGATAGCATGCACGAGCTGGCTCATGATTTCCGGGCGTTCGGGATTGCCGAAATTCAGGTTGTCGGTCGCGGCAAGGGGCAGAGCGCCGGTCGCTGTGATATTGCGCCAGCATTCCGCAACAGCCTGCTTGCCGCCTTCATAAGGATCGGCCTCGACGTAACGCGGTGTGACGTCTGAGGAAAAGGCGAGCGCCTTGGTCGGATGGCCATCGACGCGCACGACGCCGGCGTCGCCGCCGGGAAGCTGCAGCGAATTTCCCTGGATCAGCGTGTCGTACTGCTCGTAGACCCAGCGGCGCGACGAATTGTTGGCAGAGCCAACGAGCGACAGCAGTGCATCGGCGACATCGGCCTGCGGGATGTCGTTCGCGGCGAGCGGTGAGGGGGTAACGGCCGGGGTCCAGGGACGGTCGTATTCCGGAGCCTCGTCGCCCAGTTCCTTGATCGGCAGGTTTGCGACTTCCTCGCCCTGATGGATGACACGGAAGCGCAGGTCGTCTGTGGTCTTGCCGACGATTGCGAAATCAAGGCCCCACTTGACGAAGATCGCCTTGGCGACGTCTTCCTTGGATGGCTCCAGAACCATGAGCATGCGCTCCTGGCTTTCAGACAGCATCATCTCATAGGCCGTCATGCGTTCTTCGCGGACAGGTACCTGATCGAGTTGCAGTTCGATACCGAGGTCGCCCTTGGCGCCCATTTCTACGGCCGAGCAGGTGAGGCCGGCGGCGCCCATGTCCTGAATGGCGATGACCGCGCCGGTCTTCATCAGTTCGAGACAGGCTTCCAGCAGGCACTTTTCAGTGAAGGGGTCGCCGACCTGAACCGTCGGGCGCTTCTCCTCGATCGACTCGTCGAATTCGGCAGAGGCCATCGTCGCACCACCGACGCCGTCGCGGCCGGTCTTGGCGCCGAGATAGACAACCGGAAGGCCAACGCCCTTGGCTTCCGAGAGGAAGATGGCATTCGACTTTGCAAGGCCGGCCGCAAAGGCGTTGACGAGAATGTTGCCGTTGTAGCGGGCATCGAATTCGACTTCGCCGCCGACCGTCGGCACGCCGAAGGAATTGCCGTAGCCGCCGACGCCGGAAACGACGCCCGAGACGAGATGGCGGGTCTTAGGATGATCCGGTGCGCCAAAGCGCAGTGCATTCATCGCCGCGATGGGACGTGCGCCCATGGTAAAGACGTCACGCAAAATGCCGCCGACGCCGGTCGCGGCACCCTGATAAGGTTCGATGTACGACGGGTGGTTGTGGCTCTCCATCTTGAAGACGACGCAGTCACCGTCATCAATATCGACGACGCCAGCATTTTCGCCCGGTCCCTGGATGACGCGCGGTCCCTTGGTCGGCAGCGTCCGCAGCCACTTCTTCGAGGACTTGTAGGAGCAATGCTCATTCCACATGGCAGAGAAGATACCGAGCTCCGTGAACGTCGGCTCGCGACCGATCAGATCCAGGATGCGCTGATATTCGTCGGCTTTCAGGCCGTGCGAAGCGATGAGTTCCGGGGTGATGGGGCGGGTGTTGGAAATGGTCATCGTGATCCGTTGGGTCCGTTGGGCATTCCGGGCACCAATGGGCATCCGGAACTGCGAGGAGACAGGGCGCGCTTTTGCGGTCTCTTTAACCTATGATGCGCTGCGGCGCGACAGGAAAATGCCCCCGCGAACAGGTGAATGCCGGGGTTTTTACGGCCTCTCAGGCGAAACTGTCGTAGCCCACGCGCCCGCTGTCCAGAAGTCGGCGGAGAATGAGGAAACCGCGCCGGACCTCTTCCCGCGACGGTGACGAAAAACCGATGCGCACGCGGTGATAGGCGACGTCTGTGCGGCCAGCCTTGAACTCGTCCTCGTCATCGACCATCACGCCCTCCTCGAAGGCCGCATGCTTAAAGGTTCCGGAAAGCCACGGTTCCGTCAACTTCAGCCAGAGGAACGGCACATTCGGATCGGAATTGAACTCGAAGCCCGCAAAAGCCTCCCGGGCGATACCTTCGCGTGCCCGGATTTCCTCGATGCAGCGGGCACGTAGTCGCGAGGCTTCTCCCGAAAGCACCATCCGCGCGCCAAGCTCGGCCATCAGAAACGGCACGCCGCCGGTCACCATCTTGTGGGCAATGCGGATGCGCTGGCTGAAATGCGGAGGGCAAGCCACCCAACCGCCGCGGATGCCGGCCGCAACCGATTTCGACAGACCGCCGACAAGAAAGGTGCGATCCGGTGCAAGCTCGGCGAGCAGCGGCGTCATGCTGCCGGTCATTGCGCCATAGAGATCGTCTTCGAGCAGCCAGACGCCATATCGCCGCGCTATGTCGGCAATGGCCTGGCGCCGTTCCAGCGAGAGGGTGACAACCGTCGGGTTCTGCGCCGTCGGCATCAGGAAGGCGAGTTTGGGATGTTGCTGGGCACAGACCCTCTCGAAATCCTCCGGATCCAGACCGTATTCATCCGAGCGCATAAGGATGGTTCGACGCCCGATCAATCCCGCGCTGCGGCTCACTTGAGAATAGGTCAGGCTTTCAAAGGCGATCTTGTCGCCCGGAGCTGTGACGGCAGCGATTACGGCGACTGCGCCGGCATGGGCGCCCAGTGTCGGCACGATGCGCTCGGGGAGGGGGCGAAAATTGCCCTTTGCCAGCCATTGGCTGCCCGCCTCGAACCAATGATCAGGAAAGTCACGGGCGTAGCTGGCGATCTCAGCATGATGCTCGCGGCTGATATCGACGACGATTTTCTCCAGTGATCGCCCCTGGCCGATATCCGGCGCGGCCGTGCTGTCAAAGCGTAGCTTACCCGGTGGTGCCTTGATCGGCCGCGTGCCGGCAAGCGCCGTCGTCAGCGGATCTGCCTGCTCGGCAGGGCGGCTTTCCGCGTGTTCCAGCACATAGGTGCCGCGGCCGACCTCGCCGCTCACCAGTCCACGTTCGCGCACGATCTGATAGGCGCGGCCGACGGTGCCCAAGGTCACGCCGATATCGAAGGCAAGGTTACGTTGCGGCGGCAATTTGGCGCCGGCAGGCAGCGTTCCGTCGGTGATCGCGTGTTCGATCTGCTCGGCGATGCGGGCGTACATCGGCCCGTCGCCGGTGCGTGGGTCTGGCATCCAACTTGTCATGGTTACAATTATGTATGTTGAAACAATCAATGAGTCAATCGATAGTCAGAAACACAAATTGTAGGGATACAATTGATGATTGGATGATACAATGACGACAATAGATACAATTTGCCTCCCGCCGCAGCCGCGGACATCCGTCACGCGTGAAAAGCGTAACTTTTTCATGTCTTTGATATATTGGATTGTTCTTTGCGGGCAGAAAAGACGCGGGCGTCTGGCGTTAAGCGAGATGTCACCCGAGCAATTACTCGACATCGGCATTACCGACCGTGAGGCCTGGCAGGAGGCTGCCAGACCATTTTGGAATTGAATTCAAAAGCGGTGTTTTGAAAGGGCGGCTCTTGCCGCCCTGCCGTTTTTTGACTGGATCCTTGGACTTTCGCCAAGACCTCCCGTGGGCGGGTTGGTTTCAGAGAATTTCCAACACCTTTTCTTTCGGGCGGCACAGGCGGACGCCCTTTTCGCTGATGACCACGGGACGCTCCATCAGCTGAGGATGGGTAATCATAGCATCGAGCAGATCACGATCGCTCAAGGTTTCATTGGAAAGCCCGAGGTCGTCGTAAGCGGCTTCCTTGGTGCGAAGCAAGGCTCGTGGCGATAGGTCCATGGCAACCAGCATGGCCAGCAGCAATTCGCGCTCCGGCGGTGCAGTCATATAGTCGATGACGATGGGCTCTGCACCGGTCTCTGGAATCAAATCGAGAACCGCACGTGACGTGCCGCATCGGTTGTTATGGTAGATGGTGATGGTCATGATCATGCCTTTTTGAATGCGACGGGTAACACTGAAGAAGGATGAGGGATCAGAAACCGCCGGGAAGCGGCAACCCCGATCTAGGTCGATTTCATGACGAGGATGCGATGCTCTTTCATAGGGAGGAAGGGCTGAAAAATGCGCCGGGTTCCCGCGTCGAGGCGAGTTTTTATCACCACGCCAAAAAAAGGAACTCGCTAGAACTAACCAGGCTATAAATTGCAGGTTGCATAAAAATGCAACCTGTGGCGTTGGCCAATAGCGGTAGATTCGCAGCGGAGGGCGGCAATTCGTGCTCTCTGCAGATTTGCGATAGGTGAAAAGCCGGCGATCGATGTGAGATCAGGCGGCGCCTTTGCATGCGCTGTTGCCCGCTGCCCAGCGGCGGATGTCCGACGTCATCCGTGAACCGATGGACTCATTCAGCAGGGGACCGAAAGCCTGCAGTCGGGCCGGATGGCCTTCTGCCTGTATGACGGCGAGCGGCCTTGCTTCCGGCGAGTTCCGCTTGACGATCAGGATGCGAGGGCGGCCGGAGAAGGAGTTGAGTTCAGGAGCAAGGCGGTAGGCCTTGAAGGCTGGGTCGCCGGATTTGAACCAGCAGCTGTTGGCGGCAAGCGCAATGCGCTCCATCGTCGGCAGGGCGCCGGTGTCGCGCGCGGGCGCCGGTGGCTCGGATTGGCAACCTGCCATGACCAGAACTGCGGATAGGGACGCAACTGCGATTGAAAGGCGGAAGAACGGCACAGCGCGCATGGAAAACCCTTTTGCTCTCGGCAAGAACACGGCGCGCGAATCGCTTCCGTGCAGCTTGCCGGGTGGCTTCTATCAAGCGAAGGGTTAAGCGGCTATTACGTCGAGCGCCGAAGCAAACAGGCCGCGGCCGTCAGCACCGCCGTGAGCAGCCTCTATCAGGTTTTCCGGATGCGGCATCATGCCCAGCACATTGCCGGCGCGGTTGACGATGCCTGCGATGTCGTTGACCGAACCGTTGGGATTGGTACCTTCCGCATAGCGAAACAGGACCTGGCCATTGTCCTCGATGGACTTCAGTGTTTCGCTGTCTGCGAAATAGTTTCCATCATGATGGGCGACGGGGCATCGGATGATCTGGCCGGCCTGATAGGCGCGCGTGAAATCCGTCTCGGCGTTGACCACCTCAAGCTTGATTTCGCGGCAAACGAACTTCAGCGAGGCGTTGCGCATCAATGCGCCCGGCAAGAGGCCGGCTTCGACGAGAATCTGGAACCCGTTGCAGACACCCAGAACTTTCACGCCAGCTTCTGCCTTGGCCTTGATCGCCTGCATCACCGGCATACGGGCGGCAATCGCACCACAGCGCAGGTAGTCACCGTAGGAAAATCCGCCGGGAATGACGATCAGATCGACATCCGGGATCTCGGTTTCTGTCTGCCAGATGGTGACCGGCGCCTTGCCAGAAATTTTCGTCAGAGCCGCGATCATGTCGCGGTCGCGGTTGAGGCCGGGAAGCTGGACGACTGCAGATTTCATGGGTGCGGTTCAAACCTTGCTTGGGCCTCGGCGAGCTCACGCAGTTCGAGGCGATTTTCAATGCGTTCGAGACGGGTCTCGTGACGACCGAGCGTGGCGTAAATATTGTTTACGTCCTGCTGAATTGCAATCATCGTGCCGCGAACAGTGCCTAATTCCGATTTGACTCTCGACATCTCAAATTTGAGATTGGATAGGTCCATCCGCATTTTCTTGAGCAATTCGTAGATCAGGTCGGTGGTAACGTCTACCATGGGCCATTCCCTCAACCATCAGGAGAGGGAGATAGAATAGTTCTCGATTACCGTGTTTGCCAGAAGTTTTTCGCACATGGCCTTGAGGTCGGTTTCGGCCCTGGCCTTGTCGGTTGTCTCGATCTGGAGATCGAAGACCTTACCCTGGCGGACATGGCCGATGCCGTCGAAACCGAGAGCGCCAAGGGCGCCCTCGATTGCCTTGCCCTGCGGGTCCAGAACGCCATTCTTCAGCGTCACAGTTACGCGTGCATTGATCACTGTCATCGTTTCCTGATTACTTGACCAGAACCGGGCCGGAGCCACGCGGTGGTTCGTTCTCGTTCATGATGCCGAGGCGGCGGGCGACTTCCTGATAGGCTTCGACCAGACCGCCCATGTCACGGCGGAAACGGTCCTTGTCCATCTTTTCCTTGGTCTCGACATCCCAGAGACGGCAGCTGTCTGGAGAGATTTCGTCGGCAAGAATGATGCGCATCATATCGCCTTCGAAAAGGCGACCGCATTCGATTTTGAAATCGACGAGCTGGATGCCGACGCCGAGGAACAGGCCCGTAAGAAAGTCGTTGATGCGAATGGCAAGCGCCATGATGTCATCAAGTTCCTGCGGGTTTGCCCAGCCGAAGGCGGTGATGTGCTCTTCGGAGACCATCGGGTCTTCCAAAGCATCGGCCTTGTAGTAAAATTCAATGATCGAGCGGGGAAGAACGACGCCTTCCTCGATACCGAGGCGCTTGGAAAGCGAACCCGCGGCGACGTTGCGCACGACGATCTCGAGTGGAATGATCTCCACTTCCTTGATCAGCTGCTCGCGCATATTGAGGCGGCGGATGAAATGGGTCGGAATCCCGATCCTGTTCAGATGGGTGAAAATGTATTCCGAGATACGGTTGTTGAGTACACCCTTGCCGTCGATGATGTCATGCTTCTTCTTATTGAAGGCGGTGGCGTCATCTTTGAAGAACTGGATCAGCGTGCCTGGCTCGGGACCCTCATAAAGGATCTTAGCTTTGCCTTCGTAGATACGGCGGCGACGATTCATGAATGGTGTCTCTATGTTGCTGGCGCTCTTGGGCCGCGCCGATATGCATTTCCTAAGCGGGTCCATAGCGGAAAAGAAACGATTTCACAATCGGCCTGTTGACCCGTCCCCCGAATTCACTGCGCAGCTTAGCATGAAAGTCTTCAATGCCGAAAACTTCGCATTGCACTTTTGACAGGCTTTTGGTTTATGGGCGCTATGCTCGCATGGTACCGAATTCTTAGGGAGATCGAGAATGACCAACATGCAGGATCGCGAAAAGGCTTTCGAAGCAAAGTTTGCGCTGGATGAGGAAGGGCGCTTCCAGGCCGAGGCTCGGCGCAACAAGCTGCTCGGGCTCTGGGCTGCGGGTCTTCTCGGCAAGGATGATGCTCAGGCCTATGCCAGGGAAGTGGTCGCCTCCGATTTCGAAGAGGTGGGTCACGAAGGCGTCGTGCGTAAGTTACGCGCCGATTTCGACGCCGCCGGCATCGCCCAGACTGACGACCAGATTCGTTTGAAGATGATCGAGCTTTTGTCAGAAGCTATTTCGCAAATCGAAAACGGCTGATACCCCTGCTTCGCAGGAACTCAAGAAAGCCATCCGAGCGCGAGCTGGGTGGCTTTCGTGTCTATACGGAACCCTTGATGGCCGTTGTCTTCGGGGAAAAACTCTTGGTTTCCTGTGGCCATTTGCAGGCACGGGCAAATACCTCGAAGTCCTCCCGCGCCATTGGACGCGCGAAGGCGTAACCCTGGAGGATGTCACAACCGAGATCCTGCAGAATAACCGCATGGGCGAGCGTTTCCACGCCCTCTGCAACCACTTCGACATTCAGCGAGTGGCCGATGTCAATGATGGAGCCAACCAGCTTGCGCTGCTCCGGCACGTCCGTGAGCGGCTTTATCAGGGCTCGATCTATCTTGAGGCGGGCAGGGCTGAGCTTCAGTAGCCCGATGATCGATGCATGGCCAGTGCCGAAATCGTCGATCTCGATCTCGATCCCCAAGGCCTTCAAGGCCGCGATCGTCTCGGATACGCCGTCCTCCAGTTCATCGAGGAAGATCGATTCCAGAAGTTCAAAGGACAATCGTCCCGGGGGGAAGTCGAGCGCCTTCAGGCTTTCCACCAGGTCAGGCTCGCGCAGTCGGCGCGAAGAGACGTTGAGAGAGAGGCGTGCCACGGGAAGATCGGCCGCGTCCCAGCTTGCGAAATCCCGCAGGGCCTGCGATGCGATTGCCCGGTCAATGGTCGACAGGGCATCGATGTCCTCGGCGATCTTCAGGAAATGGTCCGGAGCCAGCAGGCCGAGACGGGGGTGTTGCCAGCGGACCAGAGTTTCCACGCCCGTAATGTTCAGCGTGCGGGCATTGAATTGAGGCTGATAGAACGGGATGAACTCTCCATCTTCGATCCCTCGGATAATGTCATCAGCGGTGCGCTTGGCATGCTGGATCTGGGTCTGGAGATGCTTGGTGAAAAATTCGGACCGGTTTCTTCCAAGGCTCTTGGCGCGGTAGAGCGCGATATCGGCGTTCATGAGGGATAGGCGCGCATCCTGCCCGTCATCTCCAACCCAGGCGATGCCGGCGCTTGCACCGAACCGGCAGAGATAGCCCTGATAAGGAACAGGGCGGCGCAGGAGGTCGATGACACCGTTGGCCATGGGCACAATATCGTCGGGTGACGTGCGCGGCGCGCAGAGAATGACAAACTCATCACCACCGATGCGCGCTACAAAATCCCCGGTGTCTATGGCGCTGGAAAGGACCTGCGCCGTATGAACCAGCATGGCATCGCCCGCCTGATGGCCGAGCGTATCATTGATCTGCTTGAAGCGATCCAGATCGATATGCAGAATGGCGCAATAGCGCACCCTGCCGGCCATCCAGTCGTCAAGTTTTTGGTCGAGATAACGGCGGTTGGGCAGTTTTGTCAGGTGGTCGTGGAGAGCGTTGTACTCGATCCTGGCCTTGGCGGCCTCCAGTTCGTCATTGCGCGCTTCGGCCAGGCGTCGTGCGTGATCGAGTTCATCGCGAAGATTGATGTCTTCGGTTACGTCCCAGTTGGCACCGACCAGCTTTCGCTCTCCTTCGCCATCGATAAAGACGATCGAACGGGAACGGATGTGGCGGGTCTCTCCATCAGGCCGGATGATCCTGAAGGCGTTCATGAATGGTTCGCCGGAAGCCGTTCCTTCCTGCACGATACGCATCGCCTCGTCGTAGTCGTCGGGATGCAGCAGTTCTTCGAACATGGCCCGGCCGGGGTCGGTGGTCTCGGGGTCATAGCCGTAGAGGCGGATCAGTTCGGCGTCGCGAACCACCGTGCCGCGATCGAGGTTGGCTTCGAAGACCCCGATCTTGGAGATATCGAGCGCAAGTCGCAGGCGCCGCGAGATTTCCTGTAGCCGGGCAGCGTCCTTCTTTCGCGCCGATATATCCGTGTCGGTACCGATTACGCGTGTCGGTCGTCCGTCCTCGCCCCACTGGATGGAAGCTCCACGGCTTTCGATCCAGACGTAGTGGCCATCCGCATGACGCTCGCGATATTCGAAGGTGTTGAATTCGACTTCGCCCTCGTCCTGACGACGGATGCACTCCAAAACCCAGGCGCGATCATCGGGGTGAACGCTTTCGATCCAGGTTTCCAGCTCGCCATCGACCGTGGCATCTGCCGCCATGCCGCGGATTTTCTTCCAGGTTGCCGAGTAGAAAAGGTCGTTCGCTTTGAAATCGTGATCCCACACACCCTGGTGGGCGCTGTCGAGAGCGTGTTTCCAACGTGTCTCGCTTGCCTCAAGAATGGCTATTTTCTGCATCGCGCCGTCTATCGGCTGGACCTGCATCGTGTATTGGCGGCCGTTATCGAGATCCGACACAGAGAGCGAGGCCTGTAGCCACCTGTGGGTGCCGCCTGCGGCACTAGAGCGCAACTCGCAATGCGAAACGCCAGCGCCCGTTTCATCGAGCGTTGCGAGCGCGCGCCTGAGGCTGCCAACGCTTTCTGCGCTGACGAGTTCGTTTATCGAAACACCTCGCCTGCTGCCCGGCAGCAGGCGCTCAAGCATTGCGTTAGCGTAATGGAGTTTTCCGTTTCCGTCGAACAGGCAAAACCCTGCAGGCGCATCATCGAGGAGTGCCTGGGCCGGGAAACCGTCGCTGGCGGCCGTGTCGGCCAACCTTTTTGCGCTTCGAGTGTCTGATGTCGTCACGTCTTGGCCGTTCTGGAAATTTGCCATTATCTTCCACATCACTCATGAAAGTGTGATTAATGGCGATCCGAAACCGTCCAGTTCCTTTCCGCCACACGCACTTTCATCAGCACTGTGACGGAAAATGACGATCAATTTGTGCCTAAGCCTGCAACTTGCTCAGGAACTGCGCGAAAACCATGGTTCCCTCCGGCCACGGGCCATGGCCGGATTCGCTGTTGATGTGGCCGGATTCACCGGCATCGACCAGCATCGAGCCCCAGGCATTGGCGATGTCGCCGGCATGATCATAAGAACCAAACGGATCATTGCGGCTTGCAACCATCAGCGATGGAAAAGGTAGCGGATCACGGGGGTAGGGGCCAAAAGTCATCAGGTGCTTGGGCCTGATCCTGGGATTGGTAACCTCAGGTGGCGCCACCAGAAAAGCGCCCGCAATTTTCTTCTCGATATGCGGCAGCGCGTGGACAGCCGTTGCCACGCCGAGCGAATGGGCAACGATCACGACCGGCTTGGTGGCAGCGTTGACCTCGGCGATCATCCGGGCAACCCAATCTTCGCGCACGGGCTTGGACCATTCCGCCTGTTCGACACGACGGGCGGACGCGAGCTTGTTCTGCCAGCGCGTCTGCCAGTGATCGGGGCCGGAATTGGTATAACCGGGGACGATGAGGATATCTGCTTCTGATGCTTTCATAGTAACGGCGATGTGAGGTCGTCTGCCCTCGAAGTCAAGTGATGGAAAGACAAATCGGGTATATGCTCAGTGCATGGATTATCGACGATTTATATGCGTCGATGCAATGCGGAATGTCACGATATCGTTTGCGCCGCTTTTCCCTACGACCTCGTCAGAGAGGTGCGGCGAAGATTACCCCGGATCAGGAGGAGATCTCGTCATGACAGCATTTCATGTAATGGCCGGTGCCGAAGGTACGGTTGCCCACCCCGGCATTCGGAAAATTACCGTTTCCGATGTCTTTGAGGCTCTCTACCGAGGGTGGGACGATTTCTGCGAAAAGCCGTCGCACTACGTCTTTCTCGGACTGATCTATCCCATTGCCGGTGTCGTTCTGGCTGCCTGGAGTTCCGGCGCCAACATGCTGCCGCTTCTCTATCCGCTGGCGTCCGGTTTTGCACTCATCGGGCCGGTTGCTGCAATCGGGCTCTACGAGATCAGTAGACGGCGGGAGGCTGGCATGGACACATCCTGGCGGCACGCGCTGGATGTTCGTCGCTCTGCGGCCATCCCCTCGATCCTTGCGTTGGCTGCAATGCTGCTCGCTCTCTTCGTGATGTGGCTGGTGATTGCGCAATCGCTCTATGTCCAGTTGGTTGGCGAGATGCCGCCAGCGTCCATTACCGCATTTCTGAACGGAATTCTCTCCACAGAAGCCGGATGGAACCTCATTCTCGTCGGTAATGCTGTCGGCTTCGTATTCGCCGTTATCGTGCTGTCGACTGTTGTCGTATCGTTTCCACTGCTGCTCGACCGCGATGTCGGAGCGGTGTCCGCAGTCCAGACGTCGATCAAGGCAACGCTCGTCAACCCGGTTCCTGTCGCGGTCTGGGGGCTGATTGTTGCCTGTGGCCTTGTGATCGGCTCAATCCCGGTGTTTGTCGGACTGGCAGTCATCATGCCGGTTCTCGGTCATGCGACCTGGCATCTCTATCGCAAGATGATCGAACCGTTGCAGATCAAGTAGCGCCTTCTGTAATGGGCCTTTGTTCGTCAAGTCCCTCAGTACCAAAATCTCGTCACCAGGATCATGCTTCTGTCCGTGGTCAACACGCAGGCCGCATAAGATCAGAACCGGCAGGTCAATCTAGGCGGCGTGATTGCCGAAGCCTCACAGCACTACTTACGACCTTGCCAGGCTCTCGTCCCGGTGACGGGACCTTCATTGAGACGAGCCCAAAATACCTCGTCTCGATACCGCTATCTATGCCGCAGAGGCTTCCTTGCCCCAACGGAATTCGCTCTCGTTCACCCACATACGATGAAGGATCGTCGCAAGCTTGCGGGCCAGCGCGACTTTCGCCCGTTTCATGCCACGCCGTTTTGCCACATCGACTGCCCATCGTTTCAGCGCCGAGAACCTGGTAGCACGGGTCAGCATAATGTGGGCCGCCTCGTAAAGGGCGGTGCGCACCATTGTGTCACCAACCCGGCTGATGCCACCGTCCAGATCCGTCTCGCCGGATTGGTATTTCTTCGGCGTCAACCCGAAGTAGGCGCCGACGGTCTGAGATTTCGTAAACCGGCTTGGGTCGTCGATCGCGGAGCGATAGGTAATAGCAACGAGCGCACCAACGCCCGGTGTGGTCATCAGTCTTTGGCAGACCTGATCCTGGCGAACGATCTTCAACATCTCACGATGCATTTTGGTGAACTCCGTCCAAAGCGCATGACGAGCCTGCAACATAGCGCCTATCACGGTCTTCAACACCGGATGTCCGTCGACGAGCTCAAATATTCGTGCTTCAAATCGGCCGCGGCTCACCTCGCCAACCTTCAAGCCATAGCCCCGCAAAATACCCCGAATGCTGAGCTCGACGTCACGCAATTTGGCCTGCAGCAGTTTGCGACCGGTCAGAAGCGCCCGGACATCCTGCGAGCCGGGAGATTTCGAATGCACAGCGCGATACCATCCCATCCGCAACAATTGGGCGATGCCGCGTGCATCTTTACGGTCCGTCTTGATGATCATCGCCGACAGGGCAGCCTTCACATGGCGGGTTTCCAGCAGAACGACATCAAAGCCAGCCTTCGTTAGGCCCTCATGGAGCCATTGAGACAAGGGACCTGCTTCAAGCCCCACCCGCCTCACGGCAAACTCCAACGAAACAAAGTGTTCGATCAGCGCATCTGGATCGCTCGCTACCTTCGTCTCGCGGATAATTTTGCCCGCGGCATCCACCAAACACACGCTGCTCGCTTCCAAAGAAACATCAATTCCGGCAAAGTACTCCATGGCTGTTCCTCGCTTGATGTTTGGGGCCGACCAGCTCGGACCCCGTCTCAACATCGTCATTCTGAGGGACAGCCACCAATCTGGCTACATTCTCGGAAGCGTCGGCCCATTACGGCATCTAGAGGATGTCCGGTTCGGATTGAACCAGGCATCCTCTAGATTCTTTTGTTTTCGTTTGTCTTTACGGGAAAACCGGTTTCCACTTTTCCCTGACAAACGCTAACGGAAGTACTTGAAGTAGGACGAAACCTGGGCCGAGGTGTTGGATGACGCGTGAAGGCGAATGCCGATCCTGTCGCCTCGGTACCAGTGGACGACGCCTGTCAGATGGCCAAGCTCGTCACTCTCGATGGTGACTTCCTGGCCTGTCTTCGCATTGATGTCGAAATAGAGTTGGAAGCAGATGCCAGCCGGGGACAGGTCCTTGACGATACCACGGCTGGTGCCGCCCTTGCACGTGACCTCGCCGGTAAACTTCGTCGCAACCCGCTTCGCCTTCCTCTCAACAACCTGCTGAACCGGCATGTCTTGCCTCCCATTATTCGTTGAAAGGCAGGATTTCACCAAAGGCTGAGGATTCGATTGAGAAAACCGTTCGCTTTTGAGGCATCTGCGTCAAAGCGGAACGCAGGGGGGCGGGAGAGGGAGCCCGAAGGCTCCCCAGCCGAAAATCAGCCGAATACCCGGCGGAAGATCGTATCGACGTGCTTGGTGTGATAGCCAAGGTCAAACTTTTCGCGGATGGTTTCTTCCGGAAGGGCTGCGCGAACCTCGGCGTCTGCCAGCAGCTCTTCGAGGAAGTCCTTGCCGTGTTCCCAAACTTTCATCGCGTTGCGTTGAACCAGGCGATACGCGTCCTCGCGTGACACGCCAGCCTGCGTCAAGGCAAGCAGCACCCGCTGGGAATGCACAAGGCCGCGGAACTTATTCATGTTCTTCAGCATGTTGTCCGGGTAGATCACCAGCTTCTCGACGACACCGGCCAGACGGTTCAGTGCAAAGTCGAGCGTGATCGTCGTGTCAGGTCCGATGGCGCGTTCAACGGAAGAGTGCGAGATATCACGCTCATGCCAGAGGGCGACATTTTCCATGGCTGGCGTCACGGCCATGCGCACGAGGCGGGCAAGGCCGGTCAGGTTTTCCGTCAGGACAGGATTGCGCTTGTGCGGCATGGCTGACGAGCCCTTCTGGCCGGGCGAGAAGAATTCCTCGGCTTCCAGAACTTCCGTGCGCTGCATATGACGGATTTCGATCGCCACGTTTTCGATCGAAGACGCGATGACGCCGAGCGTGGCAAAGAACATGGCATGACGATCGCGCGGGATGACCTGCGTCGAGATCGGCTCGGGCACGAGACCGAGCTTCTCACAAACGTATTCTTCGACGCTCGGATCGATATTGGCGAAGGTGCCGACGGCACCCGAAATTGCACCGGTTGCCACTTCCGCCCGGGCAGCGACCAGCCGGTCGCGGTTGCGGCTCATCTCCGCGTAGAAGCGGGCAAGTGTCAGCCCCATAGTCGTCGGCTCGGCATGGATACCATGGCTGCGGCCGATGCGCACCGTGTCCTTGTGTTCGAAGGCGCGTGCCTTCAACGCCGCGAGAACGCGGTCCATATCCGCAAGCAGGATGTCGGCGGCCCGAACCAGCTGGATGTTGAAGGTCGTGTCCAGCACGTCTGAGGAGGTCATCCCTTGATGGATGAAGCGGCTGTCCGGACCGACGAATTCGGCGAGGTGGGTCAGGAACGCGATGACGTCATGCTTGGTGACAGCTTCGATCTCGTCGATCCGCGCGACGTCGAATTCGGCAGCATTACCCTTTTCCCAGATGATCTTTGCCGCTTCCTTCGGAATGACGCCAAGCTCTGCCAGTGCGTCGCAGGCATAGGCTTCGATCTCGAACCAGATGCGGAACTTCGTTTCAGGCGACCAGATGGCGACCATTTCCGGCCGGGAGTAGCGGGGGATCATGGGCTTTGCTTTCGTATTGAGGTGAAGTTGGCTGTGCCTCTAGCAAAGATAGGGGGCAATCTCAACGCTCGAGTCGATCGCTAGCGGTTCCAGGGCGGTGAAAGTCGAGGTTTTGCCAGCCACAGGCTTGTTGCTGCAAGCACGACCGCTCCGAACGGAACGAACAGTCGCACGCCCATGACGACAAACTGGTAAGTGGCGCCAGCGCCAGTGATGATAAACTGATAAATCCAGATGCGGCTGCCAAACGGGGCGTGCCACTGTTCGTAGAACTGCCGGTATTGCATGGCGAAGAGAAATGCCGTTGCAGTGATGGTAAATACCGTCAGGCAGACAAAATAGGCGGCGAAGCGTGCCTCGCTGCGGCGATCATATGCGCAAAACCGAGCCAGAGAGAGCGCAAAAGGCCAGGCAAGAATGCCGCCGCAAAGATAAAGCGCCAGCACCGCATCAAGCCGCGCGGTTTCCGCTCTGTTTTGAAGATAGAGCGCCCCAAAGGCTGCCGCAGCCATCATGACGCCCCAGAGAATTGCGCCGCAGAAGAGTTCGCGAAGGCTTGGGCTTGTTTCCCTCAGACGCAGTATCGCGCGGCGGAGAGTGCCTTGCTTTTCCGGAGGCGAGTCACCCATCTGGAGCATCAGCGTGTCTCCGTGTCCGCGACACCATCTTCCTCGAAGGCAAAGGCACCGCCATCCTCAGAAAAGCCGATGACCCCGAGCGAGGCAATATCACCCGCAAAAGCAGGGGCAGAAGCCAGCATAAACCAGCCCGCGATCCAATCGATCGTGCGGGCCGGCGCGGTCATCAGCGGCCAGCCTCGGCGAGCGTGCGCAGGGTACCGATCATATCGCTGTAGGCCTCGATCTTGCCGCCCTTGAAGATGGCGGAACCGGCGACGAAGACGTTGGCACCGGCAGCCGAGATATCAGCGATCGTATCGGCTGCAACCCCGCCATCCACTTCAAGCTCGATTGGCCGATCCCCGATCATCGACCGGATCGTGCGGATCTTGTCGAGGGCGGAGGTTACAAATTTCTGCCCGCCAAAACCAGGATTGACCGACATCACAAGAACGAGGTCCACGGTATCGAGGACGTATTCGATGACACTGGGAGGCGTTGCGGGATTGAGCGATACGCCGGCTTTCTTGCCGAGATTACGGATGGTCTGCAGCGACCGATGCAGATGCGGACCGGCTTCGGCATGAACCGTGATGATATCGCAACCCGCCTTTGCAAAGGCCTCGAGATAAGGATCCGCCGGAGCGATCATCAGGTGGCAATCGAACGTTGCCCTGGTGAACGGTCGCAGAGACCTGATGACATCCGGCCCGAAGGAGATGTTGGGCACAAAGTGGCCGTCCATTACGTCGAGATGTATCCAGTCGGCGCCCGCCTCGGTCACATCGCGAACTTCCTGGCCGAGTTTTGCGAAATCTGCGGCGAGAATCGACGGGGCGATGCGTATTGGCAATGTCATGATGTTTGGCTCCAGGCGTTTTCCGGGCAATAGCACCGCTGTGGTGCGCAAACAATATTGCGAGCAAGATTCCGTGCTCGCGACAGCCTTTTCAGGCGTGTGGAGGCGATTGAGACCAAACCGGCAGAGTATCCCCATCCATGGGCGTAGCATCGTGCACGCCCCTTGCGATAGCGCGTGCCATCGTGGAGGCGGCAAGGGCACAGAGCGTGACGAAACCACGCTCATCGGGTTTCACGCCGCTCTTCCCGGTGGCGAGGGCAAAGACAATATCACCATCAAATGGCGTATGCGCTGGCCAGAGCGCACGGGCGAATCCGTCATGGGCGGCAATCGCCAGTCGCTTGGCTTCTGCCTTCGTCAGCAGGGCGTCGGTGGCGATTACGGCGATGGTGGTGTTGCGCATTTCCGCGGGCTTGCCGCCCATCTTGGTGCGGATAGTGCGCGCTCCTTGCGGGAAAGGGTGTGGCATGCCGAGACCGCCGAACTCATTGCCTTCCTCGAAGGGAGCTGCCCAAAAATGCCGGGAACTCGCAATCGTCGCGGAACCCAGCGCGTTGACGGCAACGAGTACACCGATCGTCATGCCGCCTTCGATCGCCGATGCCGTGCCGAGCCCGCCTTTCAAGCCTGCCGTGAGCGCCCCGGTGCCGGCACCGGCGCTGCCGGTCCGAAACGCCAGACCGGCATTGCGCACGGCATCATAGCCAAGCTCGCGATAGGGCGGATATCGACCCCACGACTTGTCGCCACCATTGAGCAGATCGAAAAGAATGGCGGCCGGAACAATGGGCACGCGCGCGGGGCCAACGGCAAAGCCGCGACCGTCTTCGGCAAGGGCGCTCTGCGCGCCGGACGCGGCGTCGAGCCCGAAGGCGGATCCGCCGGAAAGAACGATGGCGTCCACTGCCTGGACCGTATTGTGTGGCTCAAGCAAATCCGTTTCGCGGGTACCGGGGGCGCCGCCGAGCACCTGGCAGGCCGCAATCGCCGGCTCATCACAGACGACGACAGAAACGCCGGATTTCAGGCTGACGTCCTCGGCATTGCCAACCTTGATCCCGGCGACATCGGTGATGGAGTTGCGCGGGCCTGGCCGCATCGTCAGTTCACCTGTTGGGCTGGCTCGACGAAACGGTCGTCGCGCCATTCCAGCAGCCGATAGGGTGTCGGCTTCAATTCGTGGTCAGCGCCAAAGCTAACAGTGCCAATAGCTGTTTCGAATGATCCGCGCGCCACGGCGGCGCGCAGCGGGATGTCTTCGGCGGCAGCCTTGTCCTTCGCCGCTTCAAGCAGGGTAACGGCTGAGAAGCCTGGCAGGACATAACCTTCCGGCACGATGCCGGCCTGATTGAATGCAGCCGTTGCATCTGCGGCTGCCGGCTGGCGTGCATAGTCGGGCAGGGCAATCGCCAGCACACCATCTTCCAGTGGCACCGGATCGTCCGCGGCATTCAGCGCTTCTCCACCCATGAAGATGAGACCTCCATTTTCCGCCTTCGCATCCCGTGCAATCACCGCAATATCGGACCGGTCGCCGCCCACGAAAACATGGGTAGCGCCGCTTTTGACCAGCCTGCGCACGAGGGCGACCTGCTGTTCCTGGGCAGGGCGGTAGGTATCGGCAAAGAGCGGCGTCAGGCCGATCTCGGCGAGGGCGCCCTTGATGCTCTCAACAAGTTCACGCCCATGGATCGTGCCATCATCAATCAGCGCCAGTGGTTCGTTCTTCCAGCGCGCAAGAATTGCTTCCGTGATCTTTGTCGATTCCGCGCCGGCATTCGGAACAAGACGGAAGAAGGGCCAATTGTTCTTGATCGCGTCGCCCATCAGGATATCGGAGCGGACACTGAGCGTGATGGCTGGAATATTGGCAGGGGCGAGAACGGGCATGGCGGCCTCGAGGCTTTCCGTGCAGAGAAAACCGATCGCAGCTTCGGCGCCGCTATCGACAATTGCCTTGGCAAGGTCCGCGCTGCCCGAAGCCTCGCACGTCTCGGCAATGGGTATGATTTCGGTGCCACGATCCTTGGCTTTGAAGCTTGCACCATCGGTGATCTGCTTGCTGAGCAGCGCGAAGGGACCTTCGGCCGGAGCGACAACCGCGATCTTGAGACCGGCCGCTGCAGCCGGCGATGCAATTATAATCGCAGCCATGGCAAGACTTGCTGTCAGTCGACGCATTCGCAGTTCCATCCCAAATTTTCGGCGTGTTCCGTTGATAGCTGCTGTTTTAAAGATGTGGCCTTTGGGGTCAAAGGAAAAGATCACGGCGCTGTGTCCAGATCTGCACTTGCCGCTTACATATTTTCCGCCAACGACTATGTGTAAGGCCATACATTGTTCGGAGAGTTTCGTGTTGCAGACGCTTGCCCTCGACCCCGTTTCCTATCGTGACGCCATGAGCCAACTTGCCGGCCATGTCCATATCGTGACGACAGCGGAGGGCGAGGCCCGTCGCGGCGTAACGATTACTGCCGCCTGCTCGGTGTCAGATGATCCTGCGACCCTGCTTGTGTGCCTCAACCAGGCCAACGTGCGAAATGACATCTTTCTGACTAGCGGTTGTTTTGCCCTCAACGTCCTGGGCGCCGATCAGATAGGGTTGGCCAACGTATTTTCAGGTCGCGAACCCATCGAACCTGAATACCGGTTCGACCACGGCGATTGGGGCACGCTTTTGACGGGTGCGCCCTCGCTAAACGGTGCAATGGCTGTCTTCGATTGCGAGGTGATCGACGTCAAGCGCATCGCAACGCATATGGTGCTGTTTGGCAAAGTAGTCGCGATGCAGACTGCTGAGGCCAGGGAAGCACTTGTCTATCTCAACAGAGGCTACCGCTCGGTTTAAGCGACAGCGATATTTGAGCACCCGTTAAAACACGGGCATACCATAGGTCTAAGCCGCGCCGTCTAGTTTGACGCCCTCACGGGCCGTTAATCACCGGAGCCGGTCTGCGGCGTTGGATCCTTGTCGACAGGTGCCGGTTGCTGCGCTTCGTTGCTCGGCGAGGTAGTCGTGGCCTAGCTGTTGGAGACGCCAGTTTCCGCGGGTGTCATCGGAGTGGTCTGCTGGGTCCGGGTTGAAGCGTCATTATCGGTGCTCTCACCGAACAGTTCCGCACCCGCCCACGCGACAATAGCCAAAAGCAACCCGCAGATCAGTACGATAAAAACAGGTTTTCCCAGTCCGCCCTGCCGCGCCTCGTTTGTGGTCGCCTTGACTGTTCTATCTTCGTCTACGCTCGAAACCCTGTCGCCCCGTTCATCCAAATGGGTCGCCATCGCTCAAACTCCTTCTCACGGTCGAACTGAGAGGGCAACGGGACAGACTGGCAAAGGTTCCTCCCAGGCGATGAACAACAGAAGTTGCGGAGGGGCCTGGCGTGCAGGAAAAGAGTTCGAACGAGTGCGGACTTGGTTTTGGAGTGCACGTTAAAAGCGGAGGGTGCATCCTCGAGTTTCAAAATTTACAGGCTATGCAAAGCCTCAAGCGCGACTGGGAGCGCAGACGGCAGAGGTTTTTCGCAACGAAAATATGTTGATGTTGAGCCACCCAGTACTTAACCGCAAAAATGCAGCCGTAAGCACTTGTTTTCGTGGCGGGAAAAATTTGGAGGCCTCGCCCGGAATTGAACCGGGGTACAAGGATTTGCAGTCCTCTGCGTCACCACTCCGCCACGAGGCCTCTCAGGTCCGATCACTCGGGCCGTTGCGAGCGTTTAGAATCATCCTAGACAAATCGCAAGGGGAATATCCGCGAATGCTGTGATTTTTCCCGTCTTTGATTGAGGCGCGAACGCCGGAGCGCCTCAATGATACTTGCGAATGAGGCCGACGAGCTTGCCCTGGATTTTCACCCGGTCCGGGCCGAAGATCCTCGTTTCATAAGCCGGATTTGCGGCCTCCAGGGCGATAGAAGCACCCTTGCGACGAAAGCGCTTCAGCGTCGCCTCTTCATCATCGACGAGGGCCACAACGATCTCACCGGGGCTGGCGGTGTTAGCGTTGCGGATGATGACGGTATCGCCGTCGAGGATACCTGCTTCGATCATCGAATCGCCGCGCACTTCCAGAGCGTAATGCTCGCCGGCACCGATCATTTCGAATGGTACGGAGATATCATGCGTGTTGTTCTGGATAGCGGAGATCGGGACACCCGCCGCGATTCGTCCCATCACAGGCACATTGACGGAGTTGGTTTCCGGCGGGCGAGCTTTGGCGGGGGGCGGCGCTACATCCCGGCTCCCCTGGATGACGCTGGGAGAAAAGCCGCGCTTGGGCTGAAGACTTGGCGAATAGGCCTCCGGCAGCTTGATCACTTCGAGCGCACGCGCCCTGTTCGGAAGCCGGCGAATGAACCCACGTTCTTCCAAGGCTGTGATCAAACGGTGGATGCCCGATTTGGACGCAAGATCCAGGGCATCCTTCATTTCGTCGAAGGACGGCGGCACGCCGGATTCCTTCATGCGCTCATGAATGAAAAGCAGCAGTTCCTGTTGCTTGCGGGTCAGCATGACATTTCACTCCGGAATTGCGAAACAAATCAAGAACAGACACTATATGTTCCATTTGTGTTCCGCAAGTGCTTAAAACCACGTGAATTCCGGAAAGGCACATGAAAAAAATGCGGCGTTGTCGCTGCTGTCCGTTTGGCCGCTCAATGATAATAGTAGCAGGCGCAATCGGCCTTGCAGTCGTCGCTGTCGCTCCAGACGCGAACAGCAAGCTTTCGAGCAGCACCTGCTTCGTCAAGGCGCACGCCAAGAAGCGTTGTCGCTGCCAGCTTCGGGCTAATCGCGTTCACTTCCACGGCAGAGCCGACCTGATGAACGCCCTGCTTTGGCGTCCATGTGAAGAACTGAAGGCTGTAATGCATAGCGATCCTCCGTAACAACTGCATTGCCGCGGGTTCATGATTGGATTCTACCACGATTTTCGACACGCGTCACCGTTTTGCAACTCTACCCGAACGAGTTGATTGTTCAATTCTGGAAGCAGTGTTCACTGGTTTCGATCTTTAAACGGTGAACGATAGGGGCGATATTCCCATCAAGAACGTCACAAAGCCCTTCGGGAGAACGACGATGAGAGAGCCCCTTTTTCGCTTCGGAGATTTTGCAATCTGGTCAGCCATCCTGGGCACCGTGGTTGGCTACCAGCTGTGGACCCACGCCGCGTCTGCGCCGCTCACCACTGCGCTCGTCATTGTCGGCGGTTAACGCCCTTCAAGACCAAATACATTCGGTCGGCGACGTCCGTCACCCGGTGATCGGTAGCCGGATACGAAACAAGCCGCCTGCACGAAAAGTGAAGGCGGCTTGCAAATAAAAAGCGTCAAGCGTTGACGGATCAGGCCTTGCCCGCGATCAGCATGAAGGCCGGAATGTCGTCACCAAAGCCAACGGGCGTCGGGCCATCGTCATGGTCGCGGCGGTAGCGGTTGCGACGGTCGCGGTTGTCATCATTGGCAGGATACGGCGCAGAAGCATTCCGATTGCCATTGCGCTGGCTATTCTGCGGCTTGGTTTCTGCCTTACGTTCTGTTCTCACGGGTTCCGCCTTTGTTGTCGTCACTGCTTCGCTTGCGATCGCAATATCGTCTGATTTGGTGTCCGATTTGTGACTGGACGCGCCTCTATCGGTGTCGTTCCGCCGGCCACGCTTGCCATCACGATCCCGACCACGATCCGATTTGCTGCGGTCGGACTTGCCGTTGTCGAAACTTTCCATCGGCGCCGGAAGGGCCGAAAGGTCGCCATTCAGCCATTCGATCTTCAGATCGATCAGCTTTTCGATGGCGTCGGTGAACTTGGTGTCCCGCTTGGTCACCAGCGTGAAGGCGGCGCCTGAGCGACCGGCACGACCGGTGCGACCGATTCGGTGCACATAGTCTTCCGCATGGATCGGCACATCGAAATTGAAGACGTGGCTGACATCGGGGATATCGAGGCCGCGAGCAGCAACGTCCGATGCGACCAGCAGCTTGATGCCGCCATCCTTGAAGTTTGCCAGCATCGTGGTGCGCGAGCGCTGATCCATGTCGCCATGCAACGCGCCGACCGAAAAGCCGTGACGTTCGAGAGAGCGGAAGAGATCGGCGACATCAACCTTGCGATTGCAGAAGATGATCGCGTTCTTCAGCTCCTGCTGTGCACCGATGAGGTCGCGCAGAACGGCGCGCTTCTCGTAGTCCTTCGCATGGGCCGCAACGAAACGCTGCGTCACGGTCTTGGCGGTGGAGGAGGGCGGCGCCACTTCGACCCGTTCCGGGTTCTGCAGGAACCGGTCGGCCAGCTTCTGGATTTCCGGAGGCATGGTGGCAGAGAAGAACAGCGTCTGGCGGGTGAACGGAATAAGCTTGGCGATGCGCTCGATATCGGGAATGAATCCCATATCCAGCATGCGGTCGGCTTCGTCGATGACCAGGATTTCAACGCCGGTCATCAGGAGTTTGCCGCGCTCGCAGTGATCAAGCAGGCGGCCGGGGGTGCAGATCAGCACGTCGGCGCCGCGCTCCAGTTTGCGATCCTGCTCGTCGAAGGACACGCCACCGATGAGCAGCGCAATATTGAGCTTGTGGTTCTTGCCGTATTTTTCGAAGTTTTCGGCAACCTGCGCAGCGAGTTCGCGCGTCGGCTCGAGAATCAGCGTGCGTGGCATGCGAGCCCGTGCGCGTCCCTTTTCCAGGAGCGTCAGCATCGGTAGCACGAAGGAAGCGGTCTTGCCTGTGCCGGTTTGAGCGATGCCGAGAATGTCGCGACGCTGGAGGGCTGGCGGAATGGCCCCTGCCTGGATTGGCGTCGGAATGGTGTAGCCCGCATCAGTTACTGCGGAGAGTACTTTTTGGCTCAGGCCAAGATCAGAAAACGTGGTCAATTGGAAATCTGTTTCCGTTCCGGTTCGGGAGAACACTGGTGACATCGCGCTCACCCACGGGGCGCGTTGTGGGGGCTCTTAGGCTCAAAGCGGCACAAAGTCAAGAAAACCGGGCGTTTGATCGATTGATCAGTCAATAAAAAGAAGTAAATTCCGGATGCCTTTTAGAGAAGACGGTAATAATCGGTTTTTTATGCCTGTTTCAAAGGCATATGCTTTAAGGCCGGCCTCAGTTTACGAGCTTTTCGATCTTCATGCCGGCGGTCAGAAAACGCATGGGATCGACGGCCTCGCCATTGAGACGAACCTCGTAATGCAAATGAGGGCCGGTGGAGCGCCCGGTGTTGCCGGTTTTGGCAATGACTTGTCCGGCTTCGACATGATCGCCAACGTTGACCAGCGAACTTGACAAGTGGGCAAAGCGTGTCGTCACGCCATTGCCGTGGTCAATCTCGACCATGTTTCCATAGCCGCCACTATGTCCTGCCGTGATCACGGTACCGGGCGCTGTCGCCACAATCCGTGTGCCGAGGGATGCCCGGAAATCAATGCCGGCATGGAGCGCCAGCCTGCCCAGAAAAGGATCGACGCGGTTGCCGAAGCGGCTGGTGATATCGCTTGCCGGAGAGGGGTTAGAGAAGGGTAATTTCTTGACCTGGCTTCGCATCTGCTCAAGCCGCCCCAGGGCGCCGTCCAGGGCAACAAGCGATGCGTTGAAATCCTCTGAGGACTCTGGTTCGACGAACGGACCGCCAATGGCAGAGCCCTCTTCTGCCGGAGCCGTGTCCGCTGCCTCCTCCAGCGGCTTGTCATCGATGTGCACGCCGGTGCGCCCAACGATCGCTGCGATCTCGTCGGCGGTGTCGGCCGTCTGCTCGGTCAGGGTCTGGAGCCGGGAGCGCTGCGCATGCTCAATATCCTTGAGCGAAAGGGTCACGCGGGAAAACAGCCGGTCAGCGCGGTCCGAAGTCGGTTCGTTTTCAGTCGCGGGTGCATAGCCGAGAGCGGCCTGTATCGGGGGGAGCGAATCGGACTTGCTGATGCCCATGAGCCGTTCGATGGCCCGCAGGCCGCGAGAACCGGCTGCATCCGCACGTTTTTCATAGGCATTGGCTGTAGGCGTGATGGCTTCGCCTTTCTCCGTCGAGACGCCGGCATTTTCGGCGCGATCGAGAAGCGAGCCGAGTTTTCCATGGCGGGAGGTCAGGGCGAGCTGCTGCTGCAGCAGCTTTTCGACTTTTTCTTCGACGACTTGTTGATCCAGCAGCTGACGGCTTGTGACGCGATCCACCTGCGCACGCAAAGCTGCGATCCTGTCTTCATATTCGTACTGCATGCGTGCCTGACGGGCCATGGTTCCGCCAATAAGGTCATCGCGCAGGACGAGATAGGATGTGGCGGCGAGATAGCCGACCGTAAGGGCGGAAGCGAAGCACATTGATACAGCCACCGTCCATGGCTGGAAAGTCATATGCCTGACCTTGTCCCCCTTGGCGAGAATCAGGATGTGTTTCTCGGTTTTCTTGCCGAAAACGCGATTTTCCGTGCGTCCTGACACCTGATCGCCCCCATCATATAGATGCGCTTTTGATGGCTGTGATTAGATATTATTAAGGTTAACAAAGCCTTTCCCGCGCCTCGTTCCGCGGTATGGAATCCACTTCATAGCGATAGAAATCAGATATTTGTCGAAGCCGTCATCGAGCGATAGAAAGAGGGCGTCAGCCCGGCTTCGGCGCGAGCAACATCGTTGAATGGCGCCTTGAGCGGTCCGCGGAAATTCGCTCGCACCAGGGCCTGGAACGTGGCTGCCGGGTCTTTTTTCTGACGAGCGCACAGAAAGCGAAACCACTTGGCGCCGACGGCCACATGACCTTTTTCGTCCTCGTAGATGATGTCCAGAACAGCAGCGCTTTCCATGTCTCCGGCCTCGCGCATCTTGGCTTGAAGGGCCGGCGTAACGTCCAGGCCGCGTGCTTCGAGAATCAGCGGCACGACGGCAAGCCGCGCGGTCAGGTCATTTCGGGTGTCGTGCGCGGCCTGCCAGAGACCGTCATGGGCGGGCATGTCGCCATAATCCGCCCCAAGCTGGCGCAGGCGATCGCGCACGAGACGGAAATGCTTGGCTTCCTCGAAGGCAACCCGCATCCAGCCGTCGAAGAAGGAATTCGGCACCTTTTCGCCCGCAAACCGGGCGACGATATCGAGGGCAAGATCGATCGCATTCAGTTCGATGTGAGCAATGGCATGCAGGAGCGCTACCCGGCCGCGTGTCGAGTGTAGTGTTCGGCGCACCATCTTCGTGGGTGCGATCAATTCCGGACGGGCCGGGCGACCCGGGCGCTCGGGTACCGTAAGGTCAAGCGGCGAACGCAGGGAAAGCTTCCGGTCGTCCCATCGCCGCGCAGTCTCCTGTGCAAGTTCGGTCTTCAGATCGAGATCGGCAGCCGCTATTGCCTTGGCCGCGCCGTCGCGAAGGCTATGGATGCGAGGAAGTTCCGTCATGTCGAGCCATGCTCCGCCTGCATCTTCGCTGTCGCCAGGACGTCTTCGACATGGCCTGTGACCTTCACCTTTTCCCATACACGGCGGACAACACCTTCCGGATCGATAAGCAGGGTCGTTCGCTCGACCCCCATGTATCTGCGACCATAGAGTGTTTTTTCCACCCAGACACCATAGGCCTCGCAGACTGCTTTCGTCTCATCGGAGACCAGCGGGGTTTTCAGGTCGTACTTCTTGATGAATTTATCATGCTTCTTCACCGGGTCCGGCGATATACCCAGCAGGCTGACGCCGGCTGCTGCAAATTCCTCCGCCTTGGAACTGAAATTGATCGCCTCTGTGGTGCAGGAGCTGGTGTCGTCCTTGGGATAGAAAAAAAGGACGAGCCACCCAAGCCGGTATGACGCCAGCGAAATGGTTCCGCCCCCGTCGCGAAGCAGTTCGAAATCGGGAGCTGCATCTCCTGCTGCCACTTTTGCCATGAATTGACCTCGTTTTCGACTGCTTCTTCTTTTAGGCACCCGGCTCCGGCTTTAACGGCAGGCTCCCCACGCGTAAAGACCTGCGGTCTGCGAACCTTTATTTTGGTGTTCGGCGGGATTGCCTTGAGCCGACATTGCGCCGTTCCCCCAGACCGTGGTCAACGGTTTGGCTTGACGCAGAGGAGCTGACTATCCGATATGCGGACAGCTTCTTGCAAAGCATGTTCGATACCAATGGTGCAGACCTGCGCCACATATCCGGGCTGTCCGGCGAGGAAGACGAGACATATGACTGGACAGAAGCCGATCGACGGAGGCACGCTGCGCCGATGAGCGAAATTCGCGGCGAGAAGGTGAAATTTGGCAAGGGTGACATCATCGCCCTGCATCGCCTGCCGTCAGCGCAGGCCCACGATCCCTGCATCGTTCATGCACCTTTGAAGCGTGGCGCTGTTCATCTCACGGCCGGGATTTTTCTCGGAATTTGCGGTTTAGCCCTCGGGTTGGTGATGCTGCTGCTGTTGGCAGTCGAAGGCGGTTTGATCGACAGGCCGCTGAACGCCCACGCTATGGCTGCGCTGAATACTGCGCTGGGGAATGACTATCACGCCGAAGTGGGCAGTACCGTCCTACGGATGACATCAAGCGGTTCGCTGGCGCTGAAGGCGCAGGATGTGACCCTGGTCGAAAACACCTCCCAAAAGCGTCTCATCACGACGCGCTCGGTTTATATCGAGCTTGATTCGCTTGCGTTGTTGACCGGTCGAGTGGCTGTTTCGCAGATCGAGGCCGAAGGCGCCATGCTCGATCCCACGCTGTTGCCTCAAGGCAAACCGATCGACCTGACAGGCATCCGTATCAGTGATGTCGGGGAGGGGCTTGAGAGTGCCTTCGGACAGATCGATGCGATCTCGCGCTTTATTGCGCGGGGGAATACCGAAAATGTCAGAATTGCCGACGTGCGGCTGTCCTTTACCGGCCCGCGAAAGCGTATCGTCCCGGTGGTGATCGAGACTCTCGATTTCACCCGTGCCCTCAATGGTTCCATGCGGATCGCGGGTATCTTCGATATCGACGGTGACAAGGCTGAGCTTCATCTGGCGACAACAGGGGATGGCGGCAAGATTGTCCGGGTGGACGGTACGGCGTCGGGTCTTCCGCTCTCGGCGCTGCTGCACAGGTCGGCGAGCGCCACCGAAACCGCATTTGGTATCGACAGCAGTGCGAGTCTGACGATCAAGGCCATGCGCGGCAGTGAAAACGCTGCGCCGACATTGCAGCTTGGCGCGACGTCCGAGGCGGGGATTTTTCAAGCAGGAGGCCTTTCCTCTTCACTGAAACCATCAGAACTCAATCTTTCATACGATTTCAAGCGCGGTTCCATTGATATCCTTCCTTCGATTGTAAGGGTGGGACGATCTGCCTTCCCCTTCTCGGGCGCCATCATCGACCTGGACAAGGTCAATGCGGACACGCGCAAGGGCTTTGCAATCGACCTTCTGGCGCAGGGCGCTCGTTCGGCGCCGGAGGACGTTTCCGATCCGCCGTTGTTGTTCGACGCGAAGGCGAGGGGCCAATACCTGTCGGAAACTCAGGATCTTGTTTTCGATCATCTGACGGTGGCAAGCGCGCAAGGCTCCATGGTCGGATCGCTCTCCATGAGTTTTGGCGAGACATCGCCGCAAGTCAGCTTTGCCGCCTTGACCGACAAGGTGCAGTCGGCGGCCGTAAAGCAGCTCTGGCCCTGGTGGATCGCCAAGACGGCTCGTAAATGGGTTGTCGCCAACGTCTTCGGTGGAACCGTGACCGACGGCAAGATCGAAGTATTCTTGCCGGAAGGCAGGATTGCGAAAAATGTCGGCCCCCTCGACCTCAACGACAAAGAGCTGATGATCTCCTTCAATCTCGCCGATGTGCGCATGAACATCGCGGGTGATCTGCCGCCCTTGAGGGATGCTTCGGGAGTTTTCAAGCTCAAGGGCGAGAATATGCAGATCGATATCAAGGGTGGCACGACCTATTCCCCATCCGGTCGGTCCGTGACCTTGCGGGGTGGTGATTTTGTCATTCCGAAAACCTACGAAAAGCCGCTTATGGCGGAAATGCGCCTTGATGTGGCGGGAGAAGCAGATGCGCTGGCAGAGCTTGTCAGCTATCGGCCGATCCGGGCCTTGCAACGCACGCCTTTCAAGGTGGAGGACTTTTCCGGGCCGATGACAGCCGAAGTCGGAGCCCGTTTTGGCCTCATCCCATCACAAAATCCATCGCCGCCACAATGGCAGGCGGAAATGGCTCTCGATGGTGTCGATGTAAAGACGCCGATTGCCGGACGAAACATTTCCTCTATCAACGGGACGCTGCGCGTCGATCAGACGAAAGCGGAGCTGCAATCGAAGGCTGAAATCGACGGGATTCCCCTGGATCTCAATCTCGTGGAGCCAGTGGGTGCGCAAAGCACGGTCAAACGCCAGCGCGAGATTTCCGGGACATTCGACGACAAAGCCATTCGGAAGATGGTCCCTGGCCTTGCGGATATTGTCAGCGGCGCAGTGGATGTTGCTATCAAGGTTGATGACAAAGACGTCCAGACCGTTTCGGCCGATCTTGACAATGCATCACTGGTACTGCCTTGGGTCGGATGGTCAAAGGGCAGGGGAATTGGTGCGAGCCTCGATTTCTCGGCAAAAACAAGTGATGGCGTGACGTCGATCAGTGATTTCGCACTGAAAGGCGACGGTTTCGGCGCAAACGGAGACCTGGTGCTCGACAAGAGTGGGCTGCGTAAGGGAGACTTCACGTCTGTTCGCCTTGCTGCCGATGATGATTACCGCGTTTCGCTCGAGAGAGCGAAGAACGGTTACGGTGTCACGGTCAGTGGTAGAACCGCTGATTTTCGACCTCTGCTGGATAACATGCGCAAATCGGATAGCGCCGGCGGAGGCAATCAGTCCAGCCAGGTTTCCATTTCCGCCACGCTCGATTCGGTCACGGGTTTTCATTCCGAGACGCTTTCGAACCTCAACCTGCGCTACGTTGCCCGTGGAAAGCAGATCGACGCCCTCAATCTATCCGCAGTCACCAAGAGTGAGCAGGCGGTGGTTGCAAAAATCGTTGCCAACGGGCCTGACAACATGCTGGAACTGACCAGCGGTGACGCCGGCGCTCTTGCGCGGTTCGCCGATCTCTATGGCAACATGCGAGGTGGGCTTCTCAACGTCAAACTTCGGGACCGGGGGGCGAATTCCTGGCGGGGAAGCATCGATATCCGCAAGTTCTCCCTGATCAACGAATCCCGCCTTCAATCGATCGTCTCCACACCGACCGGCTCGGACGGACGTAGTCTTAATCAGGCGGTAAAACGCGATATCGACGTTCGCTCCGCCCGTTTTGATCGTGGATTTGCCAATGTCGCGCTGGATCAGAACACCGTCAAGCTCGACGGTGGGATCGTTCGCGGCGTCGATGTGGGTGCGACGTTCCAAGGCGTTCTGCGTGACAAGAACGGCAATATGGACATGACAGGGACCTTCATGCCTCTCTACGGTCTCAACCGCCTGTTCGGAGAACTGCCGCTGATCGGTGTTCTGCTCGGCAACGGGAGTGATCGGGGTCTGCTCGGGATCACTTTCAAGCTCACCGGTCCGTTCGACAAGCCGAACCTGGTCATCAACCCCTTGTCGCTTATCGCTCCCGGGGTTTTCCGCAACATCTTCGAGTTCCAATAGAAAAGCCGGCGCCAGGCGCCGGCCTCAGGAGCGTTGTGGCTTAGGCCGGGCGCACCAGCGCATGCTTCTTGCGGCCGACAGACAGCTTGACGACACCTTCTGCTGTGACGTCGTTGGAACCGATGACAAAACGCTCATCAGAGATCGCGTTATCGTTGATCTTCACAGCCCCGCCCTGAATATGGCGGCGCGCCTCGCCGTTCGAGGCGGCAAAACCGGCGCGAACGATGAGCGACAGAAGGCCTATGCCGCTATCCAGTTCGGCAGCCGTCACATCGACGGTGGGGAGGTTTTCGGCAATAGCACCTTCTTCGAAGGTCTTGCGTGCAGTCTCGGCAGCCTGCTCGGCGGCGACACGACCATGGAGCATCGCGGTGATCTCGGTTGCGAGGACTTTCTTGACCTCGTTGATCTCCGATCCGCCAAGCGCGGAAAGGCGTGCGATTTCGTCCATCGGCAGTGTCGTATAGAGCTTGAGGAAGCGCGACACGTCGGCGTCTTCGGTATTGCGCCAGTACTGCCAGAAGTCATAGGCCGACAACATGCTCGGGTTGAGCCAGACGGCGCCGTTCACCGACTTGCCCATCTTTGCACCGGAAGACGTGGTCAACAGCGGCGAGGTCAGAGCATAGAGCTGCGGCGTTCCCATGCGGTGGCCGAGGTCGATGCCATTGATGATGTTACCCCACTGGTCGGAACCGCCCATCTGCAGCCGGCAGCCCGTCCGCTTGTTGAGTTCGACGAAGTCATAGGCCTGGAGGATCATGTAGTTGAATTCCAGGAAGGACAGCGACTGTTCGCGATCAAGGCGGGTCTTGACGCTGTCGAAGGCGAGCATGCGGTTGACCGAAAAGTGGCGGCCGACATCACGCAGGAATTCCAGGTAATTGATGCCAAGCAACCAGTCGGCGTTGTTGATCATCAACGCATCCTTCGGACCATCCCCATAGGTGAGGTAGTTCGAGAAGACCGTCTTGATGCTGTCGATATTCGACTGGATCGTGTCCGGCGTCATGAGTTGCCGGGATTCTTCCTTGAAGGACGGATCGCCAACCATGCCGGTGCCACCACCCATCAGTGAGATCGGTCGGTGGCCGGTTGCCTGCAACCAATGCAGCATCATGATCTGGATCAGACCGCCAGCGTGAAGGCTCGGAGCGGTCGGATCGAAGCCGATATAGGCCGTCACTGTTTCCTTGGCAAAGAGGGCGTCAAGACCGGCGTCGTCGGACGTCTGGTAGATGAAACCACGCTCTTTCAGCGTGCGCAGGAAATCGGACTTGTACTCGGACATGAGATCGTCTCTCTCGGTAGGCTGTTGAAGGATGAGCGGACAAGCGCTCTTGTTGGACAACGGCGGGGCGTTTACCACTCTTTTCGGCAAGATGCACCTGTTTGCGCCTGCAAACTTTGAGTGAGCGGATCGGTAAGCAAAGGGACGACGGGATGAAGGCTGTGTGGACTTCGATCGGGCTGATGAGTGGTACCAGCATGGACGGTATCGATATTGCCCTCCTGCGCACCGACGGCGACAGGCAGATCGAACGCGCCCCATCCATGAGCGTGCCCTATGAGGCAGGTTTTCGCGACCGTTTGAAGCAGGGTCTTGTTGACGCAAAGAAAGTCACCGATCGAAAGGCCAGGCCGGCGGACCTCGGAGCGCTCGAGCGCAACCTCACGATCCGGCATGCCGTTGCCGTCAGCGATTTTCTCTTCCACAATGGTCTGAAGCACGGCGATATCAATGTCATCGGCTTTCATGGCCAGACGGTTTTGCACCGGCCCGACGAGGCCTTGACGGTGCAGCTGGGCGACGGGCAGTTGCTGGCAGATCTTACCGGCATCCCGGTCGTTTATGACATGCGCGCCAACGACATGCGACACGGGGGGCAGGGCGCGCCGCTCATTCCGGTTTATCACTCGGCGTTGGCGAGAAGTTTGGACGACCGTTCCGCAACGGTCTTCGTCAACATCGGCGGTATTTCCAACTTGACGTTTATTGGCACCAAGGGCGAAATCGTCGCCTATGACAGCGGGCCGGGCAACACGCTGATCGACCAGTGGGTGGAATTGCGCACAGGCCAGGCCTTCGATGAAGGAGGCGCGATCGCAGACCGCGGCAAAGTCTTGTCCGATCTCGCCGCCCGTTATCTCGAACATCCGTTCTTTGTATCAAATCGGCGGCGTTCGCTTGATCGTAACGACTTTCGTCCGCCGTCCAAAATCGAAGCCGGGCTTGAAGACGGCGCGCGCACGCTTGCCTATGTGACGGCGGCCGCCATCCTGAAATCGGCGTCACACCTTCCCGAATCGCCGAAACGCTACGTCGTCTGCGGCGGTGGTCGACACAACCAGATCATCATGACCCATCTTGAGGAGCTTGCCCGGCTGAACGGCGCAAGTGTCATCAAGGCCGAAGCACTCGGTTTTGATGGAGATGCTATGGAAGCCGAGGCTTGGGCTTATCTTGCGGTCCGTTCGCAGCTTGAGCTTCCGCTGACTTTTCCGGGCACGACTGGTGTATCCCATGCCGTGAGCGGTGGTGTGCTGGCCAAGCCCAGCGAAAGGGCAATCCCGAAAGTTGATTAACGGTTCCTTTGCCGGCGCGTGTTAGTCTGCCGCTTAATCCTGCCCGTGACTGCAGACTGCGCGCACGGCGGCAAGGGCACGGGGTGCACCCGATACGGACGGACTTGATGAACGGCGCGCTATTTCTTCTCGTTGTTAACTTCCTGATCGCGCAGCTGTTCTGCGTGTTTTTCCTTGTTATTGCAGGACGAAGCCGCTTTCCGGCCGCAGGCCGTTGGTTTGCCGCCGCATTCGCTACCGCATCGCTGGCTGCGGTTTTTGAGCTTCTGATACGATTCGATGATTTCGACAGGTTGTGGTCGCTCGGTGCCTTTGCATCGCTGCTTCTTGGCGTCTATCTCATCCGGGTTGGCATCGGTTCCCTTTACGTCTTTCCCGTCAATATCGGCGGAGCCTTGCTGCTCTTTGGCATCTCGCTGGGTGTAAACCTGCTCATCTACGATCTGCCGCGCAACAGCTGGATACATTCGCTCGGTTACCAGCTGCCGTTTTTCGTCGTGGAGATGGTTTCAGCGCTCGCCGTCTATCGTTCAGGTCGCCGAGGCTATGGCGATCGTACGCTCATGGCCCTTTTGTTGCTGACCGGCCTGCATTTCCTCAGCAAATCCTATTTCGCCGTGATAACCGCAGGTCCCAATGCGCAGGCCTATCTCACCAGTACCTATGCGCTGGTATCGCAGAGCCTGGGTGCGATCCTCGTGGTTTCGACCGGCCTCACCTTGCTGGCCGTCATCGTCGTCGACATCATGGATGAGGCGAAGTCGCGCTCCGAGATTGACCCCCTGTCGGGTCTTCTGAACCGCCGAGGATTCTTCGAACGGGTGAACCGGGTCATCGCACGGCCAATTGCGGCGTTTCCGCATTGTGTCATTCTCGTGGATCTCGATCACTTCAAGGCGGTCAACGATACCTACGGGCATTTCTCCGCGGACCAGGTGATCGTCAAACTGGCGCAGACGCTGATGGAACATGCGCCGGCTGATGGCGTCTGTGCGCGGCTTGGGGGAGAGGAGTTCGCCGTCTTCCTGCCTTCCACCGGCGATGCGACGGGCTATCTGTTTGCCCAGGCCGTTCGCGGCAATTTTTCGTCTGACAAGCTACCCGGTTTGCCGGAGCATGTCCGTCTCACCGCAAGTTTCGGCGTCTGCGCGATGAAGAATGCACGTGAACCAATCGACGTGATTCTTCAGGCTGCCGACAAGGCGCTTTATGAAGCGAAGAAGAATGGCCGCAACCGTGTTGTTCGAGCCGAACGAAACGAATCCGAACTGACGGCCTATGCCGCGCGCCAAGCGCGGGCATAGGTTCGATTGATACAGAAACGCCCGGCATCGCGGGATGCCGGGCCGATTGATGCTTGGCGCTAAGGTGTGTCGCGATCCTTCACATTCGCTTCCCCCGCCTTAGCTCTTTGTTTTTGCGCATGTCGTTATGCAAAACCGCTGCACACTTTTGCGCGACATGATTTAAGGATCAGCGGATGCGCTTGGCAGCCGGTTCCGGCGTCAGTTCACCGTTGAGGCGGCGATCCAGATAATCTTCACATTCGCCCATCAGCGTATCGACCTGGCCGTTGAAGAAGTGGTTGGCGCCGGGCAAAGTCTTGTGGGTGATCAGGATGCCCTTCTGTGCCTTCAGCTTCTCAACGAGCGTATTGACGTCCTTCTCCGGCGCGACCTTGTCCAGATCTCCGTTGATGATCAGGCCCGAGGACGGGCAGGGGGCGAGGAAGGAGAAGTCGTAGGTGTTCGGCTGCGGCGCGATCGACATGAAACCTTCGATCTCCGGGCGGCGCATCAGAAGCTGCATGCCGATCCAGGCGCCGAAGGAATAACCGGCGACCCAGCAGCTCTTCGAATCCGGATGCATGCTTTGCACCCAGTCGAGAGCCGAGGCGGCATCGGACAATTCACCGGCGCCGTGGTCGAACTCGCCCTGGCTGCGGCCGATGGAGCGGAAGTTGAAGCGGAGCGTCGTGAAGCCGCGCTTCTGGAACATGTAGAACAGCTGGTAGACGATCTGGTTGTTCATCGTGCCGCCGAACTGGGGGTGCGGATGAAGGACGATGGCGATCGGTGCGTTCTTCTGCTTGGAAGGCTGGTAGCGGCCTTCAAGGCGACCGGCGGGGCCGTTGAAAATGACTTCGGGCATTGTTTCTCCGGGTATGCGTATGGTCCTAAAAAACCGATTCAGACACTGAACTGTCTTGACGAAATCACTCAGCTTTTCTAAAACACAGTTTAGAACCATTCAAAACTGATCACGGGCTTCCGTGGTGATGTCGTCTCTTACGGCAAGCGAAGCGAAAATTTCAAGAAAAATGCACCGGCCGTTTGCCTTTAGATGGGTTGAGGCCGCTGTTTGGCAAGGATCATGACGCAAGCGCGCATCTATATGGACTGGAATGCGACGGCGCCGCTTCTGACCGAAGCGCGCGATGCCTGCTTGTCCGTGCTTGATCTGGTCGGCAATGCTTCGTCCGTTCATGCCGAAGGTCGGCGGATGCGGATGATGATCGAGAACGCGCGTCGCTCCGTTGCTACGTTGTGCGGTGCTTCTGCTGCAAGCGTGATCTTCACCAGCGGTGCGACGGAAGCGGCCAATCTGGTCCTCACTCCTGATTTCCGCATGGGCAAGACGCCGCTGAGGATCGGCCGGCTTTATGTGTCCGCGATCGAGCATCCGGCTTTTCGCGAGGGCGGGCGTTTTGCCAGCCAGGACGTTGAAGAAGTTCCAGTCACGCCAGCCGGCATGATCGATCTCGATGCGCTGAAGGCAGTGCTCGCCGGCCATGATCGGGCGAGCGGTCTTCCGATGGTCGCGGTCATGCTCGCCAACAATGAGACAGGTATCCTGCAGCCGATGGAAACCGTGGCAGCGCTTGTCAAGGAAGCTGGTGGCATCCTTGTCGTCGATGCGGTGCAGGCGGCAGGTCGCGTTTCCTTGTCGATCGAGGAGATCGGCGCGGATTTCATGGTGGTTTCGTCCCATAAAATCGGCGGACCAAAGGGGGCCGGTGCGCTTGTCGCGCGTGGCGAGATCCTCATGCCGTCAGCCTTGATCCGTGGTGGCGGCCAGGAAAAGGGGCATCGCTCCGGAACCGAAAATCCCGTCGCCATCGCCGGCTTTGGCGCGGCGGCTGATATCGCGACGAAGGATATCGAAGCCTGCATGACATTGATTGCAGCTAAGCGCGACCGGTTGGAAAGTGCGATGATGGCCGCGGCACCTGATGTGTTGATCCATGGTCGCGACGGCGCACGTATCGGCAACACGTCTTTCTTCACGATTCCCGGCTTGAAGGCCGAGACGGGGCAGATTGCTTTCGACCTGGAAGGCATTGCCCTTTCGGCCGGTTCCGCCTGCTCGTCGGGCAAGGTCGGGCAGAGCTATGTGCTGACGGCGATGGGGCATGATGCCGGGCAGGGCGCACTGCGTCTTTCCATCGGTCCGTCGACGACCGATACGGATATCGACAGATGTGTAGAGGTCTTTTCGAAGATTTCGGGGCGGCGGCGGCTTTCGGGCGCTGCGGCATGACGAGAAAGTTGCGGAAAGGGAATTTTCCGCTTGGCAAACGGGGTGAAAATCGCCCTTTAGCCATTACATAAGCGATACGCCGAAAACGTATCGGATTGACAAGCTGCCGGACCTTGGATCCGGCAAGATTGGAGAACGACATGGCAGCTGTGCAGGAAACAATCGATCAGGTCGCCCTGATCGATGTGGACCAGTACAAATATGGTTTTGAGACCAAGATTGAAATGGACAAGGCTCCCAAGGGTCTGTCCGAGGATATCATCCGCTTCATCTCCGAGAAGAAGCAGGAGCCGGAATGGATGCTCGAATGGCGTCTCGATGCCTATCGTCGCTGGTTGACGCTGGAAGAACCGAAATGGGCTCGCGTCGATTATCCGAAGATCGATTTCAACGACATCTATTACTACGCCGCGCCAAAGGGCCAGACCGGCCCGAAGTCGCTCGACGAAATCGATCCTGAACTACTGAAGGTTTATGAAAAGCTTGGCATTCCGTTGCGCGAGCAGGAAATGCTGGCCGGCGTGAAGACCTCGAAGATCGCCGTCGACGCTGTCTTCGACTCCGTATCGGTTGTCACGACGTTCAAGGAAGAGCTGAAGAAGGCCGGCGTAATCTTCATGTCGATCTCGGAAGCCATCCGCGAATATCCCGATCTCATCAAGAAGTACCTCGGCTCGGTCGTTCCGACGACGGACAACTATTACGCAACGCTCAACTCGGCCGTCTTCACCGATGGCTCTTTCGTGTTCGTGCCGAAGGGCGTTCGTTGCCCGATGGAACTGTCGACCTACTTTCGCATCAACGAGAAGGACACCGGCCAGTTCGAGCGCACTCTGATCATCGCGGAAGAAGGCGCCTACGTCTCCTACCTCGAAGGCTGCACTGCACCGCAGCGCGATGAAAACCAGCTGCATGCCGCCGTGGTCGAACTCGTTGCGCTTGACGATGCCGAGATCAAGTATTCCACCGTCCAGAACTGGTATCCGGGCGACAAGCAGGGCAGGGGCGGCATCTACAACTTCGTCACCAAGCGTGGCGATTGCCGTGGCAACCGCTCGAAGATCTCGTGGACGCAGGTCGAAACCGGCTCGGCGATCACCTGGAAATATCCGAGTTGCATCCTGCGCGGTGACGACAGCCGCGGCGAGTTCTACTCGATCGCCGTTTCTAACGGCTATCAGCAGATCGACAGCGGCACGAAGATGATCCACCTCGGCAAGAACACGTCGAGCCGTATCGTCTCCAAGGGCATTGCTGCCGGTTTCAGCCAGAACACCTATCGCGGCCAGGTCTCGACCCACCGCAAGGCATCGAACGCCCGCAACTTCACGCAGTGCGACTCGCTTCTGATCGGCGACAAGTGCGGTGCGCATACCGTGCCTTACATTGAGGCAAAGAACTCGACGGCACAGTTCGAGCATGAAGCCACGACGTCGAAGATTTCCGAAGACCAGCTGTTTTACTGCCTGCAGCGTGGCATCCCGACCGAAGCAGCGATCGCGTTGATCGTCAACGGTTTCGTCAAGGAAGTCATCCAGGAGCTACCGATGGAATTTGCCGTCGAAGCGCAGAAGCTGATCGGCATCTCGCTCGAAGGCTCCGTGGGCTAGGCTCGGCTACCCGAATTGAACCAGCGCGCGCAAAGCCGCGTGCATTGCTTGTGTTCCCAAGAGGACAATAGAATGCTTGAAATCAAGAACCTCCATGCCCGCATCGCCGAAGACGGCACTGAAATTATCCGTGGCCTGAACCTGACCGTGAAAGCCGGCGAAGTTGCCGCCATCATGGGCCCGAACGGCTCGGGCAAGTCGACGCTCTCCTACATCCTGTCTGGCCGCTCGGACTACGAAGTCACCGAAGGCGATATTCTTTATAACGGCGAGAGCATTCTCGATCTCGACCCGTCCGAACGTGCGGCAAAGGGCATCTTCCTGGCTTTCCAGTATCCGGTTGAAATTCCTGGCGTCGCAACGATGCAGTTCCTGAAGGTCGCGCTCAACGAGCAGCGCAAGTATCGCGGCGAAGACGAGCTGACGACGCCGGACTTCATCCGCCGCGTCAAGGAAGCGTCCGCAAAGCTGCAGATCAACCCGGAGATGCTGAAGCGTCCGCTCAACGTCGGCTTCTCCGGCGGTGAGAAGAAGCGTGCCGAAATCCTGCAGATGGCGCTCTTGGAGCCAAAGCTCTGCATCCTTGATGAAACCGACTCGGGCCTCGACATCGATGCGCTGAAGGTCGTTGCCGATGGCGTCAACGCGCTACGCTCGCCGGATCGCGCCGTCATCGTCATCACCCACTATCAGCGCCTGCTCGAATACATCGTGCCGGATACCGTCCACGTTCTCTACAAGGGCCAGGTCATCAAGTCCGGCGACAAGTCGCTGGCGCTCGATCTCGAAGCCAACGGATATGCAGATATCATCGGCGCGGCCGCCTGAGGAGCTTTCCATGAACATCCAGACGGCAATCACGATGACGGCCTCAGAGACGGCTCTCGTCGATGCCTATACCGCCCAGCTCGGCGAACTGCCGGGTGATGGCGCCGTGCTTTCGGCGCGAGATACCCTGTTGAATGCGCTGAAAAAGGAAGGTCTGCCGACGCGGCGCATCGAATCCTGGCACTATACCGACCTGCGCGCCCTGCTGCGTGCCGTGCCGGCTGTCGATCCCGCCGCTTTTTCGGAAGGCGTCGATCCGCTTGTCGCAGGCTCGTCGGTTCTGTCCGTTCTAAATGGCAAGGCGAGCGTAAAGGCTGCGCCGGCTGGCATCCACGTTCGCACCTATGGCGAAAGCCTTGTGGAAGGTGTGGCCGCAGCTGATCTCGTTGAGCGTGGCAGCGACGACGTGATTGGCCGCATCAATGGCGCTTTCGTCCGTGACGGTTTCGAGATTGAAATTCCGGCCGACACCGAGCTTTCTCACCCGTTGGAACTGCAGCTCGTTCAGAGCGCCGGCCAGAGCCACAGCCGTTTCCCGATCACCTTCGGTGTAAACTCGAAGGCGCTCGTCATCGAGCGTCATCTTTCCACAAACGATGCTCCGAGCCTTGTGACGACGGTCAGTGATCTCATCCTCGATGAAGGCGCCGAGATCACCTGGGTCATCCTGCAGCAGCAGGGCGCGTCCGACAGCCATCTGGGCCAAGTAAATTTCGACCTCGGAACCGATGCCAAGCTGAAGCTCTTCATCATCAATGCCGGCGGCAAGCTGGTGCGCCAGGAAATCCATGGCGTGACGACAGGCGAGGGTGCTGATTTCCAGCTGCGCGGCATCAACCTGCTCGGCGGCGACAGCCATACGGACGTGACCTTCACGCTCGGTCATGACGTGCCGCATACCACGTCCACGGAGATCATCCGCAACGTGCTGTTCGATCGCGCCAAGGGCGTGTTCCAAGGGCAGATCCGGGTTGCTCCGGATGCGCAGAAGACAGATGCGCGCATGGCCTGCAACACGCTGCTTCTCTCAGACGACGCCGATTTTTCGGCCAAGCCGGAGCTGGAGATCTTCGCCGACGACGTCCAGTGCGGCCATGGCGCCACCGTCATCGATATCAACCCGACGCACCTCTACTACCTGCAGGCTCGCGGGATTCCCGAAAACAAGGCGCGCGCCATGCTGGTCAACGCCTTCGTCGACGAGATCGTCGAGGAACTGGAAGACGAGTCGCTGATCGAGCATCTGGAATCGATCATCGCTTCCTGGCTCGAAAAGCGGGCCTGATTGGACATTGACCATGGAACACACGGTACCGGTGCCTGCCTACGACGTTGAAGCGATCCGCAAGGATTTTCCGATCCTGTCGCGCCAAGTCTATGGCAAGCCGCTCGTCTATCTCGACAACGGCGCCTCGGCCCAGAAGCCGCAGGTGGTCATTGATGCCGTGTCCCATGCCTATGCCAACGAATATGCCAACGTCCATCGCGGCCTGCATTTCCTGTCGAATGCCGCGACGGACGCTTACGAGGCTGCGCGCGAAAAGGTGCGCCGCTTCCTGAATGCGCCCTCCGTCGACAACATCGTCTTCACCAAGTCCTCCACCGAAGCGATCAACACGGTCGCCTACGGTTACGGCATGCCGAAAATCGGTGAGGGCGACGAGATCGTACTCTCGATCATGGAGCATCACTCCAACATCGTTCCGTGGCATTTCATGCGCGAGCGGCAAGGCGCAAAGATCGTCTGGGCGCCGGTGGACGACCAGGGAACGTTTCATATCGACGACTTCGTCAAATGCCTGACAGAGAAGACCAGGCTCGTCGCGATTACACATATGTCGAATGCGCTCGGCACCGTCGTTCCAGTGAAGGAAATCTGCCGGATCGCGCATGAGCGTGGCATTCCGGTGCTGGTTGATGGCAGCCAGGCAGCCGTTCATATGCCGGTCGATGTCCAGGATATCGACTGCGACTGGTATGTCATGACCGGCCACAAGCTTTACGGCCCCTCCGGTATCGGTGTCCTGTTCGGCAAGACCGATCGGCTTAAGGAGATGCGGCCCTTCATGGGCGGCGGCGAAATGATCCTTGAGGTGACCGAGGACGTCGTTACCTACAACGATCCACCGCACCGCTTCGAGGCCGGTACACCGCCGATCGTGCAGGCGATCGGGCTCGGCTATGCGCTGGACTACATGGAGAACATCGGCCGCGCGTCGATTGCCAGGCATGAAGCTGACCTCGCGGCTTATGCGCACGAGCGGCTATCCACCATCAATTCGCTTCGGGTGATCGGCAATGCGCCAGGCAAGGGCGGCATCTTTTCGTTCGAACTGGAAGGTATCCATGCCCACGATGTGTCGATGGTGATCGATCGGGCGGGGGTGGCAGTGCGTGCCGGCACCCATTGCGCCATGCCGCTCTTGAAACGCTTCGGCGTGACCTCCACATGCCGTGCATCCTTTGGCCTTTACAATACCCGGGCCGAAGTGGACGTTTTGGTCGATGCACTCAACCAGGCCCGCAAATTCTTTGCGTAAGGAATGATTTCGATGAGCCTTGATACGACAGCAGACAAGATCGACGTGCGCGAGGGGATCGTGCATTCCGCCATCCCCGCGGACGAACTTGCGCGGCTGAGCGACGATATCGTGTCGGCCTTGAAAACGGTTTATGACCCGGAAATTCCGGCCGATATCTTCGAACTCGGTCTGATCTACAAGATCGACATCGAGGACGACCGCATGGTGAAGATCGCCATGACGCTAACAGCGCCAGGCTGCCCGGTCGCTGGCGAAATGCCGGGCTGGGTCGAAAATGCCGTTGGCGCCGTCGAGGGCGTTTCCGGCGTTGAAGTCTCGATGACCTTCGATCCGCCGTGGACGCCAGACCGGATGTCAGAGGAGGCACAGGTCGCGGTTGGTTGGTACTGACATCCGCACAAGCCGGATTGATCCGTTAACGTCAGCACATTACATTTGATTCTGGAAGGACCGGGCCTTGAACCCGGTTGTGCAAGGAGAGTGAGCCGATGGGCTTTGCAGTCATGAGTTTGACCGAGGCGGCCGCCGGTCGCGTTCAGGCAATCGTCGAGAACGCCGGCGGTGATGCCAAGGGTATCCGCGTTTCCATCAAGAAGGGCGGCTGCGCCGGTATGGAATATGCTGTCGACATGGTGACCGAGCCTAATCCGAAGGACGATCTGGTCGAATTCAGTGGTGCCAAGGTCTGGGTTGCGCCGGAGGCTGTTCTTTACCTGCTCGGCACCCGCATGGATTTCGAAGTGACGACGCTTCGCTCCGGCTTCACCTTCACCAACCCGAACCAGACATCGGCTTGCGGCTGCGGCGAATCGGTCGAGCTTAAACCTGCGGATCTGGCAACCCTTGCTGCAGCAGGTGGCGCGACGGTGCGCGCGGGCTAAAACAGCCCGTTACGCATCGCAGATGCGGCCATTTTCGGTGGCGTATTGCAATTTTTTGCACATGTGTATGATGCGCGTCTCCATGTCGGGATAGGCTCAGCACATGCCGTATGCCAAAGAAAATTTCGAGCACGCCTTATACGAGTCCTTCCCCGAATGCGTGGTCTTTGCTGATGACAAGGGAATGGTGCGCTCCCTGAACAAGGCAGCGAAAACAACCTTTGGCTACGAAGATTGCGAGGTTATCGGCAAGCATGTCTCCATGCTGCATGGGGACGAGGCCGAGTTCAGAATTGCAAAGGAAGAGGGTTTCCTTTCGCAATCGCCCCGGACATTCGACGATTTGGTTTTCCGGTATCGTCGAAAGGATTCCACCGAGTTCAAAGGGCAGTTGACCGGCAGCCGGGTGGTTGACGACCAGGGCATTTTGCAAGGCTACATCGGTGTGATACGCGATGTGACCGAGCAGGTTGCACGAGACACCTACCGCCGGGCTCTCAAAAGGGCGACCGATGACGCATTGGATGCGGTGCCAGTAGGTTTTGCCATCTTCGACGAAAACGAAAAAGTGCTCCTCTTCAATCGCGCTTACCGGGATATGTGCGGCAAGGCTGGCTACAGCGTCTTCGTGGGAGCGACGCTCGAAGGCATTCTGCAGGCCAATATGAAGGTTGGTAACTACCTCGATTTCCCGCCGGGAACCCCCGCCGCAGAGGAATGGCTGGAAAAGCGGCGCGCCAACAACCGCGGGCCTTCAGGAACCGTTATTTTCCGTCATGGTGACGACCGCTGGATCCGTTCCGAGAGCCTTGCAACCCCGCACGGTCATGTCGTCAGCCTGCGCATCGACGTGACGGACGTCAAACAGGCGGAGTTGGCTCTGGAAGCCAAGCAGCGTGAATATCTGGCCCTGCTCCAGATTCTTCCGGAAATGGTTCTGCGAGTTGACGATAAACTGAAAATACTTTTCGCGAATGATCACTACGCCGCCCGCTACAACATGACCGGCGAAGAAATTTCCGGGAGGGACGGACGGACGCTTTGGCCTGCCGAACAGCTACATATGGTCGAGGAGGCTTTTTCGCGTTTTACGCCGGATGAACCCGTCCGTTCACGCGAATATCGATATGTCGCGGCCGACGGCACCGAAACCTGGATACTCTGGACCGGTGTCGCCGTATTTAAGGGCAAGAAGCCCGTGGAACTGGTCACCGTCGGGCGTGATGTGACGGAGCTGAAGGTACAGCAGGACCGTCTTGCGGAGCAGACCGCCGAACTCCAACGCAAGAACGATGCGCTGAACCAATTCACGGCCACCGTCTCCCACGACCTCAAGGCGCCGCTCAGACATCTCTCGATGTTTTCGGACATGATATCGGAGGATCTGGTTTCAGGTCATCTCGATGAAATTCCTGTTTATGCGAAGCACCTTCGCCAAAGTGCAAGGCGTATGGACCAGTTGATCGACAGCCTCCTGGAATATGCCCAGATCGTGGATCAGATCGACAACTGGCAGCACGTGAACCTCAGCGATATCGTTGCCGACGCCATCGCGAACCTCGACAGCTTTATTCGCGAGGCAGGAGCTCTCATCGAGCTTGGTCCTCTGCCCAGAGTGCGCGGCGATGCGGAGCTTTTGAAGCGGCTGTGCCAGAATCTGATCGGCAATGCCGTGAAATACCGTCGCGATGATGTCGCGCCGATTATCAAAGTCTATGGCGAGACGGAAAATAGTGTCGTGACGCTCTGCGTCGAAGACAATGGCATCGGGGTGGAGCCTCGTTATGCCAAGAAAATTTTCGATGTCTTCCAGAGGCTCCATCGTGACGAAACGCGCTATCCGGGAACAGGTATCGGCCTGTCGCTCGCAAAGCGGATATCGGAAAGTCACAATGGCTCCATCGAGCTTGACACGACGTTCCAAGGCGGTGCACGTTTCGTGGTGACGCTTCCAGAAGCACCAAGATCGGAAGAATAGAAGACGTGGCAACCGGCGTAAAAAGACTGCTTGTCGTCGAAGACGATATGGTCGATGCGCGTTTCGTGATCCGGGCTTTTACGGACATCGGAACAGGTCTGGAAATTATCCATGTGACGGATGCCGACAACGCAACGATTTCGCTATCGGACGGTCAATTCGACTATGTTCTTCTGGACATCAACATTCCCGGGACCGATGGCATGGAGTTGCTGCGCCAGATTCGCAACAATGAGAAAACTGCCGTCCTCCCGGTGATCATGCTGACATCATCCATGAACCCGCGCGACGTCTATCGTTCCTATGCCTCCGGTGCCAACGCCTATGCGATCAAGCCGTCCTCGATCAGCGGCTACCGGGAGTTTGCCGAGGGCTTTTCGCGATTCTGGCTGGATGTCGCGGTACATCCCCACACGACGCGGCCTCACTAAATAGCTGTCAGGATATATCGCGCTCGGCGCGTTCGGGCTTATTGCAACCCCGGAGCCATGGCGCGCCGTAGCTCGACGCGCCATGGTTTTCCTGCTTACTCGGCCGCCTCGGCATAGTCCTCGAGCGGCGGGCAGGTGCAGACAAGATTGCGGTCGCCGTAGACATTGTCGACGCGGTTGACCGAAGACCAGTACTTGTCGACCCGGAAAGCGCCGGGCGGGAAGCAGGCCTGCTCTCGCGTATAGGGACGATCCCATTCGCCGACCAGATCTTCCACCGTGTGCGGCGCGTTCTTGAGCGGGTTGTTCAGCCTGTCCATGCGGCCTTCCTCGATATCGCGGGCTTCCTGACGGATTGCCAGCATCGCATCGCAGAAACGGTCGAGTTCCGCCTTGGTCTCCGATTCGGTCGGCTCGATCATCAACGTGCCGGCGACCGGCCAGCTCATGGTGGGGGCGTGGAAGCCGCAGTCGATCAGGCGCTTGGCGACATCATCGACGGTGACGCCGGCACTGTCGACCAGCGGGCGGGTGTCGATGATGCACTCATGCGCAACACGGCCCTTGGCCGACTTGTAGAGCACGTCATAGGCGCCCTTCAGGCGGGCGGCGATGTAGTTGGCGTTGAGGATCGCTACCTTCGTCGCCTGCGTCAGGCCTTCGCCGCCCATCATCAGGCAGTAGCTCCAGGAAATCGGCAGGATCGAGGCCGAGCCGAAGGGAGCGGCCGATACAGCACCCGTGCCGCCGAGCCCCTCGATTTCCGGGTGGCTCGGGAGGTAGGGAGCAAGGTGCGCCTTGACGCCGATCGGACCCATGCCCGGACCGCCCCCGCCGTGGGGAATGCAGAAGGTCTTGTGCAGGTTGAGATGGCTGACGTCGCCGCCAATGTCACCGGGGCGGGCAAGACCGACCATGGCGTTCATGTTGGCGCCGTCCATGTAGACCTGACCGCCATGCCTGTGGACGATCTCGCAGACCTCACCGACGTTTTCTTCGAACACGCCATGGGTTGAGGGATAGGTGATCATGCAGCAGGAGAGGTTGGCTCCATACTGGTTCGCCTTGGCGCGGAAATCGTCCATGTCGATGTCGCCATTGTCAGAGACCTTGACGACCACGACCTTCATGCCGGCCATCTGGGCAGACGCCGGATTGGTGCCATGGGCGGAGGTCGGGATCAGGCAAACGTCGCGATGATCGTCGCCACGGGCAAGGTGATAGGCGCGGATCGTCAGCAGACCGGCATATTCGCCCTGCGCACCGGAGTTCGGCTGCATGGAGATCGCATCGTAACCGGTGATGACGCAGAGCTTCTGCGACAGGTCGTCGATCATGTAGCGATAGCCTTCGGCCTGGTCTGCCGGCACGAACGGATGGATTTCCGAAAATTCCGGCCAGGTGATCGGCAGCATTTCCGCCGTCGCATTGAGCTTCATGGTGCAGGAGCCGAGCGGGATCATCGAGCGGTCGAGCGCGAGGTCGCGGTCGGCCAGCCGGCGGATGTAGCGGGTCATCTCGCTTTCCGCGCGGTTCATGTGGAAGATCGGATGCGTCAGGTATTCGCTGGTGCGCAGCAGGGCTTCCGGCAGGCGGTAGTCCGGTTCGAACTCTTCCACCTTGAAATCGCCGCCGAAGGCACGCCAGACGGCTTCAAGCGTCACCGGGCGCGAACGCTCGTCGAGGCTAATGCCGATCCTGGTATCGCCGATCTTGCGCAGGTTCACTTCCTCGGCGACCGCGGTCTTGAGGATGATGCCCTGCAGCTTGCCGACATCGACGGTGATCGTATCGAAGAACACATCTGGCTCGACGGTATAGCCGAGCTTTTCAAGGCCCATGGCAAGCCGTACGGTCTTCTGGTGCACGCTCTGGGCGATAGCCTTGATGCCCTTCGGCCCATGGAACACCGCATACATCGAAGCCATGACGGCGAGCAGAACCTGCGCGGTGCAGATGTTGGATGTCGCCTTTTCGCGGCGGATGTGCTGTTCGCGGGTCTGAAGCGATAGGCGATAGGCGCGGTTGCCGCGGGAATCGACGGAAACACCGACGAGGCGGCCGGGCATGGAACGCTTGTAGGCATCCTTGACGGCCATATAGGCGGCATGCGGGCCACCATAGCCGACCGGTACGCCAAAGCGCTGACTGCAGCCGATTGCGATGTCGGCGCCCATTTCGCCCGGCGACTTCAGCAGCGCCAGCGACAGCGGATCGGCTGCAACGACGGCAATCGCGCCGGTCTGATGCAGACGGGCGATCAGGCCTGAGAAATCGCGGACATGACCATAGGTGCCGGGATACTGGAAGATCGCGCCAAAGACATCGGCAGATTCCAGGTCTTTCGCGGGATCACCGACAACGACGGTCCAGTCGAGCGGCTCGGCACGGGTCCTCACAAGCGCGATCGTCTGCGGGTGGCAGTTTTCGTCAACGAAGAAGGTCTTCTGCTTGGACTTCGACACGCGCTCCGCCATCGCCATGGCTTCGGCGGCAGCGGTCGCCTCGTCAAGCAGCGACGCGTTGGCGACGTCGAGACCGGTCAGGTCGCACACCATGGTCTGGTAGTTCAGCAGCGCTTCGAGACGACCTTGGCTGATCTCGGGCTGATAGGGCGTATAGGCCGTGTACCAGGCCGGGTTTTCCAGGATGTTGCGCTGGATGACCGGCGGCGTGATCGTGCCGTAGTAACCCTGGCCGATCAGCGAGACGAGCTTCTTGTTGCGGTTCGCGGTCTCGCGCATCTTGTCGAGCGCCTCGCGCTCGGTCATCGGCGCGCCCCATTCGAGCGCGCTCTTCTGCCGGATCGACGGCGGAACAGTGTCGTCGATCATCGCATCAAGGCTCGGATAGCCGATGACTTTGAGCATCTCGGCCATTTCTTCCGGCGAAGGGCCGATATGACGCCGATTGGCGAAGTCATAGGGTTTGTAGTCGGTGAAGGTAAAATCAGTGGGCATGCTCATCAGGCGATAAGCTCCTTGTAGGCGGCTTCGTCGAGTAGGGCGTTGACGGCCGAAGGATCGCTGAGCTTTAGCTTGAAGAACCAGCCGGCGCCCTGCGGGTCACTATTGACCAGCGACGGGTCGTCGACGATGGCCTGGTTGCTCTCAACGATCTCGCCATCAAGCGGACAATAGACATCGGAAGCAGCCTTGACGGATTCGACGGTCGATGCGGTGTCGCCCTTGGCAAAGGCCGAACCGGCCTCGGGAAGTTCGACGAAAACCAAATCGCCCAGCTGTTCCACGGCATAGGCAGTGATGCCGACCGTCGCGACGCCACCCTCGATCTTCAGCCATTCATGTTCATCGGTAAATTTCAACATCGGGTTCAGCTCCTGATCAGCGCTTGTAGCTTGGGGTGACAAAAGGAAGGGCGGTAACGGTTACGGCCAAGTACTTGCCGCGAACTTCGGCGAACACGGTCGTGCCGGGAGAGGCGAGGTCGGTCGGGACGTAGCCCATGGCGACGGGGAATTCCGCGCTTGGGCCAAAACCGCCTGATGTAACGGAACCGATCGGATTGCCGCCTTCGGCCGTGGCGAAAAGCAATGCACCACCGCGAACGGGTGCCTTGCCTTCCGGTTTCAGGCCCACGCGACGTCGGCTTGCGCCATTGGATAGCTGGCGAAGGATAAAATCGGCGCCGGGATAGCCGCCTTCACGGCTGCCGCCTCCGCGTCGTACTTTTTGCAGCGCCCATTGGAGCCCGGCCTCCACCGGCGTCGTGCCGGTATCGATGTCATTGCCATAGAGACAAAGGCCAGCCTCGAGCCGCAATGAATCGCGGGCGCCAAGACCGATCGGCAGGACATCGGGATGTTCGAGAATGCGGCGAGCGACATCTTCGGCCGAAGCGGCGGGAATGGAGATCTCGAAACCGTCCTCGCCGGTATAGCCGGAACGCGAGATGATGCAGGGCACATCATGCAATTCGGCCTCGGCGACATCCATGAAGCGCATGGTGGCGATATCGGCCCACAGCTCGGCCAGCACGCTGACGGCATGCGGCCCCTGAAGCGCAATCAGCGCGCGGTCCTCCAGCATTTCGAGATCGCAGGTATCGCTAAGATGGGTTTTCAAATGGGCAAAATCGGCGTCCTTGCAGGCGGCATTGACCACCAGAAACAGGTGATCGCCACGATTTGCCACCATCAGGTCGTCGAGAATTCCGCCGTTCGCGTTGGTGAACAGCGCATAACGTTGTCTGCCTTCCCCGAGCCCGAGAACATCGACGGGAACGAGCTTTTCGAGCGCAAGTGCTGCATCCTCGATCCGTCCGGATTTTGCGGTGAGGCGGATCTGGCCCATATGGGATACGTCGAACAGGCCCGCCGCTGTGCGGGTGTGCAGATGCTCCTTCAGCACGCCTGCCGGATATTGCACCGGCATGTCATAACCGGCAAACGGCACCATGCGAGCGCCGAGGGAAACATGCAGTGCATGTAGCGGGGTCTGTTTCAGGGGGGAACGATCGTCCAAATCCGGCCTCCAGGTCTGGCGCGATGCGCCGGCTCCAACTTACCGACGCACTTGTGGCGTCGTTCATAGAGCCCCCTCTGTCCCTTTGCCTGAGATTGTTATCCCTTCGGCGAGCGGAAAAATGCTTCTCTCCAGAGTCCTATAGGCACCTTGCTGGTCCTTTGGCCTGAGAGTTTCCGGGGCGGTTGCTCCTTCGGCACCGGTCGAAACCGGATTCTCCCAACAAGATCATCCTCAGATAACGGTGATACCGGAAGCTTGGCAAGCGTAAAATGTCGCGCCCAAACAGATTTCTGTCGCTGCATATCAAGTGCATCGTGGCATTTGGAATCCCATGCTGTGTCGACTGAAATATTGAGATGGATTTTCTGGCGCTTCGGGGTGAGGCGCCTGAACTTGCGGTTTGCTTTTTCATCACGTTCGGATTATTTCCGGACATCTCGGGTGAGGGTACACGCAATGCGGAAACGACGGAATTTGGGAGTGATGACGCGCCTTGTGGCTGCGTTCGCGCTTCTATTTTCCGTCTTCGCCCATCAGGTACCTGCCGCACGCGCGCTCGATCCCGTCGCGGCCTCGTACCTTCCCCTGCCGGACGGCACGATTGCCGATATCTGCTTCGGAACTGACGGCGTATCTGATCAGGATCATTCGGTTCCGCACGAGAAGCAGGCGCCATTCTGTGACTATTGCCGATTGGCAAGCACTGCGTTTGTGCCGGAAGCACCGCATGAGCACTTTCTCGTCCGTGGCTATCTCCGCATAGCGGAGAGGGCGGTATTCGAGCCCGCCCTTGTTGATCGCTACCATCCGCGCCCACACGCACGCGCACCCCCTGCGCTCGCATGATTGCGCCGCGCTATAGCCGGCAAGCTTCAACATCACGACGAGACAAACGCCTTAAATCAGGCGGAAACCGGCCTTGCGAAACAGCGCCGGCCAGGAGACAGACGATGAACCGCATTCATATTTCCCTGCTTGCTGCAGGATTTTCGCTCGTTGGAGCGGCCAGTGCTTTTGCCCACGCAAGCTTTGAAAACGACAAGGCCGTGTCCGAACGGGGCTTCAAGGCCATCCTGCAGATACCGCATGGTTGCGATGGCAAGCCGACCAATGAGGTGCAGGTAAAGCTGCCCGAGGGATTCGTATTCGCCAAGCCGCAGCCCAAGGCTGGCTGGACGCTGGAAATCATCAAGGGCGACTATCAGAAGACCTATGACGATCATGGCAAGCCGGTGAAATCCGGTCCTCTGGAAATTCGCTGGAAGGGCGGCGAACTGCCGGATGAATATTACGATACCTTCGTCATCAGCGGTCGCATCTCGGGTTTTGACAAGGAAACGGAAATAGCTTTCCCCGTAATCCAACTGTGCGGTACCGACGGCAAGGTGACGTGGGATCAGATCCCTGCGGCGGGGCAGAGCGCTCAC